>NZ_JASGFK010000001.1:0-1251787 GCF_047605585.1 Asticcacaulis sp.
CTTGCGTGTCGAGCACGCCGCGCAGGATGTGGTAACGGACGCCCGGAAGGTCCTTAACGCGGCCGCCGCGGATCAGAACAACGGAGTGTTCCTGCAGGTTGTGGCCTTCACCCGGGATGTAGCACACGGCTTCGATCTGCGAGGTCAGGCGCACCTTGGCAACCTTACGCAGAGCGGAGTTCGGCTTCTTCGGGGTCGTCGTGTAGACGCGGGTGCAGACGCCGCGGCGTTGCGGGCAGCCCTTCAGGGCCGGGACCTTGTTGCGAACCGGCTTCGGATGGCGCGGCTTGCGGAGGAGCTGGTTAATTGTAGGCATCGTAGGCGATGGCTTTCTTTATGTATGACCTGTGCCGTTTGGCCGAAGCGATCATGGTTTTCAGAAGCTTCCCCCCAAAAACGTGATAGGGCGGAAGCGGCTTGTATTCCGGAGGCCTTTCCGAACAAACGCAAAAGCCGCAACCTGCGCTTTGGAGGTTACGGCGGGGACACAGCCCCTGCATATCTTCGGTTCGGGACGCGCTTTTAACGGCGCACCTCAAAAATGATCCGCGGGCTATAGAGGAAGCGCACCTGAAGGTCAAGGCGATTCACAATTTTCCTTAAAGCGCCTGCCATAGGCTGGCTATTTCGACTTTCATTATTTTCTCTTTATAAAAATTACCGGATAAGAACACCTGCTCCATATCAAGCCTCCAGCCATGCGTCTTATCGAAGCCTTACGTACCCATACCCGCCTGCAGCACGAGGCCCTTCATACGCATCCCCTGCTGAATGGCCTGTCCGACACGTCCCTTACCCTTACGGACTTCCATCATATCCTGCTGGCCTTCGAAGCCTATTACACCCATGCCGAGACCGCCTGCCTGGCCGGCTGGCCGGAAGACGTGCCCAATGCCCCCGTTCTGACCTGGCTCGGCAGCGACCTGGCCCAGCACCGGCTGGAAAGCTGCGCGCGCCATATCGCCTTTGTGCACCCCCCCATCGATACGCGCTCGAAACTGGCCGGCTATCTCTACACCAAACAGGGCTCGACCCTCGGCGGCCACGTCATAAGCAAGCATCTGGAACGCCAGCTCGGCCTGATTCCGCGCCTCGACCAGTGGTTCTTCGCCGGCTACGGCCACGATAACGGCCCGCACTGGAAGACCTTCACCACCTATATCGAAACGCTCGGCGACGCCCTCAATCCCGAGGAAGTGCTGACCAGCGCCCGGCGCGCCTTCGAGACCATCGCCTGGTTTTGCGATTCCCTGTTCGACCTGAAGCAGGCGGGCAGCCCCCTCGCCCGGACGGCGCGCCATGAAGCTTGACCCGCGCACAGAGCTGACCGAGGCCGAACTGGAAGACGCGCTCAAGGAATGCGCCAAGGAACCGATCCATATTCCCGGCTCGATTCAGCCTTACGGCATGCTGTTCGTTCTGGAAGGCGATGACCACCGCGTCATACAGGTGTCTGAGAATGTCGGGCGCTGGCTGCCGCAGCTGAGTGTCGAGGCGGTGCTGAACCGTACACTGGGCGATATCATCGGCCGCGAACAGGCCGAGCAGATTCGCCATATCGTGGTCGAGCGCAGCCTGATGCCGATCCAGTCCACCATCATCAAGATCGACGACCTGTGGTTCGACGCCGTGGCGCACCGTGTCGACGACAATATCGTGGTCGAGCTGGAAATCGTCGACGATAAGAAATCTCTGGTGCGCGACTTCTTCTACGACGAACTGCGCGATTTTGCCGTCGGCCTGCGCAACGCCACCACCCTGCCCGACCTCTACGACTTCGTCACCCAGAAGATCCGCGACATCACCGGCTTCGACCGCGTCAAGCTCTACAAGTTCGATGAAAACTGGAATGGCGAGGTCGTCGGCGAGAACAAGGCCGAATACATGCCGAGCTATCGCGGCCTGCACTTCCCGGCCTCGGATATTCCGGAGCAGGCGCGCAAGCTCTACATGACGAACTATATCCGCCAGATCGCGGATGTGAGCTACGCCCCGGTGCCAATTATCCCGCCGGTGCATCCCGATACCGAACGGCCGCTCGATATGAGCTTAAGCGTCCTGCGCAGCGTTTCGCCGGTCCATGTCCAGTACCTGGCCAATATGGGCGTAGCCGCCTCGATGTCGGTATCGATCATCCAGGATGGCAAGCTGTGGGGGCTTGTCGCCTGCCACCACAATGTCGGCTATCACGTGCCCTATCGTGTGCGCATGGTCTCCGAGATCATGGGCCACATTTTCTCGGCACAGCTGTCGTCGCTGGAAGGCCTGCGTGACCGGCATGAGCAGGAAAAGCGCAACCTGATCGTCGAGCGCCTGACCGCCGGCCTCAAGACAGACTTCAATCTCGAAGAACTGCTGAAGGGCCGCCAGACCCTGGCGCTCAGCGCCCTCAATGCCACCGGTATGGCGGTGATGACCCGCAAGCGCCTGCTGCGCTTTGGCGAAACACCGCGCGAGGAGACGATTCACCGCCTGGCGGACTGGATACAGGCCCAGACCAGCGGCATCTATCACACCCAGGAAGCCGATCAGGCCTGTGCCGCCGATCCGGACCTGTGTCACCTCAAGGGCGGTTTCCTGGCGGCCCCGATCAGCGTGGCCAAGAAAGACTACATCATCTGGTTCCGCGGCTCCGAACAGCAGCAGGTCAACTGGGCCGGCACACCAGAAAAGACGCCGGAAAAGACCAAGGCCGGTTACCGCCTGATGCCGCGCGCCTCCTTCGAGCTGTGGAAGGAAACGGTCCAGCACCGCTGCCGGCCATGGACGCGCGACGACGTGGAGACCGCGCAGAACATTGTGCAGGTCGTGCTCGAAGGCGAGCGCCTGTCGGCCGAACACGCCAATGTCGCCAAAAGCGAATTCCTGGCCAATATGAGCCATGAACTGCGCACGCCGATGAACGCCATCGTCGGCATTGTCAGCCTGCTCGATCGCGGCACCCCGCTGGACGACAAGCAGAAGAAACTGCTGGGCGTGCTGCGCCTGTCCTCGGATTCGCTGCTCAATCTGATCAATGACCTGCTCGACTATGCCAAGATCGAGAGCCATGAACTGGTGCTGGAATCGGCGCCGATGAACATTGCCGACATCGTCTCCGAGGTGGGTTCGATCATGAGTATACGCGCCGCCGAAAAGGACCTGATGCTGAACATCAAGTGCCCGCCGCGCCAGGAACTGCATGCGCGCGGAGACGCGATGCGGCTGCAGCAGGTGCTGACCAATCTCGTCAGCAATGCCGTCAAATTTACCGACGAGGGCTTCGTCAATATCATCGTCCGCACTGAGCCCCGCGACGACAATCAACGGCTGGTCCTGATCGATGTCGCCGATTCCGGTATCGGCATGTCCCACGGTCAGGCAGAGCGCATCTTCGACAAGTTCGTCCAGGCTGACCCCAGCATTTCGCGTCGCTTTGGCGGCACGGGCCTGGGCCTGGCCATCACCCGGCAGCTCACCGAACTGATGGGGGGGACGATCAGCGTCTCCAGTCGCGAAGGCCTCGGCAGCCGCTTTACCGTGGCCCTGCCGATGGAATTCCAGCCGGCGCCGGCCATCGAGGCCGCCAATGACGCCGGGGCTTCAGGCCATTCGACAAAGACGGATGCCCGTGGCCGCATCCTGTTGGCGGAAGACTATGAAGGCAATGTGGTGGTTGCCGTCGCCATGCTGGAAGACCAGGGCTATGCGGTCACCGTGGCGCGCAATGGTCAAGAGGCGCTGGACGCCCTCGATTCTCACAAATTCGATCTGGTCCTGATGGATGTACAGATGCCGGAAATGGATGGTTTCGAAGCCACACGGCGCATCCGCGCGGCGCAAAAGACTGGTGACCTGCCCGACATGCCGGTCGTGGGCGTCACGGCCAACGCCCTGGCTGGCGACCGGCAAAAGTGCCTAGATGCCGGTATGGACGATTATCTGGCCAAGCCGTTTACACCCGCCCAGCTCGAACATGTGGTCAGCAAATATCTCGACCCGAAGGTCGCCGAATAGTCATCAGGCCTGCTTCGATTCCGGGATTATCGTGGCGTCCAGAATTTCAGCTGTTCACCGGCCGGCTCAAACGTCGCAGAGGCAGAGCGACGGCGGCCAGATTATCTATGACATTCGCCGGCTTTTGCTCAACAAACAGATTTTGCAGAAACAGAACACCAGCCGGGCGGGCATTGGCGAAATGGCGTGGGGACCACATGAACATCTACCTTTCAACGCGTGAGGCTTCTGACCTCTTGGCATTATCATGCGCGCGGAAACTGTAAGTTTGGCAGACGATTCCCCGCCCCGTCCATAAGCGGAAAATAAATCCGCTCCAAGCAAGCTTATGACTTCATTACACTTTACTTGCCATTACGGCATTTCACCCCGACGTCCCCTCACCTATCCCTGAATGACAGTCAATAATGGGAGGTTCCGATGGCTAGAGGTATTTTATTATGGCTTCTGGGGGTGCCGATCCCCGTCATCATCATCCTGGCCCTTTTGTTTCGCTAAGGGAGGCAGATCATGGCACTTCCCGATCCGATCGCACCGACCGATGGCCCGAATATGGAATCTTCCCAATCCGGCATCCACTGGGCCTCCATACTGGGTGGCGCTGCCGCCGCGGCCGCCATATCCGCCCTGCTGCTGCCCCTGGGTTCGGCCCTCGGTTTTGCCTCCACCAATGCCTATAACCCCGGCGCCAGCCTCATCACCTTCTCAGCCGGCATGGCTATCTGGCTGGTCATCATGCAATGGATATCGTCCGGTGTAGGCGGTTACATTGCCGGACGCCTGCGGGTGAAATGGGCCGATACTCACAGTGACGAGGTATTTTTCCGTGATACCGCCCACGGCTTCCTGGCCTGGGCGGTGGCAACCCTGCTGACCCTGGGTGTTGCTCTTTGCGTGGCGACCACCGTGGTCAAGACGGGTGTCGAGGTGGCAGACGATATGCCCTATTATGCCGACAGCCTCTACCGCAGCAGCACACCAATCATCGCTACGGCTCCGGAAGCCACGGCGGAAACGGCGCGCATTCTCGCAAAGGGCGCCAGGGAAGGTGTCGTCTCGCCTGCGGACAGGGCCTATCTGGTAAGTCAGGTCGTTACCCGCACGGGCCTGTCTCAGGACGCGGCCGAACAAAGGGTCAGCGGCACCCTGACACAGATCGATACCGCCAGAAGCAAGGCCCTGGCAACGGCGGAAACCACACGAAAGGCCATGGTCGCGTTCCATACGGCCTTAACCCTTTCGCTGCTCATCGGCGCCTTTATCGCTTCGGTCTCCGCTGCCCTGGGCGGCAAGCTGCGCGATAATTATTAGAAGTGCTAGGGTATCAGCGCCTGGAAGGCGGCCGCCTCACAGCTTTCACCCCCACAGGCGGGAATAGTCACTGGGGCCGTATCTCCGGCCGCCAGATCCGTCAGATTGCGGATTTCTTCCAGGGACTGGGCACGATAACGCACACGCACCGTCTCGGCGCCGCTGGCATCGCGCCACTTTTCGAAGATCAGCGCGCCACCTGGCGCCGGGTCATTCTGCGCCAGGCCGGGCGCCTGGAAATTGATGTCCAATGCGCCAGCCACCTGGGCGATATTAGTGTCGTGCCCGACCAGCACCGTATAGACGGCTCCATTACCGAAAAGGCCGGCCTTCACTTCGTCCAGCAAGGGCTTGGCGCCGAAGCGCGCAATCGCCTTCGGCCGCGCAATCGTATTGAATTCCAACGCATGAAGCACCGACAGATCGGCGATTTGCGCCGGTGTCACCTTGCCCCAGCCGACCTGATCCATCGGCTTGCCATCGGTATATTCCAGCAGCAGAATCTGGGCCAGGGTCGAAGCGGTATCGAGCCCGCCGGCAATCTTCACCCGGCCTTCCTTGTCGGCAAAGCGCGTCGGCTGGGCGGTCAGGTCACAGGCCGCGGCGTGACAATCCAACATGCGGGTCAGGAGTGCCAGACGGGTGTGGTTGTCGGCATCAAGCCGTGCCAATCCACCGGTGGGCAAGGCATCCTGAGCTGCCTTCTCCGCTTCACCCGGCATCATTTTGGCCGTGCCCTCAAACGGCGAGAAACGTGCATCAACCTGCCCATCGCCGGCGTTTTCAACCGTCACGGCACAGCCTGGCAACAGGGTATCGGCATAGGCCGAGGCTGTTTTCAGCGTCCGCTGGTCGGTATCGGCCACCACGCGCACACGCCCCTTCTCCGGGCAAGCATTACCCAGCAGCGAACCATAGCTCTGGCGATCAAACGCCCCCAGCCTGTTGATCGCCTTTTCACCATGAGCGGTCAGCCAGCCTGCCGGCACATCCCATTTCGGCCATGCCTGCGACGTATAGACCGGCGGCAGCGGCTGGTCTTTCGTAGGCGGGCGCACGCCATGACGCATAATCACAACAACATGTTCGAGCGTCTCCTGTGCACCGGCAAAAGTGGGGACAGTCATCCCCAGACAAAGAGCGGCGGCGAGCAAGCACGATTTCGACATGGAATACCTCACAAAAACATACCCGCCTGTTACTCGCACCATATGACAGATTGACGACAGAAAACCCATTTGGTCCGCCTGTGTCGTCGCCGATGAAAAGAAAAAGCGGATGGCATCCCTGCCATCCGCTTTCATGTCTTGTGTCCGTCTGAAGCTAGTACCCCGAGCTGGAATAGCTGCTGCTCGAATAGCTGGACGATTCCTCATGCCAGCCGCCATCGCGGTCGCGCCAGCCATAGGCGACCACCTGGCCGATATGCCAGTGGCCGTCATCGTCCTGCCAGCCCACGGCGCGCGGACGGCCATAGTGCCACTGGCCCTGGTCGTCACGCCAGCCTTCATCGGGCCGTGCCGGCTGGTCCGAGCCATAGCGGGAATCAGAACGGCTATCGGCATAAGGGCGAGCCGGAGGCAGGGGTGCCGTATTGTCATAACCCGAGTCGGATGGGCGGCTCTGATAGTCGCTGTTGTCGCTGTAGGCCGGATCATAGCGGCTGTCATCGGCGCGGCTATAGGCGTTATTACCCGACGGCGCGTCATAATAGACATTGTCGTAATAGCCGCTCTGCGGGCGATCGCGGAAGTACAGCACCTGATAGCCATCCGGCGCGGCCGGCGGGGCATAGTACTGGCCCTGGCGATAGGCATAATAGGCGCCATTATAGCATTTCACTGACGACTTGCCGACCTGGTTGCCGATTACGCCACCGATGACCGCGCCGCCAACCGTGCCAAGGCCGCGTTCATGCTTCGAAACCTGGCTGCCGGCCAGGCCGCCGACCACGGCGCCGATCACTGCGCCATTGGTGCCGGCATTGTCCTTCTTGGCGTAGCAGTAGCCGTCATAGGACTTGGTGTCATACTGGGCATGCGCCGCAAACGGCGTGGCCAGGGTGGCCGCCATCAGGCCGAGCACGGCCAGCGAGGGCGCCAGATATTTTTTATGCTGAGTCATCTCAAGGTTCTCCTCCAGGCGCAAAGCCTTTGCCTGCCAGCCTGAACCTCGGAGTATAAGTATGCAATAAGGCGCGCTTGCGGCGGGAATTCGCTTATTCCGCAGGAACTTCCAGCGCGTTACGATGCAGGCCCGCTTTCAGCGCCGCCTTGTCCAGTTCGCCTTCCCAGCGCGAGACCACCACGCAGGCCACGCCATTCCCTACGAAATTGGTCAGGGCGCGGCATTCGCTCATGAACTTGTCGATGCCGAGCACGATGGCCATGCCGGGCACCAGGGCCGGATTGACCACGGCGAGCGTCGCCCCCAGCGTGATGAAACCCGCGCCGGTCACGCCCGATGCGCCCTTCGAGGTCAGCATGGCCACGCCCACCAGGGTCAGTTGCTGCATCAGGCTCAGTTCAAAACCCAGGGCCTGAGCAATAAACAGCGAGGCCAGGGTCATATAGATATTAGTGCCGTCGAGATTGAAGGAATAGCCGGTCGGGATCACCAGCCCCACCACCGGTTTCGAGCAGCCGAGCGCCTCCATCTTGCGCATCAGGTTCGGCAGGGCGCTTTCCGAGGACGAGGTGCCAAGGATGATCAGCAGTTCGTCCTTGATATAGGCGACGAAGCGCAGGATCGAGAAGCCGCATAGCCAAGCGACCGCCCCCAGCACGACCACGACAAACAGGATGGACGTCAGATAGAAGGTGCCGATCAGCATCAGCAGCGAACCCAGAGCCGCTGCACCGAACTTACCCAGCGTATAGGCCATGGCCGCGCCGGCACCGACGGGCGCCAGTTTCATGATCAGGGTGATGATGTCGAAAATGATCTTCGCCCCCTGATCAATCAGGTTGCGGATTTCCTGCACCGGCGGGCCGATGCGCTGGAGCGCGAAGCCGGTCAGGATGGCGACCAGCAGCACCTGCAGGATATTGCCCTCGGCAAAGCCGCTCAGGAAGGTGTCCGGGATCAGGTGAAGAAAGAAGTCGACCAGGGTTTCATGGGTTTCCGGCGCCACGAATTTCGCCACGGCCGCGGCATTGCCGGCGGCGTGCATACCGGCGCCCGGACGCACCACATTGGCGACGATCAGGCCCAGAATGAGCGCCAGGGTCGAGATCACCTCGAAATAGGCGATGGCCTTGACGCCGACGCGCCCGACCTGCTTCGCCTCATTGACCTGGCCGATACCGGAGACCACCGTGCAGAAAATCAGCACGGCGATAGTCATCTTGATCAGCTTGACGAAGCCGTCGCCAAGCGCCTTGACCCAGGGCTGCGCGGCCACCTCGGGCCAGATCAGGCCAATGGCCGCACCGATCGCCACACCGAACAGCACCTGCACATAGAGATGGGAGTAGAAGGGTTTCCGTGTCGCTGCCATAAGCCGCCCCTGTTTGTCATTGGCGGACAGTCTATAAGCGGTTAGGCTGGATCACAATGCGCGAAATACGCCGACTGACCTTGACTGAAATGAACGCCTTGCCAGCTGGCCTGCTGTCGCGACTGCCGGTGGCCGAGGTGCGGCTGGTGAACGCTCATCACTGGGTCTCCTGGCTGGCGCAAGGGATCGGGCGCGGGCCGCAGATCGTGGTGCGCGGGCGGCGGATTTTCTGGCCACGCCTCCTGCCGGATTTCAGCGACAATCCGCTCGCCATGAGCCTGCTGGCGCATGAGCTGGTCCATGTCTGGCAATACGAAACCGGCATGACCCTGTGGTCCTATATCCAGCGCGAACGCGGACATTACCATTACCGTATCGACGGCCGTGACTACCTGGATTACGGCTATGAGCAGCAGGCGGCGATCATGGAGGACTGGATGCGTCTCCGTGCCGGACTGGCGCCGAGATACAGCGCGGTTGATATGGCCACACTGGAGGAGACCCTGCCATTTCTATAATCGACAACACTCCCGATCTCTGGCTAATGAGGCTGCCGGCTTTAAAAGCCCACGGCAGCAAGTATGACCGCGGCCATTGTATCGTGCTGGGCGGGCCTGTGGCCTCGACCGGGGCGGCCCGGCTGGCGGCGCGGGCGGCCCTGCGTATCGGCGCGGGGTTGGTTTCGGTGGCCTGCGATCCGTCGAGCCTGATCGTCTATGCCACGGCGCTGGAGGCCGTCATGACCAAGCCGGTGAAGGACGAGGCCGCCTTTGCCGTGCTGATCGGCGATCCGCGCGTCACCAGCCTGATCATGGGGCCGGCGGCGGGCGTTAATGAGCGCACCCAAGCGCTTGTGCTGGCCGCGCTTAAGGCGGGCAAGGCCTGCGTGCTCGATGCCGACGCCCTGACCGTTTTCAGGGATGATCCGGCCGAGCTTTTTCAGGCTATCCGCTCCCCCGTTCTGCTCACGCCGCACGAAGGCGAATTCACAAGGCTGTTCGGTCCGATCGGAAATCGCGAAACCGCCGCTCAAAACGCCGCCCAAACCAGCGGCGCCGTCGTGCTTCTGAAAGGCCGCGATACGGTCATCGCCGCGCCGGACGGCCGCCTCGTAATCAATCGCGACGCGCCGCCAACCCTTGCCACCGCCGGTTCCGGCGATGTTTTGGCTGGTTTCGCTGGCGGACTGATGGCGCAGGGCATGCCGGTGTTCGAAGCTGCCTGCGCCGCCACCTGGCTACATGCCGAATGCGCCCGCCGGTTCGGTCCGGGCCTGATCTCGGAAGATCTCAGTGAAATCCTGCCCAAGGTTCTGGCCGACCTCAGAAGCCGTTGACCGACACCAGGAAAATGCTCGTCACCAGCACGGCAAAACTGACCGTGGTGGTCAACCACAACAGCAGCGTCTTGATAATGGCGCCGAAAATGCCGGAACCATAGGCGCCGCGCAGGGTCATGAAGATGTTGATCGGTGTCCAGATCGTCAGCACCAGAAAACCAAAACTCATCAGATTGTTCGGCAGGGCCAGCACAAGGGCATTGGTAAAGAAGATAAAGGACATCAGGTTGCACGCCACCAGGAAGTGGTCGAACAGAAAGAACTGGCGGCGGTAAAAATACAGCATACCCAGCACCAGTGTCATCAGCGGCAGGAGCAATACGGCCAGCCGATGCCCCCAGCCAAACATGGTCAGCATCAGGGCTTCGGGATTCTTCAAGGCCTTGTTGATCTTCGCCTGAAGGGAGCCCTCACCGCTTGCCTCGTGACCCAGGGCGGTAACGGCTTCCTCCTCGTCATCCAGCACCGCCATGCCCCTGGACTTCAGTTCCAGATCCTCGATCGCAGCCTTGATGGGATCGGCGGCGATTGCGTCATATTCCGCTTTCGCCGCTCCCTGCCGTTTTGCGTAATTGGCCTCGATCGCCTGCCGGTCAGCCTCGGTTTTCGCCGCTTTCAGGTCCGTCGACTGCTTCTTTTGCAGGGTCGCGGTCGCCTCGGCATAGTCACGCGCCGCCTTCTTCAGCAATGCCTCACCGTGCGTTTTTACCGCTGCGGGATTATGCAGGGCTTGCGCATATTCGTCGGTCTTATGCTCGATTTCCTTGGCCAGATGGTGTGTCAGCCCCTCTGAAACGAAGATAAAGATCAGCAACGCCACCAGAAAGGTACGGAAAGGCGGCACATGGCGCGCCAGCCGCCCCGTCATATAGTCCCTCGCCAGGGTACCCGGCCGGAAAAACAGCGGCGGCAGGGTGCGCCACAGGCGGCCATCGAGATGGAACAGGCTTTCGACGGAATCGACGATCATATGCAGGATATGGCGGTGGTGATTGCTGGCGTCCTGACCGCAGGAAAAGCAATAACGGCCCTTGAGTTCCGTCTCGCAATTCAGGCACTTTTGCCCCGGTTCCGGCACAAATGCCTTGTGCCTGCCGAAAAACGAGCCCAGCCCGTCCAGAGTCAGCAGTTCAACCTCTTTCACGCTCCACGCCCCCGGTAAAAAGATGCCCGCCGCAAGGATTAGGTGCGGCGGGCATTTTGTAAAGCGGTTTCAGCAGAGATCAGATGGCGCAGACCGCCCCTGTACCCTTGAGGCCGCAATAGCCTTCCGGATTCTTGGCCAGATAGCCCTGATGATAGCCTTCCGCGAAGTAGAAGGGCGCATCCGGCATGATCTCGGTGGTGATCAGTCCCTTGCCCATGGCGGTCAGCGTCTTCTGGAAGGCGGCCTTGCTGGTGACAGCTGCATCGTACTGCTCATCCGTCCTGGCGAAAATGGCCGAGCGGTACTGCGTACCGATATCGTTGCCCTGACGATAACCTTGAGTCGGGTCATGATTTTCCCAGAAAACCTTCAACAGTTGCTGGAAGCTGATCTTTTTCGGATCATAGACGACGAGTACGCCTTCGGTATGACCGGTCTGGCCGGTGCAGACCTCCTTGTAGGTCGGGTTGGGCGTATAGCCGCCGATATAGCCGGCGGCGGTGACGTAGACGCCGTCCTGCTGCCAGAACTTGCGCTCGACGCCCCAGAAACAGCCCATGGCGAGGACAACCGTTTCCATGCCGGCCGGATAAGGCCCCTTCAGCGGCGTATGCAGCACGAAGTGGGTTTCCTCGGTCGGGATGGGCTCATTGCGGCCCGGCAGGGCCTGGTTGGCGGAAATCATCTGGGATTTAAGGCCGAACATGTTGTTTTCCTTTTCGTTGCGCCGAATATACGCGCTTGCCGCCAATATAGTTACAAAAAAAGCGGTGGTAAGAGGCAAACTCCCCTTGCTCATTCGCGCGGCATGGGTATAAAGGCCGCCTTCCGCGCACTGCCGACCCGGTGCGACTTGATGGATGGACAGATGGCGGAGTGGTCGATCGCGCACGCTTGGAAAGCGTGTGTACGTGCAAGCGTACCGAGGGTTCGAATCCCTCTCTGTCCGCCATTCCTGTAAAATGCCACACCATGGCTGCCTCAGCATCATAAGCAGGCGGTAATTGCCTCCTTTAAAAAAGCATGAGACTGTGGTTTGCCTCAGGAGGCTGACATGCAAGAAGCTATTGGCGGTATTGAAAGTGCAGAGAACCTGATCCCCAGGATCAACACTTTTGCAAACACCATCACAACCAGGGTGGCAAAGGGCGAGCTGGACCCCGCGCAGGCCGCCGACGATATCGCCGAGATGATCCGCGCCGCACTGGCAGGCGATACCAGTTTCGAGACGCTGCTCGATCTGTCCCAGAGATAGACCAGGTTACCGCTATTGACCTCCCGCATAAACGCAGGCATACGGCCGCCATGTGCAAGATTATTCATCCCGTTAATTGGCAGCAGAACCAGAATAGCTAATTCTGGGGTGCCTCGCTGCGCCCATCAGAGGGTGTAGCTCAACGGTAGAGCACTGGTCTCCAAAACCATTTATCGCAGTTCGATTCTGCGCTCCCCCGCCAAATTCGCCTGACCACTGCAGGTTCAAGCCTCGCCGGTCCAGCCATTCAGCCTTCGTCTAGCGGTAGGATACCTGACTTTGACTCAGGGGAGCGTGGTTCGAACCCACGAGGCTGAACCAACTAAGCCATCAGGCTTAACTTGTACTTGTCTTCAAATCCCTGGATGGCGGCCCTGACTTCGGCGCCCATCATCAGCAGCTCGTTATATTCGCGTGACTCGAACGACGTGTCCGCGCATGCACTCCTGGAAATATTAATGGCTGACAGCTTCTCGAACAGAAGATCGATCACAGCAGAATCAACAGCGATTTCCGCAGTCGTGACACGACCGGCAAGCACTGCAGACGAGCCCGCCAGCGCTTCGGTGATTTCATCTATACGTGTCAGGCGGTCATGCATGCCGGCGAATCTCTGAAGGTTTGCCCTACCCCCTGTATGCGACCCTAACACTGAAGGCTGGGTTAAAACCGGCAGGGCCTCATGTGAAGATCTGTTCCATACGCAAAGACCGGGTCAAGGAGCCAGTCAGGGGCATGACCGCCAGATTAAGCATCAGTATGCACCACCAGGGCACATCTCCGAGCTGTGGGATACGCAGCAAAGCCGCCAGATGGTCATCGAAGCAATACCAGAGAAAAAACATGAAACAACGCCACACAGGTAAAGAACGATCTTGTCCTGCAGGTAAGGCAAATCAAAGGCTGAATAATTTGCAGAATGCGTAGAGAGGTTACACATCGCAACTAAGGGCCGAGTTCGTTAACTGAGCTTGCGTTTTCTCACAGCCTGACGATGGGATATGCCCCGCTCATAATTCTCATCCGGAAAACGCATGGTTTGTTGATGCGCCCCCTGCCACCATGGGATGGAAAACAGGAGGCAGTCATGATCATTACGGACGACATCCAGATTATCAAGGCGCAGATGGCCGCGTTCCTGCTGGCCTTCCGGCTGGAAGACCGTAATGAGGATATTTCCCTGGATATGATCGAACTGGTGGCCCTGCGCATGCGTCGACGCGAGGATGCCGATGTCTTTCAACTGGGGCTTTTCGTCCGGACCAACCTGGCCTGTTTCGAACTGGGCACCCTCTCCTTCCCGGACATCCATGCCCGTTTCATGGCGGCCGCCCTGGCCGCTTCCGTGGGCCCGGCTGAATTCACCGAAACCCTGTATCTCGGCACACGCGGCTGCCAATCCTAGAGCACTTTCCTTGAGCGCCAATCTGATACAATCAGATCGGAAAACGCTCTAGCCCAATCGCCACAGTCCTGCACCATGTGACGGCACGGTCGCGATAAAACGCCCGGTGGCCGGAGCGATATCCGCCTTGGCCCACAGATCGCGAACTCTGGCCGTCTTCAGACCAAGCCGGCCCAGGTCGATGCTGAGATCGGCCGGCTTGTCGGTCGTATTGAATAGCGCCAGATAATGGTCGCCATTCTCCGCCCGCGCCGTCCAGACACGCTGACCATCGGCCAGGAAATGCGGCTGGTTGTCATGGCTTTTCTGATTGACCGCCAGCACTTCGTCATTGGTCAGCAGGTCGAGCGTCGGCTGATCGAGGTGACGCAGATCACCGCCCATGATGAGCGGCGAACGCGCGATCGACCACAGGGTCATCAGGGTCTTCTGCTCATCGGGCGTAAACTTGGTGTCGCGATTGCCGAGGGCCAGACGGCCGAGCGGCAACATGTCGGCATCGGGCCAGCCGCCGATCGTGCGATGCTCGTTCCAGTTTTCCAGACGGGTGAACTGGTTTTCCAGCATGGTCCAGTCATCCCAGAAGTCGTCGCTGATCCGCCACATCTGGGCGTATTTGCGCACGTGGGCCGCGCGCGGCACCGGCGTCTCGCCGGGCGACAGGCTGAGAATAATCGGCCGGCCGCTCTTGACGATGGCGGCGTGCGCGCCCTCGATCTCCGGTGCGTGGGCATCATAGGGCCGGCTCATATCGTCCATCTTGACGAAATCGACGCCCCACGAAGCATAGAGCGCGAACACACTGTCATAATAGGCCTGGGCGCCCGGCTTAGACATATCGACGCCGTACATATCCGGGTTCCACGGACAGGTGCTTTGCGTATTGGCGATATCCTGCGCGCGGACCTTCGTGCCGAAGACCGGCAGGTTGCGCTCGACCGCCAGACGCGGAATGCCACGCATCAGGTGGATGCCGAATTTCATGCCCAGAGCGTGGACCTGATCGGCGATCGCCTTGAAACCCTTGCCTTCAGCCGCCGAAGGGAAGCGGTTGGGCGCCGGCAGGAGACGGCCATAACCATCCAGGGTCGGCACCGGTTTTTCGTTATAGACGTAGCTGGTGGCCGCCGGATCGTACCACTGGATATCGATGGTGAAGATGTCATAGCCGTGCGGCTTAAGCTTTTCCGCCATGATATGCGCGGTTTCCAGCGCCTGGGCTTCGTTGATGGTGGTGGCGAAGCTGTTCCAGCTGTTCCAGCCCATCGGCGGTGCAGGCGCCAGAATCGGGGCCGAAGCTGCCGCAGCCTGCGTCGCTGAACCCACCAGTACTGGCAGCGCGCCCAAACCGATCATCAGGTGGCGTCGATTGGCGGTCATCGTCATGGTATACTCCCGTTCTTATTGTCTGAGGAATAGCAGGTTAAATCGGAAAATCCAGTGCCTCAGCGTTTTATGGAGAATTTACAGCCACTTTCCGGCATCGGCATAATAACCTTACGGCGGGGCGCGTAGAGTGCGATAATGAATTGTTGAAAAACGACAAGAAATCAAGGCGTTGACGTTTCGTCCGCTCACCGGATACCGAAGGAGTCACCATGGCCACCACCGGACCCTCGCAAACCACTCAGGATAAAGGCGCCACCAAGGTCAGGAAGGGCTCAGCCGCACGTGTCAAAACGCAGAACGATACGGACAAGGCTCACAATCCGGCCACACTACAGGACAGCCGCGACCGCGATGAAGGCGAGCCCTTCCACGCCGCTGATGACCGTTCGCAGGTCTCAGGGCGCCGTTGGCGCGAAGAGGGTGATCGCAGACACTATGACGACAACCGCGCCGATCGTGAGCCCTACGAACTAAACGACCGGCAGAACTGCTGGCAGGCCAATCTACGGGTCGATAATCGCGGCGATGATCGCCGGCGTGATGACCGAAGCTACAACAGCAACTGGCGTGACCACCGGTGGCGTGAAACGGCCTATGCCAGCGAAAGCCATCCATGGCGCGAGAATGACGACTGGCGCAACGAACAGCGCAACGGCAGCGAATATGATCGCGACCGCGGCTCTTACGGCAATTCGCGCTTCCGCGACGACGATTACGGTTACCACACCTCGCGTCATGACGACCGCGATTACAGCCGGGATGATAGTAACGTCGACCCCCGCCAGCCACGTGCCTATGCCGCAACTTCGGAACGCGACTACGAGGATCGCAATCCTTCACGCGAATGGACGCGCGACCGCGATCATTCGGGACGCGGCCGCCACCGCTGAATACCAGTTTACGGGCGGATACCCGCTCGTCTTTCCGGGAGGCGTAACATGCATGTCAAGGATATCATGAGTACCGAATTCCACCTCGCCACGCCGCAGACAACGGTGCGCGACGCGGCACAGATGATGCGCGACGGCGATTACGGTTATCTGCCCATTGGCGACCATGTCAAACTGAAGGGGGCGGTGACCGATCGCGACCTGGTGGTGCGCGCCCTGGCCGCCGGCATGGGACCGGATACACCGCTCAGCGAGGTCATGTCGGAAACCATCATCTACTGCTTTGAAGAGGATGATCTGCGCGAGGCCGGCGACCTGATGAAGCGCGAGCAGATCCGCCGCCTAGCCGTGCTCAACGATCACAAACGGATGGTCGGCATTATCACCCTGGGCGATATCGCCCGCGCCGATGAGCAAAGGCTGGCCGGGGAAATCGAGCTTCAGGTGGCCCAGATCTAGCCTATCAGCACGGTCAGAAAACCCGCATTGACTTTTCGGGCGAAAAGCCGACACCTACGCGCTTATCACACCAAAGCAAGGGAGCGATGTGATGGCGAAGGTGACCGGCCTGTCAGGCAATGAAATCTACTGCATGGCCCTGAAAGGCTATCGTTCAGGCGAACTGGTGGTAGGCAACAGCGTCAATTCCATGGGCTTTCTGGGGTCTCTCGGCGCCGGTCTGAACAATATCCTTGGCGGTGAAATCCCGCAGGTGACCCAGGCCATCCAGGATGGCCGCATGCACGCCTTCGCCCGCATGGCCAAGGAAGCCCAGACCCACGGCGCCACGGGCGTGGCCGGCGTTTCGGGCGATCTGCGCGGCCTGTCAGGTAATACCGAGTTCCTGTTCGTCGGCTCCTGCGTTTTCAAGGAAAACAGCGGCCCCTTCTTCACCACCGCCGGCAATGCGCAAGAACTGTGGTGCCACATGGATGCCGGCTATACGCCGATCCAGCACGTCTTCGGCAATATCGCCTATTCCATGGGCATAGGCGGCGGCTTTATCGGCGCGCTCAAGCAGCTGGGCCGCGGCGAAATCTCCGAATATTCCGACGTCTTTAACAAGACCCGCCACAAGGCGCTGGAGCGCATTACTTCAGCGGCGCGGGCTGATGGTGCCAATGCCGTGCTCGGCATCCGCACCACCATCCTGCCGTGGATGGGTACGCACGAAATGGTCATGACCGGTACGGCCATGTCGCATCCGGCGCTCGGCAGCGGCGAGGTCGTCACCTCCGACCTGACCGGCGAGGAATTGTGGTCGATGGCCAGCCTCGGCTATGCGCCAGTCAAACTGCTGATGTCGACCTCGATCTATTCGCTCGGCCTGGTGGGCGGCATCTTCTCGGCGCTTAAGGCCTTCGCCAAAGGCGAGATCAGCGAACTGACCTCGCTGGTGCACGATGCCCGCGAACACGCGCTCGACCGCCTCAAGGCCGAGGCCGACTCCATTGGCGCCGCCGAGGTGGTGGGCGTGAAGACCTATATCATCGAGATCGGCCAGGGCCTGATCGAGTTCATGGCCATCGGCACGGCGGTAAAGAAGGTCTCCGGCATGGGCACACAGACCCAGATGATGCCCGCTCAAGCCATTGTCCATGACAAGGACACCTGGATGGATTCGGATATGGGCATGTCGCTGATGCGCCCGGCGGATAATCAGGGGGCTTGATCCCGCTTCTCGACGATATCACTGCCTGTACGCTTTGTGCCCCATATCTGCCGCTGGGACCACGGCCGGTTTTGCAGGCTGGCGATCCGCGCGCCCGCATCCTGATCATCGGCCAGGCGCCAGGGCTCAAGGTGCATATGACCGGCATCCCATTCAACGATGCCTCCGGCGATCGCCTGCGTGACTGGATGGGCGTGACGCGCGAACAGTTCTACGATCCGTCACAGGCCGCCATTATGCCCATGGGCTTCTGCTATCCCGGCAAAGGCAAAAGCGGCGACCATCCCCCCCGTCCGGAATGCGCGCCTTTGTGGCACGCCCGATTGCGCGCAACCCTGCCGGATATCCGCTTCACCCTTTTGATTGGCGCCTATGCTCAAGGCTATTATCTGGGCAAGCGCCGCAAAGCCAATCTGACTGAAACCGTTCGAGCGTGGCGGGATTACATCGGCGAAGGTATCCTGCCCCTTGTCCATCCCTCACCGCGCAACCGGATATGGTTGAAGCGCAATCCCTGGTTCGAAGCCGAGGTCATACCGCACCTTAAAACCGCAATCATGACAGCGCTGACATAATTCTCGCGACAATTGCCGGGCTTCGTGGTAAGAAGTGCCCGCACAAAGACCACCTCCATGTTCGACCGTACGCAGCGTTATCTCTTCGAGGATTTTATCAGGGACAGCCAGGCCGCTGGAACCGCCGAAGTCTTGTTTGCGCATCTAAAGCGATGCGTCGGGCAATATGGCTATGACCGGCTAATCTTCTCGGTGGCCTATGATCCCAGCCTGCCGGCCGATCATCACCGCCCCAATATCTTTAACCTCTATCCGGAAGACTGGCAGAAGACGTATCTGGAAAAAGGTTATGCCCGCCTGGACCCGGTGCTGCATGCCGCCGTGACGCATAGCTCGGCCTTTACCTGGGCGAACCTCGAAGCCACCTCCAGCTACAGTCCCGCCCAGTCACGCTTAATGAACGAGGCGATCGATGCCGGCCTGAACAGCGGGATCGGCGTACCGATGCGGGCTCTGCGGGCCATTGGCGGCCTGGGCCTTGCCTCAACCCTCGCCCATGACAGCGCGGAAGCCCATCTCGGGCTGATCAACGCCCTATGTACGCAATTCTACCTCTCCTATCGACGGCTTCATGCGCCGCCGCCGCCCGCCGTCTTGCTCTCCGCCAAGGAACGCGAGGTACTCACCTGGGTGGCTGCCGGCAAGACGGATGACGAGGTCGGTGCCATTCTCGGCATCAGCCGCAATACGGTCGATACCCACATGCGCCATATCTTCCGCAAGCTGGACGCCACCAATCGCGTGACCGCCGTGGTGACCGGATTGACACATGGCCATATCTCTCCGTAACGCCATACCGAATTTACGCGACCCGTTCGCAAGTCCATGTTAAAAACGGTCTGCTTTCCGAGATGTCCGCCATGTTTGACCGTGACCTGCATTACCAGTTCGAAGACTTTGTGACCGACACCCGCCAGGCGCGCGCCGATGAGGACCTGTTTCGCCTGCTGAAAAAAGCCGTGGCCCAGCAGGGTTATGATCGTATCAGCCTGTGGGTGATCGACGATCCCGACCTGCCGCAACGCGTACATGGCCGGGGCGTGTTGCACAACTTCCCGGAAGAGCTGCGCGGCTATTACAAGGAAAACAACTGCGATTCCTATGATCCGGTCATGCAGGCCCTGCGCATGCAGACGGGCAGCCTGGATTGGGAAGCCCATGAGGCGCACTCCAATTACCGCCCCCTCCAGACCCGGTTATATAATGTAGCGCGCGAAGGCGGTCTGAACCACGGGGTCTCAACCCCCATATGGGGCCGCAACGGCCTGATGGCCAGCCTGGGCCTGGCCGCGTCTGAAAAACATGACGCCACACATGCTGATCTTGACATGATCGGCGCGCTGACCGCCCAATTCTATCTGAGCTATAAACGTCTGAATGCCCGGCCGGCTTCGCCTTGCACGCCGCCGGCGGGGATCACGCCGAAGGAAGCCGAGATTCTGAGCTGGGTGGCCGCAGGCAAGACGGACGCGGAAATCGCGACCATACTGGGCATCAGCCGCAATACGGTCGATACCCACATGCGCCATGTCTTTGCCAAGCTGGAGACGCACAGCCGCGTTACCGCCGTGGTCAAGGCCATTGCCGAAGGCATTATCCACCCCTGATTTGCAAAATTTTGCAGGAACCGCGTTTTCCTCACGAATTTTCGTGATGGCGCGCAATGAGGTGATATGATTGGCTGACCAAGTGCAGGTGGCGTTTGGAGAGTGTCATGGCGACCAGGATCAGAGCGGAAACGGAACGGCCGCGCGAACTATCCACCTATGACCAGACCTGCATGGAAATCCTGGAGCGGCTCGACGCGCTGAAAGGCCTTGCGCTGAAAACCGGCGATCAGGAACTGGTGGACGGCCTGGGCTATGTCTTCGAAGCCTTCATCACCCGCTATTGCGATTCAAAACACGCCGAGCTGAATACGCAACTGCGCCGGCATTTCCTGCCACCGAAGACCTATATGAATTAACGCCATTAATGAGGCACCGCTCCGAATCGGGGCTTGCACCGGGGGGCGCGGGGGGCCAGAATTGTCCGCACATTGGGAGGCAAACCTATGTGCGGACAATTTGAGGCCGCCCTCTATCTTAATTTCCTGAAAAACACGCTGCACCTGCCGGACGCGCCGGATCAGATGGAGTTCGGGCATCCCTCAAAAGTAGTGCCTACGGGCGGCGCGCCCATCGTGATTGAAAGTCCTGAAAGCGGAAGGCTGGAAATCATTCCGGCGCGTTTCGGCTTGATCCCTCACTGGTATTCCGGTTCGCTGAAAGACTGGAAGGCCACCACCTTCAATGCCCGGCTGGATACGGTGGCGGAAAAGCGTGTGTTCCAGGGCGCGTGGAAATATCGCCATGCGCTCGTACCGGCCGATTGCTTTTACGAATGGTCAGGCGAACGGAATACGCGCCGCAAATGGCGCATTACCCGCGCCGATAACCAGCCGCTGGCCTTTGCCGGCCTGTGGGACTGCGCCAGCCTGGCCGAAGGGGAAATCTGGAGCTTCAGTCTGCTGACACACGAAGCCGGCCACGATATGGCGCCCATCCACGACCGCGAACCGGTTATCCTCGCTCCGGAACAGTGGGATAACTGGCTACGGCGCAGACCGGTCGATCTGGCGGCGCACATACCGCTCAGGCTCTTGGCGGAAACGCCCGCAACCCCTGTTCAGGGGATGCTGTTCTGATCACATCTCTCCGAAGAATTCGCGCTGGGAACGCTCCAGTTCCTCGACATAACGGCGGTTGACGTATTTTTCCGTCAGCAGGCCCAACAGCTTGTGGTTCTCATCCACCACGGCCAGGTCATCGACGCCGAAATGCTCGAAGACACGCATGATGGCCGAAATGTCCATATCCGGCCGCACATAGACCTCGGTCTGGCGCGCCAGTTCGCGTAACGGCGTCAGGGTTTCCTGGGTCTCGATCCACACCTCGGCGGTCAGGACAATGCCGCGATAATCACCCACGCCGTCGACCAGCAGGACGCGCGAGGTCGAGCCCAGCGGCACCTGTTCGCGCATGGCCGCCACGCTGGTATCGTCCGGCAGGGTTGTATGGTTCTTGCGCATCAGGGTCTGGGCCGTCAGGGCCTTTACCCAGCCGATGTCGCGGGCATTGCGCACGGTCTCGCCGCGCAGGTGCAGGCGCCAGGTCGAGAAAGAATAGCCAAAACGCTCGCGGATAATGGCGCTCGAACAAAGCGCCGCCGTCACCACCGCCGCCGTCAGGTTGAAGTCGTGCGTCACCTCCAGCACCATCAGTGACATGGTCATCGGCCCACCGACCACGGCCACGGCCAGCGCCGCCATGCCGACCAGCGAGGCGTTGAGGATATCAAGATCGGCGGCGGGATAGATCTGGTTGACAATCTGAGCGAAGGCCGCGCCGAGCAGCGATCCCAGGAACAGGGAGGCGAAGAACAGACCGCCGCGAAAACCGAAGGCCAGGGAAATGACCGAGGCACACAGTTTCAGGGCGAAGACGCCCAGCAGGGTCACCACCGCTGCCTGCTGCGCCATATAGAGATGCATGGCGCCGTGCCCTGATGACAGGGCCTGCGGCGCCGCCCAGGCCACGGGCATAAGGAACAGGCCGCCAATCATCGGCCGCCAGATATCGCCGATCGGCAGCTTGCGCACTACCGCCTCGACACTCGCCACCAGCCGGATGATGGCGATGCCGACACCGGCGCACATCACCCCCAGCACGGCATAGAGCAGATAGCCGCTGATCTCGATGGACTGCCCTGCGGTCGAGGCAATGACAAAGGGCTCGATATTCATTAGCTGCGCCGCCAGCACCGCCATCAGCGAAGCCGCCGCTACCGGGGCCAGGGCCGCCACCGTATAGCCGCCCAGCACCAGCTCGAAGGCATAGAAGGCACCCGCCAGAGGCGCACCGAACGCAGCACCAATCGCCGATCCCGCCCCAGCCCCGACCAGGGTGCGCAAGGAGACCCGCTTGAGATCGAGCCACTGGCCAATCTTGGAGGCAATCCCCCCACCCAGCTGGGCATAGGCCGCTTCCAGCCCGACCGAGGCGCCGAAGCCATTGGACAGGAAGGTCTGGAACGAGACGATCAGGCTGTCGCGCAGGGGAATACGCCCGCCATAGAGCGCATTGGCCTCGACCACGTCGATCGGCTGGCGGGTGCGACGCGGAAAGATGAAACGCACCAACCCCAGTGCGGCACCGCCGAGCGGCAGGGCGATCAGGTGCCAGGGCTGGATGGCCGGCAAGGCACTAAGTCGCAGATCGGGCGAGAAGCCATACAGCAACGCCTGAAGCGCGTGCGCAAAGTGGCCGAGCAAGGCCGCCATGACGCCAGCGATCAGTCCGACACCGGACGCCAGGACGATGAACCACACCTCCGAGCCTTGCAGATGGCGCTTGATCAGGGCCACACCCCGCAGGACCGGTCGCTTGACGACCTTTCCCAGAATGTAATCACTCAAGTGCGCGTTCGGCAGTGACATGGCGCCAGACGGAGGTTTACGAACAAGATCTCACCCTAAGCCGGCAACATGACCTTGTGAAGACAAATCGTGCTTTCAGATCAATATGATGCGCATTTACTTGTCTTCCACGAACATCTCGCGAATCCCCTGCGTCCAGGGCAGGCAGAGCGCGAAGGCTGCACTCAGCAGACCCACCGGCAACCAGACAGCCGCATGGCCCCAGTGCAGGGTCGCTATCGCCCCCAGCAAGGCGCCGCCGATGAAACAGACACACAGGCACAGGAAAAACAGCGATTCCCGCCGGCTTTCGCGCCCCTTGCCATAGACCAGCCAGGCAATGGTGGCACTGGCGAAATGGCGCAGATTGGCGCTGGTCGTGACCGAGGTATAGGCGAATTCGTTCAGGCGGGTGAACGCCGTGGCCTGAAGCGCCGCCACGAAAGCAATCCCCGTCACCACCAGCATATTGGGCACGCTTTTCGGCAGGAAGGCCACCACAATGAGGAAAGCGATCTCCAGCCCCAGCGAAAAGCGCGCCGGTGACGGCAACAGGGCGCGCAACGGTTTTTCCTTGAGCACCTGCGCCACAGCCACACCGCAGATATAGGCAATGATCGGCGCCGCGAACGGCAGGCTGCCCGCTATTTCGCCCTTCGCCAGTCGCACGACGAGCAGGACAATATTACCCGTCATGGCGTTGGCGAAGACGCCGTCATAGCCGACATAGGTAAAGGCATCGAGCATCCCGGCCGCCATGATCAGCAGCGCCGCCACCGGCAAGGTGCGTTCGGGCTTCTTACCGAGAAGCAGATGGGTGAAATCGACCGTCATTCGCCCTTGTAAAACCAGATAATATCAGGCCGCAAGCAGGATATGCGCCGCCTTTTTGGCGATGTCGAATACCGACGGGTCCTGCTGCATCTGGGCGGTCAGGGCCGCGCCCTGGAACAGCAGCCCGATCTGGCGGCCGGTGTCCTGCGGATTCCGGCACCCCGCCTGTTCGCACAGCGCGATAAACCGGCCTTCGACATAGGTCGAGGCCGCCCGTCCGCGCGCGGCGATGCCTTCATGCTTACCGATATATTCCTGCCCGGCCTTCATGGCGAGGCACCCCCGGCAAGACGTCTCCATCATCTCTCGTCGGACATCGAACAGCGCCAGAATCTGTTCGCCCGGATCGTCGCTACGCGCCAGGGCCGGCCGGAAGAGAAAGGTATCCGTATCCTCGCCGTACTGGTCCAGCACCGCCTCGATCAGGTCTTCCTTGCTGGGGAAGTATTTGTAGAGGGTGCGCTTGGAAATGCCGCTGTTGGCCATGACCGTATCGATGCCGGTGGCATGGAAGCCGCCATCATAAAAGGCATCATAGGCCTGGGCGATGATCTCCTGTTTCTTGGTGGGCGTGGCAGTGTCGGCCATGGCGAAATCTCCTTGAAAAATTTTCTATCATGTCCGCTTGACAATGTAAACCGATCTGTTTACCTATAGCGATGTAAACAGATCGGTTTACATATTTAAGGTACCTCACGTTTATCCAAAAAGTGGCAATCCACTTTTTGGCGCGAGGTTCAATCAGCCGCCTGAACCGACGGCTTTTTCAAAAGGAAGTTCGTCATGTCCTATTCCAACCAAGTTGTCCTCGTTTCCGGCGCAAACCGCGGCATCGGCGCCGCCACCGTCCGCGAACTGCTCAAGACCGATGTAAAGAAGATCTATGCCGGCGCCCGCCGCCTTGAATCCCTGCCCGACTTCGGCGATGCCCGCGTCGTGCCGCTGCAACTCGACATCACCGACCAGGCCTCGGTCGACGCCGCCGTCAAGGCCGCCCGCGATACCGATATCCTGCTCAATAATGCTGGTACCGCCGTCTTCGCCAACTTTATCGAAAGCCCGATCGAACTGATCAATGGCGACATGAACACCAACTATTATGGCACCCTGCGCGTCATCCGCGCCTTTACGCCGGTGTTCGAAGCCCGCAAATCCGGCACTATCGCCAATGTGGTTAGCGTGGTAGGCCTGACCTCGGCGCCGGGCCTGGCCGGTTATTCCGCCTCAAAGGCCGCGCTGCAATCCCTGACCCAGACCCTGCGCGTGACGCTGAAAGAGTCAGGCATCAAGGTGCTCGGCATCTATCCCGGCCCGATCGATACCGACCTCGCCAAGGATATCCCGATGGTCAAGGCCACGCCGGAACACGCCGCCGAGCAGATTGTTAAGGGCATCGCCGCCAACGAGACCTACATCTTCCCCGATCCGGTGGCGCTGCATATCGGCAACCTCTGGGCCACGGATGGCAAGACACTCGATACGGCACTGGCTGGCGAGGGCTAAAGCAACAAAGGCCGGGAGCAATCCCGGCCTTTCCTTTGTCTAAAAGAACACCGGCGACGGACGATCCGTATCCATCTCTCGGCTGACCTGGAGCAGGTCACGCGCATCGCCGTGCAGCCGCATTGCCGTCAGGATTCCGCTATAATAGACGCCGGTATCGATCCCGATCCGCCAGCGCGTATTGGCCGGCACCTTGTGCGGCGAATGGCCGTGGACCACGACATATTCGCATGATTGATCCGCCCGCAGGAAGCGCCCGCGGATATACATGAAGGTGGCGCCGTCCTGCTCCGCCAGGGGGCGATCGGGATCGACGCCGGCATGGACAAACAAATAGTCATCCGCCTGGAAGGATGACGGCATGGCGCGCAGCATCTCCAGATGCGCCGGATCGGCCTTTTCAGCAAACCGGCGGCTGACCTCTTCCCAGATTTCCGCCGACCGTGCCATATAGGGCATGGCCACGCCGTAGGAATCGAGGGTCGCCGCACCGCCCCAGTCGCGCCACGTGTCGCCGAATTCCGGTTCATCCAGGAAGCGCAGCAGGGCCTCTTCGTGATTGCCCATCAGCGCCACCACATCGCACCAGGGCGCATGCTGCAACCGGCGCACCCGCTCCAGCACCTGCCGCGACGCCGGTCCGCGATCGACATAATCGCCCAGAAGCACAATACGCGGACGCTCACCCAATAGTTTCGCATCGACCTGGATTCGGTCGATCATCCGCTCGAACAGGTCGTCATAGCCATGGATATCGCCGATGGCGTAGGTCAGTTGTGCGATGCGGGAGGTCATGTCTGGTATATAGGCCGTGCCAGCGTCATTTTCAAAGCAGAGTTTCGGGCGCCTGGGAAATGCTCAAAAGTAGCAACGTTGCTGCGTGCATATAACACCACAACCAAACCAAGTTCCTGAATTCAAAGCTTTATTTTTTAAAAATTGCGCGTATGCCTAGAGGGAAACAATCCGGGGCGAGGCAAATGGACACAAAGGTATTTCTCGACAGGCGCGGAGTCTGGGCTTTCGGACTGGGCTGCATATGCGTGACCGCCGGCGTATTGCTGCACCTGCCGATGTTCTGGATGGGCAAGGACATGGGCTTTGCCCTGGCCGGCATGCCGATGGACCCCGGCATGATCTTCGGCATGTTCCTGATCATCGCCGGCATCGCCATCGCTGCCTATGGCCTGCTGCCGAAGGGCGTCGATGCGCAGGTCAGGTCCGCCGCCCGTATCGCCGTGGCCGCCCCGGAAGACGCCAGGTTAGGCCCGGCGCATGCCCTGCTGATGCTGGTACTGGTCGTGGCCCTGATCATCGACGTCATGAAACCCGCCTCGCTCGGCTTCGTCATGCCCGGCCTGATCAAGGAATACGGCGTCACCAAGGCTCAGGCCTCGGGCGTACCCTTCTTCGCCCTGATCGGCACGGTCACTGGCTCCATCCTTTGGGGCATCATCGCCGATATCTACGGTCGCAAGGCGTCGATCCTGCTGTCTGCCGTGGTCTTTGTCGGCACCTCCATTTGCGGCGCCATGCCGTCGCTGCTGTGGAACGAGATCATGTGCTTCCTGATGGGCGCCGGCGCTGGCGGCATGCTGCCCGTGACTTACGCCCTGCTGGCCGAAACCATGCCCTCACGCCATCGCGGCTGGGCATTGGTGCTGGTCGGCGGGCTCGGCGCGGTTGGCGGCTATTTCGCGGCATCAGGCTTTTCCTGGCTGCTGGTCCCAACCTTTTCCTGGCGCATCCTTTGGCTGATCAACCTGCCGACCGGCCTGATACTGATCCTGATGGGAGGGCTTATTCCCGAATCCGCGAAATTCCTGCTGTCGCGCGGTCGCGATGCCGAAGCCCACAAGATCATGGCGCGCTTCGGCACGGTCAGCCACAGGCTGGCCACCAATGAGGAAGACACCGACGATACCTTCGCGCATCATCACGCCAAGCACGATGGCAGCGAACCGAAACTGTGGACGCCCGGCCTGATCGGCAAGACGGCGGCCCTGACCATCGCGGCGCTGGCCTGGGGCCTGATCAATTTCGGCCTCTTGCTATGGCTGCCCAATGACCTGGTGGCCAAGGGCTATTCCATGGCGGTATCGTCGAAGCTGCTCGCGGAATCGTCGCTGATCGCCTTCCCGACCGTATTTCTATGTACCTGGATCTACAGCCAGTGGAGCACCAAATGGGCTTTCACTACCATGGTCACCATTACGCTTGCCGGACTGATCTGGGTGCTGCTGCTGGAAACCGGTAAGGGCGGCAGCCCGGTCCTGCCGATCGCCTTGCTGATCATCGGCTCCAACGGCATCCTGGCCATCCTCCTGCCCTATGCCTCGGAAAGCTATCCGCTGAAGATCCGCGGCCGCGCCACCGGCTGGATCGCCGCCTGCACCAAGGGCGGAGGGGTGCTGGCCCAGACGCTCAGCATCACCGCCCTGGTGCCGCCGCTGGGCATCGCCGCCGGCATGATCATCGTGCCGATCGTGGCGACGCTCGGCCTGTTTATCAAGTACGGCACCGAAACGCGCGGTCTCGACCTGAGGCAACTGGAGCGCTCGCAAAAGTAGGTGGCGCGACTCCCCGGCTTGTATTAACGTAATTCAAAATAAGAATTACATTTGGGGAGAGATATGCGTCTCAATATGAAGGCGGTCGTGATCGCCAGTTTGGCTGGGCTTCTGTTCGGCTTCGATACCGCCGTGATTTCCGGTGTCACCCACGCCCTGCGCGATGTCTACCAGCTCGATGACCAGGGCCTGGGCCTCGCGGTTTCGGTCGCGCTGTGGGGCACCTTCTTCGGCGCCCTTTTCATGGGCCGGCTGGGCGACGCCATTGGCGGACGCGATGCGCTGCGGGTCATCGGCCTGATGTATATCCTCGCCTCGCTGGGCTGTGCGCTATCGCCTTCTCTGCCACTGTTTGTCGTTTCGCGCTTTGTCGTCGGGCTGGCGATCGGTGGCTCATCTGTGTTGGCACCGGTCTATATTTCCGAAATCGTGCCGGCTGAGCGACGCGGTGCGCTGGTCGGGCTGTTCCAGTTCAATATCGTTTTCGGCATCCTTCTGGCTTATTTGAGCAACTATCTCGTCGGGCAGATGATTGCTGACGCGTCAGTCTGGCGCTGGAAACTCGGCCTGGCCGCTCTGCCCGCGACTGTCTTCTTCCTGCTACTGTTCACCATCGGCCAGAGCGCACGCTGGTTGGCGGCCAAGGGACGAATCGATGAGGCCGTAAAAAGCCTGACTCAGTTAGGCATTCCCGATCCGGCCGCCACCATCGCAGACTTCCAGAAATCGGATGTCGGCCAGGGCAAACTGAGCTGGACTAAACACAAAAAGCCGATCCTGTTCGCCCTGCTGCTGGCCCTGTTCAACCAGTTCACCGGCATAAATGCCATCCTCTATTATCTCAACGATATCTTTGCCGCCGCCGGGTTCAGCGCGGTTTCGGCCGACCTGCAAAGCGTGGCCGTGGGCGGCGCTAATCTTGCCGCCACCCTGCTCGGCATGGCGCTGATCGATCGCTTCGGCCGCAAGAAGCTGCTGACCCTGGGGGCCATCGGCATGGTCATCGCCCTTGCTGGCGTAACAGTCATCATGGCCACCGGCCAGGGACAGGGCTTCCTGCTCGCCCTGCTGATCCTGTTCATCGTCTCATTCGCGGCCTCGCAAGGCGCGGTGATCTGGGTCTATCTGGCGGAAATCTTCCCGACTCCGGTGCGGGCGCGCGGCCAATCTCTCGGCAGCGCTACTCACTGGATCGTCAACGCCATCATCTCGGCCGTCTTCCCGCTGGTCGCTGCCCATACCAAAGCCTTGCCTTTCGCGGTCTTCGCGGCCGTGACCCTGATCCAGTTCATCGTGGTGTCGAAATTCTTCCCCGAAACCAAAGGGGTCGAGTTGGAGGATATGGAAAAGGCGCTCTGACGGCTTGCCAGTCCGGCGCTTTGGCTCGACAATGCGGCAACTCAAGGAGCCGTTATGTCTGATACCTCTCTCGATGCCTTTGTCGCCGGTCTGCCAAAAGCCGAACTGCACCTGCATATCGAGGGGTCTCTGGAGCCGGAGCTGATGTTCGCGCTGGCCAGGCGTAACGGCATCGACCTGCCCTACCCATCGGTCGAAGCTCTTCGTGCCGCCTATGATTTCTCCAACCTGCAGGACTTCCTCGATATCTATTATCAGGGCGCCAATGTCCTGCGCACCGAGCAAGACTTCTACGATCTCGCCATGGCCTATTTCCAGAGGGCGGCCGCCGATAATGTCCGCCACGCCGAGATATTCTTCGATCCGCAGACCCATACGGATCGCGGCGTTCCCTATGCCTATGTTATCGAGGGCCTGAGCCGCGCGGCAAAGGACGCCGAGGCGCTGGGGCTGTCGGTTTCGCTGATCCACAGCTTCCTGCGCCATCTGTCCGAAGAAGCGGCGTTCGAAAGCCTGGCCATGGCCATGCCATACCGCGATAAGATCATCGGCGTCGGGCTCGATTCCTCCGAAGTCGGCCATCCGCCGTCGAAATTCACCAATGTCTTTGCCAAGGCGAAGAAACTAGGGTTGAAGCTCTGCGCCCATGCCGGCGAGGAAGGCCCGCCGGCCTATGTCTATGAGGCGCTGGACGTGCTGCATATCGACCGCATCGACCATGGCAACCGTTCGCTGGAAGACCCGGTGCTGGTCAGCCATATCGTCCGCGAAGGCCTGACCCTGACGGTCTGTCCGCTTTCCAATCACAAACTCTGCGTGGTCAAGGACCTCACTGACCATCCGATCCCCGACATGCTGCAAAAAGGCCTGCGCGCCACGATCAATTCCGACGACCCGGCCTATTTTGGCGGCTATGTGAACGACAACTTCCTCAGCCTGACCCGCCGCGGCCTGATCGACCGCGCGGATTGCCTGACCCTGGCGCGCAATTCGATCAATGGCGCCTTCCTACCCGATGACCGTAAGGCCAGTCTAATCGCTGAAATAGAGGCGTTCGCGGCGGAAGACTGAAGGCGTGGCTTCCGCCACCGCCGGCAAATCGACAGGAAGTTCGGCCGGCGGCTCCGCTGGCGCCTCCTCAAAGACCGGCCCGCGCGGCAGCGGGGAATGACGCCGGCGCGGTACCGCTTTCGCCGGCGTCGTGAACAACGTGCCTAAAGCCGCGCTTAAGGTCACAACCAGGCCCCCGCCGGCCAGCAGGCAGAGCGCCAGGCGCAGACTGCCCGGATCGCGGTTTTGATGATAGAGCCCGCACAACACCACAAAACTGACCAGCCAGGCGATCAGACCGCCGCGCACCGGATATGCGGGCGCGATCCGCCGCGCCAGCAGGGAGGTAAACAAATAGAGCCCCTGCAGATAGAGGTGCAGCCCGATCACAAAGGCCGAGGCCCGCCAGGCATTGGCCCAGTAAAGCCCCCAGTCGCCATTCATGAAGTTCTGCGTCATAAAGGCGGCATCGGCGAGACTATTGTCCAGGGTCTCGCGCATACCAGCACCAAAGGCGTGGATATCGACATAGCTTGCCGAAGAGACGGGCAACAGAAATTTCACCGCCAGCAGCAGGGCAATCGCCAACTGCCACTCGACCAGTCTTTCACCCAGCCAGAGGATAAAACGCCTGAGGGTCATGAAACCGTGCCTGGAAATACCGGGCCAGTATAGGCGCTAAGGCTTTCAAACACCATAACGGTAATGACCGGTGATTTCATAGCTCAGAAGCTCGTTATCCTGACGGGTGCCGAACCCCTTGTTCTGGATCACCATCAGGTTGCCGCTGCCGAACCAGGCGCGCACGTCGCTGACAATGGCGATATGGGGTCGCGTGATCGGCCGGGTCGTCAGGATGTCGCCGGGCCGGTAATCGGCGGGATTATGCGTGATCGGCAGGCTCTTGCCAAAGCGGCTGAAAAACACCCGCAGATTGGGCACGCGGCGATGATCGATATTCGGATCGGGCGCCTTCAATCCCCATAGATCGGGATAGAGATGGAAATTGGCGGTCATGTCTTCATGCACCAGCTTCTGCAGATCGATACCGATGCCGCGATAGGCGCGAATGACCACATCGGCGCACACGCCCCTATCCGGCGGCACATCGCCGCCCGGATAGGGCAGAACGGCATATTTGGCGTCATAATGCACGAAATGCCGTGTCTGGGCGTGCGCCGCCGCCAACAGCTCCGCCGCCTTTCCCGCCAAGCTCATTCGCTGGGCCGGCAACCGCCCAGGCCCACTAAAGGCAGGCCAGCCAGAAAAGCCCGGCGGTCCATGATCAGTGCGTCGCGTCTTCCATGCCCTTGCCGACGGCGGTGATATCCTTGCCGACACCCTGGATGGTGTGACAGGCAGACAGCACGGGCAGCAGGGCGATAACGGCGACCAGAACGAGACGTTTCATGATGGAATCCTCAGATTGAATAGCTTGCGAGCCTGACTCGCAATTGCGGCAAATTTACGGGAAATATGTCCGTCTGCAAGCCCCTCGCAAACAGGCAAAAGGCCCGCAACGCCAGCGTCACGAGCCTTTTTTAACATGTCTTGCGGCGATCAGTTGCTGGCGGCGCTTTCCATGCCCTTGCCGACAGCCGTCACGTCCTTGCCAGCGCCCTGAATGGTATGGCAGGCAGCCAGGATCGGCAGAACGGCAATAACGGTAAACAATGCGATGCGCTTCATGTCAGGTGTCCTTCTCAGGTTTTGGCTCATATTGAGTGGCCTCAGACGCCACGCAGGATCAGAATTGAGTTTTGCGCATAAGGATTCAATGAGTGCGGGTTATGGATAAAATCATGGCGGCATCGGGTAACCGTGGCGCCTCGCGCCGTAACAGCGTATGAGCGCGCGTATGAAAGATCCGATTGTCATTATCGGCGCCGGCCCCGCAGGGCTTATGGCTGCCGAAATCTTAAGCGCCGCCGGAAAGCGCGTCGAGATTTACGACCGTATGCCGAGCGTGGCGCGCAAGTTCCTGATGGCCGGGCGCGGCGGCCTGAACCTGACGCATTCCGAACCGTTCGATCGCTTCGCCACCCGCTACGGCAAACGCGCGCCCCTGCTGAAGGCGGCTCTGGAAGCCTTTACGCCGAAAGACCTGCGGACCTGGGCCGATGGGCTGGGCGCCGAGACCTTTGTGGGCACCTCAGGGCGGGTATTTCCGAAGGCCATGAAAGCCTCACCCTTGCTGCGTGCCTGGCTGAAACGGCTGGAGGCGCAGGGCGTGGTTCTGCACACCCGGCATGAGTGGCGCGGATGGCAAACAGGCGCCCTACAGTTCAATGACGATGTATACGTAAAACCCGCTGCGACGATCCTGGCGCTTGGCGGCGCCAGCTGGCCAAAGCTCGGCGGCGATGGCAGCTGGGCGGATATTCTGGCGGACAAGGGGGTTGAGATCGCGCCTTTCCAGCCAGCCAATGTCGGATTCCAGACCGTATGGAGCGCGCATTTCGCCGATAAATTCGCCGGTGAGCCACTGAAGAATATTGCCGTCAAATTTGCCGGCCGTGAGGTGAAAGGCGAACTGATGCTGACTCGCGCCGGCCTCGAAGGCGGCGCCATCTATGCCATCAGCGCAGCCCTGCGTGACGCCATAAGCAAGGATGGCCACGCCGATCTGGTCATCGACCTGCGGCCGGACCTCTCGTCCGATCAGGCGATCAACAAGCTGAAACGCGCTTCGCCTAAGGATTCCTTGAGCAACCGCCTGCGCAAGGCGCTCAACCTGTCGCCGGCCGCCATTGCTCTGGTGCATGAAAAGCCGGGCGCCGACTTCAAGACCGTGACCGTGCGTCTGAGCGGTGCGCAAGGACTGGACCGCGCCATTTCCTCCGCCGGCGGCATTCGCTTCGATGCCCTGACGTCGGATTTCGAACTGAAGGCCCTGCCGGGAGTCTATGCCATCGGCGAGATGCTTGACTGGGAAGCCCCGACCGGCGGTTATCTGCTGCAGGGCTGTTTTTCGACGGCGGTCGCGGCCGCGCAGGCGATATCAGGCCGGTAAGAGTCTCTCCACCGACGCACGGGCGCTTGACATTGTTTCGTGTCCGTCGAAACTTACAGCCTCAGTTTTCGGGGGGATCTATGCTGTCGCGTCGCTCATTACTGGCCTCGGTCGCGGCTACCGGTCTGTCTGCGGGCCTGCCGCGCCTGGCCTTCGCGCAAACCGGCGGTTTCAGCCAGTATGTCGATCCGATGATCGGCACGGGTGGCCATGGCCATGTCTATCCCGGCGCCAGCGTGCCCTTCGGCATGATCCAGTTGTCGCCCGATACCGATAATGCCCGCTGGGACGCCTGTTCGGGCTATTATTACGACGACAAGACCCTGCTCGGCTTCTCGCATACCCACCTCTCCGGCACCGGCGCCTCGGACATGCTCGACCTGCTGGTCGTACCCGCCATCGGAGAGGTACGTATCAAGCCTGGCACCCTGGCCGATCCGGAAGGCAGCTACCGCACGCGGATGAGCCATGATCAGGAACAGTCGCGCCCCGGCTATTACAGCCTCGTCCTGCCTGAAACCGGCATCCGCGCCGAACTGACCGCCTCGGCGCGCGCCGGCCTGCACCGTTATACCTTTCCGGCAGGCCAGGATGCCCACCTGCTGATCGACTGGGCGCACGGTTTCCGCAGTTACAACGGCACGCCGACGCGGATCATCGCCTCGTCGATCGAACTGCGTGACCAGCAGATACTGGTCGGCGCGCGTCAGGTCCGGCAGTGGGCGCAGGGCCGCTACATCCACTTCGCCATGAAACTTTCCCAGCCGGCCGACTCGATGACCTTCTACAAGGATGACACCGAGATTACCGGCGCCACCACCTATGAAGGCCAGTCCCTGAAGGTGGCCCTGCACTTCGGACAGGGGCTGAAGGGACCGCTGCTGGCCAAGGTGGGGCTGTCGGCGGTCGATATCGCCGGAGCGCTGAAAAACCTGGAGGAGGACGGACTCGGCTTCGATTTCGAGGCCATGTCGAGCCAGGCGGCGGCACAGTGGGATACGCACCTCTCGCCCATAGAGATCACCACGACCGATAACGGCCAGCGCGCCACCTTCTACACCGCCCTCTATCATGCGCAACTGGCCCCGACCCTGTTCTGCGACGCCGACGGGCGCTATCGCGGCATGGACAAGCAGATCCACCAGCTGGAGCCGGGCAAGACCAATTACAGCACCTACAGCCTGTGGGACACCTACCGCGCCCTGCATCCGCTCCTCACCCTCATCGCGCCGGATCGCGCCGCTGCCTTCGCGCAGAACCTGATCGAACAGGGCGAACAAAGTCCTTCGGGCCCGGTGATCTGGCCGCTGCAGGGGATCGAGACCTTCTGCATGATCGGCTGGCATTCGGCCGTGGTCATCGGCGAGGCGGTTCACAAGGGCCTGCCGGTCGATGCCAAACGCGCCTGGGCGCTTTATCGTCAGCTGGCCTTTTCCCGCAATACGCCCGGCCTGAACGCCTATCGCGGCTTCGGCTACATCCCCTGCGACCTGGAAGGCGAGTCCGTCTCCAAGACGCTGGAATATGCCTATGACGACTGGGCCATGTCGCATATCGCCCAGGCCGCCGGCGACTATATGAACGCCGCCATCCTGCGCGAACGCTCACGCAACTACCGCAACGTGTTCGATGCGAAGACGCAGTTTTGCCGCCCGCGTCTGATCAATGGCCAGTGGGCCCTGCCCTTCGATCCGCGCAGCATGGGCCACGATTCCAAGCGCTGGTGGGACTACACCGAAAGCAACAGCTGGCAGGCTACCTTCCTGAACCAGCACGACCTCTATGGCCATATCGGCCTGTTTGGCGGCGACGCGCGCTTCGAAGCCAAGCTCGACGCCCTGTTCAATGCGCCGTCCGACCTGCCGCCCGATGCGCCGCCCGATATGACGGGTATGATCGGGCAATATGTCCATGGCAACGAACCCAGCCACCATATCGCCTATCTCTATGCCTATTGCGGCGCCCATTGGAAAACCCAGGCCCGTATCCGCGACATCCTCAAGACCCAGTATCGCGCCGCCCATGACGGCATGGCGGGCAATGAGGACTGCGGCCAGATGAGCGCCTGGTATATCCTCTCGGCGCTCGGTTTCTATCCGGTCGATCCGGTCGGCGCGATCTATGTTTTCGGCTCGCCCCTCTTCCCGCAGGCGCGCATCCACCTGCCGCAAGGTCGCACCCTTACCATCCGCGCCGAGGGGACGGAGACAAAGCCCTATATCGACCATGTGACCTGGAACGGCCGCGCCAGCCTGAAGTCTTGGATAAGCCATGCCGACCTGATGCAGGGCGGTGAGCTGGTGTTCGTGATGTCCGATACACCCAATCCGGCCTTCGGAGGCGATATCACCGACCGGCCGCCGTCCTTTCAGTTCAGCTGACGGGCCAGTCTAGCTTTCAGACCGGCAAATCGAATGCGCCCGTTTGCTTGACCCTTGTGTGACAGAGGTGTTACCCCTGCCGCATGTGGTTGGATGACGCCAGAAAAGTTCAAACATTCGAAGCCGTTGATCGTCAGGTCTTCGAGCACGACATCCTGCCCTTGCAGAGGCCGGCCATCCTGTGCGGCGCGGCGCGCCACTGGCCGGCGGTCGCGGTCGCGGCAAAGGGGCCGGAAGCCCTGTGCGACTATTTCAAGGCCTATGCCAATGACCAGAAGGTCATGCTTCAATCGGCCAGACCGGAAATTGCCGGCCGTTACAGCTTCAGTGACGATCTGCGCGGTCTCAATCATCAGCAGCGTCAGCTTCCCTTTGCCACCATTGCCGATCTCATCCTGCGCGACCGTGACGATGTGTCCTCCCCTACCCACTATGCCGGCGGAGTGCCTGTTCAGCACATCATGCCGGGCGTGCTGGCCGATAACAGCCTCGACCTGATGCCGCCGGAAAAGCCGAAGCAGATTTCGCTGTGGATCGGCAACCGGACGCGCACAGCCGCGCACTGGGACCTGCCGCAGAATCTCGCCTGCGTTATCGCCGGGAAGCGCCGGTTTACCCTGTTCCCGATCGATCAGATCGACAATCTCTATATCACGCCGCTCGATCTCACCCTGGCGGGGCAGCCAACGAGTCTTGTCGATTTTTACAATCCCGATTTCGACGCCTTTCCGAAATTTCACGAGGCGATGCCACATGCCGAGGTCGCCGATCTGGAACCGGGAGACGTGCTTTACCTGCCCAGCCTGTGGTTCCATCATGTGGAATCCCTGGAAAATTTCGGCGCCATGATCAATTTCTGGTGGCGCGAAGGCCCGGCATCCCTTTATCGCCATACACCGCTGACCACGCTCATGCATGGCCTGCTGACCCTGCGCGACTTGCCACTGGAAGAGCGCCTTCGCTGGCGCACCCTGTTCGACCACTACCTCTTCCAGCCAGACGGCGAGGCCATGGCCCATATCCCGGACCACGCCCGTGGTCTCTTCGGTGCCCTGACGACGGAAAATGAGCAAAGGCTCAAGGCCTACCTGGCGCAAACCCTGAACCGCTAAGGCTTTACCGCGCAGTCCTTCTATTGAGGCGCGCAGAGAATCCCCTTACATCTGTAGGAATAGTGCCGCATGAAAGAGTTCCGTTGATCGCACCGCCCCATCCGCTTGTTCTGAAGGGCCGTCAGGCGTTCCAGGCCGGTGATACGGCCGGCGCCCTCAGCCTTTGCGGCATGCGGCTGAACGAAGCGCCCGATGACGGTCATGCGCTGGAACTGAAGGCCGTCATCCAGTCTGCCCGCCGCGATTATCGTGCCGCCGAAGCCACCATGCGGCAAGCCATCGCCTTTGATCCGACCAGTGACTGGGCGCTTAACGATCTGACGCAACTGCTCCATTCCCTGGGCCAGAAGGAACCGGCCGAAACCGCCGCGCGAGCCGCCATCGTCGCCCGGCCGGACGATCCGCAGGCCCATTTGCAGCTCGCCGTCATACTGGGGGAAAAGGACGACCTGCCGGCCGCAGAATATCATAACCGCCGCGCGCTCGAACTGGCCGGTCCGCACCCGCAGATCCTCGTTAACCTCGGCCTGACCCTCTATAATCAGGGGCGCATCGACGAAGCCCTGCCGGCCTTCCTGGAGGCGAACCGCCTGCAGCCGGAGACGGCGCAGGTCATGGCGCATATCTCACGCGCCTTCGAGGCCATGCGCGACATGACCGAAGCCCTGGTCTGGCTGGAGCGTGCCGAAAAAATTGGCAAGCGCACCGGTGAGGACTTCACCCTGCTGCGCGCTCTCTACCTGCGCCAGGCCGACCAGCCGCAGCAGGCGCTGGACCTGATCGACCGCTCCAGCGACAAACCCGGCCCGCCGGCCCAGCTGGAACGCGCCGTTCTGCTGGACAAGCTGGGCCGTCATGACGAGGCCATGCAGGGCTTTGTCACCGCCAAGGCGCGGCTGGCCCAGGATATGGGCATGCGTTATGACGCCGCCAAGGTGACGGCCGAGTTCGAGGCGCTGAAGACCACTTTTACTGCCCGGACCTTTGCTCGCCTGCCGAAGGCCACCGTGCGTCACGATACGCCGCAGCCGGTCTTTATCCTTGGCTTTCCACGCTCCGGCACCACCATGATCGAGCAGATGCTCAGTTCGCACCCCGATGTCAGCGCTGGCGGCGAGCTGCCCTTTGTGCACGAATGGCAAAAGCTGGTGAGCAATCTGCTACCGGGAGAACAGCCTTTCCCGCAGCGTATCTTCCAGACCGAGGCCGCCGACTTTCACCATATCCCCGGCCTGATGCGCGACTATTATCTCGGCCGCGCCGAAACCTACGGCCTGATGCGCGAAAACCGGCCCCTCTTTACCGACAAGATGCCGCTGAACGACATCCACCTGCCGCTGATCCGGCTGGCCTTTCCGCAGGCGACGATCATCCGTATGATCCGCCATCCGCTCGATGTCACTCTGTCCATGCTCTCGCACAACCTGACGCACGGCTATAATGCCGGCTATCGGCTGGAAACCATCATTGCCCACATGGTGGCCATGCACGACCTAACCCAGCACTATAACGCAGCGCTTGGCCACCCGACGCTCGACCTGAAATATGAGGACTTCGTCACTGACCAGAAAGGCCATACTCTGCGTGTGCTTGGCCATGCCGGTCTGGGTTTCCATGAGGCGACCCTGCGCTTCCATGCCAATCCGCGCCACGCACCAACCCCTTCCTACGCCCAGGTCTCGAAGCCACTCAATGATCGTTCGATTGGCCGCTGGAAGCCCTATGCGCGCCATTTCGCCCCCTACATGGACCGTATCGGACCTGTCATCGAGGCGCTCGGTTACGATGCCATCCCATAAAAAACAGGCTCCGGTTTGCACCGGAGCCTGTTCAGGGAATGCCGCCTCAGGATCAGGGGGATTGAACCGCATACCCCCCGCCATACGGTCCTTGGGAAAACTGATCCTTTGGCAGACCGTCCGAATGGCCGACGCTTAAACAGCCATCCGGAAGCGCAGGCCGAAGGCGGCGTGCACCGCCTTCGAAGTCGTCTAGTACTTCAGACGCACACCCAGATACCAGGATTGGCCGTTATCATAGTAAGCGCGTGGAATGCTCGGATCGCCAACAAAGTAATAGAGCTTTTCGTGAGCGATGTTCTGGGCATCCAGGGTCAGCGCAACGTGCTCATTCAGATTGTAACTGAATGAACCATCGAGCGTGCCGTAATCGTCCTGCCACATGGCCGAACCACGATCGACGCCCGACTTGAACTTCGAACGGAAGTTATAGGCCAGACGGCCGCTGAATTTCTCGTTTTCGTAGTAAACCGTCGCATTGTAGGTATGCTTCGAGCTGCCATCGATAGCCTGACCGTCCTTGCCCTTGGAGTCGGCGTAGGTGTAGTTAAAGATGAAACCGGCCCCCGTATCGGCGAAAGGTTGCTGCCAGGCGAACTCATAGCCCTTGCTTGTGGCCTTGCCGCCGTTGGCCGGACCGGTCATCAGGAAGTCATGACCCTGCGGCGTCTGTTGTGTGGTGTAGAACTGGGTGAACTGTTCCTGCGTGATGTAGTTACCGATATCCAGATCAAAGACACCGAACGACACCATGGAGTCAGCGCCATAATAGTATTCCGCCGCCAGATTATACTGCCAGGCGCGGTACGGATCGAGATTCGGGTTCCCGCCGGCACCGCCGGTATAGGTAGCATCAACCAGGTAGAAATAGCCCGCCAGCTGTGAATAGGACGGACGGGTCATGACTTTCGCAGCACCTGCACGCAGCAGCAGATCGTCGCTGAGCTTGTAGGTGAAGTTGGCGCTCGGCAGAATGTCGGTGTAGTTATTTTCCGTTACGACCGCACCCCAGCTGCCAAAGATATTTGAAATGGTGATGGTCGGCGCGTTGGCGGAATACTGGGTCGATTCTTCCTTGGTCTCGACCGCGCGGACGCCGACATCGGCTTTCCACTTTTCGCCGCCAAGCTTGGCCATAACATAGGCCGCGCTCGTCTTTTCACTGACCGCGAAGCTTTGCGGCGCGTAGAAGGCGAAGGTCCGGCCGCCGTTATTGCTGTCCAGATAGTTGTAGACCGCATCGGCACTGGCAAAAGAATAACCAGGGATAGGGCCAAGATCGTGCGCATAGTTCGAAGGCGTCACGCCGCCATCGAACACCGAAGCCAGATTGGCGGTGGCAGCGCTGTTCCCCGGCCAGGCATAGGCCAGATAGTTCAGTTCACGCGTGTGATCGGTAGCGCGAACACCGAACTTCAGGGTTTTCAGCACCCCATCGGCGAAGTCGTACTGGGCATCCAGCTTGGCGTAAGATTCTTCATCCGGCGCCGAGATAGTGCCACCCCAGGACCAGCTATACTTGTTATTCAAGTAAGCTGCCGAGGTCGGATCAGACGGCAGGCCATAGCTGACCGTCGTGACCGGATTGCCGAGCGTATAGCTGACGGCAGTATTATCCCAGTAGGTTTCCCAGGCAGCGGTGTCATCGGTGACGCCTTCACCATGGGTATAGCCCACCTGGCCGGTAATGGTCAGGGCATCGGTGGCCTTGTAAGTAAAGTCGACATTCAGGTCATAGGTATTGGAATGGGCTTTGCGGAAGATGTCATCCTGAACGATGGCATTCAATCCCGGCGCCGCCGACCAGCTGGCCGAGGTGACGTAATCACCGCTGACCGTATAGGTGTCAGGCGTAACGGCCGAAAGCTTGGAACCCCACATCATGAAGTTGTGGTTTTCATTATCCGCCTTCAGATTGGTGTAGAGGCCAGAGAAATCGATTTCGAGTTTGTCGCTCGGTTTCCACTGCGCCATGAAGTTGCCGCCTTCACGAATGCGCTCCTGCGTGAAGTAAGCCGAACCGATCAGCGAAGGGATATATTTGGTCTCGCCCGTGCCGGCAAAATCGGGCGTGGCGGTAAAGCCGAGGATTTCCTGACCGTCACGGCGGAAAGCCCGCTTTTCATAGAAGGCGCCAAACAGGATGCCGAAGGTGCGGGCCTCGTTCTTCCAGCTGTACATGCCCGAAACATTTGGGTTCCACTTGTCGGCAAGCGTCGAATACATACCCTGCGCCGATGCCGCAAAGGTATTGGCCGGCAGGTCGAGTGGCTTGCGCACATGGACATCAACTGTACCGCCGATGCCGCCTTCGACAACGTCGGCCGACGAGGCCTTGATCACTTCAATGCTCCCGACCACTTCGGATGGCAGCATGGTATAGTTGAAGGAGCGGCTACCCGAGGTCTGGTCCAGCACGAACCAGTCACCGGTCGCCATGTTGTGGCCGTCAAGCAAGGTCAGATTCAGGTTCGGGTCGGTGCCACGGATCGAGATGTGTTCATTTTCGCCGAAGCCCCCAGCGGCAGCCGTCCCAGTGACGACATTGACGCCCGTGGCCCGCGAAAGCGAGTCTGCCACGTTCTTGTCGGGGAACTTGCCGATATCCTCGGCGGTAATGATTTCCGACACGCGGTCGGAATTGCGCTTCTGTCTCAGAGCCGATTGCAGCGACTTGCGGATGCCTGTGACGACAACGGTTTGGGTATCGTCGGCCGGCGCGGCGGCAGGTGCCCCGTCCTGAGCGTGGGCGCCCATGGACAGACTAAGCGCTAGGCTGGCAACCGCGCTGGTCATGAGAATATGACGTTTGAATTTCATATGTATAGCTTCCCTATTATGCATTATGCCGCCCGCGGCTGGCGGCCCCCGAAACACCCGTTAACTGCCGCAATCTTAACTGGTCAGGTCAGAATCGAGCGCCACATACATACCAAATAGCACCAATAACATACCTAACTCACCATAAGTGCTATCTTTGGTTCCGCAAAACTGTCAACTCAGAATCGCAGTTATATTCAATTGGTCTACATAAGTGTCGCAAATGTTACAATTTTGCCGCATATTTTGCGGGATAATCTCCACCAAATCACATAAATTTCGAACAAATGACATCCGATCGCAGAAATTTGCCGAAGCCGATTGCTTTTTGGATTTATTTGAGCCATACCACTTAGGTAAATTGGTATTATAGGGGAAAACATAAGCCATGCCGACGCCCGGAATTTCATCCGCCGCCAATGCACCACAGAAAACACCCTGGGGCGCGGTGCTTCTGTTTTGCCTTCTGTTCTTTATCTTTGGCTTCGCCACCTGGCTGAATGGCCCGCTGATCACCTTCTCGAAGCTGGCCTTCCACATTCCGGATCAGCTGGCCTTCCTGGTCCCCTCGGTCTTCTATCTGTCCTATTTCTTCCTGTCGCTGCCTGCGGCCTTCCTGCTGCGCAAGACCGGCATGAAGCGCGGCATGGCGGCCGGCCTGGTGGTCATGGCCATCGGCGCCGCCTGCTTCGCCGAGTTCGCGGCCATGCGCCAGTTCGTCCCGACCCTGGTCAGCCTGTTCATCATCGGCGCGGGCCTGTCGATTCTCCAGACGGCGTCCAATCCCTATATTTCGGTTCTAGGCCCCATCGAATCCGGTGCGCAGCGCATCGCCATTCTCGGCCTGTTCAACAAGGGCGCCGGCTTCCTGGCCCCGGTTCTGGTCGGTACCTATATCCTGCACGGCATCGGCGAACTTCAAACCCAGGTCGATACAGCGGCGACTGCCGGCGCGCGCGACATCATACTCAGTGAATTCGCCCAGCGTATTCACACGCCTTATCTCGTCGTCGCCGCCTTCCTGGTCATCCTCGCTGTAGGCGTCTGGTTCTCGCCCCTGCCCGCCATCAGCGACGACGCCAATCCCGACTCCGGTCAGGGCAGCCGCAAGGCCATTATCCAGATGCTGTTCGGCTTCCTCGCCATCTTCTTCTATGTCGGCATCGAAGTGCTGGCCGGCGATGCCATCGGCACCTATGGCAGCGGTTTCGGCCTGCCGCTCGATGAGACCAAGTTCTTCACCTCCGCCACCCTGATCTGCATGATCGTCGGCTATGTTGTCGGCCTGGTCGCCATTCCGCGTTTCATCAGCCAGGAAAAGTACCTGACCGGCTCGGCGATCCTCGGCATCATCCTGGCCATCGGCGCCCTCCTGACCAAGGGCTATGTCAGCGTCGGATTCGTCGCTGCCCTCGGCTTTGCCAACGCCATGATGTGGCCGGCCATCTTCCCGCTCGGCATCAAGGGTCTGGGCAAGCTGACCGAATTCGGCGCTGCCTTCCTGGTTATGGGCATCGCCGGCGGCGGCATCATCACCCAGGCCTATGCCATGCTGAAGGAACACTACAACTTCCAGCTCGTCTTCACCGGTCTGGCTGTCCTCTGCTACGCCTATATCCTGTTCTTCGGCATCATCGCGGGACGCAAGGGCAAGCCAGCCACAGCGGCCATACCGGCGGACGTCTGAAAAGCCGTCCCCTCACCGAAACCTGACGAGTCCCCCAAAGACAACCATGTTATGCTGCCTCTCATGAACACTACCGATCCCCGCCTTCAGCTTTTTGCCGGCGTCGATGGCGGCGGCACCAAGTGCCGGGTCCGCGTACGCGATGCCGAAGGCGTCCTGCTGGGCGAGGCCGAAGGCGGTCCGGCCAATATCCGCCTGGGCCTGAACATGGTTTGGGCCAACATTCTGGGCGCGCTCGACCAGGCCCTGGTCCAGGGCGGGCGTACGTCCGGTGAATGGCAGAACATCAGTATCGGCCTGGGTCTGGCCGGCATTTCCGCCCTGGAAGATGCCGAACGCACCCTCAAGGCCGGTCCGAAATTCGGCCGCTGCGATGCCGCGTCCGATGCCCATACCGCCTGCCTCGGCGCCTTTTCCGGCCGTGACGGCGCCATCCTGATTTCCGGCACCGGCAGCGCGGCCTATGCCTGGGTCGGCCAGAAATCCACCCAGATCGGCGGCTGGGGCTTCGAGGTCTGCGACAACGGCTCCGCCGCCGATCTCGGCCGCATGGGCCTGCGTGCCGCGCTCGAAGGCCATGACGGCCTGGCGCCGCATAGCGACTTCACCCGCGCCATGATCCAGCACTTCGGCGGTCATCCCGCCGATATCGTTCACTGGGTCACCACCGCCAAGCCGCGCGACTATGGTTCCCTGGCGCCGCTGATCATGGGTTTCGCCAATGGCGGCGATGTCGTGGCCGAAGCGATCGTGCAGCGCGCCGCCGACGACCTGGCGCGCTATATCACCCGCCTGAATGCTGTCGGCGCCCATAAGGTCTGCCTGGTCGGCGGCATGGCGCCTATCTTCCTGCCGTGGATCAATCCGCAGGCCCGCTCAAGCCTGGCCGAAGCCGAGCATGACGCCATGGAAGGCGCGCTGCTGATGGCGCACGGGATCAGCAATGGCCTTGGCGAAACGGTGACCGCCTGATGCCCAAGGATTTGCACACAGCCGTAACCGCCCCCCTGCTTGAAGTCGTGGTCGATACGGCCGCCGGCCTGCGCACGGCCATGGATCACGGCGCCGACCGCATTGAACTGGTAGCGGCCCTGGTCGAAGGCGGCCTGACCCCTTCCGGCGGCCTGATGCGTCTGGCGGCCGAAAGCGGCAATGAGCGCGGCATTCCGACGCGCGCCATGATCCGCCCGCGTGCCGGTGACTTCACCTATACCGCCGACGAACTGCATATCATGCATAATGATATCGTGGCCGCCGCCTCATGCGGGCTGGAAGGCGTGGTGCTGGGCGCCAACCTGACCTCCGGCGCGCTCGATGAGGCCGCGCTCAAGGGGCTGGTCATCCATGCCAAAGCGCACAATCTGGCCGTCGCCCTGCATCGTGGCTTCGACCTGGCGCCCGACCTCTCCGAAGCGCTTGAAACCGCCATATCGCTCGGCATCGACGCCATCCTGACCTCGGGCGGCGGACAGACCGCCGCGCAAGGCACCGAAGGCCTGGCCATGCTGGTGAAACAGGCGGCGGGACGTATCGAGATCATGGCCGGAAAAGGCATTACGGCGGAAAATGTCGGCCCGATCCTGGAGACTGGCGTCACCGCCATCCATGCCTCCTGCAATGCGCCGATTCCGCCGCACGACAACCGCGCCTTCGCGCTCGGCTATGTCAATGCCAACATGCGCGACACCGACGCCCAGGCGGTGGCGCATCTGAGATCCATTCTGACCAGCCGGGGGAAGGCCTGATGAACGCCCCGTCCCGCACCCGAACCTACGCTGCCCAGACTTCCGCAGCTTTGAAAGCGCCTGATATGTCGTTTGCCGAAACCATAGGCCGCCTGGCCAAGGACGATCCCGCACCGCTTTACCTGCAACTGCAACGCGCCCTGCGCGAGGCCATCCAGAGCCGGCAACTGCATCAGGATGACGCTATCCCGCCAGAACGCGATCTCGCCGAGGAATTCGACGTCTCGCGCATCACGGTCCGCAAGGCGATCGACGGCCTGGTGTCCGAGGGACTGCTAACCCGCCGCCGCGGCGCCGGCACCTTCGTCGCTTCGCGCGTCGAAAAGAGCTTCTCCAAGCTCAGCTCTTTCTCGGAAGACATGATCTCGCGCGGCCGCAAACCCCATTCGGAATGGGTGTCGAAATCGGCCGGCGCCGTCACGCCGGAGGAATCCCTGTCGCTCGGCCTCTCGCCCGGCGCCCTGGTCTATCGCTTCCACCGCGTGCGTTACGCCGACAACACCACCATGGCGCTGGAATATTCGACCATCCCCGGCTACTGCCTGCCTTCGCCCGAGGCCGTCACCCATTCCCTTTATGACGCGCTGGAAAAGACCGGCCATCGCCCGGTGCGCGCCCTGCAGCGCCTGCGCGCCGTCTCCTTCCTGCCGGAACAGGCCGAACGCCTCGGCGTCAAGCCGGGTGATCCCGGCCTCTTCATCGAACGCCGCGGCTTCCTCCAGGATGGCCGCGCCGCTGAATTCACCCAGTCCTACTATCGCGGAGACGCCTACGACGTGGTCGCGGAACTCAACGATATCAGCTGACTGTATTTTACCAAGGAATGATTATGCCTGCTACGCTTACTACCCCGCTGATTGACGCCGAAAAGACATTGATGTTTTCCGAAGCCGCGGAAGGCGGCGCGGCCGTCCAGCGCTTTCTGACCCATAACAAGGAAGCCCTCGCCCGGCTCGGCACCCGCCTGAAGGCCAGCCCGCCACGTTCGGTAACCACCGTCGCGCGCGGCTCCTCCGACCACGCGGCAACCTACGGCAAGTACCTGATCGAGACCTATCTCGGCGTGCCGACCTCCACCGCTGCCATGTCCGTCTCCTCCATCTATGCCGCACCGGTCGTGGCTGAGGAGTCGCTGTGTATCGCCATCTCGCAATCGGGCCGCTCGCCGGACCTTCTGGCTACCGTGGAAGCGCATCGCAAGGCTGGCGCCTACGTCGTGGCCCTGGTCAATGACGAAACCTCGCCTCTGGCCGCCCTGGCCGACGAACTGCTGCCCCTGTGCGCCGGTCCGGAAAAATCGGTGGCCGCCACCAAGTCCTATATCGCTTCGCTCGGCGGCCTGGCCGCCATCGCCGCCGCCTGGTCAGGTGACGAAGCCCTGGCCGATGGCTTGCGCGACCTGCCTTCGCAACTGACCGCCGCCTTCGCGCTCGACTGGACTCCGGCCCTGCCGGTTCTGCAATCGGCCCGCAACCTGTTCGTCATCGGCCGTGGCTATGGCTTCGCCGTCGCCCAGGAAGCCGCGCTGAAGCTCAAGGAAACCTGCGCCCTGCACGCCGAGGCCTTCTCCTCTGCCGAAGTCAAGCACGGCCCCATGGCCATCATCAATGACGGCTTCCCGATCATCGGCTTCGCCACCTCGGATGTCGCCGGCGATGGCGTGCGCGACGCCGCCCAGGAATTCGCGGCACGTGGCGCCTCGGTCCTGCTCGCCAATCCGGCTGGTCCTCTTGAAAACACCGTCCACCTGCCGGCTCTGCTGAGCGCGCCGGCGCTGGAGCCGATCCTGCAGATCCAGAGCTTCTATCGCCTGGCCAACAGCCTGTCCGTGGCCCGCGGCCTCGATCCCGACAGCCCGCCTCACCTCAACAAGGTCACGAAAACCGTATGAGCCAGACCAGCTTTATCAATGCCCGGATCGCCACGCCCGATGCTCGGCTGATCACCGGCACCCTGACCTGTGAAGGCGAAACCATCACGGCGATCGGCGACCATGCCCCCATCGGGGAGATTATCGATGTCGCCGGCGGCTATCTGCTGCCCGGCTTTATCGACACCCAGGTCAATGGCGGCGGCGGCGTGCTCTTCAATGACGAGACCAATGCCACCGGTATCGCCGCCATCGGCAAGGCGCACCGCCCCTACGGCACCACCGCCTTTCTGCCGACCCTGATCAGCGACGAACTGAGCGTGATCGATGCCGCCATGCGCGCCACCGAGGCCGCCATTGCCCAGGGCGTGCCCGGCGTGCTCGGCATCCATATCGAGGGGCCGTTCATTTCCAAGCAGCGCAAGGGTATCCACAATGCCGACCTGTTCCGCACCCTGGATGCCGAAAGCAAGGCTTTGCTCAAGAGCCTGAAGCACGGCAAGACCATGGTCACCCTGGCCCCGGAAAACTGCACGCCGGAAGATATCGCTGAGCTGGCTCAGGCCGGCGTGATCCTGGCCGCCGGCCATACCAATGCGACCTATGAGACCACGGTCGAGGCGCTGAAGGCGGGCATCACCGGCTTCACCCACCTGTTCAACGCCATGTCGCCATTCACGCACCGCGCGCCGGGCGTGGTCGGCGCCGCGCTGGAAGACCTGACCAGCTATTCCGGCCTGATCGCCGACGGCCACCATGTCGACTGGGCCGCCCTGCGCATCGCCCTGCGTACGCGCCCGATCGACCGCTTCATGCTGGTGACCGACGCCATGCCGACCGTCGGATCGGAAACCAAGACCTTCGTGCTCAACGGCCAGACCATCATCGTGCGCGATGGTGTCTGCGTCGGCCCGGATGGAACGCTTGCCGGTTCTGATCTCGACATGGCCACCGCCGTACGCAATACGGTCACCCATATAGGCCGTTCGCTGGCCGAGGCCGCCATCATGGCCGCCACCGCTCCGGCGCACTTCCTCGGACTCGGCGCCTCGCGCGGCTCACTGGTTGTTGGCCAGCGCGCCGATATCGTCTGGATGGACGCAGATATGCAGATGAAGGGCACCTTTATCGGCGCCAAGTCGGAAGAGGCCTTGGCGGCTTAAGATTAAGGAATTCGACCACGGACAGGTACGGAAAGACGCGCTCCGCGCGTCACACGGAAAAAACACGGAATATGTATTTGCTGTATCTTCATTGCCCATAGGGCAAACGATAGATGACGCTTTACGTCGAAAGCCACACGCAAAAATTCCGTGTCTTTCCGTGGTCAATCTTTAAATATACGCCATACGCGCATTGCCAGCCATTCAGGCAATAATATCCGGACGAATCTTGTCCTCGATCTTGGATATCTGATCGCGCAGGGCCAGCTTCTTGCGCTTCAGGCGCGCAATCAGGATCTGGTCCGGCAGGGGAACGATTTCCAGCGCACTGATCGAATCGTCGAGGTCCTTGTGCTCCTGCTTCAGCAGGGCGCACTGATTGCGCAGCGCCACCACTTCTCCATCGATCGGCAGTTCGCGAACGCGCGGTTCGAGATCGTCAGCTTGAGCCGGCGCTTCTTCGGGCACAAGGCCGATATAGCTGTGCTCGCCTTCGAGACGCTGGGCGATGCGGCGCTCGATATCCTTGTCCGTGTCCCCCTTGCCCGTCTGTTCATCCGACTTGACCAGATGCAGATTGTCTTTTCCGCGCAAGCTCCGGATGTTGCTGTCGTCGTGCATGAGCCGCCGACTCCTCTCAGGCTTAAAGGTTTGAAGCTAAAGGATAAAAGAAGGATCGAAGATCGCCTGCTTTTAACTGTTATACCGCAAAACAAGCCCCTCCGAAAGAGCTTGCGTCAATCTTGCCAGCTTTTCCGCTGGAAAGTCCTGCGACCACACCGAGGCCACGGCCAGCAAGGCATCCAGAATGACGACCGGCAAAAGACTGTCCGGGATAGCCCCCGAACGGACGCTCAAGGCCGCCAATTGTTCCAGCAGGACCTTTTCAGACTGCAATTCGACCACTTTTACCTGTTCGCGCAGGGCGAGGCGCATCGTCGCATCACCGTCCGATAAAGGCGCCTTCAGCCGCCGCCGTACCCCACGCAGCGGCACGATCACCGCATCGGACCACGTCCGTGCCATATCCGCGGCCCTTGCCGCCAGTGCCTGATCAACCGCGCCATGAGTGGCAGCCCAGGCGGCCCATAACAACAGGGGCACATTCTGATCATGCTCATCCTGTAGGTTCAGGCACTGCTCTGCCACGCCGGGCGCAGCGTAGACATCAATGACCCAGGGCCAGATATCAGTCGACTCAGTCATTCAGGCTGATATCCTCGCCCCAGCGCGTCATCGGCACATCGATATCGAACAGGGCCAGGCTACGCGCCACGCTCTGGCGAACCATGTCATCCAGGCTCTGGGGCCGGGTATAGAAGGCCGGCACGGGCGGCGCGACAATGGCGCCCATTTCGGTCACCGCCGCCATGGAGCGCAGATGTCCGAGATGCAGCGGGCTTTCACGCGCCATCAGCACCAGCCGGCGGCGCTCCTTGAGGCAGACATCCGCCGCCCGGCTGACCAGGGACGAGGTGACGCCGGTCGCGATCTCTCCCAGCGTCTTGATCGAACACGGCGCAATCAGCATGCCCAGTGTGCGGAAGGAGCCCGACGCAATGGCCGCGCCGATATCCGCCGGCTTGTAAATGACATCGGCCAGGGCCTGGACATCGGACAGCGACAAGTCTGTTTCGGCCTCCAGCGAGAGCGCCGCCGCCTTGGAGACGACAAGGTGCGACTCTATGCCCGCCCCCTTCAGCATTTCCAGCGCGCGGATACCGTAAACTGCTCCGGACGCGCCGCTTATGGCAACAATAAGACGTTGATTGGGTTTCATTTTATCATTTATCATCCGAAAAACCGCTTAACGCATCCTATACTATAATTCTCTCATTACCGTGATCGAATGAAACCGATTGTGATTCCACATTGCCGGCTTACGGGTGTTCCCTGAGAGGCCCGGACATGGGGTCCGGACAGAGAGACTGAAGGATACTGCCGTATGAGCATTGAAGCGAGAGTTCGTGAACTCGATCACCGTCATCAATCCCTCAAATCGATCATTGCCCGCGAAGAACGAAGCCCCTCCGTGGACTCTCTATACCTAAAGGAACTCAAGCGAAAGAAGCTCAAGCTGAAAGAGGAAATTGAACGCATCAAGACTCTTCAGCGACAGGATGCGTTGGAAACCGTCCAGTAGGTCTCGCCTGAGACTCATAAATCAGAAGAATTCTGAATGCGCCAGGTTCGAGCGGCGCAACAGAAACAACCTCCGGGAGCAGGCGATCCCGGAGGTTTTTCTTTGTCCCGCAGGATTTCCGCCGCCAGTTCCGTATCAGTCTTCACAGACTTGAAGAGACGGAGAGACAGGCGTAGAGCGGTGAGATATTTTCTCGACATGACGGATGGCGGGCCGTTTGCGATACAGATGACGAGCCTTCTGACGGACGAACAGCTGATGGTGCAGGTGGCGCGCGGTGAGGCCGCGGCCTTCCGCCAGCTGGCCGGCCGTCATCTCAACCGTGCCTATGCCATCGCGTTGCGCCTGTTGCACAATCGCGAAGACGCTGAGGAAGTCTCTCAGGAAGCCATCTCCAGGGTATGGCAAAAGGCCGTCGGATTCGATTCCGCGCGCAGCGCCTTCGGCACCTGGTTCTACCGTATCGTCACCAATGCCGCGCTCGATCGCCTGCGCCGCCGCAAGGTCCCGGCGGAAAACCTCGACGACCATGCCGAGCGCCTGAGCGATACAGGTCCGACCGGCGAGGATCTGCGTATCCAGGCTGATGAAGCCCGCCGCATTAAACAGGCCATATCTATCCTGCCCGTGACTCAGCAGATGGCGCTAACCCTCGTCTATTACGAAGATTTCCCGCAGGCTGAAGCCGCCCGCATCATGAATATCACCACCGGGGCCCTGGAATCCCTCCTGTTCCGCGCCAAAAAAACTCTCAAGCAAAGCCTGAAGCCCACGTCATGACACAGCCCATCGATCCCGAACTGCAATCGCGCCTGGCCCCCTGGCGGATCGAACCGCCGGCGGATGATATGTCCGCCCGCCTGATCACTGCCGCCCTGCAGTTGCCGCAGGCTCAGCCATGGCATGTCATGGCGCTTGGAAACCTGCAACGCGCCCTGACCGAATGGCAATACGCCATCGGTTACAAGCTGGCGGCCCTGGCCGGCTGCGCTGCCCTGGGCCTGGGCATCGGTATCGCCACCGGCGAAACGCTCGATGTCGCCGGCATCGCCCTGATGAGTGGACTGGGAGGCTAAGGATGAAAAGCTGGAAAACGGGCGCCATCATCGCCATCCTGCTCGGCCTGAACGTCATTCAAGGCGCGGTCCTGACCGGACTGTTTATCAAGTCACGGCTGGCCCGGCATGATTCAGCTCCCATAGCCTTGAGCGACGAAAAGATTGCGCAGATGCCGCCGGAAACCCGGGCCGCCGTCAAGACCAGCCTGGCCGAAGCCCGCCCTGTCCTGCGCGCGCGCCTGGCTGAGGTGCGCAAGGCGCGCCTCGACCTGAAGCAATATATCTCCAGCCCGCACTATAACCGGGCCGAGGCGCAAAAACGCTTCGAAGCCCTGCGTGAAAAGAGCAACCAGGCCCAGATCGTGGCGCAGGAAATGCTGCTCAATGCCGCCGATCAGATGGCGCCGGAAGATCGCGCCGATGTCACCCAGGCCATCAGCGAGAACGACGCGTCGAACTAGCCTGCCGGCCATTCCTGTTCCGGCCAATTGCGCGAGGTATGAATAACGCGGAGAATATAGACGGTTTCCGCACCATCTGCTTCCGCTTTCAGGGCGTAAGCCAGAATGTAGGGCAGACCGGACACAACCTTTTCATAGGTGCCGACAACCCGCCCCTGCCGGCCGGTCGCCATCCGCCCCAACCCAATGCCCGTCTCGTCCAGACTATCGACGACCCGACGTGCGGCTGAGGGATTATCTTCCGCGATAAAGGCGACAATCTCGGTAAGGTCGCTGCGGGCCTCCGTCGACCAGACCACCCGCCTCATGCAGTCTTTGTCGCTTTTCTTGCCTCGGCGTCGGCCACGATCTGCCTTAGTTCAGCCATGACATCTTCGTGGGGCACGCCTGGCTGCAACGTCATGCCGTCGATGGCCCGTTCAATACCCTCTACAATCTGGAGTTCGCGGGCCACATAGGTTTCGATCGCCTCACCGGCCAGCCAGGACTTGCTGCGTCTTGTATGCGCGGCTATCCGTTCCAGTTTGTCCTTAAGCTCGGTGCTGACCCGTATGGTCATGGTGGAACTGGCAGTCATGTCAACCTCCTGTACGCGGATGTACACAAGGTAACACAACCTGAAAAAAAGTCAGCCCATCTTCACGGTACGAATTGAAAAGCTGGATGCCAGTTTGGAAACGCCCGGCATGATCGAGAGCACATCGCGGTGGACATCCTCATAACTCAGGGATTCCCGCAGGACGATCTTCAGCAGGTAATCCGCCTCGCCCGACATCAGGTGGCATTCCTCGATGGCGGCGCAGGCCAGGGCCGCCCGCTCGAACTTTTCGAAGGTCTCGCGGCGCTGGTCGGTCAGGGTGACGTGCACGAACACGGTGCCCTGCTTGCCCTGGACATTTTCGGCGATCACGGCGCGATAACCAGTGATGACGCCCTTCTGCTCCAGAATTTTCACCCGACGGTGGGCGGCGGACGGGCTCAAACCCACGGCCTCGCCCAGATCGGCGGAGGTGGCGCGGGCATCGTTGCGCAGGACCTTGATCAGTTCGCGGTCGAAGGAATCAAGATCGGAAAATTTATCGCTGCTGGCCATGAAATTGAGAATATATCCTCTGACTTGCCAGATCAACGTACAAAATTGCGAAAAATTGTCGCTCCAACAGGATCATAGTAGGCCGCAGGTGAAACTAAAATAACATCACAGGAAACGGGAGCATAGCCATGAAGATCAGCGTCCCAAAGGAAATCAAGAACCACGAATATCGTGTGGGCCTGGTGCCGAATTCGGTGGCCGAACTGACCCATCAGGGTCATGAGGTCTTTGTCGAAACGCAAGGAGGCGCCGGGATCGGTTTTTCCGACGAAGACTACAAGGCCGCTGGCGCGAAGATCGTCATGACCGCCGAAGAGGCGTTTGACGTCGCCGAGCTGATCGTCAAGGTGAAGGAACCACAACTGAACGAATGCCAGCGTCTGAGAGCCGATCAGACGCTTTTTACATACCTGCACCTCGCCGCCGACAAGCCGCAGGCCGAGGCCTTGATGGCGTCCGGCGCCACGTGCATCGCCTATGAGACCGTGACCGAACCGCAGGGCGGACTGCCCCTGTTGCGACCGATGTCGGAAGTGGCCGGCCGGATTTCCGTCCATGTGGGCGCCACCTATCTGCACAAGGCTTTCGGCGGCCGCGGCGTCCTTCTGGGCGGCGTGCCGGGGGTAGCGCCGGCCAAGGTAGTGATCATTGGCGGCGGCGTTTCCGGCGTCAATGCCGCGCAGATGGCCGCGGGGCTTTCGGCCGATGTGACGATCTTCGATGTCAATGCCCACAAGCTGATCGAGATCGACCAGATGTTCAATGGCCGCGTCAAGACGGCCTATTCTTCCAAGGCGGCGCTGGCCGAAGCCCTGAAAGAGGCCGATCTGGTCATCGGCGCTGTGCTGATCCCCGGTGCGGCCGCGCCCAAGCTGGTGTCGCGCGAACAGTTGAAGACCCTGAAACCTGGCGCAGTGCTGGTTGATATCGCCATCGACCAGGGCGGCTGTTTCGAGACCTCGCATCCCACCACGCACCAGGAACCCATCTTCATTGTCGACGGCATTGTCCACTACTGCGTCGCCAACATGCCGGGCGCCGTGGCGCGCACCTCGACTCTGGCGCTCAATAACGCGACCCTGCCCTTCGTGGTCAAGATGGCGCGCATGGGCGTTTCCGCCGCCTTGGCCGCCGATCCGCATCTGCAAGCCGGACTGAATATCGCGGGCGGCAAGGTGACTTACAAGGCCGTGGCCGAGGCCCTCGATTTACCTTTCGCGGCCTGATTTCTCCCCAGGCTGCTGAGTGCCGCCGGAACGGCCTCCTCTCCGGCGGCTTTTTTATGCCGCGTTCTCCGCTGACTGCATCGCCTTCCACACCTCTTCAGCCTTTTGTTTGGCGTCTGCGATCTGGGCGGGCGTCAAACCCTTTTCTGCCAGGTCCACATCTGCCTGGCGATCACCCGGCGTGTTCAAGAGATAGACATTGAACCACATGTCAGCGGCGAATAGGTCTTTGACCTTATCAGAGCCATTCAGGTAGGCTTTTGCCAGGTTTAGCTGGGCCACAGGATAATTGGTCTCTGCTGACTGCTTTAGCCACGTAATGCCCACCTCTTCGTTTTTGGCAGTGCCATCGCCCAACAAATACAAGATACCCAGAACATACATGGCATGCTGATGATGTTGATTGGCCGCCAAGGTGTACCATTTTACGGCTTCGGCCTTGTTTTGAGCGATACCCTTACCGTCATAGTAAGCCTCGCCCAGCATGGTTTGTGAATTGGCGAGTCCTTTAGCGGCGGCCTTTTGAAACCACGGCACGGCCATGGCCGGATTGGCTTCTATCCCATCGCGGCCATAATACAGGATAATGGCGTATTGGTTTTGCCCTTCAACCAGGCCCTGCTTGGCGGCTTTCAGATGCCAGGCCAGCGCCTTATGCAGGTCCTTGGCAACACCATCGCCTTGTTCATACATCGAGCCCACGAAGAACTGTGCCGGCGCATAATCGGCTTGCGCCGATTTCAGGAACCACTTGAAGGCTTCCGCCTCGTTATGGTTCCGGTCTTCGGCCGCAATGCCGCGACAGAACAGACCGCCAGGCGTTGTTTCATCTTGTTGATTACGCGAGGTTGCGCCGTCCAGGCGGCAACGCTCAAGCGCCTGGTCGACCGTATCGCCTGGATGCGCGCACCCCGTCAGGCTTGTGCCAATCACGATACTGAGCGCTGACAGATAATGACTTAGTCTTCTCATGTCCCCCTCCATTTGATCCCGAAACTAACACAGTTTCAAAAATGTCGAAGGCTCAGATGATCCAAAAACCGTTGTTATGCGTATTCTGGCTATTACGGTGCCGTTTCCCCTGTTGCGGTCACCGGGGCGTCCGGACTCCCCCCTCCGGACGCCATTTTTTTGCTCGCATGACCACCGGACAATAAAACTGTCATGATTTGCCCCCTATGACACAACGAGTGTTTCAGGAGCTTGTCATGACCGTTAAATTCGCTGGTAAATCCGTTCTTCGTGGCGCGTGCATGATGGCCTTAGGCTTCATGGCCTTGACGAGCGCACAGGCTCACGCGGACAAACCGCGCAACATCATCGTCTTCGTGGCGGACGGCCTGCGCTACGGTATCGTCAATCACGACACCGCCCCGACCCTGGCTGACGTTCAGAAAAACGGCGTCGATTTCCGCAACTCGCACTCGGTCTACCCCACCGTCACCACCGCCAACGCCTCGGCCATCGCCACCGGCCACGGCATCGGCGACACCGGCGAATGGTCGAATTCCCTGGCCCTGCCGCCGCTGAAATATGAGCCGGGCGCCGTTCACTTCATGGAAAACGATCCGATCCTGAAGGAAACCAACGCAATTTACGGTGGCAACTACCTCAACGAGATGAGCCTGCTCGCCCTCGCCCGCCAGAACCATTATCAGACGGCCGCCATCGGCAAGGAAGGCCCGGTCCTGATCCAGGACATTACCGCCGCCGACGGTATGAGCACCCTCTTCATCGACGACAACACCGGCACCCACTGGGAAAAGGGCCGCGCCATTCCGGTGCCGGCTGATGTGATGCAGGCGATCAAGGACGCCGGGCTGGAAACCGAAGCCCGCGACCGCGGCCTGAACCAGTCCGCCGGCGCCTATAACCTGCCAGGCGTGCAGGTCGCCAATACCTATCAGCAGCAATGGTTCACCGATGTGACGACCAAGGTTGTCCTGCCGCGCTTTGTGGCGTCCGGTCAGCCCTTCGCCCTGGTATACTGGTCGCGCGATCCGGACGGCACCCAGCACAATACCGGCGACAGCCTGAACACACTGTCACCCGGCATCAATGGCCCGACCTCCCTGGCCGCGGTGCGCAACGCCTCCGACAATCTCCAGCGTCTGATCGACAAGCTGAAAGAACTGGGCGTCTACGACAATACCGATATCTTCGTCACCGCCGACCACGGCTTCTCGACCATTTCGCGCCAGTCGAAGACCTCATATGCCCTGAAACACGCCTATCCCGACGACACGGTGAAGGGTTTCCTGCCGGAAGGCTTCCCGGCCATCGACCTGGCCCACGCTCTGAACCTGCCGCTGATCGATGCCTACAAGGTGCCGATCGAACTGGAAAAGGGCGAACATCCGCACAGCTATTCGGCGCTCGGCACCGATGCCGACCATCCGGATGTGCTGGTGGTCGGCTCCGGCGGTTCGGACCTGCTCTATCTCGATCCGGCCAAGGCGAAGGACCTGGCCCCGAAGATCATCGCCGCCCTGACGCAGCAGGACTATGTGGCGGCCCTGTTCGTCGACGATGAACTCGGCCCGATCCCCGGCGCTCTACCGATGAGCGCGGTCGGCCTGCGCGGTTCGGCCCTGACGCCACGCCCGGCCATCTATATCGGCTTCTCGGACTATGTCCTGCCGTCGTGCCTCAAGACCTGGAAGCAGCCGGAACTGTGCTCGGTGATGATCACCGACACCAACCTCCAGCAGGGTCAGGGCAATCACGGCGGCTTCACGCGCGCCAATACGCGCAACTTCATGGCCGCCATCGGTCCGGACTTCAAGGCGGGTTATGCTGACCTGGCGCCGATCTCCAATGCCGACATCACCCCGACCCTGGCCCATATCCTTGGCTTCGATCTGCCGTCGAAGGGCCCGCTCAAGGGCCGCGTCATCAATGAAGCGTTGCTCAACGGCCCGCAAACCACGGACAGCGTGCCGCAGGTAACGCGCTCGGCGCCCGCGGCCAATGGTTTCGTTACCATTCTCGAAGGCCAAAGCGTCGGCGATGAGCATTATTACGACGCCGCCGGCATGCCCGGCCGTGTGGTCGGCCTCAAGACCGAGAAATAGTTTTTTCTTGGTCTTTATGGAAATGTGCCACATAGTCTCTATCTAAAGGCAGAAATCGCCTGAATAATAGGGAAGAGACTATGGCCCGAACCGTCCGGATACGTCGCATCGGCGTTGATGAACTGGAAATTGTGCGCGAACTGGCCCTGATCATCTGGCCTAAATGTTACCGTAACATCATCGGGCCTGACCGGGTCGACGCCATGCTGGCCGTGCTCTATTCAACCGACAATCTCGAACGCGAAATGCGGGAAGAAAAGCACGTCTTCTGGATCGTACGCGTCAATGACCTCGATGTCGGTTACGCCTCCGCCTACATCGAAGGTGACCGCCTGTGGCTGAAAAAACTGTATGTGCGTGATGAATTTCGCGGCCTCGGGCTCGGCAAGGCCCTGATTGACACGGCTCTGGAACACTTTACCGCAGAAGAACTGGCGCTCTATGTCAACAAGGACAATACGCCGGCGATAAACTATTATTTGCGTTCAGGTTTTCAGGTCGAAGCCGAGGTGCCGGTGCAGATGGGCCCCTACCAATTTACCGACTATGTGATGCAGCGGGCGCTTTGAATTAACTTTTTATTAATGAATGACAACGTTAGCCACACGCTAATCTTTACCTTTTATTAGATATACTCGCAATGCGAGAATTCACGGCATATAACAAGCCTGTTACCACTCATTTATCAACTTACCCGCGCACTTTTTCTGTGTTAACCTCTCCTAACGCTTCATTAAAGCGCCGGTGAAAAGAAGTTCGCCCCATTTCTGCACAAATTGTGGAGTCTGATAAAGCTGATCTGAGGTCGAGTCCCTACTCTCATTTAAAAGCCATGGAGCTACGCCATGACCCTCACGCCGCAAACCCGCCCTATCTCCATTTCCGAACTTGATACTGTGCGCGATATCGCCATGCAGGTCTGGCCCAAATCCTACCGGGCCAGCATTCCCCCTGATCAGATCGACATGCTGGTCAGCCAGGCTTTCGATCTCGACCGCCTGGAAGACGAGATCATGAACAAGGGGCACGTCTATTTCGTCATGCGCGTCGGCCGCGTCGATGTCGGCTTCTGCTCGGCGCACTTGGAAGGCACCCGCATCTGGATTACCAAGCTGTGCGTCTTGCAGGATTTCCGTGGCTTCGGCCTCGGCAAGGCTCTGATCCACGCTGCCCAGGACTATTTCAGCCCGGCCGAAGACGTCGTCATGTGCATCCACAAGGATCACGATCCGGCGGTCAATTTCTGCCTGCGCAGCGGTTTCAAGATCGCCCGCGAAATCCCCTCCGATCTGGGGGACCTGACCGACTACGTCATGCACAAGCCCCTGGCGCATGCTCAGCTTTATGCGGCGTGAGCCAATAATTGTCTGATATCCGGCCCGCCGAACCCCGTCTGCCATGTCCACACCAGGAGGGCATGGAGGATGACGGCGGGCCATATCGAACCTGTGCGATAGCGTATCAAGGCACAGCCCAGTCCCAATAGACCCGCACACAACAGAAACGCCGGTGTCATAAACAGGTGCGCGCCCGGCAGGATGAAAAGCGCCTCCACCACATGCCAGGCAGTGAAGGCCAGCACCGCCAGCCCGATCCATAAGCCGGGTCGGCGCGTTTCGCCGCGATCCGGCACCAGCAGACCACGAAAGACCAGCTCCTCGCTAAACGCCGGCACGCACATCACGCTGAGCAGGCGCATGAGCCAGCCACTGGGATGCGGCTGCCAGATGAACAGGCCATTCGGCGCGGCAATCGATACGATAAGGGCCAGGGTCACCGCGCTGATCAGCCCAGATTGCAGCCAGCCTGCCAGGTCAGGCCATGTGAGCAGCGAACGGATCAGGCGACGGATCATCCTGCCGTCTTAAACCTTTTTGCGCAGCGCGTGAACGGCCAGCCAGATCATCAGCAGGACGCCCGATACATCCAGTACGATCTTGCCATAGAGATCAATACCGCTGCCGAAGCCGATGAACAGACATCCAAAATTGCCCCAGACGATCGCGAATGTCATGGCGATCATATGTCCGGTCGTCCACTGCGGCGAGGCCATCCACCCCGGCACAAATCCCATCATCAGCAAGGCCAGAACGACACCCGCCAAAACCGGCACGACGGTCGGCACCTGTGGCGCGGCGCCGAAGGCCAGGACCTCGATGGCGAAGATGCCCCCCGCCACCAACAGGCCGAGCCCCGCCAGCACAAGCGGGTGCGGCGGATTGGCCGGTTTTGCCGGCGCCGCCAGCCGGCGCCGAAACGGCCCGATGGCCAGGCCAATCAGAACGAGGAGGACCACAACGGAAATAATCGCCAGATTTTGCGGCAGATAATAGGGCGGCAGATGGAAGGTATTGGCCCGCGCGATGATATTCCAGCCGTACCAGGCGGCGAATGCGGCCGGCACGAACAGGATCACCAAAGGGATAATGCCCCAGATATTCAGCCACGGGCCATCCTTACGCGTCGGATAGAGCAATTCGCACAATGCCACCGGCACGCAGACCACGAAGATCGCTTCATAAAGCAGGGCCCAGGTGAAATAGACGTAGTTGAAACCAAAGGCGCGGCCGTATTCCACGCCCTTGACCTGCACCACCAGAGACGCGAAGGAGGTCTGCTGGATCAGACATTCCTCAGCCACGGCCAGGGCCAGGGCGAGCAGAACCAGATTGAACCAGCCCAGCCGAAACCGGCGCACGCAGTAGCGCGCCAGCACGGCGCCCGTTCCCCAGATCAGGACTTCCATGATGAAGATGGCCGGAAAGCCAAGCAAGGCACTGACGCGCGTGGCGCCGGGCAGGACCTCGGCAATCAGCGGCGCCATGACCATCAGCGTCAGGGCTGGCAATATCTTGTGTAACCACGATTTTTTCACCGCATCAGGCATGTTTTCGTCTTCCCCGCCCCACATATCTCATGTATAAATATCTTATGTCTAAGATAAATGCAATGCCGAACCCCGGCCGTGAACTGGCCACCGCCGTTATCACCTTTCATGAAACCGTGGCGCGAAGGCTCGGCATGAGCGCGGCGGAAAGCCGTTGCCTGGGCGTTCTGCGCGATCTGGAAGTGGCCACGCCAGGCCAGTTAGCGCAGGCGACCGGCCTGACCACCGGCGCCATCACCGGTATTGTCGACCGTCTGGAAAAAGCCGGATATGCCAGCCGCGCCCCCAATCCCGATGATCGCCGCAGCCTTCTGGTCCGCATCCGCCAGCCGGAAAAAATTGCGGAGATACTCGGACCGATCTACGGCTCACTCAGCGTCGCGATGACGGATATGGCCAGTCAATATACGCCAGAGCAATTAGAGGTCATTGGCCGCTATCTGACTCAAACGATCGACGTGTTGAAGTCCGAAACCGAAAAGCTCAGACACATCTGATGACATCGACGATTTATTTCACCGCCGTATTCATTCGCCAGATAAAGCATAACCTCAGTATAAATTCACACAACAGAATAATGTAACAGCGTTCAATGAACACCGTATGTGTCTAATATACGGCACAAAGATCTATTGAGCCCCATGTCACCAAACCTTCATCTGATTTGTAAGAAAAGTGCCATAAGCGCCGTTAAGCACCCCCTCAGCAAAAACCTTTCATTTACAGCGGTCTAAACGGAAACAACCGTTTTTCCCGGCGGATAACTGCGTCCCTTATGAACGGCATTGCTGTGTACTCTATCACAATGGGGAATGCTTCCTATGAAATTGACCAAATCACTTATCCTGGCCGGCACTGCGCTGACCGGCCTGTTCGTTGCCGGCATGGCGTCGGCGCAGTCCACCGCCACCCAGGAACTGGAAACCACCACCGTCGTCGTAAAAGGCGCCGGTAAGAAGTCGGCCGCCGGTCTCGGCGTCGAGCAAACCGTCACCAAGACCCGCTCGTCGATCACGTCGGATTATCTCGACACCCAGGCACCCGGCTCACCGCTCGATGCGATCAACCTGCTGCCGGGCGTAAACTTCACCGACCAGGACGCCACAGGTTCGGTGGGTTTTGATATCACCCTGCGCGGCTTTGATTCACAACGCATCGCCCTCATCCTCGATGGCATGCCCCTGAACGATACTGGCAACTACGCCATCTATCCGACCATGAATATCGACAGCGAACTCTACTCACGCATCGACGTAAATCTGGGCAGCACCGATGTCGACAGCCCCACAGCAGCAGCCGGCGGCGGCACCGTCAACTTTGTCACCAAAAAGCCGTCCGAGAAAATGGGCTTCCAGGTCAAGGAAACGCTTGGCGACAACAGCTATCACCGTGAATTTCTGCGTTTCGACAGCGGCAAGTTCGGTCCCTGGGGCACCACCGCCTACCTCACCTATTCCAACCTGATTTCGGACAAGTGGAAGGGCTACGGTTCGGTCAAGCGCCAGCAATATAATGGCGGCCTCTACCAGCCCTTCGGTGACAAAGGCGATTTCGTCTCGTTGAACTTCACCTATAACCGCAGCCGCAATAACAGCTATTATGATGTCAGCGCATCGGAATACACTTCCGACTATGACATGGACTTCGCCGGCACGATCAATTCATCGACGTCAACAGCGACCGGTTCCAGCTCCGGCGCCTATTACGGCTGGAAGATCAACCCGACCGACAACGGCAGTCTGCGCCTCCAGTCGAAGTTCCACCTGCGTGACAACCTGGTTCTGACGATTGACCCCAGCTTCCAGTACACCAAGGCCGACGGCGGCACCCAAGTCTATCTGCTGGATGAAAGCACCGGCAAGATCGGCTCGCAGATCTACAGCCAGTTGATCAATTATGACGCCAATGGCGACGGCACGATTGGTTCGGAATATGTGTTCTACCCCAGCCTGACTCGCACCAAGCGCTATACGCTGAACAGCTCGCTGATCTGGTACCTCAACGACACCAACACCCTGCGCGTTGCCTATACCTATGATCATGGCGATCACCGCCAGACCGGCGCCACCACCTTCCTGACCAGCGACCTGAGCATTCCGGACCCGCTATCAAAGGACGACAGCTACGCCGTGATCGGCTCGGACGGCCAGCAGATCCAGCGTCGCAACCGCCAGTCTTATGCCGATCTCAGCCAGTTCGCCATCACCTACGGTGGCTACTTCTTCGACAACAAGCTGAAGGTCGATCTGGGCTTGCGCATTCCGGACTTCAAGCGCGAGCTGAACAACTACTGCTACCAAGCCGCAAGCTACGCCTATTGCGAACCGACCGATCCGGGCGACACCACCGTTTTCGGCACCAGCGCCCTGAAATCCGGCGCATACCAAGCTGCCACCAGCTTCAAGGTCGATTACCAGAAGTACCTGCCGAACCTGGGGGTGAGCTACAAGATCGCCGACCACCAGTCGATCTATGCCAGCTATTCGGAAATGATATCGGCGCCGCGTACCGATTCCCTGTACTCACTAACCACGCCGAATCTGCAACCGGAAACCTCCCAGACCTTCGATCTGGGCTATCGCTACTCATCGCCTCTGATCAGCGCTTCGGCCTCATTGTGGAAGACCGACTTCCAGCACCGCATCGAAACCGGCTGGGATGAAGAACTGCAGCTTTCTATCGCCACGGATGTCGGCAACGCCCGCATGACCGGTGCCAATGCCGAAATTGGCGTTCGCCCGCTGAAGGGACTGAACCTCTATGCGTCGGCCTCCTATACCAAGACGGAGATGCTGAACGACTACGAGTATGCCGCCGGTAAGTACGATTACACCAAGGGCATGCAACTGGGTAAGGTGCCGCGCCTGATGTACGCCTTCAACGCGGATTACAAGATCGGCGACTGGCAATTCGGCCTGAATGGCAAATATACCGGCAAGCGTTATGCCTCTTTGGCGAACGTCGATTACGCCCCGGCCTACACCTTGTGGAACGCCGATGTGCAGTACAAGCTCGGCAAGGTCGGACCGCTTAACGAAACCTACCTGCGTCTGAACATCAAGAACCTGTTCGACGTGCAGTACAAGGCTCAGATATATTCGGGCAATGCCTTCTACGACAGCGGCAACTATTACTATCCGGGTCAGTCGCGCACAGCCATGCTGACGCTCGATACCCGTTTCTGATCTTCGGGCAGACTTGACTATGACGCCTCCCGGTTTTGCCGGGAGGCGTTTTTTATTGGCTGTCCGTCGGCTTGAAGGCATCCGCCTGGGTTTGCGCCGCATGAACATCGAAACCCGACATCTGCTTTTTCAGGGCTTCGACGGCTTTTTGCGCATCCTCGTTTTTCTGGGCCGCTGACAGAAGATACCACATCAGGGCCGTCTTGCGGTCCTGCGGCACACCCTGGGCATTTTCATACATGGCGCCCAGCTGGTACTGAGCATCGTCATCGCCTTGCGCGGCCGATAGCCGCAGCCATTTCAGCGCCTCGACATAGTCCGCCTTGACGCCATACCCCTTGGCATAGAGGTACCCCACCTTGTACTGTCCCGGCGCATAGCCCTTGTCCGCGGCCTTCTGATACCATTTGAGCGCCTGACCGTAATCGCTGGGCAGGAACCAGCCATAGAAATAGCTGCTTCCGAGCTTGACCTGGCCCAGGCTGCTTCCGTTCATCGCCGCCAGGGCGAAGTATTTGAAAGCTTCTCCATCGTCCGTCGGACCGGCTATACCTTCATCGTAAAAACGCCCCATGGCCAACTCACCACCGATGCAGTCTTCGTCCGCCGCCGCCTGGTACCATTTCCGTGCTTGCGACAGGTCCTTGGGTTGCCCGCTCTCTCCTTTTTCGTAAATGCGCCCCATGGCGTACAGGCCACCGCACTCCTTCACCTCGGCCGCCTTACGATAATTTTCCAAGGCCAGCCCCGCATCCTTGGCCACGCCCTCACCATTTCTGTACATATCGCCCAGGGCACTATAGCCATAGCCATCTCCCTGCTCGGCCGCACGACGATACAAAGCCATCGCCTGAACATAGTCCTTAGCGACGCCCCGACCTGAATAGTAGAGATCACCCAAATGATTAAGCGCACGGGCAAAGTTCTGATCCGCTGAAAGCTTGTACCATTTGGCTGCTTCCGCGTCGTCTTCGTCGACACCTTCGCCATTCTCGTACATCCAGCCGACGCTGTACTGGCCATCGGCATTGTTCTGGGCGGCCGCCTGACGATAGAGCTTCAATGCCATCGCCGGATCCCGGCTCACACCACTGCCCGAAACATAGAGGTCGCCAAGATCGACCTCAGACTGGGCGTCGCCGGTGGCCGCGGCCTTGTCCAGCCATTTGAAGGCCAGGTCGTAATCCGCCTGCACACCCTTGCCGCGATAATAGATCTCTCCCAGTTCATCCATGGCCCGCACATCGCCGACCTCGGCCTTTTTAGTCAATTCATCGATATTCGGCGAGGTGTCGGCAGTTTCGCCCGAGATCGCACGCATGGGCAAAACAACCAGCGCCAGAACGGCACAGGTCACGGACAGTATGGCAGATTTCATGATATTCCCCCTCGATAGCCTTATGAGCATAGACCAGATTCCGGCACCTGTCTCCCGCACTCTGCAACCGGAAGTGAAAGCTTTTGCGGCCGCCCCTTCCGGCCCCCTTTAAATTGGGTTAAGAAGGGCCACATAAGGACGGCGTTGGGGGCGCGTTTGGCAGTCTCCCGCGCATCGGGCAACAAAGGAGCGCCTTTCATGAAATTTACGCGTATTCTCGGTCTTGTCGCTGCCGCCGGTCTTGCGCTGAGCCTCGTCGGCTGCGGGGTCAATAATATCCCCACCAAGGAAGAACAGGCCAAGCAATCCTGGGCCGATGTCCAGAACGCCTACCAGAACCGCGCCGACCTGATCCCTAACCTCGTCGCCACCGTCAAGGGCGCCGCCGCCCACGAAGAAGGCACCCTGACCGCCGTGGTCGAGGCCCGCGCCAAGGCGACCTCGGTGACGGTCGACGCCTCGACGATCAGCGATCCGGAAAAGTTCAAACAGTTCCAGCAGTCGCAGGACGGCCTGTCCTCGGCGCTCGGCCGCCTGATGGTCATTCAGGAGCAGTACCCCAACCTGAAGGCCAATGAGAACTTCCTGACCCTGCAAAGCCAGATCGAAGGCGTCAATAATCGTATCACCATTGCGCGCCGCGACTATAACGCCGCCGCCACGCAATATAACCTCAGCCTGCGCACCTTTCCGAGCGTGATCTGGGCGAAGACCCTCTATGGCTCCAGCAAGCCGATGGAACTCTTCACCGCCCAGGCCGGTGCCGAAACGGCGCCGGTCGTCAGCTTCGACAAGCCGGCCGCCCCGGCCGCCGCAGCTTCGAACTAAGTCGCCAGCAAGGCCACCCGGATGAACCGTTTACTCAAACCCTTCTGGGTGGTCTTGGCTGTGCTTATCGCCAGCCTTTGGGGTAATGCGGCTTTTGCCGAACCCAAATATCCCGATCTGAATAACCAGCGCGTCGTCGATGATGCGCACCTGCTATCCGATGCCACCAAACAGGACCTGACCGCCAAGCTGAAGGGCCTGGAAGACGCCACCACCGATCAGGTGGTCATCGTCACCGTGCCGGATCTGCAGGGCTATGAGATTTCCGATTACGGCTATCAACTGGGCCGCCATTGGGGCATCGGCCAGAAGGCCGGCGGACCGGCGGCTTCCAATGGCCAGACCTACAAGGATAACGGCATTCTGCTGATCGTCGCGCCCAATGAGCGTAAGGTCCGCATCGAGGTCGGCTACGGTCTGGAACCGGTGATGACCGACGCCCTGTCGTCTCTGATCATCCAGCGAGCCATCCTGCCGGAGTTCAAGGCGGGCAATTACGAGGCCGGCATCGTGGCGGGCACCGACCAGATCATTGCGCAGCTGGCGCAGGATCGCGGCGTTGCTATCCAGAAGGCACAGGCCGCCCAGGCGGCGGCCGATACTGGCAATGACCGGAAAGGCGGCATTCCCCTGCCCCTGCTGATCTTCATCATCATCATCTTCGTGCTGTTCTCACGCGGCTGGCTGCCCTGGTTCCTGCTCGGCAATATCCTGGGTGGCGGCGGACGCGGCGGTGACTGGGGTGGCGGTGGCGGCTTCGGCGGCGGCGGTGGTTTCAGTGGCGGCGGCGGCTCGTTCGGCGGCGGCGGCAGTTCGGGAAGCTGGTAACATGACCTTGAAAATCGACCATAGCCGCATCAATGCGGCCATCGCCAAAGCAGAGGTGAATACGTCCGGCGAGATCACCTGCGTCATCAAAACCAAGGCGCTCGATTACGGCGAGACCCCGCTTGGCTGGGCGGCAGTGACCGCCTTTATCGCGCCCCTGCTGCTGGCGACCTTCGGCGCCCTGCCGCATGAATGGCTGGAGCCTTTGCTGACCCGCATCTTCGGCTGGAACGGCCTTGGCGTCAGTGGCGATTTCGCCGACTGGGAAGTCCTGATCAGCTATGGCTTCTTGCAGGTCATCGTGTTTGCCATCGTCTACGCGCTGATCCGCTTCACCGGTCTGAAACTGATCCTCACGCCCAAGGCCACGCGCAACCGCAAGGCCCACCAGAAGGCGATGGAGCAGTTCTATGCCCGCGGCCTGCACCTGACCCAGGGCCAGACCGGCGTCATGATCTTCTGCGCGCTGGAAGAACATTTTGTCGAGGTCATCGCCGATCAGGGCATCTATGCCAAGGTCGATAAGAGCCTGTGGAACGACACCATCGCGGCCCTGCTCAAACATGTGAAGGATGGCGACCTGACCAGCGGTTTCGAGGCCGCCGTTGAAAAGTGCGGCGAAGCCCTGGCCGCCCACTTCCCGCCGGGCGAGGACAATCCCAACGAACTGCCGGATGTGCTGATCGAGATTTAGGCTAGTCTTGAAGGGGAAAGACGGTTAAAGACGCCGGCCCTTCTCCCCAAAGGTCGCTCCCATGTCTCGCCCCTATTGCGGTATCGATTTCGGTACATCCAACTCTGCTGTCTGCGTCGGTCAGGGCGAGCGCCTGCAACTGGTGCCGATCGAAGGCGAGTCGGTTACCCTGCCCTCGGCCATCTTCTTCAACTTCGAAACCGACCAGACCGTGATCGGCCGCGCCGCCATCGCGCAATATCTTGACGGCTACGAAGGCCGGCTGATGCGCGCGCTGAAATCGATCCTTGGTTCCTCGCTGATCAAGGAAACGACGCAGATCGGCAGCGGTCGCAAGGATTTCCGCGCCATTATCGGCCTCTATATCGCCGAGCTGAAGCGCCGCGCCGAGGCCTTTGCCGGCGAAACCATAGAAGACGTGGTGCTGGGCCGTCCGGTCCATTTCGTCGATGGCGACGAGGTGGCCGATGCCCGCGCCGAAGCCGAACTGCGCGGCATTGCCGAGGCGCAAGGCTTCACAAACATCAGCTTTGAATACGAGCCACTGGCGGCGGCGCGCGACTATGCGCAAGCGCTCGACCGCGAGGAAATCGTTCTGGTGGTCGATATCGGCGGCGGCACGTCCGACTTCTCGGTACTGCGCCTGGGCAGCGGAAAGCGCGATATCCTGGCCAATGCCGGCGTCCATATCGGCGGTACCGACTTCGATACCCGCCTCAGCCTGGAAACCGCCATGCGCGATCTCGGTTTCCGCGGACGGCTGAAGAACGGCAATGAGATGTCGAGCCAGCCCTATGTGCAGCTAGCCACCTGGCACCTGATCAACTTCCTCTATACGCAGAAGGCCATGACCTCCCTGCGCCAGACCCACTATCTGTCGGGCGAACGCGAAAAGACGGCGCGCCTGCTGGAGGTGATCGAACGTCAGGCCGGTCACGATATCGCCAACCGCATCGAAAAGGCCAAGATCGCGCTCTCTGACTCTGAGACGACGACCGTCGATTTCACGACCATCGATCCGGACTGGCAACTGGATATCAGCCGCGAAACCCTGGCCAGCAGTGTCGAAAAGGAAGTCAGCAAGGTCGTGGCCACGGCGCTGGAAACCGTTATCGAGCGGGCGGGATTGGCGCCTGAGGCCATCCAGACCCTGTTCATGACGGGTGGCTCGACGGCTTTGCCCGGTTTTGAAGCCGCGATGCAGGCGGCTTTCCCGTCCGCACGGATGCACTATGGCGACCGCTTCTCCTCCGTTGCCAGCGGTCTGGGCCTGGCAGCGAAAGAGCGGTTCGCTGGTTGACGTCATAAGTGAGTTCACGCACAAAAAGGCATGGCCCCTAAAACAAATGAATACCGCATCAGCTTCGGCAATCAGTCAGCGTTTGTCTGGGTCTGGCTGCGAAAAAATTGGATGGGTAAGAGAAATCGCCAGCGCTTCATGATCTACACAGGCATTATATGCCTGCTGATGCTTTTCGGCATGGCGCCTTCCTACGGTCAGCTGTCCACAGGCCTTGGCAACTACCTTATATGGTTCGCCATACTCATGCTCTTGGTATTCGCCATCAGTGCCGCAGTCATGGCCGGCGTAATGGTCTTTATTCTCGGCCCCTTGCTTATTTTTGCCTGGCAATCTGTGAGCTACCTGTTCGGGCCAGCTTCAAAACGCAGGCAGAGCGTCGCTCTTTCCGCTTCCGGCCTGACAAAGCACGTCGGTGAAACCTCCAGCCATCTGGAGTGGAACCAGATATTTGATCTGGTGGAAACGCCCGGGACACTTCTTCTGTTCACAAATCCGAACTGCGCCATGATCGTTCCCAAGTACGCGTTTACATCTCCCGAATAAGCCGATCGGTTTACAAAAACGGTTCAATCGAATTACACGAACGCTAAAAGCGTTTTCTGAAATTCCGCATTTCCCGCTTGCGCACCTGCATGTGTTAATGTATCAGCACGATAACACACTACTACGGTGACACAGTGGCGCTCAACGACGGCAAAATCAGCAGGCAGGACTCCGACGCACTCGCCGAAGCGCTGCTCGGTCTGGAATCGATCGAGGAGGTCAAGGCCTTTCTCGATGACCTGTGCACGCCATCGGAACTGCGCGCCTTTGCCGAACGTTTCAAGGTGGCCCGCCTGCTCGATGCCGGCGATCTGAGCTACCGCGAAATTTCCGAGCGCACCGGCGCCAGCACCACGACGGTCACCCGCGTGGCCCGGTTCCTGCGCGAAATGCCACATCAGGGTTACCGGCTTGTGCTGGATAAACTGAAGACGAAGTAAGAAACCCCACCACCGCGCCTTCGGTGCGGTCCCCCTCCCCGACAAGCGGGGAGGTACAGAGACAAGAGTAGGTTATGACTGAACCCCGCTTACGCATTGCTGTTCAAAAATCCGGCCGTCTGGCGGATCGCTCGGGCGAGTTGATCTCCGGTGCGGGCCTGCGCATCATCAAGGGCGCCAACGAACTGCTGTACCGCATCGAAAATCAGCCAATCGACCTGCTGCGCGTGCGTGACGACGACATCCCGACCTTCGTGGCCGACGGCGTCGCCGAACTGGGCATCGTCGGCTACAATGTGCTGGCCGAGCACTTTCCGGACCGCGATCTGGAAGACATGATCGTTCAACGTCTGGGCTTCGGTTCCTGCACGCTGAAAATCGCCGTACCGAACGATGTCGATTACACCGGCCCGAAATGGCTGGAAGGCAAGCGTATCGCCACCTCCTATCCCAATATCCTCGGCAAATGGCTGAAGGACAACGGCGTCACGGCCGAGATCGTCGAGATGCGCGGCGCGGTCGAAGTGGCCCCCCGCATGAAGATCGCCCAGGCCATCTGCGATCTGGTCTCGACCGGCGCGACCCTGGAAGCCAACGGCATGAAGGCCACCGATCTGGTGCTGAAATCCGAAGCCGTGCTGATCAAGGCGCCGCATGCCCCGCCGCCGGAACTGGCCCATACCTATGACATGCTGCTGCGCCGCTTCGATGGCGTCACGGCCTCGACCGGCGCCAAGTACGTCATGATGAACGCCCCCAAGGCGCATCTCGACGAGATCATCCGCATGATCCCCGGCGCCGATGCTCCGACGATCATGCAACTGGCCGGGCGCGAGGATACGGTCGCCATCCATGCGGTCTGCCAGGAAAACGTGTTCTGGGACACGCTGGATAAACTGAAAGCGGCCGGCGCCTCGGCGATCCTGGTCCTGCCGATTGAGAAGATGATGAAGTGAGGCGAGGAGCCTCTGAGTAACGATGAAGACCTTTGTCTGGAAAAATCTGAACGCCACTGAGCGCAAGGCGGCCCTGGCGCGCCCGGAAAACCGCCGCGATGCGCGTGTGGCAGAGACTGTCCGCACCATATTTGACGACGTGGACGCACGCGGTTTTGCCGCCGTCTCCGACTGGTCGGTCAAGCTCGATGGCCACGCCCCGCGCTATGTGAAACTGGACCGTGCCACGGTCGATGCCGCACGCTCAAGTCTGACCACCGAAGATTTGGCGGCCATGGAACTGGCGGTCGAAAATGTCCGCGCCTTCCAGCAAGCCGAACTGCCCACCGACGGTCCGCTGATCGCGCCGAAACCGGGGCTCAGCCTGCAACGCGTCTATCGCCCGATCACCACGGCCGGGCTTTATATCCCCGGCGGCACCGCGCCGCTGTTCTCGACCCTGATCATGACCGCCGTGCCCGCGCTTGTGGCCGGCGTGCCCAACCGTGTCTGTGTCATGCCACCGGCGCGCGATGGCTCAATCCACCCCATGATGATTGCCACCGCTGCCGCTTCCGGCCTGGAAGACATGTGGCTGGTCGGCGGCGCGCACGCCATTGCCGGTCTGGCGCTCGGCGCCTTTGAAGGCACGCCCCCCGCCGACAAGCTGTTCGGACCGGGCAACAAGTATGTCGCCGAAGCCAAACGTCTGGCCACGGAGCGTGTCTCTGGTCTGGCCATCGACATGCCGGCCGGGCCTTCCGAACTGCTGGTCATTGCCGATGACACCGCCCATGTAAAACTGGTCGCCGCAGACCTCCTGTCACAGGCCGAGCACGATGCCGACGCGCAGGTGATCCTGGTGGCGCTCTCAGCCGAAATCGCCGCGAAGATCGATGCCGAGGTCGAGGCGCAGGTGTCGCGCCTGCCGCGCGAAACCATCGCCCGCGCCTCGCTGGAACAGGCCCGCCTGTTTGTCGTGTCGTCGCTTAGCGAAGCCGCCGAGGTCTCCAACCTCTACGGCCCGGAACACCTGGCGATCCAGGTGGTTGACGTCGATGCTCTGATCCCGCAATTGACCGCCGCCGGCACCATCTTCGCCGGCACCTATGCCGCCGAAACCTTCGGCGACTATGCCGCGGGCCCCAGCCACGTCCTGCCGACCGATGGCGCCGCACGCGCCTGGGACGGCATCACGGTCCGCTCGTTCCTGACCAGCTTTGTCGTCCAGAAAGCGACCCGTGAAGGGGCCGCCGCCATCGCCCCCGCCGCCGCCCGCCTCGCCCGTCTCGAAGGCCTTGAGGCCCACGCGCTGGCAGCTGACTTTAGATTGGAAGTTTAGATGTTTAACTCGCCCTTCTCTTCCCTGAACGCCTCCGGTTCCGGTCTGGAATCCCTGCCTCCCTCGCTGGAACCCCTGCGCGAGCGCATGGCCGATTATTACGGCGTCGAGGCGCACCAGCTGATGGTAACGCGCGGCGCTTCGCACGCCATGGAAATCCTGATGCGCCGCCTGCGCGTGCATGGCCACGAGTTCCTGTGGGCCAATAACGACCACTATCTGGAAGACCTGTGCGGCGTCTATAACCTGAGCATCCGCAAGCCGCCTGAAAACGGCCCTCTCAGCAAGGGCGGCGGTTTCTACCTCGTCCACAATCCGCGCCAGACCGACGGCAAGGCGTGGAGCCTGACCGCTGCGCGCGCCCTGGCGGTTGATCTGTTCCCGACCCTGCTGGTGATCGACGAAAGCTATTTCGACGCCTGCACGGCCCCTAGCCTGGTCGAGCTGGCAACCGTCGAGCCCAATGTGGTCGTGCTGAAAAGCCTGTCCTACCTGTTCGGCATGGCCGGAGCCCGTGTCGGCGCCCTGATCGCCAACACCAAGACCCTGCAGGGCCTGCTGAAGTTCTGCGAACCGCACCCGCTGCCGACGCCTTCGGTCCGCGCCGCCGAAGCCGCCTTGTCGCCATCCCGCGCGCTTACCCTGCAATCGCGCGTCGACCTGATCCGCAACGAGCAGGACCGCGTGCGCGAGGCCCTGTCGCGATCGAAGCAACTGGAGAGCTTCGATCTCAATGACGGCCCCTTCATGCTGTTGCGCCCGAAAGCCCTGCTGCAGACCCAGACGGCGCTCAAGCGATTGGGCCTGAGTCCGCAGGTGACGCCGACCGGATTGCTGCTGGCGCTGGGCGATGTCGCCACCAATAACCGAATCTTACGTGCCCTCGATGTGGCGCCGGCCGACAAGGCACCGCGCGTCGGCGAAATCCTGCGCGACACCAAGGAAACCAGGATCTCGGTGCAGGTCAATCTCGACCAGCCAAAGCCGGTCAAGGTTCATACCGGTGTCGGCTTCTTCGATCATATGCTCGATCAGGTGGCCACGCATGGCGGCTTCTCGCTGCAACTGGCCTGTGAAGGCGACCTCGAAATCGATGCCCACCATACGGTTGAGGACTGTATGCTGGCCTTCGGTCAGGCGCTGAAGATCGCGCTCGGTGATCGCGTCGGCATGGCGCGCTTCGGCTTTGTCCTGCCGATGGACGAGACCGAGGCCAAGGTCTCGATCGATCTCGGCGGCCGTCCGTTCTGCGTCTTCAAGGGCGAGTTCCAGTCCACGCATATCGGTGACTACCAGACGGAAATGACCGCGCACGCCTTCCGTTCGCTGTCGGAAACGCTTGGCGCCTCGATCCATGTCGAGGTCACCGGCGGCAACGACCACCACAAGACGGAAGCCTGTTTCAAGGCGCTCGGCCGCGCCCTGCGTCAGGCGACACGCATCGAAGGCGACGCCCTGCCCTCCACGAAAGGCATGTTGGCCTAGTGATTACCGTTATTGAAATCGGCTGCGCCAATACCGCCTCCGTTCTGTTTGCCCTGGAACGACTGGGTGCGGAAGCCCGTCTCAGCTCCGATCCGGCGGAAATCGCGGCAGCGTCGAAAGTGGTCCTGCCCGGCGTCGGCGCAGCGGGCTTCGCCATGTCGCGCATCCATGAATTGGGCCTGTTCGACACCATCCGTGGCCTGAAAGTGCCCCTGCTCGGCGTCTGCCTCGGCCAGCAACTGCTGTTTGAAGGGTCGGAAGAAGGCGATGTCTCGTGCCTCGGCCTGATCCCCGGAAAGGTCACGAAAATGACCGCCACGCCCGATATGGTGGTGCCGCATATGGGCTGGAACCAACTGGAGGTCCTCAAAGACGATCCGCTGACCGCCGGTCTGGAAAACGGGGACTTCGCCTATTTCGTCCATAGTTTTGTCTGCCCGGTCAATGACTTCACCCTGGCCACCAGCACCTATGGCGCGCCCTTCGCTGCCATGGTGCGCAAAGGCAATGTGTTCGGCTGCCAGTTCCACCCGGAGCGTTCCAGTGCGACGGGTGCCCGGATTTTAGAGAATTTTCTGCGAGTAGACCTGTGATCCTTTACCCTGCCATCGACCTGATCAACGGCGAATGCGTCCGCCTGGCGCAGGGGCGTTTCGATGCCGTGACGAAATACGATTCCGATCCGTTCAAGCGCCTGGCCCTCTTCAATGAGGAGTTCGCGCAATGGGTTCATATCGTCGACCTGGACGGCGCCAAGGCCGGCTCACCGCAACAGCACGAACTGATCGGCCGCCTGGCCCGTGCGTCGCGCGCGAAAATCCAGACTGGCGGCGGCGTGCGTACTCGCGAACACGTCCAGACCCTGCTGGACCAGGGCGTTTCAGCGGTCGTGGTCGGCTCGGCCGCGGTCAAGAATCCGGAAGAGGTGCGCGGCTGGTTGCGCGATTTTGGCAAGGACCGCATTACGCTGGCGCTAGACGTCTTCCCGAGTATTAATCATCCCGATCATGAGATGTTCTTTCATGTAGCAACACATGGCTGGGTCGAAGGGTCAGGTTTAGACCTATTTGAGGTGCTCGACTACTATCCGTTCGGCGTGGCCCAACGCATATTGGTCACCGATGTGTCGCGCGACGGCATGCTGATGGGGCCGAACATGGACCTGATGAAAGCCCTGCGCAAGAAGCGTCCCGATCTTGAAATCCAGGCCTCCGGCGGGGTGAAATCCGTGGAAGACCTCTATGATCTCAAGGCCTTGGGCGTCCATGGCGCCATTGTGGGCAAGGCCATATATGAAGGGATTATCGATCTGAAAGCGGCCCTCAATGTTGGCTAGACGCATCATCCCCTGTCTCGATGTCAAGGACGGCAAGGTCGTCAAGGGCGTGCAGTTTGTCGGCCACGAAGTGCTCGGCGATGCCGTCGATATGGCCCTGCGCTATCGCGATGAAGGCGCCGACGAGCTGGTACTTTACGATATCACCGCCTCCGCCGAAGGCCGCACGGTCGATTACAACTGGGTGTCCCAGATCGCCCGCGCCCTCGATATTCCCTTCTGTGTGGCGGGCGGCATTCGCTCGGCCGAACAGGCGGTGAAATGCCTGAACAGCGGCGCCGACAAGGTCTCGATCAATTCGCCAGCGCTCGAACGCCCGGACCTGATCAACGAACTGGCGGAAATGGCCGGCTCGCAGTGCGTGGTCGTCGGTATCGACAGCCGCGAGATGGACAATGACTACTATGTCCACCAGTATTCCGGCGATCCCGACAAGATCCGTCAGGCCGGGCGTCGCACGCTCGACTGGGTGGTCGAGGCGAAAAACCGCGGTGCCGGCGAGATCGTGCTCAACTGCATGAACCAGGACGGCGTGCGCAAGGGCTATGATATCAAGCAGTTGCGGCTGGTGCGCGACCTGATCGACATTCCGCTGGTCGCCTCCGGCGGTGCCGGCGCGCCCGAGCATTTCGAAGAGGTATTCGATCAGGCCGACGTTTCCGGCGCCCTGGCCGCCAGCGTGTTCCACAAGAAAATCATTGCCATTCCGGACCTGAAGCGCGACCTTCGCGCCGCCGGAATAGCCGTACGGATTTAAAATGCCCGAAGCTCACAAACTGCCCAATCCGCTGACCATCGCCGATATCGACCGGATCGATTTCGCCAAGGGCGACGGCCTCGTGCCCGCCGTGGTGCAGGACGCCGATACCCTCCAGGTTTTGATGCTCGGCTATATGAACGCCGAAGCCCTGAAAGCCACCCTGCAAGGCGGATTGGTCACCTTCTGGTCGCGCTCGAAGAACCGCCTGTGGAAGAAGGGCGAGACCTCCGGCGATACGCTGGAACTCGACCGCATCCTGACCGATTGCGACGAGGATGCCCTGCTTGTCTATGCCCGCCCGAATGGCCCGACCTGTCACACCAAGACCACCTCCTGCTTCGGCCATGAAGACGCCCCTGGCATCGGCTTTATGGGCCATCTGGCCCATGTGGTGAAGGATCGCGCCCAGGCTTCCCCGGCCGACAGCTATACCGCCCGCCTGATGCAGAAGGGCGTCGCCAAGATCGCCCAGAAGGTGGGTGAGGAAGGCCTGGAGACCGCCCTGGCTGGTCGCGCCGGTGATCTCGACGAACTGCATAACGAGGCCGCTGACCTGCTCTATCACCTGTCGGTCCTGTTGATGGCGCGCGACACAAAACTGGAAAACGTTCTGGATATCCTGCGCGAACGCCACAAAGGCTGATTTACAGATCACGCCATTTGTGATCAGTTAGGTTGCATATTCCCGGGGCTATCGCCTTTATGGCCAAACATCATATTCTCGTCGGCGCCAACGCCATGTTTTCACCGCGTGGCCGCATCAACCGCCTGCAATTCGTGCTGAATTTCTGGGCCTGTCAGGTGCTGATCTTCATCATCTGGTTCGGTGTCGCCATCCTGCCCGATGCCCTGAGCGACGAATGGGCGGCGCGCCTTGACCAGCCCATGACCTGGCTGACCATGGTGCTGACGGTCCTGCTCTATTACGCCCTGTTTTGCCTGTGTGCCACGCGCCTGCACGATATCGGCTTCTCGGCCTGGCTGGGCCTGATCCTGTTCGCCGGGTTCATCCCCGGCCTGCTCAGCAGTGTCGGCGGCGACCTCATCGAATCCGCCGGCCTGACCGACATGCTCAACTTCGTCGCCTTCCTCGGCAATCTGGCGGTTCTGATACTGGGGATCGCGCTTTCCGTCTGGCCTGGACAGCCAGACGAAAACATGTACGGCCCGTCTCCAGACGCCCCCGCTGCCTAATCCTGCAGATTTTGACCGATGGCACGCCGGATCGCCCTGCGCTGTTCCGGCGTGATATTGCCCTGGATTCCACGCACTTCAGGCGCCAGATGCCCCCCCCTCTCGCCACTGAAGACAAGATGCTCGAACATAGCTTTCCACGCCCGCTTCTGGTCGGCAGGCAGGTCACGCAGCCCCAGCATGGCCAGCATCAATACCTGCATCGGCGCACCCATTTCGGCGCCCGCCGTGTTCCACCAGTAATTGACCTGTACATTCAGATCTTCGCTCGAAGAGACATGGTGCCACCACATATAGGGCACATAAAGCGCGTCCCCCGGCGCCAGATCAGCCACCACGGCATTGCCCAAGGCCTCGCGGAATCGTGGATGCGCCTCGAAGTCCGGATTTTCCAGTGAAGCCATGGCCGTCGGCACCCCGGAAACCGTGGCTTCCAGTGGCCCCATATAGAGGTTCGCGGTCTGCGCAGGCGGGAAAAGGACGAATCGCTTCCGTCCCGCCACCAGGCAGGCCAGGTTATAGTTGATGTCGAAATGGGTCTGGGTCACCGAACGGTTGCCGATCCAGATGCGCGGCTCCGCGCCCGGTACATCGAGCGGGTTTTCCGCCTTGAACCGTGGCAAAAAGTCCTTCAGCGGCGCCGACTGGATATAGATATGCTCCGCCTCCGGCTTACCGCGCAGAGCGTTCAGGCGATCGAGCGTGACCGCCAGCGGCAGGGGGGCGCGCTGAAAATTGAAGCCGCCGTTCCGTCCCTTCTGCGGCAGGTCGCCGTAAAAATACTTGCCGTCCCCGCCCGGCGCCTGACGGAAAGTTTCCGCCGGAATACCGGCATCGCAGGCCTTCAGATAGGCAATCAGCTCGGATGTCGACCGGCGCGCCACCGCCACTGCCGGCCAGTCATTGACCAGTCCCTTGAGGATCAAAGGCGTTTCCTGCCCGGCCAGTAACGCCACCGCCTCACCCGGGCGAACATCGTGGCGGATATCAACGGAAGGAAAATCCATGCAGGCCTGCCTCACAATACCCGTTGGTGCCCATTGGTGATAGAGCAAAGGCCGGGGAGCGGCAACCTCTTTACAGGCCGGCCCGCCAGGCATAGCCTGCCTCTGACGGAGGCCTTTTCATGATCGCATTCCTCTTTTCGCCGAAGGGCCGGATCAGCGGCACGCAGTTCTTCTCCAGCCTCGCCATACTGATGCTGGTCATGGTGATAATCGGCTTTGGCCTGGGCACCGTACCGGCGGTCAATGGACCGATCGTGCTGAGCGTCTGCTGGGTTCTGCTGGCCTGGCCGCTGGCCTGCCTGGTGATCAAGCGCCTGCACGACACCGGCCGTTCGGCGCTTTGGCTGTGGGGACTGGCGCCGCAACCGCTCATCGCCTGCCTGTCACTTGCCATGGGGGGCTTTATGCCGGCCGGCCTGCTCTGGCTGATGACCCTGCTGGGCGTGCTGGCCAACCTGGCCTGCTGGAGCCTGCTGTTTTTCCTGGCGCTGAAGCCCGGTGACGAAGGCGATAACGATTACGGTGCCGATCCCCATCAGCGTGACCGGATTAACGCAGCCGAAACTTAATCGGCGACAGCGATTGCCCTATAGTCCGAACTAGGCCATGGTTAATACCGCATGCCTGCGTCTAGTCGGGCCACTTGATCACCAGCCTGGAGGGGGCTCCCGCGTGTCCTGGTTCATAAATCTGCTGACCGGACTGATCGCCCTGCTGATCTCGGCCGCTATGGCGCACTTTGGCGGCGATAGCCGTGTCGCGCCCCCAGTCCCCTCACAAGTCACACCGCCGCCCGCCAGTGCGCCGGACAATGCCCGTCCTGAAGAACCTTCCGCGCCTTCGGCGGACCCTGACCGTTAAGCGCGTTTTAAGCCTAATACAATCTTGACAAAAAGCTTTGCGAAAATCGCAAGTTGACGTAGCTTTCTCCTGCTGGGAGAAACAGGTCCCAACTTTCGGAAAACGCGTCGCCCGGCCGTAAAAGAACGGCCTCAGGATACTATTGATGAAACCACCTCGCACGCCGCAGACACCCTCCGAACCGAAACTGAACCTTTTCGGCCGCCCCAAACTGAGGCCCCTGTTTGACGAGCCGGCAGCGCCAGCGGCAACAGACAGCCAAGCGAAGGCTGGCGCGAACGACATCATGGAAGCGCCGTTCGACAACCCCACCCATGTGGCGCCGGACGCCAAGCCTGAACCCCTGCCCGAAGACAATGGGCCCGAGCCATCTGCCACCTTCGACACCAGTCTCGATATTCCCGAACCGGCACCGGTGCCCCTGACCGAGCTGAAACCGCCGCCCGAAACCACGCCGCCCGTCGTCAAAAACAGCGACGCACCGGCCAAATCCAGCACGCACAGGTCACACCGGCGCAGCAGCCGCGACCTGAGCCCGCAAAAGACGCGGTCGGAACCGGTGACGCGCAAGAACGAAGCCTCCCCCGTCCTGGTCTGGGGTCTGGCCACCTTTGCCAGCCTGCTGTGGGCCTGCGGCCTTGCGGCTTTTGCTCTGGGCGCTCAGGCCGACCTCGCCGCGCTGACCTATGAGCCGTTCCGCATCGTGGTCCTGGCCTGCCTGGCCCTCTTCCCCATCGGCCTGATCTTCGCCACCGCACTGGCCCTGCGCCACGCCACCCGCCTGTCGAACCAGGCCCAGCGCACCGCCGAACTGGCCGATGCCCTGCTGGCGCCCGCCGCCACGGCGGCCCACCAGACCGGTGATCTGGTGACCGCCCTGCGCGAACAGGTCGATCATGCCGTACGCGCTGTGCGCCTGGCCCATGCCGATATTACCGAACTCAGCGCCCAGCTGAAAAACGAGACCGAGCGCCTGACCGCCGCCGCTGAAAATGCCCGCGCCGCCACGCAGAACATCACCCAGTCCCTGCATCATGAGCGCGAGGCCATCGGCGCACTGAACGAAACCCTGGGCACCCAGACCACCGGCATCATCGAGGCCGTCGACCGGCAGGCGCGCATGGTGGCCGATGCTTCCGATCTCGCCCAGGCGCAGCTGCGCGAGGCCGAGGCCAGCCTGGCCGCCTCCACCGGCGCCATCGTCAATGCCGCCGCCGATGTGGCCGATGTCGCCCGGACGGCCTCCGAGGATCTCGACCGCCAGACTGTGCGTCTGGAAACCGCCGGCACCGGCGTCGCCGATCAGGTGCGCAATGTCGAGGAAGGCCTGTCGCAGCAGCGCGCCGGTCTGGTCTCCGCCGCCTTGTCCCTGCGTGCCGACCAGGAAGACTTTGCCGTCCATATCGAGAACCAGCGCGCCCAGCTGACCGAGGCCTTGTCCATCACCCGCGTCGCCACCATCGACCTCGGCGAAACCTCGGCGCGCGGCATCGACGTGCTGCGCGATATCGTCGTCTCGGCGCAGGAGCATTTCAATGCCGTCCAGGGCGCCGCCGAAAACGAGCGGACCGCTTTTGAGACGCGCATTCACGCCACCCTGTCCAATATTTCCCTGATGGCCGCCGATGCCCGCGACGATCTGGTCGAGGAAACCCGCAAGGCGCTGGAGCAGCTCAACACCTCGGCAGAGGACGCCAAGCGCGCCGCCGATCAGGCTGCGCAGACGGCCCAGATACGCGTCGATCGACTGAACGAATCGATTTTCGAGGCCAGCAAGAAGGCCGACGAGGTGTTCGACAGCCGTTTCGCCGCCGCCCGTCGCCTGATCGAGGACTCCGCCGATCTGATCGGCGAGGCCGGCGACCAGACGGCGCAGAAGCTCGACGCCAGTTTCGCCCATACGCGCGACACCATTGCCGAGGTTAATGCCGCCCTGAACGACCTGGCCAACGGCGCCGACCAGTTGCCGACCATGGCCCAGGCGCGCATCGCCGAAATCCGCCAGAGCGTGGAAGACGGCATCAATGCCATGCTGGAAGCCGCCCGCAAGGCGGCGCAGGAAACCGAGGCGGTCGATACAGCCTTCCAGGACCGGGTCAAGCGCAATTACGACATGCTGACCGAGGCCGTGCGGCTAATGGGCGTTATTTCCGGCGACCAGACCCTGCCCCATCCGCCTGCTGAACCGGCAGCGCCACGGGATCGCGGCCTGACGCCGCGCCGCGCTATCGAACGGGCCGCGGACAAGGTGGCTGAGATGACGCCGCCACCAGTCTCGTCCCCAGTCTCGCCACCAGTCCCGCCCGCATCCGTGACGCGCCCGCGCCTGTCGCGCCTGAGCATGCCGGCCTCCGAAACCCGGCCGTCCCCCGGACCGGAAGCCACGCCCGCCCCAGCCCCTGCGCCGCGCGAAACCGCCAGGCCGGCGGCCCGCTCGGTTCAGGAAGGCTGGTCATGGCGTGAGCTGCTGGGCGGCATGGAGGGGCGCGAAAGGGCCGCGCCTGTCGAGGCCGCGCCCGTGCCGGAAATCGCCCCGGAAACCGCTGCAGAACCGCCGCACGATCCGGAATTCGACAGCCTGGACGACCTGATGATCGCCGAGGTCAATGCCATGGGGGTCGATGCCGCCGCCCTGCTCAGCCGCGCCCGCATCGAGGAAGTCATCGGCGCCATCATGGCCGAGGATAATGAAGGCGCTCGTCTCGTGGTTCGCCGCGTGGCGCCCGCCGCCATCCGCCGTCTGAGCCGTCGCCTGCTGTCGGACCCGCAGGTGCGTCAGCACGCCAATGATTTTGCCACCTTCTACGACCAGCAGATCAACATGGCCCTGCTCGGCAAGGACGTGATCAAGGGGCTGAACGAAGTGCTGGCCAGCGATTCCGGACGCGCCTACCTGCTGCTCGACGCCGCACTCAGCGACCTGATATGAGGCTTATTCTTCGCGAAGAGACCTTCCCGATCACCGGGCGGTTCACCATTGCGCGCGGCTCGAAAACCGAAGCGCGTGTGCTCTATGTCGAGCTGGAAGACCAGGGCCATGTTGGACGTGGCGAGGCCGTACCCTATGCGCGTTACGGCGAGAGCATCGAACAATCCCTGGCCGATATCGAGGCCGTGCGGCCGCGTATCGAAGCGGGCCTGAGCTTCAGCGACCTGCACGACCTTCTGCCGGCGGGTGCGGCGCGCAATGCCATCGATTGCGCCCTGTGGGACCTGAATGCCAAACTGACCGGTATACCGGCCTGGCGGACGGCCGGGCTGAAACGGCTCGACCCGCTCAAGACGGCCTATACTCTGAGTCTGGATACCCCTGAGGCGATGGGGGCGCAGGCCGCCGCCAATGCCCGCCGTCCGCTGCTCAAGCTCAAGATCGGGGGGGCGGACGATCTCGACCGCATCGAGGCCGTGCGGGCCAATGCGCCTAAGTCGCGCCTGATCGTCGATGGCAATGAAGGCCTGAGCTTCGATGATCTGGTGCGCATGGCCCCGGAGATGCAGAAGCTCGATGTCAAGCTGATCGAGCAACCGCTGAAGGTTTCGGAAGACGAACAGCTGCTGGGCTATCAATCGCCGGTGCCGCTGTGCGCCGACGAAAGCCTGCACAGCCGCGCCGAACTGGACCGCTGCGCCCGGCTTTACAGCCACGTCAATATCAAGCTCGACAAGACCGGCGGCCTGACCGAAGCACTGGCCCTGAAGGCGGCGGCCATGGAAGCGGGTCTGGGCATTATGGTCGGCTGCATGGTGGCGACCTCGCTATCGATGGCTCCGGCCATGCTGGTGGCGCAGGGGGTAGAATTTGTCGATCTCGACGGCCCGCTCCTTCTGGCGCGCGACCGCGAACATGGGCTGGAGATCACGGGCTCCATCCTGCATCCGGCTACGCCGGCGCTATGGGGCTAGTTTAAAGTTTAGCCACGGAAAACACGGAAGCGCTGCCTTGCAGGCAGCGACACGGAAAAACACGGAAGCGCTGCCTTGCAGGCAGCGACACGGAAAAACACGGAAACTCTTTGCATGGTTATTTCGACGCGAAGCGTCATTTTTCGAAATGGCTGATGATATTTTTTCCTGCCCTTCCGGCGAGAATGACAGCAAACTCAGATTTCCGTGTCTTTCCGTGTGACGCGCGAAGCGCGGCCTTCCGTGCTTTCCGTGGCTAAACCATTGCCGCCATCAGTCGCATGCGCTGGCTATAAAGCCAAAGGGCACTTCCCAGTCCCAGAACGGCGACACCGGCCATCACGCCGTAGCCCTTCGCCGCAAAGACCGTGTAGATGGCGCCGGAGGCAATCGTCCCCATGCCCATCATCACGCCATTGGCATAGGCGGCATTGATCGTCTGGCCCAGGCTTTCATAACCCTTCGGCGTCAGACGCTGCACCAGTTCCAGCCCCGCCAGATAGGTGGCGGCGAACGACATGGCGTGCAGGCACTGCAGGGGATAGAGCGCCCACAGAGGCGGTGAAAAGGCCATCAGCCCCCAGCGCGTCACGGCCAGCACGCCGGCAATCACCAGCATGCGCCAAGGCCCCATCCGGCGCCGGATACCTTCGCCCAGCCCCATGAAGGCAACCTCGGCCACCACGCCGACGGCCCACAGATAACCGCAGGTGGCCGATGAGAGGCCGCGCTCCTTCCAGATGATGGTGGAAAAGGCATAGTAGAAACTGTGTGAGGCCTGCAGACAGCCGATGGCGGCCAGCAGCCACAGGAAGCCTTCGTCGCGCATCAGCACGTTCAGGCGCTCCAGTCCCGTGCCGGCCGTGCCGACGGATGCATGTCCGGGCCGCACCAGACCGGCCAGCAGATAACGGCCACCCAGCGCGGTCAGTATCGCCGCCACAACGAGCCAGACGAGGATCAGGTCCGTCGGCCAGATCACCAGCAGGAAGCCCAGCACGATATTGGTGACGATAAACGAACTGGAGCCGACCGCGCGCGGCACGGCATAGGTGAACCTATCCTGCCTCGCCAGTTGCAGGGTCATGGCGTCATTGAGCGGCGCCAGGCTGGTCATGCAACTGAAGGCCAGTGTGTACAGCATCAGGTAAAGTGGGAAACGTACGGCCGGCAAAAGTCCTCCCGCCGCCATCAGCGCATAGAACAGCGCGCCACAACAGGCCAGCCAGACCAGCGGGGTGCGGTAGAGGCGAAAACCATCGGCCCACAGGCCGCTGACCGGGCCGGTGACGGCGCGCAAAAGCAGGGGCGAGGCCAGGATGATACCGATCTCACCCGCGGTCATGCCATGGGTTTTCAGCCACAATGGCATGAAAGGCAGGGAGGCGCCCGTGCCGGCATAGGTCAGGGCGTAAAAGATCGCCTGGCGGCGCTGGCTGGTCAGCGGGAAAAGGCTTGTGAGCGAAGGCATTTTACGTCTTTAGTGAGGGCAGACACATACTGACATTGATCTCAAGCCTATGACCGATTCTGTGACTGCACCAAAAAGCACGACCGTCCGCGGACTTTACCCTGATATCGAGCCCTATGACAGCGGCCATATGCCGACAGGCGGCAAACACAAGATATATTATGAGCAGAGCGGCAATCCTGAGGGCCTGCCGGTCGTGGTGGTGCATGGCGGCCCCGGCGGCGGCACCTCACCTAACCTGCGCTGCTACTTCAATCCGGATGGCTATCGTATCATCCTGTTCGACCAGCGCGGCTGCGGGAAATCAACACCGCATGCCTCTGAAGACATCTCGCTGGAAGACAACACCACCTGGCATCTGGTGGCCGATATGGAGACCCTGCGCCAGAAGCTCGGCATTGAAAAATGGATCGTTTTCGGCGGCTCCTGGGGCTCGACCCTGTCGCTGGCCTATGCCCTCACCCATCCGGATCGCGTCAGCGGCCTGATCCTGCGCGGCATCTTCCTGGTGCGTCCGGCGGAGCTGAACTGGTTTTACCAGGAAGGCGCCAGCCATATCTATCCGGATATCTGGGAGAAGTTTGTCGCGCCGATCCCGCAAGGCGAGCGCGGCGACCTGCTTTCGGCCTATGTCAAACGGCTCAATGGCCCTGATCGCGCGGAAAGCCTGCGCTGCGCCCTGGCCTGGAGCGGCTGGGAAGGCGATACCCTCTCCATCGACGGCCCGTCCGAAATGGCGTCGAAATTCTCCGACCCTGCCTTCGCGCTGGCGTTTGCGCGCATCGAAAGCTGGTATTTCAAGAATGGTGGCTTCTTTGAAAGCGAGAACTGGGTGCTGGAAAATATCGGCCGCCTGCGTCACATCCCCGGCTGGATCGTGCAGGGGCGTTACGATGTGGTCACCCCCATGGCCACGGCCTGGGATTTGAAAAAGGCCTGGCCTGAAGCGCGTTTCAACCTGGTCAAAAAAGCCGGCCACTCCTCCAGCGATCCGGGCATACTGGAAGGCCTTGTCGCGGCGGCCGATGAAGCCCTGGTGGCCCTGAGCTGAATAAAAGGGCTAGGGCACGACCGGCGCCGTTCGGCCATTCATCGTGCCGTTGGCCGTGGGATCGGCAGCGGTGGGTTTGATATTATCAGCGCCCGGTTTGTCGTGCGGGCCTGACGGTGCGATCAGAATCGCGGCGATAATGATGACGATCACGGCAATGAGAGTCGCGGCGGCCCATAGCGTGCGCCGGCTTTCGCCTTTCGTGACCGGAGGTTCATTTGTCGTCATGACGGCAAATTGCCCGCCAGCACATAAAAAATCAGCGCGTATTACTTCCCACGCACCGGTGCGTAAAAGCCAGAGATTTGCGGCGAATAGCAGGCGGCAAGCGACGCGGGTATATAAGCGCAGCCAACTCGCGAGTCGACCAAAGACCTGGCTTTTACTCGAAGCGCTGGAAGATGGAGGCTTGTCGTGGCAATTCCTGATAGCGGTGAACCTTGACGCCCAGCACCAGGCCAAAGCCGGTCATCACCATCAGCATGGCCGAACCGCCGTAGGAAACCAGCGGCATGGGCACGCCGACCACCGGGAACAGGCCCATCACCATGGCGCCATTGATCAGCACATAGAGGGCGAAGGTGGCCGTGGCCCCCGCCGCCGCCAGACGGCCGAAATGCGAGTGCGACAGCGAGGCCATACGCAAGGCCATCAGGATGATCAGGGCATAGAGCAAGAAGATGACGAAACCGCCGGCAAAGCCCAGTTCCTCGCAGACCGCCGCCATGATGAAGTCGGTATGCTTTTCCGGCAGGAAGTTGAGCTGGCTCTGCGAACCGAGCCCCAGCCCTTTGCCAAGCAAGCCACCGGACCCCATGGCGATCTTCGATTGCAGGATGTGATAGCCATCGCCGGAAGGATCGCCTTCCGGATTCAGGAAGGTCAGGATGCGCTTCTTCTGGTAATCGTGCAGCACGTACTGGAAGGCCAGGGGCACAGTGATGACGGCGCCGACGGCGGCGGCGGCGATAACTTTCCAGTTCAACCCGGCCAGGATCATGACCGAAGCGCCGGTCAGCGAGATCAGCACGGCAGTGCCTAGGTCAGGCTGGTGCATGACCAGGGCTGCTGGCAGGCCGATCATGCCGGCCGGGATCAGCAGCTTCCATGACAGGTTGGCGTCCTTGGCCGAGCACTCGTGATAGAATTTGGACAGGGCCAAAACGATGGCCAGCTTCATGAATTCGGACGGCTGGAAGCTGACAGGCCCCAGGCTCAGCCAGCGCTGCGCCCCCATGCGGACATCGCCCACAGCCTCGACCGCGATAAGCAACAGCAGCGAAGCGCCGTAAAACCAGTAGGCTCCCATCAGCCAGACGCGCAGGTCGACCAGCGCCAGCGCGCACATCATGACCAGGCAGACAGCGAAGAAAATCAATTGTTTGTAGGCCCAGGGCTGCCAGCTCATGCCGCCCACGCTGTACAGCAGCAGAATGCCGATGCCGGTCAGGGCGCACAAAAGGCCGACAAACAGCCAGTCGATCTGGGCGATCTTGCTTTCGTAGCGATCGCGTTGTCCGGGGCGGGAAAGAGCGGAATCGACCATGCGGTTACCTATGCGCTGATGTCGTCGGTCGGCGGCGGCACGACATCCGGATCGGATTGCGGCGCCGTGTCTTCCGGAATGGGTTTGTCGACCAGGTCGGCCGGGTTGATACCGACAATCCGCTTCTGGATTTCGGGATCCTTCAGCAGGGCCATGCGCATGACCTCGCGCGCCTTGGGCGCCGCAGAAGAACCGCCGAAACCGCCGTGCTGGACCAGAACGCTCATGGCGTAACGCGGCGCATCGGCCGGGGCAAAGGCAACGAACCAGGCATGATCGCGCTTTTCCCAGTCACCGACCGCACCGTGCGCACCGCGGCTGCCGACATCATAGGTGTGCGGCTGGGCGGTACCGGTCTTGCCGGCCATCATGATCGGCCCCAGATTAAGCTGGGCACCGGCACCGGTGGCGCCCCGGATCTTGGCGGCGACCACGTCGGCCATGGCGGCGCGGACGAAAGCGATGTTTTCCGACTTGAAGGGCAGCGGCGGCGGATTGAGGTCTTCCTTGTAAGGCTTGCCACCGATCGACTTCACCAGTCGCGGCTCAACCGCCTTGCCGCCATTGGCCAGACGCGAGACCATGACGCAGAGCTGAAGCGGATTGAGGTTGGTCGCCCCTTGCCCGATGCCGAAACTGGGCGTTTCGCCGGGAAACCACTTGGTATTGGCCGGATTGCGTTTGGCGTAATATTCCTTCTTCCACTCGGTGGTCGGCACCAGGCCCGGCCGCTGGCCGGCAATGCCGATATCGAAGGTCTGGCCCAGGCCGAACTTGCTGGCCACGGCGGCAATTTTGTCCGGCCCCCCCATGGCCAGGGCGCACTGGTAGAAATAGATGTCGCATGAGGTGACAATGGCCTGGTGCAAATTCAGCGGCCCGTGGGCGTCATCGCAGCCCCAGACGCGGCCGCCCCAGGCCCAGTGACGGTTGCAGACATGGACCGTATTCGGATCGTAACCATTTTCCAGCGCCGCCAGGGCGGTCATGGTCTTGAAGGTCGAGCCCGGCGGGAAGGTCGCGCTCAGGGCCTTGTCAAGCAATGGAATATGATCGTAGTCGGCCAGCAGCTTGTAGGTATCGGAGGAAATGCCGGAAACGAACAGGTTCGGATCGAAGCCCGGCGAGGAGGTCATGCACAGAACGTCGCCATTCTCGATGTCCATCATTACCACCGAGCCGGATTCCTGTCCGAAGACCTCGACCGCCCGCTGCTGCAGGTCGGCATCGATGGTCATGACGATATCCTTGCCGGGTGTCGGCTCGATGGAGCCGTCATCGTCCTGCGCCACCACCTTGCCGCGGGCATCGACCTCGACCTTCTTGCCGCCCGCCACGCCGCGCAAGTCCTTGTCGAAACCGCGCTCTATGCCCGACTTGCCGATGCGGAAGCTGGGGTGATGCAGCAGGTTGAAGTCACTTTCCGAAGCGCCCTTTTCGTTATCGAGATCCTTCTGGTTGATCTTCGAGACATAGCCGACAACGTGCGAAAAGGCCCCGCCGTAGTAATAGGCGCGCATCTCGTCCATATCCGCCACCACGCCCGGAATATCGTTGGCATAGAGGCTGACCTTGGAGAAATCCTCCCAGCTCAGGTCGCTGGCAATAATGGTCGGCACCGAGCGCTGGTTCTGGTTGATGTCGCGCAGAATACGGCGGCGGCTGGTCAGGGTCTGGGGCAGGACATAGGAGACCTGATCCAGGGTATCGTCAATGTTCTTGACCTCATTGGTCTCGATCATGACGCGGAAGGACGGGCGATTGCCGGCGATCAGCTTGCCATTACGGTCATAGATATCGCCACGCGGCGGCGGCACAAGGCGGAAATTGAACTGGTTGGCGGCAGCCAGCTTCTTGTACTTGCCGCCCTGGACGATTTGCAAATGCGCCAGCCGGCCGGTGAGCGCGAACATGCCAAACGCCACGACGCCGCCCATGACAAAAATCCGCCGGTTGAACATCCCCTGGCGTTCATTGACATCCGTAAAGACGATTGAGGGCTCGGCCATTTTTTTTAAACGCTTACTGGAACCGGGCGTCCGAATGGACGTACTTTTCGAGCAGGATCAGCACAAAAGGAAACAACAGGGTTGTGGCAAACATTTGTTCGAAAACGCCCCACAGCCGCACCACCGCCCCCGTATCGATCAGCGCCAGAATGACGTTCACGCCGAAGAACACAAACTCGGTCAACAGAAAGAGACCGAACAGCACGCCCCATTCCTGGCCGATCAGATAGGTACGCGCCAGGGCCAGGACGCCATAGACCAGCACCAGGCTGAGGGTCCAGAAACCAAGCGGCGCCCCCCAGAAGAAATCGAGGAAGAAGCCCAGGGCGCCCAGGACGAACGGCGCGATATAGGAGGGACGGATCAGCGGCCAGGTAAAGGCCAGGATGAAGGGCGATACCGGCTCCGGCAAGTAGAGTCCGAAGGGCTGGAAGGCCGTCGCCAGCACAATGGTCAGGGCCACGCTCATCAGGGCCGGCGCGAACAGCCAGTCCCACGCGGTAATTACCTTGGCCGCCTTTGTGGCGCGCACGCCGCGATGAATCACCGTACCGGCAAAACCACGCTTCTTCAGACCGAGCAGCCCCGGCACCTTCATCAGTTCTGTCCCGCGGAAGAGGCACCGGCCGAAGCAGACGGCACATAGGGCCTTAGCTCGGGCGCGGAAGGCGCCGCAGCCGAAGCTGAAGACGTCGTGGCCGGTTTCGGTATTGCGGGCTTGGGCGTCACGGGCCTGGAGGGGCCAGACTGGGGCTTTGGCGGTGCGGAAGCAGTCGAGGCACTGGCGCTGGAAGCTTTAACATTGGCGGCCACAGACGCGGACGACGATGCAACGCCGCTGGAGGCCGAAGCCGAGGCAGAGGTCTGCGCCACGGGCTGGGCCGGCGGCGGCAGCACATCGCTGACCGGCGGCGTACGCAGGATGGTGTCGGCGTTCGGCAGCTGCGAGAAGTCCTTGAAAAGCAGAACCTTGACGAAATCGATCGCCGAACGGTTCGAATAGAGGCGGACGCGCCAGACGCCATCGACACCCTGCACCGCCTCGCCCACCGGCAGGCCGCGCGGGAAGATGCCGCCATCGCCGGACGACAGGATCTGATCGCCCTTCTTCACCGAATCCTTACCGCGCACGAAATCGAGCTTGGGATAGCCGCCGCCGTCGCCGCTCATCATGGCGCGGGCATCGGAGCGCAGGATCATAACAGGCACATGACTGGTGACATCGGTCACCATCAGAACGCGGCTGACATCGGGCGAAACCCCGACGACACGGCCGACCAGGCCCTGATCGGTGATGACCGGATTACCGAAGGAAATCTGCTTGTTGGAACCGGCATCGATCAGGCGGTTATTGGCAAAGGGTCCGCGCGACACGGCCACGGAACGCGCCGTCACGGTGACCACCGGCGGCTCGGTGCGCAGGTTGAGCAGGCGCTCATAGCGCGTATTGATGTCCTTTTCCTCGATATAGAGGTCGCGGTACTGGGTCAATTCGGCGACCTTCATCTTCAGCTTGCGGTTTTCACGCACCGCAAAGAAGTAGTCGTCGAACCAGTTGGTGCCGTCGCCGATCTTGTGGACCGGATAGGCCAGCACCTTGTCGGGGAAGCCCGCTACCGTATCGAAGCCGGCGCGGTTGGCATAGGCGGCGGATTCGGCATCCTCGCGCCGGTCACCGAGGAACAGCAGAGCCGCGACCACGCAAACCAGCGCGACCACGCCCATGACCGCCCAGGTCACGGGCAGTTTCAGGTGTTCGAAATGTCCGCTCTTGTCCCCGTAGGCCACGCTGCACTTTTCCTGATCCGGGCGTTACTACCCGCCGATTACGACATGGTCGCGTCGAGGATGCCCTTCATCCAGCGCGGATGCTCCAGTACGCGGCCGCAGCCGATAGCGACGCAGGACAGCGGGTCCTCGGCGACGGAAACCGGCAGCCCGGTCTGGTCGCGGATTTCGATGTCGAGACCGCGCAGCAGCGCGCCGCCGCCGGTCAGCATGATGCCCTTGTCGGCGATATCGGCCGCCAGTTCCGGCGGGGTGGCTTCCAGGGCTACCTTCACGGCGTCGATGATCTGCGCCACCGGCTCGGCCAGGGCTTCCGCCGCCTGGCGCTCGGAGATGCGCACTTCGCGCGGCACGCCCTGCATCAGGTCGCGGCCCTTGACGTCAATCGCCAGGCCCTCGCCATCATGCGGCACGCGGGCGGTGCCGATGTCTTTCTTGATGCGCTCGGCGGTGGTTTCGCCGATCAGCAGGTTGTGGTTGCGGCGCATGAAATTGGTGATCGCCTCATCCATCTTGTCGCCGCCGACGCGGACCGACTTGGAATAGACGATACCCGAAAGCGACAGAACGGCCACTTCCGTAGTGCCGCCGCCGATATCGACGACCATCGAGCCGGTCGGCTCGTGGATCGGCAGGCCGGCGCCGATGGCGGCCGCCATGGGCTCATCGAGCAGGCCGACGCGGCGGGCCGAGGCATTGAGGCAGGAATCGTTGATGGCGCGGCGCTCGACGGCGGTGGCGCCCGAAGGCACGCAGACGATGACCTTGGGGTTCACGAAGCCCTTGCGGTTATGCACCTTGCGGATGAAATACTTGATCATTTCCTCGGCGACTTCGAAGTCGGCGATGACGCCATCACGCATCGGGCGGATGGCTTCCATGTGACCGGGGGTACGGCCCAGCATCTGCTTGGCCTCGATGCCCACGGCATGCACCAGCTTGCGGCCGCCGACATTACGCAGCGCCACGACGGAGGGTTCGTTCAGCACGATCCCGCGGCCCTTCATATAGATCAGCGTATTGGCCGTACCAAGGTCGATAGCGATGTCGTTGGAAAATCCGCCGAAGAAGGACTTGAGCATTGAGATAAACTACCTTGGTTTTTTAAAGATGGCCCTGGCAAAGCCGGACATTTTTTAATTGGGGGCGTACCCCTAGAGGCGAAGGAAGGCATTTTGGGGGCAAGCCATACAGGCGTCTGTGGAATAAGGGCAGATTTGCCTTGAGTCTACAGGTTTTTGCTCCCGGAATTTCCTCACTTGCCCTTATTGAAATCATATTTCAAGGGGGTTCCGAAAAAAGATGGTTTCACCCGACAAGCGAATTAGTCAATTTACTGTTTTTAAAAGATAAAATGAAGACGATCACGGAAAATGTCATTGGAAAAAACGCCGTGGCCGTTTCGGTTTTCGGATCAGGCTTTCACAAGCGGGGCGGCGCCCAGAAAGGTTACCCTTAGCCGGCGTCCGGCTGGCGGTTTTTCGCCGCCGTATAGACCTTGCGCGCCACCAGCATCAGGCCGAGCCAGGCCAGGGCGATCACCGCCATCAGGAGCCCCATCTTCCAGTTGCCGCCCTTCACCGAGACGTAGGACGAGCCGAACATGGCCACCAGAGCCGTTTTCGGAATGATGCCGAGCGCACAGCCGGCAACGAAGCCGATGAAGGGCGCGCGGGAAGCGCCGAAGGCCATGTTGACAACGATGAACGGCGCCGAAGGAATATTGCGGACGATGAATGAGGCCGAGAAAGCGTTCTTGCCGATATAGTCGCTCAGGCGCTCGACATGATTGCCGCCCAGGCGCTGCATGACGCCCGCGCCGGCGAACCGCCCCATATAGAAGGTCATGACGGCCGAGATCACCGTGGCGAACCAGCTGTAGAACCCGCCCCACCAGGGTCCGAAGGCCACCACGCAGGCGGCGATCAGCACGAACTGCGGCGCACCGAACAGGGCCGACGCACAGAAGACGATGGTAACGATCACCACCGCCATCGGCGAATTGCGATACCGCTCCATCCAGGCTTCCAGCCCCTTCAGGACCTCCTGCCCCCAGGGCGACTTGCCGATCAGGAAAACGGCCACGACCAGCGCCAGAAGCAGCAGGCTGGCCCACAGGGCGCGCATGGCCTTGGCGTCCAGATGCAGGAAGAGGCCTGTTACGCTTCGCCATAAATGTTGTAATCGGTTGTGCATTGCCCGCTGTATGACTTCAAAGCTATGTTCCGGGCAAGTAAATAAGCCGCAAAATCGTGTTTTTGGAAACAGATGAAACCGGTTCCCCAGCATGACCGCCCCAGGCCTGCCTTTTAAGAGAGAAATTAGCCAAATGATGGACGATGAGAGTTGGACAAATGAGCGCGTGCGGGTAAAGAGGGGCCTGCATTTTTCCCTGACCCCTTCCGATCCGGTCACTCGCCCGGAGAGCGGGGTCGCATCCATGAGCATTCCTATGGCCGACTTCTCCGAATCCGAAACGCTGAAACGCGTGAAACCCTCCCCGACCCTGGCCGTCACCGCCAAGGCCCGCGAACTGGCCCGCCAGGGCAAGAAGGTGATCTCGCTGGGCGCCGGCGAACCCGACTTCGACACCCCGGAAAACATCTGTGATGCCGCCATCAAGGCGATCAAGCGCGGTGAAACCCGCTATACCGACGTCGACGGCATCCCCGAACTGAAGGCGGCCATCGTCGCCAAGTTCAAGCGCGAGAACGGCCTTGACTACAAAACCACCCAGGTGTCGGTCTCGCCCGGCGGCAAGCCGGTCATCTATAATGCCTTCATGGCCTCGTTGAACCCCGGCGACGAAGTCATCGTGCCGGCGCCTTACTGGGTGTCCTACCCGGATATGGTCCTGCTGGCCGGCGGCACGCCCGTCTTCGCCGTGGCCGGCATGGACACCGGCTTCAAGCTGAAGCCGGAGACCCTGGAAGCCGCCATCACCCCCAAGACCAAGTGGCTGATCCTCAACTCGCCCTCCAACCCGACCGGCGCCGTCTATACCGCCGACGACCTGAAGGCGCTGGGCGAGGTGCTGAAGCGTCACCCGCAGGTCTGGATCCTGACCGACGACATGTACGAGCACCTGCTGTTCGACGGCTTCGAGTACGCCACCATCGCCCAGGTCGTGCCTGAACTCTATGACCGGACGCTGACCATGAACGGCGTGTCCAAGGCCTATTCGATGACCGGCTGGCGCATCGGCTACTGCGCCGGCCCCGAGCCGCTGATCAAGGCGATGTCCAAGATCATCTCGCAATCGACCTCCAACCCCTGCTCGATCGCGCAGTGGGCCGCCGTCGAAGCGCTGAACGGCACGCAGGACTTCATTCCGCCGCGCGCTGCCGCCTTCCAGAAGCGCCGCGACCTCGTCGTCGCCATGCTGAACCAGGCCCAGGGCATCACCTGCCCAACCCCGGAAGGCGCCTTCTACGTCTATCCGTCGATCGCCGGCTGCATCGGCAAGACCGCGCCTTCGGGCAAGGTCATCACCAGCGACGAGGACTTCGCCGGTGAACTGCTGCAAACCGAGGAAGTCGCTGTGGTTCACGGTGCCGCCTTCGGCCTGTCGCCCTTCTTCCGCATCTCCTACGCCACCTCGGAAGCCGTGCTGACCGAAGCCTGCTCTCGCATCCAGCGCTTCTGCGCCAGCCTGAAGTAAGCGATAAACCTTCAGGAATAATCAGGCGCGGTCGGGCATCCGGCCGCGCCTTTTTCTTTCGCATTCCTGCCATTGCAGACGATAAGATGTGCGTAACACCGCCAAAAGTTGAACGGTATAAACTTGCGCTTGCCCTCTTTGGAAAAACAAGGCAAGCAATGCGCAAATGACGGATTTCTGGCAGATAACATGGCTGATCCCGCCGGGCCTGCTGCTGGGCGCCCTGGTCGCCTCCGCCTGTGTCAGCGCCCTGCTCAGCCTGCTGGTGATCAAGGGCGGCCCGATCGATAATCCCCGCGAACGCGGCGCCCATTCGGACCCCACCCCCACAAGCGGCGGGCTGGCCATCATGGCAGCCTCCGCCCTCACTATTGGCCTGATCATCTGCTTTCAGGGGCACGATATCCCGGGCAGCTGGCGCGATGGCCTGATCCTGTTCGGTTTCGCCAGCCTGATGGGCATTTGCGGCGCAATAGACGATGTGGCCGACCTGCCGGCAAGCTGGCGCCTGGCCTTCCAGATCAGCCTCTGCCTGGTCTTTGCCTGGTTCTATCGCGTGACGACGCTCGATTTCGGCCCAGGCCTGATCGTGCAGGTACCACCGCTCCTGGGCCTGCTCGGCAGCGCCGCCTGGCTGATCCTGACCCTGAACACCATCAACTTCATGGACGGTTCCAATGGCCTGGCCATCGGCGCCCAGACCATTGCCCTGCTGGTCTTCGCCGGCCTGATCCTGCTGATGGCGCCCTTGAGCCTTTTCGGCGCCTATCTCGGTGTGGTTCTGCTGATCTGCATCTGTGTGGCCGGCGCCCATATCGGTTTCGCGCCGTTCAACCTGCCGCCGGGCCGGCCGCAAAAGGCCAAAGCCTTTCAGGGCGATGCCGGATCGATGTTCGCCGGCGCCCTGATCGGTGGCGCCACCCTGGTGGTCAAGGCCTATGGCGTCGGGTCGGTGTGGTTCGGCGGCTTCCTGCTGGCCCCCCTGCTGGTCGATGTCGTCCTGACCCTGATCGTGCGCACCCGCAAGAAAGAGAACATTCTCAAACCGCACAAGGAACACCTTTACCAGATCTGGCTGCAGCGCCGGGATGGCTCACACTGGCGGCTGGCCCTGCGGGTCTGGGGACTGTGCCTGCTTTCCAGCCTGATCGGCGTGGGCGCCCGGCTGGTGGATCGTATCTACCATACCGATATCCGCTTCCTGCTGCTCGTGGCCCTGATCGCGGCCTATTCCATCGGCTGGCTTCAGCTGCGCACCGCCCTGCTCAAGCGGCCCCTGTTAAATAAAGCGCCATGAGCAGGTCATCGAGGTAGGGCTGCCCCTCGCCCTGCCAGACACGGCCTTTCAACCGCCCCTCAAAGACAAACCCCAGGGACTGATAAAGGTCGATGGCGCGCTGGTTATCCTCGCGGCAATAGAGTTCGATGATGCGGAATTGCGGATAGGCCCTCGCCGCCGCGATCAGGTGCCCGAACAGGGCGCGTCCAACCCCGCGACCCTGCGCCGCCGGATCGACCGCCACGGTCAGGTTGGTCAGGCAGTGCCCAAGTTGCCGGGTTTCCGATGGCCAGGCGTGGATTTCACCCAGTATGCGACCGTCGTCGGTTTCCGCCAGCAGGGAAAAGCCGATGCGGAGGCTGTTTTCCAGATTGTGCCGGATATAGGCGTCGGTAATCTCGTCCTCACGGCGCAGCAGCCCCCCGCCCTGACGGGCCGCCGCCTGATAGACCTGGCGGATGCCGGCCTCATCGCCCGGCGTCGAGGCGCGTATCCTATAGCTCATCGTTCTCCTCCGGCCGTTTGCGGTTCGATTTGACGGTAGCGCGTATGGCCTTGCCCTCCAGGCGACGCCTCACCGCGCCGCGGGTCGGCTTGGTGGCGATGCGCGGCGGAGGTGGCGGAGCGGCGGCCTTCTGCACCAGTTCGACGAACCGCTCCAGGGCCGCCTTGCGGTTCATGTCCTGAGTCCGGTGCGTCTGGACGAACAGCACCAGTTCGCCCTCCTGTGTCACCCGCCGTCCCCCCAGTTTGATCAGCCGCTGCTTGACCTCATAAGGCAGGGTCCAGTTGTTGGTAATGGAGAAACGCAGTTCGACGGCGGTCGCCACCTTGTTGACATTCTGCCCGCCAGCCCCCGACGACCGCACGAAGCTTTCGTGCAGTTCTTCGTCAGGCACGGAAATGCGGGGCGTAATGAAGACCATGGCGTCTTGTGGGCGAAAACACGGGTGGCTTCAAGCGTTTCTCCGCCTGTTTCTTACAAGCATTCAGTCGGCCTGATGGATGTCGGCGCGCAGCTTCAGGTCCAGGCCCAGCAATATCGCGTTGCCATCCAGCAGGGGCGCAGTCGGCAGCCCCGCCGCCGCCAGCTGATCGGCGGTCCAGTTGTTGCAGACGCGGAGAATGGAAAAATGCTCGCGGCTGACAAAGAAGACCTCATCCGTCGGCAAGGCCGCCACGACCGGGGCGCCATTTTCCGCCACGAAAGACGTCTCCATATGACGGGCCATGGCTTCAAAGCCTTCAGGTGTCAGCACGGCACCCGAGGCGGTGTTTCCAGCGAAAGCCTGATCGGGCCGTAACGAAACACCGAAAACACGAATAACCGAGGGATTGCCGGGCCGGAACAGGGCCCGCAGGCCGTCAAGCGCGCGACCGACAGACAGACCCTGTGCGGTAAAGAAGCCGGCATCTCCCCATCCATAGACCAGCCATTTGCCTTCTCTGACATCTGCGCCCGATCGCCTGGCGGCATCGGCGAGGAGCCCGCCCCTGGACATGACCGCTCCGGCCGGCAGGGCGATATCCGTGTGGAAGCCATTATTGACAATATAGATGGGCACAGCATCTGTTCGCGCCGGATAAAGCGCGCGGTCTCCGCCCTTCAGGGTCAGGAGGGCCGCAGACAGATAGAGAAACACCAGCAGGCATACGCCTTTACGCCACGGGTGTTTGATAGAAAAAGCCATGACATTCCCCCTTTGAACGGAAGAACATCATGGCTTTTGAACATTGTCCAATCACATTATCACGAAACCGTGATCAATGATCCTAACCCTCAAGCGTCGCCTTGATCATCCAAAGGTGCTTTTCGTGGGCCGTCAGGCGCGTGGTGCAGAGATCGGCCGTGGAGACGTCACCGGCATCTTCGGCAGCCTTCACGGCAGCCTTCAGGGTCGCGACGACCGTGGCGTGATCCTTGGCGAGATCCTTCAGCATGTCCTGCGAAGAGGCGGTCGGATCGCCGTCCTTGATCGAGGTCAGGTTGCCGAACGCATCGGCGCCCATCGGTGCGGTCTGGCCCAGAGCGCGGATGCGCTCGGCGATCTCGTCGATCGAGGTCCAGATTTCGTTATATTGCTCTTCCAGCAGCAGGTGCAGGCCGCGGAAATTAGGACCGACAACGTTCCAGTGATAACCGTGGGTCTTCTGGTAAATCGTGAAGGTATCAGCCAGAACCTTGGACAGTTCCAGACCTACCTTCTTGCTGTTGTCGACGCCGGATTCGCTCATAATATCTCTCCTCAGATAGGCTCTAAAAGCGCAATCCGATAAGGTGCACAGCACTTTTCGGCTATATTGCGCGTACTTCAATGTGAATGGTTCACATATGAGAATACCGCCATAAAGATACAATGAGGGAAAGGCGTCTAGTCGAATATTTCCCTTATCTGCGCTGATCCGCCGCATAATCACGCTCGGCCAGGGATTTCATGTAGGTCATGATGCGGAAATGAATATGCCGCGTCACATCTCCGGCCCACCATTCGAAATAAGGGACAGGCCTGACATGCAGGCGATACCGGCCAGTCATGGTAATACGCGTATGGCTGGCATCCAACGGTGTAAGGGCGATTTCGCCTTCATCGAACGTGACATGACCGAAAATTTCCGGATGCTTCATCTGCTCGGTAACGCGAAAAGCCAGCATTTTCCCCGGTTCCAGCTTGGTAATAACTTCGCCATAGGTATAACCACCGCTGAACCGGCATTCGCGGTACGCGCCCACAGCCTGAACCGTCGCCACCGAACGGGTCGGTAGCGGCAACCCTGCCTGCCAGAGCCAGTAATCCGGCGGATTAGGATTATCAGGATAGTCGACAATATAACGCCAGACGTAATCGGCCGGGGCATCGACCGTTATGCCGTCACTCACCACGACAGGCGTGTCCGGCAAGGGACCGGCGGTTTCCATCACCACGCCAAGGACAGCGAGGGGCGCCAGGCTTACCGATAGGGTCCGCGAACGGCGCCGGCGTACCAGGGCCCGGCCGATCGCGTAGCCCAGCGCGATCATGCCTGACAGAAGAGGTGAAGCCATGATGACGCAAATCACCCCCTCCCGCATGAAAAAGGTCGCCAGCAGGATATCCAGCGCCATGATCACCACGATCAGCGCGAAACCGGATCTTCTTCCGTGCCTCTCCCTGCCCCGCGCCAATCCGCCGGCAAACCCCTGGATCAACGGCAAGAGAAGCAGCAGGCTGACATTGTAGTCATAGGTCCATGCGGACCAGACGGAGTCGCCCATATCCAAAAGACTGTGCTTGGCCAACAGCGTAACTGCGTAAGGTATAAGGACCAGGACCCAGCCTGAAATCGTACCCCACACTACGCCCCGCCAGAAATGCGTAACTGCCGCGCCCGCCTCAACACCTCGATTGCCTGCACCCTGATCATCCATATCGCCCACCTCAATATAGTTATTTAGCTTAATGACTAATTGTTATGTGGCAAGCTACGGAATGTCAAGTTGTCATAAAACGTGATGGTTCGTGATCGCAAAGGGGTTGCAATATGCGGCCATCGGACTATTTTATACGTACCTTATGCTGAAATTGAGCATAAGTCATTTGGAGAGAAACGATGGCCGATACGGCTGCCCATCTGGAATTCACACCGGCGATCGAAGCCGAGACCGCGGATATCTATGCCCGTCTGAAGGGCAAGGTATCGCCGCTGGAATGGCAGCTGCAGGCGCCGCTGATCGCCGAGATCAATCGCCTCAAAAAGGAAATGAACGCGGTCATCCTGGCGCATAACTACATGACGCCGGATATCTTCCACGGTGTGGGCGACTATGTCGGTGACAGCCTCGGGCTTGCCAGGGAGGCCGCGAAATCCTCGGCCGATATCATCGTCCAGGGCGGCGTCCACTTCATGGCCGAAACCTCCAAGATCCTGGCGCCGCAGAAGACCGTGCTGATCCCCGACATGTTGGCTGGCTGTTCGCTGGCCTCGTCGGTCACCGGCGAGCAGGTGCGTCTGATCAAGCAGCGCTATCCCGGCCTGCCGGTCGTCACCTATGTCAACACCACGGCCGATGTGAAGGCCGAAACCGATATCTGCTGCACCTCGGCCAATGCCGTGCAGGTGGTCGAGCATATCGCCGCCGAATGGGGCGTCGATACGGTCATCATGCTGCCGGACCAGTTCCTGGCCAAGAACGTGGCGCGCCAGACCCATATCAAGATCATCGCCTGGGCCGGCGCCTGCGAGGTGCATGAACGCTTCGATGCACAGGATATCGCCGATGTCCGCGCCGCCCACCCCGGCGCCGTCGTTCTGGCGCACCCGGAATGCCCGCCGGAGGTTATCGCCGCCTCGGATTTCACCGGCTCGACCACGGCCATGGCCGATTACGTCACGCACAACAAGCCGAAGCAGGTGGTGCTGATCACCGAGTGCTCGATGGCCGATAACGTGACGGCCGAGGCGCCGGGCGTCGAATTCCTGCGGCCATGCAACCTGTGCCCGCACATGAAGCGCATCACCCTGCAGGGCATCTATGACAGCCTGCGTTACCGTCAGTACGAAGTGACGGTCGACCCGGCTCTGATCCCGCGCGCCGCGCAGGCTGTGCAGCGCATGATCGACATGCCGCCGCTGAAAACGCCCGCCCGCTACGACATGGTCAAGGCAAAGCATCACGTCGATGTCGAGATGATCAGCTAATCCGCTCCATAATTAACTGCCCCTCACCCCACCCCTCTCCCACATGTGGGGAGAGGGGGTTCGGAAGGAGGCCATCTTGGCCGAAGTCTATATCCATAACGGTCCGCTGGTGATCGGCGCGGGGCTCGCGGGCCTGAGCGTCGCGCTCAATACCGCCCCACACAAGACACTGGTGTTAGCGCCGGTGGCCCTGGGTGTCGCCTGCTCCTCGGCCTGGGCGCAGGGCGGGATTGCCGCCGCGCTTTCCCCCGAAGACTCCCCCAAGGCCCACGCCCTCGATACCGTCAATGCCGGTGCCGGCATCGTCGATGAACTGGCCGCCAAAACCCTGACCGAGGCCGGCCCACAAACCGTGCAACGCCTGAAAGCCATGGGCGCGCCCTTCGATCACAAGCCCGACGGTTCCTTCGTACTCAACCGCGAAGCCGCGCACGGCCTGGCTCGTGTAGCACGCGTCGGTGGCGATCTCGCCGGCAAGGCCATCCTCGAAGCCGTCGTCCACCAGGCGCTCAATGCCCCGCATATCGAGATCTGGGAACGCGCTCATGCCTTGGGTCTGATCAAGTCCGAAAGCGGCGAGGTGATCGGCGCCCTGATCCAGCACGCCGACAGGCAGGTCGAGGTGTTCGCGCCGGTCGTGATCCTGGCCAGCGGCGGCTCTGGCGGCCTGTTCGCCGTCACCACCAACCCGGCCAATCTGCGCGGCGAAGGCATGGCCATGGCCGCACTGGCCGGGGCCGAAATCGCCGATCCGGAATTTGTCCAGTTCCACCCCACCGCCCTGAAATTCGGCCTTGACCCCGCGCCCCTTGCTACCGAAGCCCTGCGCGGCGAAGGCGCCACCCTGATCGACCAAAATGGCCACCGCTTTGTTTTCGATGACCACCCGGATGGCGAACTGGCCCCACGCGATATCGTCGCCCGCGCCGTTCATAAGGCGGACCAGAACGGCGGCGCCTTCCTTGATGCCCGCACGGCGATCGGCGACCATTTCCCAGCCGAATTCCCGACCGTCTTTGCCTCCTGCATGAGCCAGGGCGTCGACCCGCGCACCCAACCCATGCCGGTGGCCCCGGCGGCGCACTATCATATGGGCGGCATCAAAACCGATATCTTCGGCCAAACCTCGCTGAAAAACCTCTATGCTGTCGGCGAATGCGCCTGCACGGGCGTCCATGGCGCCAATCGCCTGGCCTCCAACAGCCTGCTGGAAGCCGCCGCCTTCGGTGAACGGATCGGCAAGGCGGCCATTGCCAATCTGCCGGAAGCCTTCACGCCTGAGACCGCCAGCGCGCTGCGCCCCGCCGTACCGCCGTCCCTGAACGAAAGCGACCTCAAGACCTTGCGCGACGCCATGGCGCATGACGCCGGCGTGGTGCGCAATGAAGCCGGACTGACCCGCCTGCTCGACCTGATCACCGACCTTGACGCACACGCCCCCGGCGCGCTCGCCCTGGTCAGCGCCCGCCTGATCGCAACTTGCGCCTTGCAAAGACGCGAAAGTCGGGGTTCACATTACCGCAGCGACTATCCGCAGACCGACGCGGTAGCCGCACGGACCTTTACAAACTGGCCCCAAGTCTACAAGGCAGGCCAGGAAAAAACACATGGGGAGTTGAGTACATGTACCTCACCGGATTGCCTGACCTCCTGATCGAACCGATCATCCGTGACGCCCTGAAGGAAGACTTAGGCCTGGCAGGCGATGTCACCGCCTCGGCGGTCATTCCGCCCAAGGCGCGTTTCAAGGCCGAATTCCGCGCCCGTGGCGCCGGGGTCTCCGCCGGCATCGATTGCGCCCGCCTGGCCATGAGCCTGATGGACCCGCAAATCCGCTTCGAAACCCTGCTTCCCGATGGCAGCGCCGTAAAGAAGGGCGATGTCATCGCCCGTATCGAAGGCAATGCGCGCGCCATACTGGCAGCCGAGCGCGTGGCGCTCAACCTCTTATGCCATCTTTCCGGTGTCGCCTCGCTAACGGCGAAATATGTCGCCGCCATCGAAGGCTTCAAGAGCCGCATCGTCTGCACGCGCAAGACCATGCCGATGTTACGCGGCCTGCAGAAGCATGCGGTCAGGTGCGGCGGCGGCTACAGCCATCGTTACGGCCTCGACGACGCCATCCTGATCAAGGACAACCATATCGCCATCTGCGGCGGCGTGGCTCCCGCCATGGAACGCGCCAAGGCCTCTGCCGGCCATACCATGAAGATCGAGCTGGAAGTCGACAGCATCGACCAGCTCAAACAGGCCCTGCCCTACGCCCCGGACGTGCTGCTGCTCGATAACTTCTCGCTCGACATGTATGTCGAGGCGGTGAAGCTGGCCAGCGGCAAGGCCATCCTGGAAGCTTCAGGCGGGGTCAACATGGATACGGTCCGCGCCATTGCCGAAACCGGCGTGGACGTCATCTCGGTCGGCGCCCTCACCCATTCGGTGCCCAACTTCGATATCGGCCTGGATGCGGTCTGACTACAGGAACTCGCGCCTGACCCATCCTATCGTCTTATCTGCCAGTACCACAACAACGGCGGTAAGCAGGTAGAATTCGCATAGGCCAACCATGCCGCGAAGCCAGTCCTGGCGCGTCTGGTTCGGTTCAAGAAACGGATACGGCACCTCGTGTACCAACAGCCAGCGCACATAGATGAACACCATATAGGCGGCGGGCGGCACCAGCCACCACAGCAGGGTAACAAAGCGCGCCTTTCCATTGGCACTGGCCAGCCACCACAGTAACATCAAAATCGGCGTGACATAGCGGAGCAAGGCATCGCTTAGCCAGAACAAGCCCTTGGACGCCCATAGCGGGGCCAGCACGAAATGATACATTACGCCGCTTGCCAGCATCATGGTGGTGACCGCACCTGATATATTGCGGCGGTGAAAGGTTTTCAGTCTGTCCAGCGGTAAGACCTGCGCCGCATGACTGATCACCGCCCCAATATTGGCCGGAATTGTGAAAAAGGAAAAATAGAACAAGACCGACAGCGCGAAACCGCGTCCGGCCGCCATCGATGCGGGTATGGTAATCGCGAATTGCAGCAGGAGCCCTGCAAGTCCAGTAATAAGCCCCCATGTCGCGATAATACGCGCCACCTTCTTCATGCCCACCTCCGGCATCGAGTGTAGCGTGTATTTTCGCTTTTAGATACCGCCCTTTACAAAGGAAAGACGTGAAATCCGCTGGCTTAGCGGCTTATCGATCAGGGCATCGAACAAAAAGGCCGTTACAATGGCGACCAGGACGCCCGCGATCCACAAACTCCATTGTGCCATCACGCCCAGATTGAAATGAGCCATAATCCTGGGGCTAAGGCCGAACCAGATAGCGCCGACCAGAGAATGTGTCAGAAACAAGGCAAAAGAGGCGCGCCCCATGCGATGAGTCACCAGGTTTTCATGAAAGGTGACACCACCGGAGACCGCCAGCACCAGGCCGAGCAGACTTAAGATCAGGCTGTCGGTAAGGGCATGGCGCGGCAGCAGGCTCAACCCGCTGATGGCGATAAAGGCCAGAGCCAGGCTGCCCCAGAAGACCGGTTTCGAAACACGAAGCCCCGCTGTCATGCGCTCGATCAGGTTGCCGAGCAGGAACAATGGAATCGCGCGCAGGAGTGCCCAGGCAAACGGCAGATCGACCAGGGGATGATGCGCCAGCCCGAGCGCCAGCCCATGCGCGATCAGCAGGACGGCGAGGGACAGGCCGATCATAACCGGCAACGAGCGTTTATAGACAAAAGGCACATAGACACTGAACAGGCCGTAGCAGATCAGCAGGGCCGATAGCGTCCAGGTGGGGGTGTTCCATGACTCAGCGCGCATGATACCCCAGCCATGCACCAGGAAGGCCTGGGCAATGAAATCGGCCGCGCCGTATTTTTCAGCATGGTTAGGGGCAAATCCCGCCACTGAAGAAGCCAGCACGAAGGCGCCGAACACCAGCAGGACCAGAATATGTGACGGCCACAGCCGCGCGAACCGGCGCAGGAAGAAGTGCGTGCGCCGCATATGCGAGGTCACCAGCCGCTGACCGTAGGCGCGCGACAGGATGTAGCCGGAGAGCAGCAGGAAGAAATCGGTCGCCAGCCAGCCTTGCCTGAAGACCGGCAACAGGGTGGCGAGATCGACCGGCGCGGTCGAGCCATAGTGAAACAGGAGGATGAAACTGGCTGCCATGAAGCGTAGCACGTCAAGGCTGGCCCCACCGGCGCGCGGCTGAGCGTCAGGGGCGTGAGGCGTCCGGAACAGGGCAAAGGTGAGTGGTTTCACCCGCTCACCCTACGCGTCATGCGTTAATATTAGGTCTTCGGCATCAGGTCTTGGCTGGCACCGCTGGTTTCGGCGCTTCGCGCGTGACGCCGGCCTTCTCGCCCGGCTTCATGAACTTCACCAGAACGCGTTGACCGATCAGGAAGGGTGTATTGTCGGCCGAGACCACGACCTCGACCACGCGTTCATCGCTGGCTTCGCTGGCGCTGTCGGATTTCAGCTTGCGCGCACCGAAGGTGGCGGCGATGCGTATCACCTTGCCGACATAGATCTTGGAAGGATCGGCTTCGGGGATGATTTCGGCTTCCTGGCCAACACTGACATCCGGAATGGAGCTTTCGACGATTTCCGAACGAATGATATGCGGCACCGCCGGCTCAAGATCGAACATGGTCGAGACATTGAGCGTCGAGGCGCCGGAGCCAGGATTGGCGTAGCGGCGGATGATCTTGCCATCCATCGGCGCGCGGATGATAGTCAGGTCCTGCTGATATTCCGACTGGGCGAGCTGCGCCTGGGCCACAGCCACGGCCGCCTGCTGCGCCTCCAGGGTAGCACGCGCGGTATCGATGGCGTCGCGCGCCTCGTCGAGCTTCTGCTGGGCCACAAAATTGGTGGGGGCCAGCTTTTCCAGACGGTCATACTCCCGCTGGGCCGTGCGGATATTGACCTGGGTCAGGCTGAGAGCCGACTGGGCCTCGGCGACCGCAGCCCGGGAATTATTGACCGCCAGCAAGGTGTCCTCGTCTTCCTGACGCGCCAGAATCTGTCCCTTTGTGACCAGATCGCCTTCCTGCACGAACACCTGGTCGACAATACCGGCGCGGCGGGCGGCCACCTCGATCACCCCGCCTTCGACATCGACCTTGCCGGCGGCAATAGCGGCATAGGGGCTGAGCGGTGCCTTGACTGCGGCGGTCTGGCTTCCGCCGGGCGCGCCGGGCTTCTGGCAGGCGGTCAGGGACAGGCCGCTTACAGCCAGGAGGCCGAGCGTCAGGGCGGTTGAGGCAGCGAATTTACGAGACATATGATTTCTCTGGTGCGTTTCTCTGGTTTTCATGTTCAGGCGACAGGCGGTTCAGCAACCATGGTGTCGCTTAGGATCTTGCCGTCTTCCATGTGAATGACGCGGTCGGCATAGGCTTCGAGGCGCGGATCGTGGGTCACCACCACAACGGCGGCGCCGCGCTCCTTCGCCGCCTGATGCAGCAGCTTGATGATCACCTGCCCGCTGACCGAATCGAGCGCCGAGGTCGGTTCGTCGGCGAAGATCAGCTGCGGCTGCTTGGCCAGGGCGCGGGCAATGGCGACGCGCTGCTTTTCCCCGCCTGAAAGTTCAGCGGGATATTGCTTCAGGCGATGCCCCAGCCCGACCGATTGCAGCACATCGACGGCACGCTTTTTTGCCTCCGATTTCGGCACCTTGCAGTATTTCAGCACCTGCTCGACCTGCTCGGTCGCGTGCAGGGCCGGGAACAGGTTGAAGCCCTGGAAAATGAAGCCGCAGTGATCGAGGCGGAACCTGTCGACCTTGCCGCGCTTCTTCTTCCACAGGCTTTCGCCCAGGGCCATGACCTCGCCCTCGTCCGGCTTCATCAGGCCCGACAGGGCGGCAATCAGGGTTGACTTGCCGGAACCCGAAGGCCCCATGACCATGGTGACCTGGCCATGATAGGCGTTGAAATCCACACCCTTGAGCACCTGCTGTTTGATCTTGCCGATCTTGTAGCTTTTTGACAGTCCCCTGGCATCGAGGGCCAGCTTGCCGTTGGTAAGTTCCTGGGTCATCGCAACAGGTCCGCGGGCTGGCTTTTCTTGAGGACGCCGAGCGAGAACAGGCCCGACAGGATGGCGATGACCATCAGCATGATGGCGACCGGAATATCGATAAAGAGCGGGAAGCTCATCGGCACGCCGCCCCACTTGGCGAGGGTGGCCACGCCGGCCACCAGCACGGCGGTCAAGGCCAGGCCAGCTACGCCCACCCAGAAACTCAGCTCCATGATGATCAGGTTGAGCGTGCCCACCGAAACGCCCAGCGCGCGCAGGGAGGCGAACTCCTTGATATTGGCCAGAATGGCGCCTTGCAGGGTCTGCCAGGTGATCACGATACCGATAAAGACGCCAACCACGGCCATGAAGCCGATCATGATCGAGATGCCGCCTTCCTTCATCATGCCCTTTTGCGAACTTTCCGACAATTGCTCACGGGTCCAGGCCTTGAACTGGCCCTTGCCCATCACGGTCAATTCGGCGGCCACCTGTTTGGCGCGGGTGGGGTCACGCAGTTTGACCAGCAGCGGACCGACACGCGGACCGTCATCATAGACATAGATCAGCTTGGCCGTCTGGATCGAAGTGAAAACCTGGGTGTTGAACATGTTCGGGTAACCATCGACTACGCCGGCCACAGTGACCGTGCGGCCGTTCATCTTGGCCTTGTCGCCGACCTTGACCCCCAGCTTGCCAAGACTTGAGCGATCCAGCACGACCGCAAACGGCTCCTTCAATGCCTCAATGATCTCATCCGAAAAGTCGTTGGGCAGAGTGACGGCGCCCTTGACCGGATTGACGACCACGACGCGCACCCCGTCGTTCTTCGCCGGCTGACCGTCCTTGGGAAAGTTGGTCCAGCCGGCCCAGTTGATGATCATGGGCTGCACCTCGGTCACGTCCGGATGCTCATAAATTGTGGGAATCAGGCGGCGCGGCTGGCCGGAATCACCAAAAATCCCGTCAGCCTGCGGCGGCAGAATCAATATCTGGGCGGGTGAATGGTCCACCGTGGCGGTAAATGACAAGGCCATGCCCATGAACATACCGGTCATGGCCAGCACCAGCAGGCCGGCCACGGCCAGGGCAATCACGGCTGCCAGATAACGCCGCCATTCATATATCAGGGTAGATAAGGCGAGAGACATATTACCACTTTTAAGTGCGCAATGCACGATCGTGGCAACATCCATAAGTTTTTGATAAACGTCCAATTAAATCGACGTAACCTGGATTGTCAGCGCCATCTGTTGTGTTATGGCACCGCTCTCAAAAATGTGCGTTTCCGAACAGGATAAGGTAGTTATCGCGTAAATTGGCAGGCTTGAGATGAGTGTCCGCCGGCCAGCGACGCAGGTATACTAAAATACCTGCAAGCGACGACTGCACCGCAATCGTCCAGGAATGCCAATTTACAAATCCTTGCTGGCGGCGATGAAGTAGGCAATCCCGGTCCATAACGAGATAATGGCGGCGATCCACACCAGGCCGTAACCGATGGCCAGCACCAGCGACGATCCATCCGGCTCCAGGCCGAAGGCTGACCAGGCATCGGCAAACAGCAGCACGCCCAGGGCAATGAGCTGGATGGTGGTCTTGATCTTGCCGAGGAAGCTGACCGGGACCGTGACGCCCTTGGCGGCGGCCGCCTCGCGCAGAGCGCTGACGGCGAACTCGCGGAACAGGATGAAAGCCGCCGGCAGGGCGAACCACGGGTCGCCGGAATGGATGGCGAAGACACCCAGGATGGTGCCGCACACCAGAATCTTGTCGGCGATCGGATCGAGAATGGCGCCGAGCTTGCTTTCGGCATGCAGCTTGCGCGCCAGTATGCCGTCGAACAGATCGGTCAGGGCGGCGATGACGAAGACATAGACGCTCCAGCGCTGCATGCTGAACAGCACATCCGACTGGGCATTGAGGAAGGGAATGCCGCCCGCCATGCCCGCCAGCAGGATAAAGATCACCACGCCGAAGACCAGGCGCACGCCGGTCAGGAGATTGGGGATCGGATTGACGTTTTCGCCGGTCATGCGGGGCACCTTGGGGGAATTATAACTGGCGCGCATACTAGAGAGAAAAAATAAAGGGCCAAGCCTTTTATCCGAAAGGGTGTGGTTTGTTGTTGATGGCCGCGGCCGGTCATTCCCCGTCAGATTTCCCAATGTCCGGTTTCGGACATCTGCGGCAAGGGAATAACGCATCCAGGCACTGAAAACAGGTCGAAAAGCAAATATTATCATGGCATTAGGCCATGGGGGCTCGACCATGATAGGCTTGCTTTGCGGCCGGTTGTCTGCGCTTAAAAATAAAAGCGCGCGAAGACGCCAAAATCACCGGCCTAAGGGCGGCAGCACAGGGCGCTGCCTCATATCGACAGACTGGTGCTGTAATGGTCAAATCCGCGTTGCTCGCCTTCTTCCGGTCGTTCCGGCGCCATCCGCTCTATGCCCTGCTCAATATTCTGGGCCTGTCCTTCGGCATCGCGGTCTTTATCACGCTGAGCCTGCTCTACCGCTTCGAGACCAGCTATGAAAGCTGGAGTCCCGAGCGGCAGCATATCTATGCCATGGGGGTGCGGCTGCATACCCCCGGCATACCGGATGATCTCGTCATGGAAACAATGGGCGGTCTTCTGGAAGAGATTCAATCTGCCTACCCCCAAATCGAGGGCACGCGGGATATGCCCGATACGGCAATCGTGCAACGCGGCGCCGATGTCTTCAGCGAAAACCTGAAACTCGTGGATCAGAACTTCCTGACCTTCTTTCGGGTACCTGTCCTGCGCGGCAATGCGAGTGGCGCATTGACCGCGCCATCCTCGATCGTGCTGAGCGCTTCCTGCGCGCGCAAATATTTCGGCACGATCGACATCATCGGACAAGGGCTGACGCTCACCGATCTGGAAGGCAAAAAGACCTACACCGTCAGCGCGGTCATCGCCGACCTGCCCAGAAACAGCGACATGCAGATCAATATGCTGCGCCGCCTGACGCCGCAACGCGCCGCCCTGGGTGGGCTTTGGCACCAATGGGGCGTTATTGCGACGAGCACCTATCTGAAATTCAAAAACCCGGCGGATGAAGCCGCTTTCGCAGCCCAGATCCCGGCCTTTACCGATCGACAGGCGGGCACAACCTTCCATGATGTCGTGCCGCACAAGGTCCTCGAACTGGCGCTTGTGCCCCTGGCCGATCGGCATCTGATCAATCCCAAGCTCAGGACCGCGATCATGTCTCTGGGCGTGGTCGGCATCCTGACCCTGGCGCTGGCCCTGATCAATTACGTCAACCTGGCCACCGCGCGCGCCGGGCTCCGGGCACGGGAAGTGGCGGTGCGCAAGACCCTGGGCGCCTCCCCCGCCGCCTTGCGCCTGCAATTTCTTATGGAGGCGATCCCCACGCTCGTCCTGTCCTTCCTCATCGCCCTGTCGGTCGTGGAACTGAGCCTGCCGCTGATCAATGCCGTGGGCAGCCTTTCGCTGATGCTCGATTACCGCGCCGATGGCCAATGGCTGCTGAGCCTGTTCGGTGGCGTCCTTCTGGCGGGTCTGATGGCGGCACTCTATCCGGCCTTGATGTTGTCTGCCTTCAAACCGGCCCAGGTTCTGGCCGCCAGCCGGATGCCAGGCGGCGGTCGGGCCGCGGGCGGCGTGCGCACCGGCCTGGCCATGCTGCAATTCACCATCGTGGTTGTCGCCTTTGTTCTGATGGCCGGTTTCATCCTGCAGATCCGTCATATGCAGACAGCCGATCTCGGTTTTCGCCGCGATCATCTGATGATCGTCAATGCCTTGCGAAATCCCACCGTCACGCCCGCGCAGCGCGAAGCCTTCATCACCGCGAGCCGCAAACTCCCCGGTGTCCGAGACGTCGCGGCGGGCAATGCCATGCCTGGACCCGGCGGCGGATTGGGCGGGTTCTCGAAAATCTTCCGGCCGGGTCAGAATAATGAAGCCCTGGCGCCTAATCTCAAAATCGCAATTGTGGGGCCTGACTATTTCCAGATGCTGGGCACCCGCTTACTGGCCGGCCGGTTCTTCGACCCGCAACACGGGGAAGACCAATTGCGCGACGTACCGGATGGCGCCGCCAAAGGCCATGTAACAAGCGTCATCATCAGTCGTCAGGCCGTTGCGGCCATGGGGTTTGCCTCGCCTCAGACTGCCGTCAACCAGATGGCCAATCTGGGCAATGACAGTGACGGCCTCGTGCGCATTGTGGGGGTCGTCGATGACATGCGCTTCGAAAGCCCCAATGAAGCCCTCCCCCCACGACTTTACATGTTCGATACAGGGCTTGAAGGCGCTATCGCCATGATCCGTTATCAGGGCGTGACGGAGACAGACATGCGTCACCTGCTGAAAAACCTGTGGCAGTCAATCATTCCCGATGTCCCTTTCGATGCCATCAGCGCCGAGTCGAGCCTTGACGGCTATTACAAACCCGAACGCGACCGCAGCCATCTGTTCAATATCGGCGTCGGCATGGCGGCGGTGATCGGCTGTATCGGCCTCTACGGCATGGCCGCCTTCAATACCGGCCGGCGCGTGCATGAAATCGGCATGCGCAAGGTGCTAGGCGCCTCGCGCCGGCAGATCGTCCGGCTGCTGCTGGTGCAGTTTCTCCGACCTGTCGCCATAGCCAGCCTGATCGCCTGGCCCCTGGCATGGATCATCCTGCAGCGCTGGCTATCCCAGTTCGACGATGTCATCGCCATGCCGCTGTGGGTCTTTCCGCTGGCGTCGGTCGCGGCCCTGCTGATCGCGCTGGTGACGGTGACGTGGGTCGCTTTTACCGCCGCCAGCACCGAACCCGGCAAGGCCTTGCGTCAGGACTGAGGTATCAGTTCCCTTGCGACTGGCTGTTGAAGACCGCCAGCTGCCCCTCGAAAGCGCGTTGATAGGCCGGTCGCGCTTCACCCCGCGCGACATAGGCCGCCAGAGCCGGAAATTCAGCCAGAAGACCAGACGCCCTCAGGCGGAGCAGCACGGAGACCATCAAAAGGTCGCCGGCGCTGAAAGCGCCGTCCAGCCATTCGGCATCGCCCAGCCGGTCCGATAACTGAACCAGCCGTCCCCTTATGCGGTCCATGATCAGCGGCAGGCGCGCCTGGCTCCACGGCTTGTCACCCTCCAGGAATCTGGCGGTGACGATTTCCAGGATCGGCGGCTCCACCGTGCTCAGCGCGGCAAACATCCAGGTGATGGCCCGCGCCCTTGCCCCGGCATCATCGGGCAGCAGACCGGCATGGGTTTCGGCGATATGGAAGACAATCGATCCCGATTCGAACAGGCTGAGATCGCCTTCCTGATAGGTCGGTATCTGGCCGAAGGGGTTATGGGCCAGATGCGCGGGCGCTTTCAGCGCCTGAAAGGAAACGAGCCGGACCTCATAGGGCTGACCAATCTCTTCCAGGGCCCAGCGCACCCGCGTATCGCGCGCCAGTCCCTTGCCACCATCGGGAGAGCGCTCAAAGGCCGTGATCGTCGGTGTCATGACAGCTCCTTTCTTGCCAGCCATATCGTGGCGCCGCCGCAGGCGGGATCGGATGTGACATGACGGACCTTCTGAAAGCCGTTGCGCGTCAGCAGGGCTGAGTATTCGTCGCTGTCAAGACTGGCGTGATAGAGCGGTTGCCCTTCAAACTCCCCCAGGCTTTCGCCTCTTGCCGGACCGCTGGTGAAAAGCAGTCCCGCGCCGGGCCTGGTCAGACGCCCCATAGTCTCGAACATCGTGCCTTGCGCTTCAGGCGACAGATGAAAGAAGCTGTGCCAGGCGATCAAACCGTCGAACGCTGGCAGGGGTGGCAGGTTTCGCATGTCGGCGACCAGCCAGGTCTGATCCGGAAAGGCCGCTTCGGCCTGCGCGATCATCGCCTCGGCGCCGTCCACACCGGTAATACGCCCGCCCTTGCCAATCAGGTATTCGGCGACAGGCCGGCCGGAACCGCAACCAAGGTCCAGTATCTGCGGCTCACTCGCGGGCAGGAGGTCAAGAAAGGCATCCAGCCATGCCCGTTCGAAAAGGTCATGGCGACGCGATCTCACCCAGGCCGCAGCATGGGTCTGGTACAGGTCGATTACAGTTTCGGCGATCGACGAGGACATGCTGCCTAGCCACCGCCATGGAAAAAGTCATGAATCTTCTGCGCCAGGGCCGCGCTGATGCCTTCGATCTTCATCAGTTCATCGACCGTGGCGCGGCCGACCTCACGCCCTGAACCGAAGGCCGCCAGCAGGGCACGCTTCTTGCGCGGGCCGATGCCCTCGATCTCATCGAGCGGATTTTTGGTGATGGCCGCATCGCGCTTCTGGCGGTTGGCGCCGATAGCGTAGCGGTGGGCCTCGTCGCGCAGGCGCTGGAGATAGTAGAGCACCGGCGATTTCGGCTCCATCATGAAGGGCAGACGGCCGGGCATGAAGAAGCGCTCCATGCCGGCGTCGCGATCCGGTCCCTTGGCCACGCCGACGATCGGAATGTCCTCCAGCCCCAGTTCCTTCATGACGGTCAGCACCGCATCGAGCTGCCCCTGCCCGCCGTCCACCAGAACGAGGTCGGGGCGGCCAAAGTTCTTCTCCCCTTCAGGCAGGTCTTTTTCCCGGATCAGACGCATGAAGCGACGCCGAAAGACCTCCGCCATCATGGCATAGTCGTCGCCCGGCTTGGTATCGAGATCGCGGATGGTGAACTTGCGGTACTGGCCTTTCAGGAAGCCATCGGGCCCGGCCACCACCATGCCGCCCACCGCATGGGTGCCGCCGAGGTGCGAATTATCATAGACCTCGATGCGCGAGGGCGGCGCGTCCAGCCCGAAGGCCTCGCACACGCCCTGCAGCAGCTTCGATTGCGCGCTGCTTTCCGCCAGACGGCGGCCGAGCGCGGCGCGGGCATTGTTAAGCGCATGCTGAACGACCTCGAACTTGTCGCCGCGCTGGGGCCGCACCACCTGTACCCTTCGCTCAGCCTTGAGCGACAGCGCCTCCATCATCAGCTCGGCTTCGTGCAGATCGTGCGAGACCAGGATCAGGCGCGGCACCGGCCGGTCCTGGTAGAACTGCCCGAGGAAGGCATCGAGAATGGCGCCGGCATCGTCTTCCTGATCGACGCGCGGGAAATAGGCCCGGTCGCCCCAGTTCTGGCCGGCGCGATAAAACACCGTCTGGACGCACGCCGCCCCGCCTTCGTTGAAGACGGCGAAGACATCGGCCTCTTCTTCGCGCAGATCGACCGAGGACGACAGCGACACATGGTTCAGCGCCCGCACCCGGTCGCGCAGATGGGCGGCGCGCTCGAAATCCATCTCGTCGGAGGCCGCCATCATCTCCTCCGACAGGCGCTCGATCACCGTGCGGCTCTTGCCCTTAAGGAAATCGTGCGCCTGCCGCGCCAGGTCGCTGTAATCGGCCAGGCTGATCACGCCGGTGCAGGGCGCCGAACAACGCTTGATCTGGTGCAGCATGCAGGGCCGGGTGCGTGAGGCGTAGACGCTGTCAGTGCAGGTGCGCAGCAGAAAGGCCTTCTGCAGGGTATCGAGCGTACGGTTGACGGCCTGGGTTGAGGCAAAGGGGCCGTAATAGTCGCCCGGAATGGTGTGGGCGCCGCGGTGCTTGGTGATCTGCGCCGCCTCGTGATCCTTGCGCACCAGGATCTCGGCGAACATCTTGTCGTCACGCAGCAGCACATTATAGCGCGGCTTCAGCGCCTTGATCAGCCGCGCTTCGAGCAGCAGGGCCTCGCCCTCGGTATCGGTGCGAAGCAGGACCATTTCGTGGGTCAGGGCCACCATGCGGGCAATGCGCTGGGTATGGAAACGGCCTTGCGCATACTGCAGCACGCGTTTCTTCAGCGACTTGGCCTTGCCGACATAGAGCACCTCGCCATCATGGCCCAGCATGCGATAGACGCCGGGTTTGTCCGGCGCCAGGGCGGCTTCACGCCGGATCAGGGCGGCGCCGATCAGCGCCGCATCCTGAGGCCCCTCCAGCACGATTTCGGCGGATGGATCGGTATTTTCTGAAGTCTGGGAATCGGTGTTCACACGTCGTACTCTATCGGCATTGCCGTTTCGCCACAAATGGGATCACCCGACCGCTGGTCAAGTCTTCTTGAGGTTTCATGTCCCCGCGCCCGTTCCTTTTGAGCCTGATTTACCCGTGCCTCATCCTGTGCGCCCTTGTAAGCACAGGGGTCGCCGCAAAAACGGCAGGAGTAGAATTCCCTGTCTGGTCGCGGACCTATACCGGCACGCTGGGCCGCAAGACGGTGGAGGTCCAGCTTGACCGCATCGCCGATCGCATCACCGGTAGCTATTGCTACGTCCCCTGCACCGCCGAAACGCGACAGGCCCTGCAGTTGCGGGGCGCGCTCAAGGGACAGACGGTGCAACTGACCGAAACGCAGGGCGATGGCGATAGCGCCCCCAAAACCGGCACCTGGGCGCTGAACCTGGAGGCGGCCAACGGCACCTGGTCTTCGCCCGATGGCCAGCGTCAGTTGCCGCTCACCCTGACACGGCCGGCGGACGATTTTCCTTTCGATATCCACGTGGTCGCCAGCGCCCTGCCCACGGCCGACGATTGCGCCGACACACCGGCGGTCTCCGAAATCCGCCTGTACCGGAACGGCAAGCTGTTTCAGGCCCTGCCGACCGACTCCCAGGGCACCTGCGATATCTTCACCCCGCAGATCGTCGATATGAATTTCGACGGTCATCCCGATCTGATGATCGCCCAGACCCTGCCGGCCGCCCCGAACATCCCCTACGATATGTGGCTGTATGAGCCGACATCCGGCAGGTTCGTATCTGCGCCAACCTCACTGATGGACATCACCTCGCCGGAATTCGATGCCGCCCATCATAAAGTATGGAATTTCTGGCGCGGCAGTTGCTGCGATCACGGCATAGATGTCTACGAGTGGAAGAATGGCGAGCTGAGCCAGACCGACAGCGGCGAAAGCTATATCCTGCCTGTCCGGGTCGGGAAGACGGACTATTACTGCTACATCATGCCAGACTATGCCGATGGCCATGTCGCATATCCCGACGCGATCCGCAGCGATCCGCAAGGGCGACTGACCACGGCCGCCGACCTCACCGGCTGCGATATCGGGCCCGATATGCTGGAGCGCACACGCGTCGATATCTGGAAGGAGACGGTCAACGGATGGGTTCTGGCCGATACCAGGGCCGTGACCTGGCAAAAGACGCAGATGGCCGGCGAGGCGCGCTACTGCCCGGTCGTGCCCTTCCTGAACAATGGCCGCATCCAGCCTGCCCTCCTGACCGATCCGGATCTGTGCTCAACCGAAGATCCCGGCCCTGCCTGATCCCCATGTTTCATCACGCATCTGTGATTGTGATTTGGCGTTTCACCCGCAATCCCCTATACGGGGGCATCGCCCGCCGCACAGAGTACCCATGACGCTTGCCGCCGTACCGACGCCCGCGCCGAAATCGCGTGAAATCCGCGCCCTGACGGGTCTGCGCGGCATTGCGGCCCTGTACGTGGTCTTCTTCCATGCCAACGGCCTGCACGCTTTCCCGATGGCGGTGCGTCCCTTTGTCAGCCACGGCTATATGGCGGTGGACCTGTTCTTCATCCTGAGCGGCTTCGTCATGGCCATGACCTATGGCGGCCTGTTCGAAAACGGTTTCGACCTGAAGAACTTCAAGACATTCCTGCTGCTGCGCCTGGCGCGCATCTATCCGCTCTATATCCTGATGACGGTGATCACCGCCGTGATGATCACCACCGTGCTGAGCCATACCTATCGCTTTGACGACAATGTGCTGCGCGCCCTGCCCTATAACATTACCATGAGCCATGTCTGGGGGCTGGCCTATTCGATCGTGCCCCCCTCGTGGTCGATCAGCACCGAATGGGCGGCCTACCTGCTGTTTCCGGTCAGCATCATCCTGGCCCTGTGGCTGCCGCGCCGCTATGCCCTGCTGGGCGTTGTGGCCGCCTTCGGCATCCTGATCGCCGTCGCCTATGGCCCACAATGGATGACCCACCACGCCTATAAGGGCATCGGCAAGCTGGATGTCGTCCATTCCTACGCCCCCGGCACCACCCTGCGCTGCCTCGCCGGTTTCTACATCGGCCTCGTCGCCTTCCGCTTCAAGGACCTGATACCCTCACGCGCCGCCGGGCTTTTCCTGCCGCTCGCCCTTTACCTGCTGTGCTACCGGGCGAACGATGTCTGGCTGGTCGCTGTCTTCGCCGGCCTGATCATGAGCCTGAGCCACGATGAAGGTCTGATTGCCCGCCTGCTACAAAATCGCATCGTCTACTGGCTGGGCCTGGTGTCCTTCGCCCTCTATCTGGTGCATGACCTGGTGCAGAAGATCATCTTCAAGTCGCTACCCGCCTGGGGCCTGGATATGGGCCTGTCGAAAATGACCTGGGTTTTCGTCTCGGTTGCCGCTTCGCTCGGCCTCGCGGCCCTGGCGCACTACTATTATGAGAAACCGTCGCGTGTCTGGGCGCGCAACCTGATCAAGACACTGGAAAATCATTCCCCGGTCTTCAGCCGTGCCAACTATACGAAACTGACCGATTATCTGCGCTCAGTCGCGGCGCGCCCCACCACGCCGGCGGAATAACGCCTTTAATCTCCGGAAAAGCCATTATAGGGCGGGGCGTTGCAGACCGCCGATACGATGCGAGACAGGCTTACCACAAAGGATCGGGTGGAAAACCTAACAGAGCCTCCTGGATACGGCGCAGCGAGCCTTCGTTGATATCGTCCGGCAGGGCCTCTGGTGCGAAAAAGCCGACATTCTTGATCTCGGCGTGCGAGGTCATCGGCACTTCTTCGAAGGTATCGACGCGGAACAGCAGGACATGATCGCCCGGGAAGAAGCGTTCATTGCTGTGCACGGACAGGAGTTTCGGCATTTCCAGCGGATTGATGCCCGCCTCCTCGCGCAGTTCGCGCGCCACGGCATCGGGCGCCGTCTCGCCGGCATCGACTCCGCCACCCGGCAGCCACCAGCCGTGCAGGTAGGTATGCTCGATCAGCAGCACTTCCCCTTTCGGATTGACCACCAGGCCACGTACGCCGAGGGTCTTGCCGCGCGTCGCCCGTGAATAGGCGAAAAACAGCGGCCGCGAATAGGGTTCTACAACTCTCTTCCAGTCTTCCATCTGCTTCAATTGACGACCCCATAAGGCTAGAGAATGGCGTTATTGTAACAAGATTGAAATCGCATGCGGATCATTTGCGCGTGATCGAATTGCGCAAAATGGCTATTTTCTTTGACACAAAACACTCTTGTCACATCCGCCCGCGGCAGCTAACACTTGAAGATATTTTTCGCGGAGTCTGTCATGCTCGCCATCGCCATCCTCGCCTCGTTCCTCGTCTTCATGTCCATCATGAACGTCATCGATTTCGGCCGCATTGACTAAGACCGCCTTAGTTACCGGCGCCGCCAAACGGATTGGCCGCGCCATCGCCCTCACCCTGGCGAAAGCCGGCTATAATATCGGCGTCCATTACGGTCAGTCCCGCGAAGACGCGCAGGCCCTTGTCAGCGAACTGGAAGCGCTGGGCGTCAAGGCCCATGCCGTGCAGGGCGATCTCAGCCAGGTGGCGCAGGTTGCCGACCTGATCGGCCGGACGCGTGAGGCGCTCGGCCCCATCGATGTGCTGGTCAACAATGCCTCCGTCTTTGCCGATGACCGCGCCCGCAGCCTGACCCTCGAAAGCTGGCAAATGCACATGGACACCAATCTGCTGGCGCCCATCCTGCTGTCACAGGCCTTTGCCGCACAGCCCGATCTGCCTGAAGGCGCCTCGATCATCAACCTGATCGACCAGCGTGTGCTCAAACCCTCCCCGCCCTTTTTCAGTTACAGCCTCTCCAAGGCCGGGCTTTGGCATGCCACGCGCACCCTGGCACAGGCTCTGGCGCCCCATATCCGCGTCAATGCCATAGGCCCCGGCCCGACCCTGCGCTCGATCCACCAGAGCGAAAAGGATTTCGAGCGCGAGGCGCGGTCCACCCTGCTGCAAAAGCCGACCTCCCCGGAAGAGGTGGCGGCGGCGGTGATCTATCTGCTCAGCGCGCCCAGCGTCACCGGCCAGATGATCTGCGTCGACTCAGGCCAGCATCTGAACTGGCGGACATTGGATATGTTCGATTTGTAAGGTCTAATTCTGCAGCTTTTCACTCATGTTGTAGCTGTGCGTCTCCAGTTGCTTTACCCCACCGATGATAAAGCCTTTTTGAGTTGTGCATTCGGCTTCGCGCGCCAGACCTGACGAAATCACCATTGTGTATCGACAATGACGCTCAAGAATCAAACTGGAGTCGGCAGGCAACTGATCGGCCTGAACGCCCATGTAAGCTACGATCTTCGGAATCACCTCTTTGAATGCGACGGCCAACGACGCCGCCTCAGGAACCGAGTCCCAGGTGATAATGGCGGTATCCTTCTCCTCGTCCCATGATATGAGTGACATGCTAATGTTCACATCGACCAGACCGCCTAAAGGCACGGTTTCCTGCGCCTTGGTTACAGCCTTCTCTCCAAGAACCAGCCCTGTATTGTGGGGCCATGACAACAGGACAAGTTCCGGCAAAAATGTATTAGCCGCGCTTTCCGGCGTCATCAGGCCGAAAACCTTTTCTACAGCTTCATCCATACGCTTTGGCAAATCCGCCTGCTTGGCATTCGCAGGGTCCTGGCTCGCAACTTTCGTAACAAAAGCTCGATAGTTAGCTTTCAACCCGGCCATGTCTTCAATTCTGGTTGGCCCAAAATCAGTGGACGCCGTATAGCCTATGCCATTCATAAGAAGCATGGAGCCGGTAAGTGCGGAGGTATCAACACCAGGCGGCGGTACATTACCGTTGAAGCTATTCAGCTTCGATGACAGCAGGACAGGATGAATCTGGTAAGTCTCATCCTTGGCCGTGTAAGTGTTTTCGTAGGTATAGGTCAGATCGACATGGTTCGCTGAACCATTCGCATCCTGATCAATCTTTTGCTGAACCGTAAGGATCACCTTGCCGGTATTAGGCACATTCAACGGCAGTTCATGATAGTTCGCACCATTATTGGCTGACGTTTCAGCCGAAAAGGCCGACCCTGCTACCATCATAGCCGCGCCAATAAAAGCGGCTGCACATATACGCATTTCCCCCCCATATTTACAAAATAGAAGTGGTCCGGCCTGCGATAAACAAGCCATGAAAGACCGGAGATTACCGCCGCTTCGCGTTCCCCATCATGCCGCGCACCAGGCTGCCCATCACCGCAATACCAATGGAACGTATGATCGGCACGGCCACCGAGGTCACGGCCTTGATCGTCTGCTGCTGGGCCTTTTCCTTTGCCTTCTGCGCTTCCAGATCGGCCTTGGCCTGAGCCTTGGCTTGCGCCGCTGCGGCGGCTGCCGCCTGCTTTTCAGCGGCGGAAGGTGGCGCCGGCGGCGCCGATGCGGCTGCAGCGGCCACCTTGGCGCTCAGGATTTCATAGGCCGACTCGCGGTCCTTCACCGTGTCATAAACCCCCGCCACCGGCGACTTGGCCATGATATCGGCACGCTCCTGATCGGTCGCCGGTCCCATGCGCGAAGCCGGTGGGCGGATCATCGCCCGGTCGCAGATATTGGGGATGCCCTTGGGATCGAGCAGCGATACCAGCGCTTCGCCGGTGCCCAGTTGCTGAAGCACGTCGATGGTCTTGAAGGCCGGATTTTCGCGGAAGGAATCCGCCGCCGCCTTCAGGCCCTTCTGCTCGGAAGGCGTATAGGCGCGCAGGGCGTGCTGCACACGGTTGCCAAGCTGACCCAGCACCGTATCGGGAATATCAGCCGGGTTTTGCGTGATGAAATAGATGCCGACGCCCTTGGAACGGATCAGGCGCACCACCTGTTCGATCTTTTGCAGCAGGGCGGGCGAGGCCTCATTGAACAGCAGGTGGGCCTCATCGAAGAAGAAGACGAGACGCGGCTTTTCGGGATCGCCGACTTCCGGCAGTTCCTCGAACAGCTCCGACATCAACCACAGCAGGAAGGTCGAATAGAGCTTCGGGTTCTGCATCAGCCGGTCGGAGGCCAGGATGTTGACATAGCCCTTGCCGGAAATATTGGTGCGCATCAGGTCTTCGAGGCGCAGAGCCGGTTCGCCGAAGAAATGGGCGGCCCCTTGGTTTTCCAGGGTCAGCAGGTTGCGCAGGATGGTCGCCACGGTGGTCGGCGAGATCTGGCCGTAGGTCTGGCTCAGGTCTTTAGCATTATCCGAAATATGGTTGAGCATGGCGCGCAGATCATTGAGATCGAGCAGCAGCAGGCCCTCTTTATCCGCCACGGCGAAAGCGATATTGAGCACGCCTTCCTGCACATCGTTCAGCTCCAGCAGGCGCGCCAGCAGCAGCGGCCCCATCTCGGAAATAGTGGCGCGGATCGGATGACCCTTCTGGCCGTACAGGTCCCAGAAGATGACCGGGGCGGCGGCAGGCTGGAGATCGATCCCCATGCCCTTGGCGCGCTCCAGCAGCTTGTCATTAGGTTGACCAGGCTGGGAAATGCCCGACAGATCGCCCTTGATATCGGCGGCGAAGACAGGCACGCCGGCGTCGGAAAAGGCCTGGGCCAGGATCTGGAGCGTGATCGTCTTGCCCGTGCCGGTGGCGCCCGCCACGATACCGTGGCGATTGGCGCGTCCGTAGAGCAATATTTCCGGCGCGGTGGCCTGTCCAACAAAAGCGCCTGTAGAATCCGCCATGGTCTTGCTCCTTCCGAAAACGTTACAGTCTTACTTCACGACTTCAGCCTTCGCCAGCCGTTGTGTCAGCCAGGCACGTAAAAAACGCTGCGTTGGCATTTCGAAATAACGGTGACTAAGCCAGCCCAGCCCCATAACCGTCGCCATAAAGGCGACAAATGCCAGGGGAGAGCCAAACCATTGAACGCGCTGGACCAGCGGCCACCTGGATAAGACCAGCATGAGCGCCAGTTGCAGCGGAAAGTGCAGAAGATAGATCGAATAGCTGATGTCCCCAAGCCATGACAGCCTGTGGAGATGCGCGCGGTCCAGCAGCCTCGTCTTCCAGCGATCCTGCATCAGCCCCAGCATCATCACGCTCAACGGCAGAACGATATAGATGAAGGATTCGGTATTCAGGAAATAATTGATGAGATTCGCGGATGGATCGGCCGGGGGCTCCACCCGACCATTCATGTAACTGACGATCCATATGATCGGCAGCACTATGGCAAGGGTCAGGGTCACACCTCGGCGCCATCTTATATTTTGAGGCTCACACAGGTAGCGAACACCGTAATAAACGATACCGCCCAAAAAGAAGCTCGGCATCCCGCGCGCAAAATCATTCGGCTCCATAACATGGATGTATTTGAATATGGCACCGAGCAGGAACAGCCCGGTCAGCACGAGCATACGATTCTGACGGAAATAGCAAACCAGGAAGAACAGCAGATAAAGGAACACCTCTACCGAAATGGACCATGACGGCCCATTGAAGGATTGCGGCGCGCTCGGCACCCATTGGTGCACCATGAACAGATTGAGCAGGAAATTGACCGGGGTGTTACCGGTGTAAATATACTCGACTCCATACAGAGATACATAGATGCCCTGCATGATCGCCACGCAGATAAACGTGACAAAATAGAGGGGATAAAGGCGTGCGAAACGCGCAACAAAAAAGCTGACGGCGCTGGTGCGACGGCTGGCGACCGCCTCACTGTACAGCCAGAAAAATACATAGCCTGAAATGGAAAAGAACAGCTCCACGAACCGTTGCCCGTAGAGATAGACAGGCTTCAGCAGCCCTTGAAATGGCATGTCAGCATAATCGAAGCCGATGGCCATGTTGATCAGGAAAAAGTGCTTGTAGTGAAACGTTATCACCAGAATGGCCGCCACACCGCGCAGGATATCCAGCTCGTAAAAGCGGGCCTTTTGCGGGTGCAGGGAGGGCGTGTCTGGCAAAGGATCAGATCAGGTTTGACGTTCGACGCTGTAGATGGCGAGATTTTCCAAAGCCTGGCGCCAGGGGCCGTCTTCGAAGACCTGCAGGGAGACCCGGGCCTTCTCGGCATAGTCACGCGCCACGTCGCGGGCCGCACCGAGCGCCCCGGAAGACAGCATCAGGCGCTGGGCGTGCTGGAAATCACCCTCTTTTTGTTCGCGCTGGCCAATGGCACGATCCCAGAAGGCCGCTTCCTTCGGGGTGGCGCGCATGGCGAGGATCAGCGGCAGGGTTACCTTGCTTTCGGCGAAATCGTCGCCGGCATTCTTGCCGAGATCGGCCGCCGAGCCCTGGTAATCGAGGATATCATCCTGGATCTGGAAGGCGAGGCCCAGGTTCATGCCGAAATCGCAAAGCGCCTTTACCTTCTCTTCCGAAGCACCGGAAGCGACGGCCCCGCTTTCCGAAGCCGCAGCGAAGAGCGCCGCCGTCTTCGAGGAAATGATCTCGATATAGTCGTCCTGGCTGAGGTTGAGGTCGAAGGCCTTCATCAGCTGCAGGACCTCGCCCTGGGTGATGACCGCAGAGGCCTTTGACAGGATATCCAGCGCCCGCAGGGAACCGGTTTCGACCATCAACTCGAAGGCGCGGGCAAACAGGAAATCGCCGACCAGAACCGAAGACGGCGCGCCCCAGATCAGGTGGGCCGCCACCTTGCCGCGACGCAGCTGCGAGGAATCGACCACATCATCATGCAGCAGCGTGGCCGTATGGATGAATTCGACCGCCGCCGACAGGTTGTGGTGATAGCTGTTGTTCGTGTTGCACAGGCGGGCCGCCGCCACGCATAAAAGCGGGCGCAGGCGCTTGCCGCCGGCCGCGATCAGATGCGCCGCCAGTGCCGGAATCACAGCCACTTCCGACTGCATGCGCTCGGTGATCAGGGCATTGATATCGACCATGTCCGGCTCACACAGGCTGACCAGGGCCTTCACGTCCGGTCTGGCAGTGGTGGGAACCGCCTCCGGTGCGGGGCGCACAGTGTCGATATTGGCCGAATCCAAAGCTGATACTCCTGAACTTTAACCTTTAGGCCATAAACCGCCTTGACCGCGCAGGCAATGGGCCGCGATACTATTTAGTGACTTAATTCGTCACTTCACTTGTGACAGTTTGCGCCACTGTGACGTAAAAACGATCAGAAAACGATCTGGAATATGACCAGAAACTTAGCAGAGATAAGCCTGCAATCCGACATAAAAACGACCGCCACCCATCTGCTGGACGGCCGCGTCAAATTGATGCAGCCCCGCAAGGGTTATCGTATCGGCATGGATGGCGCGCTGCTGGCCGCCGCCTGCGCCAGCCTGCCGAAGGTGAAGACCGCGCTCGAACTGGGTTGCGGTGTCGGCGGCGCCCTTCTGTCGCTGAAAATGCGCTGCCCGGCCCTGAGCCTGACCGGCATAGAGCGCGAGCCCGACTATGCGGCACTGGCCCGCGAAAATATTCCTCTGAATGCGCTTTCCGGTGTGACGATCATCGAAGGCGACATCGGCCAGGGCTTCAAGGCCTTTGAACTGGAGCGCTTCGACCTCGTCTTCTCCAATCCCCCCTATTTCGACGATCCCGACACCCTGCGCGCGCCGCACGACACCAAGCGCGCGGCCTGGATCGCCGATGACGGGCTGGAGGCCTGGCTCGATTTCGCGCAAAGCGCCGTGGTGGATCAGGGCCATATCGTCTTCATCCATCGCGCCGACCGGTTGGCGGATATACTGAGTGGTCTGTCGAAGAAATGCGGCTCGTTTGTCGTGCGCCCGATCCAGCCCTTTGCCGACAAAGAGTCAAAGCGCGTGTTGGTGCGGGCCCAGAGGCTGGGCAAGGCGCCCCTGCGCCTGCTTCCGCCGCTAGTGCTGCATGATGATGGCGAGCGCAAGCATACGCCAGAGGTCGAATCTATTCTGCGCGGGAAAGCAGACCTTTCCTGGTAATCACCTTGGCGCCCGTCATGCTCAGATGCTGGCCATTGAAGTAGAGTACCCCAGCCGCCGGGTCATAAACCCGGCAGCGAACCGCATCGCACAGCGCATCAGATGGCCGCAGGACCGCCAGATTGTGGCTATGGGAGAAGGTGTCGAGCGTGGCAATCGTCTGACCGTTTTCACGGTCGAACTGCGCGCGCGATATGCCAACACTCAAAGGATCGCGCCCCAGAAACGCGGAAAGCCGCATAGCCAGCCCCACCTGTGAGGGCGGATCGAAGTCATAGACCGGCACGGGATAAAGCAGCACCACCTGCTTGCCCGCCACCTGCAGATCGAGCGCGCTCAGTTCCAGCCCGCCCATCATGGCCGCGCTGTTTTCTTCGTCATAGCGGCGATAATTGACCGCCAGGATCACAGTCCTGATATTCGGATCGGATTTCAGATGCAGCAACATATCGGCATTATGATCGCGGCAGGCGCGGTTATAGGCGATGGTAAAGCCCACGCTCGGCGGGCAGGCCGAGGCGGTGGTCTGGCGCACGACCACGCCTTGATCCGCCAGCGCGTTCGCCAGTTCCACGCCTTCGCTGTCGCCCCAGACGGCAACCGAGGGCGCCGCCCCGCCGAGGACACAGGTATCGCGATAGGCGCGGCGGCTATTCTGCGCGATATGGCAGCGCTTGCGGTCCGGACTGTAATCGTCGGTGGCGGCAAAGGCGGCCTGTTCGGCGCTATTGAAGCGCTGCGGCAAACCCTTGGCGCCAAAGACCAGCAAGGCACTGACAATTGAAAGGACCATGGCGCCACCCGCCAGTCCCCATAACCGGCGCGGGCGCTTTTCCAGAAACGGCTGCTCGATATAACGGCGCGACACGATCGACAGAGCGAAGGTAACGATCACCGCCGCTAACGCGATCCACCACGCCTCGCCAAAGATGATCCGCGCAAAAACCAGTAGCGGCCAATGCCAGAGATAGAGCGAGTAGGAAATATCGCCCGTCCAGACCAGCGGTGGCGCACTGATCAGTTTATTGCCCCAGCCATTCGTCGTCAGCAGAAGAAGTGCCGCGCCAAGACACGGCGGCAAGGCCCACAGACCGGGAAATGACAGGCTATTATTCAGCCCGATCAGGCTGGCCGCCAGCATGGCGACACCCAGCAAGGATAGGAGTCGCCGGGTCTTTTCGCTAAGCGTGAAGCGTGTTTGCGCCCAGACGGTCAACGCCCCGATCAGCAGTTCGAAGGCACGCGTCGTCGGCAGGTAAAAGGCCGCTTCCGGGCGCGTTGTCATCTGCGCCACCATCAAGGACAGCAAGGCCAGTCCGGCCAGAACGGGCCACATAAACCGTCGCGCAAACCGGCGTAATCCCAGCAAAAGCAGGGGGAAAATAAGATAAAACTGCTCCTCGACGCCCAGCGACCATGTATGCAGCAGCGGTTTCAGATTGGCGGAGGCATCGAAATAATCCGCCAGCCGGGCAAAGGCGAAGTTGGACAGAAAAAGCGTGGTGAAAAACTGGCTGTAGACCAGCTCACTCAGCAGTTTCGGCGGCAGGATCGCCAGCCCGGCCACCAGCGTAAACGCCAGCACAGTAAACAGCGCCGGAAACAACCGCCGCACGCGCCTCTGGTAGAAATCGCGCAGGCGAAAGGTCCGCGCCTCCATATCCCGCAGCAGAATCTGCGTGATCAGGTATCCCGAAATAACGAAAAAAATATCGACACCGGCAAACCCGCCCGGCAAGGCCTGATGGCTGACATGAAACAGCACCACCGCCAGCACGGCGATGCCGCGCAAGCCCTGAATATCGGCGCGTTTTATGTGCGCGTCAGGCGTCATTCGCCGCCTTCGCCACGCCGTCGAGATAGCGCTTGGTCGCGTCCAGCCGGTTGCCTTTCAACGCAGCGCGGCGCCCCAACAGGTCCGGGCTGCCGGCGTTATAGTCCGTCATCAGCTGGCGGACAAAATCGCCTGACTGGACATCCTTCAGCACATCCAGCATGGCCTGTTTGCTGGCGGCATTGATAATGCGCGGGCCGGTCAGATAGGCGCCGTATTCCGCGGTGTTGCTGATCTTTTCAAAGCCACCGGACATGCCCAGTTCCCACAACAGATCGACCACCAGCTTCAGTTCATAGCAGGTCTCGAACCACGCCACCTCCGGCGGATAACCGGCATCGACCAGGGTCTGGAAGCCCTCGGTCACCAGATTGCGCGTGCCGCCGCACAGCACGACCTGCTCTCCGAAAAGGTCGCTCTCGCACTCGTCCTTCATGGTGGTTTCCAGAATACCCTTGCGGCCGCAGCCCAGAGCCGCGGCAAAGCTCAGACCGAGAGCTTTGGCATTCCCGGTGGCATCCTGCTGCACGGCGAACAGGCAGAACACCCCCTCGCCCGCCACATAGATATCGCGGATGCGCGGCCCGATCCCCTTGGGCGAGACCAGCAGCACATCGACATCGGCCGGCGGCGTCACCAGTCCGAAATTACAGGAAAGCCCATGCGCGAATATTAGCGCCTGACCGCCGCGCAGATGCGGATTTATCTCTTCGGCAAACAGCTTCTGGTGCGCCTCGTCCGAGGTGAGAATGATCAGCACATCGGCCCATTGCACGCCCTCGGCCACCGTCACCACCTCGAAACCATCGGCCTCGGCCTTGGCGCGGGTCTTCGAGTCCGGCTTCAGCGCCACCTTGATCTGCGTCACGCCGGAATCGCGGGCATTCAGCGCCTGGGTGCGGCCCTGACTGCCATAGCCGATCACCAGCACCTTGCGCACCCGGATGACGGAGAGATCACAATCGCGGTCATGATAAACGGGCAGTGGCATGGGGGGCTTCCCTTCTATATACTCAGCGCAGAATCGTAAGGCCGGTATAATCCATGTTTGATCACCCCGAATACCAGTATCTCAATCTTGTCCGTGATATCATGGATAACGGCGTGGCGCGGTCGGACCGCACCGGCACCGGGACGCTGGGGCTTTTCGGCCGGCAGATCCGTTTCGACCTCTCCAAGGGCTTCCCGCTCCTGACCACCAAGAAGGTGCATTTCAAGTCGATCGCGGTCGAGCTTTTGTGGTTCCTGCGCGGCGATACCAATGTCAAATACCTGCACGATCACGGCGTCACCATCTGGGACGAATGGGCCGATGAGAACGGCGACCTAGGGCCGGTCTATGGCAAGCAGTGGCGCAGTTGGGCGGCCCCCGATGGCCGCGTCATCGACCAGATGAAAAACCTGGTCGAGAACCTCAAGACCAATCCCTATTCGCGCCGCCATGTGATTTCGGCCTGGAACCCGGCCGAGGTCGACGACATGGCCCTGCCGCCCTGCCACTGCCTGTTCCAGTTCTTCGTGGCGGATGGCAAACTGAGCTGCCAGCTTTACCAGCGCTCGGCGGATATCTTCTTAGGCGTGCCGTTCAATATCGCCTCCTATGCCCTGCTGACCCATATGGTGGCGCAGGCGGTTGGTCTGGAAGCCGGCGATTTCGTCCATAGCTTCGGCGACGTCCACCTCTACACCAACCATATGGAACAGGCGAAAACCCAACTGGAACGCACGCCGTTCGACTTCCCCAAGCTGGTAATGGCGCCAAAGACCGACCTGTTCGGCTTCGACTATGCCGATTTCGCCATCGAAAACTATGAATCCCACGGCGCACTGAAGGCCAAGGTCGCGGTATGAGCCTGAAAGTGAGACTGGCCCTCGTCGTTGCGATGAGCGACAACGGCGTGATCGGGCGTGATGGCGGTTTGCCGTGGCACCTGCGCTCCGACCTCAAGCGCTTCAAGGAAATCACCCAGTTCAAGCCGATCATCATGGGCTCGACCACCTGGGAATCGCTACCACGCAAGCCCCTGCCCGGCCGGCTGAATCTCGTGCTCAGCCGCGATCCGAAGATGGAGGCCGAGGGCGGCATCATCTGCACCACCCTGATGGAAGCGCTCGATATCGCCCGCGAACACGCCGCCGACGATGGTGCCGACGAAATCTGTGTCATCGGCGGGGCCAATGTCTATGAACAGACCCTGCCCAAGGCCGACCGGCTCTATGTCAGCCATGTCCATGCCGATGTCGAAGGCGACGCCCATTTCCCGGCTATTGATCCGGCCGTCTGGCAGGTAACATCGGAAGAGTCATTCTCGAAAACCGAAAACGACGATCACGATTTCACGCTCAGGGTTTATGATCGGATAAAGCCTTCGCGCTGAAACCATGTTTTAGGTTTGACCACGAAAAACACGAAAAGCACGAACGTCTTGATCATCGGCAAAATCCGAGACTGGAATTCACTTCTTAAGGATGGCCAAAGGCCCTCTTTAAAAGAGATCGGTCACCTTTACGATTTTTGTGATTACGACGAAGTTCGTGCTTTTCGTGTTTTTCGTGGTCAAACCTTACGATCATCCGATCCCCACTCTGAAGTGAACGTTTGTACAGTCCAACCTACGGAAACCCCGCGCCGGCCTTGATCATATCGCCGAGGCCAAAACCCTTTTTCTTCTTTTTACCGTCCTGCGGCTGAGAGGTATCGCCCTTCTGCGCGCCCATCATGCCGGCCATGTCCTGTCCCAGCATTCCGCCGGTCGAGGTCCGGTAGCGCACCTTGGTCTCCCAGGCGATGTTCCACGGCACCTTCGGATCGGCAGGACGCGGCGGATAGACGAAATTGGTCTCTCCGCCATAGGCGGTGATGCCATAGATCGCGCCCTGCACGTTCTGCCCTACCTCAGCCGGCACGGTGCAGGTGGTCGCCTCGCCTGGCAGCAGCGCCTTGCTGGCCAGCAGCTGGTCGATATCATTCGGTGTCAGATACCCCGGCGCCGCCCCCATCCAGCCCGTCTGAATCTGGGCCGAGGTCCACATCACCGCCACTGTCTCACCATTCTGCTGACCGCCGCCCACGGCCGTGGCGACAATGCCTTTCGCGCCGGGAATGGCGGCCCAGGTCAGGCGCGTGGCGCCGCTGGCGTCGGTCGTATTACCGGTCACGTCGATCGGGTCCATGAAGTCCTGTGCCTGCGACAGGGTGAAATCGATCTGCGGGCTGTAATTACCCTTCACCGTATGGGCGCCGGCGAGCGAGCCCTTGACGTCTTTCGTGCTCTGGCTGTTCGGCCATTCGCCATATGTTTTGGCGCTGGAAGGCGAAGGCGGATGCACGACATCGAGAGGGACGGGCTTGAACATGGACAGTGCCATAGTCTGGCGTTGCGCCGGATCGGTGATCTTCGCCAGGTCGATCACCAGCGGTTGGCCGGCCGGCGCATGTGCGCCGCAACCCCAAAAGATCAGGATCTTGCCTTTTGGCGGCTCATGGCTTTCCGTCGTTTCGCCGGGTGTATAGGTGTCGGTGACCTTGCCCGGCGTATAGCGCAGCGGCAGGTCATTGCCGGCGCTCAAGCCCGCTGGCGGCAGGTGATCGGCCGCAGCCTGCCCGCTGGCCGCCTGGCTGGAGCCCAGACGCAGGTACAGGCCATGATGGACATTATCGCCGCCGCCCATCATGCCCATGATCGAACTCATGGAGGGCTTGCCACCGCCCAGGTTCATGCCACTTGAGGTCGCCGTATCCACCCAGTATCGCGCCACCGGACCGGTGACGACCTGCTTGACCGGGGCGGCCGCCCTGACCGGCGTGAGTACAAGACCCGCGCCCGCGATTACGCATAGAACAGACTGAAGCCTTACTGAACGCATAGCCACCTCCGCGCCGATCGGCAGTTCCCATTCGCGATTTCAGAGAATTATTTCAAATCTGATACGATGGATCGGCGCGGCTGGCAATGCGAAAGAACGCCGTTAGACGAGCGACCCCAGGAGGGCGCGTTCGAAGCCGCGAGCCTCAGTGCCGCGGCCGGAGCGGATCTTTTCCACCCATTCCGGATCGGCCAGCAGGGCGCGGCCCACGGCCACCAGGTCGAAATCGCCGCGATCGAGCCGCTTCAGCAGTTCATCGATCGGCACGGCATGCGAGGTCTCACCACCGAAGCCGGCAATGAACTCACCCGACAGCCCGACCGAACCGACCGTGATCGTCGGCGCGCCAGTGATCTTTTTGGCCCAGCCGGCAAAGTTCAGATCGGAATCGGCAAATTCCGGCTCCCAGAACCGGCGCTGCGAGCAGTGCAGAATATCGACGCCGGCATCGAGCAGCGGCGTCAGCCAGGCTTCCAGTTCCTGAGGGGTTTTCGCGATCTTGTTGTCATAGGCGCCCGGCTTGAATTGCGACAGGCGCAGGATAACCGGGAAATCCGGCCCGACGGCAGCCCGCGCCGCCTTGACGACCTCGACCGCGAAGCGCGTGCGTTCGCCAATGGTGGCGCCGCCCCATTTGTCGCTGCGCTTATTGGTGCCGTCCCAGAAGAACTCATCGATCAGGTAGCCGTGCGCGCCATGCAGTTCGATGGCGTCAAATCCGATGCGCTTGGCGTCGCCCGAAGCCCGTCCGAAAGCGGCGATGGTGTCGGCGATATCAGCCTCGCTCATGGCTTCGCCGATTTCCGCGCCATCGAGGCCCAGGCCCGAAGGGGAATCCATCGGTGTCGGGCGATAATCGGGATTATTGCCCAGGGCGGCGCCGGTGTGCCAGATCTGCGGGGCGATCTTGCCGCCCTTCGCATGGACGGCCGCGACCACCTTCGCCCAGCCATCGAGCGCTTCGCCGTAAATATTGGGGATATTGGCCTCGTTCTTGGAGGCCGGACGCTCGATCACCGTGCCTTCGGTCAGGATCAGCCCGACATTGTTTTCGGCGCGGCGCTCGTAATAGTCTGCCACGGCCTGATTGGGCACCCCGCCTGGCGAGAAGTTCCGCGTCATCGGCGCCATGACCACACGGTTTTGCAGGGTCAGGTTTTTCAGCGTGAAGGGCGAAAACAGGGTATCGTGCGACATATGGCGGCTCCCGATGAAAGTGCATCAGTCGCTGATATGGTTACGGTATGTTGCGGTGCAAGATGAAGGGATGCTATTTTTGCAACCCGTCCAGCACCTTCTGCGCCATCACCTTGAAACGGCTGGCAAGCGCGGTATCCGGCTCAAGCGCCGTGACCGGACGGCCTTCGTCGCAGCCCTTGCGCATGGCCGGATCGAGCGGCACTTCGCCGAGGAACGGCACCTTGACGGCATCGGCCATCTGCATGGCCCCGCCCCGGCCGAATATCTCCATTTCCGAGCCATCGGGCGCCACGATATAGGCCATGTTTTCCACCACCCCCAACACCGGAATGGCCGTCTTGCCGAACAGGGTCACGGCGCGGCGCGCATCGGCCAGGGCCATTTCCTGCGGAGTGGAAACCACCACCGCGCCATCGATCAGCGTTTTCTGGGTCAAGGTCAGCTGCACATCACCCGTGCCCGGCGGCAAATCGACCACCAGCACGTCGAGAGGATCTTCCGCCGTGCCCCAGCGGCTCTGGGTCAGGAGCTGCGTCAGGGCTTGAGAGGCCATCGGCCCGCGCCAGATCATGGCCTGATCGGGATCGACCAGGAAACCGACCGAATTGACCTTCAGGCCGAAGACTTCCGGCGGCACCATCAGCTTGTCGGCGCCGAATTCCGGCGGCGTGCGCAGGCCCAGCATTACCGGCGCCGAAGGGCCGTAGATATCGGCATCGAGATAGCCGACCCGCAGGCCGAGCTGCGACAGGCCGATGGCGAGGCCAAGCGACACGGTCGACTTGCCGACCCCACCCTTGCCCGAGCCGACCACAATCACCTTCTTCACATGGTTGGGGCGTACGCTGGCCACCGGCGCCTTGGGCCGGCTGTCCTCGACGGCGCGCTCGGATAGCTTGGCGGAAGGTTGCTTCTGCGTCGGCGGATTGGGCGCCAGTTCGGCGGTCAACACCACCTGGGCCTTTTTCACGCCCGCCAGGCCGGTCAGCAGCTTTTCCGACGCCAGGCGGACCGGGCCATACTGCGTCACGCGTTCCTGCGGCACTTCCAGCATGAAGCCGACACGCTCGGGCGAGACGATCAGGGCGCGCACCAGGCCGGCATCGGACAGGCCCTGCCCGCTCACCGGATCGATGACGGTATTCAGCGCGGCCAGTACGGTTTCGCGGTCAGGGTGGGCCATGGACTATCTTTCGTCTACACTATAGAAATCGCCCCCCACATAGGCCCTTCATCCCGGCGTTTAAAGTCCAAAATGTCCCGCAACCACCGCCCTCTCTATCTGCTGGCCGGCCCGACCGCCTCGGGCAAGACCGCAAAGGCGCTGGAATGGGCGGCGCAGACAGGCGGCACGATCCTCAATGCAGATTCCATGCAGCTCTATGCAGACGTGCCGATCCTGACAGCGCGGCCGGATGCTGCCGAGAGGACGCGCGCACCGCACCGGCTTTACGGTCATCTCGATGGCCAGACCCTGTGGTCGACCGGCGACTGGCTGCGCGCCGCCCGCCCCTTTATCACCGAAGCCCTTGAGGGGGGGCCGCCCCTGTGCATCGTTGGCGGCACAGGCCTCTACTTCAATGCCCTGGTTTACGGACTGGCGGAAATCCCCGACATCGATGAGGCCGTGCGCCAGGAAGCCCGGGCGGCCTATGACGAGATGGGCGAGGCAAACCTGCGCGCACGGCTGAAACAGCACGATCCGCAAGCCGAGGCGCGGATCATGCCCAATGACCAGCAGCGTCTTTCCCGCGCCTGGGAGGTGTGGCTGCAGACCGGCCGTTCCCTGACCGACTGGCAGAACCGCACCGTGCCGGAACTGGCGGCGAACAGCTATACGCTCGATATCCTGCATCCGGACCGCGCCTGGCTTTACGAACGCTGTGACCGCCGCCTGCAGGTGATGCTCGATCAGGGCGCGCTCGATGAGGTCCGCGCCCTGATGGATAAGGGGTTAGTCGATGACTGGCCGATCATGCGCGTGCTGGGTCTGATCGAGTTCGTGAGCTACCTGCAGGGCGAAACCTCGCTGGAGGACGCCCTCGCCCTGGCCCGGCAAAAGACGCGCAACTACGCCAAGCGGCAGTCGACCTGGTTCCGTAACCAGTTCAAATAACCGGAGAAATTGCATCAAAGGCGCTTGCACGCCGGCAATGAAAGTCATAATCTCGCCACAGACTATAGGGGACCTGTGGGGGGACTTCATGACAATCCTGATTAATCGCCGCGCCCTGATGCGCCTGACCGCCGCTTCCGCCACGCTTGGCGCCCTGCCGCTTATGGCCAGGGCTGATGATACCGCCATACCGCCCGTACCACCGGTCGAGACCTACGCCGCCTCGCCGATGGTCGATCAGATCGCCCTGTCGCCCAATGGCAAGCGCGTGGCCATGGTCAGTCAGAAGGGCGACAACAAAATACTGATGTGGTTCGATATCGGCTCGGAGGATACAAAAAGCTGGGGACTCGGCACAACCAAGATCCGCAATATGTTTTGGGCGGACGATGACCATGTGGTGGTCGTCAACTCCCAGACCACCTCCCTGCCCCAGTTCACCGGCCGCAAGCAGGAAATGAGCCTGGCCCACGTGCTCAACCTGAAAACCCTGAAAATGCAGACCCTTTTCGAAAGGGAGGACGAGTTCTACAATATCGTCATGGGTCCGGTTCGTCGCGTCACCATTGATGGCCAGGCCTGTCTGATGGTTGCAAATTACCGAATGAGCGGGGGATACAGCTACTGCCTGTTCCGTTTTAACCTCGATACGTCCCGCGGTCATATTGTTTGCGAGACCTCCAAGGATACGGAAGGCTTCGTTATTGCGCCGGATGGCTATGTCGTCGCCTATTCCGAATTCGATGACGACCGCAATACGTGGAAGCTGTATTATAACACCTCTCCACGCGGAAAGATGCCGATCTTCAAAGTCATCTACCAGATGAAAGAGGCCCTGGATTACCCGGACCTTGAAGGCATTGGCCACGATGGCGAGTCGGTGATCATCTATTTCAACAAGGGAGACAACAAGGGCGAATATCACGAGATTACCGCTGGCGGCGTCATGGGCCCCGCCCTGGATACCGGTGACTACATCAGTTCAACACCGCTCTATCATCCGACCACACACCGTTTCGCCGGATTCTCGCATAATGACGACTGGATCACCTATCAATATACCGATCCCTTGCTGAAGAAAATCGTCGACGGCGTAAGGGTCATGATGGGCGACGATTACCGCGTCGCCATCGCCGATTTCGCCGACGATCCGCGCCTGATGATCCTCTATGGTGAGGACGCCCAGGATGCCGGCACCTATTACTATGCCGATCTGACAAAAGGCGATCTGGTCGCCATAGCGAGCAACTACGAAGACCTGCCCGCCGAATGGATCAGTGAAAAGACCAGCCTGACCTACAAGGCGACCGATGGTCTGGAAGTCCACGGCTATCTGACCTTGCCGCCCAACAAGCCGAAGACAAATCTGCCGCTGATCGTTCTGCCGCACGGCGGCCCGCAGGCGCGCGATTACATAGCCTTTGACTGGCAGGTCCAGGCCTTGGCGGCGCACGGTTATGCCGTGCTGCAACCCAATTTCCGCGGCTCCTCCGGTTATGGCAGCGCCTTCGTCGAAGCCGCTCATGGCGAATTCGGCCGCAAGATGCAGACCGATCTGTCGGATGGCGTGCGCCATCTGGTCAAGCAGGGCATTGTCGATCCCAAACGCGTGGCCATACTGGGGGCCTCCTATGGCGGCTATGCGGCCCTCGCCGGCGCCACGCTCGACCCCGGCGTCTATAACTGCGCCGTATCCATCGCCGGCATCGCCGATCCGGCCAGTTTCATTTCCTTCATTGCCGAAAAATCGGACAGCACCAGCAGCGCGAGCGTGCTCTATTTCAAGCAGTTCCTGGGCGATCCCAAGCTGTATGACGAGATCTCGCCCGCCAAGCAGGCTGGCAAGGCCTATTGCCCGATCCTGCTGATCCACGGCACGGACGATACCGTGGTGCCGATTGACCAGAGTCACCGCATGGAAAGCGCCCTGAAACGCGCTGGCAAGCCGGTGGAATTCGTCACCTACAAAGGCCAGGATCACTGGGAAACCGTCGGCTCGGCCCGCATCGAAATGATGAAGGCCGCCCTGGCGTTTCTGGATAAACACAACCCGGCAGGCTGAGCGAAGGCACAACCGAAAGCTTTAAATATCGGCGATATAAATTGCGCTGCCGGGCACGGAGCTATAACTTACAGTAACAAAGTGCTGAGGGGCCTTCATGACATCTGAATTCGACCGGCGCGGTCTGCTGCGCCTTAGTGCTGCGTCCGCGACCATCGGCCTCCTGCCGGCCCTGTCCGCACGTGCCGATGACCTGCCGCCCCTCCCGTCGGTCGAAGCCTATGCCGCCCCGCCCCTGGTCGATCAGATCGCCATATCCCCCGATGGCAAACGCATCGCCATGATCAGCCAGAGCGGCGATAACAAGGTGCTGCTTCATTTCACGATTGCTGAAAACAAGCCCACCTATATCGGTATAGGCCCGGCCAAGATCCGCGATCTGTTCTGGGCCGATAATGAACATGTCATTCTTACGAACTCCGAAACACGGACGCTTCCGGTATTTGCCGGTTTCAAGAATGAATTATTTCTTGCCCGCAGCGTAAACCTCAGCACCCGCGATGTCATAACTTTATTTTCCAAGGAAGATGGCTTCTACAACATAGTTCTGGGCAATCTGCAGCGTATCAAGGTCGACGGGGAATACCGTGTCACGGCTTCGAACTTCCGCTTAAAGGGCGAGCCCAATTTATGCCTGTTCAGCTTCGCACCGGACAAGCTGCGCGGTCACCTGATCGTGGAAGGCACAAACGATACGCAAGGCTTCGTTATCACGCCCGAGGGATTTCCGCTCGCCTACACCGAGTTCAATGACATTCGCAAAGAATGGCGCCTGTATTACAACACTGGCATTCCTGGAAAGACGAACCGCTTTACCTGCATATACAAAATGGTCCAGCCATTGAATATACCTGTTCTCGAAGGTCTGGGCCGCGACGGCAATTCGGTCGTCGTCTATTTCAGCCAGGACGCACTGAAGGGCGAGTATCACGAAATCGGCGCGGATGGGGTGCTGCAACCGGCGCTCGATGTCGGCGACGCGAGCTCGACAACCCTGCTGTTCCATCCGACCACCGGGCGCCTGATCGGTTACGCCCATTCAGACGACTGGATTACCTATACCTATTTCGATCCACTGATGAAAAAACTGGCAGACTTGCTGCCAAAAGTCATGGGAGAAAGATACCGCATCAGTTTCGCCGGCTTCGCCGAAGACCCGCGCCAGATGATCCTTTATGGGGAAAGCGCCACGGATGCCGGCACCTACTACTTCCTGGACGCCGCAAAGGGCGAGGTTGCCCTTCTGGCACATAACTATACCCACCTGCCACCGGAATGGATAAGCGAGAAACAGCCGATCGCCTACAAGGCCGCCGATGGCCTGGACATACACGGCTACCTGACCCTGCCGCCGCGCAAATCTGCAAAAAATCTGCCCCTTATCGTCCTGCCGCATGGCGGACCGGAAGCGCGCGATCATGGCGGGTTTGACTGGCAATCCCAGGTGCTGGCCGCACACGGATATGCCGTGCTGCAACCCAATTTCCGAGGCTCTGCCGGTTATGGCAAGGCCTTCGTGGAAGCCGGCTATGGTGAATGGGGCAAGAAGATGCAGACGGACCTGTCGGATGGCGTGCGCCATCTGGTCAAGCAGGGCATCGTCGATCCGAAACGGGTAGCGATACTCGGCGCCTCCTACGGTGGTTATGCGGCCCTGGCCGGTGCCACCCTCGATGCGGGCGTCTATAATTGCGCTGTCTCTATAGCGGGCGTCTCAGATACCAAAGGCATGATTGATTTTGAACTGAGCAGTAGCGCATCCCTTGACAGCCCGAGGGTTCTTTACTGGAAGCAGTTCATGGGCGACCCGAAATCCTATGACGATATTTCCCCGGCCCGGCAAGCGGACAAGGCCTACTGCCCGATCCTGCTCATTCATGGCACTGACGATACCGTCGTGCCGATCGCACAAAGCCGCAAGATGGAAGACGCCCTGAAACAAGCCGGCAAGCCGGTGGAGTTCGTCACCTACAAGGGCCAGGACCACTGGGAAACCGTCGGCTCGGCCCGTATCGAAATGATGAAGGCCGCCCTGGCGTTTCTGGATAAATACAACCCGGCAGGGTAGAGAAAATATATTGCCATTTTAGATAAAAGTGCAAATCTGACGGTAGTATTTTGTGGGGGATTTCATGACAGCCAATCTTAATCGTCGCCATCTGCTAGCCACTGCCGGCGCTGGCGTTTTTTCGGCTATTCTTGCGTCAAAAGGTTTTGCGCAAAACACACAACTTCCGCCTGTGCCACCACCGGAGCAATGGGCCAAATCACCGTCTCTGGACTTTGTCAGCCTGTCGCCCGACGGCAATCATATTGCCTATATCAAGGAAGATGCCGGCACCAAATTTCTTTATGAATACAATATAATCGATAATAAGTTCCAGACCTTTAATCTCGGTAAGGCCAAGATCGCAGGCCTTTTCTGGATTGACGCTATTCACCTGGTGGTCTCAACCTTGGCAACCGCCAAAGAGGACGCCTTTTCCGGCGGCCGCAGCACTTTTCAAATCGTCAGCATTTACAATCTTCAAACCCAGACGATCACTATCCCCTTCAGCCAGATTGATGGCTTCAAGAGCTTTGTCACCGGTGGTCTGCATGTCATCACGCAAGATGGCCGTAAACAACTCACGGCCGCAAGCTATCCTGTCAATTTCGACGAATCCCAGTGCCTTTACAGCTTCGATCTCGATAAGGAACTCAAATTCAACCTGCTGGATCGCGCGCCCTGGGGCACGCGCAAATGGGTGTTAACACCACAAGGGGATATGCTGGCCCGCAGTGTTTTTTACAACAAGTCAAGCACCTGGGTTTTGCAGTACAGGAAAAACAACGCCTGGAAGGACATTTATACCGTAAAGTCCGATCTGGATTTCCCCAGTCTGATTGGCCTGGCTAGAGATGGGACATCCCTCATAGTCTACAAGCCAGGAGGCGGTGATGAGGATGGTCGCTATTATGAAGTCTCTCCGGAAGGCGTATTTTCATCGCCCTTGCCTATCGAAGGGCCGGATGCAGGCCCTGTATTCGATCCCAAGACCTTTCGTATGTGCGGCTATCGCAACTATGATGGCTGGTCGCATTATCACTACGACGATCCTTTAATGCAGGATCTGGTGAAGAAGGCACAGGTGGCCATGGACGGCTATCGTATGAGTATTGCCGATTATGCGGACGATCCGCGCAAGATGATCATCTATTCCGAAGGCGATGACGATAGCGGCACCTACTATTTCATTGATTTCGCGACCGGCAAGACCATCACAATCGGACTAGCCTATCCCGACATTCCAGTTGAATGGATCTCTGCGAAAAAAGCCATTAAATACAAGGCTTCCGATGGCCTTGAAATTGAAGCTTACCTCACCCTGCCCCCCAATCGCGAAGCAAAGAACCTGCCACTGGTAGTCATACCGCACGGCGGTCCGGTCGCGCGGGACGGGCTGGGGTATGATCCGGAAGCTCAGGCCTATGCCTCGCGCGGTTATGCCGTCCTGCAACCGAATTACCGTGGCTCGGATGGGTACGGCGACGCCTTCATCGTGGCGGGCTACGGCCAGTGGGGCAAGAAGATGCAGACCGATCTATCGGATGGCGTCCGCTACCTGACTGGCCAGGGAATGGCCGATCCGAAAAGGGTGTGCATTGTCGGGGCCTCCTACGGCGGTTATGCCGCTCTGGCCGGCGTTACGCTCGATCCGGGTGTCTACAATTGCGCCGTCGATGTTGCCGGACTGTCGAACCTGCGCACATTCCTCGAATGGTCGCGCGATTACGATTCCGGACAGAAATCCACAAGTTACAATGTCTGGAAACGTCGCTTTGGCGACGACAGCAATCTCGACAGTGCCTCACCGATCAAGAATATCGGAAATGTCACGGTGCCCATCCTGATCGTCCATGGCAAGGACGACACCGTCGTGCCGTTCGACCAGAGCACCACCATGGTCTCGGCCTTGAAAGCCGCCGGCAAGGACGTCACCTTCGTGCAGTACGATCATACAGATCACTGGGAGACCAACGAGGCCGCCCGTGTCGACATGTACAAGACCATTGTCGCCTTTATCGAAAAGCACAACCCGCCTGTTTAAACAAAAAAGCCGCCGGATCGCTCCGGCGGCTTTTTTACTGAGTGGAAGCCGTTTTACAGCAGCTTCACTTCGACCTTCTCTTCAGCGCGCGTGATCAGCGGATTGCGCAGGCCGTAGGCATAAGGGGCGGCGGTAATTTCGAACACGTCGCCGTCCTTGGTCTGGACGCCGTCGGCGAACGAGGCCGTGGCCGTGCCGAAGCAGTGGACATGGACATCGCCCGGCTGGCGGAACAGGTCGTACTTGAAGTGATGGTGCTCCAGATTGGCGAAGGTATGGGACATGTTGTCCTCGCCCGAGATAAAGGGCTTTTCCCAGATCACCTCATTGCCGCGCCAGATGCGCGAGCTGCCGCGCACGTCCTTGGGCAGTTCGCCGGTCAGGATTTCGACGCCGAGCGAGGCCGGACGCAGCTTGGAGTGGGCCAGCCACAGATAGTTCTGCTTTTCAGTGACATGGTCGGAGAATTCGTTGGCCAGGGCAAAGCCCAGGCGATAGGGCGCGCCATCGTCGCCGATGACATAGATACCAGCCATTTCCGGCTCCTCGCCGCCGTCTTCGGCGAACGAAGGCGATTGCAGTTCGGCGCCGGGGCCGACCAGCTGCGTGCCGTTGCCCTTGTAGAACCATTCCGGCTGGGCGCCGACCTTGCCGGCTTCCGGCTTGCCGTCCTTCACGCCCATCAGGAACATGCGCATCGAATCGGTCTGGGTTTCGGCCGCAGCCGCAGCCTTGTGCATCTTGTCACGGCCCTCGGCGGAGCCCAGGTGGGTCAGACCGGTGCCGGTGACATGCAGGTGTGCGGCATCCGGATGATCGATAGGGGCCAGCACGCGGCCTTCGGACAGCGCCAGAGCGACATCGACATCCTCGCCATAGCCTTGCGCTTCGATCTGGTCGGTCAGGGATTTTTTCGCGGCTATGGCCTTGCGCGCCAGTTCGTAGGTGCTGCTGACACCGGCGATGGCGCGGGCGGAACCATCCGCCTTGCCCGCCAGGACACGGCGCTCACCTTCCGGAGTCACGATTTGGATAAGGCGCAGGGCGTCATTTGCGGACATCTATAATCCTCTCTGTGCAGACCGTGTTCAGGCCCGTTATTAACTCAGACAAATAATAATACCAGCCGCTCTTTAGCTTGTAAATTCACTTTGTCAAACAGACAATTCAATGTCATGTGTGGATGATGAGGAAACCTACGCCCAATATACACGAAGATCGCCTGACCGGCAGCCGACTGAAAACCACCAGCCCGCGGCTTCTGCGCGGCGATCCGCACAATGCCGCCACCCACGGCCACATGATGTTTCAGGGGCGTCTGCATGGCGCGCTCGCTCACCGCCTCGGCGTCGACATCCTGAATGGCACCTATACGTCCGGCGAGATTCTGCCCAATGAGATCGAGTCGAGTTCCAAGCTCGATATCTCGCGTTCGGCCTATCGCGAGGCGATTCGCATCCTGGCCGCCAAGGGCATGGTGGAAAGCCGCCCGAAAACCGGCACCCGCGTCACCGAGCGCGAGCGCTGGAACCTGCTCGATCCGGAAGTGCTGGGCTGGATGTTCGAGACCGAACCCAGCCAGGACTTTATCAAGGCTCTGTTCGAGCTGCGCCTGATCACCGAGCCGGCCGCCGCCGAACTGGCCGCCATCCGCCGCAGTGACGAACAGGTCGAGACCATGCGCGCCGCTCTGGAGATCATGAAGCGCGACACCCTGCAGACCGAGACCGGCCGCCGCGCCGACCTCGAATTCCACCACGCCCTGATCCAGGCCACCGGCAACGAGGCCCTCGCCTCGCTGTCCAGCTCGATTGAGGCCGCCGTGTCGTGGACCACCCGCTACAAAGCGCGCCATAACGCCCTGACCCGGGACCCGGTGCCCGATCACGAGCGGGTCTTCGAGGCCATCGAGCGCCGCGATGCCGGCGGCGCCCGCTGGTGCATGGAATCACTTATCCGAATGGCGCATGAAGATACGCAAAAAACGTTTCATCCCTAGGCCTGACCTGACCCGAACGTAAGCTTGAGAATCGGAACCTTGGGACGCAGCACAGGCCGGAAATAAATTTCGCCTCAAATACGCTTTATTTTGTACGATATTTGCTTTTTTTATTGTCTGACTAATGCCCAAAGGGTATGACACAGTCGCGACAATCATAAACGCGCGCCATATTCGGGCGTGGCGACACAGGATGGTAATGCCGGCGCCCCGCGCCGTACATGGTCTCAGAGAGGATATCATAAATGTCGATAAGGAAGAAAATTGTGCTGGCTGCCGGTTTGAGCGCCCTGGCCCTGGGCACCGTATATGGCCTCGCCGCCTGCAGCCCGAAGGCGGGCAAGGCGGACAGCGCCGCTTCGGCGACCTCCGGCGTCACCGCCGTGCGCAGTTCCTTCGGTGCCCTGTCCGATGGCACCCAGGTCGAAATGGTCGAGCTGAAGAACGCCAAGGGCATCACCGCCAAGCTGATCACCTACGGCGCCGCCATCCAGAGCCTGATGGTGCCCGATCGTGAGGGCAAGGCCGCCGATGTCGTCATTGGCTACGACACGATCGAAGGCTACGAAAAGACCCCGAACTTCACCAATGTCACGGTCGGCCGCTACGCCAACCGCATCGCCGGCGGCAAGTTCACCCTCGATGGCAAGACCTACACCCTGCCGCTGAACGACAAGACCAACACGCTGCACGGCGGCCCGAAGGGCTGGGACAAGCACAACTGGACGATTAAGGACGTCCAGCAGGGCGCTGATTCCGCTTCGGTCACCTTCACCTATACCTCGCCGGATGGCGATGAAGGCTTCCCCGGCACGGTCGTCGCCGAAGTCACCTACACGCTCAACAACAATGATGACCTGACCGTCAGCTACAAGGCCACGACCGACAAGCCGACCGTCATCAACATGACCAACCACGGCCTGTTCAACCTCGGCGGCATTCCGGCCACGCGCCTGGCCACAGACGCCGAGCTGAAGATCGAATCCGACGCCATCCTGCCGGTCGACGCCGCCCTGATCCCGACGGGCAAGGAACTGCCGGTCAAGGGCACGCCGTTCGACTTCACCTCGCCGGCCGTCGTCACCGATCGCGTCAAGATGTCCGATCCGCAGATCACCCTGGCCAATGGCGGCATCGACCACAACTATGTCATCCGTGGCGGCACCACGGCCGAGCCCAAGCTGGCCGTTACCCTGGAAGACAAGACCTCCGGCCGCGGCATGACCATCTCGACCACCGAACCGGGCATCCAGATGTATACCGGCAACTTCCTTGACGGCACGGTTGCCGGCAAGGGCGGCGCCAAGCTGACCAAGTATCAGGCCATCGCCTTCGAAGCCCAGCGCTTCCCGGATTCGCCGAACCATCCGGCCTTCCCGAGCGCCCGCCTCGATCCGGGCCAGACCTACACCCAGACCACCGTCCACCACTTCTACGTTGTGAAATAAGAGTACAGATGTCCGACTCCGATAAGCCGAATAAGCTCCGTTCCCGCGCCTGGTTCGACAATCCGTCGAACCCGGACATGACGGCGCTCTACCTTGAGCGCTACATGAACTTCGGGCTTTCGCTCGAAGAACTGCAATCGGGAAAGCCGATCATCGGCATCGCCCAGACGGGGTCGGACCTCTCGCCCTGCAACCGCCACCATATGGTTTTGGCCGAGCGGATCCGTGAAGGTATCCGCGAGGCCGGCGGCATTCCCCTCGAATTCCCCGTCCACCCGATCCAGGAAACCGGCAAGCGCCCGACCGCCGGGCTTGACCGCAACCTGGCCTATATCGGCCTGGTCGAAGTCCTCTACGGCTATCCGCTCGACGGCGTCGTGCTGACCATCGGCTGCGACAAGACTACGCCAGCCTGCCTGATGGCCGCCGCCACGGTCAATATCCCCGCCATCGCCCTCTCCGTCGGCCCCATGCTGAACGGCTGGTACAAGGGCCAGCGCACCGGCTCAGGCACCATCGTCTGGAAGGCCCGCGAACTGCTGGCCGCCGGCGAGATCGACTACCAGGGCTTCATCAAGCTCGTCGCCTCCTCGGCCCCTTCGACCGGCTATTGCAACACCATGGGCACAGCCACGACCATGAACAGCCTGGCCGAAGCGCTCGGCATGCAGCTTCCCGGCTCGGCCGCCATTCCGGCGCCACACCGTGACCGCCAGGAAGTGGCCTACCTGACCGGCAAACGCATCGTCGACATGGTTCACGAAGACCTGAAGCCCTCGGACATCCTGACCAAGGAAGCCTTCATCAACGCCATCCGCGTCAACTCCGCCATCGGCGGCAGCACGAACGCGCCGATTCACCTCAATGCCCTGGCCCGCCATATCGGCGTCGATCTCAAGATCGAGGAATGGCAGACCTATGGTGAGGAAGTGCCGCTGCTGGTCAATCTGATGCCGGCCGGCGAATATCTCGGCGAGGATTACCACCATGCCGGCGGCGTCCCCGCCGTCGTAAGGCAGCTGATGGATCAGGGCCTGATCCATGAAAACGCCATCACCGCCAACGGCAAAACCATCGGCGAAAACTGCGGCACGTCCGTCATTGAAGACGAGAAGGTCATCAAGCCCTATGGTGAGCCGCTGAAGGAACGCGCCGGTTTCCGCGTTCTCTCCGGCAACCTGTTCACCTCAGCCATCATGAAGGTGTCGGTCATCTCGCCGGAATTCCGCCAGCGTTACCTGTCGAACCCGAACGATCCTGAGGCTTTTGAAGGCCGCGCCATCGTTTTCGACGGCCCGGAAGACTATCACCACCGTATCGACGATCCGGCGCTCAATATCGACGAACACTGCATCTTGTTCATGCGCGGCGCCGGTCCGATCGGCTATCCGGGCGCGGCAGAAGTCGTCAACATGCGCTGCCCCACCTACCTGATCAAGAAGGGCGTCCACAGCCTGGCCTGTATCGGTGACGGCCGCCAGTCCGGCACTTCGGGCTCGCCGTCGATCCTCAACGCCTCGCCGGAAGCGGCGGCGGGCGGCAATCTCGCCCTGCTGGTCACCGGCGACAAGGTTCGTGTCGACCTGAACAAGGGTACGGTCAATGTTCTGATCTCCGACGAGGAACTGGCCCAGCGCCGTGAAAAGCTCGAAGCCGCCGGCGGCTACAAGTATCCGGAAAGCCAGACGCCGTGGCAGTCCATGCAGCGCCGCACCGTCGGCCAGATGGATACGGGCGCCTGCCTGGAAGACGCCATCGAGTTCCAGCATATCGCCCAGAGCAAGGGCCTGCCCCGCGATAATCACTAAGACCGCGCCGGCGGCTCTTACAGAGGAAACCGCCGATGCACCTGTTAAAAACCGCCTTCCTGACGGCCGCGCTTTTCATGAGCGCGGCCGTTTCCGCATCCGCCGACAGCTTCCCGGTGAAAATCGCCGTCGATGCAGCAAAGACCACCGGCCCGGTCGAGCCGATCTGGCGCTTCTTCGGCGCCGATGAACCCAACTACGCCACCATGAAGGACGGCCGCCAGTTGATCGGCGAACTGGGCGCCCTCGCCCCCGGCCATGTCTATTTCCGCGCCCATAACCTGCTGAGCACGGGCGATGGCACACCGGCCTTCAAATGGGGCAGCACCAATGCCTATACCGAGGATGCGCAAGGTAACCCGGTCTATAACTGGACGATCATCGACCACATCTTCGATACCTATCTGGCGCGCGGCGTGAAGCCCTATGTCGAGGTCGGCTTCATGCCGGAAGCTTTGTCCACCCAGCCTGAACCCTATCAGCACAGCTGGCGCCCCGGCATGGCCTATGGCGGCATCAAGACCGGCTGGGCCTACCCGCCGAAGGACTACGGCAAATGGGAGGAGCTGGTCTATCAGTGGGTCAAACACTGCGTCGCGCGCTACGGCCGCGACGAGGTGGCCAGCTGGTACTGGGAAACCTGGAACGAGGCCAATCTCGACTTTTACTGGGGCGGCACGCGTGAGGAATTCTACAGGCTGCACGAGGTGACCGTGAAGGCGGTGCGCCGCGCCCTGCCCGATGCCCGCGTCGGCGGACCGGACATGGCCGGTTCTGACAAGACGTTCCTGACCGGTTTCATGGACCATATGGAACAGACGAACACGCCCACCGACTTCCTGTCCTTCCACGCCAAGGGCGCGCCGGAATTCGTCGATGATCACGTCCGCATGGGGATCGCCCAGCAGCTCAAGGGCGCCGATAATGCCTTCGCCACCATCGCCGCCCGCCCGGCGTTCAGGGACAAGCCCATCATCATCGGCGAGTTCGATCCGGAAGGCTGCGCCGCCTGCCAGGGCCCGGCCAATGCCTATCGCAATGGCACCATGTATTCGAGCTATACGGCGGCCACCTTTCCGCGCGTCGCTGAGCTGGCGCAGAGGCGCGGTGTAAAGCTGGAAGGCGCCCTGAGTTGGGCGTTCGAATTCGAGGACCAGCGCTATTTCGCCGGCTTCCGCCAACTGGCCAGCAATGGCATCGACATGCCGGTGCTCAATGTCTTCCGGCTGTTTGCCCAGATGAAGGGCCAGCATCTGGCGGCCATCTCCGATCACGAAATCCCGCTGGATGCGGTTTTGGCGAGCGGTGTGCGCGGTGATGCCGATGTGGGCGTGATCGCCGCCCGCGATAGCAATACCGTGACCGTCCTGGTCTGGCATTATCATGACGATGATCTGGCCGGCCCTGACGCCACGGTCTCCCTGACGCTTGATCATCTGCCGGCGGCCTTCCGTAAAGGCGCTATCGTGACCCGCTATCGCGTCGACAGGGACCACGCCAACAGCTTCGCCGCCTATCAGGCGATGGGGTCGCCGCTGGCGCCGGACGATGCGCAATATGCCAGCCTGAAAGCCGCCGCCGCGCTTAAGCCCGACACGCCCGCAACGCTCAAGGTGCAGGCCAATGCGACCGGCCTTGACTTCGACCTGCCGCGTCAGGGCGTTACCCTGCTGGTGCTGAAACCGGCGGCTTAGTTCGCCGTCTCATCCTGCCGGAGCGTCAGCACCTCCACGCCCGTGGCGGTTACCGCTACCGTATGCTCCCACTGCGCCGACAGCTTGCCATCGCGCGTCACCACCGTCCATTCATCATCCAGAGCCAGGGTTTTGGCGCTGCCCTGGTTGAGCATGGGCTCGATGGTGAAGGTCATGCCCTCCTTCAGGGTCTCTCCCGCGCCCGCACGTCCGAAGTGCAGTATGCTCGGTTCCTCATGCATTTCGCGGCCGATGCCATGGCCGCAGAAATCGCGTACCACGCTGTAGCCATGCGCCTTGGCGTGCTTTTCGATGGCATGACCGATATCGCCAAGCGTCGCGCCGGGCCGCACGGCGCGGATGCCCTTCCACATGGCCTCCTGCGTCACCCGCACCAGCCGCTTCGCCGCCGTCGGAACATTGCCGATCAGGTAGGTCTTGCTGGAATCGGCGATAAAGCCGTCCTTTTCCAGGGTGATGTCGAGATTGACGATATCGCCGTCCTTCAGCACATCCTCGGCCGAAGGCACACCGTGACAGATCACCTGGTTGATCGAGCTGTTAAGCACATAGGCAAAGCCATACTGCCCCTTGCTGGCTGGCCGCGCCTTGAGGTCATCGACTATGAAACGCTCAACCTGATCATTAATATCGAGTGTCGACCGGCCGATAAGCACCTGCCGATCGAGCATATGGAACACCTCGGCCAGCAGCCGCCCGCTTTGCGCCATGAGGCGCAGCTCGTCAGGCGTCTTGATCATGGCCCAAACCCTCCATGCGCACACCGGCACTGCGGAACTGGCGGCGCACGATATCCTGAAAGGTCAGGCCTGGATTAGCCTCGGCGATCATGCCGATGCGTATCCAGAACTCCGCCTGCGCATTGATGGAACGGCACATTACACTGCCGGCCTTGCGGACCTCCTCGTGGAGATCGTCATCTATTTTCAGGATACCCATTATACGATCCATATATGATTTATATACAAATCATATAATATCAGCTCGGCAAGGTCAAACCCGCGTATTGAGCCAGCTTAGGATATCGCCCATGACCTCCGCCTTGCCGGTATCGGCCAGCAGGTCGTGGTAATGGCCTTCATAGAGCTTGAGCGTTTTGTCGGTGGCGCCGGATTTTTTATAGAATTCCTCACTGCCGGGGTATGACGTCGCCTTGTCCTCGGTGCCATGCAGAATCAGGGTCGGCGTCGCGATCCGTCCGAATGCAGTCTTCAGCCGGCGGTCGGCCTTCCACATCTCGCCGACTGTTTTCATCGGCTGGGTTTCATTGGCGATCAGCGGATCTGCATTGAGCGCTTTCACCACGGCCGGATCGCGCGAGAAAAAGGCATTGTTGAGCTTCAATGCCCCGGCTTTCGGAATGAAATTGCTGAGGAAGGTCAGGAAATCGAGCGCGAATTCCGGCGCCGGCACACGATAGGCGAAGCTTTCGCAGATCAGGCCTGCCACCTTGTCCGGATTGTCGAGCGTATAGGTGACCGCCACCACCCCGCCGGCGCTGTGCCCCAGCACGAACAGCTTCAGACCCGGATGGCGGACACGGGCGATATCGGCCACGCCCGCCAGGTCGGCCACATAGTCGTTGAAGCTGTCGACGTAGAAGCGCGGACCTTCAGACTTGCCGCGGCCCCGCAGGTCGCCGGCATAGACGGCGTAACCGGCATTCACCAACTCACCGGCCACCCAGCCATACTGACCGCTGTGCGCATTGAAACCATGCGACAGCAGGATAACCGCCCGTGGCGGCGCGGCTGGCAGCCATGAACGGTAAAAGATCGTCAACCCGCCCTTGCCGGCGAAGGTTTCCTCGGTGGAAGGCAGCATGGCGCACATCTCCTTGCGTCAAATGGAACGGACCAACGCGATTACGGTTACGGATGTCGGGAAAGCAAAGCGGGGAACGCACAGGCACATGCGGCTTCAGACCCAGCCGGGATGCCCGGAACATGGCATCGCTGGCTAACTATGCGAGATCGGATCAGGGCTGTCAAAGCGCATTTTTCAACGTCTGGATTAATTCGCCCCACTCTGTATTAAATTTAGCGACATCCATCTTGACACCGGTGTCACTCTCAAGCCTATTGGCGATATAAGAAAATACAGGGATATATCATGACGCCTGCCAGCGCCCCTCCTTCGTCCGGTGAGCAGAAACCGAGCCATTACCGCTGGACCATCTGCGGCTTGCTTCTGGCGGCCATCGCCATCAACTATATCCACCGTCAGATGATCGGCGTGCTGAAGGACCCGTTATCGGCCGAAATGGGCTGGACGGAAGAAGGTTATGCCGACGTCGTCTTCTGGTTCCAGGCGGCCTATGCCCTGGGCTTCCTCGCCTGGGGGCGCATCCTCGACAAGATCGGTGCCCGTATCGGCTATACCATCGCCTTCTCGATCTGGACCCTGGCGCATATGTTCACCGGCGCGGTGACCAGCGGCCTGCAATTCACCCTGGCCCGCGTGGCGCTGGGCATCGGCGAATCCGGCAGCTTCCCCTCCAGCCTCAAGGCCGTGACCGAATGGTTCCCGCAGCGTGAACGGGCGCTGGCCGCCGGCATTTTCAACGCCGGCTCCAATATCGGCGCCATTATCGCCCCGCTGCTCGTGCCGATGATCGCGCTGGGCGCCGTAAGTCTCAATTTCGGCTTCGGCCCCCTCGAAATCCCCGGCCTGAACTGGGGCTGGCGCGGCGCCTTCTATACCACCGGCGCCCTCAGCCTGATCTGGGCCGTCGTCTGGTGGATGATGTATCGCCGCCCGATCGAACATGCAAAGGTCAATGCCGCCGAACTGGCCCTGATCCACAGCGATCCGGCCGATCATGTCGACAGGGTGCCATGGGTCAAACTGCTGTTCGTCAAGGAAACCTGGGTCTTCGCGGTCGGTAAATTCTTCATCGATCCGATCTGGTGGCTGTGGCTGTTCTGGCTTCCGGACTTCTTCAAGAAAAGCTACGGCCTCGATCTCAAATCCTTCGGCCCGCCGGTCATCGCCGTTTATCTGCTGTCTGATGTCGGCAGCGTGGCCGGCGGCTGGCTGTCCTCGACCCTGATCCGGCGAGGCGTCTCCGTCAACATCGCGCGCAAGGTGACTCTGCTGATCTGCGCCCTGTGCGTCACGCCGGTTTTGCTGGCGCAGGGCGTCAGCAACCTGTGGGTTGCCGTGCTGATCATCGGCGTGGCCGCCGCCGCGCACCAGGCCTTCTCGGCCAACCTTTACACCCTGCCGTCAGATCTGCTGCCGCGCTCCGCCGTGGCCTCGGTGATCGGCATCGGCGGCATGGCCGGCGCGATCGGCGGCATGTTCATGTCGAAGTTTGTCGGCTATATCCTGGAAAAGACGCATAACTATTCGATCATCTTCATGATCGCCGCCTTTGCCTATCTGGTCGCATTCGGTCTGATTCACCTGCTCAGTCCGAAACTCACGCGCAACACGACGATCGGCCAGTAGTCTTTAGGCAGTAGCGCCCGTCAGGAAATTGTGTAATTCTTGTTACATGAGGCGGCAACGGATTGTCATAAGCCGCCCGGATAGCTGCCCCTGGCAGTGATCACGAAGGGAGAGGCCGTGTCGATACGTACCCGCGTTCTGATTCTGGTCGGCTGTTTCGCCCTGATGGCGCTCACCGTGACCGGTCTCGGCCTCAAGACCATCGGCGACTATAATCGCATGATGAAGGACTACGACCACGCCTATGACCGAACCTGGCGCGGAGAGCGGTTCAATCACCTGATAAGCAATGTGGTGATGGAAACGCGTGGCATCTATATCGCCGATGACGACACCCAGCGGACAGGTTTCGTTAAAAACCTGCGTGACGACCTGACCGAGATGGAAGGCTTCGTGCATCAGTGGCAGGCCGATGCACGACCGGCCGAAAAGCCGCAGATCGATGCCCTGGCCACCCAGGCGGCCCGTTTCATTGCCCTGCGCCGCCAGGTTGCCGACCTCGCCACAAGGGGCGATCTGGTGGCCGCGGAAGCCATGAGCACGGGTAATCGTCCTGATCGCATCGCCTTCCAGGGGGAGGTCGAAACCCTGGTGCAGCAAACCCGTACCGAACTGGCCGCAGCCAAGACGGAAGCCGATCGCTTCAACCATCAGCGCGCCGGTGATTTTCTGCTGACCGCCCTGCTCGGCATCGCCTTGATCATGGGCCTGTCGCTGTGGATCGTGGCGCACTTCATCACCAATCCCCTGCGCAATCTCGCCTCGGCCATCATCAAGACCTCGAAGGGCGAATACGACCAGGTGATCGAGGCCACGCAAGGCGAAGATGAGGTGTCATCAGTGTGGCGCGCCCTGGCTGTGCTCAAGGAACGCTCGATGGAGGCCGAGCGCCTGGCCGCCGCCAAGGCCGCCGAGGAACAGGAAAAGGAGAGGAAACTGCGCGAAATTCTGCTGGATTAGGCGCTCATTTCAGCGGCAGGAACAACTCCACGATCACTTCGTACACCGATACATCCGGAAAGAACGAAAAATGCCGCTGGCAATAGATCGGGAAATCGCGGGCTTCCTCACCGCTGGCCGGAAGCCAGTCACGGTAAAGATATAGTGCGGCAGGTTCCAGATTATGGGTGTTATGGACGACCCGCAAAACCGCGCAGCGGCCGCCGGGTATCACGCCGGCCTTCATCTCCGTATCATTGGCAGCTATGGGCAGCTGGGTACCGACACAAAGATCCATGCTGTAATCGGCCGCGACGGCAGGAGTGCGCTCAGACCGGAAAATGTTGAAGGTCGGGCTTGTCTCTGGCGACAGACCGGCCGCCTTGCGCCAGATGATGAAGCGCTGGATGGTGTCACCCAGCATAGCCCGGTCGCCCCGATGCTCCATGATAGCCACCGGCGTCGGGGGCACGTTCCGGATAATAACATCGTCATAATCGTAGGTAATTTGCATAAATTTGCTCCGCGCAGTGTCCAGAGGCCCGAAGGCCGAAAGCCACGGAGCCCAGTCGGGCGATTTGCGGAATGATGACGGCGATTGCCCGAACCGTCGCCGAAAGGCGCGAGCAAAAGCGTCAGGGGCTTCATAGCCAGCATCCATCGCTATGTCCGTTACACTTCTGGACGCATTCGCGACCAGTTCATGCGAAGCCCGCTTCAAGCGGGCCAGTTGGACGTAGCCATGCACGGACACAGCAAAGGTGGACGTGAACTGCCGGTGAAAATGATATTTCGAGAAGGCCGCGACGCCGCTTAACCTGTCCAGGTTCAGATTTTCGTCAAGATGCTGGTCAATATAGTCCAGCACCCGCTGCATCCGGGCCCGGTAATTCTGAAGCGCCGCCGTCATCGTCATTCCCTTCGTGGCGAGACCATCTAGCCTGATCAGCCTATCGGCGGCTCCACCAATCTTGCGGTTCGGCCGGCGGTCTGGAAATGACTAGGCCTGCAATCAGGCTTTATCGACCACCATCTTGCCAATTGGCGCCAGAGCCAGCTGGGCCAGTTGTATGTCCTTGAAAGCGAAGGGAATACCGATGATGGTGACGGCCTCGGCGATGGCGACCAGCACATGCGACAGGGCGATATACCAGCCGGCAAACACGAACCAGATGATGTTGAGAAAGAAGCCCAGGCAGCCTGTGCCGAGGTCGCTCTCGCCCGTATGCGCTTCGCGGTCGACGATCTGACGCCCGAAGGGCCAGAAAACAAATCCCGCGATCCGCCAGGCGGCAAAGGCCCACGGCAGCCCCACGATCGTGCAGGCCAGGATAAGCCCCCCGAACAGCCACAGGCAGCCCGAGATGAAACCGCCGAAAATGAACCACAGGATATTGAGCAGCAGGGTCACGAAATCGCCTCCGGGCCTGAGTAAGGATAGGGTGCAGTATGCCCGTCCCTGCGCACGCGTCATCTTAATTTTACGTCACCTGCCTCGTGAAGCCCCTGCTTCGGTGGCAAAAGCCCGGCGGGCAGCCGGCTACCGAAGCCCCGGAGACATGGTATGGACTTCTGATGCATGAAGGCATATACTTAAAAGCAACTGATAGCCTTGGCTCCGCCGGTATAAAGAACTTAAAAACGCTTTAAACAGGACGCGAAGACTAAAAGTTCACGCCTTGGTTTACTTGAGTTTGCGAATTAAACGCTCAAGAAACTGAACAGTACGGTACGGTAACAGAGATATCTGAACGCCGGACTCTCATCTTTCCTTACCGGAGCCGAAAACGAATGGCCGACCTGATCAATTTCAACAAGATTAGAAAAGCCAAGAAAAAACAAGATGAAAAAGCCAAGGCAGAGGAAAACCGCATTACATACGGCATTTCAACCCGCGTTAGAAAACTGGAAAAAGCAAAGCAAAAAATGGACATGGAAAAGCTGGCGCAAAAGCGTCGCCTGACCGAAGCGGACAATAAAAAAGGTTGACGATATTCAATAAAAGACCACACATTAACTTCACACCCTGAGTACGAGGTTAAATAATACCAGTGGTCACCATGAATAAACTGACCCCAGTGGATGCCAGAGGCCAAAACGGCTCCCCACGCCAAGCGGAGGCATGTCTTCATGAAATCGGAGGAAAACAATGCCCGGCCTAAAAAAACGTTCTGTTAATCTTGCTGGCCACGCGACGTCGGTGGCTCTCGAACCCGAATTCTGGGCGGTTCTGGAGATCATGTCGAAGGACCGTCGAATCAGTCTGGCAGCCCTGATTGCCGAACTCGATTCGAAGCGCGGAGAGAGCCTTCTGGCCTCATTCTGCCGCCTGTCAGCCCTCTCCTTTGTGCAAAACAAGGGTGGCGCGGCCAAGCGCAGGAAATTAGTAGACGCCTGAAACCCGCTGGTCTTCACCTCGCGCCCATCGCGCAAAAGTTGAAAACAGCGGTATTTTTAGATTTAAAGTAATAACAACGTTACCCTAAATACGGCGCCAATAATACGAGCGCGCAACAAATGTCGCGTCCTCACACCGCGCGTTCACTTTTTGTGCCAAATCCGGTTACTGGCGTCGTTTCACCCTTGGCGTAATGGCCGACTGCGATTAACTGAGGGACATGACGACAGCTCCCCAGACCAGTTCTCAAAGCATCAGCCAGATGGCTGCCGCCCGCCCCGATTTCTTCACCGGCCTTAATCCGGAGCAGGAAGCCGCCGTGCGCACGGTCTCTGGCCCGGTGTTGGTGCTGGCCGGCGCCGGCACGGGCAAGACACGCGTCCTGACCACCCGCATCGCCCATATACTGGCGCAAGGGCTGGCGCGGCCATGGGAAATCCTGTGCGTCACCTTCACCAACAAGGCGGCCCGCGAAATGCGCGAACGAGCGCAGAAGCTGATCGGCGCATCGGCGCAAGGGCTGGACAATCTCGGCACCTTCCACTCGATCGCGGCGCAGATCCTGCGCCGTCACGCCGAACTGGTCGGGCTGAAATCGAGCTTCAATATCCTCGATGACGACGATCAGGTGCGCCTGCTCAAGGCAATCTTCGAGCAGGAAAACATCGATCAGAAGCGTTATACGCCGAAATCCTTCGCCTGGCATATCGACCAGTGGAAGAACAAGGGCCTGACACCTGATAAAGTGAAAGGCGGCGAAGGTTCGGAGTTTGCCGGCAATCGCGGCGTCAAGCTGTACAAGATGTACCAGGATCGCCTGCGCATCCTCAATGCCTGCGATTTCGGCGACCTGCTGCTGCACAATCTCGACATCCTGACGAAGCATCCGGATATTCTCGAAACCTACCACCGCAAGTTCAAATTCGTGCTGGTCGATGAATATCAGGACACCAACGTTGCCCAGTATCTGTGGCTGCGTCTTCTGACCAATGCCGACCGCAACCTGTGCTGTGTCGGTGACGACGACCAGTCGATCTATGGCTGGCGCGGCGCCGAGGTCGATAACATCCTGAAATTCGAGCGCGATTATCCCGGCGCCAGGGTCATCCGGCTGGAGCGCAATTACCGCTCGACCCGGCACATCCTTGCCGCCGCCGCCGGGCTGATCAAGGCCAATACCGCCCGCCTCGGCAAGACCCTCTTCACCGACCAGGAAGGCGGCGAGAAGGTGCGCGTGCAGGGCCTGTGGGATGGCGCCGCCGAAGCCCAATTCGTGGCCGAGGACATGGAGCGTCAGCATAAGGGCACCCGCGATGCCGATCCGCGCAAGTGGTCGGACATGGCCGTGCTGGTACGCGCCTCCTTCCAGATGCGCGCCTTCGAAGAACGCTTCGTCATGCTGCAGATCCCCTATACGGTGGTCGGCGGCCCGCGCTTCTTCGAGCGCGCCGAAATCCGCGACGCCATCGCCTATCTGCGCCTGATCCAGTCACCCGACGACGACCTGGCCTTCGAACGCATCATCAATGTGCCCAAGCGCGGCATCGGCGACGCCACCGTGCAAAAGCTGCTGCAACAGGCGCGCCTGGCCGGCGTGTCGGTCATGACCGCCGTGCGCGACCTGATCCAGACCGATGAACTGCCGGCGCGCGCCAAGACCCCGCTGGTCGGGTTTATCCGCGACTTCAGCCGCTGGCTGGAACTCAGCAAGTCGATGCAGCAGGACGTGCTGCTCGACACCATACTGACCGACAGCGGCTATTACGACATGCAGCGCGCTGACAAGACCTCCGGCCAGACGCGGCTCGATAACCTCAAGGAACTGGGCGACTCGATGGCCGCCTTCGATGATCTGGCGGCCTTTCTGGAGCACGTCTCCCTGGTCATGGACCTGGAGCGCGACAATGGCGGCGACAGCGTCCGCCTGATGACCCTGCACGCCGCCAAGGGGCTGGAATTCCCGGTCGTCTACCTGCCGGGCTGGGAAGAAGGCATCTTCCCGTCACAGCGCTCCATGGACGAAGGCGGGCTGAAATCGCTGGAGGAAGAGCGCCGCCTCGCCTATGTCGGCATTACCCGCGCCCGCGAGGAGGCCCGGATCAGCTTTGTCGCCAACCGCCAGGTCTATGGCCGCTGGACCAACCAGATACCGTCACGTTTCGTCGATGAATTGCCGATCGACAATGTCGAGGCGACGTCGCAGACCGGCTACGCTTCGCAAGGGTGGCAATCGCAGCAAAGCCGCTGGGATCGCGCTGGTTACGAGCCGAACTATACCAAGAAAGAAAAACCGGCTTATGGCGGCGACCTCTCAGGCGTCGATATGAGCCGCCTGGAACCCAAGGCCCGGCCGACCCCGCATCGCCAGCCGGCGCCGGCCAAGCCTTCCGCCAAGAACTTCAGGCTCGGCGAGCGCGTCTTCCATATGAAATTCGGCTACGGACTGATCGTCGAGATCGAGGGCAACAAGCTTATCGTTAATTTTGAGACATCGGGTGATAAAAAGGTCATAGACAGCTTCGTTGACCGGGCATAAGGAATAGGTTTGCACCTGCGAAGGCGGTACCGGGGGGTACGTCGCTCGTGGAGGCAACGGAGAACCTGATGCCCGATTCACAAGATCCTGGCCAAAATCCCAATAATCAAACCAGCACTCAAAAGATACACCCTCCCCGTTTCCTGCTGTTCGAATATTCCGAACTGAACCCGGCCATGCGCGCCGATCCGCACGCGCTTTTCGATCCGCAGCGCCGCGAGCGTCCGGTCGAGCACGATGGCATGATCCCGGCCATGCTGATCAGCGCCTATGGCGTCGGCCGCGAAAGCCTGATGGACCGGTCGCTGTCGCGCAATTTCGATGACGCGGCACCGGAAAACCCGGTCATCGCCAATGTGCGCCGGCTGAATGCCGCCATGGCGGCCGAGTTCGGCAAGCACGATTCCATGCTGACCCTCGATGATCCGGACCATGGCCGCGTGCGCGGCATCGTGGCCGAGGCCTTCCTGAAACGCGCCGCCGGTGCGCAAGCCCTGGTGGCGCGCATTATCGAACAGCAGATCGACAGCCTGGCCGGCCGCGAAACCTTCGATGCCGTGAATGACTATGCCGCCCTCATTCCGATCCAGGTATTGGGCACCATCCTCGGTGCGCCGCCGGAAATGTTCGAGTCGCTGAAGGTCTGGACCGAGGCCGGACAGCTGGCCTTCGATCCCACCAAATCGGCCGAGCAGGAAAAGCTGGCGCTGGATGGCCGCCGGGGCATCCTCAGCCATTTCAAGAGCCTGATGGAGGCCCGCCGCATCGAACCCCGCGACGATCTGGTCAGCGATCTGCTGGCCGCGCAGGCCGGTGGCGCGCCGATCGACGACAATGAAATCCTGTTCAATCTGTTCGCCCTTCTGGTGGCCGGTCACCTGACCACGGCCGACCTGATCGGAAACGGCATCTATCTGCTGTTGACCCATGACGCGGCGCGTCAGGCCGTGCTCGACGATCCGAAGCTGATCAATGGCGCGGTCGAGGAAATCCTGCGTTATGAGCCGCCGATTTCGTTTTCGGCGCGCTTCGCCAAGGCGGACGGGGTGGCCGGCGGCTGCCCCTATCACAAGGGCGACGCCCTGGTGGTCAGCCTGATCTCGGCCAATCGTGACGAGGACCGTGTCGACGATCCGCACCGCTTCGATATCACCCGTCGTCCCAATCCGCACCTGTCCTTCGGCGCCGGCGCCCATATCTGCATCGGCGCCCCCCTTGCCCGTATCGAGGGCCAGACGGCGATCCTGCAGCTGCTGCAGCGCTTCCCGAACCTGCGGCGTGCCGATGACAGCCCGCCTGACTGGCGTGTCGTGCCCGGCATCCGTGGCCTGGTCAAACTGGACGTCACGACCATATGATCCGGACAGCCCTTCTGCTGACGGCCGCCCTGTTGGCCTTCCCTGTCCAGGCGGCGGAGTCGCAATGGCGGGCGGCCGATCCGCAGAACGTGCTGGTCATCGATACCGAAAAAGGCCGCCTCTATATCGAGCTGCATCCGGAAATGGCGCCGAAGGCCGTGGAGCGCGTCAAGCTTCTGGCGCGCCGCGGCACCTATGACGGCCTTCTGTTCCACCGCGTCATTTCCGGCTTCGTGGCCCAGACCGGCAATCCGAACAACCACGACAGCGGCAAGACGGAACTGCCCAACCTGAAGCCGGAATTTCGCTTCCGGCTGAATGCCGCCATGCCGCATACAGTCGTGGCGCGGCCATCAGGCCTGAATGAAGGCTTCATGGGCGCCCTGCCTTATATCTCGGTCGACGAAAGCCGCATGGCCGCCAATCCCGACCAGGCGGTCCATGCCTGGGCCACCCACTGCACCGGCACGTTCGGCATGGGACGCGATGACACGCCGACCGATTCCGCCAATTCGGAAATCTATTTCATGCTGGCCCCGACGCAGCGTCTGGACCACGAATATACCCTGTTCGGCCAGGTGATCGCCGGTACTGACGTGTTGCAGGCCCTGGCGGCCGGTGAACCGCCGCAACACCCGGATTCGATGATCCATGTGCAGGTTTTGGCGGACATGCCCAAGGCGCCGCGCATCGAGGTACTGAAGACGGACAGCGACGCCTTTAAATCCCTGTCGGACCAGGCCCGCACGGCGAAAGGCGCTGATTTTTCCATCTGCGACATTACCGTGCCAGCGCGTGTAGTCCCGTGATTGACTGGATTACATCGGGCAAGGTCCGGGCGCGGGAAACCGCCGAGGGCATTGAGATTCTGATCGACGGCCTGACCACCCAGGCGAAATACTACAAGCCACTGGTCTATGAGTTCTTCCGCAAGGAATGGCGCGGCTCACGGGCAGCGTGGGGCGACTATGCCGTCGAAATCCGCATGGAGCATATCGGCGATCCGCCGTGGATGGACCTCGACAATCTCGCCAAGGCCCTGCTCGACGCCATCAAGGGCTTCGTCTTCCACGATGACAGCCAGGTGGCGCGGCTGCTGGTCGAACGCCATCCCGGCGAGCGCGAGCAAATACATATCCGGGTCTATGCCATCCGACGCTGATCACCAGAGCCAGGGCACGAGCGCGCCCCAGATGGCCAGGATAAAGATGTAGAACAGCCAGTAGGCCAGCATCAGGCTGTGCGCCACCTTCTGCCACATCGGCCAGTCGTCACCATAACGGCCGCGGCCGCTGAAAACCAAAAAAGCGGTGGCCACCTGGTAGAGGGTGCCGAGCGTCGCCACGAAGGCCAGACCCGAGGCCAGGCGCACCTGACCGGCCGGCCAATGGGTGAACAGACTGCCGGGATCGTCGGCCAGGGCCGTATGCCAGACATGGAAAACGAAGATCGCCGCCAGCCACAGCAGGGACAGGCAGGCCGAAATAACGGTGGCGCGCCCCTGCTCTTCGGTCGGGTGCTCGTTGCGCCCCGGTCCCTTGGCCAGCATGATCCAGACGCAGACGCATGAGGCGATCATCAGCGCCGTCAGAAGCGTGACGGTTGAGGGATTGTACCACCAGCCGACCTTCTCATAACGCGCTTCGTTGGCGGCGGTCTCGAAGCCCGAAACATGGGTACCGTTGGCATTGAAAAGGAAATGCAGTCCGCCAGTGATCGAGGCCGGGCCGGGGTCTTCGGAATCCTGCGGCGTGAAGAACCCCGTGGCCGAGGCTGGCACGAAGGCCGACAGGCCGTTCTGCGTGGTCAGGATCAGCCGGCCGTCGCCATCTACCCCCACATCGACCGTATTGAGCAGACGGGTGACCGCGCCTTCCAGCCCGCCATAGGCCCGACGGCTTGAGACATACTGCCCCTGGATAGCGCGGTAATAATCGGCATGCTGGCTATAGGCATTGGCAGGCGATGGCATCAGCGGTGGCTTGACCGTATCGCCGGTCAGGTGATCGAGCAGCAGGTTGGGATAGCTGGCGGTCAGGGCCGCGCCGGTCTGGGTATTGGCCGCGATAAAGATGCCGAGGTTCATTTCCGGCACGATGATCATATTCGCATTAAACCACAGGGTGGCGCCGCTATGGCCATAGGTAGTAAAACCGGCCGGCGCCTCGCGCGTCATCAGGCCGGAGGGCCAGCCATTGTAGCCTTCCGGCATTTTCAGCAACGGCTGGCGGAAGGCATTGGCGGAATCGGTATTGTAGAGCTGGATGCCGTCGATTTGACCGTTGCCGAGCATCAGCGCCATAACCCGCGCCATATCCTGCGCCGTGGAAGACGCGCCCAGCGCGCCGGAAAGATGGATCGTATGATCGAAGGGCTGCGGCTTGTAGGTGGCGCCATCCCAGACAAAGCCGTCGGACAGGTCTTTCGTCAGTTCCGCCGATAGCGGGTCGGGCAGGTTTTCCAGGTCGAGCGCCTGCGGGCTGTAAGGCTCGCGCAGGGACGTATGGGCCATGCCGAGCGGCTGGAACAGGCGCGCGTCCATCAGGGTCGGTACATCCCTGGCATGGGCGGTCTGCTGCAGGGCGCGCGCCGCCAGGGCCGCGCCGAAATTGGAATAGGAGGCGAACTCCCCCGGCTGACGGACACGGCGGGGGCGATGGACGCGGAAATAGGTGTCCGGCCCGCTCAGCTGCGCGCCATTGAGCTGGAACAGGTGGCCGAGGCTGGTTTCCTCGTACCCGCTGGTATGGTCCATCAGCTCGCGCAGGGTGATCGGCTTGTACCGGCGGTCCTCGCTGTAGACATCGGCCGGCAGGTAATTGCCGATCGACGAATCCAGCGTGATGCGCCCGGCCTCGATTTCCTGCCGCGCCACGATCCAGGTAAAGGCCTTGGTGATCGACCCGATGCGGAAGACGGAATTATTAGGATCGACCGGCCGCAGCGGCGACAGGCGGTCATAGCCATAGCCCTTGAGCAGCAGGGGCGTATTGCCTTGCACTACAGCCACTGTCACGCCCAGCACATGGTCGCGCTGCATCAGGGTGCGCACCACCGAGTCGGTGAAGGTCTCGATATCGTCGGCATCGATCGGCGTGGCAGTGGTATGTGGCGGCTGAACCACGGGCGCGGCAGGCGCCGCCACTGGCGCGGCCGGTTTGGCGATAACGCCCGGAATGGCGGTCGGATAGGCGATGGGGCTTCCGGGTATACTGGCCGGCGCAACAATGGTCGTGCCCGGCGCCGGTGTCGTCACAGACGCAGGCTTAGGCCGTGGCTTGCGGACCGCAGAAGACGCGCTGGAGGCCGCAGTTGAAGACGGCACATAGGGCTTGAGGTCCAGGTTCGACGGCAGGGCTTCGGATGAAGCGGATGTCTGCGCTGTGTCTGTAGGCGGCACGGACTGGGTGACGGCCGGGCCGGTGGCGGCGCAGACCAGCCCCAGGCACAACAACGCCATCAGGGCTTTTTTGCCGAACCTGTGACCCGGATTCCGAAACGCCATGCTCGCCTCGCTTTCGTCAGAAACGAATTTAGGCGATTCTGATGACAGGCGTAGCGACTTTTTTGCGACCGCAGGCTTTATTTTTTGCGGAATTGATCCAGCGAAACGATCTTCGGCGCGTCATCCGCCTCCGCCGGCTTTTCGTCCGTTTCCAGCTCTGCCTTCTCCGCAGGCGGCACCAGTTCAGTCACGATGTCGCCGATCTCTTCGCTGGCGCTGAGATCTTGCGTCAGGGCCGCCGGATCATCGACCTCGAACTCCAGCATGAACTGGGCGTGCGGGTCGTGGAAACGGGTAATGGCCGCATAGGGGACGGTCAGGATCTTGGGCATGCCGCCGAAGGTCAGGGTCACGCGGAAGAAATCGTCGGTGACGCGCAGGTCGCGGAACTGGTGCTGCAGCACGATGGTGATTTCGTACGGATAGCGCGCCAGCAGGTCGGGCGGAATGGATACGCCGGGCGCGCGGGTCAGGAAGGTGATGTAGAAATGATGCTCGCCCGGCAGGCCTTCCGGCGAAGCGGCACGCAGCAGGCCCTGACGGATGACGCCCCGCAGGGCGTTCTGGGTCAGGCTGGCGTAATCCATCTGGTCGATGATCATCTGATCTTCGGACATAAGTTCAAAGCCTTTACGAACTCGGTCATTGTGCGGTGCGTGCAGACTTAGCATGACGATTTAAAAACGAAACCGCAAATTGCCGTGAAGCGATAAAAAACCATATCCACAAATATTATACGGATAAGGATTGTTTACAATCTTTGGTTAACCATTAGTTGAGTAAACACAACCCGAATATATGCGTTTTAATTAGAAACGTGACAGTAGGAGTGTTCAATGAACGTCGACGGCTATCAGCACAGGCTCGATTTCGCCCGCATCACCATTGAAGACATCAACCTGCTGCGACAGATCTGGCCGCGTATAGAACCCGCCCTGCCCCGTATTCTCAAGGCCTTTTACGCCCACGTCCGGCGCGAACCGCACCTGGTCGCCATGATCGGCAGTCAGGATGACCGCTTGCAGGGCGCGCAGAGCCGCCATTGGAAAATGCTGTTCACCAGCGGTTTCGATCGGGCCTATTTCGAAAATGCCCTAAGGATCGGCCATACGCACCATCGCATCGGCCTCGAACCCAAATGGTATATCGCCGCCTATCAGTTTGTCCTCGATGAACTGACGGCCGCGCTGACCGAGGCCTACCGCTTCAAGCCAAAGGCCCTGACCCGCGCCCTGATCGCCGTCAACAAGGCGGTCTTCCTCGATCTCGATGTCGCCATCTCCACCTATCAGGCCGCCAGCGAAGGCGCGATACTGGACCGCGCCCGCAAGACGGAGGAAGCGATTGACCAGTTCCGCGGTGAGTTTGAAATCATCATCGGCCATGTCACTGACCGCTCAACGGCCCTGCAGTCGACCTCGCACGATCTGGGACAGGTCGCCGACAGTGCGCAATCGACCTCTGAAACCGTTGCCAGCGTGGCCAGCCAGGCCTCGATGGATTCGCAATCCGTGGCCGCGGCCGCCGAGCAGCTGACCAAGTCGATCCAGGAAATCAGCAGCCAGATCAGCGGCGCTTCGAGCGGCATTCGCTCGGTCGTCCAGATGGCGGAAACCTCCAGCACCGAGGTCAGCCAGCTTTCCGGCGCGGTCGATAAGATCGGCGATATCCTGGGCATGATCCAGGGCATCGCGGCCCAGACCAACCTGCTGGCGCTCAACGCCACCATCGAGGCGGCCCGCGCCGGTGACGCCGGCAAGGGCTTCGCCGTGGTGGCCACCGAGGTCAAGGCCCTTGCCGATCAGACCGCCCGCGCCACCACCGAAATTTCACAGCATATCAAGGACATCCGCGGCTCGACCGACCGGGCCGTGGCCTCTATCGGCGATATCGTCAACGCGATCAGCGATGTCGAGGCGTCCAATACCTCGATTGCCGCCGCCGTGGAGGAACAGAGTACGGCGACCAACGAGATCGCGGCCAGCATCCAGCACGTGTCGGACGCCTCCTCCAGCCTGTCACAGCATATTGTCAGCCTGAACAGCGCGGTGAAGCAGACCCAGATGGCCACGGCCTCGGTGGACGATTCCGCCCAATCCCTGTCGGCGCAATCGGACGAACTGACCCGCCACGCCGAACAGTTCTTCGTCAATCTGCGGGCGTCTTAACGCGCTCACGGCACGAGCCTTCTTCGCGAAAGACAAGATCGCTTGTGACGGCTACATTTTTTGAAGAAAAGTGGGAAGCTTCTGTTGCAAGGCGCTTCGCATAATGACTGGGAAGGTGCTGGCCTTCTGTTGCAAGGCGGCCAGCTGGCCCCGCCTAGGAGGCTTAGTTCCTAGGAGTTTAGGTGGATTAGATCCGCCGCATTACGCAGCAAGAGCTTGGTCCGAAGCGAAGTTATCGTTCGCAGTTAAAAAATGAGGCGATCACAGAGCCTCACACTGAGGGAAAGCTTCACCTTTACACGCCTGTCGATGCTGATCGGCCCCATATGTCCCTAAGCCTGGAAGGGTGATGGTGGAGCCGCCGGGAATCGCACCCGGGTCCAGTTCGCTTATTACGTGGGCGTTTATCCCCATAGTCGGGCCGAAACCCGACACACCCAATATAGGCGCAGGAAACGGTCAGGGGAAGAGATAAGCGAACAAAATCATCCTTACGGAATTTTATGTCACGGACGCGTGAACAGGCGGGGCAAATTTATGCCATCACGCCTAGCGTGACCCCAGCTTTACAACCATAGCTGAGGAATCGCTCCATGTCCCGTTCTCGTCATATGACAAGTCATCTCCGCGCCGCCGCCGCCTGCGGCGCCATCTTCGCCCTGTCCCTCGGCGGCCTGGCCGCCTGCAGCAAGTCCACCCAGGACAAGGTGGAAGACGCCACCGCCAGCGTAGTGGCCGACGCCTCCTCCGCCGTCAGTTCCGTCGGCGCCGATATGGACGCCAACAAGACGCAGGATTTCGTCACCAAGGCGGCCATTGCCGGCCTCTTCGAGATCAAGACCAGCGAACTGGCCATCAAGACCTCCAAGAATGCCGATGTCGTCGCCTTCGCCAAGATGATGGTCAAGGACCACACCGCCGCCGGCAAGAAGCTGGATACCGCCGCCGCCGCCACCTCCGGCCTGACTCCGCCGGTCGCGCTCGACGACGACCACCAGAAGAAGCTGGATGACCTGGCCACCAAGACCGGCAGCGATTTCGACAAGGCCTATGTCGATCTCCAGCAGAGCGGCCATGCCGAGGCCGTCAGCCTGTTCGATGACTATTCGAAGAACGGCAAGGATGCTGCCCTGCAGACCTTCGCCACCGACACCCTGCCGACCCTGCAGGCCCACAAGGACAAGATCGACGCCTTCAAGGAATAGGCTTCGGTTTCTGCCGCTCGCCTTCGCGACAAGGCCCGCTTCCGAAAAGAGGCGGGCCTTGCTATATTCAGGCAGTCGATCATTTTTATATATGAACAAGATTTTATCTCGACAGGGTACGGTGGAGGGGATACACCGGATGCCTTTGTAAAATATAGGGTTCCGTCCATGCGCCTGCCTCTCCAGAATTTCCGGTTCCGCACACTGATATGCGCAGGCACGGTTCTTGGCACGGCCATTCTGGCGCTGAGCGCGGCAGCGACGAGCGCGGAACCGCTGGCGACCGCGCCGGCCATTTTCCCGGCCCCGGCATCGCTCAAACTGACCGGCACCGGGATTACGCTTGGCAAGACCGTGGTGCTGGTGCGCGCCGGCTATGTCGACGCCGAGACCGAGGCCCTGGTGCGCCGTGTGCTGACCGATGCGGGCGTGGGCTCAGTCCGCACCGCAACCCGGCTGCCGACGCAACTAGACGCGGTCTATCTGGTGATCGGCACGGCCGACGCCAGCGCCATCCAGGCCGCCGTCAAACGCACGGGGGCGGCCCTGCCGACGGAAACCGAAGGCTATACCCTGGCCAGCCACAAGACCGATGACGGTGCCCTGATCGTACTGGCGGGCAAGGATGGCGACGGCCTTTACCACGCCGCCCAAACCCTGAAGCAGATAGCCGCCGATGACCGGATTCCGGCCGTGACCATCGCCGATCATCCGGCCATGCCGGTACGCGGCACCATCGAGGGCTTCTACGGCAAGCCCTGGTCGATGGCCGAGCGCGCCGCCCATATCGAATTCCTGGCCGGGATGAAGGCCAACACCTATATCTACAGCCCGAAGGACGACGTGTTCGCGCGCGACAAATGGCGCGAGCCCTACCCCGCCGAGACGCTCAAGGACCTGGGCGGCCTGGTCGCGGCCGCCAACCGCCAGCATATCAACTTCGTCTACGCCATCTCGCCCGGCCCTTCGATCTGCTACAGCGATCCCGCCGATCTGGAGGCGATCCGCAGCAAGTTCGCCGCCCTGCGCGGCATCGGCGTGCGCAGCTTCTATGTCGCGCTCGACGATATCGAATACACCAAATGGAACTGCACGGCCGACGAGACCGCCTTCGGTGCACCGAACGAAACGGCGGCGGCGCGCGCACAGGCCACCCTGCTCAATGTCGTGCAGGCCGATCTGGCGACGGCCGGACATGGCGCGCTGATCATGGTGCCGACCGAGTATTTCAATGCCACGGTTTCCCCCTACAAGACCGAGCTGGCCAAGGATCTCGACCCGCGCGTGGTGATCCAGTGGACCGGCACCGATACCGTGCCGGCGTCGATCTCGGTCGCCGATGCGCGCAATGCCACCAAGGCCTTCGGACGCAAGACCCTGCTGTGGGACAACTACCCGGTCAACGACTACAACGAATCCGCCGGGCGCCTGCTGCTGGCGCCCTATGCGCGCCGCGAGGCCGGGCTTTCGACCGAACTGGCCGGCATCGTCTCCAACCCGATGAACCAGGAAGTGGCCAGCCGCCCGGCCGTAATGGGGCTGATCGCCTTTGCCTGGAACGACAAGGCCTATGACGCCGAACGCACCTGGAAGGCCGCCGCGCGTTATCTGGCCGGTGGCGATCCGCAAACCACCGAGGCACTGCTGACCTTCTTCGATACCCAGCACCTGGCCCCGACCTTTGGCAACCAGCCCTGGCAGACCCAGGCGCCGCAGCTGCTGGCCCTGACCAATCGTGTGCGCGATGCCCTGGCTTCCGGCGATGCGGCTGAACGCACCGCGGCGCTGGACGCCCTGTCGCAAGCCGCCGACGATCTGGCGGCGGCGCCCGACCGCATCCGCGCCGGTGTGGCCGTGCCCGGTTTCGTTACAGAGGCCCAGCCGTGGCTCGACGCCACCGCCCTGTGGGGCCGCGCCCTGCAGCTGACAGTCAGTGGCCTGCGCGCACAGGACGGGGGCACAGCGGCGCGCTTTTTTGCCGAGGCCGCGCGTCTGGCGGATGAAGCGTCAAAGATCCGTACCATCCCCGGCGCAACCCGCCCGGAAGGCGCGATCAGGATCGCCGATGGCGTGCTCGATCGTTTTATCGCCGAGGCGCCAGGTCTGGTCTATCTGCCCGCGCCGGCGAAATAGATCATACGCCTGAAGAGCAAGCCAGACTTAAAGACGATAGATGCGGCCGGCGCGCAGAGTCATCTGCCCGTTGACTGGTACGCTGTCGCCTGAAGATTTCAGGCTGCCCGGTAATTGCCCATTTGGCAGCACCAGCTTCACAACCTGGTCACGGGTCGGGCGCAGTGTCAGGGCCGTGACGACGCCATTGCGCCATTGCATGTCAAGTTCCAGCCCACCGCGCGCCCTGACACCGCGAATGCGTCCGCTGGCCCAGCTATCCGGCAAGGCCGGCAGCAGACGCAACTGACCGTCATGGCTTTGCACCAGCATTTCCACAATGGCGGCTGTAGCGCCCAGATTACCGTCGATCTGGAATATCGGGTCGTCACTGCCGGCATATATATCGAACAGGTTCGGCGCCGTGGAATGGGTGAGCAACTTGTTCAGCATGGCATAGGCTTCAGGGGCATCGGCCAGCCGCGCCCGATACATGATGAGCCAGGCGGCGCTCCAGCCCGTCTGACCACCGCCGTGCTGTAACCGCGCCTCGATCGTCTTGCGCGCCGCCGCCGCCAGATCCGGCGTGCGCACGGGGTCAATTTCGATGCCTGGATAAAGCCCGAACAGATGGGAAATATGGCGGTGCCCCGGCTCGCCCTCCGCCAGCGGCTCGCTCCATTCCAGAACGCGCCCATCCGCGCCAATCTTCATGCGGTCCAGTCTGGCAATGGCGGCCTGACACCGCGTTATGAAATCGCTGTCGACCGACAAGGCCTGCGCCGCCTCAGAGGCATGGGTCAGAACCGTAAACGCCATCGACTGGGACATAGTGCACCCCATATCAACATAGGCGACTGTGCCATCTGCCAGACGATAACCGTTTTCCGGCGAAACGGCCGGTCCGGCGACCAGCTTACCGGTCAGCGGGCTTTCCACCAGATAGTCGAGGGTGAAATCCGCCGCAGAGCGCAGGAACGGATAAGCCTGATCGGCAAGGAATTTCCGGTCATGCGTGAAGAGATAATGCTCCCAGAAATGGAGCGACAGCCAGGCCAGCCCTTCGGGCCACAGGCCATATTGCGTATTGCCGTCCTGTGCCGTGTGCCCCCACGGATTGGTCGTGTAGTGGGCGACCATGCCGTTACAGTCATAGACCGTCCTGGCTGTCTTTTCGCCGAAAGGTCTCAGGCGCTGCGCATAATCGAACAGGCTCTGATGCAGGTCCCCCAGACCGCAAACCTCTGCGGGCCAGAAGTTCATCTGAAGATTGATATTGACGTGATAGTCGCACTGCCAGGGCGGCGCAAAGCCATCGCACCACAGCCCCTGCAGATTGGGCGGCAGGGAACCGGGCCGGCACGAGGAAATAAACAGATAGCGGCCGAAGTTGAAATAGGATTCAACAAGCATCGTGTCGATCGATGTGTCGCCGGACGGGCGCGCCGGTTCCAGCGACAGGTCGATCCGGTCAAACAGGCTCTTATGGTCCGTCCGTTGCGCCTTGACTGATTGCTGCCAGCTTTTCGACCGGACCGCTGTCAGCGCCGCCAGTGCCCGACCAGCCGAATCGGGCTGGAAGAGGTCCGTTTCACAGGTTATCCGGATCAGGACACTGCGCGCGCCTGTGATGCGGTAGCCGCCGCCGATCGGTTGCACCGTACCGCCTTCCGTTTCGCAACCCAGGCAGGCGGCGAACGTTACGCCAAACGGCTGAGGTTCTCCCAGCATCTGAAGCCGGTCGCCCTGATGCGACACCTGTGCGTCCTGCGCCCGCGACAGGGTGAGCGTGGCATCAAGACCGGCCTTCGCCGTTGTTTCCAGACGGATCAGAAGCGCCTTGTCAGGGAAGGAAGCGATAACCGAACGACGATAGCGGGCGCCATCGATGGTGTATTCTGTCACGGCCATTGCATCCGACATGTCGAGATGGCGCACATAATCCGTCGCCACGTCACCATGATCAAAGTTTAGGGTCAGGTTCCCCAGCATCTGATAGGTGCCGAAATCCTCGGAATTCATCGCAGGCATGATCCGGCTCTGGGCCAGCTTTTCAGCCTCTGCCCGCTGACCGGCGAATAACAGGCGACGGATCTCGGGCAGCACGTCGGGCACACCGCGCGGATTGTCATCGACTGTGCGGCCCGCCCACAGTTCGATATGGTTGAGCTGCAGGCGCTCCGATGCCACGCCACCGTAAACCATCGCCCCCAAACGCCCGTTGCCGACCGGCAGGGCCTCCATCATATGCGTGGCGGGCTTCCGGAAGGAAAGACGCCGGGTGTCCTTAGCCGCCTCGGGCTTTTCACCATTAGCCCGAGCCAGGGCCGGCAGCAGGCTAAGGGCCAGCCCACCTGTGAACATTTGCCTCCGATCGATCAGGCGGGAGACATGGGGCGGCACCTTCATCATTTTTGATCCGTCACGCAGCGTTTGAGTGCGGACATTTTGCATATATAATATTGTTTTGACAGGTGAAATTTAATTACGCGTGATACAAAATAGCCGTCATGATGGTCCAGCCAGAAAAAAACGCCCGCTTTCCGAACAGAAAGCGGGCGTCAGTCGTTTCGCGAAAGGTGGCGCCCGCCGGGGTGAAGTCAGGGGGAGGTTGACGCGGCGGGCGCCGTCATGCCGCCTGAGGGGCATCAGGCGGCAGAGGGGATAAACGAGAGGGATCAGAAGAAGCCGAGCTTGCCCGGTGCATAGGAGACCAGAAGGTTCTTCGTCTGCTGGTAATGGTCCAGCATCATCTTGTGGGTTTCGCGGCCGATGCCCGATTGCTTGTAGCCGCCAAAGGCCGCGCCGGCCGGATAGGCGTGGTAGCAGTTGGTCCACACCCGGCCCGCCTCGATGCCGCGACCGGCGCGGTAGGCGACGTTCATGTCACGCGACCAGACACCGGCGCCCAGGCCATAGACCGTGTCATTGGCGATCTCGATGGCCTCTTCCAGCGTCTTGAAGGTGGTGACCGAAACCACCGGCCCGAAGATTTCCTCCTGGAAGACGCGCATCTTGTTGTTGCCCTCGAAGATGGTGGGCTTGATGTAGAAGCCGTTGTTGAGGTCGCCGCCAAGATGGTTGGCCTCGCCGCCGGTCAGCACCTTGGCGCCTTCCGCCTTGCCGATATCGAGATACTTCTGGATCTTCTCGTACTGCTGCTGGCTCGCCTGGGCGCCGATCATGGTGCCGGTATCGAGCGGGTCGCCCTGGGTGATAGCCTCGACGCGCTTGATGGCGCGCTCCATGAAGCGGTCATAGATCGATTCCTGCACCAGGGCGCGCGACGGACAGGTGCAGACCTCGCCCTGGTTCAGCGCGAAGAAGGCAAAACCTTCCATGGCCTTGTCGAGGAAGGCGTCATCCTCGGCCATCACGTCGGCGAAGAAGATGTTCGGCGACTTGCCACCTAGCTCAAGCGTGATGTTGGTGATGTTGTCGGCGGCGTAGCGCATGATTTCCTTGCCGACCGCGGTCGAGCCGGTGAAGGCGATCTTGGCGATGCGCGGACTGCGGGCCAGGGGCGCACCGGCTTCGATGCCGGTACCGGAGACGATATTGAGCACGCCCGGCGGCAGCAGGTCCTGGATCAGTTCGGCGACAACGAGGATCGAGGCCGGGGTCTGTTCGGCGGGCTTGAGCACCACGCAGTTGCCGGCGGCCAGGGCCGGGGCCAGCTTCCAGGCGGCCATCAGGATCGGGAAGTTCCAGGGAATGATCTGGCCGACCACGCCCAGCGGCTCATGGAAATGATAGGCGACCGTGTCGTTATCCAGTTCGCCGATCGAACCTTCCTGCGCCCGGATGCAGCCGGCGAAATAGCGGAAATGGTCGATGGCCAGCGGGATATCGGCATTGGTGGTTTCGCGCAGCGGCTTGCCGTTATCCCAGGTTTCCGCCTCGGCGATCAGAGCCAGGTTGTCCTGAATACGTTGCGCGATCTGCAGCAGGATATTGGAGCGTTCAGTGACCGAGGTGCGGCCCCACTTGCCCTTCGCGGCATGGGCGGCATCGAGCGCCAGTTCGATATCTTCGGCAGAAGACCGCGGCACTTCGCAGATCTTGCGGCCATTAACCGGCGAGGTGTTGTCCATATAGCGGCCCTTGACCGGCTCGATCCACTGGCCGCCGATATAGTTGCCATAGCGGGTCTTGAAAGGCGCGCCGGCCTCGATGATGCGCTCGAATTTGGTCATGTTGTTTGCTCCTTAGTGCCCGCCCCTGCGCGGTATTTGTAGGGAGAAGCTGCGCCCCTGTGCGGTGCAACAACAAGCGCAATACGGCTGTTGCGAGGGATCTGCAGCGGGTTTGAGTTGGTTTTTCAAGCGGCCTGTCGCGGCCCACGACAGGATTTTCACCGCCGTCGCAGATTGCGACACCTGTAGCGGGTTTCGGATCAAAACTGGCGTGAAAACGGAATTTTAACTTGCCTAATCGCGGTGAAAGGCGCTCTCCTTTATTAAAGACAGGGAGTAGAGTTGACCACTGCCGATCCATCGCAAATCCAGAAAGCCCGCGAAGTCTTCTTCGCGCGTAAGGGCCTGCCTGTCGATCAGATCGGCCACTCGATCCTGCGTTCGTGGATACGCTGCGCCGACATGGGGCTGGACGAACGCGCACCTCCCAATATCAGTGCGCCTTCCGCCTCGGAAATCCGCCTGCTGCATGAAAAGCACGAGGCCCTGCGCCGCATTTCCCGCCCGGAACTGGATGCCCTCTATTCCGAGGCGCGTGAGATTTCCGGCATCGTCATCCTGACCAATGCCAAGGGCGAGATTCTCGACGCCGTAGGCGATCCAGGCTTTGCCGACAAGGCCGCGCAGGTGGCTCTGCGCCCCGGCATATTATGGAGCGAGGACGGCACCGGCACAAACGCCATCGGCACGGCCCTGGCCGAGCGTCGCTCCGTGGTGGTTAATGGCGGCGAGCATTATTTCCAGAGCCATCAGGTGCTGACCTGCTCGGCCACCCCGATCATCGATCCACGCGGCGCCATGATCGGTGTGCTGGATATGTCCGTGCCCTCCGTCCAGCAGAGCGGCCATGTGCTTGGCATGGTGCGTATGGCGGTGGAGCAGATCGAACACCGCCTCTTCCGAAATGGCTTCGATGGCTGCCGCACCCTGCGCTTCCAGACCGATCCCAACCTGCTCGGCGCCGCCCGCGAAGGCATACTGGTGCTGAAGGACGGTATCGTCGTCGCCGCCAACCGGCGCGGCCTTTCCCTCGTCGGACGCACCTGGGACGGCCTTGACCAGCTCCACGTCGAGGAGATTTTCGACACCAATGTCGCGCATCTCGCTTCCGGCCGCCTGAAGGCGCAGGATGGCCGCGAATTCTTTGCCCAGTTCGAGGGCGAAAGCATGGGCCCTGCACTCAGCACGGCGCCACAGCAAAGCCTTGAAGATATCGAACTCAGCAGCATCCGCCAGGCATTGGAAGCCCATGGTGGCAATGTCAGCGCCGCTGCGCGCCATCTCGGCATCCATCGCAGCACGATCTATCGCCGCATCCAGGATATGTAGCCCGAGCGGCGCCGTGAATGTTCCCCCTCCAAATTTCTTAAGGAAATTTGGCAAGGGCAAGCGCCCGCCCGAACTGATGCGAGGCAAGCCCGCGCGGCGCTTGAGCACATAAAATGTCGCCCTATCGGTTACATCTCGTTCATGAACCCCTTTTAATTTGATTTCAGACTGGCCTTCCTTCACTTTAGCGTCAAGTTCGGCCGCTAAAGGTCGTTTTATTTCCGGCTTTTGCCTGTGATCGCAGTCTGCTTTGACGCACTTTTCCAAAAAACGCGGACATTGAGCGGCGCTTTACGGCCAAAGCCTTTTGGAGGCGAGTATGCGTAAACTGGTTTTCATTTCTGTGCTGGGTCTGTCCGGCGCGGTCCTGGTGGTGGCCGCCGGCGGTGCACTGGCCCAGCCCTATGCGGCTGATGACGGCCCTCAGGTCGAATTGCGCGATCTGGTGGCCCGTGTCGTGGTGACGCCCGAAGACCGCAGCGATGTCGATATCCGCGTACGTTACGGCAGCGTCAAGGTGCCGACCCTGATGGTGTCCCAGCGCGGCAACACCACTGTGCTGAACGGCCATTTAAGCTCTGGCAAGCAGATGCCGCATTTCTCCCTGCGCATCAATGTCAATGACGAGGACCAGGTCTCCAGCCAGGGCGGCAAGGTCTATATTTCCGGCATCGGCAAGGTGGACATTGCCGACCTGCCGCTGGTTTTCGTGCGCGTGCCGGCCAATGCCGTGGTCAAGGATTCGGCCTACAGCTTCGGCCGCGTTACCCCCAGCAAGAGCCTGAGCTTCACCATGAACGGCAGCGGCGAATGGGTGATCGAGCCGGTCAATGGCCCGCTCAATGTCATCAACAGTGGCTCCGGCAGCATCACGGTCACCAGCGCCGGCGACAGCATTGTCGACAATATGGGCTCCGGTGACATCAATCTCGGTGCGGTGCGCAGCCTGCAGGCCGTGCTTACCGGCTCCGGCAATTTCATAGTCGACCAGAGCGGCAATACCTTCCTGCAGAACCAGGGCTCCGGCGATGTCACACTGTCGCGCACGGCCGGCCTGAAGGTGCAGCTCAATGGCTCGGGCGATCTCTCCCTGGGGGCGATCATGGGCGCGCTGAATGTGGTCAATAACGGCTCAGGCGATATTTCCGTGGAGCGCGTCGGCGGACCAGTCTCGCTCGATATTTCCGGCTCTGGCGATGTGTCGATCGCTGGCGGACAGGTGCCCAGCTTTACCCTGCGCGGCTCCGGCTCGGGAGATGTCAATTACGGCGGCATCACCAATACGGTCAATGTCGATACCAATGGCTCCGGCGATGTCAGCATCATGAAGGCCACCGGCGCGGTGGTCACCAAGGTGGTGGGCTCCGGCGAAATGCATATCGGGCACTGAAACAATGACTGTGCGCGATGAGGTCCTCTTTTGCGGATCGAAGTCGTGAGGCACATATATCAGGCATTTATCCCCGCTCCCCGGACGTGGCGCTAAGCTGCGTGTATGACCCAGACAGATATACACCCAGATCGCCCGGCCATGCGCGACCGCGCCAAGGCCCTGATCGCCGGTTTCGACGCCCTGCCCGCCCCGCAAACCCTCTCCGACATGCTGCGTACGGCGCGCCTGCTGATGGCGCTTGATCGCCTGCTGACCCAGTTATGGAAGACGCCTGCGGAAAAGACGGCCGGCAAGACACCCCAGGATACCCCGCTGCCGGCACGAAAGGCAGAAGAAGCACCGCAACCGCTGAACCGTCAGCAAAGACGCGCCTTGGACGCTCAAAACAAGGCCGCCAGGGTGAAAGAGGTGCGTGCCGACCGGCTATCCGTCGCCCCTACCATTGCGCATTATGCGACCGGTTAAGCCCGTTTTACGGACCTGCGACAGCCTGCCGCACATATTTCATCCGAAATTACCCTTCAAAATTCGGAGATTTTCCGAAGCCACGCCGCCACACGCTTAAGTCTTGTTGCGACGCACAAAAAGCCGTCAATATTAACGTTTTGTAATTTTAACATACTGAATTTAAACGATTATTACAATCACTTCATGACATCGTATTAATTTGAACTATGCACGCTCAAGGCGCATATAGGGTGCATCGCAACAAACACACAGGAGATTTAGCGATGACTGCCCAACTCTATACCGCCACCGCCCTCGCCGCCGGCACGCTCTTCATGATCGTCGCCCTGCTGACCGTCGGCCAGTTCTAAACCCTCATTTTGAAAGGATCATTCCCATGACCAATACCTATGCCCCCGTCGCCGCCGTTTCCGCTCTTGCCGCCTTCACCCTGTTCATGGTGATCGCCCTCGCGACCGTCGGCCTGTAATCACCCCTTAGATAAGGCAACAGATCATGTCCCTCCCGATCCCCGCCGTTTCCGGCCTGGCCGCCTTTACCCTTTTCATGCTGGCCGCCCTGCTGAGCATCGGTCACATCTAGGCCGCTCAAATTCCCCTATCGCCCAAGCGTAAATAAGGCGCGGAGAGCCCAGAAATTCTGGAAAGCTCCCGCGCCTATTTCTTTGTTGGGTTGCCAAGCCTACACGTCTGTGTCCGTTAAAAGCATGTCCAGCATGACATCCCGATTATTGAGAAACTGCCGGGTCACCTGCACATGCTCCGTGTCCTCATAGCTCACGCGTTCGAGGCCGTGTTTCGAAACCTGCCAGATATCCGCATCCGGATAGCCCAGAATGATCGGCGAATGGGTGGCGATAATGAATTGCGAATCTTTCCGGATCAGTTCGTGCATCCGGTTAAGGAAGGTCAGCTGGCGATTAGGAGACAGGGCCGCTTCCGGTTCGTCGAGAATGTACAGACCACTTCCGCCGAAGCGCTTTTCGAACAGAGCAAAAAAGCTTTCACCATGTGACTGCTCATGCAGGGATTTGCCACCATAGGAGTTAATTATTGGAGGGCTGGATGATGGCTCCCTGTCCAGTTCCTCAATCTCGGTCCCCAGATTGAAATAGCTTTCAGCCCGCAGGAAAAAACCGTCCCTGGCCTTGCGCACGCCGCGCGATGGACGGATAAACCGGTGCAGATCGGAATGCGATGCCCGGTTGCTGAAGCTGAAGTTCTTGGTTCCTCCCTCGGCATTAAACCCCCACGCCACCGCCAGGGCTTCTATCAGGGTCGACTTGCCTGAGCCGTTTTCCCCGACAAAGAAGGTCACCTTCGGATGGAAAACGATACTGTCCAGAGCGCGCACAACCGGCAGGTTGAACGGATAACGCCCGACATCCCAACCGGGATCGTCATTGCGAAAGATAGCTTCCAGCCAGTAATGACGGGCATCGACGGCGCGCATATTCGTTTCCCTGTCTAGCTGACGCGCTCTTTTTGACGCAACAGACCCGAGAAGGTCAATATGGCCAGCGACACAACCAGCCAACCCAACATGGCGTAGACGGCGTGGGCAAAGCGCCAGACCTGCGCCGGCTCGGGCGAGATGATACGCAGGTCATCGGGTCTGATCAGCCGTCCCTTACCGCCGTGCCACAGCCGTGACCACATGCGTCGGATTGCAGGCGCACCAAACACCTCCGGCTCGCCGTCCTTCTGGACGACTTCGCATTTGTCTTCAGCATGCAGGTCGATCAGCGGGATCATTAGGTCGACGGCATAGACGGCAGCGTCGATGTCGCGGCAGGGCAATACGGCGTCGGGTGGTGGCCCGGTCAACTTCGGGAGTTCCGGTATAATAGCGCGCTTGCCCTGCGGCGTATTAGTGCTGTAGACCGCAGTCGGCTGCACGTCGTAGATCAGCCAACCATCGTTACGCGCCACCAAAACGCCGAACCAACCCAAGCAGAAATAGAAGCAGGTGAAACTAAACGCCCGCCACGACGAATAGCCGAAACCGAAGAACCAGCCGAATGGCCGCAGCACAATCTGGCTCAAGCCACGATGGCGGGTTTCCACGCCCTGCTGGGCCTGCAAAACCTTTCTGGCCTCGTTCTCCTCGCCCATACTGATCAACACCCGGCTAAGCTGTGCAAACGGCTGGGCGCGATAGCGTTTGCCGGGCACGTAGAGGCGCGGAAATCCGTCGCACGAACGCAGTATGCCGTCGATCAGCCTGGCTCTATAGTGGAAACCGGGCCCTTGCCGAGACAGCCATTTCTGTCTTTGCCGATTGATCGGCTTAGGCGATCCAGGCAGCCCCAGATGCTCGAGCCGTTCATAGACAAAGCCATCCAGGTGAATGTGTGTCGCCCGCCAGCACTGGCCGCCATCGTCATAGGTCTTGGTGTGGGCTCGCCGCAGGTCAAGATTGGCCTGAATATCGCCAGTCTTCAGCGTCCGGCCGATCCGTGCGTCCTGCATATCGATCAGCGCCCGGTCGGTGATGACGCCGCTGAAATCGCAGTCGCCAGCAATAGTGAGACCAATCGCGTTGATGCCCTGGACGAAGGCTGCGCCGGCGCCGCTCAAATCCGCGCCGACACTGACATCGCGCAGATTGGTGTAACCGGTGGTGCGAAAACCGTTGCGGAAATTGAGGCGCCCTGAAATCCGCATCCCGTGCATATCGATGGCATTGCCGTCGATCCGGCTGGGTGTGACAATGGCACCGTCGAATCCCACTGCGGCTACCGTCGACCGCGCCAGGGTGATTTCGCCCAGAGATTCGAAGCGCTCATCGTTATAGCTGCGTAACGTGATGGCGCCGTCGATTATGCAATCCTTGGCGATAAGGGTCTTGTAACGGCCAGGACGCGGCACCAAACGAGAATTACGGCAGGTCACATGACCGAGTATGCGGGCCCGCGACAGAATGACAGTGCCCTGACAATCGAGATTACGCAGATATACCGTACCGTTGATAGTGGCGTTGCGCAGATCGAGCGCGAACTGTTCGGTGCCAAAAGTGTCCGCGTCGATCGTCTCACGCAGGCGGGCTCGGCGGAACTGCATGTCGCCATCGACATGGATGCTGTGTAGACTAACGAAACAGTGACCATCCGGAGTGGCCGACCTAATGTCATTGGCGATGAATTCGCCGTCGATCACTGCGCGCACAGCGCGCACTTCGCTGATGGCCGCATGCTCGATGGACAGCTTGCCGAGTTGGGCATAGGACAGGTCAATGCCGCCGGCAATTTCGCAATGATCGAGCACAAGGCCCGGCATAACCGTGCCACCTGCACCGCGCCCGTTATTGAGATTGAGCCGACCGGAAATGACTGCGTTGATAACGCGGACGCCGCACGGTGTCGGAACCGGCTCCTGACTCGGTTCGGTGGGCAGCCCCAGCATCAGCTTACGGATCAGTTCGGCGCTGATAACCTCACGCGTCGAAAACTTGGCCCAGCGCCCTTCGCGGGTTGCGCGGATGACATAGAGTTCGGCTTCAGAATACGGCAAGGTGCCCCCCCTTGGACCTACCCAAGGGGAACAGCCTACCGAATATTAACCTTTTGGCAAGATTTGACTCAAACTCAGCCCGGATGGACCATGTTTTCCGGGCGGACGAACTGGTCGAATTCCTCGTTGGTCAGGTAACCGCCACCGACGGCTTCTTCGCGCAGGGTGGTGCCGTTCTTGTGGGCGGTCTTGGCGATCTTGGCGCAGGCGTCATAGCCCAGCTTGCCATTGAGCGCCGTCACCAGCATCAGCGAGTTTTCCAGGCCGCGCTTGATGTTGTCGAGGCGCGGCTCGATACCCGTCACGCAGTTGTCGGTGAAGGAAACCGCCGCATCGGCCAGCAAACGCACGCTTTGCAGGAAGTTATAGGCCATCACCGGGTTGAAGACGTTCAGCTCGAAGTGACCCTGTGAACCGGCGAAGGTCAGGGCGGCATTGTTGCCGAAGATCTGCACGCAGACCTGCGTCATGGCCTCGCACTGGGTCGGGTTGACCTTGCCCGGCATGATCGAGGAGCCCGGCTCGTTTTCCGGCAGGGCCAGTTCGCCCAGGCCCGAACGCGGGCCGGAACCGAGGAAGCGGATGTCGTTGGCGATCTTGAACAGCGAGGCCGCCACCGTATTGATGGCGCCGTGGCTGAAGACCATGGCGTCGTGGGCGGCCAGGGCTTCGAACTTGTTCGGCGCCGTGGTGAAACCGAGGCCGGTGATCGCGGCGATCTTTTCGGCCACGCCTTCGGCAAAGCCAATGGGGGCATTCAGGCCGGTGCCAACCGCGGTGCCGCCCTGGGCCAGCTGCATCAGCTTCGGCAGGGTCTGCTGGATGCGCTCGATGCCGTTGGTCAGCTGCTGGGTATAGCCGCCGAACTCCTGGCCGAGGGTGAGCGGCGTGGCATCCTGCGTATGGGTGCGGCCGATCTTGATGATGTCCTTCCAGGCCTCGGCCTTGTCGTTCAGGGCGTTACGCAGGGTTTGCAGGGCCGGCAACAGGCGGTGGACGATCTCTTCGGCGCAGGCGACGTGCATGGCGGTCGGATAGGTGTCGTTCGACGATTGCGACATGTTGACGTGGTCATTGGGGTGGACCGGCTTCTTGGTGCCCATTTCGCCGCCCAGGATCTCGATGGCGCGGTTGGAGATGACCTCATTGGCGTTCATGTTCGACTGGGTGCCGGAACCGGTCTGCCAGACGACCAGCGGGAAGTGCTCGTCGAGCTTGCCTTCCATGACCTCGTTGGCGGCCTGGATAATGGCGGCGCCGAGTGCCGGGTCCAGCTTGCCGAGCGCCATATTGGTTTCGGCGGCGGCGCGCTTGACGATGCCGAGCGCCCGCACCACCGGCAGGGGCTGCTTTTCCCAGCCGATCTTGAAGTTGCCGAGCGAACGCTGGGCCTGTGCGCCCCAGTACTTGCTGTTATCGACCTCGATGGGGCCAAAGGTATCGGTTTCGGTGCGCGTGGCTTTCGTCATTTTGGGAGTCTCCGTAGGAGGGATCGGATCGGCAGGGCCGGTTTGAATGGGCGCAGTGGCTTCGAGTTCGGGCGTGAAGCTGGTGGCGGTGATCCGTCGTTTTTTCTTCGAACCGGACAACCAGTCTAACAACCCCATAACGCCCTCCATAACCGACTAAAATCGTGCGCCTATCCGTTATGTCCACAGGGCTTAAAGCGCAATGAATTTATGCATAACAGGGTATATTTTCGCGTCTCTTATACCTCTCCAACTCGTTGGGGAGGTATAAGGGGATTACTTAACGGCTCCTATTGTGTATCACTGTCGCATGAACCAAAGCGACTTGGAGACCTTATGGAAATTCGTTCGCGGCGACCTTGCCGCGCCGGATTTCGAAGCCTGGCTCTACGCTCATAAAGAATTGGATGCCGCGCTAGGCAATGCCTTGTACCTCGAATTGATATCGGCAAATTACCGACATCATGAAGATGTTTTCGATATACGCGAAAAGCTCCGCACCAGTCTTCAAACACCTTTAAAATGCGAGTGCCTTCCTCTTTCTGACCTAGCCGTCATTCCGATGGGTTGTGATGGATTGGATCAACGGTTCTTTGCGTCAGTCGAAGAAGTCCACGCTTGTGGCCCTGACCTGTGGTGGCTCCATTTGTCACGCTGCAAGGTTTGCGGGCAAAACTGGATGATTGCGCAAGAGGAGCGCATTTACGACGACTACATGCTCAAGCGCCTGACGACCGAAGAAGCTCGACAAATTGTCGAAAATGGCAAATGGCCGGATGATTTTCTAACCTATGAAAAGGTTCTGAAAGTGGGGCAGGCCTTAAGCAAGGCATGTCGTTTCCTTGACACGATGTCTTTTTCTCTCATCGATACCATACAGGACTTGAAACGAAGCAGGCCTGATATAACAAACGCAGAAATGGCAGCACTGCTCGGCATTACTATCGAGCATGTGAATGCGTTGGCTAAAGTCAGCTAACCGTCTCCGCCAAAAACCTGCTAGCCGTTTCGACCGTCATACTTCCAGATATAGCGAAACTTTTTCCACGAACTGGCAGGAAGCGGAGTATCCGGCTGTTCCGGTGTGATCTTGGCATGCTTAAGGAACAATACGGCCGTGGCCTTGCCAAAGCCCAGATCAGGCGGTGTTTCATCCAGGACAGCGCAACGAATGAGCTTGCCGTCTGCCCCCACCTCACACTCTATGGTCACAGCGCCGCTCGCGTGGGCATTCGCCGCTTTCGGCGGATAGTAGCCGTCCTCCATATGCATTTTTCTGGCGTCTTCCTGAGTGTAGAAGACAGCATCTGACGGGATATCCGCCGGTAAAGGCGTCGCGGCCCCCTCATCATTCGCCAGCATCGCGGCCAGCACAACAACTGCAAACATACCTTCCCCTCCCATTCCAAGTTTAGAGGCTATCCCATTCTCTGGTTGGTGTCACGATACCGTCTCCGCCAGAAACCCACCGGTCTGCCGCGCCCATAGCCGTGCATAGAGTCCGCCCGAGCGGATCAGTTCGTCATGCGTGCCGGTCTCGATAATGCGGCCGCCATCGATCACCACCAGCCGGTCCATGCGGGCGATGGTCGACAACCGGTGCGCGATGGCGATGACCGTCTTGCCCTGCATCAGTTCCAGCAAGCTTTCCTGGATCGCCGCCTCGACCTCGGAATCGAGCGCCGAGGTCGCTTCATCGAGCACCAGTATCGGCGCGTTCTTTAGCAGTACGCGTGCGATGGCGATGCGCTGGCGCTGGCCGCCGGAGAGCTTGACACCGCGTTCGCCGACATGGGCATCATAGCCGCTGCGCCCCTGGCCGTCATTGAGATCAGGGATAAAGCCCGCCGCATGGGCGCGCGCCGCCGCCCGGTCGATCTCGGCCTGCGAGGCACCCGGCGAACCGTAGGCGATATTGTCGCGGATCGAGCGGTGCAGCAGCGAGGTATCCTGCGTCACCATGCCGATATGGGCGCGCAAAGACTCCTGATTGACCCCGGCGATATCCTGGCCATCGATGCGGATATGCCCGCTTTTCAGATCGTACAGCCGCAGGAACAGGTTGACGAGCGTGGACTTGCCGGCGCCGGAAGGCCCGACCAGACCGATCTTCTCACCGGGTGCGATGGTCAGGCTAAAATCCTCGATCGCCGGCAGTTCGCCATAGGCAAAGCCGATATGATCGAAGCGGATCTCCCCCTGACGCACCTCAAGCGCTGGCGCCGCTTCCACATCCACCACCGTATGCGGACGCGAAATGGTCTCGATCCCGTTCTGCACCGAACCGATATTCTCGAACAGGCTGGTCACCTGGAACATTACCCAGTTCGACATGCTGATCAGCCTTTGCGTCAACGCGCCGATCAGAGCGATGGCGCCAACCGTGATCAGACCTTGCGTCCACAGCCAGATGGCCAGCCCCGCCATGACCAGCAACAGCAGGGCGTTGATGACGGCGGTGCTGTTATCCAGCCCGGTGATCAGGCGTTCCTGCACCTGCCACTTGCGGCTGTTGGTCAGCAGGCCTTCGCGCACATAGTCGTCCTCGTGGCGTGTGCCGGCGAAGAGCTTGACCGTCTGGATATTGGTATAGGTATCGACAATGCGCCCAACGAGCCCCGAGCGTGCCTCCGCCCCTTCGCTGGCCGCGACGCCCAGCTTCGGCACGAAAAACGCGCAGACCAGACCATAGACAACACTCCAGACCACCAGCGGGATCACCAGCCGCCAGTCGGCCTGGAAGAACAGCACAATGGCGCTACCGAAATAGATGACCACGTACAGCAGGGTATCGCACAGGGTCGTCAGGGTATTGCGCACGGCTGAGGCGGTTTCCACGACCTTGGAGGCGACGCGGCCGGCATAGTCATTAGTGAAGAAACCGATCGATTGCCGCACAACATGGCGATGGCTCTGCCAGCGGATCAGGTTGGGGAAGTTGCTGGTGATGGCCTGTCGCAGGAACAGCGAATGGATAAAGCCGATCAGCGGCCAGGCGATGCCGATAATCACAGCCATGCGGATAAAGTCCTGTCCATGGGCGCGCCAGAGATCGGCGGGTTTGGTATGGGTCAGGTAATCGACGATATCCGCCATAAAGCGGAACACGGCGACTTCGGTAATCGTATAGAGAAAGCCGGCGATCAGGATGGCCAGAAAAAGCGGCCAGGCCTGTTTGAGAAACTGCCAGAAGAAGGGCAGCAGCTTATCCGGCGGCGGACCATCTTCATGGGGACCGAACGGATCGATCATCCGTTCGAAGCGACTGTACAGGGCGTTGAGGAGGTTCATGCCCTGCATATGCCCCTCCGCCGCGCAAAAAGAAACCCCGCCAGTACGGAACCGGCGGGGCCTTTGTTTCGCTCAAGCGCCGCGAGGCTTACCTCGCATCAGCTCGTACGGGCAGTCGCCCTTGCCGGACGACTAAAGTCATCCGGAAAAGCTCACTTGTGGTATCACTTGGCGCCGAAGAGGCGGGCCCAGAAACCGGGCTTCTTCTTGGTGACTTCCGCCGCCTTCGCGGTGAATTCATGCGCCTTGTCGGCAACGTCGGAGGCGATGTCATCGGCCTTCTTGGCCAGATCGCCGATCACCGGCTTGGCCGCCGCAACCACATCGTCAATCTTGTCCTTGGCAGCGTCAACCGCGTCATCGATCTTGTCCTTGGCGGTATCGACGGCGGCTTCAACCTTGGCGGCGGTTTCCTTGACCACCGGTTCGGCGGCGGCCTTCAGATCCGCGACCTTTTCGGCAACATCGGCCTTGGCGTCTTCGGCCGCGGCCTTGACGGTTTCAACGGCCTTGGCGACCTTTGCCTTGGCTGTCGTTACAGCCTTCTTGGCAGCTGGCTTCGCCTTTGCCGGTGCTGCAGCGGCTGCCTTGGTAACCTTGGCCTTCGCATCGGTCGCGGCCTTCTTCACGGTCTTGACGGCTTCTTCAGCCTTCTTCTCGACCTTCTTGGCTTCGGCAACCACCGGCTTCTTAACATCGGCCACCAGCGTCTTCGTAGCTTTCTGGGCCGCCGCAGCGGCCTTCTTCGGCGCCGCCTTGGCAGCGGTCGCCGTTTTTGCAGCGGCGCTCTTGGTGGCGGCAGCCGCCTTGGCCGGCGCGGCTTTCACCGTAGCCACAGCCTTCTTGGCGGCCGGCTTCACAGCAGCGGCAACCTTTTCGGTCGCGGCCGGGGCCTTGCGGGCCAGGGTCTTCTTCACGCCGGCATCGGCCGGGATGTCTTTATTTTCGCCAGTGGTTGATTTTGTGGTAGCTCTCGCCATCGTCTGTCCTTAAATGCCCCGTTCAGGAGTGCGCATCCACGCGCAATAGAAGTGAAGTTACCCGAATCGGCTGATCAAATCAAATACAGCCTGTTCTTATCTTATCGCAGAGCAACATGACCTACAATCCGCAACAAATCATTGCCCGTGGCCCGCGTTCAATTTCGGAATCGGCGGCCGAAGCCATCGATGGCGACATGTGGCTCGAAGGCGCGACCTATTCCATTCTGGAAGAGGACGAGGACAGGAATATCTGGCGCATCGATGCCTTCCCGACCACCGAGGAAGAAGACACACGGCTGCAGGAAGTCCTGTCCGGTTTTCCGGAACTGACGGTCACGGCGGAACAGCTGGCCGATGCCGACTGGCTGGCCATGGCGCTTTCGGGCCTGCCGCCCGTGCGCGCCGGACGCTTCTTTGTCTACGGCATCCATGATCGCGGCCGCGCGCCGGATAATACCGTCAATCTGCGCATCGAAGCGGGTGCCGCCTTCGGCACCGGCCACCACGGCACCACGGTCGGCTGTCTGCAGGCCTATAACGATCTGCTGAAATCGAAGCGCTTTGGCCGCGTGCTCGATGTTGGCGCCGGCACCGGCGTGCTGGCCATCGCCGCCGCCAAGACCGGCACGAAGATCGCCGTCGGTACCGATATCGATCCGGTATCGGTCCGTATCTCCAACGAAAACGCCAAACTCAACAAGTGCAATGCGCGCTTCGTCTACGCCAACGGGCTCGATCATCGTCTGGTGCGTTCCGATGCGCCCTATGATCTGGTGTTCGCCAATATCCTGGCGCGGCCTCTGGTCGGTTTGTCGCGCGCCATCCATGGCGCGCTGAAGCCCAAAGGTCTGGTGATCCTGTCCGGCCTGCTGCGCACCCAGGAACGCTTTGTGAAAGCGGCCTATCTCAGCAAGGGCTTCCGCACGGTTCGCCGCATTCACCGCGATGCCTGGTGCACCTTGGTGATGGAAAAGGTCTGACTGCGTATAGGGGGGGCAGAATGTCCTGGTTACACAAACTTGGCTTGCTTAAATCCAAAAAAACGGCTGACGGCGAGTTGGCGCTGACCTGGAATGGGCAAGGGCGCCATTTTTTCAAATCCACTTCAGAAAAAATAACCGCCTACCATGAACAAGGCCTGACCTTCGACATAGAGCCAGACCCGCGACCACTTGATATGGCAAAAGCCGTCTTGAGCGAGGTGATCAAGCTTAACACTAATGACCAATGGAAAGCTGCCAGGCAACGGTTCGATCCTGCGCACGAACCCTTTATTCCATTACTCCAGGATCATGGCCAAAGTCTTTCCTGCGTTACCATAATTGGCCCAGATGCTTGCCTGCTACGCCTGGGTAGTGACTACCAAGGTGGCGACACCATACTCATTGAAAATGGCCAGTTGACCCGGCTGACCGACATCCTCGCCGTAACGACCTCGCGTAATCATGATTGGTTGCTGGTCGTCAAGGCTGATGGTTTTCATATCCGTCGTTCCCTGCAAGAAGCAGATATGTTTGTCCTTCCATGGCCCTGCAACGCACACAGGCTGGATGAATTACATATCAGCAATCACGGAAACCGTATTGCTTTCGCGCACGATGAACTCGGCATATGGATGGGGGATAGTACCTCAGGCATCTGGCGGAAATTTTACCCTTCCGCCGCACATGTCGAAGAGTTGAGAACCGAGCTGGAAGACGAGACCTATGAGTGGTCCGCCAGTATGGTGCATTGTGCATTATCACCTGATGGTCGATATCTGGCTTACGGTACACAGGATCATGGGCACGATATAGAGCAGGTAGATGACACCTTTGCCGTCATGCGCTGGGCCAGCGTTAATCCAAATATCGATTACCCTCACAATGCTTGCTTTTCGGACGACGGCCATTTTCTCGCGCTGAATGGATGTCATTTTTACAATGGCGAAACCTTGGTTGTGAAAATACCCGAAAGTCGGAACTTCATCAAAGCAGACTATGATCCTACCCCGCGTACGCCAGTTATAGACTATGTATTGCGCGTTTACGCCAGCACCTGGCTGCCGGCGGATGCTACAGGGCTAGACACAGGCGCCTTTGTGCTGGCAGGCCTGGGTATTATGACTGCTGTTACGCCGGAAGGTAAGGTTCTGTTCTCGCAGTATTTCGGTTCATCGGCATCGAGTATAGATTATTGCCCGCGAACACGACGTCTGTATCTCGGATCCTATTCTGGTATTCTTCATGTCTTTGATATCGATCGCCAGGCAGCTCCGGAAGAGACGTACGGTTACAAGCCGCGTCATGAACTGTACCGCTGGATCTTTTGGAAAGACTACTTGCCGTTTCGGTGGTGAGAAAGCTGAGGCTTGCGAAAAAACCACAGTCTACGGACAATTTTGAACGCCGTTTTCTGAGCGCTTGAAATTGTACGATTTTCCGGCACAATAAATAAATCAAATAAAAGAAACCCGACAAATGGGTTTCACCGGGAGAGCGCCAATGTTCATGCAAAAAATCATCACCGCTACACTTGCGTCCGCCGCTGTGCTGGCCGCTGTTCCGGCCCTGGCTCAGGAGGCCAAGCCTGCCCCAATGGTCATCTATGACGACGCCCTGCAAAACGACTGGCAGAACTGGAGCTGGGGCGCCACGGTCGAAATGTCCGTGCCCGCCGGACAGGTCAAGCCGATCAAGGTCGAGGGCACGCCATGGTCGGCGCTCGACCTGCACCACGCGGCCCTTTCGACCAAGGGCTACAGCAAGCTGACCTTCTACATCAATGGCGGGGTCGATGGCGGCCAGCAACTGATGGTCAAGGTGAAAGCCCCCGGCGGCACGGCCATCGATTCGAATTACAGCATCGCGCCGAAGATCAAGACCTGGTCAATCGTCGAGGTGCCGCTGAAGGACATCGGCGCCGAGGACAAGATGATCGAGGACATCTTCTTCCAGGGCGGCGCCGAGGCCTACAAGCCCTATTACATCACCAGGATTCAGCTGGAATAGCGCCACAGGATTCATTTGAAACGACGCGGCGGAGGGCTATATAGAAAGCTTCAGATGAGAGGCCCCGCCATGACTGCCGATACCGCGCATTTCCAGCAATTCGATGTCACTACCCAGCCGTCGCAAGGCGTAACCCATGTGGCTGCCCTGCGCGCCGAAATGCGGAAACTGGGTCTGGACGGCTTTATCGTGCCGCACGAGGACGAGCACCAGAACGAATACCTGCCGGACGCCAATGAGCGCCTGGCCTGGGTCTCCGGCTTTACCGGCTCGGCTGGAGCGGCCATCATCTTCATGGACCGCGCCATCCTCTTCGCCGATGGCCGCTATACCCTGCAATCGCGCGAACAGACCGATCCGTCGGTCTTTTCGGTAGAAGATTTCCATGCCAACGCGCTAAGCGATACAATCGCGAAGGCCGCGCGGGGTTCAGTTATCGGCTATGATGCGGCGCTTATCAGCCCTTTCAGCCTGAACGCGCTCCAGGCCGCCGCCGATGCCGCCGGTGTCACTCTGAAATCCGTCTCGCCCAATCCGCTTGACCTGGCCTGGGGGGCGGCACGCCCGGCACAGCCGATGGCTATGATCGTGCCGCATCCACTCGAATATGCGGGTGCCGCCTCGGCTGACAAGCGCGCGCACCTGGCCAGTATCCTGAAAGCCAACGGCATCTCCGCCGCCCTGATCACCGCGCCATCTTCACTGGCCTGGCTATTCAACATCCGGGGCGGCGATGTCATCCGCTCCCCCCTGCCGCTCGGTCAGGCGATCCTGAACAATGACGGCACGGCCGAACTCTTCATCGAACCCGCCAAGATCAGCGATGGCCTGCTGGAATGGCTAGGCAACGGGGTCAGCGTCGCCGGCCCGCAAGATGTCACCACCGCCCTCAAGGCCTATGCCGGTCAGACGGTAATGATCGACGCCAATCTCTCCTCGGCCTACTGGCTGGAGGCTATAAAAGCTGCGGGCGCGACAGCGCTGACTGCCGACGATCCCTGCCTGCTGCCGCGCGCCTGCAAGAACGAAGTCGAGATCGCCGGCACAACCGCCGCCCATATCCGCGACGGCGCATTGCTGAGCACCTTCCTGCACTGGGTGGCGACGGAGGCGCAGGCCGCTTTTCCGACCGAGATCGAGGTGGCGCAGAAGCTGGAATCCATCCGCCGCACAGCCGGCGATCTCCGCGACCTGTCGTTCGACACCATTTCCGGCTTCGGCCCGCATGGAGCGCTTCCGCACTACAAGGTCACTGTGGCGAGCGACCTCAAGACGGCCAAGGGCAATCTGCTGCTGGTCGATTCCGGCGGCCAGTTCCTCGACGGCACTACCGATGTCACCCGCACCATGGCCATGGGCGAACCGACAGCCGAGCACAAACGCATGTTCACCCTGGTGCTGAAGGGCCATATCGCCCTGGCCACTGTGAAGTTCCCCGCCGGCACCACCGGCACGCACCTCGATGCCCTGGCACGGCAGTTCCTCTGGGCCGAGGGCTTCGATTACGATCATGGCACCGGTCATGGTGTCGGTGTCTATCTCGGTGTCCACGAAGGCCCTCAGCGCATCTCCCGGGCGCTCAACAAGTACCCGCTCCAGACCGGCATGATTGTGTCCAATGAGCCCGGCTTCTACAAGGCCGGTGAATACGGCATCCGCATCGAGAACCTGCAATATGTCACCGAGGCGGAAATCCCCGCCGGTGGCGAACGGCCCATGCATTGCTTCGAAAACCTGACATGGGCCCCCATCGATCGTACCCTGATCGATGTTGCCCTGCTCACCCCCGCCGAGCGCGCCTATATGGACGGCTACCATGCGAAGGTGCTCGAGTTGGTCGGGCCTCTGGTCTCCGACGAGGTGCGCGGCTGGCTGATGCAGGCCTGCGCGCCACTCTAAACGACCGAGTATTTCCCGAGCGACTTCCGCTTATTCGGCGGGCACGAGCACGCCTTGTAGCCTGCAGAGTGCAGCCTTCCCGGACTCATATTTATGAGTTTGGGAATTTGACCGATATGTGCCACGCCCAGTTCCTTGGCGATTGCCAGGGCCACCCGACCACACATGGCGGCATCCTCAGCGGCATTGTGGTGCTTGAACTGGAAGCCAAGATGCTCGGATAGATCCGAAAGCCGGTGAGAGTGAAAACCGGACCAGACCTTGCGCGACATTTGCAGGGTGCACAGATAATCGAATTCCGGGTAGGCCAGTCCATACTGATCATAGGCGTTGCGTATAACGCTCATGTCGAACGCGGCATTATGCGCAATCATGACGGCGGATCGAAACTCATGCCGGAACTCGTCCATGACGATGGGGAATTCCGGCGCATCCTGCACATGCTCAGGCCGAATTCCGTGAATGGCGATATTCATACCTGAAAAGCGCATATCCTTGGGCCGGATCAGGCGCTCCTCAACACGCGTAATTTCATTATTCTCGATCCACGCCAGACCAACCGAACAGGCGCTGCCCCTCTGCTCATTGGCCGTTTCGAAGTCGATGGCGATGAATTTCATGTTGGCGTCAGCTCTTTTTAAATCGAAGAGCCAGCCCCTATTACGATTCCACCATCGCCAGCCACTCGTCTTCAGTCAGTGTCGTAACGCCGAGTTCGGCCGCCTTTTTCAGCTTGGAACCGGCGCCGGGACCGGCCACCAGATAGTCCGTCTTGGCCGAGACCGAACCGGCCACCTTGGCGCCCAGCCGTTCTGCCTGGGCCTTGGCTTCGTCACGCGTGAAGCGTTCCAGCGCACCGGTGAAGACCACCGTCTTGCCGCTGACCGCATGATCGCCGGCCACGGCCTCGGCATCCTGCACATCGGTGATCTGCGCTTTCAGACGGTCATAGATGCCGCGCTGGTAGGGATGGGCGAAATAGCTGATCACGGCACCGGCGACCACCGGGCCGATCTGGTCGTGATGTTCCAGCCCATCGCGGGCGGCCTCATCTCCTTCAGCGGCCGCCACCATGGCCTCATAGAAGGTGCGTTCGCTGCCATAGGCGCGGGCCAGCAGACGCGCCGTCGTTTCCCCGACATGCTTGATGCCGAGCGCGGCGATGAAGCGATCGAGCGACAGATGACGGCGGCTCTCAATGGCGGCGAACAGGTTCTTCACCGACAAATCACCGAAGCCATCGCGGTTCTTGAGCTTGGTCAGCGAGGCGGTGTCACGCGCCTCCAGCGTAAAGATATCGGCCGGCTCCTTGATCAGGCCTTCTTCGTAAAAGCGCGCCAGCTGCTTTTCGCCCAGACCTTCGATATCGAGCACCCGGCGCGACACGACATATTTGAGATATTCGACGCGCTGGTGCGGACAGGCCTGATCCCCCGAACATTTGCGCGCCACGCCTTCCTCACCCTTGGCATTGCTTTCGCGCACCACCTCGGTTTGGAGCGGACACGGACAGACCACGGGAAATTCATAGGGTACGGCATTCGCCGGCCGTTCGCTGAGTTCGACACCGACGATCTGCGGAATAACGTCGCCGGCGCGCTGCACCCGCACCATGTCGCCGATATGGATGTCCTTGCGCGCGATCTCGTCGGCATTATGCAGGGTGACATTGGTGACGACCACGCCGCCGACATTGATCGGCTCCAGCCGCGCCACGGGGGTGAGCGTGCCCATGCGGCCGACCTGGATATCGACGGCCGTCAGGCGCGTCAGGGCCTGCTGCGCCGGGAACTTATGCGCGATGGCCCAGCGCGGCGAACGCGACACGAAACCTAGCCGGCGTTGCCAGTCGAGACGGTCGACCTTGTAGACCACGCCGTCGATATCATAGCCGAGGCCGGAACGTGCGCGGCCGATATGGTCGTAGACCGCCAGCAGGCCTTGCGCACGCTCGACACGCTGCGAGTTCGGATTGACCTGGAAACCCCATTCGCGGAACTTTTCCAGCGCTTCGGACTGGGTGGCGACGAAAGCCTCGTCGCTCACCTCCCCCCAGGCATAGGCAAAGAACCGCAACGGCCGGGAGGCGGTAATGCTGGCATCGAGCTGACGCAGGGCCCCGGAAGCCGAATTGCGCGGGTTGGCGAAGGTCTTGGTGCCCTCCGCCTCCGCTTTCGCATTCATCTCGGCAAATTCCTTGAGCGGCATATAGACCTCGCCGCGGATTTCGATGCGATCAGGGAAGCCAGCGCCGCTCAGGCGATGCGGCACATCCTTGATGGTCCTGGCATTCTCGGTGATGTCCTCGCCGGTGCGGCCATCGCCGCGCGTGGCGGCGCGCACCAGTTCGCCTTTTACATAGAGCAGGCTGCACGACACACCGTCGATCTTCGGTTCGGCAGCGAAGGCAACCACCTCGTCTTCCGGCAGGCGCAGAAAACGGCGGATACGGTCTTCAAAATCGGTGACGTCCTCAGCGGCAAAGGCATTATCGAGCGACAGCATCGGCACGCCATGCGCCACCGGCGAGAACTTAGCCGAGGCCGTGCCGCCGACCGTCTGTGTCGGGCTATCCGGGGTTTTCAGTTCGGGAAAATCGGCTTCCAGCGCCCGCAGTTCGGCTTCCAGCGCGTCATAGTCCGCATCGGTCAGTTCCGGCGTTTCCTGGTTATAGTACAGGTCGCGGTGATACTGGATCTGCGCGGAAAGCTCGGTATGGCGGGCGCGGGCGTCGTCGATCGTCATGGGGAATCTCTATAAGCGATAGCCCGTCCTAACTGCCACACTCACCCCAGATTGTCAGTATTGTTCCACGGTTCATCCCCGCGTGTTTCCAGGCTGCGGCGGGTCAGCAGGTAGCAGAGGATGACCAGGCAATAGAGCGCGCCGGCCACCAGTCCGAAATTGATATAGGTGTGCAGCTTGCCGGCGAATTCCGGCGTGAAACGATACTGCATGCCATAGGTATGCAGGGAGACACCGGCGCAGACACCGGTGACTGCCGCGCTGACGACAACGAATTGCAGGATAAAAAAGAAGAGGCGGCGGATGAAAGCCATCGCTGAAGACCTCCCGGCGGTTTTGCCAGTTATACCACTTCGGCGGCCTTAAGTCGAATGGCCGCCGCCCGGGCTTCCGGCGTGATCTCGGCGCCGGAAAGCATCCGCGCCAGTTCTTCCAGCGCCGCTTCCGGTTCCAGAACGGTCACGGTCGAACGCACGCTGTCATTATGCTCAGCCTTGGAAACCTTCAGGTGCTGGTCACCGCGCGCCGCCACCTGCGGTGAGTGTGTCACCACGATCACCTGCTGGTTCTGCGCCAGACGCTTGAGGCGCAGGCCCACGGCATCGGCCACGGCCCCACCAACGCCCTGGTCGACCTCATCGAAGATCATCACAGGGCCCGCGACATCTTCGCCACCACGGGAGGCGAGCGCCGCCTTGAGAGCCAGGGCGAAACGGGCCAGTTCACCGCCCGAAGCGATGGCCCCCAGACCGCCCCACTCGGCGCCCGGATTGGTTTTGACTTCGAACTCGACGAGATCACCGCCGCTCTGGCCATAGCGTTCCGGCTCCATCGGCCGCAGGGCGACACGGAAGCGGGCCTTATCGAGCTTAAGCGGCACCAGTTCGGCCATCACGGCCGACGCCAGCGCCTCGCCCGCCTGCGCGCGCCTGACGCGCAAGGATTCGACCGCCGCATGGAAGGTCTTCTGCGCCTCATGCATGGCAATGGTCAGGCGCGACAGGTGCGCATCCAGATCTTCGATCTGATTGAGACTGGCGGCGATACGCACCCGCTCCTTCGGCAGGTCTTCCACCAGCACGCCCAGCTTGCGGGCCATGGCGCGCAGGGCGAACAGGCGCTCCTCGACGCGATCCAGCTGGCCGGGCTCGACATCGAGGCTATCGGCTGCCTGATCCATCAGGGCCAGGGCTTCATCGGCGGCGATCAGGGTGCGATCGAGCGCATCCGCCGCCGCCGTCAGCCGCGCCAGCACCGGGTCTTCCGAGGTGGCGCCAGCCTGCATGGCGCGGGTGCGGGCATGATCGAGCGCGCGGAAGGCCTTGACCAGCCGCTGCGACAACTGCTCACCACCTACTGCATTGCGGGCCTCGCTGATATCTTCCAGCGCCCGCTCACCGGCCCCCAGCAGGGCGCGTTCGGAGGCCAGGGTCGCTTCTTCATCAGTCTGCGGATTGAGTCGATCCAGTTCCTGCAACCGCAGGCTCAGGGTTTCCAGTTCGGCCTTGTCGGCGCTGGCCCGTTTCATCAGGTCGCGATGCTCGTCACGGATCGCCTTCAGCGCCTTCCAGCTTTCGGCCACCTTCGCCAGTTCCGGCCCATTGCCGCCATAACTATCCAGCATCCCCAGATGCGAACGCGCATCGAGCAGCCCCACGGTCTCGTGCTGGCCATGCACTTCCAGCAGGCTGTCGCCCAGCGCCTTGAGCACGGCCACGCTGACCGGCTGATCATTGACAAAGGCCTTGGAGCGGCCATCGCGCGCCACCACGCGGCGCAGCATCAGGGCCTCGCCCGGTTCCAGCGCCAGCCCCTTGTCTTCCAGGAACGCATAGAGTGGGTGGCTGGCCACGATCTCGAATTCGGCCGTCACCGAGGCCTGCGGCGCGCCGGCTCGGATCAGGCCGGTATCGGCGCGGGCACCGGTGGCCAGGCCGAGCGAATCGAGCAGGATGGATTTACCGGCGCCGGTTTCCCCGGTCAGGACGCTCAGGCCCTGTCGAATATCCAGTTCCAGCCGGTCGACCAGGACCACATCGGCAATCGTGAGGCGTGTCAGCATAAGACAACCCGAAGCAAAACGGCGCCCGACTCATGCCGGACGCCGCTGCAGTAAACCCTATTCCCGTTTAAAAAACAAGAACATTTAGAGAACTTGTTGATTTAGGCCTGAGGCTTCTTATGGCTGAACCAGCCTTTTTTCTGCTTCATGTCGGGCACTTCAGGGCCCTTCTTGCCCTTCGGATCGGGCGCTACGGCCGGCGTGGCGCCCTTGTCCTTGAGCAGCTTGTAGGCGACGGCATACCAGCGATCACCCGGATAGTTATAGCCCAGAACGGCGGCATCACGCGTCGCTTCGTCGTGCAGGCCCATCATTTCATTGGCTTCGACGAGGCGATACAGGGCTTCCGGCGTGTGGCTTGTGGTCTGGAAATCGCTCGCAACCGTCTTGAAGCGGCCGATAGCGGCCAGCGGCTGGTTATCGTTCAGATACCAGCGGCCGATATCCATTTCCTTGCCAGCCAGCTGATCCTGCACCATGTCGAGCTTGATGCGGGCGTCCTTGGCGTACTCGGTATCGGGGTAGCGGCGGACCACGTCGTTCAGCAGGCCCTTGGCGCTTTCGGTGAAGGCCTGATCGCGGCCGACATCGACGATCTGTTCAAAGGCGCAGATGGCCTTCATGTAATAGGCGTAGGGCGTCAGGTCGCTGCCCGGATAGAGCTTGATGAACTGATCCGCGGCGGCCGTGGCCTCGATATACTTGTCCGCCTGGTAGTTGGCGTAGATGCTCATGACGATGGCGCGGCGCGACCATTCCGAATAAGGATGCTGGCGCTGGACTTCCTCGAAATAGCTGACCGCATCGGACCAGCTCTTTTCATCCAGCTTCTGCATACCGGTCTGGTAGAGCAGTTCGACAGGGCGCTCTTCATAGACCAGATGTTCCTGCTTGCCCTTGCCGGCGCAGGCCGTCAGGCCCGCTACGGAGACGCTGGCCAGCAACACGACAATGGCCGATTTCTTGAGAAGCCCCACAACGCTCACGTAATCATCCTCTTGATGTCAGCCCCGAACAGGCTGCAGACTCTTTTGATGGGGGATACATCTACACGAGCGCATGAGCCGCGCCAACAGGAATTAACCTTGCCTGGCCGGGTTAGCCGACATCCGCCAGCACGGGGCCGCGGGTGACGATGCGGTAGGCATCCGGACGCGACAATAGGGCACGGACCAAGGCATTATTAAGGCCATGACCGGCGCGGATTCCTTCAAACCTGCCAATAATCGGCATGCCGAGCACGTACAGGTCGCCGATGGCGTCCAGCGCCTTGTGGCGAACGAATTCGTCGGCGAAACGCAGGCCGCCTTCGTTCAGGATGACGTCACCATCGATGACGATGGCATTATCCAGCGAACCGCCACGCGCCAGCCCGATCTTGCGCAGGGCCTCAACGCCTTCCAGGAAGCCGAAGGTACGGGCCGCAGCCAGTTCCTCGCGGAAGGACTGCTCGGTAATGACCAGATCGCAGACCTGGTGACCGATCGGCGTGCCGGGAAAATCGATTTCGAAACGGACTTCGAACTGCTCGGAAGGCACCAAGGAGGCGCGCTTGTCGCCTTCGATGACCTCGACCGGCTTCAGGATTTCGATGACCTGCTGCGGCATGGCCTGGCGGCGGAAGCCCGCCTGATCCAGTATCTGCACGAATGGCAGGGAGGAGCCATCCATGATCGGCACTTCCGGGCCGTCCAGCTCGACGCAGACGTTATCGATGCTCATGGCGGCGAAGGCAGCCATGACGTGCTCGATGGTCGAGACGGAAACGCCGGCGTCATTGGTAATGACGGTGCCCAGGGTCGTCTTGGTGACATTGTGGGCCAGGGCCGGGACGCGATTGTCACGGTCGGCGATATCGGAACGCACGAAAACCACGCCGGTGCCAGCCGGGGCCGGACGCACAAGCATGCGCACGGGCACACCCGTATGCAGGCCCATACCGGCGATGATGGCTGCGTGGGCCAAAGTCTGTTCGTTCTGATCAGGTAACATAACGCTCACCTTATTGCCGCCCCAGCGTACAAAAGAATGCAGGCACATTTCTGGCCCTGAGCGAACATCTCATTTTCGCGCGTTAATCACAAACGAACTTCTATTTCCGTTTGTAACGCCTTACTTAACAGGGCTTTAAGGATACATGGCCCTTTTCCCGCACACTTTCCCCACGGGCAATATTACCGCCGCCAAACAGAAAATCCGGACCTGGGCATTCCCAGATCCGGACCTTCCGTTGACTTAGAACTTGATACAGCGCCCTAAAGGCTCACCGAAGATCAGTTAGCGAGGCGCCTTAAGAAAGAAGGAATCTCCAGATCGTCTTCGGTATCCATCGAGGGCTGGACTTCCGAACGCGTGGCCGGGTTCAGGCTGGACTTGGCGGGCGCCGGCACATAGCGGTCGGCATCGTCCTGCACAGGCGCGGCCGGCTGAGGCGCGATCGGGGCGCTGTGCGCGCTCTGGCGCTGCGGGAACAGGCCGCGCCAGAAGGATTCACGGCCCTCGTCTTCCGTGGCCAGGCGGGTCGGCTGCGGAGCGGCCTGAGGCGCCGGCTGTACCGGAGCTTGAGCGGCTGACTGGGCGGGACGCGGAGCCGCCGTATGGGCATACGGGTTCGGGCGCTGGATCTGCGGGGTTACCGGACGCGGCACCGGCATCGGGGCGGCAGCAGCCGGAGCAACAAACTCTTCATCCTCGACCATAGGATCGACGATCTTGCTGATGACGCGCGGCTCGGCCTGAGCCGCCGGTGCAGCAGGCGCCTCGAACAGGCTGGAGCGGGCAGCGGCCGGCGGGGTGATCGCGGCCGGGGCGGCGACCGGAGCCGGGGTCACTGGCGCCGAGGCTTGAACGGGAGCCGCCGCAGGGGCCTGGACTGGCGCGGCAGCCGCCGGGGCTTCGGGGCGACCATAGCCCAGGCCGAAGGTCGGCGGCGGCGCAGAGGCCTTGGCCGGGGTAACCAGCGGGGTCTGCAGGGCGACACCATCCATGCCGGTGGCGACGACCGAGACGCGCAGCTTGCCTTCCAGATTCGGATCGAAGGCGGCGCCGAAGATGATATTGGCTTCCGGATCGACTTCCGAGGAGATGGCGTTGGCCGCTTCGTCGACCTCGTGCAGGGTCATGTCGAGACCGCCGGTGACATTCACCAGCACGGCCTTGGCGCCCTTGAGCGAGGTTTCGTCGAGCAACGGATTCTGGATGGCATTCTGGGCCGCCAGCAGGGCGCGGTCTTCACCCGAGGCCTCGCCCGTGCCCATCATGGCCTTGCCCATGTCGGACATGACCGAACGGACGTCGGCGAAATCGAGGTTGATCAGGCCCGGCAGAACCATCAGGTCGGTGATCGAACGCACGCCGGCATGCAGCACCTGGTCGGCCATGCCGAAGGCTTCGGCAAAGGTGGTGCGCTCGTTGGCGATGCGGAACAGATTCTGGTTCGGAATGACGATCAGGGTGTCGACATAGCGCTGCAGCTCGGAGATACCGGCATCGGCCAGGCGCATGCGGTGACGGCCTTCGAAGGTGAAGGGCTTGGTGACAACGCCGACGGTCAGTATGCCGCGCTCACGGGCGCACTTGGCGATGATCGGGGCCGCACCGGTGCCGGTGCCGCCGCCCATGCCGGCGGTGATGAAGACCATGTGCGCGCCATCGAGGTGCTCGCTGATCATGTCGGAAGACTCTTCCGCCGCAGTCATGCCGACTTCCGGATGCGCACCGGCGCCCAGGCCTTGCGTGATTCCTACGCCGAGCTGGATACGGGCGTCCGTACGCGAAAACTGCAGCTGCTGCGCGTCGGTATTGGCGACGACGAATTCCACGCCCTCAAGGCCAGCCTCGATCATGTTGTTAACGGCGTTGCCCCCGGCTCCGCCCACCCCAAACACGACGATACGCGGCTTCAATTCTGTTGCGCGCGGCGCAGAAAGATGAATTGCCATGTTATCCAGTGAACCTTTCATGATCTCTCCCATTCGGTTCTCCGTCCGGGATAAAACGAATGCGTTTTCCGATCCCCGATACAGGGTCTAATGAGACTACAACTATGCTTAACGAATAGTTACCCGATAACTTGAGTCGGCTAAAAATGAACCCGTTTTGGTAAGATTTTTTAACCTAGGTTACCGAAGTATGACTTTTTACACAGGTATTGAGTCAGAAAGGAGTCCGCAAGGAGTCTCGTGGGTTGCGTTTTTCGCGTGCAAGGCAAGTCCGGGTTTCCAAAAGGTTAACGCATTGCTTTTGCATATGGTATCCGCTTAGTGATTTGCTCCCGGATCCATGACAGGACAAAGCCTCACCGCCGGCAACGGCAGGGAGGCTTTTAATACTGAAATTTGTGGGCTTAGCCTCTAAAGATTGCTCTTCAGCCAGTCGATGACGCGGGCAATGATATTGCCGCTGCCGCCGGTCGGAGCGTCCTTGGGGCCAATCTTGGCGGCCATGATCTTCTTGACCGGCACAACATCGCGCGGACCGTAAAGCGTGCGCAGGATGACTCCGGCCGTGGCAGCGAAGGACGGGCCGGCAGCGGCGTCGCCCAGATGCGGCACGCGCGTCGGCTTGCCCAGGCGGCAGGGACGGTCGAAGACACGGATCGCCAGCTCACGCACGCCTGCCAGCTGCGAAGCGCCGCCGGTCAGGACAATGCCTGCGCCCGGCTCGATCTGGACGCCGGACGCCTTGATCTTCTCGCGCAGCAGCTCGAAGGTTTCCTCGACGCGCGGCGCGATAATGCCCTTGAGGATCGAACGCGGCACGGTGATCGGCGCACCGCCGCGATCGTCGCCGCGTGGAGGGGCCTCGACCGTTTCGCGATCTTCGTGGGCGGAGGCAATGGCCGAGCCATGCAGGGTTTTGAGGCGTTCGGCGCCGGCCAGGGTCGTGGACAGGCCGCGCGCGATATCGGCCGTGACGTGGCTGCCGCCAACATTCAGACAATCGACATGGACCAGCGTGCCATTGGCGAAGATGGCCGCGGTCGTGGAGGAAGCCCCCATGTCGATGCAGATGCAGCCCAGTTCCTTTTCGTCTTCTTCCAGTGCGGCCACGGCGGCGGCCAGCGGGGCGCAGACAATGGCCTGAACCTCAAGGTGCGCCAGGGAAACGCAGGTATTGATATTGTTGAAGACGCTTTCGTCGATGGTGACGACGAGCAGTTCGAGGCCGAGATTGCGCCCGTTCAGGCCGCGCGGATCGCGTACGCCCTGCTGGTCGTCGACGCTCCACGATACCGGCAGCAGGTGGATGGCGCGGCGATTGGGGAAACGCACCTGCGCCAGGGCCGAGGCGATGGCGCGGTTGAGATCGGTATCGGCGATCGGCTTCAGGCCCAGAGATACCTGGGTCGAGACCTTGTGCGAGGCGGTCTGCGCGCCCGGAATGGTGACGCGCACGCCCTGGATCGAGACATTGGCCATGGCCTCGGCGCGCTCGACGGCCTGCGCTATGGCCTGCGAGGCGGCTTCCATGTCGATCACCGAACCGGCGCGAATGCCCTTGGACTGCACATAGCCGACGCCGGCGACGCGGATTGAATGATCGGCGTGGCGCGCGCCTTCCGGCCGCATGATGAAGCAGCCGATCTTCGAGGCGCCGAGATCGAGCGAAGCAATCAGGCCTTGCGCGGCGGCAGGCCGGGCGCTTGCCTCGCCACCGGCGGCCGGCATGGCGCGTGCCGTTTTTGCAACCTGATCGGGCTGCAGGGCGGCGGCTTTGGCGTTCTGGCGATCTTCAAATCTGGACATGAGTTTCTACTTTGTCAGACTTACTGGCGAATAACGGGCGTGGGCGGCGAAGCGGGGTGGGCATCCAGCGGAACGACCACAAGGGAATCCGGATCGAGAAGGTCGATCGAGGCAAAGCCCTGGTCCAGCACGCGCTGCTGGGCGATCAGGGCGTCAAGACGGGCCAGGGCCTGATCCTGGTTCAGGGCCGGCAGCTTGATGATGCCGCCGTTCTTCAGCAGGATATTCCAGCGCCGCGTATCGACGCGCTGCAGGGCGTAGGTCTTTTGCAACAGGGCGGGACGCTGGCGCATCAGTTCGATGATTTCCGGCGCGGCCTCGTTAGCGCCCTCACCCACCACGAACGGCAGGTCGCTGAAACGGGCATAATTGGCTTCGGGAATGGTCTGGCCCTGGTCGTCGATCACGGCGAACCGGCCCGCATTCTGCCAGACGGCCAGACGCGGACGCTCGACCACGTCAATGATCAGCACGCCGGGGAACTGGCGGCGAATGGTGGCCGACTTCACCCAGCCGACATTCTCGACATCCTTCTGGACCGCATTGAGGTCCATCAGAGCGAAGGGCTGGTCCTTGGAAAACTTCAGGGCCTTGCGCACGTCCGGCGAGGCCTCGGGGCTGACATTGACCAGTTGCACCTTTTGCAGCTTCAGGCCGATGGAGGCCAGGCGGCCATCGATGAAGCCGCTGACGGAGGCACCGAGAGCCTCGGCGCGGTGACCGGTCATCAGCACCACCGACAGCAGGCCGGCAATGACCAGAACGGCCAGCCAGGCGGTCAGTTCGTTAGGCATATGGACGGCGCCGATGACGCTCGACTTGCCGGGCGCCATGCCCTTGCGCGAACCGGACCGCTCGTTGGCGCGCGCCTTGCCGTTACCACGCGCAGCGGGCTTGGCCTCCGCTTTCGCGCCGGTGGGGCTGGCTTGTCGTCTGCCACCTCGAACGACGGCGGGCATAGGCACTCTCCAATTCATCCTGACCACTTCTGTGGCCAATCTCAGTCCGGAATGGGCCGAAAACAGGATTGCGGCGATGCGTGCCCCTCATGCACGCTTCGTCAACACTCCCGCCCGGCTGGTAAGCGCCTATAAAAACCCGAACGTCCTTAATAGAGTGATAACGAGCGGGACCTTTGTAAGGATTTTGTAACGATATTCACTTGAATTTCGCAAGCAGACAAACGGAGCCCGGATTGCCCTCAGATTATCGAGCGCTTCGATGGACGGAACAGGTTCGCCCCGGCCTTCAGATCCAGGGTTTCCGTCGTATTTCCGTAGCGGACAACGACCGTCCCTGCGGCAGGACTGTGCAGGACGGCGCGGTTCAGGCGCCCCTTGTCCCAGGTCATATCGACTTTCAGTCCGCCGCGGGCGCGCAAGCCCCTCACCTCGCCCTGCGGCCAGGCATCGGGCAGAGCCGGCAACAGGTCAACCGCTCCCGGCCGGCTTTGCACCAGCATTTCCGCGATACCGGCGGGCCCGCCGAAATTGCCGTCTATCTGGAATGGCGGGCAGACATCGAGCAGATTGGGCTGAGTGAACTGCGATATCAGGCTGCGCAGCATGACATGGGCATGATTGCCGTCACGCAGCCGCGCCCGCAGCGCCGTGCGCCAGGCCATGGACCAGCCCGTCCCCTCGTCCGTGCGCAGATCCAGCGTCTTTCGCGCCGCTGCGGCCAGCGCCGGAGAGACTTGCGGCGTCAGCGACTGCCCCGGATACAGACCATACAGGTGCGAGGTATGGCGATGATGCGGCTCGGCCTCGGCATAATCCCTGATCCATTCCCGGATGCCGCCATTCTGATTGACGTCTATCGCCGGCAGGCGCTGACGCGCGGCTTTTGCCTTTACCAGTAAGGGATCAGTGATATTCAGCGCGTCCGCGGCGACGATGAAGCTATCGAACAACTCACCGATCATCTCGGTATCCATCGCCGCGCCATAGGTCAGGTGATACGGCTTGCCCGCCAGCAGATACTGGTTTTCCGGTGAAATGGTCGGATTGCTGACCCATTTTCCGGCCACCGGTGTGCCGGCCGGCGCCTCAACCAGCAGGCCGAGCGCGAAGGCAACCGCACCGCGCATCGCCGGGAAACAGCGTTTGGTCAGAAAATCACGATCCTGGCTGTAGAGATAATGGTCCCACATCTGATTGGCCAGCCAGACGCCACCGGTCGGCCAGATCCCCCACGGCCCGTCGACCGGGGTGGTGGCGCGCCAGATATCGGTATTGTGATGCAGCACCCAGCCCTCGCCGCCATAGAGATCGCGGGCGGTTTTGGCGCCGGTGACCTGCAGATCGTCAATCAGGTCCCATAAGGGCGTCTGCGTTTCCCACAGATCGCCGGTTTCCGCGATCCAGTAGTTCATTTGCAGATTGATATTGGTGGTCATCTTGCTGCTCCAGGCGGGCAGCAGGTCGTTGTTCCATATCCCCTGGAGGTTGGCGGGCTGGCCACCGGGCCGCGAGGCGGCGATCAGCAGATAGCGGCCATACTGGAAGAACAGCGCCTCCAGCGCCGGGTCCGGCGTTGTTTTGTAGGCGAGCAGGCGCTGGTCTGTCGGCAGGTCCGCCGCCGCCCCCAATCGCAGGCTGACTCGGTCGAAAAGCGCCTGATGATCCGCCAGATGCGCCGCCTTCAGATGGGCGTAGTCATGCCGCCCGGCCTGATCGATGGCGCGCTGCGTCAAGGCCAGCGGATCGCCGGACACATCATTATAGGTCTTGAAACTGGTGGCGCCGCAGAACAGAAGCGTCACTGCATCGGCGCCTTCGACCACAAGCGCATCACCATCGGCCCGCACAGCGCCGCCGGACGCCACGACCCTGAGACGGCCGGCATAGGACAGACCGGGCTTGTCCCATGAGGCGGTCCATGACCAGTCAGGGTTTTGCCGGGGCTGGATCTGCCCTTCTATAAGCAGGGCGCCATCTGCCCCGCTCGATACATTCGCCCCGGTTTGCGGGCTGGTCAGGCGGATACGAAACGACTGTTTTCCCGGTGTGTCGGCCGTCAGGCGGATAACCAGCGCCTTGTCGGGGAAGGAGGCGAAGCTTTCACGCCGATAGACGACGCCGTCCCGTTCGTAGCTTACCGTATGCACAGCCTGGTCAAGGCGCAGGTCCCGGCGATAGGCCTGCGCGCGATCGTGGCCCGGCATATCGATCAGCAGGTCGACAAACGGCTGATAGGGCATGAGCGTGGCAGGATCGCCCATGAAATCCTGGCCGGCCCTTACGGCGTCGTCCAGACGGTCTTCAAAAATGGCTGCGCGCAGCCGCGCCAGTTCCGCAGTCCGGTCACCGGGCGAATAGTCGTGTGGCGCCCCGCCCCACAGTGTGCTTTCGTTGATCTGGAAGCGTTCACTGGCAAGGGTGCCGAACACCATGGCGCCCAGATGGCCATTGCCCAGAGGCAGGGCCTCGCTCCAGTCTTTCGCCGGCTGTTCATACCACAGGGAAAGAGGGGCTTCTTTGCGCGGCGCGGCGTTCAACCTGCCCGCAGTTGCGGCGGCCATGCCGGCGGTGGCAGCCATCATCTGGCGACGCGACAAGCGCATGAAAATTCCCTGGGTTCTTTTTATAGCTCTGCAGGCCGGATACAGATATCCAGCCGCTGAGCCCACCCTAGCGCATAATTTTTACAAGTCAAAAAAGTTGTATATTTGAAAGAAAAGGTCGCAAGGCGCCTCTTTAGTTCGCCTCGACCTGGAAACAGCCCCAGCCATCATTGCGACCACTCAGAGGTGTGGCGGCTTCCTGCAATTCCTCTTCAAAAGCCGTGATGGCGGCATGATCAGGCACCATATGATGGACCACCTGAACGTTCCATTTGCCGAAGTTGAGATCGGCCAGATTGTCGTGGTCAATTTCCCACGGGCCGTAATCGACCTCGTAGCCCTTTTCGGCGAAGATCACGCAGAAGGCCTTGGCGGAATCTTCGTTATCGAACAGCAGCGAAAAATCGATATCGCGCACCACGGAGAGATCGTCGCCATCGGCCTGCATGGCGCGCAGGACATCGCCGGTCTCATCGGCGGGAAAATTAACGGTCATATCGAACTCCTCAAAAGACGGGCGGCAAGCCATTCCCGCATATATGCATGCAGCAACGTTTCTACAATGTTACCCTTCGGCAACATAAAAAAGCGTAATAAATCAAATGGCCTGTTCGATTTGACAGCAGACAGAATCTGGCGAGTCTGGCGGCAGATCAAAAAAACAAGGGAAGAGCGGAATGGGCGAGCAGCGCGTCAAAAAAGTGGTCATCGCGGGGGGCGGCACGGCCGGATGGTGCGTGGCGGCCGCGCTTGGCAAGTCTCTCGGCGCCCTGCTGGATATCACCCTGATCGAGTCGAGCGAGATCGGCATAGTCGGCGTCGGCGAGGCCACGGTCCCGACCATCCTCGGCTTCCACAGCCGCCTCGGCATCGATGACCGCCAGTTCGTCCGCGAGACCAATGCCGGCATCAAGCTCGGCATCGCCTTCCATAACTGGGCGCGCAAGGACGACTACTACTTCCATTCCTTCGGCCGCCTGGGCAAGTCGATGTGGGTGACGCCGTTCCACAGCCTGTGGCTTCAGGCGCGGGCCGATGGCTATGGCGGCGACCTGGGCGATTACTGCGCCGAATACCGCGCGGCGGAGGCGCACAGGTTCGCCATTTCCGACAAACAATGGCTCAACTACGCTTACCATTTCGATACCGCCCTCTACGGCCCCTTCATGCGCCGGTTCAGCGAGGCTCACGGCGTCAAGCGCATCGATGGCAAGATCATGCGCGTTGAGCAGGATGACCTCACCGGCTTTATTACCCGCGTGGTCCTCGAGTCCGGCCAGGCGGTCGAGGGCGACCTGTTCATCGATTGCACCGGTTTCCGCGGCCTGCTGATCGAGCAGACCCTGAAGACCGGCTACGAGGACTGGAGCCACTGGCTGGCTAATGACCGGGCCTGGGCTGTGCAGACCGAGTCCGTTGGCCGCCTGGAGCCCTATACCAGCGCCATCGCCCACGATGCCGGCTGGCGCTGGAAAATCCCGCTGCAGAGCCGGGTCGGCAACGGCTATGTTTATTCCAGCCCGCATCTGTCGGACGACGAAGCCCGCGCACGCTTCGTTGCCGCGCTCGACGGCCCGCTGATCAATGAGCCGATGCACATCAGGTTCCGCACCGGCCTCCGCAACAAAATCTGGAACAAGAACTGCATCGCCTTCGGCCTGGCCAGCGGCTTTATCGAGCCGCTGGAATCGACCAATATCCACCTGATGCAGATCGGCGCCACGCGTCTGGTGCAGATGTTCCCCTTCGATGGCATTACCGACGCGGTGGCCGAGCTGTTCAATGCCGAGACGCGCGCCGAGGTCGAACACGTCCGCGACTTCGTCATCATGCACTACAAGCTGACGCAACGCGACGATACGGACTTCTGGATATCCCGCCGCGACATGGAGATACCCGAGACACTGAAACTGCGCCTCGATCTCTTCCGCAATCATGGCTATTGCGCCCCGCCGATAGAGGACGTGTTCCGGGTGGATTCGTGGCTGCAGGTCATGCTGGGCCAGAGGTTCGAGCCTCAGGGCCGGCACCGCTTCGGCCAGTTGTTCACGCGCGAGGAACTGATGGGCGCGCTCGAAGGCCTGCGCGCGCAGGTGGCTCACACAGTGGCCAATACGCCTGACTATGAACAGTTTATCCGCAGTTATGGGCGGATGCCGGAACCGGCCGAAACCTAGACAACCGGCAACCTATCTTGGGCCTCGCTTGGTCCAGACATTATCTTCCGGCTTGGCAAAGACCACGTCCTTGCCATCCATAACGGTAAGGAATGGCTTGTCGTTGACCCCCATGGTGACAGAGCCGGTGCCATACCACTGGCGAAAGAACGCGCCGCCTCCCGGTTCCGCCAGCAGCAACATGACCTGCCGGCCATCGGCCTCCGGTCCGGAATCGAGCGTCAGCATGGCGTTTGCATAACCATCGGCCGTGGCGTATCCGCCTCGCTCCGTGCCCGAGGCGTCATAGATCAATATGCCTCCCATAGGCCTCGGTGCAGCCTTGCGGATCTTGCCATTCAGCGTGGCGGGCGGCAGGTTGCCGGCGATGACGACCCGATCGACCCCCTTGTCATCATAGACCCTGAGTTCCTTGACGCGCAGGCTTTTCACATTTTCCAGCTGATGCAGCTTTATGGCCTGGTAGCCCGATATTCCAGCCAGGGCGACAATCAGTACCAGCAGCCCGGCAAAGATCGCACCGAAACGTTTTTCCAGTCCGGACAGCCGTTCTTCAACGGTCATGGCCCCCTCCCTCTCCGATTACAAAGAGAGGGTACTATTACACTCACACAACCGCAAGCCGCATAAAAAAGCAGGCGGACCGAAGCCCGCCTGCCCTCATTTTAGTACTGAGCCAAAGATTATTCGGCCACCACCGGCACGCTGACCGTCGCGGCCTCCGTTTCCGGCACCGCCGAATTGGAGCTCAGCTCGATCGCCACACCGCTGTCCTCGTCGCGGACGATTTCCTCGCCATTGAGCACCTTTGCGATCTCGTCGCCCGTCAGGGTTTCGAACTCAAGTAAGGTCTTGGCCAGACGATGCAGCCCGTCGAGATTTTCCGTCAGGATGCGCATGGCGTCATCATGGCCAGCCTTGACCAGACGCTTGACTTCTTCATCAATCTTCTGCGCGGTCACTTCAGAAACATCGCGCCCCAAGGCGCCGTATTCGTCTTCGCCCATCTTGTAGTTGACATAGCCCAGCTCATCCGAATAGCCCCAACGGGTCACCATGGCCTTGGCAAGGCGAGTCGCCTGCTGGATATCGGACGATGCACCCGAAGTAATACCTTCCTTACCCAGGATAATTTCCTCCGCACAACGACCGCCCATGAGGATGGCCAATTCCGAAGTCATCTGGGTGAAGTTTTGCGAATAGCGGTCACCTTCCGGTAACTGCATGACCATGCCGAGTGCACGGCCGCGCGGAATGATGGTCGCCTTGTGGACCGGATCGGCTTCCGGCACCTTGAGCGCCACGATGGCGTGACCGCCTTCGTGATAAGCGGTATTTTTCTTTTCCTTTTCACTCATGGCCATGGAACGGCGCTCGGCCCCCATCAGCACCTTGTCCTTGGCGTCTTCGAAATCGCGCATGGTCACCAGCTTGCGGTCCTTGCGGGCGGCCATCAGGGCGGCTTCATTGACCAGGTTGGCCAGATCGGCGCCGGAGAAGCCCGGCGTACCGCGCGCGATCACCTTGACATCGACATCGACGCCCAAGGGCACCGGCTTCATATGAACGCGCAGGATGGCTTCGCGGCCGGTCAGGTCGGGGTTCGGCACGGTCACCTGACGGTCGAAACGGCCAGGACGCAGCAGGGCGGAATCGAGCACGTCCGGACGGTTGGTGGCAGCGATCATGATGATGCCTTCATTAGCCTCGAAACCGTCCATCTCGACCAGCAGCTGGTTGAGGGTCTGCTCGCGTTCGTCATTGCCGCCGCCATGACCGGCACCGCGATGACGGCCAACCGCGTCGATTTCATCGATGAAGATGATGCACGGCGCGTTCTTCTTGGCCTGTTCGAACATGTCACGGACGCGCGAGGCGCCGACACCGACGAACATTTCCACGAAGTCCGAACCGGAGATCGAGAAGAAGGGCACGCCCGCTTCGCCGGCCACCGCACGGGCCAGCAGGGTCTTGCCGGTGCCCGGAGGACCGACCAGCAGGGCGCCTTTCGGAATCTTGCCGCCCAGCTTCTGGAACTTGGACGGGTCCTTCAGGAAATCGACGACTTCCTGCAGTTCTTCCTTGGCCTCGTCCACGCCGGCGACATCCTGGAAGGTGACGCGGTTCTTATGCTCGGTCAGCAGGCGGGCCTTCGACTTGCCGAAGCCCATGGCGCCGCCACGGCCGCCGCCCTGCATCTGGCGCATGAAGAATATCCAGATGCCGATGATCAGGATGACCGGCAGGAGCGTGGTGATGACATTCATCAGAATGCCGGTCTTGCCGCTCTGGATGGTCGTCTTGACGTTCTTGGCCACCAGTGCGTCATCGAGTGCCTTATGGTTATAAGGGTCGACCACGGTGTGGAAGCGGTTACCATTGATCAGCGTACCTGACGCATCGTCCTGGTGGATGACAACCTCTTTCACCTGACCACTGTTCACACTGACCAGCAGTTCGGAATAGGGAAGTTCCTCGGCCTTCTTTGTGTCCGGCACCAGCGCGCCGTGATTAGCATTCATGACGACGTAAATGCCCAGCAGGAAGGCCAGTATCACGCCGATAATCGCCATGGACTTCAGGTTCATGCCTGTCTCGATCCTCAATCAGGCCCGCAAGTTGGGCCACCCCTCCATGGGGTTTTCACATATTACTCATCCATATAGGATGGACGGAGCGGTTTCGCTACACGCCATTTTTCCGCGTAAGAACGCAATGATATTTTTTTAGCCTGTCACATCGCTTTCCCGCCGGATCATGCCCATAGCCGCCCGAAAACGCGGGAAGACCAGGCATTTGACCTCAAAATGTCTTAAGGCCGGGTTGGTGAGCAGGGGCTTATCCAGATTATCTTTCTGCTCGAGAACCGGCTGACTGCCGCGCGCCATCGCCGGAAGGGAGGAAAGCCAGGTGCGATCGTCATCGGAGAGCTGTGCGCGCGCGGCATGCGAGGCGACAATTTCTCCCGCGACAGCCCGAATGGCAAAACGACCATCCCAGACCGTCTCCCCGTCCGTCATCGACACCTGCCCCGCCCGGTTGCGACCGATATCGCCGGCTTCGCGCCCAATAAAGATGACGCCGTCTGCCTGATACAGGCGCGCGCCGCTCAAGGTCTGTGCCTTGCCGGATGGCAGTTGCGCCAGAAGCGCCGAGACCTTTTCCTGCCTGGGCAGCTTGTCGCCACCACCGGCACAGACCGCCGCTGTCGCCAGTAATCTGACAGCCGTTTCATTCGGCAGGGCGTGGAATCGATCGGCCTGGAAGGCGATCAGGCCCAAAGGCGCCAGACTTTCCGACCGATACAGCAGCATCTCCAGCTGGACCGGTGACAGCTGCACCCCAGTTTCAACGGGGGCGACCGGGGTTTGCTCATCCTGCAATGCCTTGCGTGTGCGGGCGCGCAGGGAGTGCGGGCTTTCATTGGCCGGATCGTCGATCCAACCCACGCCGATACCGCGCAGATAATCCCGCAAGGCATCCCGCCGGATATCCAGAAATGGCCGGTAAAGGAAGACGCCGCGTCCTTCCGGCCAGACCGGCGACGGCGCCCACACTTTCGGCGCCCCGACACTGGAGCCCTGTCCGCGCATGACCTTGGCCTCGGCGATATCGTCTGCCGTATGGGCCAGGCACAGGACAGAAATGCCTTTTTGCCGGGCGGCCTCGGCCAGCAGGCGATGCCGCGCCAGACGCGCCGCCGCGGAAAGACCGGTTTGGGGCTTTTCATCCCCCCAGTGAAGGGCGGTAAATCCGACGCCCAGCCGGGCGGCATGGTCTGCTACCGATTGCGTCCATTGCGGGCTTAAGGGGTTGAGACCGTGATCGACGCAAAAGACTTCCAGAGGCCTTTTGCGCCAGGCCACCAGAGCATAGAGCAAGGCCACCGAATCGCCGCCGCCGGACACGGCAACGCTCAACGGCCCGTCGCTATCGAGACGGGCCGCGAAGTCCGGGAACTTGTTACTGATAAAGGCCGGAACGGCGCTTAGGTCGCCCCGCACCTGTTCCGATCCTTCAGGACCTTGGCCTGGTTGCGCATATCGTTGGTCGCCAGCTTGGAATAAACCTTGTCGAACTGGCTCAGGGTGGCGCAGACATCCGCCGGACGATTGCTGTCATTCAGCGCCTGAGCCAGTTTCACGGTCGCTTCCGGCGCCCATGAGGTCTTGGGCCAACCCTTCAGCGAGGTGGCATAGGCCGAAACCGCGCCCGACGGATCGGATTTCATGGCGCGGATCTGGCCAAGGCGGAACCAGGCTTCCGGCGCCTGCGACGATTGCGGCCAGGCGGTGGTGAAGGCCTCGAAGGCGCGGCCGGCGTCATCGGTCTGGCCCGAACTCATCAGATTGAAGGCCTGATCGAAATCGCCCTGGGCATTGCCGGTCGAAGCCGGTGGCGGTGGCGGCGGCGCCAGCTGCGCATCCAGATCCTTCAGGTGGGCGTCGGCCAGATCGGCGCGCTTGACCAGGGTATCCATGCGGGCATTCTGGTTATTGATCTGCTGAAGCAGCAGCTGGTTCTGGTGCTGCAGATCCTCGACCTGTCCGATCAGGGTGGTGATCGAGCCCGCCTGCTCATCCAGCTTGCGCGCCTGGCTGTCGACCGTGGCCTGCAGAGCGACCACTTCGGGATCAGGCTCGATCAGGATCGGCGGGGTGCCCTTCTTGTTTTCTATACGCGAGACGGAACGTTCCAGCTTGCGCACATTGCGGTCGAGCTTCTGCAGGCGCTTGGCGTCCCAGACCGTATTATCCGTCGGCGGCAGGGTCGGATCGTCCTTGTCGTCATCGCTAAAATCCTGGGCATGGGCAGACAGCGGCGCCAGGTACGAAACGGTCAGGGTGGTCAGCGGCAGGCTCAACGCCAGAATGGACAGGCCGGCCGCCATCTGGCCCCGAAACCTGTGGCCGCGCGATCCGCGGCGGGTGAATTTACTATCCGTCATGTGCAGATCGCCCTTTTACTCGAAACCGGGGAATTATCTCATAACTAACAACATAGTCGGGCTGAAATAAGACGCAAACCCTAATTTGCGTCAGAACGCACAAAGGGCGCGAACCGTACGGCCGCGCCCTTTGCTTAGCCGGATATTATGACAGCTTACTTCGAAGCCGCCAGGCTATCGTTCTTCACCCAGCCGACATTGTCATTATCGTCGGCCACTTCCCAGTACATGCCGTCCTTGTTGCCGGTCGGGTAAACTGTCAGGCCCACCGGCAGGGCGCGGATGACCTTGCCCGTGGCGTTGGGCGCGGAACGCAGGGTGGTGGCCGTCTGGACGGTAAAGCTGCGGCTCGGCGCGGCTTCCTTGCCACCGATATCGATACCGCCGAGATTATTGACCATTTCGGCATAGGCAACGAGGAAGGCCTGGGTGACGATCTTGCCGATATCGGTATCTTCATAGCCCCCACCGACGGCGCCGCCGAAGCCGATGCCCCCGCCGGCGCCCCAGCTCAGGTCGTTCTTGGCGGCGTGACCTTCAAAGGAATTGGATTCCGAGGTGCGCACATCGGTCAGCGACAGGACGACATCCGCTTCGCTCTTCTTGGTGCGGAAGCCGCCGACAATGACCCCTGCCCGGCCACCGACAATGCCCCCCAGCAGGCCGGCCGCGCCACCGCCGCCGGTATTGGAATCGGCACTGCCGACTTCTGCCACCAGCACGAAGTCCGCTGCCTTGATCTGGCCCTGGCCGACATTGGAACCGCGCTGCAGGCCCATGGAATTGCCGATTTCGCGTTCGCGTGCCGCCGCATCCATGCCGGCGCCGCGATCGACCAGCGAGAAACAACCCGATTTCTGGATGATGACCTTCAGCAGCTTCTGCGGCGCGGCCAGGCTGTTATTGGTCCAACCTGACGGATCGTCACCATTGACGACGGAAATAGTGCCCAGCTTGGCCGAACAATGCGGCAAGTTGGCCATCATCTGGTCCTGCGTCTGCTGCGCCTTGCTGGCCTTGGCCTGGGCAAAGGCCGGCTCGCTTGCGACCAGACCGAAGACGGCGGCCAGCGCCACGCCGGCCGCGGCGGGCTTGCGGATGGAATTGAATGTCATGGAACAGCTCCCCAATGATCGAAAGAATAGATGGGTAAACACTGCCACGACCCATTCCGCCGAAGGCAGGCTTACCGGAAAAATGTCAGAAATACGCGCACTCAAGGCCCAGCCATCGGCCGGGCCAGACAATGTGATCGCGTCGGGATGAACAGCCCCAAAACGCATCATGCCCCCTGACCTTACGGCCAGAGGGCATGAGTTTCAATTCAAAAAACCAGCAGTTGTGGCTTATTGCGCGCCCGAAGTCAGGCTGGTGTGGGCGTTACGGTTCTTGTTCCAGGCATCTTCACCCGAACCGTTGTCGATCGGGCTTTCCTTGCCGTAGGAGATGGTCGAGATGCGGCCGGCGGCGACACCCTTGCCAGCCAGGAAGTCCGAAACGGCCTGGGCGCGGCGGGCGCCGAGGGCGAAGTTGTATTCGCGGGTGCCGCGTTCGTCGGCATTGCCTTCGATGCGGATATTGACCTGCGGATAACGGACGAGCCAGGCGGCCTGCGCGGCCAGGATGCCTTGCGCGTCAGCGCGGATATCCGAGGAATCGGTGTCGAAATAGACGCGGTCGCCGACATTGACGACGAAGTCCTGCTGCGAGCCCGGAACGATGCCCGGCAGCGGCTGCTGAGCAACCGGGGCCGGCGGGACGGGAGTCGGGGCGGGCGCTTCCGGTACCGGCGCGGGAGCCGGCTCGACGGGGGGCTTCGGCTTGCTGGTACAGGCCGCCATAGACGCCATAACCAGGGCCATTACGGCGAACTTTGCTACGGACTTGGTCGATACCATGATTTCTAATCCTCTCAATTAATAGAATGCGTCTGAATGTATCCTTGCCTTGTGACGGGATTATGCACAAAACTTATAAAGATACGATGATATGGCAATTAACTTTTGTCAAACCGGCGTTGTCATTTTTCCAGAGAACTGGATATTTTTTCCTTCTTGCCGTCGATTGGGGCAATTTCAGGACCGGATTACCTCATATCTCATGAATTTTCGGTTGGCGAACAGGGTTACCCGATCCTTATCCACGCTTATAAATACAAAGCTTTGCGGGAGCCTGAGCCCCCTACTTCAGCCGGGGCGACCAGGCGGGATCGGAAGCACCGCCCGGATAGGGTACGGCACGCTCGACACGGCCGCTGACCTCGACCATCCACAGCGAGGGATTGCCGCCCTGGGTTTCGCGGAAGAACATGATGTAGCGGCCGTTCGGTGCCCAGGTCGGCCCCTCTTCCAGATAGGAGGAGGTCAGGAGCTTGGCATTGCCGCCCATGGCATCCATGACGCCGATGGAGAAGCGGCCGCCCGACTGCTTGGTGAAGGCGATCATATCGCCCTTAGGCGAGAAGACGGGCGTCGAATAGGAACCGCCGCCGAAAGTGATCCGGCGTACATTGCCGCCGCTGGCGCTCATCAGGTAGATTTGCGGCGAGCCGCCGCGATCGGAGGTAAAGGCGATGGTCGAACCGTCCGCCGAGAAGGACGGCGAGGTATTGATATAGCCGCCGCTGGTCAGCTTGGTCATTGAGCGGGTACGCAGGTCCATCACATAGATATTGGTGGCGCCGCCCTGGCTGGCCGAGAAGGCCAGCTTGGAGCCATCGGGCGAGAAGCGTGGCGCGAAGGCCATGCCCTTGACCTGGCCGACGGCTTCCTGACGGCCAGTCTCCAGATTGTAGATATAGATGCGGGCGCTGTCGGCGGTCAGGGCCATATAGGCGATTTCCTGGCTATCGGCCGAGAAGCGCGGCGTCATGACCTTGGTATTGTTGCCGGCCACCGGCAGGTAGGACGGGTTGGCGCCATCCTGGTCCATGATGGCCAGGTGCTTGACGCGCGCCGTCTTGTAGCCGCTCTCGGCCACGAAGACGATGCGGGTATCGAAATAGCCTTCCTGGCCGGTCAGCTTTTCATAGATGGCGTCGGCGATCTTGTGGGCGATGCGGCGCCAGTTTTCCGGCGTGGCGGTCAGTGACTGACCCAGGAGCTGGTTCTGCGAGAAGATATCCCACAGACGGAAATCGACCTGCAAGCGGCCATCGGCATCGACAAAGGCGCGGCCATTGCTGAGATACTGCGCGTTGATCGTCTTCCACGAGGCGAATTCCGGCTGCACAGCGACATCGGGATTCTGCTGGATAAAGGCCGCCGGATTGATCGGCGCGAAATAGCCGGAGCTTTCCAGGTCATTCATCACCACCTTGGAAATCTTGTTGCCGAGATCGCCGCCCGAGGCATCGCTGCCGCCAATGGCAATGGCGATTGGCAGGGGCTGGATATTGCCCTGGTCGACCGTGCCGGTCAGTTCATCCTGCGCATGGGCGCAATTGGGGCCGAAGACGGGCGCGCACAGCAGCATCAGCGCGCCGGATACCGTGGCCAGAATTTTATGGATCAGTTTCATGTTCGCTCCTTTGGTCGGGACGGGCCGCTCACTAGCGACCCTGGCAGGCCTTTGAGGCATCGAAGGTAATCTTAAGCGGACGGTCGTAGAGGCCCTCCGGCAGGTCGGTATAGGCCAGGGGCTGGCCCTTGTTCACAGCGGCCAGGGCCAGGTTCGCGCCCGCCTGCCACACCGGATCGCTGCGCTTGTTGACCCATGTGGGACCATCCGTAACACGGCCGCTGGGCGAAATTGTGAAGCGGATCTCCGGTTTCACATCCTGGCTGCCCGGCACATCGCAATTGATCAGCCACAGCTTGTTGAGCCGCTGGGTCAGGGCGTTCATTTCCGTTTTCAGCCCGGCATCGGCCGGACCTGATCCGAAGGCCGAGGCGCCGGTCGTCTTCTGCGTGCTCGGCGAGGCCGCGCGGCGGGTCGGCGCCTGGGACGGCGTGGCGGCGAGACGGCTGAGCAGATCATCCTGAGGCTTGGCCTTGGGCGGCGTAGGCTTGGCAGGCGTCGGCTTCACCGGTACCGGCGCCGGCTTTTTCAGCCCGTTCTTGTCGGGCGGCGCCGGGGTTGGCTTCGGCGGTGCCGGCACAGGCTTCGAGGCCGGCTTGATCGGCTCCGGCACAGGCTGCGGCGGGGTTGGCACCGGCTGAGGCGGCACGGGGTCCGGCTGCGGGGTCGGCTCCGGCGTCTTGACCGCCAGTTCATCGACCGGCGCTTCCGCCATCTGGCGGCTCGGCATGTCGGAAATGACGGTTACCGGCACCGACGATACCTTGAGCGGCGGCGGCGTCAGGTGCCAGCTGATGAAGGCAAGCAGGATCAGGCCGACATGCAGCAGCAGGGAAACCAGGAATGACGGTCCGAATTTCTTCATGCGTCTATGGTGTCACGTCGTCCGATTGAGCCGCCTTCACCGGCGTGGACTTGCCACCCATGGTGTCGGTGACCAGGCTGATCTTGGTGAAGCCGGACGAGGACAGCTTGCCCATCACCTTGGCGACCGAATCCCAGCTCGCTTCGCCCGCACCGCGGACATAGATCTGGGTTTCGGTATCGCCACGGGTGATGGCCAGCAGGCGCGGCGCGACCTGCTCATAGCTGGCCGGATCGTCATTGACGTAGAACTGGCCATCCTTGTCGATCGACACAGTGACGGGCTCGCCCTCGTCCTTGAGCGCGGCCGCCTCGGTTTTCGGCAGGTTGATCTTGATGCCTGAATTGAGCAGCGGCGCCGAAATCATGAAGATGATCAGCAGAACCAGCATGACGTCGACCATCGGGGTGACGTTGATTTCCGACAGGGCCGCGCGGCGGCGCGTGCGGCGTCCGCGACGGCTGCCCCCACCGGCGCCTGAACCTCCCATGGCCATGGATCAGCCTCCCAGCTTGTCGCCGAGGCGGCGCGTCAGCGAAACCATCAGCTCGTCGGCGAAGCCTTCCATGCGCGAGGTGAATCGCGCCACTTTCGCGTTGAACAGGTTGAAGGCGATATAGGCCGGGATGGCGGCGAAAAGGCCCATGGCGGTAGCGAACAGGGCTTCCGAAATGGCCGGAGCCACGGTGGTCAGGTTCGTATCGCCCTGTGAGGCAATGGCCGAGAAGGCGTTCATGATGCCCCAGACAGTGCCGAACAGCCCCACGAACGGCGAGGCCGTGGCGATAACCGCCAGGACGCTCAGGCCATCCTCGATCGTATCGGCTTCGCCGGCGATGATGTGGTTCATTTCGCGATCGATCTGCGAGACCAGCAGATCACCCTGGGCGGCATTCAGGCTCTTGCCCTTGTAGTCCTTCCAGGCGGCGGTGACGGCGACCAGCAGCTTTTGCAGCGGTTCCTTCGGCTGGGTGCCGAGCGTGGCGGCGATATCATCGAGCGCGCGGCCGGAATTGAGCGCGCCTTCCAGCGTATCGGCCTCCTTGTTGACGCGACCCAGCGCGCCCGTCTTCTGGACGATGATCGCCCACGACCACAACGATGCCAGGGCCAGACCGGCCATGATCACCTGGACCACGATATCGGCGTGCATGAAGAGGCTGATGAAGTTCAGGGCGCCCGGAAGATTTTCAGTGGCTGAGCTGGCGGCGGAACTGGCGCTCATGTCGCATCCTCGGTTTTAGGTTAAGACGAATAGTGAATCTGTAATGGCTGCACCATGCCCGACAATTGGCGACATTTCTATGGCACCGGAACAGAAAAAGGCGTTTTTACAGCGTGTTTTCGTTTGGAAGACACGCCTTGATGGCGGTCTGGAGGTCTTTCGGCAGGCGTTTGGGGCGGCCTTTCAGGTCGATGCAGACCACCTGGACCTGACCTTCGGCGAGCCTGAGCCCGTCGCGTTCCACCCACTGGTCGAGATTGAAACTGGCGCCGCGCACCTCTTTCAGGCGGCTCCTGACGCTGACCAGATCGTCGATCCGCGCCGGCAAGAGATAGCGGATATTGATGCCGCTGACGGCAAAGGCGAGCGGCTCATCGAGCGCGGCCAGCTGATGGTGATGCACGCCGATCAGGCGCATATATTCGGAACGTCCGCGCTCGAAATATTTGAGATAGTTGGCGTGGTAGACGACGCCGGAAAAATCGGTGTCTTCGTAATAGATGCGCACCGGGAGTTCGTGGTGGTCGCCGATAATGCGGCCGGACTGCGGGAGATCTGAAGTCATTTGGGTGTTTTAGCGGCAGTTCGCCGGACTTTCCACCCCTTTGTACCTCCCCAATTTATTGGGGAGGTATGGGTCAGGGCCTGTCCAGCAATTCGCAGAGATCGGCCCGCATGCCATCTTCGATTTTGCTGCCCTTGCGGGTAAATTCGATATAGCGGCCTTTACCGCCATAGGGCTTCCAGTCATCCAGCCCCTTGCGGTTCGGATCGCCGGTTTTGGCGAACTGCACCCAGTAATCCATCAGGGGCGCCCAGCGGTCCTTTTTCACCTCTTTCGGTCGGTCGTTAAAGACAAAGCTGAGTTCGGAGCCATGGTGGACATCGGCCTTCGCATCGGCATCGATATCGAGCTGGTAGAGCCAGGCCGGCTGGCCATTGGCGGCGGCCTGACGCGCCATCCAGTCGGCCGGACAACGCAGCATCAGGTCGGTTGACAATTGCAGCGGCACCTCGCCCAGCACTGGATCGGCCTTCGGGGTCTTGTCGACGTCGAGCCGGTAAAACCGCAGTGCCTTGCCGCGATCCTCACCAAAGCGCGTGGCGATGGCGCCGTAAAGCGAGGCACTGACATCGGCCAGCATCAGTTCGCGCGCCGAAACCCCCATGATCAGCGGCACCTTCGCCCCCTCGCCGGCCCGGAAGATGTCCGCCGGCGATTTCGGCAGCACATAGCCATCCACCGTCGCCTGGTCCCAGATAAAACCGGCGTCCTCCATCGGCGGCGACAGCTTGTCGCCGGCCTGCTGCAAGGTCTGGGCTGGCGCCTTGCGCAGGTCGGCCAGGGCTTTGGCGCCATCCGCCGGATCGTTACTGAACTGCTCCGCCAGCCGGATGCCAAGAGCCTCGTTCTGCGCCAGGGTGCGCGGCGCGAAGCCGAACTGCGGCGTGCCGCTTTCCTCTATCGCCTTCTGGAACAGACCATGCGCCAGAGGCGAGGCCAGCATCAGCCCGACATCCTGTCCGCCGGCACTGTGACCGAAGAGGGTGACATTGTCCGGATCGCCGCCGAAGCGGGCGATATTGTCGCGCACCCACTGCAGGGCCTTGATCTGGTCCATCAGGGCGTAATTGCCCGACGCGCCACCTTGTTCGGCGCTCAGGGCCGGGTGTGACAGAAAACCGAAGACACCAAGCCGGTATTGCAGGGTGACGATGACCACATCGCGCTTGCCAAGATCGGAATAGATGGTGCCATTGCCTGCCCCGGCGCGATTGGCGCCACCGTGGAAGAAGACCATGACTGGTTTGCGCGCGTCACGACTTAGGGACGGTGTACGAATTTCGAGATAGAGACAGTCTTCCGAACTGGCCTGAGACGTTTTCGTCTGCCAGCCATAATCGGCCTGAAGGCAGCCAGGCGCGCTTTCCGGGCTGAAGCGCACACCCGACCAGGCTGCAACGTCCTGCGGCGCTTTCCAGCGCAAGGGTCCAACCGGCGGCGCGGCGAAGGGCACGGCCTTGAAAGCGAAGGTGCCGTCCTTCCAGGCTTCACCGCCGAGCTGACCGCCGGAAACCGGCACAATGACATCAGGTGCCGGCACATCCGGCGCAGGTCCAACAGGGGCCGGTGCAGGCGCCAGGACAGCCGGTGGAGCGGGAGCGTCCTCAGGAGGTGCAGCGGCAATGGCAGGAGGTACAGACGTTACGGGCTGAACCGGCTTGGGCGGGGTCGACTTGCGCCCCGGCAGAACCATGCGGTAGCGGCCATCGGGACCGCGTATCGGCGATTGGGCCAGGGTGGGGACGGCGGCGAAAAGCGCCGCGAACAGGCAAATCCCGGCAAGCCCCCTCGCGCGCACCCTAGTGGCCTTGCGCCCAGAGATAGGCCGCGCCGCGAACGCCGGAGGAATCGCCCCACTGCGCCGGGGCCAATTTCGCCTGCCAGGTATCGCTGAAAACGTACGGCCTGATCTTTTCCGGCAGGCGCTCATAGATTTCCGGTACATTGGAGAGCCCACCGCCGAAGACGAACACATCCGGATCGAGCGAATTGACGATCAGCGCCATGCCGCGGCCCAGACGGTCCATCAGGCGGTCGAACGCGGCCTCCGCATCGGCATCGCCGGCGCGCATGGCAGTGATGATCTCCTCGCCCTTCATCGGGCGGCCGGTCACGGTCTGGAAGTCGCGGGCAAAGCCGGTGCCGGAGACCCACATTTCCAGGCAGCCATTCAGGCCGCACCAGCATTTCGGGCCAGGGAATTCGCTTTCGTTCGGCCACGGCAGGGGGATATGCCCCCATTCGCCGGCCAGGCCATTGGCGCCTTCAATGAGATGGTTATTGACGACCAGGCCACCGCCGCAGCCGGTGCCGACGATGATGGCAAAAACGGAAGGCGCGCCCTTGGCAGCGCCATCGATAGCTTCGGAAAGCGCCAGGCAGTTGGCGTCATTGGCCAGCCGCACCGGACGCTTCAGGGCGGATTCCAGATCTTCGCGGAAAGTCTTGCCGTTCAGCCAGGTTGAATTGGCATTACGCATCACACCGGTGCGCGGCGAGACCGAGCCCGGCGCCCCCACGCCGATGGTGGCGACGCGGTTGACCAGAGACGGATCCTTCTGCTTGGCCTCGGCCTCGACACGGCCAATCAGGTCACAGACGACTTTAAGCGCATCGGTATAGTTGCCGGGATTGGGCTCACGCTGGCGCGACAGGAAGTCTCCGTCGCCCGAAAGCGCCGCCGCCTCGATCTTGGTTCCGCCAAAATCCACACCCACATACAACATAGCGTTTCAACCGTGATTTCTTGTTTTTACTTTATTTAATCAGACAAATAGAGAAAACCCCCGAAACAGCCGGCCGCAATCGGACGACCCTTCGGGGGCTTCCTCAGCTTGGGTTAGTGACCGCCGCTCACGCCTTCTTCGATGGCGTGAACCTTGGCCTTGCGGCAGGCGAACGAGAACCACAGCACGTAGATGTAGCAAACCAGCGGGGCGATGAAGCCCAGCGATTTCGAGCCCGTCACTTCTTCGATCTTGGCGAAGACCAGCGGCAGGATGGCGCCACCGGCGATGGCCAGACAGAGCAGGCCGGACGTAGCCGAGGTCGGCGCGGTCGAACGCTGCAGGGTCAGGGTAAAGATAGTCGGGAACATGATCGAGTTGAACAGGCCGATCAGCAGAGCGGCGAAGGCCGGAATCAGACCCGTCGTCACCGGCACTGACGTCAGAATGACGTTGATCATGCCGGTCGGCTCGGAAGGCACCATGTCCTTGGTCAAGATAACGACCAAAGACAAGGCGATGGCCCCGACAGCCACGAGGGTCAGCATGACATAGTCACGCACGAACTTCAGCAGAGCGGAACCGGCGAAACGGCCGATCATGGCGAACAACATGTAGTAGGTGGTCAGGTGACCGGCCGACTGGGCTTCGAGGTTGAGAATCTTGGCCTGTTCGAGGAACAGCAGCAGGTTCAGCGAGATAGCGACTTCGGCACCGACATAGAGGAAGATACCGATCGAGCCCAGATTGGCCCACTTGGACGTCAGGGCGGAGAACGGAGAAACCAGATGGCCGGTCTTGGGCGCGGCATCGGTGATCTTCTGGCGCACCAGGAAGATCAGGAAGATGAAGGCAACGAGCGCCAGGCCGATGGCCAGATAGACGTTGGTCACGAAGCCCAGGGCCTGCTGCTTCATTTCCTCGGTGATGACGATATCCTTCTTGAAGATATCGCCATTGAGCAGGAATGACGCACCGAAGAACAGGCCGCAGGCGGCGCCCAGCGAGTTAAACGATTGCGACAGGTTCAGGCGGAAAGCCGAATCTTCAGGCTTTCCCATGGAAGCGATCAGCGGGTTGGCCGCTACCTGCAGCAGGGTCACGCCCGAGGCCATGGTGAACAGCGCAATCAGGAAGACGGTATAGATGTGCAGGTTGGCCGCCGCGATGGCGATGAAGCAACCCGCGGCGATCCCGCCCAGGCCGACCATGACCGACTTGGCGTAACCGACGCGCGACAGGAAGGCCGCCGACGGCAGGGACATGACGAAATAGGCGATAAAGAAGGCAAAACCGGTCAGCATCGACTGAACGGGAGTCAAGGTGAAGACCGTCTTCATGGTCTTGACGAGCGGGTCGAGCAAGTTGGTGACCACTGCCCAGATGAAGAAGAGGACTGTAACGTAGACAATCGCCAGGGCGAGGCCACTGCCTCCCGATTTTGGCGCTGCTGAGGATTCGGACATAAGACCTGCCTGTTGCGTTGTTATGGGTTAAGTGGCAGCAAGCTGCCCGCCCCAATTAAATAAATCAAATTGCAAAAAGCGCATTTTTGCAGTGTTTGGCAAATGAAAAAGATTGCGCAGTGCAGCAATTTCACATTCGTCCAGACGCGAATGGGTAGCCCGGAATCAATTGTCTGACAAGTCTTTGACGCCCGTCACGCGAACAGCCGAACGCAAATCCCGGCGGTTTCAGGGTTCGCGTGAAATTAATTTTCCTGTTTTCGTCAGGTTTGGGATTGCGAAGATTAAGTATGACAATTTTTTTACCGGGTTTGGCCGCGTAATACCAATATGGACAGCGCTGTCATACCTTGCAGCGCAGCATAAATTTACGCTTGACCCCAGGTGAGAATAGAGGCTTTGTCGCTCGCGAAAATGAACCCGCCATCCTGACCCGATGCAGCAGGCCCCCGCACAGCGGTCACGCCTGCTCAAAGCCCTCCGGCAGCCATGCGCGGTTCCGCACGTTTAAGCCCGTCCACGAGAGATTCGCCTTGAAAATTCTTCGCCGCCGCAAAACCAAGATCGTTGCCACCCTAGGGCCTGCGAGTTCCAATGCCGACATGCTGGCGCAGCTCTTCCAGGCCGGGGCCGATGTCTTCCGCCTCAACTTCTCCCACGGCAGCCATGAAGACCACGGCCGTAATATCGACCTGATCCGCGAGCTGGAAACCAAGTCGAAGCATCCGATCGGCATCCTGGCCGATGTTCAGGGCCCGAAGCTGCGCGTCGGCCGTTTCATGGGCGGCGCCGTGGTGCTCAATAACGGTCAGGAATTCCGCCTCGATCTTAACCCGACGCCGGGCGACAGCCGCCGCGCCAACCTGCCCCATCCCGAAATCATCGCCGCCGCCCAGATCGGTTCGCACCTGCTGCTCGATGACGGCAAGCTGAAGCTGCGCGTCACCCATGTGCGCGAAGATCACCTGGAGACCATCGTCGTCAATGGCGGCCGCCTGTCGGACCGCAAGGGCGTCAATGTCCCCGATGTGGTGCTGCCCATCCCGGCCCTGACCAAGAAGGACCGCGAGGATATGGCCTTCGCGCTGGAACGCGGGGTCGAATATATCGGCCTGTCGTTCGTGCAGCGTCCGGAAGACGTGATCGAGGCCCGCGAGATCATCCAGGGCCGTGCCTGGGTGCTCTCTAAGCTGGAAAAGCCGCAGGCCCTCGATAATCTCGATGAAATTGTGCGTCTGTCGGATGCGATCATGGTGGCCCGCGGCGATCTCGGCGTCGAACTGCCGCCGGAAGAGGTGCCACTGGCCCAGAAGCGCATCGTGAGTGCGTCGCGCGCCGCCGGCAAGCCGGTCATCGTCGCCACCCAGATGCTGGAATCGATGATCTCGGCCCCGACCCCGACCCGCGCCGAAGCCTCCGACGTCGCCACCGCCGTCTTCGATGGCGCTGACGCCGTCATGCTGTCGGCCGAAACCGCCGCCGGCCAGTTCCCGGTCGAGGCCGTCACCATCATGGACCGGATCGTCGCCCGCGTCGAAACCGATGACGGCTGGCGCACCCTGACCGACCGCCGCCGCCCGGAGCCGGAAAAGACCACCAACGGCGCCATCGCCGCCGCCGCCCGCCAGGTGGCCCAGACCATTGACGCCGTGGCCATCGCCGCCATGACCAATTCGTCCAGCTCGGCCCTGCGCGTCGCCCGCGAACGCCCGACATCCCCGATCATGGGCCTGACCCCAAATATCGAAACCGCCCGGCGCCTGGCCCTGACCTGGGGGGTCCACCCCATCCTGACCCCGATCACCCATTCGATGACCGAAACCGTCGCTGTCGCTTCCAAGCTGGCGCGGTCGGAAGGCATTGCCGAACCCGGCCAGGATATCGTCATCGTCGCCGGCATGCCGTTCGGCAAGTCGGGCAGCACCAATAGCTTGCGCGTCGCCCGCGTCACCCGCACCAATACCGTCGAAGCCGAATTCGATGATGGTGACAAGTAACGCTAAATCAAAGCTTTCTGTTTTAAGCTCCGGACCTCACGTCCGGAGCTTTTTTCATGGCCTTTTCCCGCTATATCGACGCCATCCGGCGCGCCGACTGGCTGAATGGTGAGCGGGGACGCGTCTACAGCCTGATGGGCGTGATCGCCTTCGCGGTCATGGCCGTGTGGATCCTGGGGCGCTTCATGGCCACGCCCGATGGTATGGGCGGTGATTTCCTCAGCTTCTATGCCGCCTCCAAGCTGGCGCTTACCGGTCAGGCCGCCCATGCCTGGAACCCCGATATCCATGCCGCCGCCGAACACGCCGCCCTGAAAGGCAGCGGCGGCTATCTCGCCTTTTTCTATCCCCCGCCCTACCTGCTGGTCTGCTGGCCGCTGGCCCTGCTGCCCTATGGCTGGGCGGCGCTGCTTTGGATGGTCGGCACGGCGGCTTTGGCATTGTTCGTGCTGCGTGTCGCCCTGCGTCGGACCGTGCCTCTGATCGTACTGCTGGCCTTTCCTGCGGTCTGGATCAATATCGGCTGCGGCCAGAACGCCGCCCTGACCCTGGCGATTCTCGCCGCTGGTTTCGGCCTTATGGACCGCCGCCCGGTCATGGCGGGCCTGATTCTCGGACTCATGGTCATCAAGCCACAACTGGCGATTCTGCTACCGGTCGTGCTCGGCGCCTCGCAGCGCTGGAAGACCTTTGTCGCCACCGGCTTCAGCGCCCTGGCCCTTTGCGCAGTCGCCTATGTGGCCATCGGGAATGAAGGCTATGCTGCCTTTTTCGCCAACACCACCTATGCCCGCGAGGTGCTCAATCGCGGTCTGGTCGATCCGGCCCTGATGCAGAGCTTCTACGCCGCCCTGCGCGTTCTGGGCACGCCGATGCGCCTTGCTTATGCGGCACAGGCCCTGCTCTCGCTGGGCGTTATCGGCGTGGCCGGCGTCATTGCCTTCAGATATCGCCCGGACGGGCTGGCGCTTGGTGCGCTGGCCGTTTCCGCCACCGCCATCGCCACGCCCTTCCTGCTCGATTACGACCTGCTGATCACCGCCCTGCCGCTGGGCTGGCTGGTGATGCGCGGCGCGAAAGACGGTTTCCGTGACTGGGAAAAAAGCCTGCTGCTGGCAGCCTTCCTGCTGCCTCTGGTTACGCGCAAGCTGGCACAGCTGGCGCACCTGCCAATCGCCCCCCTGATTCTGCTGACCGTCTTTGCCCTGGTGGCCCATCGCCTGATGGCTACAGAAACGGCCGGGAAACCCTTCCCCGTAAAGGCGCTTCATGCCGTCTGATACTCTTGCCTTCCTGCGCGATGCGAACTGGCTGAATGCCAAACGGGTACGCGCCTACAGCCTGATCCTGTTCGCCGCCAACGCCATTGGTTTCGCCATCTGGATCGGCCTGGCGCGTGGCGGCATAGATCACAGCGGCAAGCCGATCGGCACCGATTTCATGAGCTTCTATGCCGCATCCAGGCTGGTGCTTTCCGGTCACGCCGCCGAGGTGTGGACACCCCAGGCGCACCAGGCGGCGCAGGATGGCATTTTCGGCCGCCAGCTCGGCTACTGGGCCTTCTTCTATCCGCCGGCCTATCTGCTGATCTGTGCCCCGCTGGCGCTCCTGCCCTATGGCGTTTCGCTGTTTGCCTGGCTGGCCGGCACCACCGGCGCAGCGATTGCGCTAGCCCGGCAGTGGCTGAAACAGCAGGCACCGGTCGTTATTGGCCTGATCCCGCTGCTGGCCTTTCCGGCCCTGTGGATCAATATCGGCAATGGCCAGAACGCCGCCCTGACCACGGCGATCTTTCTCGGCGGCTGCCTGTGGCTCGACCGCCGGCCGGTGATTGCCGGACTGATCCTCGGCCTGATCGTCATCAAGCCGCAGTTGGCCCTGGCCCTGCCCTTTGCGCTGGCGGCATCCGGCCGCTGGAAAACCTTCCTGGTCACCGGGTTCAGCGCCGTGATGCTGAGCGCCGCCGCCTGGGGACTGGTCGGCACCGAAGGCTATCTCAACTTCCTGCACAATAATGCCCTGGCCCGCGCCACGCTGGAAAACGGACTGGTATCGCCGGCGCGCATGCAAAGCCTGTTCGCCGCCCTGAGACTGTGGCAGGCCCCGCTGTGGCTGGCCTATGGCGCCCAGGCGGTGCTGGCGCTTGGCGTCATCGCTTCGGCCTGCCTGGTAATCCGGCGTCATCGGCCGGATCGCTTTGCGCTGGCGGCATTGCTGGTATCGGCCACCCTGCTGATGTCGCCGTTCATGCTCGATTACGACCTGCTGCTCAGCGCCATTCCGCTCGGCTGGCTGGTTATGAGCGGCCTGAAGGACGGTTTCCGGTCGTGGGAAAAGACCGCGGCACTGGTGATGTTTGTCTGGCCGCTGTTTGCGCGTTCACTGGCGCTGAACCTGCATCTGCCACTGACGCCGCTGATCCTTCTGGTCTTTTACGTAATGGTGGTGCGCCGGATCGCCGACACACCCACGTCTCACTGACGACTACTCGATATATTCCGGCGCGGCGATGCGCTTGCCGAGCAGCATGGCGTCGGCGACGATGCGCAGAGGCGAGAAATCGGCATCCGATTCCTTCTTCTGGATCAGATTGTAGAAGTGGGCGTAGAGACCGGAATATTCGGCTTCCTTTTCCTTGATCAGGGTCTTGCCGTCGATTTCAAGCTCGGTGCCCCCCATGGACAGGGTCAGCTTCTCGCCCGCCGCCGATTCGACATAGATGCTCCAGGTCTGGACGCCGGTCTGCAGGAAATCATATTCGGCACGGATCGGGAAACCGGCTTCAGTCTGCATGTCCATCTCGACCTGGATCGGCGCATCGCAATTGACCGGGATGTGCAGGTTCGCGCCTTTCACCATCACCGCGTCCTTCAGGATACGCGTGAGGATGGACAGCGAATTGATGCCGGGATCGAAGACGCCCATGCCGCCGGGCTCGAAGATCCAGGCCTGGCCGGGGTGCCACTGACGGACATTTTCCTTCCAGTGGATGGTGATGCTCTTGATCGGGCGCTCGGAGACCCACTTGCGCGTCGCTTCAACGGCCGGGGCGAAACGCGAATGCCATGAGGCCAGCAAGGACACGCCCTTGGCGGCAGCCAGGGTCTTGATCGCTTCGGCCTCGCCCAGGGTGGCGGCGGGCGGCTTTTCGAGGAAGACGTGACGGCCGGTGGCGATCACTGCCTTGGCAATCTCGTGACGAATCTGCGGCGGGGTGCAGATGGCGATGGCCTCGATCTCCGGATGGGCGGCCAGCATGGCGTCCATGTCGTCATAGGCCTTGACGCCTTCCGGACGCGCGCGCGGCGAACAGCCGGCCACCAGCTCCAGCGACTTGTTGGCGCGGATCGACGGGATATGCTGATCAACGGCGATCTTGCCGAGGCCGATCAGGCCGATTTTCAGAGGTTTCTTGCCGAACAGTCCCATCGTCACGTTTCCTTAGAGTACTTTCTTGTGGCCTCCTTAGCGCGGAAGCCTCAGCTTGTAAATTGTAATACTTTAATCTGCTCAGACGCCGCCATATTCCTAAGAAAACGGGCGCCTCGCATAAAGCTCGGGCGGGCTTTGCCCTTGCCAGCCGCCAAGACGGCTGGCGGTCAATTCTGCTCGGCGAGCGAATAAATCCGCTCCATCGGCAGCCATTTGTCGCCGGGCGCCGCAAAAGGCAGGGCCTGCTGGAACTCCCACATCAGGGTTTCCCATTTCTGCACCTCTTCGCTTGCGGCATCCGCCGCCGCCTTGGCTGCCGGATCGAAGCCAGGCCCCGGCATCAGGATCATGAACAGACGGTTGCCAACCAGGTAGATTTCCAGTGCCTCAATACCGGCATTGCGGATCGAGGCATTGATGGCCTCCGGCACCTGGCCCGGCGCATGCCAGTGTTTGTAGCGTTCGATCAGCGCGGGATCATCTTTCAGATCAAGGGCATAGACCAGTTTTTCGGATGATACAGTCATCAGCGTTTCCAATTTTGTCTGAGTATATAGCGGCGAAATTCCTTGAGCGCAAACGGTTCAGGGAATTTCATATTTGACGTTCTGATTCATATGTGATGTTAAATTAAGCCACAAAGAGCCGACAAGGCTGAAAATACAGGGAATATCGCTTCATGGACTCCACGCCCGCCGAAAAAACCCCAAAAGGTCTCGCCGCGCTTTGGCCGATCATCCTGATCACCGCCCTGTTTTTCTTCTGGGGCATGGCCAACAATCTCAATGATATCCTGATCCCACAGTTCAAGAAGGCCTTCACCCTGACGGACTTTGAATCTGGCTTCGTCCAGTCCTTCTTTTATATCGGTTATTTTCTCTTCGCCTTGCCAGCGGGGTTCTTTATTCGCCGCTTTGGCTACAAAGCTGCCGTCGTAGTCGGTCTGCTTCTGTTTGCGACAGGTGCGCTGATGTTCTACCCGGCATCACAGGCCGGCGAATATCGCTGGTTTCTTGGCGCCCTTTTTGTCATCGCTTCGGGACTGGCTTTCCTGGAAACCTCAGCAAATCCGCTGATTACGGTATTGGGTGCTCCCGAAAAAGCCGCCTTTAGGCTAAATCTCGCTCAATCCTTTAATCCCCTGGGTTCGCTGGCAGGCATCTGGATTGGTCAGAACTTTATCCTTAGCGGCAAAGAACCAACGGCGGAATTTCTGAGCAGCCTGGGCGAAGCAGGCCGGCACGCGTTTTACTTGGCCGAAACGCGCGCTGTCCAGACTCCTTACCTGTTGATCGGCGTTGGCATATTATTGTGGGCTGGACTGGTATGGTTAAGTCGTTTCCCGTCTCAAGCGAGCAGAGCGGCTAAAAACGAAAGCGCCGAAATCGGCGCATCGGAGGCCTTTTTCGGACTGTTCCGTTACAAACATTTCCTTATGGGCGTGGTTGCGCAATTCTTCTATGTCGGTGCCCAGGTTGGTATCTGGAGCTACACCATCCGATACGCTCAGCACGAAATACACATTACTGACAAGGCCGCAGCCACCTATGTATCCGCAGCTCTGATTCTGTTCTGGCTTGGCCGAGTCGTTGGCACAGCCCTGATGAGCCGGCTCTCTGCCGTCAAGTTGCTGTCCGCATTCGCCCTTATTAACATTGCTTTGACGGGTTACGCGGCAGTCGCCGGCGGTCAGTATGGATTATATGCCCTCGTTGCTACGTCTTTCTTTATGTCAATCATGTTCCCGACCATTTTCGCCACGTCATTGCAAGGCCTCGGCATCCTGACCAAGACCGGCGCCTCCCTTTTGGTCATGAGCATTATCGGCGGTGCGGTCCTGACCGCCGTAATGGGCTATATCTCCGATATCAGCCATATCAGGACCGCGATCTTCGTGCCGCTGGCCTGCTTCGCGGTTATCGCGCTCTATGGTTTTGGCTCGAAATCGGCCAAGGTCGACATGACCAAAGGCCATTGATGATCATCGACGCCCACCAGCATCTGTGGCGGATCGGCCAAAACGGTCACGAATGGCCGACGCCGGATCTGGACGGACTCTACCGCGATTTCGTTCCCGACGATCTGACCAGTGCCTGCGCAGGGCTGGATATCGCCGGCACGGTGCTGGTGCAATCGCAGCCTTGCGACGCCGATACCGACTGGATGCTGGAAATCGCCGCCGCCACGCCGCTGATCAAGGGCGTGGTCGGCTGGAGCGATCTCGCCGCACCGGACGCGCCCGGGCGCATTGTCGAACTGGCGCAGACACCCAAGCTAAAGGGCCTGCGCCCCATGTTGCAGGGGTTGCCGGAGGATGACTGGATTCTGCGCGATGCGGTCCAGCCGGCGCTGGCCGCCATGGCCGCGCACGACCTGACCTTCGATGCCCTTGTCTTTACGCGTCATCTGCCTTTTATCGACGCGCTGGCGAAACAGTATACCGCCCTGTCGATCATTATCGATCATGGCGCCAAGCCGCCGCTCAGCCAGCCGCAGGATATGGCGCAATGGCGGGAAAGTATCGCCCGGATCGCCGAAAACGCCAATGTCTCATGTAAGCTTTCCGGCCTTTTGACCGAAATGGCCAAAGAGCAGGCCGAAGATATCCTGACGCCCTGCGCCGACCACCTGTTGGCCGTCTTCGGTGCGGAACGCCTGATGTGGGGTTCGGACTGGCCGGTGGTTTTGCTGAAGACCGACTATCGCAACTGGTTTGACTGGACAGGCCATTGGCTGGACGGCAAACCGGACAGCGCACGCATAGATATAATGGGTGAAACCGCCCGCAGAATATACAGATTATAGGGATCGACATGTCTGATAAAGCCGCCAGCAAATACCGCGCCCCTGCACTCGAAAAAGGCCTCGATGTTCTGGAGCTCCTGGCTACCGCCAAATCGCCCATGACCCTGTCACAGATCTCCTCGCGGCTGGATCGTTCGGTCAGCGAGTTGTTCCGCATGGTGCAGGTGCTGGAAATGCGCGGCTATGTCGGCCTGGCGCCCAGCGGCGAAGGTTTCGAACTGACCAACAAACTGTTTTCGCTCGGTATTTCGCGTGGGCCGAGCCAGAACCTGCTGGCCAGCGCCCTGCCCCTGATGCAGGCCTTGAGCGAGCAGACGCGGCAGGCCTGCCATATCGCCATCGCCTCCGACGATCGCATGGTGGTCATTGCCCGCATCGAGGCGCCCGGCGATCTCGGCTTCTCGGTGCGTGTCGGCTACCAGCGCCCCCTGGCCCATTCGACCTCGGGGCTCGTGCTCTATGCCTTCCAGAAGGCCAAGATCCGCGACCAGTGGCGGACCATGCTGAAACCCGGCCTGTCGCCAGATGAATGGACCCAGTTCGAGGCCCAGGCGGAACAGGCGCAATCGCAGGGCCATTTCTCGGCGCCCTCCAGCTATATCGACGGCATTACAGATATTTCCTGCCCGGTGATCAACGACGTCGGGGTCATCGCCGCCCTGACCATGCCGTGGATTCATATCGAGGACGGTATCACCTTAGATGACGCCCTGACTCGCCTGAAAACCACCGCTAAAACTTTAAGCAAAACCCTGGGGGGATAAGCGCGATTGCGCTTGATTCATGGTAGCGCTATCGCTATTATTTTTTACATATAAGAACAATTTCAAACTTAAACAGCCGAGAAGACGCCCTGAAGTGACATCAATTGCGTACCCCCTTCCCGCACGAAAACTGGGCCGGACTTCCGTGGAAGTCACGGCTTTGGGCTTTGGCGCGGCGGCCCTGGGCAATCTCTATACGGCCATTACGGACGATACGGCGCGCGCCTGCCTGGACTCGGCGCTGGCCGCCGGCATCGGCTATGTCGACACTGCTCCCCATTACGGTCAGGGACTTTCGGAGCGCCGTGTCGGCCAGGTTCTGAACGGCAATTCCGATATTGTCATCTCCTCCAAAATCGGCCGCGTGCTGACACCGGTAGCGCCATTGCCGGCCGGCACCGAACGCCACGGCTTTGTCGATGGCGATCCGTTCGAGCCGCATTTCGACTACAGCTATGACGGCGTGATGCGCGCTTTCGAGGACAGCGTGAAGCGCCTCGGCCGCGATCGGATCGATATCCTGCTGGCCCATGACCTCGGCACAGTGACGCACGGCGATGAGGCCGCCGGTCATATGAAGGCCTTTCTCGACGGCGGCCTGCGCGCCATGCATGAGCTGAAGGCGCAGGGGCGGGTCACGGCCATCGGCCTGGGCGTCAATGAATGGCAGGTCTGCGAGGACGTGCTGGCAAATGCCGATCTCGACGCTATCCTGCTGGCCGGGCGCTACACCCTGCTCGAACAGGGGGCGCTCGACAGCTTCCTGCCCCTGTGCGAACAGCGCGGCATCTCGGTTATCGTTGGCGGACCGTTCAATTCCGGCATACTGGTCGATGGCACCCACTATGACTATGGCCGCATTCCGCCTGAGGTCTGCGGCCAGGTGACGGCGCTGAAAAAGGTCTGCATGGCACATGATGTGCCCCTGGCCGCCGCCGCCCTGCAGTTCCCGCTGGCCCATCCGGCCGTCGCCTGCGTTATTCCCGGCATGGCCGATACCCTGCAGGTCCGGACCAATCTGGCCCTGTTTCGCCACGACATTCCCTCCGGCCTGTGGTCCGACCTCAAAGCCGAAGGCCTGCTGCACGACAGCGCGCCTGTTCCTGTTCTTCCGGTGCTTTCATGAATTCCGACCCTTTCATCCTGCTGCACCCCGACGATAACGTCCTGGTCTGCCGCCAGCACGCCGTGGCCGGGCAACAGATCACGCTGGATGGCGACGCAGTGGTCCTGTCAGGCGATATCACGGTCGGCCACAAGATCGCGCGGCGTGACCTGAAGGCCGGTGAAAAGATCATCAAGTACGGCGCCCCCATCGGCTCGATGAAGACCGATGCGCCGCGCGGCGCCCACATCCACATGCACAATATGCAAAGCGACTATATCAAGAGCCACACGCGCGAGGTTACCGGCCATGGACACTAGTCATACGGTCACGCCGACCCTGCCCCCCGATACCCGGCTGCGCGCCGATGCCTGGCTGAGGCCGGACGGCCGCAAGGGCATCCGCAATGTCATCTGCGTTGTCTATCTCGTTGAGTGCGCCCACCATGTGGCGCGCCAGATCGTCAACAAATGCGACGATGCGGAAGTCCACCTGATCGGCTTCCCCGGCTGTTATCCGAACGAATATGCCTATGATATGATGGAAGCCCTGTGCACCCATCCCAATGTCGGCGGGGCTGTTCTGGTATCGCTCGGCTGCGAAAGCTTCAACCGTGAGGCCCTGGGACGCCACATCACTGCCTCCTGCCGCCCGGTCGAAACCTATGTCATCCAGAACGAGGGCGGCACGCTGGAAACCATCCGCAAGGGCGTGGAAGCGGTCAGGCGCGTGCAGGCGATCGCCGACCAGACGCCACGCGGCGACATGACCGTTTCCGAACTGATCGTCGGCACCATCTGCGGCGGCTCGGACGGCACCTCGGGCATCACCGCCAATCCGGCGGTTGGACGCGCCTTCGACACCCTGGGCGCCGCTGGCGCCGCCTGTATCTTCGAGGAAACCGGCGAACTGGTCGGCTGCGAAAAGATCATGGCCTCGCGCGCCATCACGCCGGAACTGGGTGCCGAACTGGAAGCCGCCGTCGTCAAGGCCGAGAAATACTACACCATCATGGGCTTTGGCTCCTTCGCGCCCGGCAATGCCGAAGGTGGCCTGACCACCCAGGAAGAAAAATCGATGGGTGCCTATTCCAAGTCGGGTTCGGCGCCGATCTGCGGCATCATCAAGCCCGGCGATGTGCCGCCTTCCGGCGGGCTCTACCTGCTTGACGTGGTGCCCGATGGCGAACCGCGCTTCGGCTTCCCCAATATCTCCGACAATGCCGAGATCGTCGAGATGATCGCCTGCGGCGCGCACGTTACCCTGTTCACCACCGGCCGCGGTTCGGTGGTCGGCTCGGCCATTTCGCCGGTCATCAAGGTGTGCGCCAATCCGGAAACCTATCGCAAGCTCTCAGGCGACATGGATGTCGATGCCGGGCGCATCATGGAAGGCCGCGCCACGCTCGATGAGGTCGGCGCCGAGATCACCGACCTGGTGCTGCGCGTCGCCGCCGGCGAGCAATCCCTGAGTGAGCAGATGGGCCACCAGGAGTTCATCCTGACCTACAAGGCCTTCGATCCGGTGGGGCCAGCTTGTCTGCCCTTACGCTCACTAAGGTGAGCATAAGTTTTTTTCATAAGAGATACCTCGCATAAGCTCGGGCGCGCAGTCGCGCTTGCCGATATTCAAAACGATTTTTGAACATCGGAGTATGAGTTTAGATTTTTGGAGATCTGACATCATGGGACGTTTAACCGGCAAGACCGCCCTTATCACCGCCGCCGGCCAGGGTATCGGCCGCGCCACGGCGGAGCTTTTCATCAAGGAAGGCGCCACCGTTATCGCTACCGATATCAATACGGAGGCGCTGGCCGGGCTTGAGGGCGCCACCACGCGCGTCCTCGATGTCACCAATGCCGAAGCGGTCAAGGCGATAGCCGCCGAATTTCCGCAGGTGAACGTGCTTTATAATTGCGCCGGCGTCGTTCATGCCGGCTCCATTCTGGAGTGCGACGAAGACCAGTGGCAGTTCGCCCTGGATCTGAACGTTACGGCGCAATACCGCATGGTCCGCGCCGTCCTGCCCAACATGCTGAAACTCGGTGGCGGCTCGATCATCAACATGTCGTCGGTCGCTTCCTCGATCAAGGGCGTCCCCAACCGCTTCGCCTATGGCGCCACCAAGGCGGCGGTCATCGGCCTCACCAAGGCCGTGGCGGCGGATTTCGTCACCAAGGGCATCCGCTGCAATGCCATCTGCCCTGGCACGGTCGAGACCCCGTCCCTGTTGCAGCGCCTGCGCGACACCGGCGACTTCGACAAGGCCTATGCCGAATTCAATGCCCGCCAGGCCATGGGCCGCCTGGGGCGGACCAGCGAACTGGCCAATCTGGCGCTTTACCTGGCTTCGGATGAATCGAGCTTCACCACCGGTCAGATCCACATCATCGACGGCGGCTGGATCAACTAGCAAGGGGCGCGGCCCCTTGACCCGTTACTTTACGGCTTGTCCCCCGAAGCCTTGGCGAAGGGGGATGGGGCTTTTGTTTAACCCGCCTCTAGTCGTGGATGGCAATATCCATCCAGATCATCCGCGACTCGCCCGGCTTCAGGCACTTGAGGCCGGAATTGGGCTGGTTGAACGGATCGGGCATATGATTGACCGGTTCGACGCAGAAATAATCACCATCCAGCGGCACGAAGATGTGCAGCCAGTGGCAATCCGGTGAGGCGCGCAACGTGTGGGTCAGGCGGTCGCCGTCATAGATTTCGGCGCGCCCGTTGAAGCCGGTATAGGCGTTATCGATGGTGATATCGAAGGCGATCTCGTCGCCATGGGTCCAGTCCTTGCGGAAAACGCCGGCGTGCCAGTTGCGCGGCAGGGTTTCCTCGTCGGAAATCCAGACACCATCGACCGCCGCCTTCAGGCGCGAGTCCGGCTGGCGGACGAAATAGGGATGGAAACCGAGCCCCGCCGGCATGGTGGCCTTCGACAGGTTCCGGACGCTGAGATAGCTGCGCAGACCATCGGGCCGCACTTCATAGATCAGGTTAGCCTCATATTCCCACGGCCAGTCATCGGCGAAATGGTGATAGCCCAGCACCGCGCGGGCGGCTGAGCTTTCGATCACCTGCCAGGGTTTGCGCCAGCCCTGACCGTGCAGCGGGTGCGGATGACCGTCGCCGAGATTGGGTGACAGGTGCACCTTATGCCCCTCGAAAACGAATTCGCCATTGCGGATGCGGTTGGCGAAGGGCACCAGCGGGAAACAGGCGGTCTGCAGCGCGTCGGTCGCGCTTTCCGGTGTCGGGCGCATGACATCGACACCTTTGTGGGTCAGGCGCGCAATACTGCCCGCCACAGCCGGATTGAGATCAAGAATGGTGTCAGCAGAGCTTAAGCGCAGCATTTTTTATCTTTCGTCGCTTAAAACAAACGGGCGGAGCCCCTGTCAGACTCCGCCCTGTATCAGGTAATAGTTTAAGACTTCTTCCAGAGGCTTTCAATCGCTTCCAGAGTCTTGCCCTTGGTTTCCGGCACGAACTTCCACACGAAAAGCGCAGCCAGGACCGAGCACCCGGCGTAGACATAGTAGTTCAGACCGTGATTGAAGATGGCATTGATCGCCGTGTCGCCATCCACCACCTTGAAGGAGGCCGTGACAATGTAGTTGGAGATCCACTGCGCCGCGACGGCGACCGCCATGGCCGGCCCCTTGATCGAGTTCGGGAACATTTCCGACAGCAGCACCCAGACGACGGGCCCCCACGACAGGGCGAAGCCGGCGATATAGAAGATCGCGGCATAAAGCAGCGCCGTGCCTTCGGTATGGGTCTGGAAGAAATACCCCAGCAGGGCCATGGAGATCGCCATCATGATGGCGCCCAGGATCAGCAGCGGCTTGCGGCCCCAGCGGTCGACGGTCACGGTGGCCACCAGGGTGAACAGAACATTGGCCGCGCCGACGATGACGGTTTGCAGCAGCGCCGTGTCCGTGCCGGAGCCCATGTTCTTGAACATCAGCGGTGCATAGTACAGCACGGCGTTGATGCCGACAAACTGCTGGAAGACCGACAACAGCACACCTACCACGATCACGCCGGCGCCGAACGAGAACAGCTTGCCCGAATGTTCGGACAGGCTGGCCTTGATTTCAGCCAGGGTGTCCTTGGCGACCTCGGGGCCATCGAGCGAAGTCAGCAGTTTCATGGCCTTTTCCTCACGGCCCTTCATGACGTACCAGCGCGGGGTATCCGGCATGAAGAAGGCAGCCAGGAAGAACAGGGCGGCGGGAATGGCGCAGGAAGCCAGCATGTGGCGCCAGCCGGTGGCCAGCACCCAGGCGTCATCGCCCATTTCGCCGATCTTCAGGTTGACGAAATAGACCAGCAGCATGCCGCCGACGATGGCGATCTGCTGGAAGGTGACCAGCAGGCCGCGCTGACTGGCCGGGGCGATTTCCGCGATGTAGAGCGGTGAGATCAGCGAAGCCATGCCAATGGCGCAGCCGCCGAGGAAGCGGTAGATCATGAAGGGCGTCAGCGCGTCAGGCCCCATGCCGCCGATTTGGCCGATACCGAATTCCGGATAGCCGGCCAGAATCGACGAGATGAAGAACAGGACGGCGGCAATCATCATGCCCGAACGGCGGCCGATGGCAGTGGCCAGCGGACCGGCGATCAGCGAGCCCAGGAAGCAGCCCCACAGGGCGATACCGACGGCATTGCCGGTCATGGCGTTACGCGCCAGTTCGCTCAGCTCGGTGCGCGGCTGGACAAAATTGTGATCGATGGCTTCGACCGCGCCGGAAATGACGGCGGTGTCGTAACCGAACAGAAGACCGCCCAGCGCCGCGCCGATGGCGAGCCCCATGACCAGTCCCATGTTCACGGACTTTGTTGTTGAGGACATACCCCTTAATCTCCCTAGCAGGCGGACACAGTGCCCGCGTTCCCTACTTGATCGCGCCTTTTCATCCGGATCTGATTGCCCGTTTTCTTCCCTGACGCTTGCGCCGGACCATAATTCAAAAGCCTGCGCACGCAAAGCGAAACCATAGAAAAGGGCGATATTTTCCAGCCGTTTAGCCGAATTTTCGCCAAGTTCGCGGCCAGATTGTTATCGCTAACAAAAATGATGGCAATGACGCATCGCACCATTGCCATCTTCGTCTCAGTGGTTATGCCGGGGCATGGTCTCGGCGATCTTCTTGTATTTCAACGCCGGTTCCATCACCGCGCCGGTGTGCAATTGCGATACCGTAGCGCGGTAGATTTCCTGCCAGGGTGTCTGGCTTTCCGGCACCGGCGGCAAACCGTCCTTTTTGCGTGTTTCGATAACATCTGCGTCAACCAGCATGTCGCAGGTGCCCTTATTGAGGTCGATGCGGATGATGTCGCCTGTGCGCAGCCAGGCCAGACCGCCGCCGACCGCCGATTCGGGCGAGGCATTGAGGATGGACGGACTGTCCGAGGTGCCCGACTGGCGGCCGTCACCCAGGGTCGGGAGCGAGGTTATGCCCCGTTTCAGCAGCGCATCGGGCGGCTGCATATTGACGACCTCGGCCGAGCCCGGCCAGCCGACCGGACCGGAGCCACGGATCACCAGTATGGTGCGCTCGTCTATGCCCAGCGCCGGATCGTTCAGCCGGTTGTGATAGTCGGTCGAGCCGTCGAAAACGACCGCCTTGCATTCGAAGACGTTCTCGTTGCCGGGTTCGCTTAAGTAACGCTGGCGGAACTCGTCAGAGATCACCGAGGTCTTCATGATGGCGTAGTCGAACAGGTTGCCCTTCAGCACCATAAAGCCGGCGCGTTCCATCATCGGATTGGCGATGGTGCGGATCATCTCGCGATCCTTGCTGTTGCGGCCGGTATTATTGTCCGCGATGGTCTTGCCGGTGATGGTGGCAGCCTTGCCATCGACCAGGCCGGCATCAAGCAGTTCCGCCAGGATGGCCGGCACGCCACCGGCACGATGGAAGCGTTCGCCGAGATACTTGCCCGAGGGCTGCATGTTGAGGATCAGCGGGATATCGTGCGCCTTCATCCAGTCGGCGTCGGTGATCTCTACCCCGGCGTGACGCGCCATGGCCGTGATGTGCGGCTGAGCATTGGTCGAGCCGCCGATGGCCGCCACGGCCGCGATGGCGTTGGTGAAGGAGGCCTTGGTCAGGATCTTCGACGGCTTGAGGTCCTCATAGGCCATCTCGACGATGCGCACGCCGGTCTCATAGGCCATCTGGCCGCGTTCGCGATAGGGCGCCGGAATAGCCGAACAGCCAGGTAACGACAGCCCCATGACTTCGGCTACGGCGTTCATGGTCGAGGCCGTGCCCATGGTGTTGCAGTGGCCGGCCGAAGGCGCCGAGGCGCAGGCCATGTCAATGAATTCTTCCTCGGTGATTTCGCCGGCGCCGAGCTTGCGGCGGGCGCGCCAGATGACCGTGCCGGAACCGACCAGATCGCCTTCATGCCAGCCATCGAGCATAGGCCCGCCCGAAAGCACGATGGCCGGGATATCGACCGCCGTGGCGGCCATGATGCCGGCCGGCGTGGTCTTGTCGCAGCCTGTGGTCAGGACCACGGCATCGATCGGATAGCCGTGCAGGATCTCGATCAGGGTCATCATCGACAGGTTGCGGTCGATGGCCGCGGTGGGGCGGCGGCAGTTCTCGAAGATCGGATGGACCGGGAACTCGATGCAGATGCCGCCGGCGTCGCGGATGCCTTCGCGGGTACGCTTGGCCAGGTCCATATGGATGCGGTTGCACGGCGACAGGTCGCTGCCGGACTGGGCGATGCCGATAATCGGCCGGCCCGAGCGCAGTTCCTGCGGCGTGATGCCGTAGTTCATGAAGCGCTCAAGGTAGAGCGCCGCCATATCGATATGGCCGGGGGCCTCGAACCATTCCTGCGAGCGGAAACGGCCATTGGCAGTGGCGGGAATACGTTTAGACATGCGCAATCTCATTCTGGGGCTGGCCCGCGATATCGCTCTGGAAAGTGAACAGGCCGCCGGCCAGCGGCTGGGCCTTGAGGTCTTCGTTGCTTAAGCCCTTGGCGGCCGTGGTGGCATAGATGGTCTTCAGGTCCGGGCCGCCGAAAGCGATCTTGGTGACATTGGAGACGGGGAACCTGACACGACGGATCAGGCGGCCATCCGGTGCATAACAGTTGACGCCCCAGCCGAAGAACAGCGCGTTCCAGACATTGCCGGCGCTGTCGACCACCGGCCCGTCCATATAGCCGTCGCCGTGTTCGCCGTGGCGTTCGAAATCGCCGGCATAGCAGACGGGGCTTGCGACATCCGGCAAGGCATCCTGATCGAGTTGAGCGAAGATGCGCTTGTTGGACAACTGCCCTTCCGGGCTGAGATCGAAGGCGTAGATGATCTTTTTCAGGGTGTCATTGTGATAGAGGGTCTTGCCATCGGGCGAAACCGCCGGGCCGTTGGTGATGACGTAGTCGTCATCCATCGCCTTCAGGCCGCGCGCATCGTAACGATAGAGCCTGCCGGTCGGGCGTTCTTCGTCATCGTCCATGGAACCGAACCACAGGCGCCCCTGCGCGTCGACATAGCCGTCGTTGAGGCGGTTGGTCGGCAGGCCGGGCTCGACATGGGTCAGGAAGGTGAAGGCACCGGAGACAGGATCGAAATCATAGAGCCCGGTCTTGCAGCCGACGATAAAGCCGCCGTGCTTTTTGGGGGCGATGAAGCCGCTGGGGCTCGGTGCATGATAAGTCTGGTGCCCGCCGGTGCGGACATCGTAGCGATGGACGTGCTGTGACTTGATATCGACAAACCAGACGGCATGGTCCCTTGCCGACCACACCGGCCCCTCGCCGAGCGTGGCCTTCAGGTCCCAGATACAGGCGGGCTGGAAAAGATCGGTCATATGCGTCTCTTTAAAAGTAAGAAACTCCGCCATCCCACTACGCCAAGGCTACGTGGGACAAGCCACTAAAGTACGGCTTGCCGCCCGAAGCTTTAGCGAAGGGTGGTCCCCCTCCCCGACACGTCGGGGAGGTACAAAAGAAAAGCTTCGCGCCTTAGCTTACCGCCAGCCGGCGTCGATCCAGTAGCCATGGCCGGTGCAGAGCGCGGCGTCGTCCGAGGCCAGGAACAGGGCCAGGGCGGCAACGTTGTCCGGCACGATACGGCCCGGCAGGCACTGCGCTTCCACGATCTGGCGCTCGCCTTCCGGCGTATACCATTTCTCCTGGCGCTTGGTTTTCACATTGCCGGGAATGATGGTGGTGACGCGGATATCGTCCGGGCCCAGCTCGCGGGCCAGGGCACGGGTAAAGCCCTCGATCGCCGCCTTGGCGGTTTCGTAAAGCACCAGGTCCGGCAGGCCGAGATGCCACGAGATCGAACCGAAATTGATGATGGCGCCGCCGCCGGCCGCCTTCATGCCCGGCGCCACAGCGCGGGTACACATGGCCATGTGCTTGAGATTGACGGCGATATTGGCGTCGAAAAATTCCGAGGTCACTTCCGACAGCGAATGGCGGTCGTCACGCGCAGCGTTGTTCAGCAGAATATGCACCGGCCCGTCGCTGAGGATACCGGCCAGGGTCTTTTCCAGGGCCGGCGTATCGGTCAGGTCGCACTTGTGGAAGACCGGCGCATTATCGCCCGGCAAGGTAGCGCTCACATCATCGACCAGATCGATGAAATGCACGATGGCGCCCTGACGGACAAAGCCGGTGACGAGCCCCGCACCGATGCCGGAACCGCCGCCGGTGATCAACACCTTGCGGCCCTTGAGGCTGGGATAGATGGCAGACGGCGCGGGGGTAGTCATATGGGATTACTCACTTGTGCAGGCGGTCTCTTCTCAGGACGCTTTTTTATGGGTGTGTTCGGTATTACGGGCCTTGAGCAGGCCACGGTCGGCAAGGTTTTGCATCAGGTCGGCGATGCCGAAGGTCCATTCGCGGGCGTCCTTCGAGGTGGTGACGCGGTTTTCCAGCATGCCCAGCTTGGCCGTGGAGACCTTGACCACATCGCCCACCTTGTGGGTGAAGCCGCGGCCCGGCGTATCGCGGTCCTGGGTCGGGGCGAACAGGGTGCCGAGCATCAGCACGAAGCCGTCCGGATAGTGATGCTCGCTCATCGCCTGGGCGATCAGGTCGAGCGGATCGCGGCTGATCTCGCTCATGGTCGAGCGGCCGACCAGCTCGTAGCCTTCCGGCCCATCGATCTTCAGGTCGAGCACGGCCGAACGCACGTCATCGATGGTGAAGCTGTCGTCGAACATACGGATGAAGGGACCGAGCGCGCAGGAGGCGTTATTGTCCTTCGCCTTGCCGAGCAGCAGGGCCGAGCGGCCTTCGAAGCAGCGCAGATTGACGTCGTTGCCGAGCGTGGCCCCCACGGCGCGACCTTCCGGCGTCACGACCATGACGACTTCCGGTTCCGGGTTATTCCAAGTCGAATCCGATCGCACGCCGACCTCATCGCCCCAGCCGACGCTGGACAGCACCGGCGACTTGGTGAAGACCTCGGCGTCCGGGCCGATGGCGACTTCGAGATATTGCGACCACAGGCCATCGGCAATCAGCGCCGCCTTCAGCTTGGCCGAGGCTTCCGTGCCCGGCTTGACCGAGCGGATATCACCGCCGACGCGTTCCGCCAGATCGTTGCGGATGGCCTGCGCCTTGTCGGCATCGCCACGGGCGCGTTCTTCGATCACACGCTCGACCGCCGAGACGGCGAAGGTGACGCCGGCGGCCTTGACGCATTGCAGATCGATCGGTGAGAGCAGCTGGCTGCCGGTACGATGGGCCGCGGCGCCATCGGCCGCCCAGCTTTTGGAAAATTCGAAATCCTCGAAACCACCGAACGGCAGGCCGCCTTCGGGTACGCCGGCTTCGGGCCAGGCCTTCAGCAGTTGTGAAACCGTAGGCGCGATCGGCGACATGTCGAACACTTCGCCGTTCTTTATCATGATCGGCGTGGGACCTTCGGCGGTCTGGATGCGACCGACCAGGGTGGCGCTGCGCCAGTCATCAGGCAGGAAATCAGGCATTTGTATTTAAGTCCTTCAATGCTTGGGCGGATAGCTTATCCGCGTTTTCTCTACCCGTTTGCAGCTGTTATACCCCTTGGCAGGTCACAGCCCGTTTGTTAGCGCTACCAATCCGGCAGGCGCGCCTTTCTGTCAAGCGGAAAGATGACATTTCCGCCAATAAATATCGTTTTATATATGCTTTCAAGCGTTCGGCTTGCCCGCCGCATCCAGGACCGCCGAAGACTGGCGTTCGATCAGCGAGAAATCGCGCACCTCGCGCACCGCCTCGAACGGCCGCCCGGCGCGGTAGCCCTTGATCTGGTCGAGCAGCAACCGCACGGAAAGCCCTGCCATGTCGGAAATCGGCTGGCGCACCGTCGTCAGTTCCGGCCAGACGCTGGAGGCCATAGCCGTGTCGTCGAAGCCCACCACGGTCAGCTTTTCCGGCACTTCCAGGCCCAAACGATGGGCGGAAGCTACGGCGCCGGCGGCCATGTCGTCATTGGAGGCGAAGATAGCCGTGGGCCGCACCTTTTGGCTCAGCATCCGCTCGGCGGCATCGAAGCCGGAACGGTAGGTGAAATAGCCCTGCGCCACATGGCCGGGATCGATGGTCAGACCCGCTTTTTCCATCGCCGCCGCGAAACCGTCATAGCGGATCTGGCTGGCATAGGCGTTGGGCTGTCCCTTGATGAAACCGATGTCGCGGTGCCCCAGCTCGATCAGGCGTCGTGTCATGGCGGCGGCGGCCTTGAAATCATCGATGGTGACGCAGGAGACATTCGGATCGGGCCGGGCCATGGCGACGCCGACGAAAGGCATCTTCATGTCCTGCAGGATCTTGGCGACACGGGTGGAATCGCTGAGCGGCGGCGACAGGATGACGCCATCGCAACCGGCCGATTTCATCTTCTCCAGCGCGGTGGTGGCGCCCTCCGGCCCCTCACAGGATTCGATCAGCAATTGCGCGCCGCTCTGCGAGCTTTCGGACAGGATGCCCAGCAGGAACTCGCTCAGGAAAGCCACGGAGGGGTTGGAATAGAGCAGGCCGATGCGGGCGGAATCCTGCGTCGCCAACGAGCGCGCCGCCAGGTTGGGCGAATAGTTCAGCGCCTCGACCGAGGCCATCACCTTGGCGCGGGTTTCCTCGCGCACGTTCTTCTCGCCATTGATGACACGCGACACCGTCATGGGGGAGACGCCGACATGGCGCGCTACATCATGAATGGTGACGATATTGCCCCCTCGCCTGCCGACCTTGCGCGCCAAACCCTGTACCCCGTTTTCATTCCCGTTACAGCGAATCTATAGGCTGCAATCGCTTACTTGGCAAATCCTGGGGGCAAATCCTGAAGCAAACCCACACAGCAGGGTGATGCCGAACGGCGTTTTTACACCTGAAAGCGATTTGACAAAAGAAAACCCCGATGCAGAAAACACTTGAAAAAGGTATGATAATTTGACGCTATGCGACTGGCCGCCGGCAAGAGCGCGCCATACCCATAATATGTTGAGGGGAAACCAATGCGGTCCCATATCCGCCGTCTCATCGCCCTGGCCGCGACCACAGGCCTGCTGACCATCCTGCCTTTCGCTGTCCATGCGCAAACGACACCACAGTTCGCCCATATCTTCGGCGATCATGCCGTGCTGCAGCGCGACCAGCCGGTCACTGTCTGGGGCACCGCCACGCCGAACGCGTCACTGACTATCGCCGTCAACGGCCAGACCGCCACCGCCACCACCGGTGCCGATGGCAAGTGGAAGACCACCCTGCCCGCCCTGACAGCGGGCGGCCCCTATGCCCTCACTGTTTCCGACGGCCAGGCCACCACCACCCTGAACGATATCCTGATCGGCGATGTCTATCTCTGCTCCGGCCAGTCCAACATGGAATTTCCGGCGCGGCTCTCGACCGGCGCCTGGGGCGAGATCAGCGCCTCAGCCAACCCGAACCTGCGCTTCGTCAATATCGAGAGGGACAGCTCCGCCGCGCCGCGCGAAGACCTGAAGACAGTACCCGCCTGGCAGGTGGCCGGTCCCAACACCACCGGTGACGCCTCGGCCGTCTGCTATTACATGAGCAAGGCCCTGCAGAAAGAACACAAGGTGCCGGTCGGCTTTATCGCCAGCGACTGGGGCGGCACCACCATCCAGGGCTGGATCAGCCCGGCCTCCTTACGTACCCTGCCCGCCTATACTGCCGGTGTCGACGCCGTGGCTCAGTATGGCGCGGCGCCGGACAAGGCGCAGGCGGACCACGCGAAAGCGCAGGAAACCTGGTGGGACGCCCATGACAAATCCGCCAAGGCGCAGCGCGCCTGGATTTCGCCGGCTTTTAACGATTCTGCCTGGTCTCATCTGAAAGCGACCAGCGGCTGGAAGGACAGCGATGCCGCCGACCTCAAGGCCTTCGAAGGCGTGGTCTGGCTGCGCACCCGCGTGACGCTGACCGCCGAGCAGGCCGCCAGGGCCAATGAACTGACCCTGGGCCCGGTCGATACCTTCGACACCACCTGGATCAACGGTCAGTGGGTCGGCAGCGGCGGCATTAACTGGGTGTGGCGCGATTACAAGGTGCCGGCCGGCGTTTTCAAAACGGGCGAGAACGTCATCGTACTGCGGGTACTCGGCAGTAACGGCCTGACCGGCACGCCTGACATGCGCTTCGTTAAAACCAGTGACGGCCAGGCCATTCCGCTCTCCACCGACTGGACCTACAAGACCGGCATGGCGGCGAAAGGCCTCACCATCCCCGCAGCCCCCTGGGATGTGCCGTCGAGCCTCAATACCCTCTATAACGGCATGATCGCCCCGCTGGCGCCCTATACGGTCAAGGCCGCGGCCTGGTATCAGGGCGAATCCAATGCCGATGCCGCCGCCGAATACCGCACCCTGCTGCCGATGCTGATGGCTGACTGGCGCAAGGCCTTTGCCGCGCCCGACCTGCCCGTACTGATCATGCAGCTTTCGACCTATGGCTCAACCTCGACTGCACCCGGCGTCTCGCACTGGGCGGAACTGCGCGAGGCCCAGCGCCTGACCGTCGATGCCGATCCGCACGCCGCCCTGATCGTCAGCTATGATTTCGGCGACCGCAGCGATATTCACCCGACGCAGAAGAACATTATCGGGCTGCGCGCGGCCCGGGCGGTCGATCATCTCGCCTTCGGACAGGCGGTCGCCCCGACCGGACCGGAAGCCATTTCGGTGACGCGCTCCGGCGCCGATCTGGTGGTCAATTTCCGTTATGCCGAAACCGGCCTGAAGACTTACAGTTCCGATACCGCCATCGGGTTTGAGGTGTGCGACAAACCCGATAGCTGCCGATACACAACTGCCATAGTCAAGGGCAGTACGATTGTCCTCCCCGGCGCCAACACAGCCCACGCTTTCAGAGTGCGCTACGCCTGGTCCGACGCCCCCTTCACCAATCTCTACAGCGGCGATGATCTGCCCGCCCTGCCATTCCAAATGGAACCGCCCGATGAAACTGAATAGACGCCACCTTCTGGCTACCGCGACCGGCGCCGCCTTTGTCGCACCCGTCGCTGCCGAAGCCACCGCAAAGCCCGTCTTCAAAGGCTCCTGGGAATCGCTGGCCGAAAGCTATCAGACGCCGGAATGGTTCCGTGACGCCAAACTCGGCATCTGGGCGCACTGGGGCCCTCAATGCGTGCCCGAATGGGGTGACTGGTACGGCCGTCAGATGTACCAGCAGGGCAATCCCTATTACGAGCACCATGTCCAGACCTACGGCCATCCGGCCCAGTTCGGCTTTATGGAGTTCATCGGCCAGTGGAAGGTCGATCAGTGGGACCCGGATCGTCTGATCGGGCTCTACAAGGCGGCCGGCGCGAAATACTTCGTCTCGCTGGCCAATCACCACGACAATTTCGATATGTTCGATTCCAAATACCAGAGCTGGAACGCCACAAAGCTCGGCCCGAAGCGCGATGTGGTCGGCACCTGGGCCAAGGCCGCGCGCGCGCAGGGACTGAAATTCGGCGTCTCCAACCACGGCGCCCATGCCTGGCACTGGTGGGCGACCGCCTTCGGTTATGATGGCGAAGGTCCGGCGCGTGGCCTGCGCTACGATGCCTTCCGTGTGAAGAAGGAAGACGGCAAGGGCAAGTGGTGGGAGGGTTACGACCCGCATGAACTCTATGTCGGCCCCGAAGGCGATCTGGTGCCGCCCGATGGCATCACCAGCATCAAGGACATGCAGGCTTACAACGACAGCCATTCCGGCCAGTGGCCGGAAACCGTGCCGCCGGGCGATCCGTACTTTGTGAAGAAATGGGCGCTGCGCCAGCAGGATCTGGTCGACAAGTACCAGCCCGATCTCGTCTATTTCGACAACACCACCCTGCCGCTGGAACAGGCCGGCCTCGACGCCACCGCCTATTACTACAATGCCAGTTACAAGTGGCACGGCAAGCTGGAGGTGGTCGCCACCGGCAAGCGCCTGAACGACCTGCAGCGCAAGGCGATCACCGAGGATGTCGAACGCGGCTATTCAGACCAACTGCGCGAAATCCCATGGCAGACCTGTACCTGCATCGGCAACTGGCACTATGACCGCCCGCTCTATGAACGCAACGGTTACAAGACGGCGAAAGATGTCATCCAGCGCCTGGCCGACGTCGTATCGAAAAACGGCAACATGCTGCTGAGCATTCCGGTGCGCGGCAATGGCTCGATCGATGAGAAGGAAGAGAAGATCCTGGCCGACATGGCCGCCTGGATGGCGGTCAATGGCGAGGCCATCTTCGCCACCCGTCCATGGGATATCTTCGGCGAAGGCCCCTTCGCGCCGCCTTCGGCCGGTGACATGGATGAAAACAAGGCCAAGCCTTTCAGCCACGAGGATATTCGCTTCACCACCAAGGCCGGCGCCTTGTATGCCCTGGTGCAGGAGTGGCCGGAAAACGGCTTTGTGCAGGTCTATTCGATGGCCGAGGGATCTCAGCAACGCAAGGGCACGATCGAAAAGGTCGAACTGCTGGGCTATGCCGAGCCGCTGAAATTCGAGCTGGGCATGGATGGTCTGAGCGTGAAGCTGCCGGATGCAAAACCGACCTTTACGCCGGTGCTCAAAATTACAGGTTCTGGTTTGATTTAACTTTCTCCTCCTCTGCGATAGCGGGGAGGAGAAGAAACAAAAAACCCCGCGATCGGTGATCGCGGGGTTTCTATTGAAAGCCGGGAAGCTTACTGCGCGGTATAGACCGGCTTGCCATCGGCCTGGACCGCGGACCATTGCTGGCGGACCATCGCCTTGACCGAGTCCGGCATCGGCACATAGTCGAGCGAACCGGCAGCCGTATCGCCATTCTTGTAGGCCCAGTCGAAGAACTTCAGCACGGCAGCGCCCTTGGCGGCATCGGTCTGGGTCTTGTGAACGAGGATGAAGGTGGCGCCGGTCAGCGGCCAGGCATCGGCGCCCGGCTGGTCAAGCAGCAGGATATAGTTGCCGGCGGCCTTGGCCCAGTCGGCGCTCGAAGCGGCGGCCGAGAAGGCGGCGGCGGCAGGTTGCGGGAAATTACCGGCCTTGTTCTTCACCAGGGCATAGGTGCCGCCGTTCTTCTTGGCGTAGGCGTATTCGACATAGCCGATCGAGCCCACGGTCTGCTTGACGAAGGCGGCGACGCCGTCATTGCCCTTGCCGCCCATGCCCGCCGGCCATTCCACCGTGTCCGAGGCCCCGACCTTCGACGCCCATTCCGGCGACTGCGAGGCCAGGTAGGTGGTATAGAGGAAGGAGGTGCCGGAGCCATCCGAGCGGTGGACCACGGTGATCGGCAGGGCCGGCAGCTTGAGATCAGGATTCAGGGCGGTGATCGCCGGATCGTTCCAGGTGGTGACCTTGCCGAGGAAGATATCGGCCAGCAGCGGGCCGCTCAGCTTCAGCTTGCCGGGCTCGACGCCTGTCAGGTTGACCAGGGGCACGATGCCGCCCATGACCGCCGGGAACTGGTAGAGGCCGTTCTTGTCCAGCTCTTCCGGCTTCAGCGGCTTGTCGCTGGCGCCAAAATCGACCGTGCCGGCCTCGATCTGCTTGATGCCACCGCCGGAACCGATGGCCTGATAATTCAGCGCCGTGCCGGTTTCGGTCTTGTAGGTCTCGGCCCAGGCCGAATAGAGCGGGGCCGGGAAGGTGGCGCCAGCGCCATTGATACCACCTGTCGCGGCCGGGGCGGACGCGTCGCCGGCGGGCTTTGACGGGCTGCAGGCAGCCAGCGCCAGGGCGGCGAATGTGAGGGCGAGAACCGACTTGAACATGGTGACCTCCAGTATTGGGCACGAGATATTTTCAACCGGAATCCACTAAGGACTGCAATTGTGACAGCTGGGCCAATACAGTATAAAAGCGTGGTTCGCAATTTGCGTTCGACACATAAGAAAACGATAAGGGGGAGCGCGTGTTCCATAAGGTTGTCATCGCCAGCCTGGCGGCTCTGGTGCTCGTTCAGTGTTCACCTAAGCCCGCCGAGGCGCCCGCATCGGCTTCGGCCGCGCCAAGGCCGCTCGATTTCAGCTACGATATCGCTCTGCACGTCAAGCCCGAAGCCGCCGCGAAGGCCAAAACCCTGACCGTTTCGGCTATGTATTACGGCCTGCCTGTGCCGGAGACCATGCACCTGGCCAATGCCGGCGGGGCCATCGAGTTCAATACCGATACGGTCGAGGTCGAGGCAAAGGACCAGACGGTGCATATGACCGGCAACGGTATGCCGAAGGACCGCGTCAAGGACATCAATACCGGCTCGCCGCTGGTGCAGATCACGGTCAAGGACAAGGCGGGGCGGATCAGCTGCAGTGTCTTCCAGGACTATGTGAAGACCGCTCAGGAAAAGCCCGTTGGCATCTGGTGCGGCTAAACGTCCAGCAGGGTAATATGGCGCAGCAGGGCCATCAGGGTGACGCGCAGTTTCGCATCGGCCCGGCCCTGTAAATCCGTGCCTATCTGTTCCGGCAGCCAGTGACGCTGGAAGGCGGTGACGATGGTCGCCGTCTCGTCGTCATAGGGGCCGCCAGCCAGGATATTATAGCCCAGCTTGCCCAGAGCCGATTGCAGCGAGAAGACTCCCAGACCGATATCGCCACCGCCCAGCGGCGGCCCCATAACGCCCTCTGGCGGTAACTCCGGCGTCACCCACAGGCCGTGGCCATGCGCCGCCAGTTCCGCCCACGGAAAGCGTTCGCCTGGGTCTTCCTTGCGGGCCGGCGCCACATCGGAATGGCCCAGTATGCGCGAATCCGGAATATCCCAGCGCTCGCGAATGCCATCCAGCAGGCCGATCACGGCGTCGATCTGGACCGGCGGAAAGTCACGATAGCCGAACTCATGTCCCGGATTGACGATCTCGATACCGATCGCGCAGCCATTGATATCGGTCTCGCCCTTCCAGAAGCTGACACCGGCGTGCCAGGCCCGGCGCTCTTCCGGCACCAGACGGAAAATCCGCCCGTCTGTCTCGACCATGTAATGCGCGGAAACCTTGGCGTCCGGGTCGCACATCCGCGCCAGGGCCGCCTCACCGCTCTGCATGCCGGTATAGTGCAGCACCACCATGTCCGGCGGGCCCTTGCGTTCATTGAAATTGGGAGACGGCGTTTCGATCATGTGCCGGTCTTAACGGCAATCCGATGATGGGCCAAATAAAAAACGCCGCCATCGAGCGATAGCGGCGCTTCAAATCTCTTCGGGCGAAAGCCTTAATAGACGGTCCAGGTTGAACCGTTTTTGCGGGCCTCGTAGACGCCCTTGCCATCCTCGGCATGGATGCGCACCTTGGCGGGCTTGCGCGTCAGGAAGGCTGTCAGCCCCATGACACCGACCACAGCCGCGCCGATCATCGCCACCGAGGCCGCGAACAGGGCCAGAACCGCAAGGCCGGCCACAACTGCCAGACCTATCAACGTCATCATCAGGCTGCTCAACAGGCGGGCAATCATGTTCTTACGGCGAACCTCACCCCAGGGTTTGTAGGCAGAACGGACAAAGGACGCATCACGCTTGGTCATCAGTATAACCTCTTAACACCGAGACAATACACGTCTCTTAACAGCAAAGATTGGCACGAATAAGTCTCACGTCAACCTCTGTAAGGGTTTTGTGACGAAAATATCCGCTCCAAAACCAGTTTTCATACTGCTTTGCAGCATAAAAAGATCGCAAATTTCGTTACTTAGGCGAGCAGTGCCCGCTCCTTCACAATCTGGTCATAAGCCGAGTTGATCAGGGCAGTCTTCTTTGTATAGAGCGCCTCGAAGTCCACCGGCAGGCCGCGCGCCCGTATGCGGTCCGGATGGAAATCGGTGAGGCGCGCCTTGCGGGCCAGGCGGATTTCGTCATCCGAAGCATCCGGCAGCAGGCCCAGAATATGGTAGGGATCGTCCTCGCCCAAAGGCACATAGCCAGCCCGGATGCGGCGATAAGCGGTCTTCTGAATGCCAAAAAGCCCGGCCACGGTTTCCAGATAGGTCTCTTCCTGATGGCTGAGATGACCATCCGATATGGCTATATGGAACAACCCTTCCAGCACATCCTCCAGGATTTGCGGGCAGGACGCATAGCGCTTGGCCAGGCGGGTGGCATAGGATTCGAAACCGAGACTGGTCTGGCGCGCCAGGTCATAGAGGCGCATGACATCGCGCATCGCCTTGTCATCGGGCTGGAAGACATGCAGGAACGCCGTCTGCTCGACCTCATGAGCCAGGCCATCGGCCATGGCAAGCTTGGCGCCCAGCGCCGTCACCGCCGTGGCGAAGGCCGGATCGGCGCCCGGCGGCCCCTTCGGGCACTCCGTGCATTCGGCGGCATCAAACCTACGCACCGCCAGCTGGGCCAGATTTTTCCAGAACGACATCATTACCTGCGTACTTATGGAAGCTGATCTTAGCGGAAATACGGCGGAGTGTGTGCTTAAGTTTCTGTAAGACTCGCAAAAAAACATACCTAATGGCGATTTTATGCCTTACTTGCTGTATAGGTTAGCCTTCAGGCAGAAGACATGTGCGTTTTTGCCGCACGCTCTTCAGTGTTCTGATCACCTTTACCGTCCCTTTCCGGAGCCTCCTTTGCGCCTGCTGAGATCGTCCGCCCTTATTCTGACCCTCTGTGCCCTTGCCGGCGCGTCCGTCCTGCCAGCGCAGGCCGCGACTGCGAAGAAGCGCCCCGTAACCGCAAAGAATGTAACCGCAAAGAATGTGGCCGCGAAGAAGGTGGCAGTCCCGGCCAATAACCCCGCCGTCACCGGCCGCAATGCCGATGGCAGCCTGCATGCCCCGACGCTGGAAGACGCCCCGAAGGACGATTTCCTGCGCGTGGCCTGGTGCCATGGTGTACTCTCCGGCAACATGGAAATGGCCGAGCTGGTCGATTCCGTCATGCCGGTCGACGACCAGATCCAGACGATCGGCATGTCCTACCTGCGCGCCTATGAGGCCGCGCTCACCCTTTCCGGCAAGGGCAAGGACGAGGCCCAGCACAAAAAGGCCGAGGACGCCCGCGATTACGGTTACAATGAATGGTCCGCCGCCCGCGAGGCGCCGACCAAGGAAGCCGCCATGGCCTATGCCAACTGGCAGCTGCCGGGCGATTGCGAACATGCCGCCGTCCGCCTCTCCGGCCATCCGAACCTGTTCGCCGAAATGGCCACCGAGGACGAACTGGACGCCATCGCCCTGGCGCTGAATTCCGGTGGGCCGCACGATTACAATGAAAAGCCGAAGCCGGTCCTGACCGCCGCCACCGCGCCGGTCAATGGCGACGGCCCTCTGGCCACCAATACCCTGGCCAGCCGCGCCACGGCCTCGCGCGCCCTTCCCTCGGTGCCGCAAACCGCCGATGCCACGGCCACCGATGCGGAAACCACCTATTCCACTCAGCAGCCGCTCAATCCGAACCATGTCGAAAAGCGTTCCTGGTCGGAAGGCCTGGGCTATCGTCTGGGCTGGACCAATGTGCCTAAGAAGAAGACAGAGGCGCCGGCTTCTTAAGCATTTGACATTACTGCCTGCATCACAGGCTGTGTTATATTTTACAATGACAGACTCTCCCGGCGGGCGAAAACAGTTCGCCGCATAAGGGAATAGGCTCGCATCATGCGTGTTTCACGTTGACCGCACTGCGGTAATGCACCTAGTCTTACGAAATTACAGTTCGAATCGCATTCTTTCCCGCAGGGCTATCTCATGGACGTTTTCCCGTCCGTGGCCGCAGACGCGGCCGCGACTATTGCCACCGATATGGACAGGCACGGCTATGGGGTCGTGGAGAACTGTATTCCTTCCGATCTGCTCTCCGGTCTGCGCCAGTTCATTGAAGACAGGGTACAAAAGAACGGCGGAGAATATATCGCCTTTTCAGCCGCGGAACTGGCCGGCACACTGCTCCAGGAACTGAGCCGTTCGGCCAATTTCCAGCAGGTTTGCCGCCAGCTTTACGAGTCCGGCACCCGCAAGCCGGCACCGCCCGTCTCCTTCTATAACATCCTGCGCTGCCTGGCTGGCCAGACCGGCGAGCAGAATGCCTATTTCTTTCATTACGATTCCTACGTCCTGACCATTCTGGTGCCCATTCTGATCCCCACCGAGGGCCAGCCGGGCGACCTGATCATGTTCCCCAATACGCGCCCCCTCAGGAAGACTTATTTCGGCAATCTGATCGACAAGTTCTTCCTGGATAATCGCCTGATGCAGACCCACCTGCGCAAGGGTGTCCTGTCGGGCGGGCTAAAGCCGGAAAAGATCCGCATGACTCCCGGAAACGTCTATTTCTTCTGGGGCTACCGATCGGTTCATGCCAATGAATCCTGCGATCCGGACAAGATTCGCGCAACGGCGCTCTATCATTATGTCGACCCGCATTCCGACAGCTGGCTGCGCAACACCCTGCTTTCCTTACGTGGCCGCAAGCCGCAGATGTCCCAGCCGGTGGCCGTGGCTCAACCCGCCTGATCAGGGCACGTAGTTGAGGATAGGGCTGAGCCAGCGCTCGGCCTCATCGACCGCCCAGCCCTTGCGGCGGGCATAGTCCGCCACCTGGTCTTTCTCGATCTTGCCGACGCCGAAATAGTGCGCCTTCGGGTGAGCGAAATACATGCCCGAAACCGAGGCCGGCGGCGTCATGGCCAGGCTTTCCGTCAGTTCCATGCCGGTGCGCGCACGGGCGTCGAGCAGGTCGAACAGGGTCCATTTTTCGGTATGGTCCGGCTGGGCGGGATAGCCCGGCGCCGGACGGATGCCAGTGTATTTTTCGGCAATCAGCTCCTCGACCGACAGCTTCTCATCCGGCGCATAGCCCCACAGTTCGCGACGGACGCGGGCATGCAGCGCCTCGGCGAAGGCCTCGGCCAGGCGGTCGGCCAGGGCGGTCGAAAGGATGGCGTTATAGTCGTCGCCCTTGGCCTTGAAAGCCTTGGCAATTTCCATCTCCCCATGGCCGGCGGTGACGGCAAAGCCGCCGATCCAGTCCGGTGTGCCTTTCGGGGCAATAAAGTCTGACAGGGCGGTATTGGACTGGCCCTCACGGGTCTTCTTCATCTGCTGGCGCAGGGTCTGGAAGCGCGCAATAACCTTCGAGCGCGTCTCGTCTTCATAAACCTCGATATCGTCGTCTTCGGTGGCATTGGCCGGCCAGAAGCCGATCGTGCCGCGCGCCTCGAACCACTTCTCTTCAAGGATCTTCGCCAGCATTTCGCGGGCGTCCTTGTAGAGACTGGTGGCCGCCTCACCGACAATCTCATCCTCCAGAATGGCCGGAAACTTGCCAGCCAGCTCCCAGGTGGCAAAGAAGGGCGTCCAGTCGATATGATCGGCCAGATCGTGCAGATCATAGGGCGAGAAGGTCTTCAGGCCGAGGAAGGACGGCGCCACCGGCGGCTCGGCGGCGAAGTCGATTTTGAATTTGTTGGCCCGCGCCTCTTCAAGCGAGGACCGCGGCTGTGAATTGCCGCGACCATAGGCCAGGCGCACCTTCTCGTAATCGGCCTTGGTCTCAGTCTTGAATGTGTCCCTGTCGTCACCCAGCAGGTTCGACACCACCCCCACAGCCCGCGAGGCATCGAGCACATAGACCACCTGATTATTGGCGTAACCCGGCTCGATCTTGACCGCCGTGTGCGTCTTGGAAGTCGTCGCCCCGCCGATCAGCAACGGCATATCGAAGCCCTGACGCTGCATCTCGCGCGCCACAAACACCATCTCGTCCAGCGACGGCGTAATCAGGCCTGACAGACCGATCATATCGACATTGTGCGCCCTGGCCTCTGCCAGGATGCGATCCGCCGGCACCATGACGCCTAGGTCGATGACCTCGTAATTATTACATTGCAGCACGACGCCGACGATGTTCTTGCCGATATCGTGGACATCGCCCTTGACGGTGGCCATCAGCACCTTGCCGGCCGCCTTGTGCTCGCCGCCCTCCTTCTCGGCCTCCATGAAGGGCATCAGATAGGCCACCGACTGCTTCATGACGCGTGCCGACTTCACCACCTGCGGCAGGAACATCTTGCCGGCGCCGAACAGGTCGCCGACCACGTTCATGCCGGCCATCAGTGGCCCTTCGATGACGTGCAGCGGCCGGGCAGAGGCCAGACGCGCCTCCTCGGTATCGGCATCGATAAATTCGGTAATGCCATGGACCAGGGCGTGTTTCAGGCGCTCCTCGACCGTGCCTTCGCGCCAGGCCAGATTAACCTGCTGGACCTGCCCCTTCTCGCCCTTGTATTTCGGGGCGAGATCAACGAGGTATTCGGTATTGCTGACATTGTGGCGCTGCGGCCGATTGAGGATCACATCTTCGACCGCCTGACGCAATTCAGCGTCGATATCGTCATAGACCGGCAGGTCGCCGGCATTGACGATGCCCATATCCATGCCCGCCTTGATGGCGTGATAGAGGAAGACGCTGTGGATCGCCCGGCGTACCGGCTCATTGCCGCGGAAGGAGAAGGAGACGTTCGACACGCCCCCGGATACCCGCGCGTAAGGCAGGGTCTGCTTGATGGCGCGGGTGCCTTCGATGAAGTCGACGGCATAGTTGTTGTGCTCGTCAATGCCGGTCGCCACGGCGAAAATGTTCGGATCGAAGATGATATCTTCCGGCGGGAAACCGACCTCATCGACCAGCACGCGATAGGCCTTCGTGCAGATCTCTATCTTGCGTGCGGCGGTATCGGCCTGGCCGACCTCATCGAAGGCCATGACCACGACTGCGGCGCCATAGCGCATGCAGGCGCGCGCCTGTTCCTTGAACTTGTCGAGGCCCTCCTTCATCGAGATCGAATTAACGATGGCCTTGCCCTGTACGCATTTCAGCCCGGCTTCGATGACTTCCCACTTGGATGAGTCAATCATCACCGGCACGCGGGCGATATCCGGCTCGGCCGCCATCAGGTTCAGGAAGGTGCGCATGGCCACTTCAGAATCGAGCAGTCCCTCGTCCATATTGACGTCGATGATCTGTGCCCCGGCCTCGACCTGCTGGCGCGCCACGGCCAGGGCTTCGGTATAGTTGCCCTCGACGATCAGCTTCTTGAACTTGGCGGAACCGGTGACATTGGTGCGTTCGCCGATATTGATAAAGGTAGGAGTCATTAGTTCACTAGACGTATGGATTTTATAAGAAGAAACAATGCGCCCGTTTCACTGGGCGGACGATAAGCGCCCACAGCATTCAGGATACGCACGGCTACGGCGGTCAATTTCCATCCTAATTGGTTCAGATCAGTATCCGTGACATAGCCACTTATCAATTCCAGAATGCCATGCGTCTCTCCGAAACTCACAACCTCTTCCATATCGGCAACAACATGATCCGGCCAGTGATCATTGGCCCATGCCCACAACCAATCCTTGGAACCAATTGTGCCGACGACCTGAATGTCGGCCATGACCTTGACCACACCATCTTGTGAAAATGTCAAACGGCCTGCATCAACATCATAGTCATAACGAGGCCAGGTATTAAGCCCATAATCAGCTTCCAACCGATCTTGTTTGTCCATCAACTGATGAAAAGCTTCATGCTTCCACTCATGATACCAATCAGGTGCTGACTTCTCTTCGGCCATCAGCCCGCCAAAGCTTTCTCAATGGCGGCAATAATGCCTGCCCATTCACTGTAGGAACCGCTGTCGAGATAGAGTTCCCGGATTTCGGAATCGCCGGTGCTGATGCGCTTCACAGCGGATCTGGCCAGGCCCGGCAGGTCTTCGGGCATGGCCCCCATATCGCCGACGATCATGTAATAGTCCTGAGCCGACACGTCGCTCTTGCCGATGGCCACCGTCACCAGGGCGGCGGCAGCATAGGCCCGCGCCCCTTCGGCCAGCTCGACATAGTCCTCGTGCGCGAACACGTCCTTGAAGACATCGCGCAGCACATCCCATGACGGTTCGGCCTCCAGCTCCATCATGAAGTCGGCGGCGTCATCATTATCGAACGGACCGCTGGACCAGACGCCCATCTACTTCCCCGCACGCCTGACTGCCAATTCAACCTGACCATTGAGGAAATCGATAAAGTCGATCCCCTGTGCCTTCAGCGACTTCGGATAGAGCGAGGCCTTGGTCAAACCAGGCAGGGTGTTGGTTTCCAGATAGACCGGTCCCCCATTAACTTTCGCGTCCGAAATAATGAAGTCAGAGCGCGAATAACCCCGGCAGCTCATCGCCTTGTGGGCCTTGATCGCCAGGCGCTGCAGTTCGGCATTGATGGCGGGATCGAAACGCGCCGGGCAGATTTCCTGCGTTGTCGATTTCAGGTACTTACCAGCATAATCGAAGGCGCCATCGCCCGGCACGATCTCGACCGGCGGCAGGGCGATAACCGAGCCATCGGCCTGCTCCAGCACGCCACAGGTCGCTTCCGGCCCGGTGATGAAGGGCTCGATCAGATAGGCCATGCTGGCGGACTCGCGCTTCACGGCGGCGATATCCTGCGAGGAATTGACGTAGATCAGGCCGTAGGACGAGCCCTCCTGCGCCGGCTTGGCGATCAGGCGGCCATAGTGGGCCAGCGCCTCATCGGCCTCTTCCAGCGTCACGCTCGACGGCGAATGCACACCGGCCAGGCCGGCGAACAGCTTGGCCGCCGTCTTGTCGAACGCCAGATGCGAAGCGGCCGAGCCGGAGCCGGTAAAGGGCACGCCCCGCGCCTCGGCCAGGACCTGAAACTGGCCGTTTTCCGCCGTGCCGCCGTGCAGGCCCAGCACCAGCACACGATCTTCGGCGGCCGCGGCGTCGAGCGCCTCGGCCACGCTGCCGAGGGTGGCGCCATCGGCCTTGAACGGCACCTCGAACGGCTTTTCATGGCCCAGCAGGCAGGCCTGCGAAGTCACATGCACCGTGCCGTCGAGATCCCAGAACCACAGGTCGGCTTGCGGCAAGGCCTGAGTCAGGGCTTGGGCACTGGCGACAGAAACAAGGCGTTCGCGGCTGGTGCCGCCGAAAAGGATGGTGGTCTGCATTGCGGTCTCAAAAATCGTAATATGCCGTTCTCTTAGGACAATTGCGACCGCGCCGCCACCCTATTTCACAAGCGCCGCCGCTGCCGGTTTCACGGCAATCACCTCGATCTCGACCAGAAAGCCCGGCGCCGCCAATGCCGCCACCTGCACTGTGGCGCGCACCGGCCGGTTGGGCTGATCCGGCGTGCCGAAATGGCGCGAATAGGCCTTCATCATGCCGCCGAAATCCATCTTGCCGCCCTGCGCCGGATCACCGACCAGAAAGACATGCATGCTGACCACATCCTTGAAGTCGAGGCCCTGCGCCTGCAGCGTGGCGCGCAGCTTGGCCAGCACCGATTCCGTCTGTTCTTCCGTGGTGCCATAGGCGGCGATGCTGCCCTTCTCGGCCTCCGGATACGCCACATCGGGCACCATGCCGCTGAGATAGATCGTGGCATAGCCCGGCGGCACCACAACCGAACTGGCAATCGGCGAAGTCGGCGCCGGATAGCTGTATTGAACCGCTTGTGCATGGGCAGCGGGCGCCGCAAGTGCGAGGCCGGCGATCAGAACGGGGATACGGATCATGGTCTTCTCCTTAAACCTTAGTACTTTGGACGCGCTCGGCGATGCTGTTGACCACACGGTGCGCCGAGACGAACGCGCCCTGCTGCCATGACGAGACATAGCTCAGGTGATCGCCGGCGAACCAGATCGGGCCATCCGGCTGGTTCAGCAGGGCAAACGACTCCGGGTCCGTTTCGGCGATAAAGCTGGCCAGGCCCTGGCTGTAGGGAATCTGCGGCCAGTAGACAATGGTCGGCGCGGTCATCTGCCCCGATTGCCCCGGATGCAGACGCTCGATGGTCTCGCGGGCATAGGCGATCTGTTCCGGCATCGATCGCGACGCTGGCTTGTCGTCGAAGGCATAGCCGGCGATGAGGATACCGTTGGGCGACATCAGCCGGTCGGAGGGATACCAGGTGGCGAAGGTATCGCGGTCAGTAAAGCTCAGGCCGCCATAGATCTGGTGGTTGCTTTCCCAGAAGCGCGGCGACTGGAAGGCGATCTTGTAGCCGCCACTCATGCTGCCTTTCGTCTTGTCGATTGCCGCCTTGACCGGCCTGGAGAAATCGCCGTCGATCTTCGCCAGGGCCGGCGGCGGCAGGGTGCAGATGCAGTAATCGGCGGAAAGCACTTCCGGCTGGCCGGTCACGGTATCGAAATAGAAGATATCGACACCCGCCCGGCCCTTGCGGCTGGTTTTGCGGATGCGCTTCACCTCGCAGCCCTTGCGGATGATATTGCCGAGATGCGCCTCGAAAGCCATGGGGATTCGGTCCATGCCGCCGACCGGCTGCTGCATGGTGGCCTGGAAGTCGGCGATATCGGCGAAAGTCGCCACGGCCTGCACGAACGGATCGCCCACCACCGACAGAGGCAAGGGCGTGCCGATCTTCGGCGCCTGTCCGAACGAACCGGGGTCCTGGGCAAAGCCGATATTTTCCGAGCCTTCATAGACGAGGTTCTTGCTCAAACCGCCCCAGGTCGGCAGCACATCCATCAGACGGTCGCGATCGTCCTTCGACAGGGCGCCATCGAGCGCCCCGGCCTTGCCGACCTTGGCCACCAGTTCCGCCATATGGCCGCGATAGTCATAGACCGCCTGGCGCATCTCGATCGGCTTGCCGCCATTCAGCCGGTCGGCCTGAATGCGGGCCCGGCCGGTCCAGTTGATTTCGGTCTCGGTCAGAACCCCCAGTTCGCGGCAATAACCCAGTGTCGCCTGGTGGTGCGCCGGAATGCGTGCCGGACCGGCATTGAAGAACTGCCCCTCATCGAAGGCGCAGACCTGCTTCGTGCCATCGAGGAAATTGATCTCAGTGCCCTTGCGCACCGTCCAGTTACGGCCGCCGACACGATCGCGCGCCTCTAGGATCGTGACATCATAACCGGCCTTTTTCAGTTCATAGGCCGAGGCCAGGCCCGCCGGACCGGCTCCCAGAATCGCCACACGGATGCCGGCGCCCGAGCCCGGCGCCAGTTCGGGCATACCCGCCCAGGCCGCATTGCCCGTCATGCCCAGCGCGTGCAGCGCAGCATAGCCGCCGGCAAAGCCTGCCACTGCCGTGAACCGTGCCAGAATATCCCGCCTCGTTACCATGGTCAGCCCCTATTGTTTCACCAGAAACCGGACGATATCGCGGTTGCGAAGACCTGGATAGCGTCCTTAGCGACGATTTTTTGACAGTGGTATTTAGCTCAGCTCGAACGGCTCCAGACCGGCCAGACGCAGGGCCTTCGGTCGTTCGGGAATCTGGCGCGGGGTAATGCCGGCAACCTCATCGGCCACATGCTTGATATGGTCCGGCGTAGTACCGCAGCAGCCACCCAGTATATTGACTATGCCATCCTTCGCCCATTCGTGAAGCTCATGGGCGGTCTCGTGCGGCTGCTCGTCGTATTGGCCCATGGCGTTCGGCAGGCCGGCATTGGGATAGGCCGCCACCAGGCAATCGGCCACGCGCGCCAGTTCAGCAATATGCGGCCGCATCAGGTCGGCGCCCAGCGCGCAGTTGAAGCCCACGGCGAACGGCTTGGCATGGCGCACGCTGTTCCAGAAGGCCTCGGCGGTCTGACCGGAAAGGGTGCGGCCGGAGCGATCGGTGATGGTACCGGAAATCCAGATCGGCAGGGCTTCCTGGCCCTCGTCTTCGAGGTCGAGAATGGCCTTGATCGCCGCCTTGCAGTTCAGCGTGTCGGTGATGGTCTCGATCAGGTAGAGATCGACGCCTCCCTCATAGAGCGCGGCAATCTGCTCGCGATAGGCCTGATAGACCTGATCGAAGGTCACCAGCCGCGCACCGGGATCGTTCACGTCCGAAGACATGCTGAGCATCTTGTTGAGCGGACCGATGGACCCGGCGACGAAACGCGGCTTATGCGGTTCCTTTGCCGTCCACTCATCGGCCGCCTGGCGGGCGATCTTCGCGCCTTCGCGGTTGATATCGATGACCGATTGCAGGTCGAGGTGATAATCGTCCTGCGCGATGGTGGTGGCCGAGAAGGTGTTGGTCTCGGAGATATCGGCGCCAGCCGCATAATACTGGTGATGCAGGTCGGCGATGATATCCGGCCGCGTCAGGCACAGGATATCGTTATTGCCCTTCATCTGGCCCTTGTGGCCCTTGAAGCGCTCGCCGAGAAAGTCGGCCTCCTCCAGCCCGCGGCGCTGGATCATAACGCCCCACGAACCGTCCAAGATCAGGATGCGTTCCCTGGCGGCCGCTTTCAGGATTTCGATACGTTCGCTGCGAGTCATGCGGCTTGTTCCTTCAGTCCCAAAATCCGGCCGATGGCAAAGACCAGGTCGGCGCGGTTCAGCGTGTAAAAGTGGAAGTTCTCTACACCTTCGCGTTCCAGCCCCAAACACATTTCGACGGCCACAGCCGAGGCCAGCAGCTTGCGCGTCTCCGCGTCGTCGTCCAGCCCCTCGAACAGGCTTTCCAGCCAGGCGGGAATGGCGGCCTCGCAGGCGGCGGCCATGCGCCGCAGACCCTTGAAATTGGTCACCGGCATGATGCCCGGCGTCAGGTCGATCCGGATTCCGGCATCGGCCACGGCATCGCGATAACGCAGGAAGGTGGCCGGCTCGAAGAAGAACTGGCTGATGCCGCGCGTCGCCCCGGCGTCGACCTTCTGACGTAACACATCGAGATCGAAATCGAGCGACGGGCTTTGCGGATGCTTTTCCGGATAAACCCCGACACTGACCTCGAAATCGCCGATCCGCTTGATGGCGGCGGTCAGTTCGGTGGCGTTCTGGTAACCATCGGCGCGTGGCACATAATCACCGAATCCGGTCGGCGGATCGCCGCGCAGGGAAACGATGTGGCGCACACCGGCCTCCCAATAGGCACGGATCACCTCATCGACCTCCTCACGCGAGGCATCGACGCAGGTCAGGTGCGCGGCGGGCTTGAGATGCGTCTCGTCGAGGATGCGCTTGACCGTGCGGTGCGTGCGTTCTCGCGTCGAACCGCCGGCGCCATAGGTTACCGAGACGAACTCCGGATTGAGCGGCGCCAGACGGCGGATCGAGTCCCACAGGGTCGTTTCCATCTCTTCCGTCTTGGGCGGGAAGAATTCGAAGGACACTTTCAGGTTCTGGCCGCCGGCGGCGAGCGAGCGCGCAATGGGGGCCAGGTCGGTTTTCAAGCTGGGATTCAGCGTAGGGCTCATGGAGGTTTCTCAATTCGTGCCTGGTAAGGCAATTCAGGGGTCAGGCCTTGACGGCGAGCCAGATCTTGACGGTCAGGCCGGCCACCTTTGGCGGCAGCGATTTTGTGCTGTCCGCCGTTAGTCCGGCGGTATCGAACCAGCTGCGCATATCCTCGTCGAGCATGCCGAGCCGCCGGTGCTGGTACTGCTCGCGCATGATTTCAAGCGCGTGGTGCTCGAAATCGACGATCAGCAGCCGCCCACCGGGCTTCAGCAGGCGCGCCGCCTCGGCAATGGCCCGGCCGGGATCGGCCAGGAAGTGCAGCACCTGGTGAACGATCACCAGGTCCGCCGAGGCCGCGGGCAGGCGGGTATCGTAGATATCGCCATGGCGGAAATCGATGCCGTTCAGCTCGGCATCGAAGGCCTTGGAGCGCGCGATGTTGAGCATGTGCTGCGACAGATCGATGCCGACCGCCGACTGGCTGCGCGCGCCCAGCAGGGTCAGCATGCGGCCGGAGCCCGTGCCGAGATCGACCAGGGCGCCATAGGGCCGGTCGCCAAGCGTAGCGATGATCGCCGCCTCGACATCCGCCTCAGACACATAGTGGCTGCGAATCTCGTCCCACTTGGGTGCGATGGTTTCAAAATAACCTTCCGCCGACTTGCGCCGGCTCAGGCGCACGCGTTCTAGCTGACGCAGGTCCTCGGCAAAGGCGTCGTCCAGCGATCCCAGTATGACGTCGACCAGCGGCCGGACGGCCGGCGACGACGACAGCCGGTAAAAGACCCAGGCGCCGTCGGGGAAACGTTCGATCAGCCCGGCCTCGCTCATCAGCTTGAGGTGGCGGGAAATGCGTGGCTGGCTCTGCTCGAGGATCGACACCAGTTCCATGACCGACAGCTCTTCGCGCGCCAGCAGGCGCAACAGGCGCAGGCGCGTCGGCTCCCCCGCCGCCTTGAGCGCCTCAAGGAGGGTGTTGAAACCGGATAAGGGAGTATATGCGTCAGCCATATAATCATATAAAGATATCTTTATATGATTTTCAAGCTTTTTCTTGTTCACCGCACATTTTGGTGTGCGTCAGCATAACGCATGGCAATTTTCGCTGCCAGACCCCATTATCCATGCCCAATATATGAAAGAGGCTCTCATGAGAGACGGCGTCAGCCTTGGCAAGGCCCTGTTGCGCGGCCTGAACCGCAAATGCCCCTGCTGCGGCCGAGCATCGGCGTTTCGCGGCTATCTCAAGGTGGTCGACGCCTGCCCGGCCTGCCAAACGCCGCTCAGCCTCTACCCCACGGATGACGGTCCGGCCTATATCACCATTATCCTGATCGGCCACATCGTTATTGCGCCGGCCTTCATGTTCGGCTTTTTCTATGCTTATCCAGCCCAGGTACTGGTACCGGTGCTGGTCGGCGGCATCGGCGCGCTCACTCTCCTTGCCCTCCCCTTCATCAAGGGCGCCTTCCTTGGCCTGATGTGGTATCTCGGCCTGAAACAGGCGCGATAATACCGCACAAAACACCTTGACAAGTACTCCCTTGCGGCGCGAAATGTGCATCCATATTACGCGAAACAGGGAGTTGCGTCATGGCTCACAAGTTTGAAATCCGCAAGAACAAGGCCGGCGAATTCGTCGCCTATTTCACCTATAACGGCGAAAGCATCTGGTGGACCGAGGGCTACAGCTCCAAGGCTTCCGCCAAGAACGCCATCGAATCCGTGCTGAAGAACGGCCCGAACGCCGCTGTCGACGACCAGACGGACTAATCGGCAAAAGAAAAGGCGGTCTGCCAGCAGACCGCCTTTTCTCATATCGGTTTTATAGCCACTAAGGCCATAGGCTTAGGCCATGGTGATCGCATCCTGGATCAGGGCAATCGAGCCCTGGGATTCTTCGGTGCATTCCATGGACAGGCGGTCGATTTCTTCCTGGGCAAAACTGCGCATGAGCAGTGCTGCCTGGGGAGACAGGGCCATAAGGGTGCGGACCGAGGCGCGTGCCAGGGCCAGGGAGGCATCCACGTCAACCAGGTTGGCCGTGTCACGGGCCACTGCCAAGGCATAAAGACGCGAGGCCACATTCGGGGAGGAATTTGCCATCATTTTCTTTTTGGACATGGGTGAATACATACTCTACTGAGGCCCGAAACCAGAGGATGCAAAACACACACGACACATCCGGGCCGTACACAACGCATACGCTAAATTGAGTTATAATATAGCAAGGGATTGTGACGAAAACCAGCCGGGCCCCATATTACCCGCGCGCAGGCTCAAACCGTCATCCAATTGTTATACATCGAAAAATTGTATACGATGCGGGAAATAATCCAACCACAGCGTGTTGTGCGCAATTTTATTTCGCGATAGCGATACCATTCGTGAAAAAATTCTACACTTTGCAAATTTTTCGCGCCACAGGATATGCAAAAAGGCGACGAAAATGGCCAAAATATGGCCAAATTTCCACTAAAATGGCGCTTTTGAGCCCTATCCGAGCCGAAATACGTCCCCATCACCACAAATCGCGCAGGAAATATCGGTATCGGGCCATTCGGCAACCAAGTCGAGCACTCATTGCAAATTAATGCAAATCATTTTCACCCTGTGGGCAGTAAAAAGCCGCCCGGCGTCTACAGGGCGGCTCTTGTTTTGATACCGGCGCTCAGCCGATCTGAGCTTAGCCGATCTTTTGGGCCAGGCGCTCCTGACCGTCGCGGATCAGCTGCGCGGCCGCTTCGGGCTCGACCCAGCCGGTGACATTGGTGGTCTTGCCCTTTTCCAGATCCTTGTAGTGGGCAAAGAAGTGCGTGATCTGGTCGATCAGGATGGAAGGCATCTGGCGATAGCTCTGCACATTGGTGTAATAGGGGTGCAGCTTGTCGACCGGTACGGCCAGGATCTTCTCGTCACGGCCGGCTTCGTCTTCCATGATCAGCGCGCCGATCGGGCGCACGCGGATAACCACGCCCGGATAGACCGGGGTCGGGCCGACCACCATGACGTCGCACGGATCGCCGTCATCGGCCAGGGTGTGCGGGATGAAGCCGTAATTACCCGGATAGTACATCGAGGTATAGAGGAAGCGGTCGACGAACAGGGCGCCGGAATCCTTGTCCATCTCATACTTCACCGGCATGCCGCCCTGCGGGATTTCGATGACCGCATGAACATCCCACGGCGCGTTCGGACCAACGGAGATTTTATCAATATTCATTGTGCAACTTTGATCTTGAGCAAAAAAGGTGCGCTTTCATAAGCGTTGCCCCCTGTTCGCACAAGCGAAGAAAGGTAAATTCGCCAATCTTTGTGACAAATTACATGACGAAGTCTGACAAAGACTCTTATATGGTGTCGTCAAAAGCCACATCTTCGCTTTAACAGGCACCTGAATGTCTATCCTTAACACCCTGATCCACGCGGCTCAGGAAAGCCCGCTCGATATCGCCGGCCTCGTCATCTTCGTCTTCTGCTGGCTCGGTTACGAGCCCTTCCTGCGCCGGATCGCCAAGAGCAGTGGCCTGATCGCCAGGGATCTGAGCGTCGTGCGCCGGGCCTGGATGAAGGAAATGACCGTCCGGGATATCAAGCTGTTCGATTCGAACCTGATGGCCCACGCCGTCAATTCGGCCACCAACTTTTCGTCGGCCAACCTGCTGCTGATCGCCGCCGTGGCCGGCGTGCTGTTCGGCGGCCACCTGCCGCTCAAGTCGCTGACCTCCCTCGGCCTCGAAGTCTCCTCCACCCAGCTTTTCCAGATTAAGCTGGCCCTGGTCCTGGTCTGCCTGTCGCGCGGCCTGCTCGATTTCATCTGGTCACTGCGTCAGATGAACTATTGCGCTGCCGCCATGGGCTCCCTGCCGGAAAACATGGACGAGGACCTCGCCGCCGAATTCACCAACGCCATCACCAATATCCTCGAACCGGCCATGACCAGTTTCTCCCAGGGGGTGCGCGCCTATTATTTCTCGCTGGCCGCCGCCGCCTGGCTATGGGGCCCCACCTACCTGGCCATAGCCAGCATCGGCGCTGTGGTCCTGCTGGGCTGGCGTCAATCACGATCGCAATCGGCCCGAGGCCTGCGCCGTCTGCGCGAGTTACTGGAAGCGCACCCTTACCCTACGGCACCCAAGCCGCTCGACCCCAGTGTGCAGTCCCGCAAGAAAAATATCGCACCGCACAATTCACAAAGCGGATACTGATCTTCCCGCTTCCTTACAAAACCTGAGCTTCAAAGCAACTGTAACGATACGTGATCGATTTATCAGATAATGAACCTTGCATTTTTTCGCATCGCAAACTAAATTGAGCTTGTTCGGCGCTTTTCAGCGCTGATGCCCTTCCTGGGCGTTTCCTCCCTGTAAACTGGCCGCGCCGTTGAGCGCGGCTTTTTTTTGGCCCGCACTTGGTAACGCAAAGTTCACGGAACCGTTACCTTAAAAGGCTTTCAGTTTTTCGGTCAGGGTCTGGAAGACCGGCTTGAGACGGTCCGCACCGGAATGCAGGGTCAGGCTTGCCTCGTCCATATAGAGGGCGCGATTGATCTCGATCTGCAGGGCTTCGATGCCGGCACCGGGCTTTCCATATGCCTCGACAATATAGCCGCCGGCAAAGGGCCGGTTCAGCCCGACCCGCAGCCCGGCCGCCTCAAGCACGCCCCTCACCTGCCGCACCAGCCCCTCCGAACAGGTTTCCCCGTGGCGGTTGCCCAGCACGATATCGGGCTTTGCTTCTCCGGCACGAAACTGGTTGAGCGCCGCGCTCGGCATGGAATGCCAGTCGACCAGCACCACCGGTCCTGCTCGCCTCGCCTCTGCCAGCAGGCCCTTCAGCGCCTCATGGTAAGGACGGTGAATCAGATCGAGGCGCCGGTTGACCTCCGGCATGTCGAGCGGCTGGCGATAGATATCCTCTTCCGCGCTCAGACGCCGCGCAATCACGCCAAAACCGGCCTTTACGCGCGCGCTGAGCGACAGGGCCGCCCGCGGCAGGTCGCCCCGGATCAGCCGCGCATCCAGCTCCAGCGCATTGCGGTTGACGTCGCAGAAGGCGCGGGCATAGCGGCTGACAATACCGTAGACGCCGGTATCGGGCGTAACGGCCACCAGTTCGTCGACAAAGGCATCCTCACTGACGCGCAGGCCTTCCGGAGTCTGGCGCGCCTCGGCGATGAAACTGTCCGGATAATACCGCCCGCTGTGTGGCAGGCTGTAGACGAGCCGGCTCGCTCCCTGCGGCCGGATGAGAATCGGCGCATGCGCAGCGGTGTGGACAAGGTGCCAGGGGACGGGAGAGGTCTCTGTCATATAAACACTTTAGTAGGACATTCCTGTCACGTCTTCACCCCTAATTTACACTCGCCCCGCAAAGATGATGACTTCTGCGTCAGGGCGGATATGATAGGCAAGCCTGGGGGTTTTTTAAATGACCGAACCGATGAAGAAAATTCTCCTTGCCGAAGATGAGGATTCCGTCCGCAGCTTCCTCTCCCGCGCCCTGCAGCGCGCCGGCTATGATGTCATCAGCTGCGCGGATGGCGACACCGCCATACTGGCGCTCGATCAGGGCCCCTATGATCTTCTGCTGACCGATATCGTCATGCCCGGCGCCGATGGCATCGAGGTGGCCAAGCGCGCCGCCCAGCGCCAGCCGGAACTCAAGATCATGTTCATTACCGGCTTCGCCGCCGTGGCGCTCAATGCCCAGAAGGCCTCGCCCAATGCCAAGGTGCTGGAAAAGCCGGTGCATCTGCGCGAGATCGTCACCGAAGTCGAACGCCTGATCGCGGCCTGATAGAGACGTTCCGTCTCAATCAGGCATTTTGCTTAAGATGTACCTCGCAACGGCTCGGGCGCGCAGTCGCGCTTGCCAAATGTCATGCGGACATTTGGAGATTTCTTATATCTATGAAAGCGTTTGATCGGGAATCAGACCGTTTTTCACTTTTCCCCGAAAAAAGTGATTGCAGCGCTTGCTAAGCGGCAAACGCTTGGCTATACACCCGGCTCCGGTTCAACCGGGTCTCGTGAAGATGGGCGCTTAGCTCAGCGGGAGAGCACTACCTTGACATGGTAGGGGTCACAGGTTCAATCCCTGTAGCGCCCACCATCTTCACAACAAAAACGCCGGACCTGATTTCAGGCCGGCGTTTTTTGTTTTCCGTATCTGCGCTCGCCCTTACTGGGCCGACGCGTAGGTGTCGGCCAGATCGGAGGCCTGACGCATATCGGCTTCGCTGAGCAGGTGATTGCCGTCCATGGTCTTCATCAGATTCTCGCCGTCCGGATCGCCGTCACCGGCGGCCAGCAGCGCCCAGGCATAGGCCTTGACCTTGTCCTGCGGCACGTTCTCTCCGGCATAATAGAACCCGGCCATGCGGCTCTGCGCCAGCGGGAAGCCCTGCCTTGCCGAGGCCTCGATCAGGGCCAGCCCCTTGGCGGCATCCTTTTCGCCCCCCTTGCCGACAATGTACATATTGCCGAGATTATAGCGCGCCGGGGCATTGCCCTGATCGGCCGCCTTCTGATACCAGGCGCGCGCCTGCACCGGATCGGCCAGAACGCCCTGCCCCAGTTCGTACATGGTGCCGACATTGAACTGGGCGATGTCATAGCCCTGTTCAGCCGCCTTCAGGTACCAGGAAAAGGCTGTCATCAGGTCGGCCGTCACGCCCAGCCCGTTATCATAGGCGACGCCGAGATTGTATTCGGCCCCGACATAGCCCTGTTCAGCGGCAATGCGCGTCCAGCGCAGGGCTTCCTTGTAATCGACCGGCACCACGTCATAGCCCTTGGCATACATCAGGGCCAGCTCGGTCTGGGCCTCCGGATTGCCGGCATTGGCCGCCTTCTTGTACCATTCGAAGGCCTGTGCGTAGTCCTGGCCGATGCCGTTGCCGGTGAAATAATCGTCGGCCAACCGCACCTGTGCGTCAATATCGCCCGCCGCCGCCTGGAGCTGGAGCGTCGCCATGTCCTGAGTCTCGGCCTTGACGTTCTGATCAGCCACTGCCTGCGGGCTCTGGACACCTGAGGTTTGGGCCAGCACCGGTGAAGACAGCACCATCAGGGCCGCCGCCAGACTGAGAGGAAGGTAAGGTTTCATGACGCGTTTCGCCCGCTTGTTCGATCTGGCGATTATATGGCTGGCTATACCCGTTTCTGCCAGTATTGACGCATCGTCAATTTTGCGTCGCAGCACTATTGCCACGCACCTGCGACATCAGGGCCACAGTTTCAGCGGCTTTTGACGCGTTTCAGGCCGGATATAATCGTAAACCGCCAGCCCGGCATTCGGATCGCTGAAGGTGCGCCAACTGGTTTCGGCGATGGCGATTCCCGCATCGTGGCGGCCATCGCGCCAGTGCTCTTCCAGAGACGCACGCCAGAACTCATAATCCTTGGACTGGATTTCACGGCGATTGGCGCGATTGATGATGTGGACGAGGCTGACCCGACCGCCATAGAGATCCGCCGGCTGGCGGCTGCCGCAGATGGTTTCCAGCACTTCGGGCGCCACATGCTTCGCCAGTTCGCGAATAGCGTGGCGCAGGCGGTATTTTTCAAGAAAGGCATCGGTATTCAGCCGGGTACGGCTGGAATAGGTGATGTCCTTCATCCGCTCCTGTACATCATCCATATTGCCTGGCTCCGGCCCTTCGGCGCTGAACAGGTCGATCTGGAAGATCAGGGTGTCCTTCGCCACCCCGGCATCGAGCACATAGGAGAGCGGCGTATTGGAGACCAGGCCGCCATCCCAATAGGCCTCGCCATCGATATGCACAGCTGGGAAGCCCGGTGGCAGGGCAGCGCTGGCCATGACATGCTCGGGGCCGATCTGGCGATCGCGGTTATCGAAATAGACGAAATTACCGGTTTTGACATGAACCGCGCCCAGACTCAGACGCATCGCGCCGGTATTAATGCGGTCGAAATCGACGTGGCGCAACAGCGTTTCGCGCAAGGGGGCTGTGTCATAGAAGCTGGTCGCTTCCGGTGTGCCCGGCTGATTGAACCATGGTGGCAGGAACCATGGCCGGTAGAAGTTCTGCACCCCGGCCATCAGACTGATCAGGCCGCTCATCTGGCGGAAGGTATAGTCGCTGACATCATGCTTCTTGGCCACGGTCTCGCCGGGCACGGTGGTCGCTATATCCTTCCAGAACTGGCGCAGGTGAGAAATACGGTGTTCCGGTGCATTGCCGGCGATGATGGCGGCATTGATCGCGCCGATCGAAATGCCGGCCACCCAGTCGGGCTCCACCTTGTTTTCATGCAGGATTTCATAGGCCCCGGCCTGATAGGCGCCGAGTGCGCCGCCCCCCTGGAGCACCAGAACGGTCTGGTCATAGGCGGCGGTCAGGCGTTCAGCCTTCGTTTCCAACGTGGTTTTCTCAAAGGACATGGCGTAAAAAATCCCGACCTCAACAAATGAAACCGGGATTTATATTGCGCCGCAATATGATTATTTCAAGGCCGCCTCAGCTTAAACCATAGACAACGCAGGATTTCGCCTCAAGTCTTTGCAAAGGCGGTGTCTGGATAAAGGGATTCTGCAAGGCTTTGGCTTCAATATCCTCGGCAGAACCGGGCGCATAGTCCTGCCCCATAACCATAGGCGCCGGTGGTGGCGGTGGAGAAGCCATTCTCGCCTGAATCCCCTGTTTATAATCCACTTCCTGCGCCTGAGTATTATCGTATGAACCATCCGGTGTCCGCGCCAGAATATCGGTTTCGCAGGCACGCCCCGTGGGATCGATCACCTTGATGCCCCCCAGCTTCCCCCCAGCCGCCGTCGCCGATTGCAGGGCGCGGTTATGCGCATCCTTGGTGGCCTCGGTATAGAGCCAGGTATTGGTGTCATTATCCGGCTGGAGATAGAAATTGATCGGGGTGGATGAGGTCGGGGCCGCCGCCAGCACCAAGGCATAAGCCCGTTCCAGCAGGTCCGTGTCGCGCACCTCGACCGACAGATTCAGCGACACCTGATACTTCTCGATCTTGTCGCCGCGCTGGTCCTCGATACGATTGCCGTTCTTGTCGCGATACTGCTCGTAAAGCGCGCGCATGGAAAAGCTGGTGCTGATGCGGACCTTGTCCTTGCCGAGCTTGTCGAGCGCCTGGTTCAGCCCCTTTGTCTGGGCAATGGCCAGGGCCTGCGCCTTTTCCGCCGTATCGGCCACGGTCAGGAAGGTGGCGGAGAAATTGGCGCGATTGGCCGGGATTTCGGTAAAGACGTAACCCGTCTGGGTGATGACGCTTTCCTTCATCCACCAGGGTGCCTTATCGTAAGGCGAAGCTTGTGGCGCTGCGGTCTGGGCCGAAGCGATACCGGAAATGAAAAAGCCGGCCGCCGCCGTTAAAAACAGAATTTTACGCATAATAACCCTCCCTGATATATCACGTTGGATACACTAAGCGGATGGCTTGCGGCAAAACTGAGACCGCCAGAATTTAAACCTAGGGCTTCCACCTCAGATCCAGCGTGTGCGGATAGTCCGGATTTATCACCAGCGGTGGAATCTTGACCTTGCCGGCCGTGTGGGTCGGGGCCTCGAAACGTGACAGGCGGCGGCCTTCCGCCTCGTTTTCATTGAGCGGCAGGGTATCGTAATTGCGCCCGCCGGGGTGCATGACATGGTATTTGCAGCCGCCGAGCGACCTTTGCAGCCGGGTATCCAGCACATCGAACTTCAGCGGCGTATTGATCGGCAGGTTGGGGTGCAGGGAGGACCACGGGTTCCACGCCTTGTAACGGATGCCCGCCACCTGGATATTGCCGTCACGCGTCGCCGTCAGCGGCAGGCGCAGGCCGTTGCAGGTCACGACATGCTGCGAGGACACCGCCCCCTTCAGCCGGATCTCCATCCGCTCGACCGAGCTGTCCACCCCGCGCGAGGTGCCGCCGCCGCTCTGTTCCTCGCCCATCACCGGCCAGGGTTCCAGCGCGTTCTTCAGTTCCAGAGTCAGGTCGCCGATCTGTACGGTGCCGACCGTCGGAAAACGGAAATCGAAGAAGGGAATGAACCAGTCCGGCGAGAAGGCAAAACCATTGCCGCGTAAGTAGCCCAGCACCTCCATCAAATCCTCATGGACGTAATGGCCGAGCATGAAACGGTCATGCAACTGCGTGCCCCAGCGCACCAGCGGCGCGGTATAGGGTGTCTGCCAGAAGGTCGCCACCAGAGCCCGGATCAGCAGGGCCTGGATCAGGTTCATCTGCGGATGTGGCGACATCTCGAAGCCGCGCATTTCCAGCAGGCCGAGGCGGCCGCGGTCGCTGTCCGGCGAATAGAGCTTGTCGATGCAGAACTCGGCGCGGTGCGTATTGCCAGTCAGGTCGACCAGCAGGTTGCGCAGCAGGCGATCGACCAGCCAGGGCGAGACCTCCCCGCCAACCGGAATGGACTTGAGCGCGATTTCCAGCTCATACAGACTCTCGTGGCGCGCCTCGTCGATGCGCGGCGCCTGAGACGTCGGCCCGATATAGAGGCCGGAAAAGAGATAGCTGAGCGAGGGATGGTTCTGCCAGAAGCGGATCATCGAGGCCAGTACGTCCGGCCGGCGCAGGAAGGGCGAATCTTCCGGCTTTGAGGCGCCCATGACGATATGGTTGCCACCGCCGGTGCCGACACGCTTGCCGTCGATCATGAACTTGTCGGCAACCAGGCGCGCCTGGGTCGCCTCCTCATAGACCGTGGTGACGATGTTTTTCAGTTCCGGCCAGGAGCGCGCTGGCTGGATATTGACCTCGATGACGCCGGGATCGGGCGTAACCGACATGCTCTCCACGCGATGATCGCGCGGCGGTGAATAGCCTTCGATGATGACTGGCAGCTTGAGCGATGCGGCCACGGCTTCGATGGCGTGGATCAGGTCGAGATAGTGCTCGATATAGGTCAGCGGCGGCAGGAACAGGAACAGCTTGCCCTGACGCACCTCCGCACAGATGGCGGAGCGGATCAGGCCATTGGGAGCAGAATCTCCGCCCTTGCGAGCTTCTTGGCGAAGCAGGGGGGGAGAAGCAAAGTAATCACCCACCGTCTTTTCCGCATCCGCCAGCGCGTCCGTCTCGGCAAAGGGTGAGCGCGGCGGAAACAGGTGCTCATCCACCAGGGCCTGATCGACATACGGCAGCGCGCCGAGCGGCAAGCGCAGGCCGACCGGCGAATCCCCAGGTATCAGCATCATCTTCTCGGTGCGGAATTTCCACGCATTGCTGATCCACGCATTGGTCTTGGCCGAGAAGGCCAGCGGCAGGACATAGCCCGTGGGCTTGCCGACATTCTCATCCAGTTTCGCCTGCAGGCGCTTGCGCTCGGCGGCCTCAAACACATCCGCCTTGAGCATTTCGCCTTCCAGCGGGATGCGTTGTTCCTTCCAGAGCAGGTAGGGAATATCCTCATAAGCGGACAAGACATGTTCGCCACCGACGCCCAGCACATCCGCCAGTTTGTCAAGAAACGCGCCCGCCACCGGCGGCTTGAGGCCGCTTTTGGCCTCCGGATCTGCCAGCAGGGCCGGATCGAGCCAGATCGGCTGACCATCATGTCGCCAGTACATGTTCATCGCCCAACGCGGCAGAATTTCCCCCGGATACCATTTGCCCTGCGCGTGCTGCGCCAGGGCGCCATTGGCAAACCGTCCTGACAGCCGCTGGAACAGGTCGTAGCCCAGCTTTTTCTTGGCATCGGAAAGCGCCGAGAAGTGCCACTCGTCGCCCAGTCGGTCATCGAGCGACACAAAGGTCGGCTCGCCGCCCATGGTCAGGCGCACATCCTGCGCTTCAAGCTTCTTATCGACCTTGCCACCGAGCGCATCGATATCCGCCCATTCGGCCTCCGAATAGGGCCGGGTGACGCGGCGGCTTTCATAGATGCGCGTCACGCTCATCTCGTGGGCGAAGGTCGATTCCGCCTGTTCATGCGCCCCGCTGATCGGGGCGGCCGAGGTCGGGTTGGGCGCGCAGCACAGCGGGATATGCCCCTCGCCGGTAAACATGCCGGAGGTGGCGTCAAGCCCGATCCAGCCGGCGCCCGGCAGATAGACTTCATACCAGGCGTGCAGGTCGGTGACATCCTCCGAAACGCCCGAAGGCCCGTCGAGCGAGGCGACATCGGCCTTGAGCTGGATCGAATAGCCGGAGACGAAACGCGTCGCCAGCCCCTTGTGGCGCAGCACCTGGCAGGCCAGCCAGGCCATGTCGCGGCAAGATCCCTGCAGCAGGTTGAGCGTCTCAGCCGGGGTCTGCACGCCCGGCGCCATGCGCAGGGTATAGTTCAGGTCGCTGTTGAGCTTCTGGTTGAAGGCGACGAGGAAATCGACTGTGCCCATCGGTTCGTCGGAGATGGAGGCCACATAGTCCATCAGGACCGGGTCGGTGTCCTTGATCTCCAGATAAGGCGCCAGCTCGTCCTTCAAGGAATCGTCATAGGTGAAGGGAAACTTCGTCGCCGACTCTTCCAGAAAAAAGTCGAATGGATTGAAGACCTTGATCTCCAGCACCAGATCGACCGTCACCTTGAAGCTTGAAGTCTTTTCCGGGAAGACGATGCGCGCCAGCCAGTTGCCGAAAGGATCCTGCTGCCAGTTGATGAAGTGGTTGGCCGGCTCGACCTTCAGCGCATAGGACTGGACATGCGCCCGTGTGTGCGGCGCCGGACGGAGACGAATGACCTGCGGCCCCAGGGTGATCGGACGATCATAGCGATAATCCGAAACATGGTGCAGTGCAGCCAGAATACTCATCGAACCCCTTCCGCAGATACTCTAATTGACTGTTTCTGTGACGCTGTAACAACCCCCGTTACGGAATCACAAAAAAAGTGTCATCAAGCCGTCTTTAAGACTAGACAGTGGCAATTTTAAAAAGTCTAGTTGCATTGCAATATGGGAAACAATTTCTTTGAGCGCGATTTCGAGTGACATCCTGGCTTTCAGTTTCGACGGTTTGAGTTCGCCGGCGATCGACCTTAAGTTCCGCAAGGCGGGGGTCAAGGGTGAGCACACACTGGGCTGGGGCCTGACCTGGTATCCGGGCGATACCAAGGCCGCCATCGTGGCGAAGGACCCATCGGCGCGCGATACCCGTTCTCTTCACGGCGCCATGCACGACTGGGACAGCTTCCGTTCCACCGTCTTCTTCTGCAAGGTGCGCGGCGCCGCTTCCGGCTATACCCATTTAGAGACCCAGCCCTTCTCGCGCAGCTTTGCCGGCCAGGACTGGGTATTCATGCACAATGGCGATCTCGACAAGACCGCCATGCAGAAGCTGCATTTCAACAAGTCGATCTTCCTCGAACCCATGGGCCGCACGGATTCCGAACTGGCCTTCTGTTTCCTGCTCGGCAAGGTGCAGGATTACGGCGCCCGCAGCCTGGCCGATGTCGATCATCAGGTGCTTTTGAGCTGGTTCCTGCAGCTGGATGACATGGGCAGCGCCGACATGGTGATCTCGGACGGCACCAGTGTGGCCGCCTTCTACGGTTCCCAGTCGGAAACCCATATGTATTACGGTCGCCTGGCGCCCCCGCATGGCGAGCGTGGCTATCATTCCGACTCGGCCTCCTTTGCGCTCAACAATCCGCGCGATACCTTCCGCACCGCCATGGTCTTCTGCTCCTCGCCGTTCCGCGAAGGCGACTGGAAGCCGATGCAGAAAGGCCAGCTGATTATCGCCCGCCGCGGCGCCATGGTCTGGACCAACAAGAAGGAAGGCAAGACCGCCCCGGCGCAGCAGCCGATCCACGAACAGGAAGGTCACCTGCAGGGCGCCCGCACCGTGCAGCCCAACCTGTTCGCCGATCAGCAGGCACAGGCGCAGCAGCTCTCCATCCTGCAGTCGCTGCAGCAGATGAAGACGGTGCAGCACAATATCCTCAATGCCCGCTCCCTGACCCATTCGCCCGACGGCTCCCCCCTCACCTACCGGCTTTATGACGTCGTCCACTCGACCGAATATTCATACGAACAGGAGGTCGAGCACTCGACGCACAGCTTCCGCCTGATGCCGATGGAGGATGCCCTGCAGGAGGTGGTGAACTGCACGCTCAGCATCTCGGCCGAAGGCGAGGACATGCGGTTCGAGGATGTTTTCGGCAACCAGACCATCCACTACAGCATCATCAAGCCCTACAAGAAGCTGACCATTTCCTGCCGCTCCCTGGTTAAGATCTATGGCCGCTCGCCGGACGACTTTTCACCGGAAAAGCGCCAGCACTTCATTCCGCTCTCCCTGATGCCTTGGCAGCAGGTGATGATGGAACCCTATCTGCGCTCACCGGAACTGCCTGAGACCCAGATCCAGGAACTGCTGATCTATGCCATGAGCTTCGCCGAGCGCAACGGCCGGCATCTGCTGGACACGCTGAACGACATCAACCAGACCATCTATCGCGATTTCCGCTACGTGCCGGGCTCGACCTCGCTGAAGACGACACCGTTCGATGTCTATGCCTCGCGCGAGGGCGTCTGCCAGGACTTCGCCAATCTCTTCATCTGCCTCGCGCGCCTTCTGGGTGTGCCGGCCCGCTATCGCGTCGGCTACGTTTTCACCGGCGCCGATTACGAGAACAAGATGCAGTCCGATGCCAGCCATGCCTGGGTGGAGATCTATATTCCCTACCTCGGCTGGCGCGGCTTCGATCCCACCAACGGCATACTGGTGACGCAGGATCATATTCGCGTCGCCTGCGGCCGGAACTACCTGGACGCCACACCCACGGCAGGCACGATCTATCGTGGCGGGGCCAAGGAAACGCTGCGGGTCCAGGTCACGATGAATGAGGTTTTCAGTTAAGTAAACGAACAGCCTCATGTCCGCGTATTCTGGGCCTGAGGCACTCCATATACCGGACGAGTAAAGTGACGCTAGAGACGTACAAGACCGATGGCTTCTATGACGAGCTTTTTGCCGACAACGGCGTGGCCCATCCCAGCGCCCGCCCTCTGGTCGAGCAACTCGATACCCTCTCGCGACCGGAACTGAAACGCCGGCAGAAACTGGCCGAAGACATCCTTTACCAGTCGGGCAATACCTTCAATGTCTATGGCGACAAGAAGGGCACCGAGAAGATCCTGCCGTTCGACATCATCCCGCGCATGGTCTCAGGCGCCGACTGGGCCCGGCTGGAGCGCGGCATCGCCCAGCGCATTACCGCGCTCAATCTCTTCATCCAGGACATCTATAACGATCAGAAGATCCTCAAGGACAAGGTCATTCCGTCCGAGCTGATCTTCTCATCGGCCTGCTATCTTAAGCCATGCGAGGGCCTGAAACCGCCGAAAGGCGTCTGGACCCATATTTCCGGCACCGATTTCGTGCGCGATGGCGACGGCGAGTTCTACGTTCTGGAAGACAATCTGCGCTGTCCGTCGGGGATTTCCTACGTGCTGGAAAACCGCGCTGTGCTCAAGCGCATCCTTCCGGCCGCCTTCCACACCCTGAAGATCCGCCCGGTTTCGGATTATGGCGACCATCTCTACAAGACGCTGAAGCACATCGCGCCGCATGGGAAAGACGATCCCAATATCATCGTGCTGACTCCCGGCATCTATAATTCCGCCTATTTCGAGCACGCCTACCTGGCGCAGCAGATGGGCGTGCCGCTGGCGCAGGGTTCTGATCTCCTGGTCGAGGACGACAAGGTCTTCATGCGCACCACCGAAGGCCTGCGCCAGGTCGATGTCATCTACCGTCGTATCGACGATGAATTCATCGATCCGCAGATTTTCAAGCCGGAATCCCTGCTGGGCGTGCCCGGCATCATGACCGCCTATCGCAAAGGCAATGTGGCACTCGCCAATGCCCCCGGCACCGGCATAGCCGACGACAAGGCGATCTATGCCTATGTGCCGCGCATCATCAAATACTATCTCGGCGAGGACGCCATCTCGCACAACGTGCCGACCTATATCTGCGAGGACGACAAGGATCGCGAACACGTGCTTGCCAATCTCGACAAGCTGGTGGTCAAGGCGGTCAATCTCTCCGGTGGCTACGGCATGCTGATCGGTCCCAAGAGCACCAAGGCCGAACAGAAGGAATTTGCCGAGCGTATCAAGGCCAAGCCACGCGAGTACATCGCCCAGCCAACCCTGTCCCTTTCCCGCGCCCCGACCCTGATCGGCAACAGTATCGAAGGTCGGCACGTCGATTTCCGTCCCTATTCGCTCTATGGCGAAGAGATATTCACCCTGCCGGGGGGGCTGACCCGCGTGGCGCTCAAGAAAGGTTCGCTGGTGGTCAATTCCAGCCAGGGCGGTGGGTCAAAAGATACCTGGGTACTCGAAGACGAAACGGGAGCGAACTGATATGCTGAGCCGTGTCGCCAACTCCATCTACTGGATGGCCCGTTACCTCGAACGCGCCGACTGCGTCGCCCGCTTTATCGACGTCAATACCCACCTGATGCTCGACCTCGCCCTCGATCAGAACGCGGCGCAGTGGTATCCGCTGATCGCCACCTCCGGCGACGACGAGGATTTCAACCAACGCTACAAGCAGGCCGATGAACGTGCCGTGGTCAAGTTCATGACCTTCGACCAGAAAAATCCCAATTCGATCCTGCAATCCATCTTCCGCGCACGCGAAAACGCCCGCACGGTGCGCGAGGTCATTCCGGTTGAGATGTGGGAAAAAATCAACGAAATCTACCACCTGACCCAGAGCCAGAGCCGTAAACGCAGCGTGGCCGACCTACAGGACTATTACCGCGAAATCCGCCAGTCCGGCCACCTGTTCACCGGCCTGATGCACAACACCATGAGCCGTGACATGGGCTGGCAGTTCGCCCATATGGGCCAGATGCTGGAACGTGCCGACAAGACCGCCCGTCTGCTCGACGTCAAATATTTCCTGCTGCTGCCGCATAATGATGTCTGGAAGGATAGCGCCTATGACGCCGTCCAGTGGGGCGCCGTACTGAAATCGGTCAATGCGCTGGAAATGTACCGCCAGCAGTTCCACACCATCAATTACAAGGACGTGACGCAGTTCCTGCTGTTTTCGAAGGCCTTCCCGCGATCGGTACTGTTCTGCCTCGATGCTGCCGCCGCCGCCCTCGACACCCTGACAGGTGACAAGACGGTGCCGCAAAAGGCCAGCCAGGAAATGGGCGTCCTGTGCCGAAGCATTCATGATTCGGATGCCAGCCACATCATTTCCGCCGGCCTGCATGAATTCATCGATATCTTCCAGGCCAATCTCAACCTGGTCGATGAAGCCATCTATGAAAGTTATTTCGAGGTCTAGATTACGCAGGTTTAAGCTTACAATCGACGACAATACATCCTATAGCTTTATTACAGAACAACTTGCCTTGAATATGCGACGGGAATAGCATAAACGAGGCCAGCCTTGCGCCACCAGGCCGGTAACTGCCTGAAATAACAAGGCCTAATAACAAGAACGCTCCGGAATGCCGCAGGTAAGTCCCCCGGAGACGAAAAGACGCTTACCTGCCCCGGAGGGGTTTATACATGGGTGTTTACGATTGGGATGCTTTCGACCGGGAAACCGGCAACCGGGGGACCTTCCGCGCCGAAGCCAGGGCACGCTCCCTGGGCGACTCCCTTTCAGGCACCAATCTCGAACGCGCCGGCGACCATAACCAGCGCGTCACCCTGCAAGCTATCCGCGCCGCCGGCGGTCCCATCACTCGTGCTGACATCGTCAACCTGACCGGCCTGACCGCCCCGGCCATCGCCAATATCACCAAACGCCTGCTGAATGACGGCATGATCCTCAAGGCCGGACGCCAGCTCGGCGGCCGCGGCCAGCCCGCCACCAAGCTGGTGGTCAATCCGGACGGTGCCTTCTCCATCGGGCTCAATATCGACCGCGACCATATCGCCATCGTGGCGCTCGATTTTGTCGGCAATGTGCGCGCCCGCGTCTGCCGCGAGATCCACTTCGCCATGCCGGAAGACGTGGTCGCCTTCTTTCGGGCCGAAGTCGACAAGATCGTCGCCGACAAGGCCATCGACATGAGCCGCCTCATGGGCATCGGCATCGGCATCCCCGACGATCTCGGCCGCGTCCCCGTCGCCAACCGGCCGGACGCCTACCAGGTGTGGTCGGAGATCGATGTCGCCGCCCTGTTCGGCGAAGTGCTGCCGGTGCCGGTCTATGTCGAAAACGACGCCGCCGCCGCCGCCATCGGCGAAATGCAGTTCGGCCATGGGCTGAGGTATCGCAGCTTTGTCTATACCATCATCAGCGCCGGCCTCGGCGGCGGTCTGGTCATTGACGGCCACTATTATCGCGGCGCCGATGGCCGCTCCGGCGAAATCGGCTTCCTGCCGGTGCGTGATGAGGCCGGCCAGTCACATTCGCTGGAAGACATGGTGTCGCTCTATTCGCTGTACGACTATCTGCGCCGGGCGGGATTCGACGTCTCGACGCCGGAGGACCTGGAAAACCTGAGCCCGTCGGGCCGGGTGCGCCTGTCGGCCTGGCTGGATCGCGCCGCCGATCACCTGCTCACCCCCTTCATGGTCATGAGCTGCGCCATCAATCCGGAAGCCCATTTCATCGGCGGCCGCATGCCGGCCATCTATATCGAAGAACTGTGCACCCGACTGAACAGCCGCTTCGAAACCTATCGCAGCCGCATAAAGACCCTGGCACCGATCAAGCGCGCCGAGCTGGCCACGGATGCCGCCGCGCGTGGCGCTGGCATCCTGCCCTTCAACGACCGCTTCCTGCCGATCCGCGAAGCCCTGATGAAGACGAACTGATAATGGGAAAATTGTGGCTCATCTTTAGTGCCGTCATGAGTCTTGCTGCGCTGATCTGCCTGGGTCTGTATCTCTGGCTGCAGTCTGTCAGCCACACGTGAAGCCCGATTACCAGCGCAGCAGCTTTGCCCCTGCCAGAGCCGCCGCCGCCGTAACAATGATCAGCGACACCCCATAGACAGCCAGCAGGTAAGCCGGCTCGTCCTGATTACAATGCAGCGCATAGGCGCCCGCCATCAGGGATGAGGCCGCCAGCCCGCTCATGGCGCCCAACAGAGCCGGATGCGAGGTGGCGCTGCGCCGCAGCCACAGCCGCCACAGGATAAGCAGGCCCGCCACGCCACCGCAAATAATGGTGATATAGCAGAGACGCGCCGGACCGTGCATCGGCGCCAGCGCTTTCTCCATGCCCAGTTGGGAAATGTAAGACATCAGCACGCCGATCACGCCGGCGAATATAGCCAGCATCGGCAGCCAGGTCCGCATACGGAAACGCCCCTCCGGCCGGGCCAAGTCACTCACCGCCCACAGAGCCGAACCGCCGATGATCAGGAACATCAGCGGTTTGCCGAAGGCCATGTTGTTGCCCGACCAGTTGCCATAGGTCAGGGCCGACAGTTCCGGCCGGGGTCCAAAAATAAACCAGACATAGGCCGCCGCCAGACCTACAGCGACGCCAGCGCCAAGCCACAGCGGTTTCGCGTTCAGCGGCTTCACCGGCTTGAGGTCTTGTGTCAGGTTATCGAGCAGGCCGTCACTCATCGCCCGCTCCCTTGATGCCCACCATGGCCTGCAGTTTCTTAAGCCCGCGATGCACGCCCACCTTCACCGCCGAGGCGCTCTTGCCGGTGGCGGACGATACCTCTTCCACGCTAAGGCCATCGAGCTTGTGCAGCTTGATCAGCCGCGCCTGGTCCTTCGGCAGCTTCGCCAGCAATACGGCGACATCGCGCGCCGCCAGATCGGGCTGCATACCGTCTTCCAGGCCCAGTTCCTCATTCAGCTCGACATGTACATGTCGGCCGGACCGGCGCACATAGTCGATCAGCTTGTTGCGCGCCACGGCCGATATCCACGGCAAAAAGGGCGCCGAGGGATCATAGGTATGGCGTTTCTCATGCAGGCTCAAAAGCGTCATCTGTACTAAATCTTCACCATCGCTGCCCATCAGGCGCCGCCGGAAATAGGCGACGAGCCAAGGTCTCAGGGACTCCAGCAGGGTGCGATACGCCGCCGCGTCACCGCCCTGCGCGCTGCGCATCAGCGCCTGCCATGTGTCATTGGGTGAATACGTTGGCATGGCGGAAAAGGTTACTTCCTGTGAGCCTGCCCATTAAAAGCAAGCGGCGCATAATTTCCAGTGGAATTTAGCTGTCAAACAGGTCCGGAGTGCCAGCCGGTGACGGCGGCGGGGTCAGACCGAGATGCAGATAGGCCCGCGCACAGGCGGTGCGGCCGCGCTGGGTACGCTGGATAAACCCCTGCTGCAGCAGATAAGGCTCGATCATGTCTTCCACAGCGTCTCGCGCCTCGGCGATTGCGGCCGACAGCGTCTCCAGCCCCACCGGACCGCCGCCATAGTTTTCGATCAGCGCCCTGAGATAGCGCCGGTCGGAATGATCCAGCCCCACCGGATCGACTTCCAGTCGCGCCAGCGCCTTGGACGCGGCCTTCTTATCGATAAGCTCCGCGCCATCGGCATGGGCAAAATCGCGTACGCGGCGCAGCAGGCGCCCAGCGACCCGCGGCGTACCGCGCGAGCGCGAGGCGATTTCCAGTGCGCCATCCTCTGACAAGGGCGCCCCCATCTTGCGGCCCGCCCCCATGACCACACGCACCAGTTCTTCCGGGGTGTAGAATTCCAGCCGCAGCGGAATGCCGAACCGGTCGCGCAGAGGCGTGGAAAGCAGGCCCGCCCGCGTCGTTGCCCCCACCAGGGTAAAGGGCGCCAGGTCGATGCGCACCGTGCGCGCCGCCGGCCCGTCGCCGATAATCAGGTCGAGTACATAGTCTTCCATCGCCGGATAGAGGATCTCCTCGACCGCCGGATTGAGCCGGTGGATTTCATCGATGAACAGCACGTCGTTCGGTTCGAGATTGGAGAGGATCGCCGCCAGATCGCCCGCCTTGGCCAGCACCGGCCCGGAGGTGGCCCTGAATCCGACACCCAGTTCACGCGCCACGATCTGCGCCAGGGTCGTCTTGCCCAGGCCCGGGGGGCCGTAAAACAGCACATGGTCCAGCGCTTCCTTGCGCTGGGCCGCAGCAGCCACGAAGACCTTCAGATTGGCCTTCAGCGGCGCCTGACCGACGAAATCGTCAAAGGTCTGCGGCCGCAGGGCGCGATCCTGCGCGCGCTCTTCATAGTCATCAGCCTCGCCGGAAATAATACGCGCCATTCTACTTACCCAAAGCCTTCAGCGCGGCGCGGATCACCGCCGGCAGTTCCGCTTCCGCCCCCAGCTGCGCCACGGCGGCCTCGACCGCCAGCCGCGCATTCTGCTCGGAGACGCCCAACCCCATCAGGCCAGCCACCGCTTCGCCATTGATCGTTGTCTTCACCGCTATACCCGCTGGGGCATGAATGACCGGCGCGAACTCCGCCGTGGTCAGCACCTTGCCCTTCAACTCGATGACAATGCGCTGCGCCAGCTTGGGACCGACGCCGGAAGCGCGTGCCACGGCCGTCTTGTCCTCGTGCGCCACGGCCTGGGCCAGTTGCTGAGGCGTCAGCACATCGAGCACGGCCAGGGCCGCCTTCGGCCCGACGCCCTGCACGCTCTGCAGGGCCTCGAACGCCTTGCGCTCGTCCTTGTTGAGGAAGCCGTAAAGCCGCGTGCCATCCTCGCGCGTCTGGCTGTCGATATGCAGGATGACCTCGGCATTCAGCTCCGGCAGAGCCGCGATGGTGCGTATGCCGCAGCGCACGATATAGCCGACCCCGCCGCATTCGACGAGCGCCTCTTCCTCGGTGGTTTCCAGCAACAGACCGCGCAGTCTTCCGATCAAGCGAGTAGCCTCTTCAAAGTGTTCATCTTGCGCTTGTGCGCATGGGTGATGGCGCAGGCCAGCGCATCGGCGGCATCGGCCTTCATGGCCGCATCCGCCTTGGGTAACAGGCGTTTGATCATGAAAAGCACCTGTTCCTTGTCGGCCTTGCCGGCGCCCACCACCGACTTCTTGACATCGAGCGCGGCATATTCCGCCACCGGCAGTCCAGCCTTTGCCGGGGCCAGCATGGCGGCGGCGCGGGCATGGCCGAGCTTCAGGGTCGAGGCCGGGTTCATGTTGACGAAGGTTTCCTCGATGGCCGCCTCGTCCGGCGTCCATTCGGCGATCACCGCGCTCAAGCCATCGAACAGGTGCAGCAGCCGTACCGCCAGGTCGAGATCGGTCGGTGGCTCGATGACGCCATGCGCCACCCAGGAAAGGCGCGCGCCCTCGACATCGATCAGCCCCCAGCCGAGCCGTCTCAGGCCCGGATCAAGCCCCAGTATGCGCACAATGTTCTTCATATGTTCGCTTGTATCCGCACTTTTTGACTCGCGCAAGCTTTTGTCTGTGCGCCAGCGGTTTCGTGGCCGGAAAGTTGCAGGACTGCCGCGAAAGGCGCCATATTTCGCCTTTTGGCACAGGTTTTGGAACTTAACATTGCCATAAGGCCAAAGCTGGGGTTAATGTTTTATGAAGATGAGCGTTGCGGGGGCCGTATGAGCAGTTCGAATCCGACCTTGGGTGCCGTGAAGGAAACGCGCCAGGCCAATCCTGCCGGTTTCGTCGTGCTCATCGTGCTGTCCCTCGCCCTGGCCGGCTTTGCCCTCTACAAGGGCCAGGCGCCGATCCGCACCCCCTATCCCGAAGACTGGATTATCTGGGCGCGCGGCACATCGACCTGGGCTGGCGCGTTGGCGCTCGGCGCGGTCATCCTTCTGATCGGCGTCATCGGCTTGGTGATGAGCCTGATGCCCACCCGCCCGCAAACACACCCTCATTATCGCCCCCGCGCCGCGGCGCCGGCGGATATCGACCTTCAGGCCGCGTCTGTTTCTGATCTTCAGGCGTCTGACGTACAGGCGGTCGATCTGCAAACCGCGACCCGCAGCAGCGAAAATCGCGGCGCCCTGCGCTTCAATGCCGAGAATGTCGCCGCCATGCCGGCCTCAGGCGTGGCCGAGCCCACCGCGCCCAGCCTGGTCTATACGGCCCAGTCGTTTACGCCCGCCGAGCCTGTGGCGATTGAAGCCCCGGCCGCTGAAGACATAACCCCGGTCCATACCGGACCGACCTATGGCGTCCAGTCGCTCGAACCGGCAATCTTCAGCGATCATGCTGCCTTCTCCGACAATGCGTCCGACAGCTTCATGACCCGCCTGCCGGAAGAGCCGGTCGTGGCCACAGCCGAGGTTCCGGCCTTCGATGCCAGTGCGGCCTTTTCCGATACGCACGGCCTGCAGATTCATGCCCCAACCCAGCTTGCAGCGCCCCAGACTGCAATAGCCGAACCCGTAACCGCCCAAATCGTACCCATCCGCCCGGACGTGACCGTGTCCACCGAGGCGCCCGTTGTGGAAGCCATTCCCGAAGAGACGCCGCACGATCCGCTGGCCGCCGCTCTGCTGGCCGAAACACCGGATGTCGTCACCCAGGCGCCGCCGGGCGATATCAATGCCGTTATCAATTCGGCCATGCGCTTTGCCCCCAAGACCGATGTGCTCAAGACCGACGTACCGGGCGAGCTTCCGGTCGCCACTGCCGTCTCGGCAACAATGGAACCCGCCGCAGACATGACGCCGGCCGCCGCCCCTGTAGTGGATGACGAGGCCGAAATACGTCAGGCTACCCAGACTGCGCTGTCGGTGTGGCCGGAAGCCACACGCGCCATTGCCGCCGATGAACTGAGCGCCCGTATCGCGCACCTTTATTACGACAAATCGCCCGCCAGCCAGCAGGCCTTCCGGCAGATTGCCGCCGGCGATCTTTCCGGCGCGGCAGCCTCCCTGACCAACCAGGCCGACGCCCTGGCCCTCGCCGGCAATCATGCCGCCGCCGCCGAACTCTGGCGCGTCTCCGGCGCCCTGCATATGGGCCGTGATGACACTCGCGCCATGGCCGCCTATGAGCATGTGTCGGAACTCGATCCGAACGACGCCAATATCCATCTCTATCTGGCCCGCCGTTACCAGATGTCGGGCGATACGGCCAAGCAGCCGGCGGTGATCGCCCGCGCGCTCAATGTCATCGCCGATCCGACCACCCGTGCCGAACTGCTGGCGCCCTATGCCGATCTCAAGCTCAAGGCGGGGGATCCTCGCACCGCCGGTGATGCCCTGGAAGAACTGAGCCGCCTGCAGGAAAGCGATTCCTACCTGCGTCCCGATGATGTCGGCCTGCGCTCCACCCTGGCCATTACCGTGGCCCGCCTCGCTCAGGCGCGTGAAATGCACGGCGCGTTCGATCAAGCCGGTCCACTCTACCGCAAGGCTTACAAGGTCTTTGCCGACCTGTCGGCTCTCAAGCCGGAGCATCCCGGTCTGCGTGCCATGGCCGATAATGCCCTGCGCGACGCCCAGCGCTTCAATATCGCATAAGCGGCTTGACTTGAGCCACGGCTGGCGGGAAGACCGAACCATCGTCTTCCGGAGTTTGCCGTGCTCAAGATTTCCCCCGCCTTCGCCACCATCGGCCTGCTGGTCTGCTCTAACCTGTTCATGACCCTGGCCTGGTATGGCCACCTCAAGTTCAAGATGGAAAAGCTGTGGGTGGTCGTGCTGGTCAGCTGGGGCATCGCCTTCTTTGAATACTGCTTCCAGGTCCCGGCCAACCGCATCGGTTACGGCACCTTCTCCGCGGCCCAGCTCAAGACCATCCAGGAAGTCATCACCCTGTCGGTCTTCGTCATCTTCTCAGCCGTCTATCTCGGCGAACCGCTGAAATGGCAGACGGCGGTCGGCTTCACCCTGATCGCCTGCGGCGCCGGGTTCGTCTTCTACAAGCCGTGAACGCCTCCTCATTATCGCCTCATGAAAGCGCCGCATCGCCGGCGTTTTTTTGTACCTTTTCCAACCTTACTACTATTTAATGATATATACCTTGCATCAACAGGTAGCTTGCCATATTCAATAAGCAAGCAACCCTACCCGGCTGCGACACCCACAGCGCCTGCCAAATTCAAAAGGAACTCAGCCAAAGGAACTCAGGATGCCTGAAACCATTGATATTCAATTGAAAAAGGGCGTGCTTGGCCTGTGCGTGCTGGCGGTGCTGGCGCGAAACGAGAGCTACGCCTACGAGATCGCCAGCCTGCTCTCCGATGCTATCGGCATGGGCGAAGGCACGATCTATCCGCTGATGCGCCGCATGCAGACGGACGGACTGGTGGCCACCTATCTGGTGGAATCGCCTGCCGGTCCCTCGCGCAAATATTACAAGCTGACGGAGGCCGGCCGCGCCGCGCTGGAGGCACAGGCCGCGGAATGGCGCGGTTTCGCCAGCGCCGTCGACGCCTTGCTCGAACCGCTCCCGACCCCCACCGCTCCTTTAGAAGAGGCCTGATCATGACCCGTATCGAATTTCTGGACCGGCTGTGCAAGGGCCTGAAGGGCCTGCCGCCCGCCACCCTCAAGGAAATCATGGCCGACTATGAGGCCCACTTCAAGGATGCCGCCGCCGAAGGCCGCTCCGAATCCGAAGTGGCCGAAGCCCTCGGCGACCCGGACCGCCTGGCCCGCGAACTGCGCGCCGAAGCTGGCGTGAAAAACTGGGACGAAGCCAAAACGCCCTCCAACGCCACCTCGGCCATCGTCGCTATACTGGGTCTGGGCGCCATCGACATCCTGATCCTGCTGCCTCTGGCCGGCGGCGTGGTCGGCACCCTGATCGGCATCTTCGCCGCGGCCATCGGCGGCTTCATCGGCGGTGGCGTGGTCTTCGCGGCGGGGCCGTTCCTCGGCTTCCCCGGCGGCATATTCGCCGCCCTGCTCGGCGGTTTCGGCGTCATGGCTCTATCCGCTGCCGTCGGCGCCATAACCCTGGCCCTGACCATCTGGCTGGTCAATGGCCTCGTCTGGTACGCCCGCCTGCACTATCGCGTGCTCAAGCCCGCCCTCGAAGCTTAAGGAGACGCTCTCATGATCCGCAAACTGTTTCTCTTCTCCGGCGTCACCTTCGTGATCTCGCTGGTCTGCCTCGCCGGCGCCGCAGCCCTTATTTCCAACGAGGTCGGCACCACCGGCTGGAACTGGGGCTGGATAAAGGATGGCGACAGCATCCGCTTCCGCAACGGTCCGGCCGCCAGGCCGGAACCGACGACGAGCAAGACCCTGGCCTGGACCGGCGGCGACCTGCTGGCGGTCGACCTGCCCGCCGATGTCGTCTACACCCAGGGACCGGCGGCTTCGGTCACCATTACCGGTCCGCAATCCCTGGTGAATCGCATCACGCTCGATAATGGTCGCCTGTCGATCGCCGACGGCGTCAACCAAAAGGACAGCATCAATCTGACCTGGAACAAGGATGGCATCGAGGCCCACACCAGCCATCAGGGCGCCCACATCACCGTCACTGCACCGGCCGTCAAGCGTTTCGAAATGACCGGCAGCGGCGATCTCGACCTGCGCGGCTATGACCAGCCGTCAATCGATATCAGCATCGCCGGCTCCGGCTCGATCCATGCCGTGGGTCATACGACGGCGCTGAAGCTGAATGTCTCGGGCAGCGGCAGCGCCGATCTGGCCGCCCTGGAAACCAAGAATGCCGATATCAGCGTCAATGGCTCCGGAAACGCCTCGCTGCATGCCACCGGCAAAGCCAAGATCGATATTTCCGGCTCCGGCAATGTCGACCTGGCGACCAAGCCCGCCAAGCTGGATACGACCCTCTCCGGTTCGGGCACGGTCAATAATGGCGAAGACCGTAGCGACGACAACGACAATTAAGGTCGCCCTTCCTCCAGATACAGGCGCCGGTTCTAATGAGCCGGCGCCTTTTTCATGGAAAGGTCTTTCTTTAGTTACGCCATCCTTATCCATGGCTGGCAATCCCCAACCGCGCTTTTGCAGGCCATGGCCTAATCTACTGATGGGCTGTCACTGAAAAGAGAGACGCGCAATGGTAACGATCAACAATTCGCAACCGCCGGCCCAGATCAATAACAACAGCAATGCCGGCTTATTCGTCCTGTCGCTGGTCATCCTCGCGGCCATACTGGCGGCGATCTGGCATTTCACGACCTATGGTCCGATTGAAACCACCAATACCAACACGGTCGATCGCACGATCACCCGCATTGAAAAAGTACCGGCCCAGGTCGGTAACGCGGTTGATAATGCCGCCAATAACAACCCGGCCAATACGACGCCGCCATCGAATGCCGAACCGGCACCCGCGCCGGCCCAATAGCCAAATGAAAAACGCCAGCCCCTGAGGATTGGCGTTTTTTAGGAGAGCGTCGATCTGACTGCATCAGATTGACGCTCTGACTTCTTGCCTTAACGCCGAACTGCGTTTCGGAAAGGGCTCTAGTGCTGTTGCGCCGCGGCCGGGGTTGTAACGGGCGCCTTCTTGACAGCCTTCTTCTTTGCCTTCTTCTTGACGACGGTCTTCTTGGCAGTCACTTTTTTCACAACCGGCTTCGAGGCGGCCTGGCTGGAGACCTGGCTGGAAGCCTGGCTCTTGGCAGGCGTGCTGCTGGCCGGTGCGGACTGAGCGAAAGCAGCCCCCGATACCAGGGCAGTAGACAACAAAGCTGCAGCGATTACGGATTTCATCGTTTCATTTCCTTGGTTTACAATGTTCCGCAACATAAACACCCCTGCGCACCATCATATGGCCCTGCCGTTTCAGGCCCTACACATTGTAATAAAAAAACGCCGCCCTTTCGGTCGGCGTCTTATGTTTATGTCAGAATGACTGTCCGTCTCTAGGCCGCGCGAACATTGGCCAGGAAGCGGTTCATTTCGGCATGCAGCTTTTCGGCCTGCATCGACAGCTCGCTGGAGGCGCTGAGCACCTGATTGGCGGCAGCCCCCGTCTGTTCGGCGGATTGCGCCACACCGTTAATATTGGCCGTCACATCACTGGCGCCGGCCGAAGCCTGGGCCACAGCCTGCACGATCTCATGGGTAGCGGCGCTCTGCTGTTCCACCGTCATGGCGATCTGGTTATTGGAGTTGCTGATCTCGGAAATCGTGCGGGTAATGCCCTCGATCGCCGATACCGCGCGCGCCGTGGTCTGCTGGATTTGTGATATTTTTTCACCGATTTCAGCCGTGGCGCGGCTGGTCTGACCGGCCAGGGCCTTCACTTCCGAGGCCACGACGGCGAAGCCCTTGCCGGCCTCCCCCGCGCGGGCGGATTCGATGGTGGCATTGAGCGCCAGCAGATTGGTCTGGCTGGCGAGGCTGGAAATCATGTCGAGCACGCTGCCGATACTGCCGGCCACCACGTTCAGCTCTCCCATGACCTTGACGGCATCGGTGGCCTCCTGGACGGCGCTGTTTGAAATCTGCGCCGAGGCTTCCACCTGACGGCTGATTTCGGAAACCGAAGCCCCCAGCTCCTCGGCGGCGCCGGCAACGGAGGTGACATTGGCGTCGGTTTCCTCAGCCGCGGAGGATACGGCCTGTGACTGGTGCGCCGTCTGCTCAGCGGTGGAGGTCAGCTGCGTGGCAGAGGCCTGCATTTCGGTGGCGGCGGAAGAGACCAGATTGACGATACCGCCAACCGATTTTTCGAAATCATCGGCCAATGCCTTCATCGCCTCACGACGCTGGACATCCGCTTCGGCGCTCTTCAGGTCCTGCATGACCGCCACGGTATAGGGCACACCGTCATGAACCACGACCGACACATCGAACAGCACCTCGAACAGGCTGCCATCGCCGCGCTTGAAATTGGTGGCGCCCGTCCACTTGCCCTCGCGCGACACAATATCCTCGACCCGCTTGACGTGATCCTTCACATTACGGCCGCCCGGCTGCTCTTCGGCGAAGAAGGTAGAGACATCCCGGCCGATCAGGTCCGACAGAGAGCGCGCACCCAGATTCTGCACAAAGGAGTCGTTGGCATAGGTCAGCCCCGACCGCTCAGGCAGCACGCAATTGACCATGACCGGAACGGGCAAACCCTTGAAGGCCGCCGCCAGCATACCCGTTTCCGAACTGACGTCCTGCGTCTTCTTACCCAAGCCAAACATGATACGCGCCCTTGATAATGAGTGATGACCCGAACTCACCAGAGTTTGCTTAAAAGCGCGTTAAGCATGTAAAAAGCGCCGGTCTTGCGACCGACGCTCTGATAACTTCCGGGTTCAGAGACGCGTCCCTGCGTCTTAACGGCTGAACTTCTGGAACTTGATCCGGTGCGGGATCAGACTGTCCGTGCCGAGGCGGCGCTTCTTGTCTTCCTCATACATTTCGAAGTTGCCCTCGAACCACTCCACATGACTGTCGCCCTCGAAGGCCAGGATGTGCGTAGCCAGGCGGTCCAGGAACCAGCGGTCGTGGGAGATGACCACGGCGCAGCCGGCGAATTCTTCCAGTGCCTCTTCAAGCGCCTGAAGCGTTTCGATGTCCAGATCGTTGGTCGGTTCGTCGAGCAGGATGACATTGCCGCCAGCCGCCAGGGTCTTGGCCAGGTGGACGCGATTGCGCTCACCGCCGGAGAGCAGACCGACCTTCTTCTGCTGGTCACCGCCCTTGAAGTTGAAGCCGCCGACATAGGCGCGCGAATTGATTTCCTTCTTGCCGACCACCATGATGTCGGTGCCGCCGGAAATCGCCTGCCAGACGGTGTGGTTCGGATCGAGATCGTCACGCGACTGGTCGACATAGGCCAGCTTGACCGTTTCGCCCAGCTTGATCGTGCCGGCATCCGGTGTTTCCTGGCCGGTGATCAGCTTGAACAGGGTCGATTTGCCGGCGCCGTTCGGACCGATGATGCCGACGATGCCATTGGGCGGCAGACGGAAGGTCAGATCCTTGAACAGCAGCTTCTCGCCGAATTCCTTTTCCAGGCCATTCACTTCCATGACCACATTGCCGAGGCGCGGGCCAGGCGGGATCTGGATAGTGGCAAAGGACTGCGCCTGACGCGAATTTTCCTGTTCGCGCACCATGTCCTCATAGGCGGCCAGACGGGCTTTCGACTTGGCCTGACGGGCCTTGGCGCCGGAACGCACCCATTCCAGTTCCTTGGTGAGGGCGCGCTGGCGGGCTTCGGATTCCGACTGCTCCTGCACGACGCGCTTCTGCTTCTGCTCCAGCCAGCCGGAGTAGTTGCCTTCATAGGGCACGCCCTTGCCGCGGTCGAGTTCGAGCGTCCACTTGGTCACCTGATCGAGGAAGTAACGGTCGTGGGTGACGAGGATGACGCAGCCGGGGAAGTTTTCGAGGTGATGCTGAAGCCAGGCGACCGATTCCGCATCGAGGTGGTTGGTCGGTTCGTCGAGCAGCAGCATGTCGGGCTTGGAGAGCAGCAGACGGGCCAGAGCGACGCGGCGCTTTTCACCCCCCGAAAGCTTTGTCACGCCCGAATCGTTGGGCGGGCAGCGCAGGGCGTCCATGGCCATTTCGATGCGCGAGTCGATATCCCAGAGATCGCCCGCATCGATCTTTTCCTGCAGGGCGTTCATCTCGTCCATGAGTTCGTCGGAATATTCCTCGCCCATGAGTTCGGCCACCTTGTTGAAGCGGTCGAAAGTTTTCTTTTCCTCGCACCAGGCGATGACGTTTTCCCACACCGTCAGGCTATCATCGAGGTGGGGCTCCTGTTCCAGATAGCCCATCTTGGTGCCTTCGGCGGCCTTGGCTTCACCGGAGAATTCCTTGTCTATACCGGCCATGACCTTCAGCAGGGTCGACTTACCCGAGCCGTTGACGCCGACCACGCCGATCTTGGCGTCGGAATAGAAGGAGAGCCAGACGTTCTCGAAGACCTTCTTACCACCGGGGTAATGCTTGGTCAGGCCCTGCATCTGGAAAATATATTGTTGCGCCATGGGGAGCTTGCGCCCTTCTCAAAAAGAATGCGTATGTAAGGATCGGGGGGTGTTTAACGGACCCGGGGTAAAAGCTCAATAGCTTTGCAGAGCTCAGGCGGCGAAAACGGCCGCCATCAGCTTTTCGAGATTCGCCGCATCTTCCGCGTCGTAGGTACCGAAACTTTCGGAGTCGGAATCGAACACGGCGATCAGGTCACCCGCCGCATCGAACACCGGCACGACAATCTCTGAATTGGAGCGCGAATCGCAGGCGATATGGTCGGCAAAGGCATGGACATCCGGCACCACCTGGGTGGTTTTCGTGGCCGCCGCGGCACCGCAGACCCCGCGTCCGAAAGCGATGCGCAGGCACCCCAACGTGCCATTGTAGGGCCCCACCACCAACTCATCGATTCCGGCTGACTTCTTAACCTTGTCGACCACGTAGAAGCCCGTCCAGAACCACGAATCGAAGGCCTGGTTCAGCAGGCTGACCGTCGTGGCCATGCGCGCCGTCACATCCGATTCGCCTTCCAGAACAGCGAGGACGTCCCTTATAACTTCCTGATATTTTTCGCCTTTGGACATCATTGCCAAGGCGGAATTAGCCGTATAACTCAATATAGTCTCCTGATTTTTCCCCTCACGCGGGCATTTCGGGACGCTGCTTGTGTGCATTCGCGCGCAAAACGCGAAATAGGGCGGGGCTTGAGCTTATTAACACTTTTCACTGGCCAAGACACCGCTTTTGACGCATGATGGTGATGCGCGCGTATCGGCGCAAGTGGGCTATGGATTATGAGGGGGTTTCGCGTAATTCTGACGCGACAATCCGGCAACGCTCTCTAAGAATAAGTCAGTCGCTATATGCATTGGGGGGCCAAGGCTTGACACTCTTCTTAATCCTTAACAAAACATGTATTAACCATATTTATGCCGACTTTGTCGGAGCGATTTCTGATGTCTGAACGTAATCAGGGAAGATCGGCCGGGCAGCCTGAAAACCAGGCTGTGGGCACGATCTTGGGAGGCCGGAAGGCGTTCGCCCGCGCAGGGGTGACGCTGATGGTCGGCCTGTGCGTCAGCATGTCTCTGAGCGGCTGCGACATGCGCGGCCTGCCCTGGTTCGGCCGCAAGGTCGACGACAAGCCCTTCTATTGCCCGCGCCCGCCCGATCCCTTCCAGACTCAAGGCTTCAACGGCCAGGAACGCGAAGTCCGCTATTATCGCCACCTCGCCTTCTCCAACGATTTCTTCGCCCAGCTCGAACTGGCCAATCGTTACGCGGCGGTGGACGCTTCCGACAAGAACCTGGAAGACCCTATCGAGGCCTCGGTCTGGCTGGTCATGGCCCTGTCCAACCAGCAAGGCTACGCCCCGGCGAGCCGCGCCATCGATCCGCGCGGCGGCGGTGGAGGCAATGTCGGCGAACGCTATGACAAGTGCCGCGCCTTCGAGCGCGAGCGTGCCTACCGCATGCTGGATAACGAACTGTCGATGATGGATGCCGGTGAGCGCGACAAGGTGCGCGATCGCGTCATCTATATCCAGTCGACCCTGGGCGCCGATGGCTTCCGCACCCTGGGCCGCCTGTACGACGATCAGTACGGCCCGATGGGCGAACCGGGCGACAATGCCCAGGCCCTGCGCGCCATGATGCGTGGCGGCAATTACGGCACCTCCAATGTCCGCACCCTGTTCGAGCGCTCGGATGTCGATGCCTATCTCTATAATTACAAGGCCTCGGAAACCGGCGATGTCGGCGCCTATGTGCTGCTGAAGGACTTCGAGAAATCGGCGCCGACCCGCGCCAAATACGCTTCCTTCGTCGAGTCCAAGGCCCGTCGCTGGGTGGCGCCCTACGAATTCTATCCGCCGGACGCCCCGCAGGGCGGCGTACCGCATTCGGACGAAAGCCGTCCGGATGATGCCGCCTCCTACGCCCTGTCGCGCATGGACGAACTGCCCTTCATCCATGTGGTGCGCGCGCTCGATTACCTGAACCTGCTCAATGTCGCCTGCCTGTCGCCGGCGGAAGTGCCGAAGCAGACAGTCGATGCCCTGCGCCAGATGACCGGCCGTCCCGGCGGTGAGCGCTTCACCAATACCGATGCCCTGCGCGCCATTCAGATGGCGGCGGTCAATGGCGATTCGCGCTCCCAGCTGGTGCTGGCGGTGATGTATTCAGAAGGCGTCGGGGTCGAGGTCGATTACGCCCGCGCCTTCTTCTGGTACCAGCAGGCCGAACGGCAGGGCTCACCGGAAGCCCGCTACGCCATGTCGACCTATTTCGACCTTGGCATGAAGGGCGTGGCCGACCAGAACAAGGCGGAATCCGTCGTCATGCAGCTGGACTCGGCCCTCGCTGGCTTCAAGCCCTCGGCCGGCCGTCTGCAGGCGGTGCTGGCGCAAGTATCGCGTACCCCGGATAGCTAAATCCTGAGAACTGGACCTGCGCCGCTTCGCTGGCGCGCAGGGATAAGGAAGACGAAGATGTGGATGCGTAAGGACCGTCAGTTAGATTCGCAAAGGCCGGGCCGGCTGCCAGGCCATGGCCTTTTGCTGACCATGGCGCTCCTGCTCGTGACCGCCGTCATGTCGCTGTCCGTCCCGCAAGGCGCCGAGGCCGGCTCGAATGTCGCCGCCCGCGTCAATGCCACCATCCGCCCCTGTTTCGGCGTCCTGCTCGATCCCGAACTGCGCACCTGCCGCGCCCAGCAGCGCGGTTACGGCTACGGTGGCTACGGTTATGACGACTGGAACCGCCGTTTCCGTGGCGGCATAGTGGCGCATTTCGACTGCAACGAAGGCCCCTATGCGCTGGATCGCCTGCTGGCGCGCCTGCCTTCCGGCAGCACGCTTTATCTGCGCGGTTCGCGCGGGTGGCGCACCTCGAATGGCCTGGGCGCCGCCGATATTCCCGAAGCCTATGCCGGCTACAGCGTCTGCGAGGTCAGCCTGCACCTTCGCAAGTCGATCATCATCCAGCCGGAAATCGGCGCCGGTTATGACGACCACCCACTGGTGCTTAAGGCGCCTTCGGGCGAGAACTGCATCCGCGTCGAGCCCACCGCCGACATGGTCATCGTTCGCAACCTGACCCTGATGTCAACGCGCGGCGCCAGCCAGTCCTGCATCTCGGCCTCCGGCGGCGAGTTCACCCTGGAAAACGCCAACCTGCGCTATGACGGCGAGCGTTCGGCCGTGACCATCGATGCCGGCCGTTTCAACATGACCGACACGAACCTGATCGCCCGCACTGAAGAGTCGGCGCTGGAGATCAACCACGCCGCCCTCTATATCTACAACAGCCGCGTCGCCAGCACCTATAACGGCATCCGCGGCGATATCACCAATGACAGCCGTCTGCTCGGCGTCACCGTGCTGCAGCTCGGCGACTGGCAGGGCTTTACGCGCGGGGAAAACGCCCGCGCCATCGATCTCAGCCTGGAAACCAACCGCAGCATCATCACCATCGACCAGACCAAGACACTGTTCTATGGCAATGGTCTTTATCTCGATGGTGTCGGCGAAGCCCTGGTGTCCAATTCGCTGTTCTATTCGGATCATGCCATCAACAGCAACCTGGACCGCATCCGCATTCTGAACAACTACATCTTCGCCGACGAAATCGGCATCAATCTCGATCGCGGCACCGCCTATGTCGGCAACAACCACATCCGCCTGGTGCGCACAGCGGCAATCCTGAAGAAACCGGGCGCCGAGCTGCGCGCGGTCAATAATCACATCGAGACCGAACGCTGCGATGACCTGAGCTGGGGCGATGTGCCGCCGGAGTTCCGCAACTGCACGCCCTGGCACCAGCAGGCGCAATTCGGCATCCCCGGTGGCGGCGTTGACTGGAGCATCTACGATCTGCTGAGCGAAGCCTGTGCGGATTCGCCTTCGGACGGCCATGCCGGTGCGATCTGTGGCAAGTTCAAGGCCACCACCTTCAAGACACTGAACAAGTCGCGCACCTATGACGACCGCACCTACAGCGAGCTGATCAAGGCCGGCTGCAGCCGCAACATGACACAGGTGACCGCCATTTCGTGGAAGCAGTGCCAGGATTATCAGCAGCTGAAACTGCCGGCTCAGAATGACAACAGCCAGGTCGATCCGGCGATCGAGGAAGCTTCCTATCGCGCGCTAAAAGCGATCTGCACCCAGTCGCCGGCCGATCCGGTCTGGGGTCAGCGCTGCGATACCTTCACGCGTAACGCCAATACCGAAATCGCCGATGGCCGCGGTCCCGATGGTCAGTATCCGTTCGAGGATGACGACACCAATCTGGCCCTGGCTGACGGCAAGGAGTGGCTGTCGCAGGAGCTCTACAACAATGAGAACAATCTCTATTCGGTGAATGCCGGCACCTTCATGCCGCTGTTCGATACCTACCTGCCGCGTCCGCCCTACCGCATGGCCAGTGCGGCCGTGGCCGGTCCGAATTCGCCGGATAATCCGGAATCGAGCCAGGGCGCGCCGCCGCCACGCAATCCCTCGCCACGCCGCGATGCCCCGGCAGTGCCAGACCCGGTGCCGCCCATTCCGAAGAAATAAAAAAAGCCGGGTCCCGCAAAGACCCGGCTTTTTTTTATCGCTGTCAATAAAAACGGGCGCTATCAAAGGATAGCGCCCGTTCTCAATTCTTAGCCGCAGGTCAATAATTACTGGATGACGATCCGCTGACAGGCGCTCCATCGGCAGGCGGCGCATCCGTGCCATCGTCCGGAACGCGGCTGCCGTTGCTACCCCAGTGCCAGCCCCCTTGTTGCTTGTCCTTGGCCTGCAGACCAAGAACCGCGCCGGCCACGGCACCGGCCGCGGCACCATCCGTATCCCCGCCCGCGCCACCAATCAGCGCGCCCGTCGCGGCGCCGACCGAAATGGCGTTTGAATCGCCGGCGTTCAGGCTCGACCCCATGGTCGCGCCGATCACGGCGCCCTGCTCCGCCCCCTTGCTATTCTGAGTTACCGCGCCACCGACAATGGCGCCGGCGACCGCGCCTACGATCACCGGATTGGGACCGCCACGCACGAATTCGACACCATAGGCACCACGGCGCGTACAGACGAAGCTGCCATCGCGCGGGTTCTTGGCATAGGGATCGAGACCGACCGAATTGCGGGTGCCGTTGCTCGACATGACCGGCACATCACCGGTCCGCGTCACGCGGGTTTCGACATGGGTATAGGGATCATAGGTCATGATCTCCGGCGCCTTGCCACTGTAATCCGCCTGGCAGGCGGCATCGGCATTGGCCGTATTGACGGCACGCGGCGCCGGGGTGGTTACACAGGCCGAGACCGACAATCCCCCGCCGATCGCCACACCCGCCAGAATTAAACGAGACGCCTGCATTTTATCCCCCGAACCACGGTTTCAGAATATGGTTAACGCGGCATATTCGCACACTTTCCAGTAGGTGCAAAGGCTTGTTTCGGCTTGGAAACGCAATTGCGGCCGGGTTAGTCACCCGGCCGCAACGCTTTTATAAACAGACGATAAAGCCGCTTAAGACAGGGCTTCGTAATCCTCGTCGGAGATTTCGAAATTGCCATAGACGTTCTGCACGTCATCGTCGTCGTTCAGGGCGTCGATCAGCTTCATCAGGGTGCGGACCGGATCACCTGTAACGGGCGTCAGGCTCTGCGGCTTCCACACAAAACCGGTCGATTTCGGATCGCCCAGGATCTTCGACAGCGCTTCCGCCACCTCGTTCAGATCCTCGAAGGACGTGTAGATGATGTGACCGCCCTCGTCCTCGTCGCCATCGCCCAGTTCGGTCTCGACGTCCGAGGCCCCGGCTTCGATGGCCGCTTCAAAGATTTTGTCGGCATCGCCGGCTTTAAGCGGATACTTGATCTCACCCAGGCGGTCGAACATGAAGGCGACGCTGTTGGTGTCCCCCATCTGACCGCCGAACTTGGTGAAGAAACTGCGCACATTGCCGGCGGTGCGGTTGCGATTGTCAGTCAGGGCTTCGACGATCAGGCCGATGCCACCCGGCCCGCGGCCTTCGTAGCGGATTTCTTCCATGTTGTCGGCTTCACCGGAGGCGCCCTTCTTGATGGCGCGTTCGATGTTTTCTTTCGGCATGGATTCGGCCTTGGCCATCGAAACCGCCAGGCGCAGGCGCGAATTCATCGCCGGATCGGGCATGCCCATCTTGGCGGCGATGGTGATGTCGCGCGACAGCTTCGAGAAGAGCTTGGAGCGCGCGGCATCGGCGCGGCCCTTCTTGTGCATGATATTCTTGAATTTACTATGGCCAGCCATAAGGTCTCTCTTGGTGTTCAGGCGTCGCAAAAATCGCCATGAGCAGCGATGCGCCGTCCGCCTGCCAAACAACATCCACGTGTTTGGAAATGATTGTTAATGCTCCGGCTTTTAGACCGAAACCAGCGCTTTAGGCAAGGTCTGCGAGAGCCGTCCGCCAATACGGATGGCTTCAATACGTGTGGCCAGGCCCGTGCGATCGTCGCTTTCGACATAGACCCCGCAGACTGTCCCCGGACCGGAGGCCGGCTTGTAGCGTTCCTTGCCAATGCGCGTAGTGAAGCGGCGCAACGGCTCCTCCTTGTCCATGCCGATGACGCTGTCATAATCGGCGCAGGCGCCGGCATCGGTCTGGTAGGCCGTGCCGTTCGGCAGGATCTGCGCATCGGCCGTCGGTACATGGGTATGGGTGCCGACCACCAGGGTGGCGCGGCCATCGCAGAAATGACCCATGGCCATCTTTTCCGACGTCGCCTCGGCGTGCATGTCAACCACGATGGCATCGGCGGCCAGCCCCAGCGGGCAGGCCTCCAGTTGCTTTTCCACCGCAGCAAAGGGATCGTCCATCGACGCCATGTGCACCAGCCCCAGCACGTTCATGACCAGGATGCGCTTGCCGCTCTGGGTCTCGAACAGGTTGGCGCCGCGTCCCGGTGCATTGGCCAGAGGCGGATAGTTGATTGGCCGGATCAGGCGCGGTTCACGCACAATATAGGTCAGGGCCTCTTTCTGATCCCATGAGTGATTGCCCAGGGTCAGGCAATCGGCGCCCGCATCAAAAAGCTGGCGCGCCGAATTTTCCGACAAGCCGAAACCGGCCGAGGCATTCTCACCATTGACGATGACGAATTCGAGATCCAGCTCACGCCGGATATGGGGCAGGTGCTCGGTGAGGGCATCGCGTCCGGGGCGGCCCACTACGTCACCAAAAAAAGCAAAACGCATTAAGGTTCCAAATCTAAGCCCCGCTCAGGTGGGAGCTAAACCGTTGAGCGTACATGAATGACGCCCTGGTCGGTAAATATACCGTCAAGCGGCTGATCATGCACCTCAAACGGTATTTCGGCAAGTTGCTGCCCGGAAAAAGCGATTCCGTACCCCCAGACCGTCTTGGCGGCGCGCAGGCGGGACAAGACGCGGTCATAATAACCACCACCATAGCCCAGCCGCCAGCCCTGCTCATCGAAGGCCAGCAGGGGCAGGAAAACGACATCCGGCAGGATTTCATCGGCCTCTTCAGCCGGCTGCCGGATATCGAATGGCCCGTTGACCAGTTCGTCGCCCAGACTGAAGCGGCGGAAGATCATGCGATACCCTTCCCCCTCCGCAATCAGACACGGCAGGGCCAGCCCGTAGCCGCGTTCCTCGAATATCTGCATCAGCGGAAAGGGATTGATCTCGCTCTGGATCGGCCAGTAACCGGCGATGATCGCGTCCCTGCCCGGCCATGCCTGTCGTTCGTCAAGTGCCTCGCAGGCCAGCTCGGCAAGCATATCCCCGGCCAGGGGCGCACCTTGGGCCAAGGCCGCCCTGCGGCGCTTCATTTCGTTACGCAGCAGCGGCTTCTGGTCGGGTTCGAGCATTCAGCTTCTCCGGCGCTCATGTGTTCGACTGTTAACCGATAGCAATTCCGCTATAAAAATGCACTGCCGGAATGCGGGCGCTATTTTACATTTTAGTGATGGAATGGGATGGGATGGGAGGGTGGCGGCGCCATAAGAGCCGTGTCGATGCGTTTAAATCCTCTCAGACCTGACTAGTCAGGTGGGAACCAGATAACTAGGACCACGGTCCAGATCAGAGCCAGTCCCCGTTCTAAGTGATTAAGGTCAGAAGGAATAGTGATCGCCACGCGAGCCACAGCAAGACCCGCCGTCTGCACATATAGGGCGCCCATAGCAAGAACTCAAGGCGGGCGCAAAAATCGCTTCCCAAACGCCGGGAAATCCGTCATAAGCGGCCCGTTGTCATTGGGGAGTAGCCGCCTTCCTTTCCGGAAGGGATCACGTCAACACACTTGAAGCCACAGCTTCATGGCGTGATCAGCAGACCAAGTCTGTCAGGCAAGACCTTTGGCCATGATGCGATTGCCTGTGCCGGGCAAGCCGTGTCATTGCGCCATTGGTTTTTTTGATTTGCTTGCCCGGCCCATCGCAACTGAATGCTTCTCACACTCCTGCTCTTCTTCGGCTCGGCGGTCGCCATCTATCTGGCGTGCGAATATTTCGTCAACAGCGTCGAATGGTGCGGCAAGCGCCTGAACCTGGGCGCCACCGCCGTCGGCTCGATCCTGGCCGCCTTCGGCACCGCCCTGCCCGAAAGCGCCGTCACCTTCACCGCCGTCGCCTTTGGCCATACGGCCCAGCAAAAGGATATCGGCGTCGGCGCCGCCATGGGCGGCCCGCTGGTCCTGGCCACCATTGCCTATGGCGTCGTCGGCTTCGCCCTGTGGCAGAACCAGCGCCGGCTGAAGCGCGCCGACCATTTCGTCAAGGCGGATTACGGCCGCCTTGGCAATGACCAGATATCCTTCCTGGTCATCTTCCTGCTGAAGGTCTCGCTCGGCCTCGTTGCCTTCGCTTACAAGCCCTGGCTCGGCGTGCTGTTCCTCGCCGCCTATGCCGTCTATGTCTGGCGCGAGATCAATACGGCGGAAACCAGCGAGGAAGAGGAAGACCTGGAGCCGCTGAAGATCCGCCCCGGCAATCCCAATCTCTTCTGGGCCGGTGCCCAGGCCCTCATCGCGCTCGGCGTCATCGCCTTTGCCTCGCACCTCTTCGTCGGCCAGCTGGAATCCATCGGCACCCTGTTCGGCCTGTCGCCGCACCTGGTAGCCCTGCTGCTGTCGCCGGTCGCCACCGAACTGCCGGAAACCATGAACGCCATCATCTGGGTGCGTCAGGGCAAGGAACGGCTGGCCCTGGCCAATATTTCCGGCGCCATGATGATCCAGGCCACCATCCCCAGCGCGCTCGGCATCTTCTTCACGCCGTGGCGCTTCGATTCCAACCTGCTGGTCTCGGGTATCGTCACGGCGCTGGCGATTGTGGTGTTGTGGTTCATGTTCAAAAGAGGAAAGGTCGACAGCCGTGCCCTGGCGGCGATAGCCCTGCTTTACGGACTGTTCATTGCCTGGGTTATCTTTGGCAAGTCCCTGACAGGACTAGCTTAAAGGAGCGTGGCCGGTGTCGGCAGGGTCGGCACCGTCGCCGGCTCTACCGACAGCAGGCTGTCCTCGAAATCGACGATGATGTCGGCGAATTCCTGCGGGGTCAGGCGCATGTGCGCCATGCGCTTGCCCATGCGGTAATCCCAGAACGAACCGATATGGCTGAGGATGCCGATGCTCTCGCCCAGTTCGAAGAACATCTTCGGTCCGTCGAGCAGAAACTTGCGGAACGGCGCCGGATCGGCCCCCTGGGTCAGGGCCTGATAGGCCTCGTCATAAACCTTCAGCGTCTTGTAGGTGGTGATTATGGCGGCGATGATCTTCTTGGCCAGACGCGGGCGGGCCTCGGCCAGGTAATCGCGGGTCCCGGCCTCGGCCGGCCCGATGGTGCGATAGTTCTGCAATCCGTCGACCACCTGCCGGATATCCTCCTGCAGCAGGGTCTGGCGCCATTTGAAATAAAGGAAGCCGCGCCACGAGAACATGCCCTCGCCGAAATCCGTGTCGCTCATGCGGAAGGTCTGCTTCAGCGGATCGAGATCGCTATCGAGATTATTGGCCAGGATCTTGGCGGTCAGCTTCATCGCCGCCGCTTCCATGCCCGCCCCGAAGGCGGTCATGACCAGACGCTCGATTTCGGCATTGGCGAAGCCAATCATATCGCTTAAGTCCCGCGGCGAAATCTTCAGGTAGCAGGGATCAGGCCGGAAGCCGAAGCGCGCCAGGTGTTCCCGAACCAGGAAGGGATCGAGCGAGGGAATGGCATCGAGATGCTGCAGGATCTGCAGGTCAGGATTGTTCGCCGGATTATCATCGCTGAAATAGGAGCGGGTGAAGTTCACGAACCCGCTCTGGTTGACGAAGATCGACCGACCGCCCAGGCGCAGGTCGCTGGCATCGAAGGGCAGGATGATCTTGGTGGCCGTGCGGCGCGGATGAGAAAACAGCTCGCGCTCGCCGGGGCGCAGGGTGTGCTTGATCAGCAATGCCTTGTTGAGCTGGGAGTTCCTGAAGAACGGGTTGCCGGCATATCCCTCGCTGCGGCCACTGGAAGCAAAGATCTGCGACAGGTTGAGCACGCGGCTGGTGGAGGCGGTTTCGCCGAGATTGGCCAGGTTACGCACCTCGCGCGCGCTTTGGTTACCGGACTTGCTGTAGGATGACGCCAGTGCGTTCATCGATGAACTTTCTGCTCAGAAACAGCTGGGGCTTTTTGCCCGCACGCTATAGGATATGCAACTGCCGCTGACCGTAGTCAAAAACGATTAAAGCGATATAAATTTTCCATAAAGACACGACACGAAATGACCAAAAAACCGCCTGAAACCGACACGGCCTGCAAACAGGTGCCTGGTATTTTTACACCAGTCATCAATCGCGCCCGCTGTGAAGGCAAGGCCGATTGCGTCGTCATCTGTCCCTATGAGGTGTTCGAACTAGATATTCTGCCTGCGGAAGATCGGACCCGCCTGAACACGCTGGCCAGGATCAAGGGCTTTCTTCACGGCTGGAAGCAGGCCTTCGCGGTTAATGCCGAGGCCTGCCGCGCCTGCGGGTTATGCGTTTCCGCCTGCCCGGAAAAGGCGATAACCCTGCGACGCGTGGATTAGGAAAAATCCGCGTCGCTGAGGGTTTCGCCCGTCGCCTCTTCCGCCGCCTTGGCGACCGGCATTTGCCGCGAACGCAGCGGGCGTTCCTGCATCGACCACAGCGCCACGAAGGCCAGTCCCATGGAGACCGCCGCGCCGATGAAGATCGGCTTGTAGATACGCGCGGGATCGTCGACCTGGCTCAGGCTGTCTGCCGACAGGGCGCCATTGAAATTACCCCCCAGCAGAGCATAAAGCTCACCGAACAGGACCGCCCCGAACACCGCCACCAGCAGCGCACCGCCTAAGCTACGGAAGAAGTTCATCACCCCCGTGGCCGTGCCCATTTCATGGCGTTCGACCGCGTTCTGCACCACGACGGTGGCCACCGGGAAGGTCGAACCGACTGCCGCATTGGCGAAAAACAGACCGCCGATATAGGCCCAGATGTTCAGGCGGTCGCCGATCACGGCCATGGCCGCATAGATCACCATACCCGCAAACAGGCCGATCATAGGTATCAGCTTATACCCCGTGCCCTTGCCGCGCGCCATCATCTGGCCGGACAGGATCGAGCCGCCGACCACGCCCAGCGCCAGCGGCGTCATCACCATGCCGGCCTGGGTCGCGCTCATATGATAGATCAGTTGCACATAAAGCGGATTATAGGCGCTGACCGACATCAGCGAGCCCATGCTCAGGGTGGAGACCAGTATGGCGCGCACGATGACCCCGTCCTTGAGGATACCCGTCGGAATCAGCGGTTCCGCCGCGGTGCGCAGGCGAAGTGCGAACAGCACCCAGAATACCGCCGAGACGACATAGACCGCCCAGAGTGGCACGCCCATCATGGCGGCACCGCGCGTATTGATGGCCAGCAGCAGCACGACGGCCGCGACCGCCATCAGGAGCGCGCCCAGCCAGTCGATGCGGTGCGGACGCTCGTAACGCGGCAGCTTCATCAGGCCGCGCGACACGATCCACAGCGCAATGGCGCCCACCGGCAGGTTGACCCAGAAGATCGACTGCCAGCCCAGATGCTCGGACAGCACGCCGCCGAGGATCGGTCCACCCAGGCTGGATGAGGTGAAGACCGCCGCGAAGATGCCCTGAATGCGCCCGCGCTCCTTCGCCGTGACGATGTCGGAAATCACGGTCTGGACCAGAGACATCAGCCCGCCGCCGCCCAGGCCCTGCACCGCGCGCGCGGCGACCAGCACATACATGTTGGGCGACAGGCTGCACAGCATCGAGCCGAAGAGGAAGATGCCGATGGCCATCAGCAAGGTCGTTCGCCGGCCGATAATATCGGCCAGCTTGCCGTAAAGCGGCGTCACCACGGTTGATGACAGCAGATAGGCCGTGACCATCCAGGGCAGATGCTGCACATCGCCCAGCTCACGGCCGATGGTCGGCAGGGCGGTCGAAACGATGGTCTGGTCCAGCGCCGCCAGCAGCAGCACCGCCATCAGACCGATGATAATGCTCTGGACGTCCTTGGGGTCGAGCGGGGCCGGTTCGGGCGGAGCGGCATCGGCCGGTGCGTGTGTCATCTGAGTCGTCCCGTTAAATTCGATTTACAAACTGTATTAATTTTTGCGACAGCGCAAGACCTGTCGCGAGGCTTGACGAACCGGGCTCGTCATCAGACACTTTGCCGCAAAAAGACAATATAAAATGTTGGGAGATGTCCAAATGAAACGCCTCGCCGTTCTCTTTTATAGTGCCGGCCTGATAGCCTCTCCGGCCGCCGCCGCGCCCGATATAACCAGCCTCATGATCAGCCACCCTGCTGCCGACCAGTGGAACCTGTACGGCAGCGGTGAAAAGCATGAATTGATCAGGGATGCCACTGTCAATGGCGGCGCGGCCATGCAGGTCACCTCGGCCGGGCCAGGCGCCAATCCATGGGATATCCAGGCCGGTGTGCCGTCCGCCAAGCCGGTCAGAAAGGGCGATGTGCTGCTGATGGCCTTCTGGGGCCGCGCCGTCACGCCCGGCAACGCCACCGTTCCGGCCGTGCTGCAACAGACCGCCGCACCTTATACCAAGGTGGGGACGGAAAATCTGGTCCTGAACGCCGACTGGAAGCTCTTCTATATCAGCGGCACCGCCGATCAGGACTACCCCGCCGGCGCCGTGGCCGCCAGCGTGCAACTGGCCACCGGCGCCCAGACCGTGGCGCTTGGCCCGGTCTTCCTGCTCGATTTCGGTCCGGGATACGACCTGAAATACCTACCGCACAACCTGCCGTGACAAACCCTTGTTCTGCAAACGTTATCTGCACGCTTCCTTTTGCTAAGCCGGATTTTTCGCTTTGGCGCCGGCGGTTTTCGGCTATAAACACCCCAAGCCAGTACGATCTTTTATAGATCGCAATAATACGCGGCGTCGCCAAAGACGCCCTGCTTTGAACATCTTGGGAGATACCTCATGACTTCACCTCGCATGGCCGCTTTCGGCCTTCGCCTGCTGGCGACCACAGCCCTCATCAGCGCCTTCGCGCTCGCCCCCGCCGCCCAGGCGCAAACCACCAACGCCCCGCCGCCCGCCCCGACCGTCCGCACTGATGTGCCGACCGACAGGCCGTGGATGGATACCAGCCTCAGCGCCGAAGCCCGCGCCGACCTGATCCTCAAGCAAATGACCCTGGCGGAAAAGCTGGACCTGACCTTCGGCTATTTCTCGACCGACCAGCAATGGCAGGTCACGCCGATCAAGAACTATGTCTATCCGAAGGAAGGCCTGCCCTTCTCAGCCGGCTTCGTGCCCGGCATTCCGCGCCTTGGCATCCCCAACCAGTGGCAGACCGACGCCGGCGTCGGCGTCGCCACGCAGACCGTGCCTGAAGCCGCCCGCACCGCCGATCTGCCGCGCGGCCGCACCGCCCTGCCCTCCGGCATCAATACCGCCGCCACCTGGAACCCCGAAGTCGCCGAGGCCGGCGGCGCCATGATCGGCAACGAGGCCTTCCTGTCCGGTTTCAACGTCCAGCTCGCCGGCGGCATGAACCTGCTGCGCGAAGCCCGCAACGGCCGCAATTTCGAATATGGTGGCGAAGATCCGCTGCTTTCCGGCATCATCACCGGCAACGAAATCAAGGGCATCCAGTCGCAGCACGTCATCTCGACCATGAAGCACTACGCCTTCAACGGTCAGGAAACCAACCGCAACCAGATGGATCACCATATCGAGGACAAGGCGGCGCGCGAATCCGACCTGCTGGCCTTCCAGATCGCCTATGAGACCGGCAATCCCGGCTCGGTCATGTGTTCCTATAACCGCGTCAACGGCTTCTATGCCTGCGAAAACGACTGGCTGCTCAACCAGGTTCTGAAAACCGACTGGGGCTTCAAGGGCTATGTCATGTCGGACTGGGGCGCCACACACTCGACCACCCAGGCCGCCAATGCCGGTCTTGACCAGCAGTCCGGCTGGGCCTTCGACCGCTCGCCCTATTTCCACGGCGCCCTGCGCGAAGCCGTCAACAATGGCTATGTCTCGGAAGCCCGCGCCAACGATATGGCAAAGCGCATCCTGTGGGCCATGTTCGAGGTCGGTCTGTTCGATACGCCGGTCAAGGGCGATCAGGCCACGACCATCGACTTTGCCGCCCATGGCAAGGTCAGCCAGACCGACGCCGAAGAAGGCATGGTCCTGTTGAAAAACACGCCGGGCCTTCTGCCGCTCAGCAAAACCGCCAAATCGATCCTGATCGTCGGCGCCCACGCCGATGTCGGCGTGCTGTCCGGTGGCGGCTCCTCGCAGGTCTATCCGATCGGTGGCTCGCCGGTGGCGGATGAATACGGCAAGGGCTTCCCCGGTCCGAAGACCTGGTATCCGTCCTCACCGATGAAGGGCATCCAGGCCCGCACCTCGGCCACCGTCACCTATCTTGACGGCAAGGACGTAAAGGCCGCAGCGGCCGCAGCGAAGAAGGCTGATATCGTCATCGTCTTCGGCGAGCAATGGACCGGCGAAGGCTTCGATGTGCCCGATCTGAACCTGCCGGATGGCCAGGACGCCCTGATCTCCGCGGTCGCCAAGGCCAACAAGAAGACCGTCGTCGTGCTGCAAACCGGCGGCCCGGTCGTCATGCCGTGGCTCAGCAAGGTCGGCGCCGTGGTCGAAGCCTGGTATCCGGGCAGCAATGGCGGCGAAGCCATCGCCCGCGTCCTGACCGGCGAGGTCAATCCGTCCGGCCACCTGCCGGCCACCTTCCCTGCCTCGCTCGACCAGACCCCGCGTCCGGTCATCGAAGGCGATCCGAAGCTGGACGCCGACTCGCACCCGATGGGCAATTACAATATCGAAGGCGCGGCCATCGGCTACAAGTGGTTCGACAAGAAGAGCCTGAAGCCGCTCTTCCCGTTCGGCCATGGTCTGAGCTACACCACCTTCGCCCTGTCCGACCTGACCGCCGCCGCCGATGGCAAGGGCCTCAAGGCCAGCTTCTCGGTGAAGAACACCGGCGCCGTGGCCGGCAAGGACGTGGCGCAGGTCTATGTCTCCGGTCAAGGCTGGGAAGCCCCGAAGCGCCTCGGCGCCTTTGCCAAGGTCGAGGTGGCGCCGGGCGACAGCCAGCCGGTCTCGGTTACGGTCGATCCGCGCCTACTGGCGACCTACGATTCCGCCAGCAAGACCTGGACGGTGGCTGCGGGCGAGTACCAAGTGATGCTTGCCCATTCCGCCACCGATATCGTTCAGACTGTCACCGTGCATCTCGATGCCCAGACCCTGGATGTGAAAGGCAAGTAGAGCCTAAATCGCCTATGGAGGCGGGGCGTGTTTCTGAGGAAATACGCCCCGCTTTATTTAAGGATGTAACGCATGACCCGCTGGCTGATCGTTCTGGCTGCCCTCCTCATGGCTCCCGCTGCCCTGGCGGAGGATTACCAGAGCTCACCGCCCCGCCAGCCGGCGGTCGAGAAGGACTGGGGCCCATGGCTTGGGCCATACCGCACCGGGATCATCGCCAAGATGGGCGAGGACTTCGGCGAGCAATATATCTATGCCGCTCAGGATGCGGCTCTGCCCGCCCCGGCGGCGAATGAACAGCGCGTGGTCTTTCTCGGCGATTCGATCACCGACCGCTGGAACCTGGCCAGGTTCTTTCCGGACAAGCCCTATATCAACCGCGGCATCGGCGGACAGGTCAGCCCGCAGATGCTGGTGCGCTTCCATGCCGATGTGGTGGCGCTTAAACCAAAAGCAGTCGTGATCCTGGCCGGCATCAACGATATCCAGGGCGCGCTGCAGGTCGAGACCGAGGCCCAGATCGCTGCCAACTACACCGCCATGGCCGAGATCGCCGAGGCCAATGGCATCAAGCCGATCTTCACCCTGCTGATGCCGGTCAATAACTACACGCCCAATGCGGTCACCATGCTCTCGGACCGCAAGCCGGAACGCGTGGCGTGGCTGAATGCCTGGCTATCGGGCTTCTGCGCCGACCATGGCTACGGCCTGATCGACTACGGCCCACTGCTGCGCGATGACAAAGGCCTGCTGAAGGCGGAATATACCTCGGACGGCATTCACCCGAACGACATTGCCTACGCCGTCATGGCCCCGGTCGCCGAAGCGGCCATCGAGAAGGCTTTAAACGTTCGGCATTAGCGGCCCATTGTCCTTGATCGTCCGCATGGCCAGGGTGGTGGTGAAGCGCTCGACGCCCGGTAATCGCCAAAGCGTCTGGCGCAGGAAGTCATCCAGCGCCGTCATCGACGGCATGATCACCTGCATCAGATAGTCCGTGGCGCCGACCGTGGCATGACAGCTCAGTACCGCCGGATGCGCCGCCACCGCCTGCTCGAACGCTTCGTGGCGCTCAAACGCCACTGTCACCTGCACGAAAGCCAGGGTCGATAGCCCCAGCGCGGCCGGATCGAGTTCGGCGTGATAGCCGCGGATAACGCCCGCCGCCTCCAGCGCCTGCACGCGCTTCCAGCACGGCGACTTGGAAAGGCCGGCCCGCTCCCCCAGTTCGGCGAAGGACAGACGGCCATCGGCTTCCAGCGCGCGCAGAAGGCTCTCGTCTAGGCGATCCATTTGTTTCTCCATATATAAAATATTAGGCCATATGTTTCTCATTATCCCCAAAATACAAGCACAATAGAAACAATGTTCAGCGAAAAGCGCGCTAGGTTTATTCCATAGGGAGACCACGCCATGAACCGCCAGCACTATACCGACCTGCTCTCAGCCTCCGCGAAACTCGACTACGAGCTCTACCTGAAAACCGATCGCCTGCTGGCCTGCCAGAAGCCGCCGGCGGCCCTGGTCAATGCCGACGAATTGCAGTTCCAGATCGTCCACCAGGTCGAGGAATTGTGGATGAAGCTGATGATCCATACTCTGATGGATATCGACGACCACATGCAGGCCGGCCACGCCCACAAGGTTGTGACCCTGTTCGCCCGCTGCCACATGATCATGAAGCTGATGAGCGAACAGCTCGACCTGCTGGAGACCATGTCCCCGCACGATTATCAGCAGATCCGTCTGCAGCTGGGCAATGGCTCCGGCCAGGAATCGCCCGGCTTCCGTTGTCTGATGAAGATGCCCACCGAGCTTTGGGAGACCTTTGAAACCCATTACCTCACGGCGCGCGGCCTGACCGTGCGCGATATCTACGACACGCACTATGCCCATGACGACGCCTACGCCATCGCCGAATGCCTGATGGAGTTCGACGAACGCATGGGGAAGTTCCGCGCCAACCATATCTTCCTGATCCAGCGGTCTATCGGTATGGGCGCCGCCTCGCTGAAAGGCCGGCCCGTCGAGTTGCTCGATGCCGGCGCGCGCCATCGCTTCTTCCCGGAATTGTGGGCCGTGCGCGCGGAGATGACAGACGCCTGGGGACAGGCCTATGGTAAGGTCAGGGACAGCTTGAGTGCGGCGGAATGATCGACCTTTTTGAACGGCCACCCAGTGGACCATACCTTCTGAGCCATTCGGCGGGCCTGATGCCCAAGACGGCACGGCGTGAGTTCGAGGCCGGTTTCTTCGATCCGTGGCTCTCGCAGCCGGGCGAAAGCTGGCCGAAATGGCTAGCGGCAACAGACGATTTCCGCAGCGCCCTGGCCGGCCTGCTCGGCGGGCGAATGGCAGACTGGTGCCCGCAGCCCAATGTCTCAACCGCCCTGTTTTCCCTGCTCTCCGGTCTGACCGTAACGCCGGATCGCAATGCCATCGTCATGTCGTCGCATGCCTTTCCATCGCTGGGTTTTGTCGCGCAGATGGCTGAACGGCTCGGTTTCCGCTTGCGGCTGTTTGACGGTGATCCGGGCGATATCGCCACCTGGGACGAAGTCCTGACAGCGGATGTCGCCGTGGTCGTGGCCATGCATGTCCATTCCAATACCAGCGTCGTCTCGCCGGTGGCGGAGATCGCGGCCCTGGCCCGCGCACGTGGCATTTTCAGTATTATCGACGTGGCGCAGTCGGCGGGCATATTGCCGATCGACGTCATGGCCTGGCAGGCGGACGCCCTGGTCGGCTCGTGCCTGAAATGGCTGTGCGGCGGACCGGGCGCGGGCTTCCTGTGGTGTCGGCATGATCTGAAGCCGCTCAATGTCGGCTGGTTTTCGCACGACAACCCGTTCGAATTCGATATCCGCGGCTTCCGCTATGCGCCCGATGCCCGCCGCTTCTGGGGCGGCACGCCGTCCGTGGCGCCCTATGTACTGGCCACCACCGGCATCCGGACGATCGCGGGGATCGGCGTGGAGACGATTCTCAGGCACAACCGGGCCCTGATCGCGCGGATTGATCCGTCTGATCGCACCGGCAAGGGCGGGACGCTGTGCTACCGGCCCGTCGATATGGAGAAAACCATGACTGCATTGACCGATGCCGGTGGGCGCTTCGATCGCCGCGGCGATGTGCTGCGGCTGTCGTTCCATATCTATAATACGGAAGACGACGCCGATATCGTGGCGGGATGTTTAGCTTAATTATACCTCCCCGCTTGCCGGGGAGGTATAATGCTTTTCTCAAGCCCCCATCAGGCGTTCCAGCCGGGCCGCCGCATCGGAAATGGCGAAGGCAGCCTTGCGCTCCATCTCATGCGCACCGGCATTCATGCGGGCATTGACCGAATTGGCCTCATCCAGCTGTAAGCGCAAATCCTGCATCTCGTCGATCATCAGCAGCGCCGCCATCAGGAACAGCCGCACCTCGCCGATAGAGCCGACATCCGACACCACCATCTCGACATGCTCATCGAACTTGCGCGCCAGTTCCTGTACACGGCCTTCCTGGCCGTCGGCGCAGCCAATGGTATAGGGCTTACTGTTAACGCGAACCGTGACCTCACCCATCACATCACCCCACTGACCAGCTGGCGGATATTGGCGGCGGCGGTCCCCAACGCGGCATGGGCGGCGGCGGCGGCGGCGGCCAGTTCGGCATTGGAGGTGCGCGCCTCTTCCAGCTCGGCCAGCACGCGCTCATACTCGACATTAGTGCCGGTGCCTGTAAATTCCGGCAGCGGCTCGCCAGCCTGCAGCGCCCGCACGCGTGCTTCCAGCGCCTCCAGCGCACGATCGAGACGGTCGACCGCGATATTCAGGCTGCTGCCCGTCTGGTTCGGGGCCAAATGATTCTGGAAATGGTCCATAACCGCTCTCCTTAGATACACGCTGCACGATACCTCGATTCGTCCGCTTCCGGATCAAAGCCGGCAAGAATCGCACTGCTAACGCATTAAATTCTACACTTAACCGACAAGTTCGGCTAAAGGGCCGGGGAATCCCCGCCACGTTAACACTTTAATAGAGACTCACCCATGTCCACAAGCGCTGTTACAGCCGCTCCCGCCACCAAGCCTTCCGGTGTCCTGATGGCAGACGCCATCCGTGTCCTGTCGATGGAAGCGGTTCACCATGCCAAGTCCGGCCACCAGGGTATGCCGATGGGCATGGCCGACGTCGCCACTGTCTTGTGGACCAAGTTCCTGAAATACGATCCGAAGCAGCCCGACTGGGCTGACCGCGACCGTTTCGTGCTCTCCGCCGGCCACGGCTCGATGCTGCTCTATTCGCTGCTGCATCTGACCGGCTTCAAGTCGGTCTCGATGAAAGACATCGAGAATTTCCGCCAGTGGGGCTCCACCACCGCCGGCCACCCGGAATACGGTCACACCGCCGGTGTCGAATGCACCACCGGCCCGCTCGGCCAGGGCCTGGCCACCGCCGTCGGCATGGCCATGGCCGAACGCCACCTCAATGCCCGCTTCGGTGACGATCTCGTCAACCACAAGACCTGGGTCATCGCCGGTGACGGCTGCCTGATGGAAGGCGTGTCGCACGAAGCCATTTCTCTGGCCGGCCGCCTCAAGTTGAAGAACCTGATCGTTCTGTTCGACGACAACAACGTCACCATCGACGGCTATGCCACCGTGGCCGAAACCGGCGACCAGTTGGCCCGCTTCAAGGCTGCCGGCTGGGCTGTGAAGGCCGTCGACGGTCACGACCACTCCAAGATCGCCGCCGCCCTGCGCTGGGCCACCCAGCAGCAGAAGCCCGTCATGATCGCCTGCAAGACCGCCGTCGCCCGCCGCGCCGGCGCGAAGGAAGGCGACAAGCACGGCCACGGCTACAACCTGATGGACGATGAGATCAAGGCCGCCCGCGAGCACATGGACTGGCTGGCCGCCCCCTTCACCGTGCCGGAAAACATCAGCAAGGCCTGGCTCTCGGCCGGCCGCAAGGGCACCAAGGTTCGCAAGGACTGGGACGCCCGCGCCAAGGCTCATCCGAAGGGCGCCGAACTGGCCGCTGCCATGAGCGGCGAACTGCCTGCCAATGCTTTCGAGGCGCTGGATGCCCATATCGCCGACGCCGTCGCCACCAAGCCGGCCGATGCCACCCGCTCCTGCGCCGGCAAGGCGCTCTCCACCCTGGCCCCGACCATCGAATCCATGATCGGCGGCTCGGCCGACCTCACCGGCTCGGTCAACACCTTCGTCAAGGGCATGGTCGCCTTTGACGAGCCCGACTATGCCGGCCGCTACGTTCACTACGGCGTGCGCGAATTCGGCATGGCCGCGGCGATGAACGGCATGGCCCTGCATGGCGGCATCCTGCCCTATGCCGGCACCTTCTTCGTCTTCTCCGATTACAGCCGCCCGGCCATCCGCCTGGGCGCCCTGATGGGCGCCAAGGTCGTCCACGTCATGACGCACGATTCGATCGGCGTCGGCGAAGACGGCCCGACCCACCAGCCGGTCGAGCACCTGGCTTCCTACCGCGCCATGCCTGGCCTGCACGTCTTCCGCCCGGCCGATATGGTCGAGGCCGCCGAATGCTGGAAGGCTGCCGTCAAGGCCAAGGGCCCGTCCATGCTGGTCCTGTCGCGTCAGAAGGTGCCGGCCGTCCGCTCGCAAGCCGGCGACCTGTCGCTGAAGGGCGCCTACGAACTGGTCGCCGCCTCCGGCGAAGCCAGGGCCACCCTCTTCGCCTCCGGCACGGAAGTCTCCATCGCCGTCGCCGCTCAGAAGCAACTGGAAGCCGACGGCATCCCGACCCGCGTCGTCTCGACCCCCTCCTGGGATCTGTTCGACGTGCAAACCCCCGCCTACCAGGCCTCGGTTATCGGCAAGGCGCCCGTGCGCCTCGCCGTCGAAGCCGCCGCCAAGTTCGGCTGGGAGCGCTTTATCGGTGAAGACGGCCTGTTCGTCGGCATGTCCAGCTTCGGCGCTTCGGCTCCGGCCGACCGCCTCTACAAGGAATTCGGCATTACCGCCGAAAACGTCGTCGCCAAGGTCAAGGCCGCGCTGTAAGAAACGCGCCAAGGCTAAAGAAAATCCCCGTCCGCAAGGGCGGGGATTTTTTCATGTCCTTTGCGAAATCCTGTCTAATTCCAATTGTCTCGCTTGTGCTTCCCTGAAAAGAGTCCCATGTGGTCATAAGACTTCATGCGAGACGAAACCATGCGTTCAGATACCCCCCACCTGATCAAGCTCAGCGATTACAAGGCCCCCGATTTCCTGATCCCGGCAACGGAACTGGATTTCGATCTCGCGCCCGAAGCGACACGGGTCAAGGCCCGGCTGACGATCAAACGGCAGGGCGCCCCGGACGCACCGCTGGTCCTGATGGGCGAACGCCTGAAACTGATCCGCGTGGCCATCGATGGTCAGCCGGTCGATTACAGCATTACCGATGAAACCCTGACAATTGCGTCGGTGCCGGATCAGTTCGTGCTGGAAACCGAGGTCGAGATCGACCCGCTGAACAACAAGACGCTCGAAGGCCTCTACATGTCCTCCGGCCGCTACTGCACCCAGTGCGAGGCCGAGGGCTTCCGCAAGATCACCTACTATCTCGACCGCCCTGACAGCCTGTCGACCTATCGCGTCCGTATTGAGGCGCCGAAGGCGCAGTTCCCGCACCTGCTCTCCAATGGCAATCTGCTGGAGACCGGCGACCTGCCCGGTGAGAAGCATTACGCCCTGTGGGAAGACCCCTTCTTCAAGCCCTGCTATCTGTTTGCCCTCGTTGCCGGCGAACTGGATGTCTTTGAGGACAGCCTGACGACCATGTCGGGCCGCGAGGTCGAGCTGAAGATCTATGTCGATACCGGCATGCGCGAACGCGCCGCCTATGCCATGGACGCGCTCAAGCGGTCGATGCAGTGGGACGAAGCGGTCTATGGCCGCGAATACGATCTCGACCTGTTCATGATCGTCGCCGTGCGAGATTTCAATTTCGGCGCCATGGAAAACAAGGGCCTGAATATCTTCAACGCCTCGCTGCTGCTGGCCGACCCTACCACCGCCACCGACCAGGATTACGAGCGCATCGAAAGCGTGATCGCCCACGAATATTTCCACAACTGGTCTGGCAACCGCGTCACCTGCCGTGACTGGTTCCAGCTCTGCCTGAAAGAGGGCCTGACCGTCTTCCGCGACCAGGGCTTTTCCGCCGACATGCGTGGCCACGCCGTGGCGCGCATCAAAGACGTCAAGGCCCTGCGCGCCCGCCAGTTTCCGGAAGATTCCGGCCCGCTGGCCCATCCGGTCCGCCCCTCGGCCTATGTCAAGATCGACAACTTCTACACCGCCACCATCTACGAAAAAGGCGCCGAGATCGTCGGCATGCTGAAGACGGTCACAGGCCCCGCCGTTTACCGCCAGGCGCTCGACTATTATTTCGACCGGAACGACGGCACCGCCGCCACACTGGAAGATTTCCTCGCCGCTTTCGAGGCCGTTACAGGCAAGGATTTTTCCCCCTGGCTGCAATGGTACACCCAGGCCGGCACGCCGCAACTGACCGCCGCCGGCGATTATGATGCCGCCACGCAAACTCTCACCCTTCGCCTCAGCCAGGCCACGCCGCCGACACCCGGCCAGCCGGTAAAGGCGCCCGTCCCCGTGCCCGTGCGCTTCGGTCTGCTGACGGAAGACGGGCACAAGCAGATGTTCACCCATAACGGCACGCTGACCGCGGAAGCCCTGTACCTGCTCGACAGCGAAACAGCCGAGATCGTGCTGACCGATGTCAAATCGCCACCGGTCATCTCCGCCCTGCGTCACTTCTCGGCGCCGGTCATCCTGACGATCGAAGAGCCACAGGCCCATGCCTTCGCGCGCTTCAAGGGCGACAGCGATCCCTTCAACCGCTGGGAAGCGGCGCAAGGCGTCGCCAAGACCATCATGCTGGCGGAGACACCGGATCCCGATCTGATCGACGCCTTCGCGCAAGGCCTGGAAGCCAGCCTGACCGACGAGGGTCTCGACGCCGCGTTCAAGGCCCTGATCATCGGCCTGCCGACCGAGGCCGACCTGGCGCAGAGCCTCTCGCCCATCGATCCGGCCTTCCTGCACCGCAACCGCAAGCGCTTCAAAGCCGCGCTTTCCCTGCGCCTGCATGAGACCTTACGCGATCTCTACAACAGCCTGCCCACCGCCAATACCTTCAGTCCGGATGCGGCCTCGGCCGGAAACCGTGCCCTGCGCAATGCCCTGCTCGACCTGATCCTGGCCGGTTTTAACGACAGCGACAATCCCGGCGAACTGACCCTGCTGGCCGAAGCGCATTTCACCGCCGCCACCAACATGACCGACATGGTGGGTGGGCTGATCGCGCTGGGTCATGTCCAGAGCACCCCTTACCAGACCGCGCTGGACGCCTTTTATGACCGCTTCAAGAACGAGCCCCTGGTTATCGACAAGTGGTTCGCGCTGCAGGCCGGCTCCCCCCATGCCGATACGCTGGACCGTGTACGGCGCCTAAGCCAGCATCCGGATTTCGACGCGAAAACACCCAATCGCTGGCGTGCCCTGGTGCAGAGCTTTGCCAACAACCAGAGCGTCTTCCATAATCCGGACGGCGCCGGCTACAGCTTCCTGGTCGAACAGGTTCTGGCCGTCGATGCCTTCAATCCGATGACCGCCGCGCGTCTGGTCGAGCCGCTCAGCCGCTATCGCTTCTATGCCCAGCCTTACCGCGAAAATATGCGCCGCGCCCTGCAAGCCATTACCGCGGCGCCCAACCTGTCGAAAAACGTGCTGGAACTGGCCGGAAAAGCGCTTGCCGATGAGAATTCGGACAAAGATAGCTAACGCGCGTTAACGTCTCTTAAGGATTACTTACCTAAAGTAAGGCGAACGGGGCCACAGCGGCCCCGATTTGCTGCAGTTTGGGAGAGACGATTGGCGAGCCTCGAACGCGTCCGGTTCCTGGTGGTGGACGATAACGCCCACATGATCAATATCGTCAAGACTCTGCTGCGCGGGTTTGGCGTCACGCAAATATTCGAGGCGCGCGATGCCACCGAGGCCTTCCATCGCCTCAAGCATGACGCCATCGATATCTGCATCACCGATTACCAGATGGAGGTGCTGGACGGCGTCGAATTCGTGTCGCTGGTGCGCAATTCCTCAGACAGCCCCAACCGCTACGTGCCGATCATCATGCTGACGGCCCACTCGGAACGCTCAAAAGTGGTGGCCGCCCGCGACGCCGGCACCAATGAATTCTGCTGCAAGCCAGTGACCGCCATCGAACTGCGCCGCAAGATCGTCGCCATCGTCGATTATCCTCGCCCCTTCATCAAAACCGCCACCGGCAGCTATTTCGGCCCGGACCGCCGCCGCAGGCAGGACCCCAAATATCACGGCGAGGAGCGCCGCGAAGGCTGGAGCGAGGACCATCGCCCGCCGGCCAATGGCGGCCGCAAGCGCAAGGCCGGTGCCGGCAGCGGCACGTTCGACGAGGATACTGAAGAGTAGATATTTAGGTTTATAAATCCGCCGGACTCTCGACAATTGGTTAACGGCACGTTTACCCTGATCGGTGACGCCGAATCAGGGCGCTATTTCAACACCTTACCCGGCCCGCGTTCACGGCCGTTTCAAATGGCCCGCCTGCGGGCGAACACAGGATGTCCGTGACGGAGATGCGTCAAAATCCACGCTCCCGAACCAAAGACCGTATTTCGGCCACGCGCCGGAAGACGGCCGCGGACGCGCCGGCGTACAGGCCAAAGAACGGGCCAGAGAAAGGGCCAGCGAACGGACCTGCCATTTCCCGCCTGGTGACCACCCCGATCTCGACCGCCATGCCGCAGTGGATCAGGCTGGGCGCGCTTGGCCTGACGCTCGGCCTGGTCGTCTTCATGGCGGTATCCACGCTCCAGATCGGCAACAGCCTGTCCGCCGACAAGGATGCCGAGGGACAATCCCTGCTGTCGGAAACGCGGCTGGGGTCCGCGCGCATCGATGGCCGGCTCGATACCGCGCGCCTGGCGCTGGAAGCGGCACAGGCGCAATGGCGCCAGGCGCCCGATGCGCCGCTCACCGCCGCCGAACAGGCCTTGAAGCTCGGCCGGTCCGTTTTTGACAGCGTCGCAATGGTCGATACGACGAAGGGCGAGCTCACCGCGCAGTCAGGCAGCGAGGACAGCGCCCTCATGATCACCGCCGCCCGAGGCGCGCAAACGGGCTTTTCCATCGTGCCGGCGGGCTCGCGTCTCAGCCAGACCAGCCGCCCCTATGCCGTACTGAAAAGCGCTTCTGGGCCCGTGCTTGTGGGGCATCTGAGCGACAGCGTGATGAGGGATGGCGACAACTCCACCCTCAATGCGCTGGTCGATGGCAGCGGCCGGATCGTCGCCGCCTCCTCTGCGAAACTGATCGGCCAGGATATTCACACAGCCTTCGCCATCACCTATGCGCAGCTGCGCGCCCGTGCCGATTCCGGCGACCTCATCCAGGGCGCCCTGACCGAAGGCGGCTTCGTCAAGATCGCCTCGGTGCCGCAGGGCGACGCCTTGCAGGAGACCCGCCTGAGCGACACGCCGCCCTTAGTGCTGCTAAAGGCCAGGGCCAGCCCCCGCTTCATCTCTGTCTCGCAGAACCTGATCCGCGCCATCGTCATGATCGGCGGTCCACTGCTGATCGGCGCCCTGTTCGGCCTGTTGCTGCTTTTCCAGGCGCGCCGGAACCGCGAAAACGCCCGCCTCTTCCAGGCCAATGAGCAGCGCTATCGCCTTGCTGTCGAATCGGCGCGCTGCGGCATCTTCGACTGGGACCTCGACCAGGACCTGATCTACATGTCGGACGTCACCGGCGTCATGCTGGGCTGGGGAGGAGGCGGAGTCGCCTCGACCGGCGAGGTCATGGACCGTATCGCGTCAGAAGATCGCGAACAGGTGACGAAGGCGCTGGAAACGGCGCGCGGCACCGGCGCGCTGGATGTCTCCTTTCGTGTGCCGGCCGCCAGCGGCCGCGCCATCTGGGTCGATGCCCGCGGCCAGTCGATCGGTGAACGCACCGCATCTGGCTTTACCCGCCTCTCCGGCGTGGCGCTCGATGTCAGCGAAGAACGCATCGCCCAGCTGCGTGCCCAGCGCGCCGAGGCCCGTCTGCGCGATGCCATCAATTCGGTCTCCGACGCCTTCGTGTTGTGGGATCGCCGCAATCGCCTGCTGATGTGGAACTCAACCTTCGGCGAAACCTTCAATGTCGATCCGCGCTTCCTGAAGGCCGGCACGCCGCGCGACCTGATCGACCAGGTGATGCAGATCGCCATCCGCCGTCAGATGCCGGCACAGGATGCCCGCGAAGGCGTGATCGAGGCCGAGTTGAACAACGGCCGCTGGATACAGATTTCGGAAAGTCGCACGGCCGAAGGCGGCCATGTGCTGACTGGCGCCGATATCACCGCCGTCAAGCTGCAGGAAGAACGCAGCCGCGAAAACGAGGAGGTTCTGGAGAGCCTGGTCGAAAAGCTCGAACAGAGCCGCCAGCAGCAGACCGTTCTGGCGCGCAAGTACGAAATGGCCAAGATCCGCGCCGAAGCCGCCAACCACGCCAAGAGCGAATTCCTGGCCAATATGAGCCACGAGCTGCGCACTCCGCTCAACGCCATCAACGGCTTCTCGGAAATCATGGCGTCGGAGATGTTCGGTCCGCTCGGCCATCCGCGCTATCAGGAATATGCCAACGACATCCTGGGTTCCGGCCAGCACCTGCTCAGCCTGATCAACGACATCCTCGACATGTCGAAGATCGAGGCTGGCAAGCTGTCCCTGCGCTTCGAACCGGTGGTCATAGACGAGGTGGTCGAGGATACCCTGCGGCTGGTGCGCCAGAAGGCGGAAAAGGCAGGCCTGAAACTGCGCGTCCACCTGCCGCAGATGCCGGAAATCTCCGCCGACTTCCGCGCGCTGAAGCAGATCCTGCTCAACCTCCTGACCAATGCGGTGAAATTCACTCCCAATGGCGGCAGCATCACCATCTCCGCCATCGCCACCGAAACCAATGTCCATATCTCGGTGACCGATACAGGCATCGGGATCGCCCGCAAGGACCTGGATCGCCTGGCGCGCCCCTTCGAGCAGATCGAGAACCAGTTCTCCAAGACCCGCGAAGGCACCGGCCTGGGTCTGGCCCTGACCAAGTCGCTGATCGAGATGCACAGCGGCCGCTTCGAGGTCGACAGCGTGCTGGGCGAAGGCACGACCTGCACCGTGATCCTGCCGATCGCGCAAACCGCCGCCCAGCTTGGCGATCAGGCGGCTTAGTCATCTTTTAGGTGCATTTAAATTATTTAAGAGCCGATATGTAAATGTCCTCAAAAATGTTTTTATCAATAATGGTCAATACGATGATCATCATTATTATTTCAGTATTCCACTACTTCATCGCCATGCACGGCATCTGGGCGCTTTTAGGTGGGCATGTTTCGATAGTTATCATTTTAGCTTTTGCCTCAATCGCATTGCTAAAGTATGTGGAAAAGAGAAATATAAAAGCTGGCTTCAACTTAAGAACATCTGAAAATGCGGTCATTGGCATTAGCTTGTTGGCGTTTATAATATTTTTCGCTCCGACAGCTTATTCTGACCCTGACAAAATCAAGAGAATAATTTTTCTGTCAATTTTTGAAGGCCTTATGCTTATCTCCAGCGCATATTATTATTGGCGCTATTTCTCAAAGACCAAACCAAAGCATTTCCCATAGTCGCCATGAGCGTTGCCTTTACCAGAGACGAAGACCACGAGGCGGCGGCGGCCAACCTGCCAGACCGCCCGATCTCGCCGCATCCAAATCTCGTCACACCAGAGGGTCTGGCTCAGCTTGAGGCTGCCTTCGCCGAGGCCAAGGCGGCCTATACCGCCGCGCAGGCGTCGGGCCTGATCAATGAAGACCGCACGGCCATGGCGCGGGCCACGCGCGACCTGCGCTATTACACCGCCCGCCTGGGCTCGGCCCAGCGCATAGAGCCGGTCAGCGCCTCAGAGCGCGTGGTCTTCGGCTGCCGCGTTACCATTGAACGCGATGATGGACGGACGCAGGCCTTCCGCATTGTCGGCGAGGACGAGGCCAACCCCGCTGCCGGCAGTATCTCCTATGTCTCGCCCCTGGCCCAGGCCCTGCTTGGCAAAACCGTAGGCGATGAAGCGCGCGTCGCAGGGGCAAGCGTGGAGATCACCGCGATAGACGGTTAGGCCCCCACGCTGGCTCTGACCTTACGCCTCAGGCAATCACCGGCAGCGGATTGGCGCGGGCGGCATCCAGATACTTGGCCGACACCGGCTTCAGGTTGTCATCCAGCTTGACCACCAGCGGATTGCCGGTCGGGACCTCGATCTCCAGGATTTCTTCATTGGACAGGTCAAACAGCGACTTGATGATGGCGCGGATCGAATTGCCGTGAGCAGCCACCAGCACCGTGTCGCCCGCCTTGAGCGCCGGCACGATATCGCCGGTCCAGAACGGCAGGACGCGATCGAGCGTCGTTTTCAGGCTTTCGGTATCGGGCAGGTCGGCGCCGGCATAGCGGCGGTCGCCTTTGAAATCATAGGCGCTGCCGGCTTCCAGCGGCGGCGGCGGCACATCATACGACCGGCGCCAGATCTTGACCTGGTCCTCGCCGTGCTTGGCGGCGGTTTCGGCCTTGTCGAGGCCGGTCAGGCCGCCATAGTGGCGCTCGTTCAGACGCCAGTCCTTGACCACCGGCACGAACGACTGGCCGGCCGCTTCCAGCGCCAGGTTGCAGGTGCGGATGGCGCGGGTCAGGACCGAGGTGAAGGCCTTGTCGATCTCGATGCCCTCGGCCTTGATCAGCTCACCGCCGCGCGTCGCCTGAGCCTCGCCCTCGGCCGTCAGGTTGACATCGACCCAGCCGGTGAAGCGGTTTTCAAGGTTCCACTGGCTTTGGCCATGGCGCAGAAGGACGAGTGTAGGCATGAGGCGTCTCCGGTCTGTGATATACCGGCAAGGCTATAAAAGCGTTGCGGCCCCAGATCAATGCGGAGATCCATAAAGGCGGCAATATATCCGGCTCAGCGGCGCTTTTCCTGGGCCAGGCTTTCAAAGGCGATCCGTTGCAGGGCCTCAGCCTGAGCCGGGGACATGCCCAGATCGTTGGCTGCCTTCTCATTCGCCCCCAGACCGCGCGGATCGCGGCCCGTGATCGAGCCAAACACGACCAGGGCCTCCAGGTAATAGCCATAGACGCTGCCGTGATATTGATCCCAGCTCCACAGGCTGACCTGTCCGAAACTCCGGCCATCATAGGGGTTGGGATCGGCAATGCCCTTGGCCATGGCCAGGTTCCAGGCCTGCCCCACCGGCATGACGCCGGCAATATAGGGCGATGCCGCGCGGGCCTGATCATAGCCGGCGCGGATATCGCGCGCCATGGCCGAGATATCCTGACCGAACCAGTGCCCGGTCGGCAGATAGGTCTGGTCGGCGCGCGACCAGGTGGCCATCAGACGGATATCGGCCTTCGAATTACGCGCATGCAGGCGTTCGGCGATCAGGCCGGCATAATGACTCAGTTCTGTCGCATTGCCCGGTTTCGCCGCATCGAGGGTCGAATAGCCTTGCATGATCACCACATCCCACGGCTGGTCGATGACGTCGAGTTTCTGCGTATAGTGGAAATCGAAATTCTTGCCCGGCGAGGTCTCCAGGCTGACATCGTAATCGAGCCCCGCTTCCTCGGTAAAAGCCTTGAACAGGGCAGGCACGCCGCCAATGCCCTCTCCGTTCAGGTCATGCACCTGATCGGCATGATACCGCATGACCGGCGAATTGGCGGCAAAGGTAAAGCTGTTGCCAATAAAGAGAATGCGGGTTTGGGCCTCAACAGGTCCGGCAACGATGGTCAGACAGACGAAAAGACAGGCAACCCAACGCATTCGCTTCTCCTCACGGCCGGTTCTTGTATTGCAGCCAGGTAATCAGGAACAGCATCAGACTGGCTAAGGCCAATACCGGCTGCATACTGAGCAGGGCATTCAGTATGGGAACACCGGTTATTAAACTCTGGTAAATAACCGCCGCCGCCAGCAGAAACTGACCGATCAGCAGCATGGCCCACAAGATCAGAACCTTACGCAAAACGCTCTTAGACATCAGCCCAATTCCTCGGCAAGCATAGCCAGACGTTCGGCCTGATCCTCGGCGATCAGGGCATTGATCATCTGGTCCATGTCGCCTTCCATGAACTGCGGCAGGTTATAGAGGGTCAGGTTGATGCGGTGATCCGACACCCGGCCCTGCGGGTAGTTGTAGGTGCGGATACGTTCCGAACGGTCGCCGGAACCAACCTGCGACTTGCGGGCATCCGAGCGCGCCGTATCGAGCGCCGTGCGCTGCATGTCGTACAGGCGGGCTTTCAGGTTGCGCATGGCGATCTGGCGGTTCATGTGCTGCGACTTTTCCGAAGAGGTCGCCACGATCCCGGTCGGCAGGTGGGTAATGCGCACCGCAGAGTCGGTCTTGTTGACGTGCTGGCCGCCGGAACCGGACGCGCGATAGGTATCGATGCGGATATCCTTGTCGAGAATCTCGATCTCGACATCCTCGGCTTCCGGCAGGACCGCCACGGTCGCCGCCGAGGTATGGATGCGGCCGCCGGCTTCGGTGGCCGGCACGCGCTGCACACGGTGAACACCGGATTCGAACTTCAGCTTGCCGAAAACGCCCTCGCCCGTCACCGAGGCAATGATTTCCTTGTAACCGCCCATTTCGCCTTCGGACACGCTGTCAATCTCGACCCGCCAGCCCTGCCCTGCGGCATAGCGGCTATACATGCGGAACAGATCGCCGGCAAAGAGCGCCGCCTCGTCGCCACCGGTGCCGGCGCGCACTTCGAGAATGGCCGAGGCATTGACGTCCTTGTCCTGCGGCGCAAGCAGCAGGGCCACGCCATGTTCCAGTTCCGGCAAGGTGGCCTTCAGGTCCTGCAGTTCCTCGGCTGCCAGGGGCGACAGGTCCGGATCGCCCAGCGCCGCCATCTCTTCCAGTTCGGGCACAGACTGACGCGCCTTGTGCAGGCGCGTGACGGCATCGAACACCGGCTTCAGTTCGGCATGTTCCTTCGACAGCTTGACGATCTCGGCGCCATCGGTCGCGGATTCCATACGCGCTTCGATCATCTGGAAGCGGTCCATGACCTGGGCCAGCTTGGCGTCGGGGAGATGTATCAAGGCAATGTCTCTCGGAAAAATTCAGGCCCCTGCCTAAACCTAACGCGGATAGGTTTCAATGAAAGATTGCCGCTTTTCCAGTTCGGCCTGCAAGGCGGCGATACGCGGCGCGAGGGCCCGCCAGTCGAGTTGCGGCAGGCGGAAATCGCAGAAGGTGGCCGCCACGCCCAGGGTCAGGCTGCCCATGTCGAAGACATCCGGCTCAGGACACATCGCATCGGCCACGACAAAGGCGCGTGTCAGATTGCCTTCCCAGCGCTCCAGCCAGAAGGGCGATCGCTCGCTCTCCGGGCGGCGGTTCTCATAGACAATCCTTGCCATCATCTCATTGAGCCCCGCACCGGCGGTTTCAACGCGCCTGACGCGCCAATAAGCCTCTGTGCCATAATCCGGCAAGAGCGACGCCCCCTCGCCTTGCGGCGCCAGCCAGGCACTGATCAGGCCGCTATCGGTCCAGCAGATACCGTCATCGTCGATCAGGGCCGGCAGTTGTGACAGGGGATTGACCGCCACCAGATCCGGCGCCGCCTCAACCGGCACACGCGCGACTTCCTCGACCCGACCCGCAAGCCCTCTTTCCCTTATGACGATGCGAACCTTGCGTACGAAAACTGATGTGGCGCTGGAAAATAATTTCATAACAAAGTTATCCAATTAAGAGATCGAATCCCGTTGAATATCGCGCAAAGCCTTTAGCATTAAGGATAAGCTGTCACAATTGCAGCGACGCCATCGGCATAGAAGTCTTAACATGTGTTTAAATAAAAATGGCAGGTGTTTGCCTTAATTTAAGATATCTACAGTAACCTTATCACCGGTAAAATGAACTCACCTCAGAATGAGGACCAGGTGACCCGTAATTCGAGCGAATTAAAACTGCTGGCCCCCATGGCCCTGATCGTGGCCGTAGCCGTATGCGCCCTGGTGGGCAGCCTGTGGGTATGGGCCGAGCAGGCGGATAAGATGTCGCGCAATCGCGAGGAAAAGCTCGTCATGCTGGGGCTTGACCAGATGGCGGATGACCATTCGCAGCTGATGACCCCCATTACGATCTGGGACAAGGCGGTCGAGAGCACCGCCGTGAAGTACGATGACACCTGGGTAAAGGGTAATATCGGCGATTATTTCCAGAATTTCCTCAATTTCGAATCCAATATCCTGCTGAATGACAAGGGTGAGGTCGTCTTTGCCTACCAAAAGGGCAAGGAAGTGCCGCCGGAAACCCTGACCAATGTCGCGGTCCAGACGCGCGGCATGGTGGATGGCCTGCGCAACACCTATAATGACCGCCGCGCCAAGGGTCTGCCGCATACCACCGGCAGCAACCACGCCGGCCGCCTGATGGCCATCAAGGGCCATATCTATATAGTCGGCGCCAGCCTGCTGCTGTCCGACAAGCAGGATTCACCGCTGCTCAAATATACGCCCTATGTCGCCATCGGCACGCACGAGCTGTCAAACGAAGAGTTGATGGCCCTGTCCCAACGCTACATGGTCTCCAGTATCACCGTGCTCAATCCCGGTCAGGTCGCACCGAAAGGCGCGGCTACCGTCGCCTTCCGCGACGATAACGGCAATGTTCTGGTCCAGCTGACCTGGATGCCGGACACCCCCGGTCATACCCTGTTCATCCGCGCACTCGGCCCGGTCCTGATGATCTCGCTCGGCCTCGGCCTGATCGCCCTCGTCCTGCTGCATCAGAGCCAGCGCGCCGCGCAAGGCCTGATCGCCTCCGAAGCCAAGGCCAAGCACATGGCCTTGCACGACAACCTGACCGGCCTGCCCAATCGCACTCTGTTCGCCGACCGCCTGGTCCAGGCCTGCGAGCGCCTGAAACGCCAGGGCGGCCATGTCGCCGTCATGTGCATCGGCCTCGACCGCTTCAAGGACGTCAACGACACCCTGGGTCACCTGGCCGGCGACGAACTGATCCGCCACAATGGCAGCAAGATCAGCAGCATGATCCGTTCGGGCGATACCCTGGCCCGTCTCGGTGGCGATGAATTCGTCATCATCCAGACCGATACCGATGGCTCCTCAGCCGCTTCGCTGGCCAAGCGTGTGCTCGAAGGCCTGACAGGCACGGTCAACCTTGAATCCGGCCAGGTGTTCTCGTCCTGCTCGATCGGTGTCACCCTGATCGGCGACGGCGATATCGAACCTGCCGAGGCTCTGCGCCAGGCCGACCTCGCGCTCTACCGCGCCAAGGACGAAGGCCGCGGCCAGTATGCCTTCTTCGAGGTGGAGATGGACGCTACCATCAAGCTGCGCAAGACCCTGGAAACCGGCCTGCGCGAAGCCATCCATGTCGGCGACATCGATGTCGTCTACCAGCCTCAGGTCGATCACTTCGGCCATATCATCGGCGTCGAGGCCCTGTGCCGCTGGACGCACCCGACGCGCGGTCCGGTCTCGCCGGCCTACTTCATCCCGCTGGCCGAGGAATGCGGCCTGATGAACGAGCTGGGCACGCTGATCATGCGCCGCGCCATGGACGATTCCCACCGCTGGCCGGGCCTGAAGGTTGCCGTCAACGTGTCGGCCACCCAGATGCGCAGCCCGAGCTTCATGACCACGATCAAGGCGCTGCTGGCGGAAACGAAAACATCGGCCGAGCAGATCGAGATCGAAATCACCGAAGGCGTGCTGCTGAACGACGACAGCGCCACCCAGATGGTGCTGCGTGACCTGCGCCACATGGGCTTCACTATCGCGCTCGACGATTTCGGCACCGGCTATTCGTCGCTGGGCTACCTGAGCCGCTATCCGGTGGACAAGATTAAGATCGATCGCTCGTTCGTCTCGAACCTGGGCGTCGACCCGGAAGCCGAAGCGGTCATCCGCGCCATCGTCAAGCTTTCCAAGGCGCTGAACCTGAACATCGTCGCCGAAGGCGTGGAAACGCGCGCTCAGAAGAATATTCTGCGCCAGACGGGCTGTAACATCATCCAGGGCTACCTGTTCTCCAAGCCGGTGCCGTCGAACAGCATCGACGAGATGATGCAGAACGAACGCCGCCTGACCATCAATGACGGCCTGGAATTCACCGCACCCAAGCCCATCAACAAGCCGGCCGAAAAGCCGATCAAGATGACGCCGAGAATGTCTTAATAGAGCTCAAGCGCCGCATGGCTTACGCGCAAACATGCGCGACGGCCGGTCGGCCTTGCCAAGTGTCTACGATATTTTTGAGTGCGCTCAGACGCCGCGAGGCTCCTCGCAACGGCTCGGGCGGGCCGTCGCCCTTGCCAAATGTCTGCGACATTTGGAAGTCTGGGTTCGCCGGGCTTGCGTTTACAGCTTCTCGGCGTGGGCCTCGACCAGACCGACAATATGATCGATCATCTGGTCGTTGGACAGTTTATGGTCGGGCTTACCGCCCATATAGACCATGCCGGCCCCGGCCCCACCACCGGTGAAACCGATATCGGTATAGAGCGCCTCGCCGGGCCCGTTGACCACACAGCCGATGATCGACAGCGACATCGGCTTGGCGATATGAGCCAGCCGCTCCTCCAGCTTGGCCACCGTATCGATGACATTGAAGCCCTGGCGTGCGCAGGACGGGCAGGCGATAATATTGACACCACGATGGCGCAGGCCAAGCGATTTCAGCAGGTCGAAACCGACCTTGATTTCTTCCACCGGATCGGCGGCCAGCGAAACCCGCAGGGTATCGCCGATCCCGGCCCACAGCAGATTGCCGAGGCCGATGGCCGACTTAATGGTGCCGGTACGCAGGGGACCTGCCTCGGTCACGCCGATATGCAGCGGACAATCGATGGCATCGGCCAGGGCATTGTAGGCCGCGACGGTCAGGAAGACGTCCGACGCCTTCACCGAAATCTTGAACTCGTGGAAATCGTGGTCACGCAGGATATTGGCGTGGAACAGCGCGCTCTCGACCATGGCTTCCGGACATGGCTCGCCGTACTTTTCCATCAGGTCCTTTTCCAGCGAACCGGCATTGACGCCGATACGCATGGAGCAGCCGTAATCCTTGGCAGCCTGGATGACTTCCTTCACCCGGTCGGGCGAACCGATATTGCCGGGATTAATGCGCAGGCAGGCGGCGCCGGCCTTAGCGGCCTCAATGGCGCGCTTGTAGTGGAAATGGATGTCGGCGACGATCGGTACATTGGCATTGTCGACAATCGTCTTCAGCGCCGCGGTTGAATCCACATCCGGACAGGATACCCGCACGATATCGGCGCCCGCCTCTTCCATCGCCGCGATCTGGCGCAGGGTGGCTTGCGGATCGGAGGTCAGGGTATTGGTCATCGACTGGACGCTGATCGGGGCATCGCCGCCGACAGCCACCTTGCCCACCATGATCTTGCGGCTCGGCCGGCGCTGGATCATCCGCCAGGGACGGACATGCGTATGATCGTGAGGCTGGTGGGTATCCATAAATAACTCTGAATTATACCGAGAACGCCTTCTTATATCAGGAGGGACGCCCCAAGTCACAACCGCATTTTCAAATAATATTACTGGCTGGGTTACTGGCCATATTACTGAGTCGAAATTACTGGGCCGAAGAGGCCACCGCATTTTCCGCTGGCACCGCTGCCGGCCGCTGGCTGGGCAGGTAGGGTATCGGGCCGTTTGGCTTGTCCGCGGCCGGCGCGGCAATCGGTGCGGCCGGAGTCGCTCGTGGCACTACAGCCTGCCCCGCCGCCTGAGCCTGCTTCTGGTCGAGTGCTGCTGAAAGCTGGGCCGCACGGGCATTCAGCCTCCCAACGGGGGTCAGCGTGCCGTCCAGCGTGCCGGCATATTCGCCATTATAGTAGATTTCGAAGGCCGAGATGTCGGAGATATCGACCAACAGGTTTTGCTGGTCATTTGCCGGCAGGCGATAAGATTCACCCGCACCGATCGAGTGGGCGAAATAGACGGCACCCGTGGCCGGATCTCGCACCACCAGATTGACCGTCTTGGTAGCCTGCAGCGTAACCGAGGAATTTTCCGGCGCCGCACCATAAATGGCGCCGCGCGGATTGAAGGCTTTGCGCATGCGCATATCCTCTACCGGCACAGGTGCGGCCGAGGTGGAATTCTTCGCGGCATCTATAGAGGCAAAGCCCGCTTCCAGACCGGGCGTGACATAGGGGACTGGCACATCCTGGTCGCGCGGCGCCGGCTGGGGCTGCGATACGAAGATCGCGCCGTTCAGCATATTCGGCATGCCCGCTGCCCACTTGCTGCTGCCAAACTCGGCCTCATGGTTATGATCGCCCAGATGCAGGCTGGGCTGACGCTGCACCACGTTCCAGATCACAACCGCCGACACCAAGACCACGGCGGCGATGATATAGTTGCGATAGGTCGGCCTGACCTCTTCCAGTGAAGCCCCCGAGGGCGCATGCAGCTTGGTCGAGGCCGGAGAAACCTCGCGCTTATACATATCCGCCAGGGTTTCCTCATCGAGCCCCAGCGCCTTGGCATAGGCCTTGACATAGCCGATGGCGAAGGCGCGCGGCGGCAGGATATCGTAGGCCGCCTGCTCGAAGGCTTCGAGATAGGCGCGGCGCACGCGGGTCAGCTCCGACACCTCGTTGAGTGAAAGCCCCTGGGATTCGCGCGTCGTTTTCAGGATTTCGGCCAGATCGAAGCGATCCGGCAAACGGCCATCGGTCGTGCCCTTGAAGGCGGAATTCGCCTCACCGCGATAAATACCCTGATAAGGTTCATCCTCGATGATGTTAGGCTCGGTCGTACTCATAACTATCCTGCGATGGAGAGCAGGGAAGAAACCATAGGCGGTGATAATAATCAACACGGACATGGCCTCTATTCGCGCTTCGATAACGCAATTTTTGGTGTTTGATATCAACGCCAAGTCAGTCTATGAAACGGCATTCCCAGGCTTCATACGGATGATACCGCCATGCCCGCTGCCTTCGACGATCTCTATATCGGCCAGAGCGTTTCCATCGGCGCCGGCGTGATTTCCGAAGCGGAGCTGGAAGCCTTCTGCAAGTCCTACGCACCAAGCTGGGACACCAAGGATGGCGTACCCGACGCCCTGATCTTCGCCCTGTGGTCCAAGCTGGAAACGGAAGCCTCGGCGCAATGGCCACAGACCAAGCGCCTGGCCGTCGACGCCCTGCGCTGGTCGCGCAATCCGCCGCCGGGCGAGTTGCTGCGCGGCCGCCTGACCGTCATGGGCAAGGATGCCGTGGGCGACACCAAGGGCGTGGTCATTGCCCAGAATGACGTGCTGGATGAAGCCGGCCGCCTGGTCTTTTCCTGCCTGACCCGCTCGGTTTTCCAGCGCCTGCCGAAAGCGCCCGCGGAATAGGCTTTAAGGCTTAACCACGGAAACGAAGTCCGGCGAAACCAAAACACTGAAAACAAAAAAGCTCCGGACTTTCATCCGGAGCTTTTTCATTTCACAAAACTGCGAAGCTTAGTTGGCGTTGGCAGCCTGAGCGGCATTGCGCTCGATCGTCATGGCGATCAGCTTATCCCAGGCCAGCAGCGAGTTCAGGTGCGCATAGATATGCGTCAGGGCGCCGTTGTCGCGCAGTTCGACGAGCTTCTCGCCGGACAGTTCAGCCAGCTTCTTTTCATCGACAGCGAAATATTCGGCAATCTTCTGGGCTTCGCCCGCCGTACCGTCCGGATTTTGCGGACGATAAAGGGTCTCGCGCGGCGACAGCAGGTTCAGCTCGCGCAGCAGGCCGACGAAGGATTCGGTGCGACGGCGCTCGTTCTCGAAGTCCGAGCAGAACTGCATGGCGTTATCGACATAGGCCGTGGCCTTGCCACCTTCGAAGAAGGGCACGTCCGGATTGGTCTTGGCCACCATGGCGGCGCCGGTGTCGACGCACAGGATCATGCGCTCCTGGCTTTCGTCATTGGCGAAGACGAAGGGATAGCGGCGGGCGAAGGCCGGCAGGTAGCTGTCGGACTTAAAGGTGCCTTCCGGCGACACGAAGACGTTCTGGCCGGCGGAAAGGCCCATGGCGGCCACCGGCATGTAGTTTTCGCCAATGAAGACGATCGGGAAACTCAGGGAGGCAGCCGGGAATTCAGCCACGGTCAGCGGCACGACATTGGTTTCGGCAACAAAGGCGTGCGGTGCCGGAATCGACTTGATACCCATGCCCGCGTGGGCTTCGGGGCTCAGCGGCTCAGGATTTTTGTAGAAAAGGACGTTTCCGGAGAGCGTCGCATCGTTGGTTTGTTCTTGTGCCATGGTCGCTTTAAAGAAGGTTGTTAGAGAAAAAGGAGTTTCGCTTCTAACGCATGCCTCGGCGTCCGGCAAGCACCGTTACGGTTTGGGGGAAAGACCCGCCGGTTTTTCGGCTTCCGGCGGGTGTCTGTCTCGTTCTGGCGCAGGATTAGAAGTTATACACCACCCCGACGCGCAGATTGCGGCCGGGATCGACCACCGCGTCCTTGGTGCTGCTCGTCGCTTCGCGCATCTCGACATCGCCGATATTACGCACTTCAGCGAACAGCGAGGTATCAGTGCGGATCTTGTATGACGTGTAGATATTGGCCGTGACATAGCCATCAGTCGCGGTCTCGTAGGCTGCCAGGTCGTCCTTGCGGGCATCGACGCCGCGCACCTCGAAATAGGAATCCCACTTGCCGCCCTTGCTTTCCAGCTTCAGGGTCAGAGCCTGGGGCGGAATACGAATGATCGGCCCGATGGCGCTTTGTCCGTGGACATAATCATAAGACACATCCAGGGCGATGGCCTGAGAGCCGAGCGTGAACAGTTTCGTACTGGCCTCCAGTTCCACACCGTAGAGATCGGCATCGGTCTGAACATACTGGAAGACCGGCAGGTCGTCTGCCACGGCTCCGGTCGGGCGCAGGTCGATGAAGTTATCGAAATGGCTGGTATAGACGTGGGCATCAATGGCGAAGCGATTGTCGTGATCGACCACCACGTGACCGGTCAGCTCCAGCGAATAGCCGACCTCGGTGCGGAAATTAGGGTCACCGATGATATACTGGCCCGTGCCATCGTGCGGGCCATCGGCCAGCAACTCGACATCCGAGGGCGCGCGCTCGGAACGGGTCAGGCTCAGGCCGACAAAGCTGTGGTCGGACGGCCGGTAGAAGCCGCCGAACGAGGCCGACAGGGTGTTGAAATCCTTGTCGTAAGAGGTGGCCGCCGAGGTCAACTTGGTGTCATCGACCCGCGCCCCGCCTTCCAGGCCCCATGGGCCATCGTCATAGCGATACTGCGCGAACGCCCCCACCTGCTTGGTGGTGGTCGAGGGCACGAAGGCCTCGTCGCCGATGGCCTGGAAATCGCGCTGCAGGCCGGAAAGCCCTACCGTACCGCTCCACTTGCCCTGGCCGTCACGGATCAGGGCCGTGCGGAACTCGCTGCCCTTGGAGAGGAACTGCGTCCCCAGTTCTCCGTCCTCGATCTCGGCATGGTTATAGTCGGAATAGCCGGCCGAGGCATCGAGTCGGTTGAAGCCGGCCCAGTTCACATTGAACGCCCCCCGCGCATCCCAGCGCGTCTGATGCAGGTCTATGGAAACGTCGGAATCGATGGCTGTGCCATAGAGATAGTCCGTCGTCTTGTAGCTCAGACCGACATAGCCGAAATCACCGACATAGCTGACGCCAGCGCCGAGGTTCTTCATGTCCTGGAAAGAATTGTGCTGCTTGTCGCTGGTATCGGCCGGCAGATCATTCGCCTCCGTATAGGCCAGGGTCTCGGCCGGTACGGGAATGCTGTAATCCGAGGTCTTGTGCCGGAAGGCGTCGAAGGTGAAGATCCACGGCCCCTTGCCGGCCTTGATATCGAAGGCGCCCTGCAGCCCCTGATCGACCGAAGAGGCCTGGAGCGTGGCTGTGCCTTCATAGCCCTTTTCCGGGGCCACCGAAGGAATTCGGTCATCGATCACATTGACGATACCGCCTATGGCATTGCCGCCATAAGCGAGCGCGGAAGGCCCGCGCAGCACCTCGATGCGCTTCGCCTCGGTGGGCGAAGAGGGCACGGCATGATCCGGCGACAGGGCCGACACATCGACCACGCCCATGCCGTTATTGAGCACCAGCACACGGAAACCATCAAGCCCGCGGATCATCGGACGGCTGGCGCCCGGCGCGAAGCTGGAGGAACGAATGCCCGGCATGTAGGCCAGCATGTCGCCCAGTCCGGCGGCGGGCTTCTTGTCGATCTGGTCGCGCGTCAGCACATCGACGTGTGACATCAGGGCGTCCTTGGGAATGCGGTAGCCAGAGCCGGTGATGACAATTTCCTTAGGCGCTTCCTCGGTTGTGGGTGCCGGATCGCCGGCATGGGCCACGCCGGCCAGAAGAGCGGAAAAGGACAGGCCAGCCAGGAGGGAGAACTTGAAATACGGCATGAAAACACCTCAGATATTGCACTGCCGCATTTGTTATGTAATATTATAACGCACGTCAAGCCACAATGTTACATTATTACACTTTTTGACCACACGCGTGCGACTTGCGAAAGGCGCCGAGTCCTCTTACCTTGGAGGACATGAGCCACACGTGCGAACACACCCATGATCATGCCCACGACCTGAAGCCCGACGCCCGCGCGGCCCGGCTTGAGGCGGCGCAAACCCTGTGCGCCGATTCCGGCGAGCGCATGACCTCTTCACGTTTGCGCACCTATGAGCTCATCCTGGAAGCCAATGGCCCCATTAAGGCCTATGACGTCATCGACCGCTTCCATCCGGAAGGCGCCGCCAAGCCGCCCACGGTTTACCGCGCCCTTTCCTTCCTGGAACAGATGGGCCTGATCCACCGCATCGAGAGCCTGAACGCCTTCGTAGCCTGCGATACGCACGACCAGCACTTTGGTTCCGGGCATACGGCCGGCTTTCTCCTGTGCGACTGCTGCGGCAAGAGCGAGGAAATCGCCATCCCCAACCTGCCGGAAATCGAGGCCAGCACGGCAAAGACCGGCTTTAAGGTCAATCATGTCACCCTGGAAGCCCACGGCCTTTGTCGCGCCTGCCAGACGGAAGGCGCGACGGACGAGTAAGCCTGTTGCAGATTGCGACACGACAATGGCAAATTGACCTGGTGCGTTTCTTTTGGCAATTATCTGATAAAATGCACTTGCCACGACTCGCGCCAAGAGACTATTCCAGATAATCAGAGATCAAAATATCGCCCATAGGGTGATCTTCCCCAGGGGCACGATGTCCACTACGCTGCAAATGCTCGACCAGGGCTCGCTTCGCAATATTCTGGACGCTCACACGCTCTACAAACTGCGCAAGCCCGGCGGACGCATCGCCAATCTCTCCTATATCGACCTGACCGACATGAAGCTGGAAGGGATCGACCTGAGCGACGCCAACATGACGGGGGCGCGCCTTTACGGCGCTTCCTTGCGTGACATCAACCTCACCCGTGCCAATCTCTACGGCTGCGACCTGCGTAATGCCGATCTGCGCTTCGCCCGCCTCGATCGCGCCGATATGCGCGGCGCCTGCCTGCGCGGGGCCAACCTGACGGCCGCCTCATTGATCGGCGCCGATCTGCGCGAAGGCCAGATCGCCTTCAAGGACGAGAAGCAGGGCCTGCGCCTGATGAAGCATGAAAAGCGGCCCGGCGAACTGGATCACGCCATTTTCAGCGGGGCCGATCTGTCCGGTGCGCGCATGAACGGCATGCAGGCCGTTTCGGCCGATTTCAGCGACGCCAACCTGACGGGCGCGGTCATGTCACAGGCCAAGCTGCGCAAGGCCAATCTGAAGGGCGCCAATCTGAGCGGCGCAGACATGGTGGGGGCCGATGTCGCCGGCGCCGATCTGAGCGGGGCAGTGATGGTCGATACCGCGCTTTCGGGCTGCAATCTGCGCGAAGCCGACACCACTGGCACACTGGACGCGCCGAAGGAGGTCTTTATCGATGACCGGCCCTTGAGCCTGTTCATCGGCCAGCACGAAGACTGGGCGAAGACCAACGGCGCCAAGGGCAGCCGCCACGCCCTTTCCGGGGTTGATTTCCGCCTGGCCGGTGAGATGCGCCGCCGCATACTGACCATGCTGGAGGCGCAGGGCTCGGTCTTCTACGGTCTCGACATGAGCGGGATAGAGCTTCAGGGCGCCAATCTGGTCGATGCCGACCTGCGCCGCTGCAATCTCTCCGGCGCCGATCTGCGTGGGGCCCGCCTGATCGGGGCGAAACTGAGCCACGCAAACCTTACGGGCGCCAAGCTCGGCCCGCTCGATCTGGGTGGCGGCCGTCTGATGCGCAGCGACCTGTCGCGCGCCACGCTCAGCCACGCCAACCTGACCAATGCCGACATGACCCGCGCCCGGATGCTGGAAGCGGTGACCGAACACATCAGCGACAAGGGCTGCAACTACATGCTGGCTGAACGCGCCTGACGCGAAGCGTTCAGGCTCTTTCAGCTTTTTATGTAAGAGATACCTCGCAACGGCTCGGGCGCGCCTTGCGCTTGCCAAATTTCATGAAGAAATTTGGAGTTTCCTGGCCCGTTACCTTAAAACCACCGCCGCGCCTTGAAATAGGCCAGCATGGCAATGATGATGGCGATCATCAGCGTGCAGACGGCCTCGAAGGCAAAGGGCTGGTGCAGGAAGGGCATGTGGTCGAAATTCATGCCGTAAATGCTGGCAATCAGGGTCAGCGGCAGGAAGATGGCCGAAACGATCGAGATCAGTTTGACGATATTGTTCTGCTCGACATTGATCAGCCCCAGGGCCGCATCGAGCAGGAAGGCGATATGGGCGGTGACGTGGCTTGAATGATCGTTCAGGCTGGCCACGTCCTGGCTCATGGTGCGCAGGCGGTCGTGGAACTCCTTCAGCTCCGTCGTCTTGCGGAAACCGACCACCTGACGCTCCAGACCGGCGGCGAAACCGGTCAGGCGCGCCAGCGACACCAGGGAATCGCGGATCTTGGCGATATCGTTCTGCGCCGCGCCCAGGCGCAGCAGGACGGTCTCCAGTTGGGTGCGGCGGCGGGGATTGAAGACCTCTTTCGACAGCTCGTCTATGCTGTGACTGGTCTTTTCGATCAGGTCGGCCGTGCGGTCGATGATGATATCGATCAGGTTCAGGAAGGTAATGGGACCATCGACACAATGCCCTGGCTGCTTTTCCAGCTGATCGCCGAAGATCTTGAACGAGGCCGGATCGATATAGCGGATGGTGACCAGACGCCCGCCGGTCAGCACAAAGGTAACCGGACCCGATTGCAGCTGTGACAACCCGCCGAAGAAGGCGACCTGCGCGGTCATGAAGGCGGCGCCATCCTCGATATAGAGCCGGCTGGAGGTCTCGATCTCCGCCATATCCTCGCGCGTCGGCAACAGGACGCCGAGCTGGGCTTCCAGCTTCAGTTCTTCATCGCGGGTCGGATTATAGAGATCGATCCAGGTCGTATGCGGATCGAAATCGCCGGCTTCGGCCTCAAGGTGAAATCCCTGCGAATGGAGTGTCAGCACGCGAATACCTCTGTATGTACGCGCTGTTTACCGTTTCGGGGATTAGCCGTAAAGCCTACTTCTTGCTGGTGTGCTTGCGCGTCGTCTTCGCCTTGGATGCCGTGGCCTTGGGCGTCTGCGTCTTGGATTTCGCCTTGGCCGACTTTGTTTCAGGCTTTAGGGGCTCGGGCTTGATGTCCGTCTTCGCCGAGGCATGGCCGGCAGCCGCATTATCCGAATCGATCTGCGCCACCAGCTGAGCGGCGGGCTTGCCGCTGACATGGGCGGCGACAGTCACCGGACGGGCGGTTGTCTTGCTGTTCGAAGGGCTGAGCGCGGCCTTCAGGTCGGCCGGCATGTCATCCGTATTGGCGGCAGCGATCTGCTGGTACGGGCGGGCGGTCGTGGGGACGGCTTCCGGCTGGGCGACGGTAGTGACCTTCTCGCCCATATGGATATTGTTCGGATCCTGATAGATGAAGCCATAGGTCGTATAGACCGTGGTGCCGAGATCGTTGGTCGGACCGTACCACACCTTGACCTTCGACCAGTCACCGGCTTCCGACACATCCATCACGTTGACATTGTCTTCCACCTGGCCACGGCGGCCATTGATCGGCGACCAGTTGGCATGGGTGACCTGAATATAGCGGTCGGTGATGATCTGGGAAACAACGGCGACATGGCCGAGCTTCATGCGGCCCTGGGACTTGAAGACCAGAACGGCGCCCGGCTTCGGGGACGAGCCTTCGTCATAACGGCCGGTCGCCTTTTCCCACCAGGTCCAGGCATCGCCAAAAATTTGCATGCCGGTGAACTGGCGCGCGAAGGTGACACATTGCAGGTAGGCGGAACCGGCAGGAGTCTTCTGAGCGGCTACCTTGACAGCGGCTGACTTGCTGGCTTTATGGGTTTTGGCCTTGGCTTCAACGGAGCCGGCGGCGCAAAAGGCAAGAAGGGCAAAGGCAACTGCCGACACGGTTTTTTTCACGCAACTGACTCATCAACTGTTAGTCCCGTGACTTTGGTACAACAGAAAAATTAATTTTCAAATACCAATTCGCCGATTTCGCGTAAAAATTAACCTTGATTAACCCACGAATGCGTGATCGCGCCGTGAAGCCGTTCCCCGTAATGACGCACCACTTTGCGAAACGGGCGCTCGACCAGATGGTGCGCCAGCATGGACAGCGGCACCAGGGCCAGCAGGCCGGCAAACCACCAGATGAAAGGCAGCGGCGCGTGATCGGTGCCCAGCAAGCCATTGACGGCCTTCAGGTAAATCCACTTCCACGGCACATAGATCATGTAGGTGGCAAAGGAGATTTCGCCAAGATAGACCAGAGTCTTGCCAGACATCAAGCCCCTGCCGTCCTGCCCCAGACCGGAGATCGACAGCACCAGCAGGCCCAGCGCCACCACGATCAAAATGTCGGATTGGGCGAAGCTGGCGGCATAGATCACGGTTAACAGGGCGATGCCGGTGCCGATCAGCGCCACGCCCGGCTTGGCCACCGCACCGGCGCGCCAGGCGAGATAAAGCGCCGCGCCGTAGAGGAAGCTCGGCACGATCCGCAGGGCGCCCCACTGGAAGGTGGCGCGGGTCAGGTTGAAACCGGCCACGGCTGAGAAGACCAGATTGACGGCGATCAGGAAACAGATGGCCAGCGTGACGGCGACCACCGGACGCTCACGCAGGCGCCAGGCCAGCCAGGCCACGGCCGGGAAGCTGAGATAGGCGAACCACTCGGCCGAGATAGACCAGGAAGGATGGTTGAACGAGGCGGTCGGCGCCAGGCCCCAGGCCTGGGTCAGGGTCAGATGCGCCGGCAGGGCCGCCCAGTTCGAGGCATTGTCATCGAGATGCACACCCTTGAGAGCGGCGGCACCGATCAGCAGCAGGGTGAACAGCAGGGTGGCGATATGCAGCGGATAGACGCGCGCCAGGCGATGGATGACGAACTGGCCGTATTTGAAACGCCCGCCGCCGAAGCCGTTCAGATAGACGTAGGAGAGAATGAAGCCGGACAGCACGAAGAACAGGTCGACGCCGAGATAGCCCTTATCGATCACGCCGAGGCTGATATTGCCGCTCAGTTCGTGAATATAGGTATACATCACCACCCAGAAGGCAGCGAAAAAACGCAAAGACGTCAGGGGTTTCAGATGCTCGTTCATCACTCCGGCCTTTCCGCGGTCCCTTCCCCGAAAGGAACAGCGTTGTCCTTAAAAATAACGCCTGGATTGGCGATCGGACGTAGCCTTGCACGAAGTGTGCCGGAGAAAATTGGATATTCAGTTAATCGCTCATGCGCCGCGAGGGCTACCTCGCAACGGCTCGGGCGCGCTTTGCGCTTGCCGGGCACAAGCGCCCGGAATGGGTAAATGGTACGCATGAAAAAAGCCCTCCGGAACACTCCGGAGGGCTTTCCATTTCATTGGGTATGCAGGCCTACTTCTTGACCCAGTTGCCACTGGCGTCCTGATAATATTCACCGGCCTTGAGCTTCGGCTGGATGACATTGGCGAAGGCCGAGATACCGGCGGCTTCTGGCGAAACGCCATTCTTCGCGGCGGCCTGACCATAGACGCTGCTGCGGCCGGCATTGATTTCATCGACGGCAGCCTTGGTGGCGGCGTCGCCGGCGCCCGACACAAAGCCGAGATAGCCATTGTTGCGCTCACCGACCGTGCCCTTGGCCTTGGCGGCATCGACCAGCGCCTTGGAGCCGGCGACATCGGCGACGGCAGGCTGGGTCATGACGGCGCTGACGGCAACCGCCGAGGTGGCCAGGGCGAGCGCCGCAGCGGCGGCTTTCAACAGAGAGGTCTTTTTCATAAGGGTTCTCACTTTCTCACCTAGAACAGATCAGGATTCTCTTGAATCAGGGCTTTCACGTCCTGATCCAGCTGAACCTTCACATTGACATCCAGCTTGGCATAGATGGGCGCCAGGTTGACATTGACATTGACCGAGGGCGTGCAGGCCATGAGCAGGATACCGCCCATCCCTAACGCTGCCGCCGCAATCGCTTTCTTCATAAAAGGACTCCCTTAATTCCGAGCCGTAAATACGGTGAAACAATATAGACAGATATAGGCTGAACCGTGGCTGAACGGAACGGATAATTTTGACCGGCCTTTCATTGCAGCCGCAAGACATCGGGCCAAGGGCATTTCCGCAAAAGCGGTTTCGAATTTGACAGCCAGATCAAACGCCTGTGATAGTCACCCGGCCGCTTTGCGGCGCGCCTTCAAAGAAAATACAGCTGACGGAAACACCATGAACTCATCTCCCGCAAGCCCATCCGCAATTGCGCCGGCCAAAAGCCACTACGTCATTCTCGATGGCCTGCGCGGTGTCGCATCGCTTGTGGTCGTGGTTTTCCACCTCTTCGAGGCCTATGCCGGTGGCAGTCCGCAGAACCAGATCATCAACCATGGCTATCTCGCGGTCGATTTCTTCTTCCTGCTGTCCGGCTTCGTGGTTGCCTATGCCTATGATGACCGCTGGTCCGCCGGCATGAGCCAGTGGGCGTTCTACAAACGGCGCCTGGTGCGGCTGCAGCCGATGATCATTATCGGCAGCCTGATCGGCGCGGGGCTTTTCGCCTTCCAGCACTACTCGATCTATCCCAGGGTCGACGCGGCCACGACCTGGCAGGTCATCGCGGTCATGCTGATCGGTTTCACCATGATCCCCCTGGCCCCCTCCGCCGACATTCGCGGATGGCAGGAAACCTATCCCCTGAACGGCCCGGCCTGGTCTCTGTTTTATGAATATATCGCCAATATCCTCTATGCTGCTGGCGTGAGGAAACTGCCTGACAAAGCCCTGGGCGTGCTCGTCGCCCTGGCTGGCATCGCCGTTGTTTACCTGGCCGTCTTCGGCAAGCGCGGCGACCTGATCGGCGGCTGGTCGCTCAATGCCGAAGGTATCCAGATCGGCATGACCCGCGTCCTGTTTCCCTTCTTCGCCGGTGTTCTTCTGATGCGGCTGGGAAAGCGGATCAAGGTCCCCAATGGCTTCGCCGTCTGCTGTCTGCTGCTGATCGCAGCCCTGGCCCTGCCCCGTTTCGGCGGGACCGAAAAGCTGTGGCTCAATGGTATTTACGATTCTGTCTGCGTCATCCTGCTGTTCCCGCTGATCGTGGCGATTGGTGCCGGCGAAAAGGACGTGAACGGCGTTTCGGTGCGGATCGCCCGCTTCTTCGGCGACCTGTCCTATCCTTTGTACATTACGCACTATCCGCTGATCTACATCTACACCGGCTGGGTGTCGGACCGGCATATCCCGGCGGCTCAAGGCGCGCTTGTGGGCATCGGCGTCTTCGTCACGGCCGTCACGATTGCCTGGGTCTGCCTCAAGCTGTTCGATGAACCCGCCAGACGCTGGCTGACAGCTAAACTTCTGAAACGCGCGGAAAGTGCCTGATGAGCAAAATGATCCTGGCCATGAATGTCTCGCTCGATGGCTATGTCGACGATCTGGCCGGCAGCTTCGTCATGGGGCTGCCCAGTCCGGAACTGTTCGACTACTGGACGCAGACCGTGCGCAGCCATGCCGCGGCCCTCTATGGCCGGCGCATGTACGAGGTCATGCGGTACTGGGATGAAGACCGTCCGGAATGGACTGCGCCCCTGCGTGACTTTGCCGTCGCCTGGCGTCGGCTGCCGAAATGGGTCGTCTCCCGCACGCTTTCGCAGGTGGGCCCAAACGCGACGCTTATCGCGGAAAATATTGAGGCTGAGGTTCGCGCCCTGAAAACCCGCGTGGATGGCACGATCAGCGTCTCCGGTCCGTCGCTTGCCGGCCTGATGACCGGGCTGGGCCTGATCGACGAATATCACCTCGTCCTGCGGCCGTTTGTGCTGGGCGAGGGCAAGCCGTTTTTCCATGGGGCACGGCCGCCCCTGCGTTTGTGCTCCACCGACCGGATCGACGACCAGACGGTCTGCCTGGTCTATGCGCCCGCCTGAACGGCGAAGTTACTGTTCCGGTTTTTGCGCCGTATTGGAATAGAAGGCCGCCAGATCGCTCAGGACCTCGTCGAGATTAACCGGGATTTCGAGATAAAGCTCAACCGGCGTCTTCGAGGGCAGCTTGATCGGCTTCTGCATCCACTTGCCGCTGATATAGTCGAACAGGCTGATCTTCGCCTTCTGCGGCTGCGGCGGATCGTAATAGCCCTTGATATGGAAGCTGGTGTTCAGAATGCCGCCATCGGTCGAATTGAGGCGCGCGTCGATCTGCTCATAGGCGATATGCTCCATCGCCTGGAAGGCCAGGTCCTGGAACGGATTGAAGTTCGGATCGGCGGCCGCGGCGGCCTCGGCGTTCTTGGAAGCGATGGCGGCCGTGGCCGGCGGTGCATCGCTGGTCACCGAGCCGGTGGCCGTGTTCACGCCCGTCACCGCCGTACGGTAGATCGAAATCTGCCCGGGTGCGTCGGATTTCATGGTGCCGTTGGCAAAGGCGAGATGTCCCTCTGTATAGGTAAAGGGCAGATGGCCGCTCAGATTTCCCTTGAAGCTCATGCTTGTGTTCAGGTCCGAGGCGGCGATAACCTTGCCGAAATCGAGCCCGTCAAACGCCAGAACACCGGTAATCGGCTTTTTGGCGTCGAACCAGATCTCGGTCGGCTCCAGCCGGACCGGACCGCCGGGACTTTCTACGCTGGCCTGTTCCAGGGCCATGTGATCGCCCAGGATCTGCAGGCTTAGATCCATGTCGGTCAGCGGCACGCCGAGCTTGGTTTCAGCAAGACGGATCTTCTGGCCCGGCGGGGTATGCAGGGGCGACAGGGAATCGAAGACGATCTGGCCGGTCAGCCCCTGCGACTGGCCGGTGGCGCCGAAGAAGCTCATCCCGATGCCATAGGGCGATGTGGCGGTGGCGGCGACAAAATCGCCCACGCCGATATCGAGCGTGCCATGGCTGGAACTGGTCGTCTTCGTCCAGTCGAACGCGCCCTCGAAACGCATCGGCCCGGAGACATTGCGACTGAAGACCGCGGCCACCATGGGTGAGAGATAGACCGGCTGCAGACCTTCCGGGGTGAAGTTCAGGTCCAGCGTTTTGAACGACAGACTGCCCGCGCCGCTGGCCACATCGCTGTCGAGATCGATGGCGGCGATGCGCAGCGGCTTGCCATCCTTGCCCTTTGTCGAGGGCGTGGCGGCGAAGAAGCGGCCGGTCGTCGCCTTGCGGTCCTGCTCAATGGCGCCATCGATCAGCAGCGGCTTGAAGCGGGTTTCAGCCGCCGGCACCCCATCGGTCAGTGTGGCGCTGTCGAGCGTCGCCTTGTACCCCAGGGCATCGCCGAGGCTGTAGGCCTGGAAACTGCCCTGCCCGCCGGCAAGCCTGACGATCTCGTTCGGCGCCGCCAGGCCGAGATTGCGATAGGCGCCGGTAACGCGCCAGCCCTGCGGCGTGTAGACGAGGAAGGACGGTCCGGTCTGGACAATCTCGCCCGAAAGCCCGGTCAGGTTATCGCCGACCTGCGCCGATTGCGCTGTAAAGGTCGCCGCCTCGGCCAGGGTGACATTGAAGCCCCCAGCCGCCAGCGTATTGAAGCGTCCGTGTCCCTTGACCTGCGCGCCCTGCAGGGGGTCGAAATCGAACTGCGCCGCCAGATCGTACGCACCCGACAGGCTGCCGGCCTTGTTGATCGTCAGGCCATCGAGGCTCAGGGCCACCTGCGGCAGGTCACCACCTGTCAGGGCTATGGCGACGGCGCCGGGCTGGCCCGTGGCGACCAGCGGCTTCGAGGCGTGCGGCACCAGGGTCGCCTTGCCACCGCCATTGAGCGCGGCTTCTGCGCTCTGGACACGAACCTCCATCCCGGCCGGCGTATCGGCATCGCCGTGCAGGTTCAGGCTCAGGCCGCGCACACGCAGGGCAAAGCGCTGGAAGGCCTGATCGAGCGTGATAATGGCATCGGGCGGCTGGGGCATCGGCGCACCGGGGATCGGCGGCTTGGCGGCCGCCTCGGCGCGCGCCGCCACGCGATCCTTCGCCATAGCGCTCAAACCGCCATAGTGGCCGCGTTCGGAACGGATATCGCTCTTGATGGTAACGTCCCAGGGCCCGGCATCGGCGCCGGCCTGCACGCCGCCATTCAGCGACAGGGTCGTCTGGTTGAGCGACAGATCGGCCCCCTGCGCCAGATGGCCGACAGTCATCGCGCCCGTAAAGGTGGCCTTGGCGCCATCGGCATCGGAGGCCATGGCCAGTTCGGACAGAGTCAGGTGCACGCCCTGGACCGTCACGTCACCCTGCTGCAAATGACCCGCCTCGCCCGTCACCGGCCCGTTGAGATTGAAGGCCAGGCCGGTTTCGCTGGAAAAGCCGGTATTGAGCGTCAGGTCATGGCCGGAAACGGAAAGGCTCTTGCCCTGCATCTCGCCCGATTGCAGGCGATCCGCGCTGGCGGTGAGCTGCGCCTTGCCGGAATAGGCTACGCCCTTGTCATTGGTCTTGAGCGCACCATCAAAATGCACCTGGGTTTCAAAGGCCTCGGCGCGCGTACCTTCGCTGACCAACTCATCGCCGGTCAGGGTGATGGCGGCGTCCATCGGGCCGCTGAAAGCGTCATAGGTCGATTTGGAATGGCGATACGGCAGGTGGCTGTCGAGATCGAGCACAACATTCTGCGCATGGAAGCGCTGGTCCTCGGCGCCGATGGTCTCAACCAGGTTGCCGGCGCCCTTCACCGTCCAGTTGTCGCCAACCAGATGCGCCTGCACCTGCAACTGGTCGCCCTTCGTGCCCATATTGACCGAATGCGCCGTCACGCGGCCTTCGCGCAGGTCGCCAGTGCCGAGCGTGCCGGTCAGGTGCGTGGCAGGCAGTTTCAGATCGAGCACGGTGAGCAGGCCATCACGCAGGCTCAAACCGCCATGGCCGGTCAGCAGGCCGTAATCGCTGTCGAGGCGGATATCGGCACCTTCGACAACAATCTCTTCCGGCGGCGGCGCATTCGACGGCTTGGCCGACAAGGCGTCCTGCACGATGCGGTCGAGCGAGCCGAACTTCAGCTTGCCGTTACGGATGGAGATGGCGACGACCGGCTTTTCGACATGCAAGGTCTTGATGCGCGCCAGCGGCAGGCCATTGCCGGCAAAGGGGGTGAGCGCGTAACTGACATCGAAATGCCCGATCGACATTTCCGGCTTTTTCACATCGCCGATCAGCACACTGCCGGAGGCATGCTTAAGCGATAGGGTGTCGATCTTCACATCGGCCTTTACGCCCTGCCCTTTGAGCCAGCTTTCAGCGACCGTTTCCGCGATCTCCTTGCGCGCCGCAACGGTAACGATGCCGAGCGCGGTGACGCCGCACAAGGTGATCCATAGCCAGCCGGCAGCGCGGAAATTCAGGTTACGCGGGCCATTACCGCCGTTCTTCCCAGAAGGCCGCCGGCCCGGCAGGCCGATGCCATCCTCTTCGGGCGGCGCGCCATCGACCCCTGTCGGACGCGAGAAGCTATCCCCCGCGCTCATATGCGCCGGAAACCACAGGGCTTCATCTGACAGGGAGGTCTGACTCATCAATCGATCTTATTCACGCCTGGCCATTCTGGCAGAGGAGGAGGTGACTTGTGCCGGCATTATGACGCATACCTCTTAAAAAGTGTGGATATAGTCGAATTCTTTTTTAACCCTATGACGGGTTTTCGTCGAAATTCGGTCAAAAATCCCCGCGACGGCCATTGCGGTATACTAAAATGGAATTTTTCACGGATTCTGAACCGCTTATCGGTAATCAGCCATGCCTGATCGTCATAAAAGGTTAACGCGTTAAGACCCCGTTAATCTCTTTTAAGCAGGATTTTAAGGATAACAAGCTAATTCCCTTCGCCGGTGGGGCGGTTCCTCCGGGGCAAAACAGCCTTATTTTCGCCTTGTTTTGGCGTAAGCAGAGCCTTCCACTATCTGGAGACTCAGGGCATTGTGCCGCCTTCACGAGTCTTGACCTGCCGTCTGAACCGCCATTGCGGGTTCCGACAAAGCCTACTGAGACTGCCGCTTTCCCCCCTTTCCGGACCGGCACCCCGCTGCTTAACAGGACGAATTCGCGTACCCATGGCCCAACTCGACCCTCGCAGACAACCTGTCAGACTGACGCCCATGGTCTTCGCCGTGGCGACGGCCCTGACGGTCGGCACCCTGCTGTGGAAGTTCGTCCAGCCCATGGGCACCGACATCCAGCCGATGGACCCGGCCGCCGCCATGGCGTTGGAAACCCAGGCCTTTGCCGAAGCCGCCGCCCGCCCCGGCTATGAACAGCCGGTCGATGTACCCGTGGCCCTGCGCTCAGGCGAAACCCTCGACAACGCCATCACCCGCCTCGGCGTAGCGCCGGATGAATCGCGCGCTGCCGTCAGCCTGCTGTCGAAATCCTTCAATATCACCACCCTCAAGGCCGGCATGACGCTGGAAGCCGCCATTGCCCGCCCGTCAGGCGGCGAAGGCGCGGCACGGCTGCTGGGCCTGACCGTGCGCACCGGCCCGGCGCGCCAGCTGACCCTCACAACCTCGCGCGACGGCCAGATGCGCCTGCGCGCCCTAGAAGAGGCCGTGCACGACGAACGCCGCGTGGCCATCGGCACGATCAGCGGGTCGCTGTTCACCTCCGCCGCCACCATGGGCGCCACCCCGACCCTGACCGCCCAGGTGGTCAAGCTGTTCGCCCACAAGCTCGATTTCGAACGCGATATCCAGTCCGGTGACACCTTCAAACTGGTCTTCGACCGCAAGGTCACCGAAAGCGGCCGCACGGTCGAGGCTGGCAACCTGCTCTATGCCGAGATCGAGGCCAAGGGCGGTGTCGACCGCTTCTATTCGTACCAGCCCAAGGGTAGCGACGCGATCGATTATTACGACGAAAACGGCAAAAATATCAAAGGGTTCCTTCTGGCAACCCCGATCTATGGCGCGCGCACCTCGTCCGGCTTCGGCATGCGCTTCCATCCGATCATGGGCTTCATGAAGATGCACACCGGCATCGATTTTGCTGCCCCCACCGGCACGCCGATCCTGGCCGCCGGCGACGGTACGGTTATGGACGCCAAGTGGTGGGGCGGTTACGGCCGTTGGGTGCGCATCAGCCATAACAAGGAATGGGAAACCGGCTACGGCCACATGTCTGCCATCGCCGTGCGTCCCGGCCAGCACGTCACCCAGGGCCAGGTGATCGGCTATGTCGGCACCACCGGCCGTTCGACCGGCCCGCACCTGCACTTCGAGGTCTGGCAGAACCATCATCCGGTCGACCCCAAGGGCGCCAAGGTACCGCAGTCCAATACGCTGGTGGGCAGTGATCTGGTGGCCTTCCGCGCCCGCAAGCACGAGATCGACACCATGATCGCCCAGGCCGAGGCCAGCCCGACCGGCGCCCTGGCCAATAATTCGGGCCCGGCGAATGACGGCTTCCGTTTCGAGATGGATAGCGACAACGCCCAGCCGCAGGCCCTGGCCCAGACCGAGCCGACGCCCTTGCGCACCGGCGCCCTGCGTTCGGCCATCACCACCACGCGCGGCACGCGGTAACCTCAGTCACCGGTCTGGCACCGGTCTGGAAAACGTTCAGTCTTGAGTCGAGTGCTAGCTGGCTAGCGACGCGGGTATACTGCATACCCGCGAGCGACGACTGCGACGCAATCGGCCAAGAATGGACGTTTTCCCTATTCGAGGCGGTCGGCTTTCCAGAGCACCGGGAACAGCTTGATCCAGATCAGGGTTACCAGCAGGGAACCGATGCCGCCGAAAAGCGCCGCACCCACAGGGCCTATAAAACGCGCCACAGTGCCGCTTTCAAATTCACCCAGTTGGTTGGACGCGCCGATAAACAGGAAGGACGCCGAGGACACGCGCCCGCGCATATGGTCCGGCGTCACGATCTGCACCAGGGTCTGGCGCACGAACACACTGACCATATCGGCCGCGCCCAGAACCACCAGGGCCAGGATCGACAGCCAGACATTGCGCGACAGGCCGAAGACGATGGTCGCTACGCCAAAAATCGCCACACAACTGTACATCCACGGCCCGGCATTACGGCGGATCGGAAACTGAGACAGCGACATGGACATCAGGATGGCGCCTGCCGGCGTTGCCGCCTGCAGAAGCCCGAAATAGAAGGGCGAGACATGCAGCACGTCGCGTGAAAAGACCGGGATCAATGCCGTGGCGCCGCCCAGCAGCACGGCCGCGAGATCCAGAGACATGGCGCCCAGCAGAAGCTTGGATTTCCAGATGAAATCCGCGCCTTCCTTCACCATTTCCGTTTTTGAACCGGTCGGTGCGGCCGGTCGGGTATCGGCCTTTATGGCGAAGATCAGGCCCGTGGCGAGCACCAGCATGACCGTGCAGACGACATAGGCCGCCTGTGTCGAAATCGCGATCAGGACGCCACCGAGCGCCGGTCCGACGATGGAGCCGACCTGCATCGACATCGAGTTCATGGCGATGGCCTTGGGCAAGGCCTGGCGCGGCACCAGCATCGGTCCGAGCGCCGAGGTGGCCGGTGCGATAAAGGCCCGCAAGGCGCCCTGGATAAACCCCAGCACGAACAATCCCCAGATCGGCGCGTCCGGCAGCAGGGAATAGGCGCAGAAAACCAGCGACAGGATTGATTGCAGCAGGAGGACCACGAACATGACGTTCTTGCGCGCCACGCGATCGACGATAATCCCCGCCGGAATGGTCAGGCAAAACAGGGCAATGAACTGCGACAAACCGAACATGCCGAGATAGAAGGCCGATTCATTGACGTCACTATGCCGGCGGGCCAGGGTATAGACTTCCCAGGCAATGGCCGCTCCCTGCGCTGTACCGCCCAGCACAGCCGCCATGCGCGCCAGCCAGAGCAGCCGGAAATTGGGGATCTGCAGCGGATGACGGTTATCGTCAGGATCAAATTCAGCCGCGCCGCCTTCGGGCGCGCCAGTGGCAGGCGTATTCACGTCAGGGTACCTTGGACAAAAACAAACGGTCGACCCAGATTTTGAGTCTTCCCCCGGAGTTGAAAGGGTCTTAGAGCATTGGCCATGGCCAGCACAACAAAAAACCCGGCCGGAAACCTCGATCCGGTTCACTTAACACAAGCGCTTATTACACGGCCTTCGGTGACCCCGGCCGATGCCGGCGCCATGGATACCGTGCAGCAAGTGCTGGAAAACCTGGGCTTTGCCTGCACGCGGCTGAAATTCGGTGAGATCGAGAATCTCTATGCCCGGCGTGGTAGCGCCTCGCCCAATCTCTGCTTTGCCGGCCATACCGATGTGGTGCCCGTGGGCACGCGTAATCTGTGGCGCTACGATCCTTTTGGCGCCGAGATCCATGACGGTGCGGTGATCGGTCGTGGTGCGGTCGATATGAAGGGCGGGATCGCCGCGTGGATTGCCGCTGTGTCACGCCATGCCGATCAGGCTGGTTCCCTGTCTTTCCTGATCACCGGCGATGAGGAAGGCGTGGCCACCGACGGCACGGTACGCGTGGTGCAGTGGCTGAAAGAGCGCGGCGAAGTGATCGACCACTGCATCGTCGGGGAGCCATCCTCCTCGGCGCAACTGGGCGATATGATCAAGGTGGGCCGGCGTGGGTCTGTCAATGCCACCTTCACGGTCAGCGGCAAGCAGGGCCATGTCGCCTATCCGCAGCGCGCGCTCAATCCGCTGCCTGTGCTGGTCGATCTGCTCAGCGCCCTGAAAGGCCGCGTGCTCGATAACGGCTATGCCGACTTTCAGCCCTCAAATCTCGAAATCACCACCATCGATACCGGCAACGCCACCTCCAACATCATCCCGCAGGAGGCCCGCGCCCGCGTCAATATCCGTTTCAATCCGACGCACAAAGGGCGTGAGCTGAAGGCCTGGTTCGAGGCGCTGGCGGCCGAGCACGCCGAACGGACAGGCGCAAGGATTGATGTGCAGACTACTATTTCCGGCGAGGCCTTCCTGACCGAGGCCGGGCCGTTTGTCGACCTGATCGCCGATGTGATCAAGGACAGGCTGGGGCTGGAAACCGATCGTTCGACGACCGGTGGCACCTCGGATGCCCGCTTTATCCGCGATCTTTGCCCAGTGGTTGAGTTCGGCCTTGTCGGCCAGACCATGCACCAGATCAACGAATGCGTTTCGGTGGCAGACCTCGAAGCCCTGACGGATGCCTATTCGGCCTTGATCGAGGCGTATTTCTCGAAGTTCGGCTCGGCTTCATAGGTTACGTGCGTCAGGTAGAGACCGTGCGCCGGCGCCACCTGCCCGCAGACCGTGCGGTCAGCAGCCGCCAAAGCCTCCGCCATATAGCTTACCGGGTAGCGGCCGACGCCGATATCGACCAGGGTGCCGACCATGGAGCGCACTTGGCGATGCAGGAAGGAGCGCGCCGCGAAGACGCAATGAATCTCTTCGCCGATCCGCTTCACCCGCGCGATATCGAGTGTGCGCATCGGTGATTTCGCCTGACAACCGATAAAGCGGAAGGTGGTGAAATCGTGGTGGCCAATCAGGGCCTCGGCGGCCTGCGCCATGGCTTCGACATCGATCGCTTTCTTAACGTGCCAGACGCGGCCCTGATCGATCGCCGGCGGCGCTTCGCGATTGAGAATGCGATAGAGATACATTCGGCCGGTGGCGGAAAAGCGGGCGGAAAAGTCATCGTCACATTTTTCCGATGCCAGTACCGAGACCGGCTGCGGCATCAGGTAGGCATTCATGGCGTCACGCACCACCTTGGCCGGGAAATCCTTTTCCAGATCGAAGGTGACCACCTGGCCGGTGGCGTGGACACCGGTATCGGTGCGACCGGCCACGGTCAGACGCAAGGATTGCCCGCTGAATTTGAAAATGGCCTCTTCCAGCGCCGACTGGACGCTGGGCTGATCGCCCTGCGCCTGAAAGCCATTGAAGGGCCGGCCATCATATTCGACGAGAAGCTTATACCGCGGCATCAGAGCAGGATATCACCCGGCTCAAGCGCCGCGCCATTGAGGAAATCCGCCGCATCCTGCGCGGCCTTGCCCTCACGCTGCACACGCAGCAATTCGATCACGCCTTCGCCGGTAGCGATTTTCAAGCCACCTAGCAGACGCGTGCCGGGTGTTTCGCCGGAGATTTCATCGGTCAGGCGCGACATCAATATCTTCAGACGCTGTTCGCCCTTCGGCGTCTGGAGAATGCACCAGGCACCGGGGAAGGGCGACAGGCCGCGGATATGGAAATCGAGATCGCGCGCCGGACGGTCCCAGTCGATGCGCGCTTCTTCGGAGGTGATTTTTTTGGCATAGGTGGGTTCGCCGACCTGTTCCTGGCCCGCCGCGCCGCCGCGCTCGATGGCGGCCAGGGCTACAGGCAACAGTGAAGCGCCGAGCGCCGCCAGTTTGTCGTGCAGGGTCTGGGCCGTGTCTTCGGCCGTGATTTCCTCACGACCCGTCAGGATAATCGCGCCCTCGTCCAGACCTTCGCTCATCCGCATAACCTCGACGCCCGTGTGGGTATCACCGGCCATGATGGCGCGCTGGATCGGCGCGGCCCCGCGCCAGCGCGGCAGCAAGGACGCATGCAGATTGAAGCAGCCCAGCGGCGGGTGATCGAGCACTTCCTTTTTCAGTATCTGGCCATAGGCGACCACGATGCAGGCCTCGATATCCAGCGCCTGGAAATCGGCGATGGCGTCCGGCGCCTTCATCGATTTCGGCGTGCGGACCTCGATACCGAGGCTTTGTGCGAAACTGTGGACCGGCGAAGGACTCAACACCTGCCCCCGACCTTTCGGCGCCGGCGGCTGGGAATAGACGCAGACGATCTCATGGCCGCTGGCCACCAGTTCGGCCAGCGCCTTAACCGCGAATTCGGGCGTGCCCATGAAAGCCAGACGCATAAAGAAAAACCTCGCCACAATCAGATGCGGCGAGGTCTAATCTCAATTGACTTTGGGGGCAAGCCTTATGCCGCCTTGCGCAGCTTCTTGACCTTGGTGACGGCGCGGTCACGCTTCAGCTTGGAGAGGTGGTCGATAAACAATACGCCTTCGAGATGGTCCATCTCGTGCTGGATGCAGACGGCATAAAGGCCCTTGGCCTCTTCCTCGACCTGTTCGCCCTGATAGTTCAGGTAGCGGATCTTGACGTGCGCCGGACGCTGTACCTCGTCATAGATTTCCGGAATGCTCAGGCACCCTTCTTCATAAGGCAGGGTATCTTCCGATTTCCAGATGATCTCCGGATTGACGAAATAGCGCGGGTTCTTGACGCCCTCGGCATCTTCGGCGGCGCCTTCCGGCTTTTCCTGCAAATCCATGACGATGACCCGAACGGGCTCGCCGATCTGGATAGCCGCCAGGCCGATGCCGGGCGCATCGTACATGGTTTCCAGCATGTCATCCATCAGGGCGCGCAGGGCGTCATCTACCTTGTCGACGGGCTTGGATATCTGCTTCAGCAGCGGGTTCGGAACAGTAATGATTTCACGTATGGCCATGAGCGTGATGTAATCTCAGACGGTTCAAAAATCAAGTTTTGCGGTGTCTGCCTCAGTCGATTCCAATAGTTTCAACTTGTTAGAGGCGCGCGGCTGACCTTCGACCGGCGGCAGCTCCGGCACCGGCTTGCCCTGGTGTTCCACCTGGAGGTCCTCGAACTTCTTCGCCTGGGTCAGGACCTGGCTATCGAGCGAGCCGACAAAGGCATTGTACTTATCGACCGCGCGGCCGAGCGCCGTGCCGACATCCGAGACATGGCCGCCCATGACGGACAGGCGCTTATAGAGTTCGCGGCCCAGATCGGCGATCTGGGTAGCGTTCTTCATCTGGTCCTCGACCCGCCAGCCATAGGCCACGGCCTTGCACAAAGCGAAAAGCGTGGTCGGGGTGACGATAATCACCTTGCGGTCCATCGCTTCCGTCATCAGGTCCGGTGCATATTCCAGCGCCGTCGACAGCAGGCCATCGCCCGGAATGAACATGGCGACAAAATCGGGCGAGACCTGATCACGGAACTGGTCCCAATAGGCCTTGGCCGACAGATCGCGCACATGATTGCGCATGGCCTGGGCATGGGCGCGCATATGAAGTTCACGTGCCCCTTCGTCCGCGGCTTCGGCGGCCTGGAGATAGTCCGTCAGGTTGACCTTGGAATCGATAACGAAAATGCCGTTCGACTTTTCCCCCGGCAGGCGCACCACCACATCCGGGCGCAGGCGTCCGCCCTCGCCATCGAGGCTATGCTGCTCGACAAAATCGAAACGCGCCGAAAGACCAGCCGCCTGCAACACATTGCGCAGGACTTCTTCGCCCCACTTGCCCTGCACCCCGGCGCCGCGGCGCAAAGCTCCCGCCAGTTTCTGCGTGACCTCACGCGTGGCATGGGAGGCCTGCAACAGGTCGGAAATCTGCTGTTTCAATCCACCGGTCTCACCGGCGCGCGCCTCCTCCATGGCCTTCACCTGGGCCTCGAAGCGCGTCAGATGCTCGGCAACCGGCTTGAGACTGGAATTCATCCGTTCCATCGCCAGCTTTTCGCGGGCCACGAAGGATTCCTCGGCGCGTTTAAGCAACTGGTCCGACGACGCCTGCATGGCCTGATGCGATACCAGCTGAAATTGCTCGCTCATGGCGGCTTTCGCATCTTCAAGATTGCGCGCCCGTTCCTTGGCGGCCGATAGCTCCGCCGTCACATCGGTCAGGCGGTCCGCCAGGTCTTCGTTGCGCGCGCGCAAACGCTTTGCTTCGGCCAGCGACAGAAACCACGCGCCGGCAAAAACCGCGGCGACAACCAAAACGATCAGCAGGCTCAGCATTGACATGTTCATGCTATGTTCCTAACATCCGGAAAGCAACTTGGCAAGTTCTATTTCGCTGCTAAGGTTGGCGCACTGAATGGAAGGGGCACAGATGCCAAAGGAATATAAATGATCTCCGCCAAAGCGGCCGCAAAGAAGGCGTTCACCGGCCGCGCGCCCTGGACCTATCTCTATCTGTTCCTGATCCCGTTCATCAACTGGGCCTATGCGGCCGTGCCGACCATTCCCCTGCCCGATCACGGCGAATGGACGCCTCTGGCCATCGTCACCGGCCTGGTGCTGGTGGTGCGCGACTTCGCCCAGCGCGAAATTGGCCACTGGATCTTCATTCCGCTGATCATTGGGCTGGCGATATCGTTCCAGATGGCGCCGGCGGAAATCGCCCTGGCCAGCGCTGTCGCCTTCGGCATCAGCGAGTCGGTGGACTGGGCGCTTTTCACCTTCCTGAAACTGCCGCTCTCAAAGCGCGTCTTTATTTCAGCGGCCATCGGCTCACCGATCGACACGACGGTCTTCTACATGATGGCGGCAACGGCCGTGCCCGGCATTTTCAATATCTGGGCGATCGGCGCGTCGATCCTCAGCAAGCTGGTCGGCTGCGTGATCGTGTATCTGCTGATGAAAAACCGCGAACGCAAAGCGGCTTTGGCGGCGACCTAGCGCCGGCTTTTAAAAGCGTGGGCGATGGTGTTGTCGTCCAGCCAGTCGAGTTCGCCACCGACCGGCACACCGCGCGCCAGAAAGGTGATTTCCACCTGATTATCGAATGATTTCAGACGGTCGGCAATATAGTACGCCGTGGTCTGGCCCTCCACCGTCGCCGGCAGGGCCATGATGATCTCGCGCACCCGCCCGGCCCGCACCCGCTCAACCAGGCTATCCAGCCGCAGATCTTCCGGGCGGATGCCATCGAGCGCCGACAGCAGGCCGCCCAGGACATGATAGGTGCCGGTAAAGGCGCCGACGCGCTCCATGGCCCAGAGGGCGCTGTCTTCCTCCACCACGCAGATCATGGTCTGGTCGCGCATCGGATCGGCGCAGGTCGGGCACGGGTTTTGCGTCGACAGCCGCCCGCAGATACGGCAGGCCTGCACCTTGTCGGCGGCGTCCTGCATGGCGGCGGTCAGAGGCAGCAGCAACTGGTCGCGGCGCTTCATCAGGGCTAGGGCCGCACGGCGGGCCGAACGCGGGCCGAGCCCCGGCAGCTTGGACAGCAGGGCCATCAGGCGTTCGATTTCGGGTCCGGCGCCGGCGGCCATCAGGCGAAGGCCAGTTGGAAAGAAGGAAAGCAAGACACCCCACCACCACGCCGCAAGAGCGGCGCGGTCCCCCTCTCCATCGAAGATGGGGAGGTATAAGGCAGGAGGAGCGCTTTATTCATCAAATCAGAAGAATTTCGGCAGGTTGGGCAGGCCGCCGCCCGGGCCCAGATCCTTGGCGGCTTCGGCCATGACCTGCGAATTCAGTTCATCGAGCTTGCGGCGCGCATCGGCGTGGGCGGCGCGGATCAGATCGGCCAGCACCTCGCCATCGCCCGGTGTCATCAGGCTTTCGTCGATGGTCAGGGCCGACATGTCGCCGGAACCCTTCAGTTCCATTTTCACGAGACCAGCGCCAGCCGTGCCGGCTACCGTGCTTTCGCTCATCTTCGCCTGCGCCTCATGCAGCTTTTGCTGCACCAGTTGCGCCTGCTTCATCATGGCGGCAAAATCCATCAGTCGTTTTCCTTATCTTCGTCGGGACGCTCATCGACCGGAACCGCCGGTTCCGTCTCGGTCACCACGGGTTTGGGTCGGGCGCGCAGGGCGGTGATCTCCGCGCCGGGGAAGGTATCGAGGACGCTGGTCACGAACGGATGCGCCTTGAGCTGCGCCTTGGCGGCGGCCACTTCGCGGCGGTCGCGCTCCATGATCGATTCCGCGCCGCCGGAGCCTTCGGTGGCGATCAGCCAGCGCTGACCGGTCCATTCGCGCAGCTTCAGGGAGAGGCGGCGCACCAGATCGCCCGGCGCCCGCGGCGCCAGTTCGAAGGTGATGGCGCCCGGTTTGAAATTGATCAGGCGGACAAACTGCTCGACATCGGTACGCAGGCCGATATCGCGCTTGTCGGAAATCAGCTTCAGCACCTCGGTAAAGGTCTGCGGATTGGGTACAGCCTGAACCTGCGGCCGCATCTGGATGGCGGTCGCACCGCCGCCACCGCCGCCAATTGGTAAGCCACCCCCCGGCCCGTTCGGCAACAAGGGCTCGCCGCTTTGCAGGCGCTTCATCAGCAATTCCGGCCCCGGCAGGTCGGCGGCATAGCACATCCGCACCAGCGCCATTTCGAAGGCGGCGCAGGCATCCGGTGCGCGGCGCAGTTCCTCGAAGGCCTTGAGCATCAGGGTCCACAGGCGGCTGAGCGTACCGGCGGAGAGCTGCGAGCCCAGTGCCGTCACGCGCATGGCCGGCCCCTTGGGCAGGCGCGTGGCCTCGGCGCCCAAAATCTTGGCGACCGATGTGGCGTGAGCATATTCCAGCAGGTCGCCCATGATCTGTGACGGATCGGCGCCAAAACCATAAAGCGTGCGGAAGGCCAGCAGGGCCTCGCTCATCTGACCGGAGATGATGTTTTCGAAAAGACCCAGAGTCGCCGAACGATCGGCCAGGCCCAGCATGTCGCGCACCACCTCGGCGCCGACGGTTTCGCCGGGTTCGCCCTGCACCAGGGCCTGATCGAGCAGCGAGAGCGAATCCCGCACCGAACCTTCGGCGGCGCGGGCGATCAGGGCGATGGCGTCCGGCTCGATCTTGACGTTTTCCAGCGTACAGATTTTTTCCAGATGCGGCGTCAGCGTCTCCGGCTCGACGCGGCGCAGGTCGAAACGCTGGCAGCGCGACAGGATGGTGACCGGCACCTTGCGGATTTCGGTCGTGGCGAAGATGAACTTGGCGTGGGGCGGTGGCTCTTCCAGCGTTTTCAGCAGGGCGTTGAAGGCGCCAGTGGAGAGCATGTGGACTTCGTCGATGACGTAGACCTTGTAACGCGCCTCGACCGGGGCATAGCGCACGGATTCGAGCAGATCGCGCATGGCATCGACACCCGTGCGCGAGGCGGCGTCGAGTTCGAGTACGTCAATATGGCGGCCCTCGATGATGGCCTGGCAGTGGACGCCCATAACCGACAGATCGACGCTGGGCTGGTGAACCGTGTCGCTTTCATAGTTGAGTGCGCGGGCCAGCAGGCGGGCGGTCGTGGTCTTACCGACGCCGCGGACACCGGTCAGCATGAAGGCGTGGGCGATGCGGTTAGCGTGGAAGGCATTGGTCAGGGTGCGGACCATGGCCTCCTGGCCGATCAGGTCCTCGAAAGTGCGCGGGCGGTATTTACGCGCCAGAACGGTATAGGCCTCGGATTTCTCGATCGGCTTGGCGGTTGCGATCGGCGCCGGCACGGGCGCGCCACCGAACATGTCGTCCGTATTATCGTCGCGCTCCGGAAGATCGATTTCCGTGGCGGCAAAGGGATCGTCGAGGTCGGGATGTTCGGACATGAATTCTATATAGTGGCTTTTTGCACAGGCGTCATCACAATGCGCGATTCTTCAACAGGCGCAATTGTTCGGTAATGTAAGGATATCTTCTAGCCATCCGGCGATTGAGGCAAGGGCGACTGCCCGTCGCGCACGTTTGCGCGTAAGCCATGCGGCGCCTGAGCTAAATCACCCGCGCAGAGCGCGGGTGAGACGACTGACCCGAAGGTGAATTCGTTGTGGCTGCTGCCTTCCGGCCCTGACCAGATTGGCGAGGCCTCCGCCCAGCCGTCTCGCGGCCTATATGCGTATTTTTATCCGTCATTGCAAGAGGCGATTTTTGCGGCCAGACTGACACAACAGGGAGCCTGCCATGACTGATGACGTGACACCAAACGGCTATGCGAAACGCTGGTGGAAGGCGGCCGTGGTCTATCAGGTCTATCCGCGCTCGTTTTATGACAGCAATGGCGACGGTATCGGCGATCTGCGCGGCATCATTGAAAAGCTCGACCATATCAAGGGCCTGGGCGTCGATGTCATCTGGCTGTCGCCGCATTTCGACAGCCCCAATGCCGACAATGGCTACGATATTCGTGATTACCGCAAGGTCGGGGCTGAGTTCGGCACCATGCAGGATTTCGACGACCTGCTGGCGGCGATCAAGGCGGCCGGCATGAAGCTCATCATCGATCTGGTGGTCAATCACACCTCGGACGAGCACCAGTGGTTTGTCGAAAGCCGGACCTCACGCGATAACCCGAAGCGCGACTACTATATCTGGAGCGACCATAAACCCAACGACTGGACTTCGATATTCGGCGGCCCGGCCTGGACGAAAGATGCCAGCGGCGACTGGTATCTGCACCTGTTCGACCCGAAACAGCCGGACCTGAACTGGGATAATCCGGCGGTGCGCGAAGGGGTTTACGATCTCATGCGCTTCTGGCTCGACAAGGGCGTCGATGGTTTCCGCATGGATGTTATTCCCTTTATTTCGAAGGATAAGGCCTTCCCCAATCTGCCGGATGATCTGCGCGCCAAACCGCAATATGTCTATGCCAACGGCCCGAAGGTGCATGACTATCTGCATGAAATGAACCGGGAGGTGCTCTCGCAATATGATGTGATGACGGTCGGTGAAGCTTTCGGCGTGACGCTGGAGGATACGCCGAAACTGATCGATGAGCGTCGTCAGGAACTGAACATGATCTTCCAGTTCGCCGCCGTTGAGGTCGATCGCGGGCCGGATGGACGCTGGAAGCCATGGACCTTGCCGGAATTCAAGGCCGTATTCACACGGCAGGACAAAGCACTGGATCGCCACTGCTGGCCAACCTTTTTCCTGAGCAACCATGATAATCCGCGCATCGTTTCGCGCTTTGGCGATGACAGTCCACAATGGCGCGAAAAATCCGCCATGCTGCTGGCTACGCTGACTCTGACCATGAAGGGCACGCCCTTTATCTATCAGGGCGACGAGATGGGCCTGACCAACCGGAAATTCACCGACATCGCACAATTCAACGATCTGTGGACGAAAAACGCCTGGGAAGAGGAGGTCGTGAGCGGCCAATGGAGCACTGAAGCCTTCTTCGCCAACCAGAACCGGGTCAGCCGCGACCATGCCCGGATGCCGCTACCCTGGACTCCTGAGGGCGGCTTCACCACCGGTACGCCCTGGTTCGCGCTTAATCCAAACCATGGCGCGATCAATGCGGAAAGCGGTCGCGCCATTTACGACCACTATGCCCGTCTGATCGCCCTGCGCCATGCCGAGCCGGCATTGGTCTATGGCGATTATGAAGACATCGCGCCCGATCATCCACAGATCTTCGCCTACAGACGCACATTGGGAGAAAGCGCCTTTCTGGTCGTGCTGAATTTTTCCAGCCAGCCAGCGGCATTCGCACTGCCGGAGACGCCCGTCCGGCTTGGAAACTATGACTCCACATCAACGGACCTTCGCGCCTGGGAGGCACGCATTTACCGGCCAGGCTGACAGGTTTTACCGGCAGTTAGTCATATCTTCTGAGACGCTGTTAAGATTCGGGCGATAGGTTGTATTACCGGCCGGGGGCTCAGGGAATGCCTAGAGATACTAAAATGCCACCACGCAATGTCCTCTTCCTGTGCAGCTACAATGCCGGCCGCGCCATGGTGGCCAAGGGCATACTCAATGCCTTCGCCAGCCCGGACTACCGCGCCTTTGCCGCCGGTGACGAACCGCAGCCGACACCCTGCCCAGAAGCCCTGTCGGTACTGGCCCGCCATCTGGAAACGGTCCAGGGCGTGCGCGTCAAGCACTGGAACGTCTTCAGCCGTCCGGGCGCACCGACTATCGATATCGTGATCAATCTCAGCGATACGGCCGAGGGCGAGATCTGCCCCGTCACCCTGCCCGGCCGGCCGCTAATGGCGCACTGGGACATCACCGATCCCTTGGCAGTCACGGACAGTTCGGCGCGGCGGGCAGCCTTCGAGCAGGTCTATCAGGAACTCTATGTCCGCGTCGCCGATCTGATCGACATTCCCCTCGTCAAGACCGGGAAGAAGCTCGAAAAGACAATCAATGCCATTGGCTGGCTGAACAGCCGGGCCGCATGACGGCTTGGCATATGGTGCCGGCTGTGCAATAGCCCATGCCCCATGACCGATCCCGTTTTAGACACCCTGTTCCTGCCGCTTGAAGACGGCCTCATTGACTGGCCGGCCACAGGCCCAGCCCTGTTCCTGCGCGCCCGCACCGGCGATGCGCTCGATGAGGTGTCGCGCGACAAACTCCTCTGTGAACAGAGCTTCAAACCGGCTTACGACGCCCTGATCCGCGCCGGTTTCCGGATGCGCGAGGACGCCGCGCCCGCCGGACTGACCCTCGTCCTGCCGCCGCGCCAGCGTGAAGAATACCGCGCCCTGCTCGCCCGCGCCGTGAGCGAGACGACACCAGGCGGCATCGTCATGGCGGCGGTTTCCAATAATGAAGGCGCCAAGACGGTCGAAAACGACCTGAAGGCCCTGACTGGCAATATCTCCAGCCAGTCGAAAAACAAGTGCCGCGTCTTCTGGGCCACCGTCGATGGGCGGATCGATCAGGCTTTGCTGGCCGAATGGACGCAGCTCGATGCCCCGCGCGAAATCGATAGCGGTTTCACCAGCCGCCCCGGCCTCTTCGCCTGGGACCATATCGACGCCGGCTCGAAACTGCTGGCCGATCATTTGCCCGCGCTCAAGGGCAAGGTGGCCGATCTCGGCGCCGGTTTCGGGTATCTCAGCGATGCCGTACTGACGAAAAATCCCGGTCTCACCCGTCTGGACGCCATCGAGGCCGAGGGCCGCGCCGTAGAGATGGCCCGGCTCAATCTGGCAAAACACGGGGATCGCGCCACCGTGCACTGGCTCGACGCCACAAAGGCCCTGCCCGATACCTATGACGCCATAATCAGCAACCCGCCCTTCCATGTCACCGATCGCGCCGATCGCCACGATGTCGGCAAGGCCTTCATCACCTCGGCGGCCAGGTCGCTTACCTCCGGCGGCCAGTTGTGGATCGTCGCCAACCGCCATCTGCCCTACGAAGAAACGCTGGAAGCCAGTTTCAAGCACGTCAATCTGGTAGCGCAGAACAATTTCTACAAGGTGTTTAAGGCGGTAGGTCCCAAAGGCAAGACCAAATGAAGCTGATCAAGCGTCTGGCCAATCTCGGCTACGGCTCGCGCAAGGAGATGCAAAAGCTGATCCGCATGGGCGCGATCACCGATGCGGCCGGCGAACGGCTTGATGAGGATGGCGCCCCGCCCCATGGCGATATCCGCTACAAAGGCCGCCCGCTCGATCCTGATTTCGGCATGGTGCTGATGCTCAACAAGCCGACCGGCTATGTCTGTTCGCTCAAGGACCGCGGCAATCTGGTCTACGAACTGCTGCCGTCACGCTTTGCCGAACGCAAGCCGGTGCTTTCGACCATCGGCCGGCTCGATTCCGATACGTCCGGCCTGCTGCTGTTCACCGATGACGGCGACTACCTGCACAAGATCATCTCGCCGAAGAACCATGTCGCCAAGATCTACGAAGTGACCTGCGCCCGGCCGCTGGAGCCGCACTATGGCGAGGTTTTCGCTGCCGGCACGCTTGTCCTGGAAAGTGAAAAGGACGCGCTGAAACCCGCCTTTCTCGAAGTCACCGGCGAAAAGACCGCGCGCCTGACGCTCTATGAAGGTCGCTATCATCAGGTGCGGCGCATGTTCGCCGCCGTCGGCAACCATGTCGAGACCCTTCACCGCGCCCAGATGGGTAATCTGACGCTCGGTAATCTGCCATCAGGCAAATGGCGCCTGCTCACCGCCGACGAAGCGCAAAGCCTGCTGAACGGCTGATCAGGCCGTCAGATCGGCAAAGGGCGCTTTCAGGACCTGCGCCGCCGCATCAGGCGAAATACTCAGCAAAAGCCCGCGCTGGCCGGCATTAATATAGACCGTGTCGAACAGCTGCGCTGTCTCGTCGATCGCCGTTGGCGTCGCCTTGCGCTGGCCGAAGGGCGAGATGCCGCCCACCTTGTAGCCGGTCAGGCGTTCGGCATCCGGCACCTTCATCATCTGACCGGACTTGCCACCGAAGCAGGCCGCCATCTTCTTCATGCTGACCTCGCAATCGGAGGGCACAACGACGCACACCGCCTTGCCATCCACCTCGGCCATCAGGGTCTTGAAGGTCTGGGCGGCATCGATGCCGAGCGCTTCCGCCGCCTGGAGCCCGACGCGCGGCGCATCCGGATCGTAGTCATACGGATGCAGGTCGAAGGCGATGCCGAGCTTGCCGAGCATCAGTGTGCCGGGTGTGGTTTTCGACATCAGCAGTCAGCCAGGAATGTATTTACGTCGTCGTCCGAGGTCGCGAAACTGGTCACCAGGCGATAGGCGTCCGATCCCTCGGCGGGCCAGTTGTAGAAACGATGGCCCTTGGCGAACAGCCGGTCGGCCATGACTTTCGGCAGGGTAACGAACAGCTCGTTGGCCTCCACCGGATGCAGCAGGCCAACGCCCGCGCGATCGATCAGGCCTGCACGCAGGGCCTGCGCCTGGCGGTTGGCATGACGGCCGAGATCGAGCCACAGGCCGTTTTCCAGCAGGGCCTGCAATTGCGCCGAGACATAGCGCGCCTTGGAGGGTAGCTGCCCGCCACGCTTGTGGACATAGGCGAAATCCTCGATCAGGGACGGGTTCAGGATGATGGCCGCCTCGGCCAGCATGGCGCCGTTCTTGGTGCCGCCGAAGGACAGGATATCGACGCCCGCCACCACCTCCGCCGGTGTGCAGCCGAGCGAGGCCACCGCATTGGCCAGACGCGCGCCGTCCATATGGACATAAAGCCCATGGGTGCGGGCAAAGCCAGTCAGGGCCTTCAGTTCTTCAAGCGAGTAAACGGTGCCGAGCTCGGTCGATTGCGTCAGGCTGATCACCTTCGGGCGCGAGGTATGGGGGGCATGGCCGAGCGTGGTCTCGATCAGGTCGCCAATGCTGGCGACCGTCAGCTTAGCGTGGTTACCTTCGAGCCCGACAATCTTGCCGCCGGTAAAGAATTCCGGCAGGCCGCACTCGTCGTTATTAATATGCGCCTGACGGTGGCACAGGATCGATTCATAGGGGCGGATCATACGCGCCAGGGCCAGCCCATTGCAGGCCGAGCCGTTGAATACCGGAAAGGCGCGCGCCTCAGACACGCCAAACACCATGCGCACCGTTTCCTGCAGTTTTTCGGTCAGCGGATCATTGCCATAGGCCGGCACATTGCCGCTATTGGCGTCGATCAGCGCCTGCAGCACCTTCGGATGGACGGGAGCGGTATTGTCACTGGCAAAATCAGCCATTTGGAGTCTCGTAAAAAGCCTGAAACCCCTCCTATATGACCGCATTTCCCGCGTGAGAAGCCGTCGATGTGCTTTTTAACGCCTGTGCCTCGTTTTTTCGCGCTTAACCGACTTTTATATTTGTCGTGATATTTCGGGCACATGAAGTCTGTTTTTTTTGCCTTGGGAGGGATTGCGGCAACGCTGATCGGGCCCGCCGCCCATGCGGCTGCCCTGACGGTTGATGTGCGCAACAGCGGCGGCGCCCCTGTGCCTTTCGCGGTCGTGACCTGGACTCCGGCCACCGGCACGACCATTCCGGCAACGGAAAAAAACAAGGCCTTTGTTATGGCGCAGAAAAACATACAGTTCGCGCCGTTTGTTCTGGCCGTCCCAGTCGGCGCCACCGTGGCCTTCCCGAACGAGGATCGCGTCAACCACCACGTCTACTCGTTCTCGCCGGCGCAGCCGTTCCAGTTTCCTTTATATGGCAAGGGCAAGAGCCGAACCATGAGCTTTCCGCATCCGGGCACGGTAGCCCTGGGCTGCAATATCCACGATTCGATGAGTGCCTACATCCGCGTCGTCAACACACCCTTTTATGCCACGACCGATGCGTCCGGCCGCGTCAGCCTGACTGTGCCCGATGGCGCGGGAACCCTGGCCGTCTGGCAACCGACACTCGATGCCCCGGAGCATCAGGTCTCTCGCCCCCTGACAATCACGGGGGCGTCGATGGCCCAGAGCTTCAGCCTGAAGGTGCGCGAGCTGGCGCCGGCGGCGGGCCAATACTGACATGACCGTTTTCAAACGTCTCAGCACCCGGTTGGCCGTCATGTTCGGCGGGCTGTTCGCCCTGGCCCTGCTGCTGATCGCCTTCGCCTCGTATATGGCGATCGTTTCCTATGCCCGCGCTTCCGTCCAGAAAGAGCTTCAGGCCTCGGCCAGCGTGTTCAACCGTATCTGGACACTGAAATCGGATTCGCTCCAGACCAATGCCGTTCTGCTGTCACGCGACTTCGGCTTCCGCTCGGCCCTGGCGACGCATGACAACGCCACGGTGGATTCCGCCTTTGAAAACTTGCAGACGCGCCTCAACATCCAGACCGGTCTGGTGATCGGCGCCGACGGACAACCCCTGGCCGGCGACCGCGGCAATCTGGGCCAGAACCTGGCCGCCGCCCTGGCTTCGCGTAATGAATTCAACGCGCTTAACGGCATCATCTCGGTCGACAGCCACCCCTACCAGGCCGTCGCCGCGCCGGTCATGGCGCCGGATCGCCTGGGCTGGGTCGTTTTCGCCCAGCAGCTCGACGCGGGGGAAATGCGCAGCCTGCAGGGCCTGGCCTCCATCCCTATCAAGGCCAGCATCCTGACCCAGACACGCGGCGGACTGTGGCTGGGACCGGACGAACTGACCGGCGATTACAAGCCCTCTTCCCTGAGCTTCTTCATCGACCAGAGCCTGCAGTCCAAATCCGCCAGCCTGATCAATTCCAGCCATGGCACCATGATCGCGGTGGCCACCTCCCTGCCCAATATCGACAGCCAGCAGAGAAGCGTGCTCCTGCTCAGCTATCCTCTGAGCGCCGCCCTGCACGCCTATCAATCCCTGCTGACCGTCCTGCTGGCCATCGGCCTCTTCGGGCTTGCCGCTGTCGTGGCGGCCAGCCTGTATCTGGCGCGCAATCTGACCCGCCCGATCCTGGCGCTCAAGGACGCCGCCTTCGCCCTGCGTGACGGCAAGCCAGGCCTGGTCCGCATCACCACCCATGACGAGATGGCCGACCTGGCCACGGCCTTCAACGACATGGCCGTCTCCATCGAGGAGCGCGAACGCGATATCACCCGGTTGGCCAAGACCGACATCGCCACCGACCTGCCAAACCGTTCCGCCTTCGAAGACCATATCGCCGAGGCGCGCGAAGCGGCCCATGAAAAGGGAAATGACAAGGGTATTGTGATCATCTGCATCGGCATAGATCGCTACGCCCATATCCGCGCGGTCTGGGGCGTGGCCTATGCCCATACCCTGACGGGCCGCCTGCAGGACATCCTGATCCGCCTGTTCTCAAAGGCCTTCATCGCCCGTCTATCGGCCGATACACTCGGCCTGTGCCTGAGCCCTTGTGATGTAGACCAGGCCCTGCCCCTGGCCCGCGCCATCATCGCCCGTCTCGACAAGCGTATCAAGGTGACCGACGATCAGGGCCTCGACGTCCTGGTTTCACTTGGCGTCTATCATGTGGCCAATGCCCGTCTCACCCCTGACGAAATGATCGAACGCGCCTTGATCGCACTGGACCAGGCCCGCGTCGGCAAGCTGAAGATGGCCCTGTTCGATCCGCGCATCTATTCCGAACTGGCCGACACCCTGCTGCTGACCGACCAGCTGCATGCCGCCCTGCAGAACCGGGCCATGCAGGTCTGGTACCAACCCAAGTTCAGCTATCGCGAAAACCGCATCACGGCGGTCGAAGCCCTGGTGCGCTGGAACCATCCCGAGCGCGGCTACGTGTCTCCGCAACGCTTTGTCCAGATCGCCGAAGAGACCGGCGCCATCCGCGACCTGACCACCCAGGTGCTGCAGACCTGCATCGCCGACCAGGGCCGCCTGAAATCCGCCGGTTTCGACATCGACATCAGCATCAACTATTCCGGCCGCCTGCTGTCCGACGAAGCCTACAATGCCCGCGCCCTGGCCATCTGCGACGAAGCCGTGGGGCAGATCTGCCTGGAAATCACCGAAACCGCCGTCATTGAAGACCCGACCATCGGGCTTGCCGCCATCAACACCTTCGTAGGTCGCGGCCTGGAAATCTCGATCGATGATTTCGGCACCGGCCTGTCATCCTTGGCCTATCTCAAGCAGATACCGGCGCACGAACTGAAGATCGACCGCTCCTTCATCATGGAGATCGAAAGCGGCCAGCGCGATGCCCTGCTGGTGCGCTCAACCATCGACCTGGCCCATGGCCTGGGGATGAAGGTCACGGCCGAAGGCGTGGAAACCGCCGCCGCCTTCACCTTGCTGCAGTCCATGGGCTGCGACATCGCGCAGGGCTACGGCATCGCCAAGCCCATGCCCTTCGGCGACCTGATCCTGTTCATGAACGATTTCAACGGCATGTCCGCACCCAAGGCGAAAATGCCGACCTACCGCAACAAGAAGGCCGTATGACCTGATGGGGATAATCCGGGGAGGTTTCATGTCTGCCCTGATGACCGCCGGTCTGGCGGCCCTAACTCATGCGTCAACCGCTCATGCGGAAACCCAGCTGTTCGACAGCGGCACCTACACGGCCTGGCTCGACCTGCGCCTCAGCCAGACCGATGGTGAGAAAAGCTGGCTCGATGGCGGCTTCGGCAAACTGCGGCATGGCGATGAGACCGCCGCCGATATCGCCCAGGCCGCCATTCTGTGGCAGCCCCACCTGACCGATACCTTGTCCGGCTATGTCCTGCTTCAGGGGCTTTCGGATGCCGAAGTCCCCGTGGGTGTCGAAGAAGCCTATATGCAATGGCGCCCCGTGCCGAAGTCCGGTTTCCGTTTCGCCTTGCGCGCCGGCCAGATGTTCCCGCCGGTCTCGATGGAACACGACGGCACGGGATGGACCACGACACGCACCCTGACTCCCTCGGCCATCAACAGCTGGATCGGTGAGGAGGTGCTGGTGCGCGGGCTGGAAGCCAGTGTGCAGCAGACCTTCGCCGGCCACAGGCTGGGCCTGACCCTGGCCGGCTTCTCGCGTGACGATACAGCCGGCACGCTCCTAAGTTGGCGCGGCTGGGCGCTGCACGACATGTCATCGACTGAGAATACCGAACTGCAACTGCCAGAAGGCGAAGACCAGGGCTGGTACCAGACCTTCCACGATCACCAGGCGCCGGTCTCGAAGCCCATGGTCGAGATCGACGGGCGGCTCGGCTATTATGCACGCCTTGACTGGCGACCGCCCGCCGCCATGGCCTTCAATATGGAATTTTACGACAATCAGGGCGACCCGATGACCGTGCGCAACGGTCAGTGGGGCTGGGCGACACGCTTCTACAATTTAGGCGCCGCCTGGCAGGTTAGCCATCGAAATGAGTTGCTCAGCCAGTACATGACCGGCCTGACTCGCACCGGCTGGCCGGTTGGCCAGGGCCACCGCGTGATCGATGTCGGCTTTGAATCGACCTACCTGCTGTTGTCGCACCGCTATGAAAACAACAGCCGCCTTACCGGCCGTTTCGACTGGTTCGCCACCAAAGACTTCTCGCGCCGCGCCGTCGATGACAATGACGAAACGGGCTACGCCCTCACTGCCGCCTGGATGAAACCGCTCAGCGATCATCTCGACATGAATCTCGAGGGCCTGCATGTCATCAGCGACCGGCCGGCCCGCGCCACGCAAAGCCTGTCACCGCATCAGGCCCAAACCCAGGTGCAGGTTTCGCTCAAATGGCACCTGTAGGTTCGACATCCGCGACAATCTGCTCGACCGTCCATTTGGAGACCGTGCCCGACAGACGACAGGCATTGGCATCGCCCATACGCCACGGCCGGCATTTTAACTGCATGCCATTGAGGTGAATATAAAGACCCTCCGGCTCGAAACGTTCGATCACCGCCCGCACGGTCCGGCCCTCCGGCATTTCGAGATCAAGCGTATCATTGCGATGCAGAGCGCCGCTGCGTATCGTCAGCGTCGTCCCACGCTCCACCTGGCTGTGGCTGGAGCAGGCTGAATGTTGTGACATGATGTCCTGATAACCCTTTCAAGGCTACCTCCCTGTTTCATTATGAGACAAGGTGCCTGATTTCCCGATCAGAAACCAATGCGGAATTGCCGCCGGAAAATAGGTTTAAAATCGACAGCCCGTCACAATCACAGGCTCAGCCTGCTTTTTGCGGGTCCTCGTCAGGCTCTTCCCTGACGCGCCCGCGGAAAGCCGACTGCCCGTCGAGTTCATTGGCCGGCCGCGGAATAGCCACGGTGTTGCGGTCGCGGTCCAATGCCGGCGTGCCGCCCGAAGGCGGGTGGGATGTCGGGGTACTGGCCATGTAAGCCTCCTGCGTGAAGCGTGGAGAATAACGCATCGGATATAAGGATTCCGAGTTGCCTGCCGAACACGGCCATAAGGCCTGCGTAAGTCGAAACGTCCGACGGATAGCCCTTCGCATCCAGGCCCTGGGAATGATTTCGATCACATTGCCGTGTGTAACTCGCTTTTCCGGCGCATGGACAAACGCCCTCTGCTTTGTGCCCTTAAATGGTGGAGGCGGTAGCTCGATGCCTCTCCACTCAAACGGATTTAACCTCCCTACACCATGAACCTGCGCGGGCCGGACGCTATTCTGGCCTGGTTGGCAGAGCGGAAAACACGCAGCACAATCCCGCGCCGGACCTCGCCCTTGCCTACCTGAATAAAGCCGTAAGACTCTCGCTGGCATCGGGATAGGGCGGCAATACAGATCACATACGAAAATCCGGCCACAGGTCTGACTGTATGCATTAATCAGCATAAGATCGAAAAATCTCTGCAAAATTACATGAAATTTTTGATTTTTATTTAAAAATAAGGAAAATAATTTTCATTTTTATGAGTATTTTATTTTAAATAGTGTCTCATAATTTTTAATTTTCATAAAAAATGCACTTAAGCCCTTCGCATTTGGCACGGCCTGCACAACCAGCATCAATTACATGCCTGCAATATAATCCCGTTGCGATGTTCGTTAAAATTCCCCATTTAGTTGAATTTCCGAAATAAAAGTGCTTTTAAAAAACTTGAAACCGCGTTATACACGATTAAATCTTTATTAACGCTCTGGGCCCACCTGCGGCTTTTTTATGTCACGGATGATACCCAACCTGTATTTGTAAATCCTGTGGTCGCGTAACTGTTAAAATTTATCAGTAAGATTTATCTCCTTACCTTAGTAAAGCCGTGACGATAATTAAGAAAAAAATCGTCCGGTCTCTGTAATAAATGCCAGCCAGACAAGCACTCTGTCCGACCGCCGGATGAGTGTGTTCATAACACTACAAGCGGAATTCGCGGGAAAGAAACACGATGAGAGTCGATGCAGACAGCTGGAGCCATATCGGCGATCAGAGTGCTGAGCTGACGCTGGAATCGAACATCCCGCAACCGGCGACACCAGGATCGCCGGTCAGCCCGCCCCATTCAATTCCAGATGGGAAATCACGGCCAGAACCGCTAACGGACACCTTCCGCGAAGCCGTCATTGCCCTGATTCCGGCACTGCGCGCCCATGCTGCCACGCGCGCGGGTTCGCGCAATGAAGCCGATGACCTGGTCCAGGAAACCCTGACGCGCGCCTGGCGCTATCGCCACAGTTTCCGCGAGGGCAGCAACCTTCAGGCGTGGCTGCGTAAGATCATGCAGAACTGCCTGTATCAATCCCTCGCCCGGCAGCGCGATACGGTTGAGGATGTCGAAGGCCGTTGGGCGGCCCAGCAGGCCGTGGCGCCGTCTCAGGAATGGCACATCCACTATGCCGACATGCTGAGCGCCCTCGATCGCTTGCCGCCGGACGCCCGCGCCGCCCTGGTGCTGATCGGTGCCTCGGGCTGGTCCTACGAGGAAGCCGCCCTGCTGGCCAATTGCCCGGTCGGCACGTTGAAAAGTCGCGTCAACCGGGCACGAGAAAAGCTGGCCAGCCTGATCGGCAATACTGACCTGCCGGCGGACCGGCGTACGCCCTCCCGTTCAGCCGCACCCCCTGCCCCGTTTCGTGAACAGGCCCGTCAGCCCAGCCTTCAGAAGACGTATCTGCTAAAGCCCAGCCTGCAAAGTACCGAGGAATAACCGTATGCGTGCCGTCCGGCGGACCCAGTCGTCTCTGACAGTTAAACAGATCTTGATCGCAGGCAGCAGCCTGATGGCCCTGATCAGCGCGCCGGCATTTGCCGCCGAGCCCGCCATTGCCACACGCAACATGGCCGCCCCCCCTAACGGCCTGGGGGCTGACTCCCGCCTGACAAGCATCGAGGAGACACTCAAGGCGCAGGACAACCGCCTGTCCCGGCAGGAACAGCGCCTTGCCGAGCAGCAAAAGGCCCTGGCGGCCCAGCAAACAGAAATCGAGAAACTGCGTGCGGAACGCGATGGCCTGCTGGCCGATATCCGGGCTGGTCGCAGCGACGCGACCGATACTGCCGTGCCTTATGCCTCCCTGTCGCCGTCCGCAGACACCACCGCTTCCTCTTCAACCGACGCCACAACCAATTCCGCTTCCCCTTCAAGCGATGGCAGTCTGTCGGGCACCTCCGCGGGCAGCGCGCCCGGCAGCTCGTCCGGCAGCTCGTCTGGCACCATGACCATCGCCCAGGTCGAGCCGATGAAGCCCGATCCCCTGCCGCAACAGCCGGTCGGGGCCGCCCCGCCCCCCAAAAAGGTCGAGGAGGTCGCTGCCCTGCCCGAGCATGTCGGCGTACTGACACCGAAAGGACGCTTCGTCTTCACACCCTCGCTCGACTATGTGCGTTCCAGCTCGAACCGGCTGGTCTTTCGTGGCGTCGAGATCGTACCAGGCATCCAGCTCGGTGTGATTGAGGCCAATGACGCCGACCGCGATTCGGCCGTGGGTACCGTGGCAATGCGTTATGGATTGACCAGCCGGCTGGAGGTCGAGGCGCGTATCCCCTACGTCTATCGCCACGACCGCGTCACCACCCTGGCTCAGCGCGACGAAACCACGACGCGCACCACCGATCTGGATGGGCAGCAGATCGGCGATGTCGAGTTTTCCGCACGCTACCAGATCAATGATGTGCGCCCCGGCCGCGCAATCTTCGTGGCCAATGCCCGCGTGAAACCACCGACAGGTCTGGGCCCCTACGATGTCGGTTATGACGAGTTCGGCGTCGCCACCAGCCTGTCCACCGGCTCCGGCTTCTGGGCGATCGAGGGCGGCATCACCATGCTTTACCCCACCGACCCGGCCGTCATCTTCGCCAGCCTGAGCTATCTGCACAATGTCCCGCGCGACATCAACAAGGAGATTGGCGGCGCCATGGTCGGGCGCGTCGATCCCGGCGATTCCATCGGCGCCAGCCTGGGCTTCGGCCTGGCGCTCAATCCGCGCTTCTCTGTCTCCTTCGGCTACAGCCATAGTTTCATTTTCCCGACGAAGACCGAAATCGGCGGCACCCATCAGCAGTCCAGCAGCCTGCAGGTCGGCTCCCTGCTCATGGGCTGGTCCTATCGCATCAACGACCGCATGACCCTGACCAACAATTTCGAATTCGGCGTCACCAGCGACGCGCCGGACATGCGCATGGTGGTCGCCACGCCGATGAGCTTCTGACCGGCATTTTAGTGTTCCGGACGCCTGTTTCAGCAGCGCCACGCCCGCGCACTGCGCATTCTGGATATTTAATCTTTCGTTAACTATCTTATTGCTTTGCAACGAAAAAATAAATTCGGACATACCGCTTTTCTGAGGGAACCTTTCCCCGGGATCTCGATTTATCTAACTGAAGGACGGTCCTTCAGAATTCATGAATTCGAGGTTCACTAAAATGACCAGCAAAAGCATCAAGTTGTTCGCGTCCGCATCCGCCGTTGCCCTTGGCCTGATGATGGCCGGCGTTGCGTCCGCACAAATCCACAACGAGGCCGACGACGGCTCGACCGGCACGCTCAACGCCTACAATGACAACTCGCTCAACAATGTCGGCAGCACCAACACCACCGATTCCGGTAACAGCGCCAACTCCAACCAGAACAACGACAACTCGACCAACAGCCTGGGCGTATCGGTCGCCGATTCCGGCAATAGCGCCACAAATACCACCACCAACACCGATAATTCGAATAATTCGAACAATTCGAACCACTCGACCAATACGGCGGACTCGAACAACAACAGCTCAATCAATACCAACACGACTCTCGGCGTGACGGATTCTGGAAACTCCTCCAACTCCAACCAGAACAACGATAACTCGACCAACAATGCCTCGCTGGCCGTTACGGACTCCGGCAACACCGCCACCAACAATACCAACAACACAACCAACAACACCGACAATTCCGATAACTCGACCAATACGACCGATTCCGGCAATGTCGCCACGCTCGGCTCTTACAACACCGATAATTCCAATTCCGGAAATACGCTGGGTTCTTACAACACGGACAACTCAGATTCCGGCAATACGGACAGCTCCAACTCCGGCAACACCACTACCGCCTACATCAGTCTGACGAACCAGGATCTGTCGGCCAATGTTACCGGCTCCAGCGTCAGCCTCAGCGCTGCCGATGATGACCAGGACGGCGATCTGAGCACGGGCGATATCGTTGCCCGCGGCGGCTCCTATGCCAATTTCGCCGGCGTGCAGACCGCCAGCTCGAACACCGGCATAGGCTCGGTCAACCAGGCCGCGACGGCTGTATCGGCCAATGCCGATATCAGCTTCACGGGCGGCCAATAACCCTCCGTTGCTGTGACGGCCGGGCGTGCCTGACACGCCCGGCCTCTCCTCCTTCGTTCTCAACATGGCCCTTCCGCCAAAACGGCCTTTCAGAAAGTGTATGCGTCATGTTTTCGATACATCCGAGCCTGCGCTGCCTGACGATAAGCTCATTCGCCCTGATTGCCTTTTCCGCACCGGCATTCGCTCAGGAAGTGCCTCTCCCTCCGGCGCCGGCTGCGCCTGATACACAGGAACCGGCGCCGCTGGCTCTTGAGGAACTGGATGGCATCAGCGCCGAAGGTTCCACCACCAATGTCGTCACCAACCAGAACGTGAATGCCACCAACAGCGGCAACACCATCAATGCCGACACGGTGCAGAATGGCGATATCAACTTCACCGGCAATGCCCTGACCGGTTTCAGCGGCATCGGCAATTTCGTCAACAACACCGGCAATAACAACAACCTGCAGGGCACGATCAGCGTCACCATTACCGGCGCCCCCCTTTCCCAGTAATATCTCCCCCAGTAATATCTCCCCTAGTAATATCCATGAAACACGCCACCGATCTCAGTCTTGCCCTTGCCCTCAGCCTGGCCGCCGCGCTTGTCAGCGCGCCGCAGCTCCATGCCCAGGCCATGCTGAGCGACGGCGGCATGATGTTCGCCGTGCCAGTCACCAGCATGAAGGACATCCCTTTCCGCACCGTCGTGCGCCAGCAATATGATTACAGCTGCGGCTCCGCGGCTCTGGCCACCCTGCTGCACTATCACTACAACATGCCTGTCACCGAGGCTGAGGTGTTCAAGGCCATGTACGCCAGGGGCGACCAGGCCAAGATTCAAAAAGTTGGCTTCTCCCTGCTCGACATCAAGACCTATCTCGCCTCGCGCGGCTTCGAAGCCGATGGCTACAAGCTGACCTTCGACCAGCTGGTCAAGATCAACCGGCCCGCCATAGCGGTCGTCACCGCCGGCGCCTATCGCCATTTCGTCGTCGTCAAGGGCGCGCGCAATGGCAAGGTGCTAATCGGCGATCCCGCCGGCGGCCTGCGCACCTACACCAATGCCGAATTCTCCAAAATATGGAATGGCGTCATCTTCGCCATCCACGCCTCGAAGGGCGTTAATGTCCCTTATAACCGCGATGAGGAATGGAGCCCCTTCGCCCTGGCGCCGCTTGGCCAGCCCATGAGCAACGATTCCCTCTCCAGCTTTACCCGCGAATTGCCGCCGATCTATCAGATAACCACCATGATCGACGTCAACTCACCGAGCACGCCCTGAGTACCGTCATGTTCAAAGCCGCTCTTATCAGCTTCACCGTCGCCCTGTTCGCCCTGCCGGCCCTGGCAGAGGATGAATTTGCGCCGTTGACGACCGATGAGCTGCGCGAACAGGTGGGCGGCCTGCGCACCCCCACCGGCATAGATTTCAACTTCGGCGCCGTCGTCACCACCTATGTCGATGGCCAGGTCGCCCTGCAATCACAGCTGACCTGGACCGACAAGGGCCCGGTGGAAACCACCACCGGCGGGGCGATCACCGGGACCGGCACTTCCGGCATCACGGTCGATCCCTCGGCCTCGGGCGCCTATATACCGGGTGACAATGGCGGCACGGTCGTCCTGCATAGTTTAAGCAATGGCAATATCGGCAGTATTGTACTGAATACCGCCGACAATCGCGACATTACCCAAAACACGGTCATCAGCCTCGACATCCCGCAATTGCAGCAGTTGCAGAAGGATTACAGCCAGCAGAAACTGGAAATGAACCTGCAGGACTCGGTATCACGCGCCCTGGCAAACGCCAGCCATTAGAGAGCCTCCACGATATCCGCCAGAGCCAGCAGGCAGGTTTCGCCCAGCTTGCGCGAACGATCGGGTGACCAGGCCCGCACGGGTTCCGGCGCATCGTCATGATCCTTGAACGGCATTTCCAGCGTCATGGCGATGGCGGTGAAACGCTCGGCCACCGCATTGGTCGAGATGGCCAGGTTGGCCGCGCCAGGCCCCGGAATATCGTAGCCGTACGTCGTCTGGAAATCGGCGGTGCGCGCCATCAGGCGATCGAGATAGGATTGATAAAGCGCTGCCCGCGCTTCGCTCCATGACGGCGTGCCCTCGAAACCGGCCATGAAGACGTGCGGGATCGCCTCATCGCCATGAACATCGATGGCGAAATCGACACCGCTTTTCTGCATGGCATCGAGCACATAAACAATCTCCGGACTGCGTTCCATGGTCGGGCCGCCCCATTCGCGGTTGAGATCGACACCGGCGGCATTGGTGCGCAGATGACCGCGCGCGCTGCCATCCGGGTTCATGTTCAGCACAATGTAAAAAGTCGCCGCCTGGCGCAGGTGCTGCGCCGCCGGATCGCTGCCGGGCAGGAAGGCGATGGCGCCCTCCATCCACCATTCGGCCATGGTCTCACCGGGATGCTGACGGGCATAGAGCCAGACCTTCGCCGGTCCGTCACCCAGGGTGAACAGGTCGAGATCGCGGCCATCGAGCGTCTGGCCAAGCACCCGGTGCGCCATGCCCGGCAGGGTCTTGACCTGCGCGACAAATGCCCGGTGGCGCTGGCTGTCGAAGGGCGCGAAATAGGCGAACCACAGGGTATCGGCGTCCGTCCTGTGCCGGATGGTCAGGACGCCGTTTTCGTATGACGTATCGGCGCACAGCCAGTCGGCATTGTCGGTGCTGACGCGAGCACGATAGTTTTCCCAGCCGCCGGTGTAGGCCGAACCACCAGCATTGGTCAGTCGCAGGGTCAGGTCCACCCCCGCCGCGCCATCGACGCGGAAATAGAACCACTGGTAATAGTGCGAATTATGATCCGGCCGGATCGCCAGATCCCAGGCGCCGCCTTGACCGCTCAGGACCTCGATATTGCCGCCGTCGAAATCGGCCGTGATGGTGATGGACATGGGGCGCTCCGGATCAGACTGTTGCCGGTGTGTCTAGCCGATTTCCCCCTCGCCTGCCCATCACTTTTCACTCTGCCGGGTTATAGACCTTCAGGAAATCGAGCACCGCCTGCGCCGTCGAGCGTTTGGCGGCTTCCGTCGTCAGGCCATGATCATTGCCCGGCAGTTCGACATAGGTCACCGCCTTGCCGGCCTTCTGCAGCGCATCACGCAAGGCCTTACTCTGGCGCAGCGGTACGGCGCTGTCTGCGGTCTGGTGGACCAGCAGAACAGGCGCGCGGATATCGCCGACACGGTTGATCGGTGACAGGGCCGGCCAGCCTGCCGAGTCGCCGAGATAGCCGGTAACAATCGAGACCGAGCCAGGATCGGGGGCGAAGGCGCGCGGCCATTCCGGATCGGCGGTCAGACTGGCGATCTGATCGGGGTCCGGCAGCGGCCGGCGCGCCTTCGCCCAGTCGACATAGTCCCTGACGTCCGATATGCCGTCGATAGACGCAGCACAGCGATAGATATTATCGGCCTCGGCGCCCTTCAGCGCCGCATAGCCGCCATAGCCGGCGCCCACGATACAGACGCGTGACGGATCGGCCAGACCTTCGGATACCAGATAGCTTACCCCATCGGCCAGATCGGATTGCATCAGGCGCCCCCACTGGTTGCGACCTGCCTCCATGAAGGCCCGGCCCGCGCCATCGGAACCGCGATAATTGGGCTGCAGCACCAGATAGCCACGCGAGGCCAGGGTCTGGGCCAGCCAGTCGAAGCCACGGCTGTCATGCGCCTGCGGGCCATCGTGCGGCAGGACGATCAGCGGCAGGCGCTTCGGTTCCGGCTTGGGCGGCAGGGTGATCAGCGCGCTGATCTCCAGTCCGTCTTCGGCCTTGTAGGTAACCACCTTCTGCGAGGCGACCCATTCAGAGGGAACTTCCGGGTGGATATCGCCGATCTCATGGCTCTCGCCGGTGGCGAAATCGACGAAATAATAGGCGCCCGGCTCTTCCCCCCCTTGCGCGAAAATGACCATGCGCCGCGGATCGCGCGCCGTGGAAACCACCTTGACCGCCTGGCCCGGAGCGGCATCCTGCGCCTGCCCGTAAAGCCGGCCAAGAACAGAATCGCCGAGTTTGTAATCCGGCGCCTCACCGGTCTGGACAAAGCCCGCCAGATAACCGGTTTCGGGATGAAAGATCGGCCGGTCCCGCGTGGCGTCGTCCGGTTCCAGCGGCGCGGAGAGACGGCCCTCCGGCGACAGTTCATAATAATGGAATCGGCGGTCGGCGCCCTGGGCCTTGCTGCCGGTTTCCGCATCGAAAATCACGATGGACTGACCATCCCGCCCGAGGCCGGCCATGAACGGCGCGAAGGTGCCATCCCGCGTTACGATCTTGCGCGTCAGGACCGGCTTCCATTTGCCGTCGACCTTGCGCTCGATGCTGAACATCTCGTTGCGGAAGCTGTAGACCGAACGGGCGACGATCTGGCCCTGTTTGTCGATCAGCCAGTCATCGACATAGCGGTTTTCGCGATCGAGATCACCGCCGCCGTCATTGATCAGTTTCCCCTGTCCGGTTTCCGGATCGCTGCGCCACAGATAGACGCGCTTGGTCGGCTGGCCGCTCATCGATTCGGCGCGCAATTCGAGATAGGGGCCGACCAGCTCCACCTTGCCATCCGCCACGACCGGATCAGGCGTACCCAGGGCCAGATTGTTGTACTCGCTCATCCGAACGCCGAGGCCGACTCCGGCGCGTTCGGAGACATTCACCGAAGTCACGGAGGTCTGCGCCCGCACGCCATAATAGACGCAGCCCGGCGTGCTGATCGAATTCAGCAGGCTGAGCATGGCGCTGTTGTCGGCTGAATTGCTCGCCGGGCTGTCCTGTCGGGGCGCCGGCATGCTATTGCTCTGCGAAGCGTTTGCCCCGCTCAGACTGGAGGAATCTGCCTGCTTCTGGGTCGGCCCGCCGCCGCAGGTGCCGCGCAAACCAGTGACTGTGGTCGATATCAGCACATGGTCCTGGTCCGCCCAGGAAATGGCCGAGATATTGCCCGGCTCAAGCTTGACAATGCGCTTGGTTTTGTCCGCCACCCGGTAGGTAACCAGCACATGATAGCCTTCCAGCCAGGTCACAAACGCGACCTGCGCGCCGTCCGGCGACAGGGCCACCTGCTCGATGCGTGGCGGCTTGACGAAGATATCCAGCGGCGGCGGCGCATCGACAGGACGCGGGCGCGCTGTGCCGCGCACCACGATCTGGGTTGGCTCGTCAGCCGCAAAAGCTCCCGATGCGCAACTCAGCGCCAAAAGACTGGCGCCTACTATAAATCGGCCGGATGTCCACAATCCCATGACAAGCCCCCTGAGTGTCTTCTCGTTCCGGCGGCTAAGCCGCTCTTGTACCCGCCAATAGACCGCGAATTGGGTTCGAACGCAAGCGCTTAGCCTACCCCTGGGCCCATCAGGCCCTGGCTGCGGGCAAAATTGGCCAGCAGCTGCGGCCAGATATGATAGGGCATGTTCAGGTCCGGCTTCATGCCGAAGCCATGGCCGCCGGCGGCGAACAGATGCATCTCGACCGGAATGCCCTTTGCCTTCAGGGCGTCGCGCATCACGATGGAATTGGCGACCGGCACCACCGTGTCGTCCTCGGCCTGGACCAGGAAGACCGGCGGGGTGTGGGCGTCGACATTATGGTCCGGCGCATAGCGGGCGGTCTGTTCCGCCGTGGCCGGCGCGCCGAAGAGCGAGGACGTGGTTTCACTATAGGCGATGGCGGGATCGAACGAGATCACCGGATAGATCGGCGCGGCGATGAAGGGCCGGGCATCGAGCGTGTCGGCGGCATCGACCGGGGCATAGAGCGCTTGAGCATGGCGCGTGGCCAGCGAAGCGGTCACGAAACCGCCAGCGCTGAAACCGGCAACGCCCACTCGCGCCGGATCGATGCCGTATTGCGCCGCGTTCTGCCGGATCAGGCGCATGGCGCGCTGGGCATCGACGGTGGCGACATCGGCGGCATTGTCCCAGCCATCATTGGCCAGCCGATAGAACAGCACAAAGCAGCTGACACCCTGCCTGTTGAAGAAATCGGCCAGCTGGTAGCCTTCATGGTCGAAATAGTTCCAGGAAAATCCACCGCCAGGAATGATCAGCATGGCCGCGCCGTTCGGATTGGCCGCCGGGAAGACCGCGATACGTGGCCTGGAAATACCCTGCACACGGCGCAGCTTGCTGGCCGGATCGGTCATGGTCTCTTCGACCAGCTCCTGCATGTCCTTGTGCTTCTGGCCGGGCGCACCCTTCGGCCATAGGTCAATCGTGCCCACCGGTTCGGGCCAGCCGGCAACGGTCTTGGCCGCACCCGGCACCGGGGCCGGAGTCTGCGCCATAACGGCGCCGGCACTCAGGGCCAGAGGTGACAGCAAAAGCGAACGGCGCAGCATATCCATGTGTTTTCTCCCGATTTTGTATTACTTTATCAAAGCACGCCCATTAGGCAAAGAAAAAGGGCAGGACTTTCGCCCTGCCCTTCCGTTTCCTACATCGGGCCGCCGCCGGGGCCACCCCAGCCGCCGGGACCGCGCTGACCATCCCACTTGCGCTCGCCATCCTTGTTGCCACTGGCGCCGCCCAGGGTATAGCTCAGGCCGATCATGAAGACCTGTCCCTGCATGGCGCGGGAAGATTCGCTATGCACCGTATCGGTATCGACTACCGTGCGGAATTTCGCCGTTCGGAAGGGATCCTGCACCGTGACGACCAGCGCCGCCTTCGGCGTATACTGGTGACGATAGGACATGTTGCCCATGCCGAACGGACCGGTATAGCCCTGGCCGGTCAGCTGCTTGCCGCGACCGAAATAGCTGATCTGGAAGCGGTCCTTGGGGCTGATGGTATAATCGAAACTCACACGGCCGCTAAGCGTGGTTGCCTCCTGCTCGCCGGTGCTCGGCGTGCTCAGGCGGTTATAGGCCAGGTTGCCATTGATATTGACCGAGAGCTTCTGGCCAATCTTGCCGCTGTAATTGCCTTCCAGGCCGCCGGCCTTGTTCTCGCCGGCGTTCTGCTTGGTCGTCAGAAGGACCAGGGTATCTGACGGATCGTCCTGCGGCAGATAATAGCTGTAGCTGGTGATGGCGTCTTCGGTCTGGCGGTAGTAGCCACGGATCTGGTAGCTGGTCTGGCCGGCACTGACCTCGTAGCCGACCTCGAACGAGTCGGTTTCGGCCGGCTTCAGGTTCGGGTTACCGGCCGTCACGTTCTGCGGGTCCTGATAGGTCTGGTAGGGGTTCAGATCCTGCGGATTCGGCCGCTGCAGGCGGTGCGAATAGGAGAAACGCAGCTTCTTGCCCGTGCCCAGATCATAGGCGGCAAAGGCGCTGGGGCTGAACTTGGTATAGTCGATATGGCCGGTCGTATCGGTGGTCAGCTCGTCGGTATCAAGGTCCAGGTTTTCGGCGCGCACGCCCCCCTGAATCGTCCACTTTTCTCCAAGCGGCATCTGCCAGGTCACATAACCGGCGCTGATCGTCTGTTTGTAGGCAAAGGCGCTGGTCAGGCCCGCCGCATTGTCGCCCGTGGCCGTGTTGTTGAAGCTGTTGTCGTCGCTGGTGATCTGAAGACCGGTCGTCATCTGCGCTTCGCCGAACGGACGCACATAGTCGACGCTGAAGACGCTGTTGTGGAAATCGCTCTGCGACTTGCGCGTTTCCGGAGAGACGCTGCCATCGGTATAGGTGTTGGTGGCGTCGGTCGTCGTATTGCCGGTCGAACGGCCCAGGCGCCAGTCGACCTTCAGGCTTTCACCGGTCAGGGCACCGATGTGGTTCCAGTTGACGTCAAAGCTGAAATCGTCGCGCGGGCCGGTGCTCTTGGACGTGCGCTGATAGCCGTTCAGCAGGGCGCCATCGGCATTATAGGTCGCGTAGTTTTCCTGGCTGTTGCTGTCCATTTCGCGGCGCGAATAGGCGACCTGGGTGCCCAGCGTATCCTTTTCACCGAGATTGTAATCCAGCCCGACATTGGCGGAGACATTGTCCATCTTGCCTTCGGCATTGCCCGACTGCTCGGTCGTGGTGTCGCTGACCAGGTTTTGCGAGACCGAACCGGTACGGTTGGGGCGATCGTCGTGGCGGATATTGATCCCGCCGGTCAGGGTATATTTGCCGGTGTTGCGCGCCCCGCTGAGCGAGGCATTGTAGCGGCCGTCACCGACATTGGCATTGAACGAGCCACTGGTGCCCGGCTTGCGGTTCTTCTTCATCACCAGGTTGATGATGCCGCCGGAGCCATCGGAGGAGAACTGCGCGCCGGGATTGGTCATCACCTCGATCGAGTCGATATCGCCGGACGACATGGATTGCAGCGCGCCGGCGCGATTATCGCCCTGCATCATCACCGACGGCTTGCCATCGACATAGACCTGCACATTGGAATTGCCGCGCAGGGTGATATTGCCGGTCGGATCGACATTGACCGACGGCACCTTGTTCAGCGCGTCCGACGCTGTGCCGGTCTGGCTGTCGATATCCTTGGTGTTATCATAGACCTGGCGGTCGATCTTGTTCTGCGCCTTCTTGCCCTCGACTACGATGGTCTGGGGCGTATCGTCTGTCTTTGCCGTTGTATCGGTTGCCGGCGCCGGCGTGGTTTGCGGTGCCGGGGCGGCCGTATCCTGCGCCATAGCTGGCAGCGCTACCTGCGCGCCGGCGACGCAGCCGAAAAGGATCAGGCCCTTGAGGCCCGTGGTGGTCAGTCTGTTGGAACGCATCATGCTGCCTGAAAAAAGGTTTCCCCATTCCATCCGTCACGGCCATGAAAACGGCCATGAGCAGGCGGAGGTGTGTCTGTAACGCAAAAGGTCTGACAATCCGTCGCGGGCCATTCACGGCATTATAACGGCGTTCAAACCTGTTGCATTGCGGCCTCTATATCGGCGTGTTTGTGAACCGAACCTGAACAGTTCCGGTATCATCCGGCATCATTTTGCCACGGCCGCCGTCACATCCAGCCGGGCTTTCCACGGGTCTGGCTGGGCCACTGGCACGCCTTCCGCCGAGAAGCTCATCAGCACATCGACCTTCGGATCATATTGCGGCCATGCCGGCAGGCCCGCGCCATTCGGATTGCCATTTTTGGCGAAATTGGCCCAGTAGCTGTTGGTCTGGTCGGCGATCTTCGCGTCCGCCGCCGTCAGCTTGTCGCCATATTTGGCCTTCACCGTATCCATGACATAGGGAATTTCAGTGGCATGCGGTGTGCCGGTCTTCCACTCCGCCTTCATCGAGTCCGCCACATAGCCATAGCGATATTCATAGGTCGGCACCCCTTGTGTCGCCAGGGCGGACGCCACGAAACGCGCCGGCTCGATCATCATCTGATCCATGCCCATGAAATAGCGCACCACCTCGACCGGGAAATTGCCCATCGGGTCATAGGCCGCCTTGGCCTCTTCGATATGACTGCCGAAGGGCGCGAAAGCCGCCTCCTTGGTGGGCGCGAAATTGAAACCGATATCGGCCGTATTGGCGCCGATCATCAGCGGCACCTTGTTGTAATGGCCGGAAAGATAGGCCGCCTGCGGGTCTTCGGCCACGATCCGGCCATCCACCATCGGCCCGCCATAGGTATCCGAGCTCATATTGGCCAGGTTGAGCTTATCGACGATCGCCACCGCCGGCAGGGCGCGCAAACGCGCAAGTGCGGCGGCGTCCGTGCCCTCGATACCGTTCTTCTTCGCCAAAGCCACGCCGAGACTTTCCGACGACGGCAGGTTCGGCAGGTCTTCATGCAACCGGCGCTCGCCCATCAGATTGCCGCGCCCGCCGCCGGATTGCACAATGGCTTTGGCGAACAGCCCCTTGGTGAGCGGTGAGGTCATCAGCATATGGACGCTGCCGCCACCGGCCGATTCACCGAAAATGGTGACATTGGCCGGATCGCCGCCGAAGGCCGCTATATTGGCCTGCACCCATTTCAGCGCCGCGATCTGGTCCATATAGCCGTAATTGCCGAGCAGACCATGATCGGCATCAGCAGCGGTCAGGGCCGGATGACCGAAGAAGCCGAAGCGCCCCAGCCGGTAATTGAAGCTGACCATGATGACGCCCTTCTTCGCGAAGGCCGAACCGTCATAGACCGCCGGCGACGAACCGCCATTGACGAAGCCGCCGCCATAGATCCACACGATCACCGGCAGCTTGCCATGGGCATTGGCGGGCCGCCAGACATTGAGCACCAGACAGTCTTCCGAAGGGGAAGTACCAAGAGGCGCGGCATCGCCACCGAACGGTTCCTGCATGCAGTCATGGCCATAGTGATCCGCCTTGAAGGTCGCCGTCCATTTCGCCGCGGCTTGCGGCGCGCGCCAGCGCAGTTCCCCCACCGGCGGCGCGGCAAACGGAATGCCCTTGAAGCTTTCAACGCCCTCAGCGGTGACGCCCGACACCGGCCCGCTGGCGGTCTTGACCGGCGCCTGCGCACAGGCCGGAAAGGCAGACATGACCGCCAGAGCCGCAACGCTTGCCCACAGATGACGCGCACCAGATACCATGCCAAATGCCATGCCAGATACCATGAAAGCCTCCCTTGATTTTGGCGGTAGCTTACGCCCGCAAAAGCGACACGGTCAATCTGTCATCGGGCAACAAAAAAGGCGGCGAAGGTCTCCCCCTCGCCGCCCGATTTTGATGGTCTCTATGCGCCTACCAAAAGAGGGTATAGAGCGCGATCAGAATGACGATCACGCCTGCCGCCAGCACATTGAAAACCGGCGTCGTCTTGAAGCTGACGCCTTCCAGCGAAAGTGTCGAGACTTCCTTCCTATTCGGCACGATCAGCGACACCAGCACGCAGACGATGGTGGTCGCCACGAACACCCAACCGACGCGGTTCATGAACGGATAGTCGGGCTGGAGATAGGACCATACGGCCGAAATCAGCACGCCGCCCAGAATGGCCGCGAAGGCGCCCGCCGTCGAGCAACGCTTCCAGAACATGCCCAGCGCGAAGATAACCACGATGCCCGGCGTGAAATAGCCGGTGAAGTTCTGGATGAACTGGAAGGCCTGATCTGTCTTGCCGAGCAGCGGCTGCGCCACGGCGATAGCGATAATGACGGCGATCACCGAAGCCACACGACCGACCGTGACCAGCGACTTATCCGTCAGTTCCGGCTTGAGTGGCTGGACGATATCGATGGTGAAGATGGTGGCGATCGAGTTGATCTTGGAAGCGGTCGAGGAAATGACCGCGAAAGTCAGGGCCACGAAGACGAGGCCGAGCAGGCCGGTCGGCAGCAGCTTCATCATTTCCGGATAGGCGTGGTCAGCCACCGACAATTGCGGCGACAGGATCAGGGCGGCCATGCCGGGCACGACGACGATCAGCGGCATCAGCAGCTTCAGATAGGCGGCGAAGGCGATGCCCTTCTGCGCTTCCGGCAGCGACTTGGCGGCCAGGGCCCGCTGGATGATGTACTGGTTGAAGCCCCAGTAGGAGATGTTCATGATCCACATGCCGCCAACGAGCACAGCGATGCCCGGCAGGTCCTTGTAGAAGGGCGAGGACTTATCGAGGATCATATGGAAGTGTTCGGGGAACTGATCTTTCAGAGTGGCAAAACCGCTCATGAAGCCATTCAGCGACTGTTCGCCGCCGATCTTCGACAGCGTCAGACCGGCGATGATCAGACCGCCGATGACCAGCAGGGTGACCTGCACGATATCGGTCAGAGCCACAGCCTTGAGGCCGCCGGAAATCTGGTACAGCAGGGCGAAGACGCCGAGTGCGATCAGCACGGTCACCGGATCGAGGCCGGTCACGGTGGTCACCGCCGTGCCGCCCAGCCACAGGATCGAGGTCAGGTTGACGAAGACGTAGAGGATCAGCCAGAAAATGGCCATCAGGTACTTCACCGACGGTCCGAAACGCTGCTGCAGGAAGCCCGGCATGGTCATGACGCCGTTCTTCAGGAAGACCGGCAGGAAGAACTTGCCGACGATGATCAGGGTAATGGCCGCCATCCATTCATAGGAGGCGATGGCCAGGCCGATGCGGTAGCCGGAACCCGACATGCCTATGATCTGTTCGGCGGAGATATTGGCGGCGATCAGCGAGGCACCGATGGCCCACCACGGCAGGGTGTTACCGGCCAGGAAGTAGCCTTTCGACGAAACTTCCTCGGTCGATTTGCGGCGCGAGACCACCTGGGCCAGGATGAAGATGGAGACGGCGTAGAAAAGCACGATCCAGATATCGAGACTTTTCAGAAAATTCGCCGCCGGCAAATACTGAGCTAAATCAGGCATGTTTCCCCTCTTGAGCGCGTCTTTGGTAACGCTCTTGGTTTATATTATCATACAATTGACACAGCTTGACGGCTGAATCAATGGCGAAATCCCAACAGGTGAAACGGCGGCGATTGGATTCGCCGCTCTGTTCTCATTCGCCCTCCCCGTAAACGGAGAGGGCGAATCGCAAATCACTTCGCCGGACAGGTGGCGTCGCCTTCATCCGATGCCAGGCTGATGCGCGAATAGCTGATCGACAGGGGCTTGTCCGAGGTCAGGGAGAACGGCACGCCCACCTTCGACGGATCGAGACCGGCGGCCACGAAGCAGTCGAGCGTGATCTTCAGCGTCTTCCACTGGCCAACCGGCGCGGTCAGGGCCTGCGAGATGTCGATCTTCTTTTCCGAAGCCAGATCGGCGCCCATGCCCATCAGGACCGGGCCGGCTACAGGGGCATCTAGGCGATAGGTAATCCCCACCGTCATCTTGCCTGTGGTCTGACGGCTGAGATCGACGGCATCGCCGGTGATCGCCGCCTCGCCCGTGCCCTGCCCGCTGAAGACCAGCGAACGCCCGCCTTCCTGCTTGTTATCGGCATCGACCACCGACTGCGTCACCACGCCGTTCGGACTGCCGAAGCTGGTCAGGTCGCCCGGATTGGCGCCAGAACCTTCGATCAGGCTGAGTGTCCACGGCTTCTTGATGCGGCCGCTGGCGAAATAGGTATCGACATTGACCACAGCCACATCGCGCAGGCCGGAATCTTCCGACAGCTGCGGCACATCGCCGATATCATTATAGGTCAGGCCGTAGCCATAGGCGAACAAAGGATCATAGCCGGCGGTGCCGACATTGAGCGGCCCCTGATTGGCGTATTTCGGCCACGAGAAGGTCAGCTTGCCTTTGAAATCATAACGCGGCTGGCGGTTGAGATCGCCGATGATGACATCGGCGATGCCGCCGCCTTCGGTGCCCGGCAGCCAGGCCTCGACAAAGGCGTCGGAGGCATTGATTTCCGGATTGGTCCACAGCGGCCGGCCCGACAGGAAGACGGTGACCACCTTGATCCCGGCCGATTTCAGCTTGTGGATCATCTCCAGATCGGTGCGGTCACCGGTCTGGTAATCGAGATTGGTGCGGTCGCCCTGGAATTCGGCGTACGGATCTTCGCCGATCACCACCACGGCCACATCCGGCTTTTCCTTGTAGAAGCCGTTGTCGCTGAGCGTGGCCGTGCCGCCGGCCTGCTTGACCGCCGCGGCAATGCCTTCATAGATCGACTCGCCATTGGGGAAGTCGGCGCGGGTATTGCCGGTGCCCTGCCAGGTGATGGTCCAGCCGCCGGCCTGCTTGCCGATATCGTTGGCGCCAGACCCGGTGACGAGAATACGCGCGCCCGGATCGAGTGGCAGGGTGTGGTTTTCGTTCTTGATCAGCACCAGGGATTCGCGCACCGCCTGACGGGCGATGGCGCGGTGATCGGGCGAGCCGAGCTGATCCCACTTGCCCGAAAGCGGCCGGTCGAGCGGCGCGCCCAGGGTGAACAGCCCGCCCTTGATCTTGGCGCGCAGGATGCGGCGCACGGCGTCATCGAGGCGCGACATCGGAATGGTGCCGGCCTTCACATCGGCCAGCGTGTTCTCATACATCGGCTTCCACGAATCCGGCGCCATGAACATATCGACACCGGCATTCATCGCCTCCGGGCAATCGTCCTTGGCGCAGCTGGCCAGCTGACGATGGGCGTTCCAGTCGGTGACGGTAAAGCCATCGAAGTGCATGCGCTGCTTGAGCGCACCGGTGATCAAACGCTTGTTGCCGGCCATCTTCTGACCGTTCCATGACGAGAAGGAGATCATGACCGACAGGGTGCCGGCCTGAATCGCCGGCGGATAACCGGCGCCATGGATGCGCGCCAGATCGGCCTCGCTCATCTCGGCATCGCCCTGGTCCTTGCCGTCCTGCGTACCGCCATCACCAAGGAAATGCTTGGCGGTGGACATGATATGGCCCGGCTTGATGCCGTCCATGCCGCCGCGCACCCCCTGCAGGCCATCGACCATGCGGCCGGAATAGGCGGCGACATCGGCCGGGTTTTCCGAATAGCTCTCATAGGCGCGGCCCCAGCGCTTGTCGCGCGCCACGGCCACGGTCGGGGCGAAGGTCCAGTCCACGCCCGCCGCGGCCATTTCGGCGGCGGTGGCGGCGCCGATCTTCTCGATCAGATCGGGATCGTGCATAGCGCCCAGGCCGACATTGTGCGGGAAGATGGTGGCGCCGACGAGATTGGAATGGCCGTGCACCGCATCGATGCCGAACAGCAGCGGGATCGGCGCCTTGGTCGGACGCTCGGCGGCGGCGCGCCAGTAGTCATCGGCCAGTTTCAGCCACTGGTCCGGCGTAGCGCGCTCATTGCCGCCCGGCGAGGAATTACCGCCGGCCAGGATGGAGCCCAGCGGATAGGTCTTGAGGTCTTCCGGCTTGATGAAGTTGATATCGGCCTGGATGGTCTGCCCGACCTTCTCTTCCAGCGTCATCTGGCTCATGATCTCGGTGATCTTCGCCTCGGTGGCCGGATCGACCAGACCCACCGGCGCCAGTTTCTGCCACGCCGGATCAACAGCAATAACGGCGGGGGCGACCGCTTTTTTGGCCACAGCCTTTTTTACCGTTGTTTTTTTCTTGACCGACTTATGCGCGGCCGCCTTGGCCTTGGCTTCCGCCGCTTCCGGCAGGCTGAAACCGAGAACGCACAGCACGCCGAGCGCAGCGCCCAGCATAAGAACCGGCTTGGATGATTTCTGTAACATGGTGCTCCTTAGTCGTTCTTCCTCAACATTTTTATTTTCTCGGATGTAGCACGCTATTCCGGCCTGACAAAGCCATGCATGCGGTTTCCGGAGGGGCCCATTTTATGGTTTATGGTAACCAGAGCCTGAATGTTTAATGACAGCGCTATCACGCAGCGTCAAGGCCGCAAGCCTTTTGCGCGAACCGAAGGCATCCTTTGTGCGGTGCGGGAAAAACTGCGTTTTTTGTCAAAAATGCTTTTTGCTTTCATTATTCATTTGACAGCGTTGTCAGATTTGTTATCACTGTCTCACCCTGTTTCCCCGATGCGCCGGGTCTTATGGATTTTGCGGATCGGGATCTGTGTTTAAAATCATTATGCGGCGCGGCTTCTTTCCCTTTTTCATAGCCGTTTCGCGGTCGTGGTTTTAAAGCGCCTTCTTAAATGTGGCATTATTTGGAAGGCACTGGCCTTATATCCCGATGGACCCCTGGTTCATCGGGTTTTTTTTGCGCGCGTGGCTGGGCTTATTTCAGTAGGATTTAATCCTATTCAGATCTATAGTCCCGGCAGGAGGCCTTTATGCGCACAACCCAGCAATTCAGCATCACCCTACCGAATGACATGGCAACGATGGTCAATGACAAGATCAGTTCGGGCGCCTATGCGTCCGTAAGTGAAGTCATGCGCGATGGCCTCCGCGCCCTTATGGAACGGGATGCCGCCCTTGAAAAATGGCTCAGGGAAGAGGTCGTCGCCGGCCATGCCGAATATCTGACAGATCCTTCCCAAGCCGTTCCCGCCGATCAGATACTCGCCCGCATCAAGGCCCGCCGCACGACGCCTCGCGAGGTGTAGGTGGACGTTATTTTCACACCGCGCGCTGAAAGACAGATCGATGCCCTTCACAGTTATATAACCGAACGCTCCGGTTTTGAGAGTCGCGCGAACGGCTATATCCAGCGTATTGTCGATTACTGCCTGAGCCTGCGGACATTTCCGCTGCGTGGCACCGCGCGTGACGATATCCTGCCGGGCCTGCGTCTCATCGGCTTCGAACGGCGCGTCATGATCGCGTTCAAGGTCGAACCCGATCTGATTCTGATCGAGGGCATTTTCTATGGCGGGCAGGATTTCGAAGCGGCGTTCTAAACCGCCTTGGCCGACTCACGCTCCACCAGCTCGAACGGCAGTTCCCGCCGCATATCGCTGAAGTTCGGCGCATTCTCCTCTGGCGCGGTGCGAGAGAGCAGCATGTCCGCCGCCGCATAGGCCAGATCGGTCACCGGCTGGCGGATAGTCGTCAGATGCGGCCAGACAATCACCGAGCCCGGCGTATCGTCGAAACCGACCACCGACACCTGGTCCGGCACACGCGCCCCCGTCTGCTGGGCATAGGCCATGACGCCGAAGGCCATTTCATCGTTGGAAGCGAAGATGGCGGCTGGCAGATCACCGGGATCGCGGAACAGCGCCCGCGCCGCCTCCAGCCCCGAGGCGAAGCTGTTATAGCCCTGCGCGATGCGGTGCGACGGCGGCTCTATGCCCGCCTCGTGCATCGCCTTGGCGAAGCCATCATAACGCCGGTGCGAGGAACCGTGTTCCGGGTGGCCACGCACAAAGCCGATGTCGGTATGACCATGCGCCAGCAGAAATTTCGTCATCTCATAGGCGGCTTGGACATCGTCCATTTCCACCAGCGCCGAACGGCCGGGGAACAGCGAGGGTGAGACCCGCACATAGGGCACACCGGCCGCTTCCACGGCATCAAGCACCACCGCCATGTCGCACAGGGGCGGCGTCAGCACCACGCCATCCAGCCGGATGGTGGCCAGCAGCGAGGCGATCGCCCGGCCGATGTCCGGCGCCAGGCTGTCCTGCGGTTCGCTGAGCACATGGTAGCCACTCTGGCGGCAACGCTCGATCACGCCCTGCTGCAGGTCGATGACATAGCTGGAGGACGGATTGTCGTACAGAAGCCCGATCAGGAAGCTGCGCGAGCCAGCCAGCGAGCGGGCCAGCAGGTTGGGCCGGTAATGCAGACGTGCGGCAGCCTCTTTCACCTTGGTGCGCGTTTCCTCACGCACGTTCGGCTCATCATTCATCACCCGGGAGACGGTCTTGATCGATACGCCGGCCAGCCGCGCCACGTCATTGATGGTGGAAACCGCGCTGGAAACAGCGGCATCTTTTGCGGTCGGCGCCTTGATCTGCGTCACTCGAATCCGAGCCCTTGATTATTATATTGGTCTTATCAGCTTGCGTCTGTCATGACAGCTTTGTCAATGAATAAGACCCAAGTGCTTAAAACACTTGGGTCTTATTCATTTTTATTTTGAGAGCGGCCATGCGGGCATACCTCTCACATGGAGGCACGACCGGAAGGCAGACTACTTTCCGAAGGTCGCAACGGCTTCGGCGGCGAGACGGCTGATCTCAGCCCAATTGCCTTCACTCATCGCCTTTTCGGGGGCGACCCACGAGCCGCCGACGCACAGGACATTCGGCAAGGCCAGAAAATCGGCTGCGTTCTTTTCACTGATACCGCCCGTCGGGCAGAACTTGACCTGCGGCAGCGGACCGCCGATGCCCTTCAGATAGGGCACGCCACCGGCGGGCACTGCGGGGAAGAACTTCAGGTGGGTAAAGCCCCACTCCAGCGCCTTCATCACTTCCGAGGAGGTAGCCACGCCCGGCAGCAGCGGCAGGGCGTCCTGATGCGCCAGAGTCTTGGTCAGGCCCGGCGAAACGAGGAACTTCGCCCCGGCCTTTTCCGCCTTCTCGGCATCCTTCGGCGTCAGCACCGTGCCGGCGCCGACCACGGCCTCCGGACGTTCCTTCGAAATGAGCTTGATGGCATCCAGCGCGCAGTCGGTGCGCAGGGTGATCTCCAGCACCTTGATACCGCCGGCCAGCAGGGCATCGGCCAGGGGCAGGGCCTGGTCGAGCGACGGGATGACCATCACCGGCAGCACCGGGCCCATGGTCATGAATTTTTCTACATCGGGATGCGTGGACATAGGGGTCGTTTCCTCTTAAATTTCGCCTGCCCCATTCATGGGGAAGGTGGCATTGAGCGCAGCGAAATGACGGAAGGGGCAATTCCACTAGCGGAGGCCCCGCCCACCATCGCAAGCGATGGTCCCCCCTCCCCATAAATGGGGAGGGCGAGTGTTTCGCAGCTGATTAAGCCGTAATCTGCACGTCGGTTAAGGCGTTCGCCGAGCCAAGCAGCGCCGCGTACGGATGGATGATGATGCGCGATGGAATGCCGGCCACCATGCCCGCCAGCGGCGCCTTGGCCTCCATGCGGGCGCGGAAGCGCAGTTCGTCGACATGCTTGATCAGGCGCGGCGCAATGCCACCGGCGATAAACATGCCCGAGGTCGCGCCATGCGCCAGGGCCAGGTCACCGCAGACCGAGGCCATGATATCGAGGAAGGCCTCAACCGTGTAACGCGATCCGGTGGCGTCCTCGCCTTCCAGATGGGTGATCTGCGCAGGCGTCAGGTCCTCGGCGATCTCGCCGCGGATCATCGAAATGGCCTGATAGAGATTAACCAGACCCGGCCCGGACAGCAGCATCTCGACCGTGACACGGCCATGCTTCTTACGCAGGAAACGCAGGATTTCGCTCTCATAGTCATTGACCGGCGCGAACGAGATATGGCCGCTCTCGGTCGAGAGACAATAAGGCCCGAACTCGCCGCCGACCAGCACCGAAGCGCCGAAACCGGTGCCCGCGCCCATCACGGCATGAACATCGCCGAAGCCCTGCTTCACCGGCCCGATGCACTTGGTATCGCCCTCTTCGAGATGCGGCAGGGCAAAGGCCAGGCCGGCATAATCGTTGATCAGCCTGGCGCGGCGCGCACCGGTCGCCTTGGCCAGCAAACCTTCCTCGATCTCCCAATCAAGATTGGTGAACTTGATATGGCCGTTCTTCACCGGACCGGCCACGGCCACGCAGGTGTAATCGAAATCGGCCTTGACGCCCACCATGTCGAAATAGGCGGCCAGCGCCTTGTAGACATCCGTGTGGTCCGCCGTTTCCAGCGACTTGAAATGGGTCAGGCTGGTCTTGCCTTCGCGACGCTCCGCAACCGCGAAGCGGGCATTGGTGCCGCCGATATCGCCCACCAGACCCCGCAAGGGGCGGTTGAAGGACGTAGTGACCGAACTGGTCTCGAAATGCGCTGTCATTTATCTACCAAAAAACTGCGCCACCCTGGTCAGCCGGTCCTACCGCCCGCCGCATGTGCGCAAAAAGTTCCCGTCCCATGCCGTCCGCCTCTGCGGGCCGATCAGCATTTGCTCTTTGTGAAAACTCGGTGGCATCTCCGAGGAAGTCTATGGTGCCGGCCACGCAATCGACGCGCAGCACATCACCGTTACGCAGTTTCGCAATCGGTCCGCCGTCGACCGCTTCCGGCGTCAGGTGGATAACGGCAGGCACCTTTCCCGATGCCCCCGACATGCGTCCGTCCGAAACCAGCGCCACCTTGCGGCCGGCATCAAGGATGCTCGACAGCGATGGCGTCAGGCTGTGCAGTTCCGGCATTCCGTTGGCTTTTGGTCCCTGGAAGCGGACCACGCAAATGAAATCGCCTTCCGGCAGTTGTTTGGCCTTGAAGGCTGCCAGGAAATCGTCCTGGTCGTCGAAAACCACGCACGGCGCTTCAACGATCTGATGCTCCAGCTTGACGGCCGAAACCTTGGCCACCGAGGTGCCGAGATTGCCCTTGACCTCACGAAGCCCGCCTTCCGGCGAGAACGGATTGGAGACCGGGCGCAGGATGTTTTCATCGAGGCTCTGCTCAGGCGCATCGCGCCAGACAACCTGGCCATCCTGCAGCACGGGCTCGCGGGCGTAGTCCGCCATGCCCTGCCCCCAGATAGTCTGGACATCGGCGTGCATCAGGCCGGCGTTCAGCAGTTCCTTGATGACAAAGCCCATGCCGCCAGCGGCGTGGAAATGGTTCACATCGGCCGATCCGTTCGGATAGACGCGCGCCAGCAGCGGCACCACGGACGAGATCTTGTCCATGTCTTCCCAGGTCAGGATCACGCCGGCGGCGCGGGCCATGGCCGGCAGGTGCAGGGCGTGGTTGGTCGAGCCGCCGGTGGCCATCAGGCCGATGACGCCGTTGACGATGGCGCGGGCATCAATGATATCTGCCAGACGCGAAGGGGTTTTGGAATTCTCAGCCGACTTCGCCGCGCGCTCGACGGCGCACTGCGTCAGGGCGTCACGCAAGGGCGTGTTCGGATGGACGAAGGCAGCGCCCGGCACATGCAGGCCCATCATTTCCATCAGCATCTGGTTGGAATTGGCGGTGCCGTAGAAGGTGCAGGTGCCGGCGGAATGGTAGGAGGCCATTTCGGCGGCCAGAAGCGCATCGCGGCCGACTTCGCCGAGCGCATAGCGCGTGCGGACCTTGGCCTTTTCCGGGTTCGGCAGGCCGGAACCCATCGGGCCGGACGGCACGAAGATGATCGGCAAATGCGCGAACGACAGGGCGCCAATGACCAGGCCCGGCACAATCTTGTCGCAGATGCCCAGCATCAGGCCGGCATCGAAGGCATCGTGGCTGAGCGAAATAGCCGTGCTCATGGCGATGACATCGCGCGAGAACAGCGACATTTCCATGCCCGGACGGCCCTGCGTCACGCCATCACACATGGCCGGCACGCCACCGGCGACCTGCGACGTGGCGCCGAACTTGCGCGCCATACCACGGATCTTTTCCGGATAGTCGTGATAGGGCTGGTGCGCCGACAACATGTCGTTATAGGCCGTCACGATGCCGATATTGGGCACGGAATCGAGCGCCGCCTGGAGCTTTTCATCGGCGCTGGAGGCGGCCACGACGTGGGCATAGTTGGCGCAGGAGAGCTTCTTGCGGCGTGGTTCGTCGGCCTTGAAACGGTCAGCGCGCGCCATGAACTGGCCGCGCAAATCCTTCGAACGCTCGATAATGGCGTTGGTGACTTCGGCGATTACGGGATGCAGTGTCGTCATAATAATAGTCCTTAGCCCGCCCGGATCTCAACTTGCCCAGACGAATTCGACGTCGGTCGGGCATTGCGCGATAAACGCGCCGATCGGCGAGGTATAGGGGTCGGTGTCCTCGGTCGCGCCCTTGAGCGCGTCGAGCTTGGCCTGCCCCGTGATGTAAAAGAGAATGCGGCGCGAATTATTGATCGCCGGCACGCTCAGGGTAATGCGCGGCAATTTCGGCTCGGAACCATCCGTATGCGGCGACACCGGCAGCACCAGGCGCTCGGTCGTATAGACCTCGGCATTGACCGGATTATGTGGGAAGATCGAGGCATAGTGCGTATCCGGCCCCATCCCCATCAGGGCGAAATCGAAACGCGGCGCCTCGCCGTGATTGAGATCGCGCAGGGTCTTTTCCGCCTTTTCAGCGCAGGCGGCCTGATCATCGATATCCTGGATCAGCGTCAGAAACGCCATGCCCGTGTGATCCTTGCCCGCCAGCACCGGCGCCAGCGCCTCGCGCATCATGCGGGTGTTCGAGGCCGCGTCATCGACCGGCACAAAGCGCTCATCGACCTGGGCGAGCGTCACCCTGGTCCAGTCCAGCTCGGCATGGATCAGATGCTGATAGATCGGCTTGGGCGTGGTGCCGCCACAACCGATCCACACGGCCTGGCCGCGTGTATCGATGGCGTGCGCCAGGGCCTCGGCGATGGCGTCGGCGATATAGGTGCCGGCGCGCGCTGTATTGGCGAAGCAATGCACGGTCACGGTCTTGCCATGGGCATTCCAGGTCAGTACGTCTTCCGAGACGTTAAGCTTGTGCGCGGCCTCAGTCATTCCACATGCGTCCGTTATCGCGTTCGATCAGGCTGAAGGCGCTGACCGGACCGAAGGTGCCGGCCGGATACTTCTGCGGCTTCATATCCTTGTCGTTCCATGCCTTGATGATGCCATCCACCCAGGTCCAGGCGGCCTCGACTTCATCGCGGCGCACGAATTGCGCGTTGTTACCGTTCAGCGCATCCAAAATCAGGCGTTCATAGGCGATGCGGCGGCGCGGCGGCTTGCCGTCCTTGCTGTCATCGAAGGCCTTGATCAGCGACAGGCTGAGATCGAGCGGCTGCAAATGCACGCCTTCCGAGGTCAGGCCAGGCGCCTTGTTCATCAGGGTGAGCGAAATATCTTCTTCCGGCTGGAGGCGGATCAACAGGCGGTTGGCCTGGGCCTCCGGACCGAAGATCGAGTGCGGCAGCGGCTTGAACTGGATGACGATCTCGGTGGCACGCGACGGCAGGCACTTGCCGGTGCGCATATAGATCGGCGTACCGGCCCAGCGCCAGTTCTGGATCTCGGCCTTGATGGCGACGAAGGTCTCGGTATTGGAAGGCGAGCCCTTTTCCGCTTCATAACCGGCCACCGGATGACCGTCGGCAAAGCCCGGGCCGTACTGACCGCGCGCCGTGTTCGCCTGCACGTTATCGGCGGTGATGGGCTTCAGCGAGCGCAGCACCTTTACCTTCTCGTCGCGCAGGGCGTCCGAGGTCAGGGCCGAGGGCGGCTCCATGGCCAGCAGGCAGAGCAGCTGCAGCAGGTGGTTCTGCAGCATGTCGCGGATGGCGCCGTATTCGTCGTAATAGCCGAGGCGCTCGCCGACACCGACCGTTTCGGCAATGGTGATCTGGATATGGTCGATCGACTGGGCGTTCCACAGCGGCTCGAAGACCATGTTGCCGAAGCGCAGGGCGATCAGGTTCTGGACCGTTTCCTTGCCGAGATAGTGGTCGATGCGGAAGGTACGGTCTTCGGCGAAGGCGTGGGCGACGGAATCGTTGATCACCTTCGAGGTGGCCAGGTCGCGGCCGATCGGCTTCTCGATGATGACGCGGTTCGGCGCCTTGTTCAGGCCGGCGCGCTCGATATGCTCGCAGATGGGTTTGAACAGCGACGGCGAGACCGACAGGAAGAAGACGATGTCGAGCTTTTCGACGTCGCCCAGCTCGGCCTTCAGCTTCGAGCCCCAGTCGTCATGGGCGGCATCGAGCGCTACGTGGACAATGCGCTTGCGGAAACGGGCGAGCGCCTCAGGCGTCGACCATTCGCCGAAACGGCTGGTAACGGCATTGCCGATGCGGTCGACACAGACCTCTGTGCCGCAGTCTTCGCGGGCGACGGAAATGATACGCAGATCGTCGGACAGGAAGCCTTCCTGGTCGAGCATGGCCAGAGACGGCCACAGCATGCGCATGGCGAGATCGCCCGTGCCCCCGACAAGGACAAAAACCCGTTGGCGTGCGCCATTACTTCCAGAAGATGCCGACATGAGACCTTTTCGTTCCGAACCCGTGACCGCACCTCTTCTACACCGGGCTTAAGTCATGACAGCGTTGTCATAGCCCCTGTTTTCCGGCAGGTCAACAATGAATGTCAACGGGCGTCACAAATGCCTCGCCCGCAGCGGTCATATAGGCCATGCGGCGCTGCAAACACAAGGGCTGTCAGGGGATTTAGGCCAGTCACCGGCCTTTAAGATTTTAACCACGAAAAGCACCAAAAACACCAAAAGGCACGAAAATATGAGCCTGTTGAGTGATCTTGCCCGAAGGGCATATATTTGCCCTGCATTTGAGTATTTTCGGACGATGCTTCGCGTCGAAGTGACCGCACAAAGAAGTGTGTGCTTTTGGTGTTTTTGGTGCTTTTCGTGGTTAAATCTTAAATCGGCGGCAAAACGAGCGCGGTGCGCAGACCGGGCCCCGCGCCGTCGAATTCGCCCGGCCCCTCGGCCACTTCCAGCCGCCCCTTGTGCGCCACAGCCACGGCATCGACCATCGAAAGCCCCAGGCCCACGCCCGGCAGGGTGCGGGAATTTTCCAGCCGCACAAAACGCTCGGCAATGCGCCGGCGATCCTTTTCCGGCACGCCCGGCCCGGTATCGGTGATCGAAAACTCGATCTCGCGCTGGGAAGTATGGCGCAGGCGGAAGGTCACTCCGCCCTTCGGTGTATATTTGATGGCATTGTCGAGCAGGTTGGCCAGGGCCTGGGCCAGGAAATCGCGATTGCCGAAGGCGCGCACATTGCGCTCGATCTCGGCGTCGAACTCCAGCCCCTTGTCGGCCGCCACCGCCTCGAACAGCTCGGCCATGTCATCGGCCAGTTCGGTGGCGGAGAAGAACACCTGATCCGGCGCCTGGCCCTGCGCCTGCAGGCGCGACATGGAAAAGACCGTCTGAAAGGTGCGCAGCAGTTGGCCGGTTTCCTCCAGAGCCCCCGCCAGGGCGTCATGGGCTTGGGAAGGGTCCTTGTCGACCTCCAGCAGCGAGACCTCCAGCCGGGTGCGCAGGCGCGACAGCGGCGAACGCAGGTCGTGGGCGATGGCATCCCCGGCGTATTTCAGGTTGCCCATGGTCTTTTCCATGCGGTCGAGCGTCTGGTTGATGCGCATGCTGAGCGCGTCGAATTCGTCGCCGGAATCGCGTACCGAGATCCGCGCCTTGAGATCGCCCTCCTGCACCCGCTCCAGCACGCTTGTCACCCGCGCTACCGAGCGCGTGACCTCCTGGTTGATCAGGGTGCCGGCGAACAGCCCCAGAATCACTACCAGCAGGCCACCGCCGATCACCGCCTTGATCTCCTGCTGGAAGCTGTGATCGGCCCACGACATATCCATGGCGACATAGATGTAGAAATTGTCGTCCAGCCGCACCACGCGGCCCTGGAAGCGGCAACAGTTCGGATCGCTGGCCGAGGGCGAGGTGATATTGATCGAGGCCATCGGATTTTCGGCGCCGACCGCCTTCAGCCCCTCGCGGATGACGATATCCGGCAGGGCCTTGCCTTCCATGCGGGCGCGGCCGTTCTGGGCCAGCACCTGGCCGGAATTATCGAAGGCGCCCTTGGCGAAGACCCATTCCACGGCGTCGTCACCGAGGATTCTGGCCACCACGGCCGCATGGCCATCATGGGCGTCGATGTCCTTTAGGCTCTTGATGCGCGCATCGACCGAGGCATTGCCCCAGGCGCGCGATTCCGTGGTGGTGGCGAGGTAGATATAGCCGAAAACCAGCGCCGCTACGAAGACATAGACGCACAGGAAAACAAGCGTCAGCCGGAAGGGCGTCTGCCTGAAAAAGTTCGGCCGCAAAATGGCAAGCGCATCCACCCGCCGCCAGATGGCGTCGATCATTTGCTTGCGGGTTTCGGAGGAGGCTTCAGGCATGTTTATCCTTATACCTCCCCACCTCTGGTGGGGAGGGGGACCGACGCGCCCTTGCGCGTTGGTGGTGGGGCTTCTGGCTGTCTTTGCAGGGCCAGCAACCGGACGCCAACGGCGCCAATTTCAGATGCACAAATGCTGTATGGGCGGGCGAGAGCAACCTTAGACCTTGATCTATCCATCGCGCCTTCTCAGGAAAGTAAGAAACCCCACCACCACACCCTTCGGGCGCGGTTCCCCTCCCCGATCAAGTCGGGGAGGTACAGGAAATTACGCCTTAAGCTGATACCCTTCGCCGCGGACCGTATGCAGCATCGGGCGGTCGAAATCCTTGTCCAGCTTGGAACGCAGGCGCGAGATATGCACGTCGATGACATTGGTCTGCGGGTCGAAATGATAGGCCCAGACCTTTTCCAGCAGCATGGTACGCGTCACGCTCTGGCCGACATGGCGCATCAGGAATTCGAGCAGCTGGAATTCGCGCGGCTGCAGGTCGATCACCTTGGTCTGGCGCTTCACCACGCGTGAAATCAGGTTCATCTCCAGGTCGCCGACGCGCAAGATAGTCTCGACCGTATCCTTGTCCTTGCGGCGCCCCAGAGCTTCGACCCGCGCCACCAGTTCGGTCAGGGCATAGGGCTTGACCAGATAATCATCGGCGCCGGCGCGCAGACCCGACACACGGTCTTCCAGCTCGCCCAGCGCCGAGAGGAACAGCACCGGCACATCGAGACCGTCGGCGCGCAGGGTCTGCAGCATGGTCACCCCGTCCATCACCGGCATCATGCGGTCGAGAATGATGACATCCGGCACTTCCGCCTTGATCGCGTCCAAGCCTTGTGCGCCATCCCCGGCCAGCCGCGCCTCGATACCGGCTTCCTTCAGGCCCTTCTGCATGTTTTGCGCAGCTTCTACATCATCTTCGACAATCAGGACGTTCATAACGACTCTCATTAATTTCCAAAGAAAAAAGGGTCATAACATGCGTTACGACCCTTTTCCTCTTAAAATTTGGCAATTAACCGCAAGCTGTTACTTCTTGGCGTCAACGTCCTTGAGCGACAGCGGCAAGGCCACATTGCGACCCTCACGACGCACCAGCAAGAGGATGCTCGGGCGGTTCTGCTTCTTGAGGTCCGCCACGATGCCGCTGAACTGCGACTGGGTGGTGACCGGCTGGTTGTTGGCCAGCATGATCACATCGCCTGGCTTGAGGCCCTTCTGCGCGCCGTCCGAATTATCGGCGACATCGGTAATGACCAAACCGTTGCTGGAATCATCCAGGCCGAAGGCCTTGCGGACGTCCGGCGTGATCGCCTTGACCGACAGGCCGATGACCGGCGGCGTGCCGCTGGCCGAACCGCTCGACGAGTCGTCATCGTCCGTTGTGCCGCCAGCGCCCTTGGCCAGGTCTTCTTCCGAAGGCCGCAGGGCGGCGGTCACGGTGACATTGACCATCTTGCCGCTACGCAGTACGCCCAGGGTCACCTTCTCGCCGACCTTGATATCGGCGATACGGCGGGTCAGCTCGGTCGGGCTCTTGACCGGATTGCCATTGACCGTCTTGACGATATCGCCCAGCTGGACGCCCGCCTTGTCGGCCGGGCCGCCACGGGTGGTTTCGGCGATATAGGCGCCGGTCGTATCGGTGATGCCGAGCGCTTCGGCATTTTCCTGCGACACGGGCTGTATGGTCACGCCGATATAGCCGCGCTCGATCTTGACGCCCTTCATCAGCTGGCTGGTGATCTTGGCAGCCACGTCCGAGGGAATGGCGAAGCCGACACCGGCATTGGCGCCCGAAGGCGTGACGATGGCGGTATTGACGCCGATCACCTTGCCGTAGAGATCGAAGGTCGGGCCGCCGGAGTTGCCTCTGTTGATGGCGGCGTCGATCTGCAGGTAGTCGGTATAGTCCGGGCCGGAAGAATTGTCGCGCAGGTCGCGGCCATAGGCCGAAACGATGCCGGCGGTGGCGGTGTTGGAGAAGTTGAACGGGTTACCGACGGCGATGACCCAGTCACCGACGCGCGGCTGCTTTTCCAGCTCCCAGCGCACGAACGGGAAGTCCGTGCCGTCGACCTTGAGCACGGCCAGGTCGGTGCCGACATCGCGGCCGACCACGGTCGCCTTCAGTTCCTTGTCATTGGTCAGCTTGACGGTGATTTCGTCGGCGCCGTCGATGACGTGGTTGTTAGTGACGACATAGCCATCGGCCGAGATAAAGAAGCCGGAGCCCGCGCCGCGGACTTCCTGTTCCTTCTGGCCGGAACCATCGTCCTGGCCGGGGAAGCTGAAGCCCGGCAGAGACGGGATGCCTGTGTCGATCTTCATCTTGCCCTTGGTCTCGATCGAGACCACGGCGGGGGAGACGCGCTCGATCAGGTCGGCGAAGGACATGGGCGCGCCGGCGGGCGGCTTTACCGGGGTAAGGTCGGCGGTCTTGATAAGCTGGGCGCCATCATAACCGGCGCCGATGCCATGCGTGCCGAAGCCGGTAATGGCGGCGCCGGCAACACCCGCGCCCAATACCAGACCTGCCACCGCGCCACCCACGGCCGAGCGGTTCTTCAATAGCGCTTTGAAATTCCAATTCCCCATAGTCTTACCTTTTAATTCCGTACGAATAAGCCGCGTCTGGCCATATATCCAGGGAGATATCTGAGCGTTAAGCGGGGCAATTACAACCATAAACCTGCGGAGATCCCTCCGGAATCCCCGTTTGCAACGATGTAATCAAAGCGGTGAGGCAAAATCGTGACCTCAATCGCGTTTCTTCATGATATCGCGAAGCTTTTCCGCCTCCGTATCAGTCAGGATATAATCACTTGATTCAACTGATTTTTGCCTCGAAAACCACAACCCTGCCGCGCCCAGAATGGCGATCAGAGGCGGTATCAGCCACAAAAGCAGGTTGGATGACGAAAATCTCGGCCGAAAAAGAACATAATCGCCATAGTGGGCAAACAGCTCTTGCCGGATCTGCGCATCCGTCTTGCCGGCGGCGATATCGGCACGGATTTCCCGGCGCATGTCTCCGGCGATCTGGGCGTCCGAGTCGGCGATGCTTTCGCTCTGGCACTGGACACAGCGCACCTCGGTAAACAGCTGCCGGGCGCGGGCGTCTTCCTGCGGTGTGGCGGCAAAGGCGTGTAACGGCAGGAGAAGAAGGAGGAACAGCCGGTATATTCGTTTCATTGCTTTCGCGTCACTGTCTGTAAAGGAAAAAATCGCAAAGCCGCAGGACAACAAATGCCCCGAAAAGCAAAACCCAACCACATGAAACTATCAGAGCATTTCTACGCCGGCCTTGATTTACCTTATCAACCGTCATCTCCGCGTTATTTAGAAGAGTACCTTCCTGAAGCCTTTTCTTCGTCGCTTTTTCGGCAAAGATGATTTGAAGAATTGCGATGAAAAGAGCGAAAACACCCGCCGCAAAAATCGAGAAAAGTACAGGTGTGCTGATCTGAGACATTTAGCCTTCCTCCGATCTCCCCCTACCTTTAACAGGCTTCTTCACAATCCCCAGCCGCAGCCGCCGGTCGCACAGACTCAAAACGCCGCCCAGCGCCATCAGCAGCGGCCCGAAGAAGATCAGCCGTACCCACGGATTATAGAAGAAGCGCACCTGCCATGAGGTATGGCCACCGGCATCGGTCTGGGGCTCGGCCATCACCACATAGAGATCGTCAAGCGGTGTAAAACACAGGGCCACCTTGCTCTGCACCTGGTCTGAGGCCGGATAGAAGCGCCGCTGCGGCCGCGGCTGGCAGATCACCCGGCCACGTCCGTCCTTCGCCTCGAACGCCCCGCCCTGAGCATCGTAATTGGCGCCAGGCGCCTGATAGAGCGACTTAAACGTCAGTTCGTACTGCCCCAGCGTCACACTGTCGCCGACGGCCATCGGCTGCATGACGCTGAGCTTCTGATGGCTTTCCACCACCGCCCCCAGCACGAAGACGCCCAGGCCGATATGGGCCAGGATCATGCCCCAGGTGGCCAGCGGCACGCCCGGCAGACGGCGCAAGGCGACACCAACCGCATTCAGGCGGAAATCGAGCGCCTGCATCAGGGTGCGGACCGTGCCGAACACCAGCCAGAAGCCAACGATCAGGCCGATGAGATAGCCCGCCTCGCTGAACAGGTTCGCCCCCTTGTAGAACAGCGAGCCGACCGCCGCCACCAGCACCGCCACGGCGAAGGCCGCCGCCAGCCGTTGCAGCACCCCTGTCAGGTCGGCGCGCTTCCATGCCATCAGGGTCGAGACCGGCACCAGCAGCAGGGCCACGATCATGATCGGCCCGAAGACCGCCAGGTAGTAGGGCGCCCCCACCGACATGGTCTTGTCGAACAGGGCCTGCATCAGGATGGGATAGAGCGTGCCGAGGAAAACCGAACAGAGGGCGGCGGAGATCAGCAGGTTATTGAGCACCAGGGTGGTTTCGCGGCTGATCGTGGCGAACAGGCCGCCGGGCGTAAGCGAAGGCGCGCGCAGGGCAAACAGAGCAAAGCCGCCACCGGCGGTCAGCAACAGGATCGTCGCCAGAAGGATGCCGCGCTGCGGATCGACGGCAAAGGAATGCACGCTCGTGAGAAGCCCCGAACGCACCAGGAAGGCGCCCATCATCGAGAAGGTAAAGGCCAGCAGGCCGAGGAACACCGTCCAGGCCTTGAGCGAGTCGCGCTTTTCCATGACGATGGCTGAATGCAGCAAGGCCGTTGCCGCCAGCCACGGCATGAAGGAGGCGTTCTCGACCGGGTCCCAGGCCCACCAGCCGCCCCAGCCCAGTTCATAATAGGCCCAGAAGGCGCCAAGCGTAATGCCGATGGTCAGGAAGCTCCACGCCAGCAGGGCCCACGGCCGCACCCAACGCGCCCAGGCGCGGTCCAGCCGCCCCTCGATCAGGGCCGCCACGGCGAACGAAAAGACCACCGACATGCCGACATAGCCGAGATAGAGCATGGGCGGATGGAAGGCCAGGGCCGGGTCTTGCAGCGCCGGATTGAGCGATTGTCCCTGCAACGGCGCATCCGCCAACCGCGCCAGCGGGTTGGATGAGAACAGGGTAAAGCCGACAAAAGCCGCCCCAAGCCCCCCCTGTACGCCGAGCGCTTTCAGGCGCAGGCTTTCCGGCAGGCCTTGTCCGCGCAAGGTGATCATGGCGCCATAAACCAGCAGAATCGTGCACCACAGCAGCATCGAGCCTTCGTGCGAACCCCAGGCGCCGGAAATCTTGTACAGCAGCGGCTTGTCGGTGTGCGAGTGTTCGTAGACATTCACCACCGAGAAGTCGGAGCGGATAAAGGCGAAGATCAGTATGGCGAAGCTAAGCGCGATCGCCACGGCACCGGCCAGAGACGCGCCCTCGGCATAGCGTGCGATCCCGCCCCTGCCCTTGCCGAGCACGACGAACACCGCCTGCGCCAGTGAGAAGCAGAAGGCGAGAACCAGACAGTAGGTGCCGATTTCACTGATATGGGTCATGCAATCTATTCTCCTCCCCTGCGCAGCGGGGGAGGTGTCGAGCAAGCGGAGCGCGTCGAGACGGAAGGGGCCCCTGCAACGTCAGCAGGCCCCCTCCGGCCAGACAAGCTGGCCACCTCCCCCGCTGCGCAAGGGAGGAGATTTTTGTTTGTCACCCTCATTGAAACGGCCTCTGCACCGGCTTGGGCTTATCCATACCGGCCTCCGGTCGCCATTCCCCCTGCTTTTCCAGCTCTTTTTGCACATTTTTGGGAATATACTTCTCGTCGTGCTTGGCCAGGACCTGCGTCGCCTTCAGGGCCGTCGCCCCCGTCACCTCGCCCTCGCACACAACCCCCTGCCCCTCGCGGAACAGATCCGGCAGTTCGCCCTTATAGATCACGGCGATCTCTTTCAGCTTGTCCTGCACGATAAATTGCGTCGTACCATCCGGTGTCTTTACCACACTGCCCGGCTTGACCAGCCCCCCCAGCCGCACCGTCTTGCCAACCGGCACCTTCGCCTCGATCCACTGCGCCGGCGTGTAGAAATAGACCACCGTCCCCTTCAGCGCATACAAGCTCAGGCCCACGGCGGCGAGAAATACCGGCGCGGCGATCAGGAAGATGGTCAGGCGCCGGCGTGCCTTCACTGACTTCGGCCAGAAGCCCATCAGTTGACCTCCGGTCGGCACGCCGCTTTTTTGCGTTGCGCTACCGCTTCGCTGCTTGAGCGCGACTGTGCCTTCACTGACTTCGGCCAAAAGCCCATTACTTCGACTCCCCTTCCGACCCGACGCGCGTTTGCGATTTGGCCAGGATATCGGCGATCACTTCGGGCCGGCCGGCATAGTGCTTTGTCATGGCGGCCTGCGCCTCGGCGCGGCGGCGCTTGTCGCCCAGCACATCATAGGAGCGCAGCAGACGCGCCCAGCCATCGGCATTTTCCGGATCGGCTTTCAGTTGCGCCTCCAGCGACGTCACCATGCCGGAAATCCGATCACTCATCGCCTTCGCCGCCGCTTCCGCCGGCCCGATGCTGGCCAGCGCTGCCTGTACCTGCGGCCGGTTGACATAATCCGGCGCCATGCTGTTCAGCGCCGCCGTATAATGGCTGCGCGCCGCCGCATACTGGCCATCCGCCAAGGCCTGCTGGCCGAGATAATAGTGCGCCCGCGCATCGTTCGGATTGAGTTGCAGGGCCTTTTCGAAGGCCTGCATCGCCTCCGCGCCGCTGGTGCCGCCACCGACAAAGGTCAGGGCCTCGCCCAGTTCCGACCAGGCGGTAAAGGTTTCCGGTGCAAGCGCCCGCGCCTTCTCGTAATCCTTGGCGCCATCGTAATTATTGCCGGCCAGCATGTCGATGCGGCCCAGGAACAGCCAGTAAGTCACGTCATTGGCGTGCCCCTTCTGTCCCTGACGCAGCACGGCCGCCATGGCCTGCGGCGGCAGGACATCCGGATTGGTCTGGGCCAGGCGCGTCCAGGTCTGCAGGCGCCGCTTGTAGGGCTGGTCAGGCTGGTCCGGATGGCCGACCGTCAGATAGACCGCCACGCTCAGCACCGCCACGGCGCCCAGCGCGATATAGCCGTGAAGCGGTTTCAGGGCTGCCGTTGCTTCCCCCGCCTCACTGGCCTTCAGCAGGGCCCGCGCCGCCTGGGTGCGTTCTTCCTCGCCCTGGCTTTCGTCGATCTCGCCCTTGGCGACCCGGCGTTCGACATCGGCGACAAATCCGGCATAGAGCGCCTTTTCCTGCACCAGTCCGGCCGTCTCCCGGCGCAGACGCTGCCAGGCGACGGCCAGCGCGATCAGCGCCGCGCAGATCAGCACGCAGGTCAGGAAGAAGAGGAGCATGTCGCCTCAATAGCCCATTTCAGGCCAAAAGAAAGCCTGTCGCGTTTCCGTTATCGTTATCAGGCGACGTTTTTGGACGGATTCATCAGGTCTGACGACGCGACACGTCGTCGCGCCACCTGGGCCTTTTCCTCGCCGCACAGGGCTTCCATCAGGTCGGTGACGCGCTCAAAGCCGCCCAGGAGCTGCTCGCGGTCGAAGGGGTCTTCGCCATTGGCGATGGACAGCAATTCGGTGAAATAGGCATCCAGGCTGGCTTCGCAGGCCTCGGTCGTCTTGGCGTGCAGCGAGGCAAACCCGCCGGCATTGGCGATGTGACGGACCTCACGCATGAAGGCCAGGGCGCCGTGCGCCTGCGCCATCTGGGTCTCGTTCGGCACATGGGCGAAGTCCGGCACGTCCTTTTTCATGCGGCCGTAAACACGTTCGGTGCGCGTCGGCAGCGCCTTGTCCAGCGCCTTTTCCGCGCCCTTGATCTGCTGTTCGACCAGCCCGGCCACCACCTGCTGCGCTTCGGTGACCCGCTTGCCCCACGGCCCGCCGCGCGACAGCTCGATATATTGCCCGAAGGCCTGCAACTGGCCGAGACAGCTGGCGATCCGTCCGCCGGCCGCGCCGGGATCCTCGCTGGCCTTGCCGCCTGTCGTGTTTTTGCCGCCCATAAAGGCTTTCAGCTCTGCCAGGTCGCTTTCGATGCGGTCGAGGATGCGGTCGCCGAAATCCGCCATTTCCGACTCGGCCAGGAAACGGTCACTGGGTCGGTCGGAAACCGTGGCGACGAACTTGACGATCTGCGCCCCGTCTTCGAGATTAGCGAAGATGATCTCCATAAAGCGTGTGCCGCTTTCGGTATCGAGATCGCTGGCATCCTTGAACATGACGCGCAGGGCGGCGGCCTTGTCGGCATCGATCCTGCCCATGAAGTCGCCCAGGCGTCCCAGCACCTGCCGGGCGAGGCGGTGCAGGTCGAGATAATGACCGAACTCGACCACCTCGTCGCGTTCCTCATCGGTCGCATCCTTGCGCAGCAGCAGGTCCGGCGCGGTGCGGCAGATATGGGCGCCGGCCGTCACCAGCCGGAAGAAGACCACCGGCGTCGGGTCTTCGGTGCGCAGGGACCGTAGTGCGTGACGCGCCTCTTCCTGCAGCTCCGGTTCGCGGCTTTCCAGCGCCGACCACAGGGTATTGATGATCCAGTTCGGGAAGCTGACACCGACCAACCCGTCCGTGCGTGGCTCGAACAAAGGCATGAAGGGCGCGAAAACAGCCCGGCAGGTATGGCGGAATTCCATTTCGCTGGAGATCAGGTCGCGAACGGCAACCATTTTCGGCTCACTGGTCAGGCCCAGCGCCATTTCGAGCGAGCGCAGGGAGGCCTGGGGCAGGCTGCGGACCAGTCCCCGGAGCAGAATTTTGCGCTTTTCGGCTATCTCGCTCAAAACGGTCACAATCCCTTACGCCGAAACGCTTACAGAAGCGGCCATGATAGGGAGACTTAGGTTAATTTTGTCTGACGGCAGCCGATTACCTCAGCCCCTATTCCTGCAGATTGGCCGGCAGTTTCGCCACCACCTTCAGACCGCCCCACACCGAGCGCTCGAACCTCAGCTGACCGCCATAGGCGCGCACCAGTTCATCGACGATCGACAGCCCCAAACCCGAGCCGGGCACGCTCTCATCCAGCCGCGCCCCGCGCTTCAAAACCTCGTCGAAACGGGACTCATCCAGCCCCGGTCCGTCGTCCTCTATGGCCAGGTTCATGGTCTGGTCGGCCTCAAGAAAATCCGCCGTGATCCGCACCTTGCGCTGGCACCAGATACAGGCATTTTCCAGCAGGTTGCCAGCGATCTCCTGCAGGTCCTGCTTTTCGCCACGAAAGGCCAGAGCCTCCGGCGCGCGCCAGTCGATGACCACACCCTTGTCCTGAAAGACCTGTTCCAGCATCACCGCCAGTTCGTCGAACACCGGCTCGACCGGGGTGCGTTCGCCCATGGCCTGTGAACGCGCCGCCGCCCGTGCCCGGCGCAGGTGGTGATCGACCTGGGCCCGCATGGTCTCGGCCTGCTTGCGCATGGTTTCCGGCAATACGCCCTCGGCCTCGCCCGCCGTCGCCATCAGCACCGACAGCGGCGTCTTCAGCGCATGGGCCAGATTGCCGACATGCATGCGCTGGCGCTCCACCACCTCCTGCGAATAGTCGAGAAAGGCATTGAGCTGAGCGGCCACCGGCGTGATCTCGGCCGGATAGGTCTTGGTCAGGCGCTGCTGCCGCCCGCCCTGCACGGCGGCGATTTCGCCCGTCAGGTCGAACAGGGGGCGCAAGCCCACCCGCACCTGTACGAAGATGGCCGCCAGCGAGCCCAGGGCCAGCACGATCAGTGCACCGGCCGTCAGGAAGGCAAAGGTGCGCACATCTCTTTCGACAGGCGTAGAATCCTCACCCGCCATGAAAACATAGGCCTTGCCGCCGACCATGGAATAAATGACCGCGACCCGCAAAGGCTCCCCCACTGGCCCGGCACCGTTGTAGAAGACACTGGTGCCATTATGCGCCTTGGCGTCGGCCAGTACCTTTGCGGGAAGGGCCAGCTGCTCATTCCACAAGGAACGTGAGGTAACAGGTGCCGCCAGCACCCCCTTGGCGTCCACCTCTCCCACCTGCCAGTACAGGCCCGAATGAATGATAACCGAGCGGGCATCGACGAAACGAGAGGTATCGATGCCATTGGCGTCGATATTGACGACCGAGAACAGATTGTCGGCCAATTGACCTACCCGCTCCTGGAAACGGTTCATTGTCACTTCATGGAAATAGGCGGTCAGGGCAATGCCGGTGATCACCAGCGAGCAGATGAACCACACCGAGGCCAGGCGGATCAGCCGCCCGACCAGCGAATCCCTGCGCGTCAGCCGGCGCCAGAGCTTGCCGGCGGCAATGACGACAGGCGCGGGGGCGTCATCGCTCACAGATCGCTGATCTCGTCATGCAGGGGCTTGAGGCGATAACCCAGGCCGCGCACTGTCTCGATCCGGTCGGTGCCGATCTTCTTGCGCAGCCGGCCCATGAAGACCTCAATGGTATTGGAATCGCGGTCAAAATCCTGATCGTAGAGATGCTCGACCAGTTCGGTGCGCGAAATCACACGGCTTTGATGCAGCATCAGATAATGCAGCAGGCGGTATTCCAGCGAGGTCAGGCGCAGGGGCTCACCATTGACCGAGGCGCGCGCCGCTCTTGGGTCGAGCCGCACGCCGCCGCACACCAGCATGGGCTGGGCATGGCCGGCGGCGCGTCGCACCAGGGCGCGCAGGCGGGCCAGCAGTTCCTCGGTATGAAAGGGCTTGGTCAGGTAATCGTCGGCCCCGGCATCGAAGCCCGACACCTTGTCGCTCCAGGCGCCGCGCGCGGTCAGGATCAGCACCGGCGTGGACTTGCCCTCGCGGCGCCAGCGTTCCAGCACCGACACCCCGTCGATCTTCGGCAGGCCGAGATCAAGAATAATGCAGTCATAGGGTTCGGTATCGCCCAGGAAATGCGCTTCCTCGCCATCCGGCGCGTGATCGACCACATAGCCGGCATCGCTGAGCGACGCCTTCAACTGGCGTGACAGGTCGGGATCGTCTTCGGCAAGCAGGATTCTCATAGGCGTATCTAATCCAGAAAATGTGACGCACTTTTGGCCTGAAAGACCCGATTGTCAAAGCGCGACGAGGCAAAAAATAAATCTGCGCGAACGCAGGTCGTCAGAAATTACCGTTCTCCAATAATACGGCCCGAATCGGCATCGACCAGCAGATCGACGCGCCCGTGGTCGGTCGCCACGCGCACCCAGAAAACGGAACCGCTCTGCGGGCCGGCGTCAAGCACACGCCCCCGCCGTGCGGCCACCTGCATGGCGCGATTGATGCGATCGTCACGGTTCTGCAGCTGCCCGCCGCCATCGAAACGTTGGCGATCCTGGCCGGAGGACTGAACCTGACGGGACTGAGGCTTCTGAACCTGACGATCCGAAGGTTGGCGATCGGGCAGCTGACGGTCAGGCACCTGGCGTGCCGGCGGCCGGCGATCGTCATCGTCCCGCTGGCGATTGCTGCCACTGCGAGACCGGTCATCATCGTCACGGCTCTTCTTGTTGCCGGCCAGCATCAGTACAGCCTCGTCAAAGCCGGCGCGCGCCATAGGTCCCGCCACGGCCGTTGCCGGGAGAGCCACCGGTGCGAAGACCAGGACAAGACTCAAGAGGGACCAAATCTGTTTCATGACGACGTTTATAGGGGCGCAGACCTGAACCTTATCTGAACAGACCCGTCAGGGAAGCAGATATTACGAAAAAATACAATTTCCGCGTTATTCGCCCTGCCCCGCTGACGGTAACCGCAGGCCTATTTGCGCCGGCTGGTCACAGTCGGGGTGTAGCCAGCCTTGGCACGCCAGCGTTCCAGCAGGCTGACAAACTCCGCATTCAGATCGTCCGGCATGCCGTCCAGTCCCTTGTCCGGCATGGCCAGAACCACATGGGCGAACAGATCGCCGCGCGTGCCGCTCTTCGAATCGAGCGCGCCGCGGCCCTTCAGGCGCAGGATGGCGCCCGAATTGGACCCCCTGGCCAGATTGACGCTGACCGGACCATCCGGCGTCGGGGCCTGCACCTTGCCGCCCAGAAGCGCGTCCGGCAGGGAGACGAACAGGTCCATATGCAGGTCATTGCCGTCCATGCGGAATACCGGATGCGGCTTCAGGTGCAGCTCGACCAGGGCATCGCCATGGGCGCCGCGTCCGGAAGGCGAAGGCGAGCCCTGCCCTTTCAGACGCAGGGTCTGGCCATCGCGGCTGCCCTTGGGGATGTTGACATCGACCGTGCGGCCATCCGAAAGCAGCACGCGCCGCGTATTGCCGACAATGGTATCGAGCAGGTCGATATCGAGCTTGATACGGATGTCCTGGCCCTTGGCCGGCGGCTGTTCGCGCTGACCGCCAAAACCACCGAACCCACCGCCGAACGGTCCGCCGCCACCCCGGCCGCCCCCGCCGAACATGCTCATGATATCGTCCATGTCCATGCCTTCGAAGTGGGTGCTGCCGCGTCCGCCGCCCGCGCCAAAGGGCGAACCGCCCGCACGGCCCCCGCCACCAAAGCCACGGAAGATCTCACGGCCATCGGCATCGATCTCGCCGGCGTCAAACTTCTTGCGCTTGTCGGAATCCTTCAGGAAATCATAGGCCGCCGTCACACGCTTGAAGCGTTCCTCGGCGGTCTTGTTGTCGCGATTGGTATCGGGATGCAGCTCCTTGGCCAGCTTGCGGAACGCCTTCTGAATCTCGGCATCGCTGGCCCCCTTTTTCAGGCCCAATTCAGAATAGGGATCATTTGCCACTGTAAAACATACCTCCGAAACAGAGGTGTGTCCTAGACCTTATCGTTTCAAGTGGCAAGCATGGCAACGCCAAGGGCGCGTTGCCTTTCTTCATAAGAGAAGCCTCGCAAAGGCTCGGGCGGGCGGTCGCCCTTGCCAAAATTCAACGAATGAATTTTGGAGATGCCTTCTTATACCTCCCCGACACCCTCTTGGGGTTTGGGGGAGGGGGACCGACGCGCCCCTAGCGCGTTGGTGGTGGGGTTTCTTGCTTTCTTAGCACAGTCTAATCCGTCGCCGACCCTGCAATAATCGTCAATCTTTGCAAGTCGGGGACATAAATACTGAATAGGAATATACCCCACCACTCTTTGCCAGCCTTGAAGTAGCTTGACACCTTATCAAGGGACGGGCTGGTCCAGTCTAGAATGGTAACAGCATGTGTTTCTGGCAGAATTAACTTCCGGATGCTGTCGAACGTTTTCTGAATTTCGGCGGGAGAGCCATGCAAACCATAAGGCGGATTGAGGTAGGCGTAGGCAAATTGCCCGCCAGAGCCCACCTCCACGCCAGGACCGCCGCTTGATACCACCTGCAGTTTCTCAAGTGACCGCACTTTTGGATTTGTGAGCGTCTGACCATCAGCGGTCATGACACTCCCAAGTTTAATCAGGCCCCCATCTGTTGGATCATACCAGTCACCAAAAAATTGAGCCGCTGATATGTGTCGATTATTGAGCCTTTTAAACGCGCTTTCATTGAGACTACCTATACTGGCCAGCCTGTCATGGATCGCTGCCAACGAGTCCTTTTCCGCATCTTGCGCACCATCGTAGACGACGAACTGCAAGATGCCGCCCATTTCATAATAAGGCTTGAGTGCCTGCACAGCCTCATCAGCAGCCACATGCAACGTGGGTGATCGAGGCATGTCTGCTGCGAAAGAATCTCCCGGAAGGATTTGAGCACCTATCACAGAGGCCACTGCTTTCAGTAATAGTCGTCTATCCAAATGCATTGTCCCCGATCTTACCTGATCAATACTAAGTCATCGTAACATTTCAGGCAAATAAACACCTGCACGGAGTTTACACGGAGTTTATATGCCCCTACCCCAGAGCCAAGCTCAACACCGGCCCATAGCCATAGACCTGCGACTTCTGCGCAATTTCCACCCGCGCATCCGCCCCAGGCCCGCCCGGAAAATCCGCCGACCGCTCGGCATAGGTCCACTCCGTCGCCGACACCTCAACCTCCCGCACCATCACCTCCCCATCGAACACCTGCACACGATACAGCTCGTAGTCCTCGCATAGCGGCGGCTCGGCCTCCCAGCTATCCCCGCCATAACGCGGCGACCTCAGCCAGCTGACCGTATCGCCCGACACCCGCCCGAAAACCGGCGCGCGCGGCCGCAAACCCAGTCCGCTCCACGCCGTCGTCACATCCAGCGCATCCGCCGCCGCCCCTCCGAAGCCGGTCCGCCCCGTGCGCCACAGGCGCGACAGGCCCAGTTCATCTAGCGCCATGTCGGCCCGCACAAACCCGGCCGGCAGGATCACCACCTCCGCCTCGACGCTCATTCCGGCCAGCAGGGCCTGCTCGGTGCCCCACTGCCCGCGGATCAGCCCGCTCAGGCGATACTGGTCGACGCCCAGAGCCGTCGCCGTCAGGTACTGGAGAATTTCCCACTCGCCATTATCCGCCTGAACGCACAGACAGTTCTCCCCCGCCAGCACCTCTTCCAGGCTGCGGCTGACCGGGCCTGCGCCCTCGAGATAGATATCGAACGACGCCCCCGCGTGCAGATAATGCCTCCGCTGCACCGGCAGGGCCGTCAACATGCGTCCGACCGAGGCCGCCTCGCTGATCCGCCCGCGCTGGCGCAAGGACGCAGCACTCGCCCCGGCATAGACGTCCGCCCCGGCCCACGGATCGGCGGAGGGCACCAGCACCGGCCGCGCATTCTGCTCATCCGTGCCGAAACAGGGCAGTTCGAGCAGACGGAAGCTGGTGATAATCGACCCCGCTACCACGCCATTGACCGAGCTGGCTTCCGAGGGATCGGCGCCGATAAAACTGCGCGCCTCCGGTACCGACGCCAGGGTCACGGTCGGCGTCTCGCCCTGATCGACCTGGCTCAGGCGGTAATCAACGCCCCCGAAGGCCACGCCGTCGCCGGTTTCCAGTTCGAGCAGGCGCAGCGGATCGACATCGAGCGTCAGGGTCTGGCTGATAGCCTGCGCCGCCCGCAGCGCGTAGCCGGCATAGTCCATGGCCTGGGAGGCGCTCAATGTCAGCGGCAAATCCACCGAGCTCTGCGACGCCCCGGCCGCATCGCCGCGCACCGTCACCGACAGCAACTGGTAATCGCGGTCGATATCGTAACAGCGCAGGGTAAGGCTGGCCGGCGGCTCGACCAGATCACGCCGGGTCAGGACCGGACTCTGGTCATTATAGGCCAGGTCGCCTGTGATCAGCGTCGTATCGACGCCATGCGCCGAACCGATCAGTTTGAGCCCTTCGCCGCGCTCGGCCACGCTTAAGCCCAGATAGGTCAGCACCGGCGACAGGGCATCGGCCGCCGACATCGGCTGTTCGATGACATAGCCGTCAATTGTCCCCGTCACCTCGTCGAGATCGAGCTTGTCCAGGCCTATGCCCGCCTGCACCGCGATATCGGCGATCAGGTTCTTCGCCTCACCCGCCCCCATCCGGCCGTTCAGCCAGTGGCCGGTGCGCCAGTTGGCCGTATCGCCCCACACATCGTCGCGTTGCGGAAAATACGGATAGGGCCGCGCATCGTAAGCCCACACCGACATATCCGCCAGCATCGGCCCGCCATAGATCGTCGACAGCGGATTATGCGCCGCATAATGCTGCATATAGGCCGTCAGGCAGGCGCGCTGCGCCCGGTCGTCGCGGTCGCCATTCGAAAACGGCGGCATAGCGCTTTCCGTGCTTTTCGGATCGAGAAAGAGATTGGGCGCATTCGGTCCCTTGTCGATGGCGCCACAGCCGATCTCGATAAAACGGATCGGTTTGGATTGCGGCACCCAGGCGGTCGCCGTCTCCGAGCGCACGCCACCGGGCCGGTCGTGATGGGCGTTCGACCACCAGGAAACGATATCCTTCGGTCGATAGATCCACGGCTCGCCATAGGCGCCATCGCTGATTAGCAAACGCACCTGCGCCTCGCGGTCGGCCTCGCTCGCATAATACCAGTCGAAACCCTCGCCCGCCGTGATCCGCCCTTGCAGATAGGCGTCGTCATAGATCGTAGCCGCCAGCGTGCGGTCGAGATGATCGTCACCGTCGCGCCAGTCGGTCAGGGGCGCGTACCAGTCGATGCCGACAAAATCGATGTTTTCATCGGCCCACAGCGGATCGAGATGGAAGCTGACATGGCCCGTGCCATCCCCCGGCTGATGACCGAAATATTCCGACCAGTCGGCGCCATAGCCGATCTGCGCGTCCGGCAGAATGGCGCGCACCTCCGCCGCCAGCCCGCGCAGGGCCGTTACCATCGGATAGGTATTGCTGGCGCTGCGCAGGGTCGTCAGCCCGCGCAATTCCGAGCCAAGCACAAGGCCATCCACCCCGCCCGCCTGCGCGCCCAGATCGGCGCAGTGCTTCACGAAGCGCCGGAAGCCCCATTCGCCATCCATGAAGGCGCTGACCGCCGTGGCCGCGCCCACCGTCATATCCACCGCCGAAGTGATCCGCCCGCGCCAGGGATAACCGTCGCAATCCATCAGGATAAACGGGATCAGCGTCACCGCGTAGCCGCGCGCCTTCAGCTCGGTTATCGCCGCGATCACCACCGCATCGGCGGGCGTACCGCCATAGGCCGGACGGCCGTCTTGCTGGCTGACGACATAGGCCTCGGCGCGCGTGATTCCATCCACTGCCCAGCTCAGCGGCGTGGTGCGCTTGTCGCTGACCTCGACGCCCGGCCGGATCGTGCAGGTGGCCGCATCGAGACTGGTGCCGAACCAGCTCACCACCAGATTGACGGTCTTCACATTGGGCAATTGCGCCTGCAGCTGATCGAGCGAGACCATGAAATCGGTGCGTCCGTCCCCGGTATGCTGGGTCTCGTAACTGGCCTTCGTCATGCCGCTCAAAACCGCATTCGGCTCGGTCGCGTAGATGAATTCGCCCGCTCCGGGGATCAGGCAAACGCCTTCGATCAGGCTTTCCAGATCGACAAAATCCCCTGTCGGGCGGCGAAACACCTCGACCGACAAACTGGGCGGACGATTGCCGAACTGGGTGATGTCCAGGTCTTCGAACACCAGATAGGCCATGCCGCGATAGGCCGGCGCTGTCCCCTCCACGGCCTCGATCAGCGAGTCAGGAACCTGCGTTTCCTCGCCGCGATAGAGCCGGTAACTGACCACCGACTGATCGAGTAACTGCCCGTCCGCCCAGATACGCCCGATACCGTCGATGGGCCCCTCACTCAGGGCCACGGCCAGGGACAGCGTATAGCTGTAGCTTTCCGTCTTGCCGGAGGTCTTGCTGGCGCGCGTGGTCGAACGGTTTTCCTTGAGCCGCGCCGCCCAGATCAGGGTGCCGGAGACGCGCGCCTTGCCATAGACCTGCTTCACCGGATCGCCCTGCGCACTCTGGGTCAATTGCAGACCGCTCAGGCGCGAGCCCACCTGCCGCGTCGGCGACAGGCTGTTCAACGCGGTCCGGTCGATGGCCGAACCGAGCTGCGCGCCGATCCATCCGCCGACCGGCCCGCCCAGGGCCGTCCCCACCGCACTCAATACCACCTGCGCCAAATCTCAAATCCTTTCCCAATGTCTCCTCCCCTGCGTAGCGGGGGAGGTGGCCGGCGTAGTCCGGCCGGAGGGGGCCACTTCCGGAAACCGGAACGCCCCTACCACCGCCCTCTTCCAAAATGGCCCGAGCCAGCTCTCGACCACGGCATGTCCCCAATAGGCGTGAATGATCTTCGCCCGCGGATCATCGACACCCTCCCCGGCGCTCAAAATCGCCACATGCTTGGCCACCGTTCCCGGCCGGATGCGAAACGCCAGAACATCCCCCGGCCGTGCCTCAGCCACCGCCTCGAAATGCGCGCCCAATCCCGCCACCAACCGATCTTCCCCGCCCACCTCGGCCCAATCCGGACTATAGGCCGGCAGGACACAAGGCTCATCGCCGCACACCGCCCGCCAGACCCCGCGCACCAGGCCGATACAGTCGCACCCCACGCCCTTCAGGCTGGCCTGATGTTGATAGGGCGTGCCGATCCATGACCGCGCTTCAGTGATAATCATCTGCCGGCGCTCTGCTGCCGCGATGTCCCATCCATCACCTCACCGCTACGCGGATAGATCGTTAGGAAGTCCTCACCCGGCAGATCGGGGAAACCGCGAAAATTAAGCACATTGTCGAATATATTCAGGCAGGTGCTGTAGCGCTTGTCGCAGGTTGCCGCCGGCAGGGTCCCGGTCAGCCCGCAGCGCGCATCGCCCAGGGCCGCATCGCACAGAAAGCCGAACCGCCTTCCGATCACCCGATCGAGCTGCGCCGCCGGTCCCTCGACATGGGCGATGAACGACCCGCCTTCCGCCACCCCGCCGCGGCACTCCAGCCGCGCCAGTGTACCTGCCCCGGTCAGCAGATATTCCGAAGGCGCCGACCAGTCGACTGTGTAGACCCGCAATGTCGCCGCATCATAAAGCCCGGCGACGATATCCTCCGCGCCGATCGCATCTGACGAAATCACGCCGGAGACCGCCACACTGCCCGCCTCGCCAATATCGACGTTGGCCGCCCCCGCGGTCAGGCCCGATTGCGCCTGACAATCCACACCCAAAAAACGCAATGCCCGGTCATGATCGGTAAAACCGAGCGTCACGCCATCGCTGCGCTCGATCAGCCAGACATGGCAAAACTTCGCCGCCCCCTGCGCCAGGGCAGAGGTCATAGAATCAGAAATTGTCCGCATAAATCACCTCTTGTACCTCCCCGCTTGTCGGGGGGCCGGTGCCGGGGACCGCGCGCCTCCTGGCGCGGGGTGGTGGGGTGTCTTACTTCCTCAAACCCGTATCTCGATAAGCGACACCGCCGTCAGCCGCCCGGCATCAACACCTTCCAGGGTCAGTTCGATCTGTTCGGAATCGAAGCGCACCGGCGTATCGAATTCGAACCCGGCCGTGACCGCCCTGCCCGCCGCAGGCGCCTCAGCCAGCGTCACCACGCCCGTGGTCTCATCGACGGTAAACCCGCTCACCTCGACGCCATCGACCGCCACGCGCACCGTGCCGCTGACCGGCTTGGCGATATCACGCACAACACCACCGTAAGCTTTCACCAGCTGAAACGCCGCCATCGCGCCATCCCCTGTGCCGATGGCCTGATCCGTCGCCGCCGGTGTCGCATTGATTGCGCAGCTCCTGAAATCGGCGAAATCCTTGAAGCGGAAACCGTAGAGCCGCCCCTCCCGCGCCTCGAAGAAACCGAGCAGTTCCGCCGTATCGACCAGCGACCTGACACCCGCCCCGATCAGATAGCGACGGCGCCCCACCGCCCACGGGCTGATCCGCCGCTCATAACCGGAGGCGAGCGACACGATCTCCGTCTTGCGCTCGATCCCCGAACCCGACCCAAAGGCCAGGCGCGCCGGAAACCGCACCTCATGAAATCCACTCATCCCCTCACCCCCATGCGCGCCGCCCGTTGCAAGGCCGTCGCTACCTGCGCCTCCGACCTGACCAGGCTTTGCGTCCCGCCCGACACCATCACGGTCACATTGACGCTGGAGGCCTGGTTGCCACTGCCTACGTTCCCGGAAACCGACGGCGTGAAGACTTCTGGTCCGCGTTCACCGACCAAATAACTGCCTCCCGCTCCAACAAAGCCACCGTCCGCCCGCGCGCCAGAAAACGACGAACTCACTGCCGAAAACACCTCAGACAACACACTCGCCAATCCGCCCGAAGAAGACGATGTCCCCGATGCCGAATTGACCGCCGAAAGCACGGCCGAGGCCAGTTCCTTCAGACTGATCTTGCCGTCCGAAGCCGCCCGCGCCAACGACCGCGACAGGCTTTCTCCCGCCTTCGAAAAGGCCTGATCTATGGCGTCGGCAGCCTCGGAGGCTGAAGCCTCCAGCGCCTTCAGACGCCCTTCCGCCTCACCGGCCTGACCACCAAACATATCACTCATCCGGAAACGCCCGCATCAAATCCTCCAAAGTCTGCCGCCTCAAAACCGCCACTTCCGGCGCCGCATTCAACATCTGCCACTCCCGCCAGCTCAACCGCCAGAAAGCTTCCGGCGCCAGCCGCAAACCCAAAACCCCATGGCGAAACAGCGCAGCCCAGTCAGTTCGCATTCATCGCCTCGAAGGCCCGCACCACGGCGCGAATGGCCTCGGCAAGACCGATCCCTTCCGGCAGATCATCCATGGCCAGAGCCCGCAAAACGACCGTCAGATCCGCCGCGCCCAGGCCTTTCAATCGCTCGGCCAAACCCTCAAATCCGGAAACCTGGAAATGACCTTCCAGCGCCGCCAGTGCCCCAAGCGTCACGCAAAGACGCACTTCCGCGCCCCCCAGCGCCACCAGCACTTCCCCCCTCGCCGAATTGGCCAAAAGCCTAGATTGCGGCAAAGCCGACCTCCCCTGCCGAGGCCAGGGTCAGGGCGAAACTGGCCTCGCCATCATGCTGACCGGCATATTCCAGCGCAGCGATCAGGAAAGGTCCCTCAAACACGCCGAAATCCGGCACGATCAGTTGCCAGTCGGATTGCGCTTGCGCAAAGAACACCTCACGCATCAGGGCATCGGACGCGGCATCGCGGAAGACACCGGCGCCCGAAACCGACAGCGAGCGCACCCCGGCCCCGGCCAGCAGCTCCCGCCAGCCCCCCGAGCCGGAATCGGTGACATCCACCGTCTTGGCATTGAGCGAAACGGTCCGCGCCCGCAGTCCCGCCACGGTCACAAACGCCTCGCCATCGGAAATCTTGAGCAGCATATCCCTGCCCTTTTGCACAGCCATAAATATCTCCTTTTCATTTCCTCCTCCCCTGCGCAGCGGGGGAGGTGTCACGGCTTGTCCGTGACGGAGGAGGCCTGCCTAACCCGCCTCAGTCACCGCTCTCAGCCGCACCAGCGCATAGGTCGTCCGCTGATCCGCCGAGCGAAACACATCGATATAGGTCACCCGCAGACTGACCAGCCCGGCCACATCCAGCTCTGCCCCATCGAGCAAAACCCGCAATTCCGCCGCAATCGCCTTGGCCTCTTCCGAACCCCCGAAACGCGACACGCAGATCAGGTTCAGCGCCTGCTCGGTCACATCGGCCTCGACACCGCCAATCGATTGCGCCGACACGCGCCCGAAGCTGACATAGGGGTAAACAACTTCCGCCGGGGCCTGATCATAGACCCGCACGGGAGTCCCCAGCCAGACGGCAAGGGAGGCCTGCCCACGCAGATACGCCAGCAGACCTGCCTGCAAATCCAGAAACGCGCTCATACGTGAATCCTCTCCAGCCGCGCGCGGACATAGCCATCCGCGCCCTCATCCAAGCTGATGATCGTCCAGTCGAAACCCTTGAGACTGAGCCGCCCGCCACGCGCCAGACCCGCCGCCGAGCGACAGATAAAATCCGCGCCCTGCACCACAAAGGCATCACCTTCCGCCATACTTTCCACCTCCGGCGTATCGGGCTGGAAATCACCCCAGACCGTCATCCCCGGTGCCAGCGAAAACGACCGGCCGCCGTAGAGACTTTCGCTTTCGGTCACGGCATAGAGCCGCGCCGGCGTCTGCAAGTCAGAAATCCTCACAGCCTCACCTCGCGATAGGGCGAAAGCCAGGCATCGAGGCTAGTCAGGTCGGTTACGCTTTCGCCGCGATCCTGGTAGGCCTGCGCCACCAGGTACAGCAGGCAAAGCCGCAGCGGCGCCGGCGAAGCCTCATCGAGGGCGACGCCGACTTCGCCTTCCAGCCGCACCTGTGCCGCCGCGATCAGGGTGGCGATCAGGATGTCCTCGGCGTCATGCGACACGCGCAGAAAGAGCTTGGCCTCGTCCAGCGAGACAGGATCAGCCATTTGATTTTCCTTGAAATTATTGATCTGGCGACCACTCTAAACCCACCGGCCAAAGCGGGGATTATTTGCCAGAAAGTCGTTCATCCCAGCGGCCCCGCGTTGAGAGCCGGGCCGCTGGGATGAGGCGAAAATCATTAGCTCGTGAGAAACGGAGCGGAGCGTACTTGAGTACGTGAGCACCGTATCGCAGCGAGATAAGGATTTGCAGCCCACCCCAGCGAGACCGGCTACGACGCGGCCACTTTGAGCAGCTTTATGGCATCAAAATTCTGCACCCCGCCACCGACACGCTTGGTGGTGTAGAACAGCACATAGGGCTTGGCCGAATAGGGATCGCGCAGCACCGAGATACCGGCACGATCGACGATCAGATACCCCTTGGCGAAGTCCCCAAACGCCACCGCATAGGCATTGGCGGCCACATCCGGCATGTCCTCGATCTCCTGCACCGGATAGCCGAGCAGCAGCGGCAGGCTGCCCGCGGTCATGGCCGGCTGCCAGATATAGTTGCCGTCGGCATCCTTGAACTTGCGGATCTTCGCGGCCGTGCGGCGGTTCATGACGAAGCTGGCGCCGGGGCGATATTGCGCCTTCGGGGCATAGATCAGGTCGATCAGCGCGTCGGTCGGGTTGCTGGTGGCGAAATCGCTGGCAGCCCCCGTGGCGACATAGCCGATCTGCCCCCAGGTGGCCGAGGCATTGGCCGCCGTGGTGTAGCTCAAAAAGCCCTTCGGCTTGCCCGAACCGTCACCGCTGACAAAGGCCGTGGTTTCCTGGGCGGCGAAGCTGTCCTCGATCTCGGAGGCCAGCCATTCGTCGAGATTGATATAGGCGTCGTCCAGCAGATCCTGGGTGGCCGATGGCGAGGCATAGAGGTCGCCGGCCGCGAAAGTGATCAGGTCGAGCGTCGCCGGATTGGTTTCCGGCCGCGACGCCGTTTCCGCCACCCAGCCGGAGGTGACTGAGGCCGTCGTGACCGGCTTCCTGAAGGTCGCCGCCCCGACCTGACGCACGGTCGCCAGCGAACGGAAGGGCGACACCTGAGCCAGGCGACGGTCGATAAAGGTCTCCGTCTCGGTCGGCGCCAGCACACCCGAACCGCTGGACGACGAAATGCCCGCCTTCAGCTCGATCGCCATGCGTCCAGAACGCATGTAGCCCTCCCAGGCGGCCTTGGCTTCATCGGGCTGGGCCAGACGGCCTTCCTCGATCGCAGGCCGCGACTTCTGGCTCATCAGGCGCTGAAGACGCCCCTCGGCCGATTGCAGCGCACTTTCGATACGCTCCAGCTTGTCTTCCAGCAGGCCGTCGCCACGCTTGGTCTCGATGGCGCTGAGGCGCTCGTCATTGGCGGCCTTGAAGGCCTCGAAATTGGCCAGCACCTCATGCAGGGCCGCACGCACCTCCGGCGAGGCCGCGGCCTGTTTCACTTCTTTCATCCATTTTCTCCAGTTGAAAACACAGTCTCTCGTACCTCCCCGCTTGCCGGGGAGGGGGGTACCTTTCGCTAAAGCTACGGGTGGCAAGCCGTATGTGAATGGCTTGTCCCACGAAGCCTTGGCGAAGGGGGATGGTGGGGTTTCTTGCTTACGGATTTCGATATGCTAGGCTGGCGATAATGACCGGCTTCACTTCACTCGAAATCGCTGTGCTGACCGCCATCAGCAGCGGCCATGCGGCACTCGGCGCCTTGCTCGACACCGCCCAAATCACCGAGCGCGAAAATACCGGGCATGGCTTCTACACCTCGTTTTCGGTCGACCGCCACATATCGGCCTTGCAGATGCCGGACCGGCAACTGAACGGCCCGAACGCCTATATGAACGACATGGGCGCCGGCATGCTCATGGGCTTTATCCTGTGGTTCGAAGACGGCTATCCCGATTGCCTGGAGGGCTTTCAATATAGCGACAGCCAGGGCAACACAGTCGATCTGAAAACACGCGATCTGACCACCCTGACGTTCATGCGGCTTGAGCCGCTTCCGCCATCGCCGTGATCCTGGCACTCGGCAGCATCGGGAAGGTGACGATGGAGATTTCCCACAGTTCCACCACCGTCAGCACCCGCAGACTGCCACTATCCTTGCGGCTCTTCACCGCGCGAAAACCGATACTCAACCCATCGACCACGCCGGCCTTCACCAGCGACCCGACCATCCGCGCCTCGGCATTCAGGTCCAGTATCCGCCCGCGCACATAGAGCCCGATAGCATCCTCGCGCAGTTCGTCCCATACCCCCACCGGTGACCTGACCTGATGCTGGTAAAGCATCCGCACACCTTTCACCCCGGTATTCAGCAGGGTATCGCGAAAGGCGCCAGCCACCACCACATCGTCATTCAGGTCGCGCAGGCCAAAGCGCGACGCATAGCCTTCGATATAGAGCGTCATGAATACTCGCCTTTTCTAGAATTTGGCCAGCTTGGTCTCGATCCGGTCGAGCGTGGCGCGCTGCGCAAAGGCCTGTTCCTCCAGCCGCGCCAAGCGTTCATTGACGCCCGCCTGCTGCTCCAGCCTCTGCTCCATCATGTCGAGCCGCGCCCCGGCCCGGCCAACCCACAGCAGTACAAACGCCGTCTGGATCACTACTGTCACCACGGCCGCGACGGGCACCGCCTGCCAAAAAATCATGGCGCCACCTCACTCAAACCCGCCAGATGCCGGCGCTCCGCATCGCTCAGGAAACTCGCCGCCTCCAGCCTGGCCCACAGTGCATCGCGCTCCGCGGAAAGCGCCGGCAGCGCCTCGATATCGTTGACGATCCGCGTCCCCGGAAACCTGACCGCCAGCCAGGCGCTCAAACTCCGTGTCGTCTTCTCGGCCAGCGGCAGCACCGCATTGCGCCAGAAGGCGGCATTGGCCTCCCTGTAATTGGCGTAGGAATTATCGCCCGGAATGCCGAGCAATTGCGCCGGTACGCCAAACGCCAAAGCGATCTCGCGCGCCGCCGCGTTTTTGCCCTGAATGAAGTCCATATCGGCCGGCGTCAGTGACATCGGCTTCCAGTCGAGCCCGCCTTCCAGCAACAGCGGCCGCCCGGCATTGTCCTGGCCGGAATAGGTATCAGCCAGTTGCTCTTTCAACCGCGCAAACTGATCCTCGGTCAGCCGCTCGGAGGCCTTCGAACCATAGACCAACGCCCCCGAAGGCCGCGCCGCATTATCGAGCAGCGCCTTGTTCCAGGCCCCGGAGGCATTATGCACATCGATCGAAAACGCCGCAGCTTCCAAAGGCGACAAACCATACCAGTCATCGAGCGGATGCCATAATTTCAGATGCAGCACCTTCAGCCAGCCCTCACCATCACGACCGATGCGCGCCTTGCCGCTGCCGGTACTGTATTCATAGGCCTCCGGCCAGCCACCCGCCCCCGCCACCACCTTCATACGGTCAGGCCGCAGGCTCCACAGTTCGCCTGGCACTTCCTGATCCAGAAACGCCGCCTCGACATAGGCATTGCCCGCCGTCTGCAAACCGCCATAGAGCGCCTCGCGCAGATCTGCCCCGCCCTGCTCCGGATTGGGCCGGTCGATCAGCCTTTGCAGCGGATGATCCGGCGCGCGTCGCCCCTCAAACTCCACCCGCAGCGGCACCGACGCACAGGCCTCTGCGATCATCCTGACGCAACGATAGGCAATGGCATTCTTCGCAAAGCCCTCACTGACCAGCGCCTGATAATTGCGCGGCGTCCACACCGGCCGCCCCACCAGGGTCATGGCCACCACCGCCCCCGCCGCACTCTGTTTCTGCTCGCGCCTGAAAAGGCCGCTCAATTTCTCAAACATCAAATTCCCGCTTTCTTGTACCTCCCCGCTTGTCGGGGAGGGGGACCGCGCCGCTCTTGCGGCGTGGTGGTGGGGTTTCTTGCTTCCCTAAACCCGCCGCAATCTCGGCTCCGCCCGCCCATTCACCAGCAGGGTCGACAAGGCCCAGACCAACGCGTCGGCCCTGTCCGGGCTTTTGGCCGGACTCTTCCCCAATTCCCCACTGCCCAGCGCCATCAGTTCCTCATCCAGCTCCGCAAACCGTCGCCGTCCCATAGGACAATGACTCACCCTTCCCTGCTCATAGAGCGCCGCCACCGGCTCCGCCCGCGTCCGCTTGCCGGACCGCGCATGCACCAGTTCGATCGGCACATCGCAGCCGGACATGGCCAGCAGAGACCGCACCATCTCCCCGCCTTGGTTGGCCTCGGCCACCACCCGATGCGCCCCATGTTCCGCCACCACGGCGGCCACGACCTGCGCCCAGCCGAGCGGTGACTGGCCATTGACGGTCGCGTCTTCGAGCACATATCCCCGCTCACCCAGGCGGCCGGCCACCACGATCCCGCAGGCATCGCCGTGACTTGAGGCCGACGGATCGACCGCCACCACCACCTCTTCAAACCGCTCCGGCCGCGCTCCATAACAGCGCCCCAGATCATCGGCCCGCCACAGGGCGCGGTTGTCGTCATCGACCACCAGCCCTTCCAGTTCCTGCGCCGCCAGCCGTGTGCCGCCATAAAGCCCGCGCAGACCTTCCAGAAAGGCCGGCGCCAGGTTTTCGGCATTGTCCTTCGTCGTCGCCCGCGTCACCGCCACGCTGCTCTCCTTCATCAGGGTCCGCAGCGCCGTGATCGGCTTGGGCGTCGTGGTCAAACACAGCCGCGGCGCATTCCCCAGCCGCAATCCCATGCGCAACATGGCCAGGGTCTCCGCCGGATGCCGCCAGGCGCAGAATTCATCCGCCCAGGCGTAATGAAACTGCGGCCCGCGCAAACTCTCCGGATCTTCGGCGGAAAAAGCATAGGCCACCCCGCCATTGGGCCAGCGCAACCGCCGGCGCGAGACCTCGTAACGCGGCCGATTGCCTCTTGATGCGATAGTCTTCAGTCCCGAAGGCCCCTCGATCATCACCTCGCGCACATCGTGCAGGCTCGGCCCGATCAGGGCGCAGCGAACCCCACGCCCGGCCAGAGCCGCCAGCCATTCCGCCCCGGCGCGCGTCTTCCCGGCGCCGCGTCCGCCGAGAAACAGCCAGCTATGCCAATCCCCCGGCGGGGCCTTCTGATGTTCGTTCGCCCAGAACCCCCACCGCGTCACTTCGTCCGGCGGCCTCGGTCCGTCCGGCAGGCTCGCCACCCAGGCCGTGATCTCTGCGTGCGTCAGCGAGGCGATGAAGTTTGCGTTCCAGTTCTGCGCGCCAATCCCGGCCAGTCCAATCGTCATTCATCTCTTCTTCCTCAGTATCTTCATCCGAATCCTCAGCGCCCTTGAAAATCTGCTCAATGGCGGCATCTGCCGCCTTCAGCGCCTTGGCCATGCGCTCGGCTTCCAGCGGCGTTTTCGGCTCGGTCAGCGCTTCGATATCGGTCACCAGCTTTTCGACCTGAACCGCCAGCCTCAGCTTCAGGGCCAGTTTCCTTTGCGCCAGATCGTCATGTTTGCGTTCCATGCGCTCAATCTACCGCGGCCACACCTTGCGGGGATTTTTTGCGCAAAAAAGCCGCCCCGCTTCCGCGAGACGGCTTAATTTTCTGAGTTTCACCCTGCCCGATGGCGAGCTTAGTGATGATCCTGATCGTTATTATTGTCATGGCCGTGGTCATGATCGTTGTCATGATCCCGACCCTGATCGTGGTGACGATCGCGGCCGTGGTGATCCCATCCATCGGTGGCGCAGGCGCTGAGGCTCAGGGCCGAAGCAGCGACAAGCAGCAAAACTATCTTTTTCATGATCAGCCTTTCTCTTTTGCGGACAGTACTATTTCAACGTCTAAATTGAAAAGCTCCGTCGATGAAAAGCAACTCAATCGATATCTTCCGCCGGCCAGTCCGAACGGTCTTCGCTCAGGTCCCAGGCAGCGAAATCGAGCGCGTCTTCCACAACACGCAATGACAGCTCCGAAACCGTCTGCCCGCGCACCGAAACCCCGGCGCGATGCACCGTCTCGCGGTCGCCGGTGATCAGGTGGTGCCAGGCCGGCAGGGTCTTGCCCTCATGCAGCCGGCGATAGGCGCAGGACATCGGCATCCATTCCAGCGCCTCAATATTGCGCGGCGTCAGCTTGATGCAGTCCGGCACATGCTTCTTGCGCTGCGCATAGTTCGAACAGGCGCATGTGTCGGAATCGAAGAGCTTGCAGTGAACACGCGTCGGTATGACCTCCAGCGTCTCCTCGTCCTCGAAGCGCACCAGGCAGCATAGCCCGCAGCCATCGCACAGGCTCTCCCATTCCTGCGCATTCATCTGTTCAAGGTTCTTGGTTTCCCAGAAGGGCTTTTGGGCGGCACTGTTCCTCATGCGGCGCTTATAATCCGCCGCTGCCATTTTTGCACTAGGCTTCAGGCCCAATCCGCACTTTCGCCTGCCACTTCGAGGAATCGCTTCAGGGCCAGGTTCGGATTATCCGTCTTCCAGGCAATGATGTGGTCGATCACCGGCGCGTCGTCGAGCGGCCGATAGACCACACCGGGCATGGGCAGCTTCTGCATCGATTCCGGCACAAGCCCCACACCCAGCCCTTCGGCGACCAGGCTGACAATAGTCTGCTGCAACTGCACCTCCATGGCCACGCGCGGCAGGAAACCGGCCTCGCCGCAATAGTGCGCCACCGCATTGCGCAGAGCCGGCGCTGTCTCCACAGGCGTCACGATCAGCGGCGCATCGCGCAGATCCTCGCGGCCGATCATGGGCCGCGCTGCCAGTTCATGATCGTGCGGAACAACGGCACACAACCGGTCGCGGAACAAACGCCGCGTCTCCAGCCCAGCCACCCGCGCCACGGGAAAGAGGATGCCCGCATCTATGCGCCCCGCATTCAGCGCCTCCACCAGCCGGTTAGGCACCGTCTCCCGCAAACCAAGCTGGATGTGCGGATACCGCGCGGTGAACCGGCGCACCAGATCGGGCACAACCGTATGGGTGGCATGCATCATGAAACCCAGCACCACCTCACCGCTTTCGCCCAGCGCCGCCAGACGGGCATTGCGCCTCGCCGTCTCGACCGTATCCAGCACCAGACGGCTATCGCGCAGCAATTGCTCACCCGCCGGCGTCAGGGCCAGATCACGCGGCCGCCGCTCGAACAACTGAACCCCCAGATCGGCCTCCAGTCCGGCAATGGCACGGCTCAGCGGCGGCTGGGTCAGGTGCAGCCTTTCGGCCGCGCGGCCGAAATGGCGCAGTTCGGCCACGGCCATGAAATAACGCAGATGACGCAGATCAATCATACCTTTAAAGTATCATAAAATGCTTGAATCAGTATTGGAAAGTATCGAAAATCCAACCTAAACAGCGCGCTCCCCTCCTCTGGAACCGCCCATGTTTACCCCGCTGCTCACCATACTGCCGGTCTTTGCCCTCGTCCTGGCGGGCTGGGGCGCGCGACGCACCGGCGTCCTGGGCCCGCACGCCACCCGCGAACTCAACCGTTTCGTCGTCTGGCTGGCCCTGCCGGCCCTGCTGTTCGATATTGTGGCTCACGCCCAGTTCCACACCCTGTGGCAACCCGGCTTTATCGCCGCCTTCTCATTGGGCTGCTTCGCTGTTTTCGTGATCACCATTGCCCTGCGTTGGCGAAAGCCACGCCATCTGGCCGATGCCGCCATCGATGGATTGAACGCCGCCTATGGCAATACCGGCTTCATCGGCTTTCCCCTGGCCGCGGCGGTCTTCGGCGTCTCGGCCCTGACGCCCACCCTGATCGCCGCTATCCTGACCGTCTGCGTGCTGTTCGGCGTCGCCATCATCCTGATCGAGGCCGGCTTGCAGGGCGAAGCCCATCCGCTTCATATTCTCGGCAAGGTCGCCCTGTCATTGGCGAAAAACCCGCTGCTGGTGGCGCCGGTCGTGGCCCTGATCGTGCCGCTCTCAGGCCATGCCCTGCCCGCTCCCGCCGATAGTTTCCTCAAACTGCTGGGCGGCGCCGCTTCCCCTTGCGCCCTCGTAGCACTCGGCCTGTTTCTTGCCGAAAAACAGCCGGAAGGCCAAACTGCACACGGCATAACCGCCCTGCTGGTCGGACTGAAACTGATCGCACAGCCGGCCCTCACCTGGCTGGCCTGCGTCTATTGGCTGCATCTGTCGGCGACGGACACGCGACTGTGCGTCGTCCTGGCCGCCCTGCCGACCGGCACCGGCCCCTTCATGCTGGCCGAGTTCTATCACCGTGAGGCCACCATCACCTCGCGCGTCATACTGGCTTCGACCATCGCCTCGCTGATCACCCTGTCGGTATTGCTGGCCCTGCCTTTTTAAGCCGGTTTCAGCGTCACCAGCACCACATCATTGCTCGACATCAGCAGCTTCACTTCAGCCTTGCCACTGGCGCCCACCGTCACCTTGCGCACCTCCGGCGTATCCGTCGTCAGGGCCTGCAACTGCGCCAGTTGCGCAGGCGTCAAGGACTCCGGCGCCTTCATATCGATATAGGCCGAATAGGCGTCGTTCCTGCGGAAGCCCGTGCGGCGGATTTCCAGCGTGTAGACACCCGGCTTCAATCCTGCCATGCGCATATCCACGGGTGCCGATGGGGCATTGGGCACGATCCGGCTATAGAAGGGCTTGTTGCTGACGGTCTGCACCGGCTGCTGGAAATCCCAGACCACCGCCGCCACGCTGTCGCCATCGGCCGCAGCCCAGACCTGTGCATCGGATGACGGCAGGGCCTTCCCCTGCAAGGCGTGGAGATACTTGTAAGCGAACCAGGCCGGCTTGCGGATACCCTCGCGCGTCTGCAGACCGAAGCCGCCGTGGAAGGGCGTCGGCGGCGGACCTGGCTCCTCGAACAGGTCGGTATAGACCCAGTAGCTCATGCCTTGCAAAAGCCCCTGGCTGGCCTTGAGCTTGCTGAGGATATAGGGCGCGGAAATATAGCTGTCGTGCACCAGGTCGCGCGGCGTATAGCTGGTGCTCCATTCGGTGAAATAGAGCGGCAGACCGGGATAGGCCGAGGCCTCGATCTCGGCGCGCACCCGGCGGATATCGCCGATAATCGCCTCCGGTGACGGATCGAGTTTGGTGTCCTGCTTGCCCTCTTCATCAAGGAAGCCGCCCTGCACGCCATAGGTATGGGTGGTGACGAAATCGACCGGCGCGTTGGTGGCGTGCGTAAAAGCCAGAAATTCCGGCACCCAGGCCGCGCCCGCCGTCGAAGGTCCGCCAACGCGCAAACCGGCATCGACCGCCTTCAGCGTCCGCGCCGTCAGGGCATAGAGCGCGAAATAGGCCTGCTGGTCGGCATACTGAAAGAAGCCGTCGAGATTGGGCTCGTTCCACACCTCGAAGAACCAGGTCCGCACCTCGTCAATGCCGTAGCGGTCGATGATATGGCGGGCAAAAGCGTCGATCAGGTGCGCCCACAGATCAAAGCGCGGATGCGAGGTATTGCCCTTCCAGTAAAAGATGGTCTGCTCGGAGGTCTTCAGCGCATCCGGCGAGAAACCCAGCTCGACAAACGGCTTGATCTTCTTGGCCAGCAGGGCGTCGTAAAGATAGTCGATCTTCGTCCAGTCATAGACGATTGCGTTTTCGAAATTTATCACCGTGCCGAGCACATCGTGGAAGATATCGTGGAAGCGAATATAGCGGAAGCCCAGTTCATCGACCGTGGTTTTCAGTTGCCCCTGGCTGTCGTCGCGGATCAGCGTCCCAGGAAAATCGGAGCCGACGCAGAGATCGAAAAAACGGTCGAGCGGCTGCGTGGCCTGCGCCAGATCGAGCGTCACCTGACGGGTTTTAGCCCCCTTGGCAAAGGCCGCCGGCGGCACTGCCGCACCCAGCAGCATCAGCGCCGAAAGCGCCCGTCGTGAAATCCCCTGAGCCATGGTCTCGTCCCTTGATTTGTTCTTGTATGGCAATTGATAGCGCTAACAAAGAAAAGCGCAAGCTCTAAAGACACATCACAAAATACCATTTTACTTGCCGCCGGGCACAAACAAAGGAAGTTATGCGCCTTATGACCCGTAACGAATCCGAACGCCTTTCCGCCCTGATCGCCGCCGAAGACAAGGCCCTGGCCCTGCTCGACGCCATCGAAGCCGCAGGCCTGATCCAGCCCGGCCGCACCGAGCGCGAAATCGACAAGGACATTCTCGCACTCGCCGCCCGCGACTTTGGCGTCGAAAAGCACTGGCACAAACGCATTGTCCGCGCCGGCATCAATACCCTGTCGGATTTCAGCGACAACCCGCCCATCCGCACCATCGAAGCGGACGACATGGTCTTTCTCGATGTCGGCCCCGTCTTCGCCGATTGGGAGGCCGATGTCGGCCGCAGCTATGCCGTCGGCGACGATCCCATCAAACATGCGCTCGTCCGCGCCCTGCCCGAACAGTTTGACCTGGTGAAAGCCCATTTCGACGCCCATGACGACATAACCGGCGCGGAACTATATGCCTTCGCCTGTCAATCGGCCGAAAAAGCCGGCTGGCGTTTCGGCGGCCAGATCGCCGGACATATCGTGGCGGAATTCCCCCACGCCCGCATCCCCGGCGCCAAACAGCACCACCATATCCGTCCGTCAAACCCCACGCGGATGCGCGACCGCGATGCCAATGGCCAGACCCGCCACTGGATACTCGAAATCCATCTGGTCTCGCCCGACGGCACGTTCGGCGGCTTCTATGAACGCCTGCTCGGCCGCGCTTCGACTCTCAGCCAGATGCCATCAGCCACAGCATCGGCATTTCGATAAACGTCCGCTGCCGGAACCCGATAGGTTTCAATGCCCAGCCTGCGGAAATAATCATCCCTGACGGCATCGCGTTCATAGTCATGCGTGTTGCCATCCACCTCGATTGCCAATTGTGCCTGATAGCAGAAGAAATCGAGCACATAAGGTCCAATGGCTTGTTGACGCTTGAAGACGACACCCCGCGCGCGTGATTTGAGCCTTGCCCACAGGAGCCGTTCCGGCTCCGTCATGGTTTTGCGCAATTTCCGCGCCAACGCGATCTTACGGTCAGATTTATCCGGCATAAGCGATTGATAACGCAGATTTCACAAGCAAGAAACCCCACCACCGCTCGCTGCGCTCACGGTCCCCCTCCCCGACAAGCGGGGAGGATCAAGAATGCCGCCGCTATCGTACCTCCCCGCTTGTCGGGGAGGGGGACCGCGCCAATTTATTGGCGTGGTGGTGGGGTATCTTCTTATTTACGCCACCACCCGCGTATAAACCCGATACGTCTCATCCTTGATCGCCATAAATGGCTTCAGCGTCGCCGCCTTTACCCGCCAGTTCTCCGCGCCCTCGCGCCTCACTGCCAGCAAGTCATCGCGCGTTAAAGCCGCCGTCGCGCCAATCGGCATCAGCACCAGAGGTCCGGTCAGCAGGGCCACCATCTCCGGATGCGCGGCATTCAGCGGCTCCAGACGCATCCCCATATCGAAGGCGATTTCAACCACATCGCCCTCTCGCCATGTCCGCCGCACCTCAAGGAAACGGCCGGCCGTCACGCCCTTTACCGCCTTACCATTGACCGTCACACGCGTGGCTTTACCAGCCCATACCGGAATGCGCAGTTGCAACCCGAACGCCGCCGGGCGCTTCACGCTCACCGTCAGGCGGCTGGTGTTTTCCAGCGGATAGGCCGTCGCCTGCGTAAGCTTCACCGCCTCGCCACCGAACAAGCCTGAAACGGTCGAAGGCACATAGAGATTGACGTACAGATCCTGCGCATCCACCACATAGGCCGAGGTGCCATAATCGGCGGTCAGCTGGATAAAGGTGCCCGAACAGCACGGCCACTTCTCATCGCGGAAGAACTTGTGCGCGCTCTGGTTATAGTCGGAATAGTAGAAGGTGCTGCCGTCCGGCAAGGTCGGTTTGGCGCCGAGAATGGTGTTGTAAAGCACCCGCTCCATGCTGTCGCCATAACGGCTGTCCTTCGTGATTTGCAGCAGATGGCGCGCCACCTTGAAATGACCGTAGGCGCCACACGGCGTTTCGAACGAGCGGTGCGTCTCGCTCAGCATGGTGTAGAGCGTCTCGCTGTCGTCGGCCGCCACCAGTTCCTCGTTCGGTCCCCAGCCGCCGGTGGCATAGGATTGCGCCAGCACGAAATCGAAACCGTTTTTCGCCGCCGCCAGATACTTCGCCTCGCCGGTCACGTAGTAGGCTTCAATCGCCGAATTGAGCGCATTGACGTGGCTGTAGGCGTGCTTGCCCTTCAGCGGACTAATCCCCTTGGCCAGCGGATCGAACAGCGCCTCATCCTGCATATATTGCAAGGCCATCGCGCGATATCGCTCGCCCATGCCAAGCTGCCAGGCGAGGAAGAGGTTCTCCGGCAGGGTATAGGGCTCGTCCCAGATATCGGCCTCACTGGTATAGGGCCGCTGGCGGCGCTCCTCACGCGTCAGGGCCTTTTCCGGCAGGAAGGGCAGCACCGAATCCGTCAGCTTGTCGAGCACGCCCTTGGCCTCGTCCACCCCGGTATAGCGGTAGGCGTCGATCAACCCGATGGCCAGCTTGTCATAGGTATAGGCCGGCAGGTAATAGCCCTCGAAGAACTTCGGCCCCACGGTCGGCGCATAGGCCATGACCAGCCCACGCACCTTCTGCGCCACCGCCGCATCACCGGTGACCGCATAACCGCGCGCCAGGCCGGAGATATACTGCCCGAAGCTGTGGCCCGGTATATACCCATGCCAGTTGGCCTTGCTCCAGTCGTTCGGATCGACAAAGAAATCGCGCGAGTCGTCGTACCAGCCGCCCATATCCTCGCCCGGCGCCGGCAGCCCTGCCCGCTGACGGAAAGGTTTCAGCAGCTTGTCGTCATCGAGATTGAGAAAGAGGTTGCGCTGATAGTCGAACTGTTCGCGCAACGGCCCGTCGCCCAGTTGCACCTGATCGCGTTCCAGCAGATCGAGCGGCGGCCTCACCCTGGCGCCCGTCATCTTGAGGCCCATGCCATGCGCCGACCCGCAGGCACAGATCGCCGCTGCGCTGCCCGCCATAAATGCTCGTCGTGATACCGAAACCATCCGCCCAACTCTTTTGCTATTTCATTTTTATTTAATCAGACAAAAGCAGATTTGGCTGTTCGCCTCAAGCGGTTTGATTTTTTTCTTCCTCCCACGCAGGATAGTATTCAGTAAACACCTCCTGACCACGAGACTGCCATGACCACCGCCTTTTACCCGATCGGAACGCCCGGAACGCCATGGGGCGATACGGAGCGAGACACCTGGCGCAGGCAGCGTACAGGCCTGCGCAGCTATACCGAAGACGTCCTGCCCCGCATCGAATCCCTGTCAGACCGCTTCGATGTCAGCGCCTATGGGGCCCTCGATTACAATGGCGAGACCTATACCCTGTACGCAGTCCGCTCTCTCAACTGGAACCCCGCTCTGCCAGTGGCTTTGGTAACCGGCGGCGTCCATGGCTATGAGACCAGCGGCGTCATGGGCGCGCTTCAGTTCCTCGAAACCGAGGCCGCCCGCTATGCCGGCCGCATCAACCTGCTGGTGGCCCCCTGCGTCAGTCCGTGGGGCTATGAGCGCATCAACCGCTGGAACTATGACGCGATAGATCCCAACCGCAATTTCCGCCCCGATGGCCCGGCGCGCGAATCCACCGCCCTGATCGAACTGGTCGCCCCCTTGCGCGGCCAGTTCCTTATGCACATCGACCTGCACGAAACGACTGACAGCGATGAAAGCGAATTCCGCCCGGCCCTGGCGGCGCGCGATGGCAAGGACTTCATACCCGATACCGTCCCCGATGGCTTCTATCTGGTCGATGACAGCGAACATCCGCAGCCGGAATTCCAGCAGGCCATCATCGCCGCCGTTGCCAGGGTCACCCATATCGCACCGCCCGATGCCAGCGGCCATATCATCGGCTGCCCGGTCGTGGCGCACGGCGTGATCGAATATCCGGTCGCAACCTACGCCATGTGCACCGGCATCACCGGCGCGCCCTATACCACCACCACGGAGGTCTATCCCGATAGCCCGACCGCCTCGCCCAAGGAATGCAATGACGCCCAGGTGGCAGCGGTGTGCGCGGCGATTGACTATGTTCTGGTGCAAGGCTGATCCAAAAAACCCTTTGTAAATTGCCCCCCGGCGTCCTACATCCCCGCTCATGTCCAAAGCTCCCGCAAAAGCCCCGCTGCTCGCCCTGAAAGACGTCCGCCTGATGGACGGCCCGCATCCCCTGTTCGATGGCGTCGATATCGCCCTCGAACGTGGCGTGCGCGCCTGCCTGGTCGGCCGCAACGGCGCCGGAAAATCGACCCTGATGCGCATGCTGGCCGGGCTGATCGAGCCCGATTCCGGCGAACGCAATGTTCAGCAGGGCGTGCGCTATGCCTTCGTGCTGCAGGAGCCGGAACCGACGGGCGACACCATCCTCGACTGGGCCACCTCCGGCGGCGCGGAAAGCTACACCGCCGAGGCCGAGCTTTACGCCTTCAGCATCGATCCGCACAAACCGACGCAAGGCATGTCCGGCGGCGAAAAGCGCCGCGCCGCGCTCGCCAAGGCCTTTGCCGAAGAACCCGACCTGATCTTCCTCGACGAGCCGACCAACCACCTCGACATCTTCGCCATCGAAACCCTGGAAGACCGCCTGCGCGCCTTCCGCGGCGCTGCCCTGATCGTCTCCCACGACCGCACCTTCCTGGAGCGCGTCACCGAGCGCTGCTACTGGCTCTATGAACGCCGGATCCTGCGCCGCGATTCCGGCTATACCGGCTTCGATGAATGGCAGGCCAAGATGGAGGCCGAAACCGCCGAGAGCTTGCGCCGTCTCGAAAAGGCCATCGAGCGCGAAACCTACACCTTCTACCGCTCGATCACCGCCCAGCGCACGCGTAACGAAGGCCGCGCCGCGCGCCTGGAGGAGATGCGCCGCGAACACGCCTTCCGCATGAGCCAGACCAACAAGCCGATGGAGATGTCGATCGATTCCGGCGGCACTTCCGGCAAGCTGGTGGCCGAGGTCAAGGCCATCTCGAAAGCCTTCGGCGACAAGGTGCTGCTGAAGAACTTCACCACACGCATCATGCGCGGTGACCGGCTGGCCATTGTCGGCCCCAATGGCGCCGGCAAGTCGACCCTGGTCAAACTGCTGCTTGGCGAAATGCCGGCCGATAGCGGCGATATCAGGCTCGGCACCGGGCTCGAAGTGGCCTATCTCGACCAGGGCCGCGATGCCCTGAAGGGCGACGAGACCCTGTGGGACGTGCTGGCCAATTCCGGCTCCGATTCGATCATGGTGCGCGGTCAGCCGCGCCATGTCGCCGCCTACGCCAAGGACTTCCTGTTCCGCGAAAAGCAACTGCGCCAGCCAGTGAAGTCGCTCTCCGGCGGTGAGCGCAACCGCCTGCAGCTGGCCCGGGCCCTGGCCCGCGCCACCAACCTGCTGGTGCTCGACGAACCGACCAACGATCTCGACATGGATACGCTGGACCTGCTGGAAGACATGCTGGCCGATTATGACGGCACCCTGATCCTGGTCTCCCACGACCGCGATTTCATCGACCGCCTCGCCACCTCGACCCTGGCGCTCAATGGCCGCGGCGGGGCCGCCGAAACCCCGGGCGGCTGGCAGGATTTCATCCGCCAGAACCCCGATTTTTTCGCCGATATTTCGCAGAAAGAGGCCGCCAAGATCGAGAGCAGGTCCCCCGCGCCGGCGCCGGTCAAGGCCGCGCCGAAAAAGCTCAGCTACAAGGACCAGAAGCGCCTCGACGATCTCGACGGGCTGATGCCGAAATGGTCCGCCGAGATCAAACGGCTGGAAACCGTGCTGGAAGATCCGTCGCTCTACAGCAAGGACCCGAAAAAGTTCGACGCCACCATGAAGGCGCTGGACTCTTTACGCGCCGATCTGGAAAACGGTGAAATGGAGTGGCTGGAGCTGGAGGAAAAGCGCAGCCAGCTGGCCGGCTGACTGCCTGTGCATCCGTTTCGCGCAGGATAGGGTCCGAATTCCCACACCCTTATTAGGCCTTAATTAAACTCGCTGGCTTAGGATTACCGGATTACAACCCGACGTAACGCGTAATTTTTCAAAAGCAAGCCATGACTAAGCCTGCCCTTGCCCGCTCCCTGCTGTCTGCCGCCGCCCTTAGCCTGGCCGCGGTCGCGGTGCCTTGCATGGCCCTTGCCGGCTCCGATGGTGCTTACCTGAGCTGGAACAACAAAAGCCAGGCGGATACGGCCACGCAGCCCGATCAGGTCCAGACCGCCAGCGGCGCCTATGCCGTGCCGCCCTCGCCTTACGGACAGGTCGGCGATCCTTACGCGCGCAACCTGCGCTGGCCAGCCAAGCAGGTCCAGGCCACGGTCGCTTCCAACGTGCCCTCGCCTCAGCAGACCTTCGCCCCTGTACCGGCCCCACCCGTGCGTGCGCCGTCACCGATATCCGTGTCGCAGCCCGTGCCCCTCGCCGCGCCCAGGCCCGTGGCCGTGGTGCCCGTCGCAGCGCCGCAAGCCGACGACGACAGCTACCCGCCCGATCCCGGCCTGGCCGATGATCCGGACCTGACGCCTGAAGCGCCGATAACCCAGCCTGCCCCGAAAGCCACGCCTCAGGCGTCTTCAAAGCCCGCGGCAAAGGCCAAGCCCGTCGTCGCCACCGCGCCGCCACCTGCGCCCATCGAGACCGCGCCGACACCGCCGGCCGTCGCCAATACCTTAAGCAGTGACGGCGCCTATGAGGTGCCGGCCACCAGCAAATATGCCGCCCGCATCGCCGCCGCCCGCGCCGCGCAGCTGCCGACCGCCGAGGCCCCGAAGGACACATCCGCGCCTTCCACCGCCACCGCGCCGGAGCCCGATGTCTCCCTGGCCTCGCAGACGGCCGACCACGTCTTCATTCCCGGCGAACAGTACAAAACTCCGGCCGACGAGCCGCGCCTCTACAGCCTGCACCGCCAGTACGGCCTGAAGCCAGACCCGATCGAGGTTACGCCGGACGCTACCGGCGCCCTGCTGACCGTTTCGTCCGATGACAAGACCAGCCAGTCCGGCGATGACTCGAACGATGACAGCGATACCGCCAAAGACAAGAAGACCGCCGCAAACTGATAACGACCTCGCCAGAATGGCTACCAAGGAACCAGAATGTCCCGCGTACCGACCTCCACGCTCACCGACCTGATCGACCTCGCCAAGGAGCCTTCCAGCGCCAAGCGTCGCGAGCTTTTGCGCCAGGTAACCGGCGTCTTCATGACCAATCCGGACGATATCAGCGGGCCGGAAATGGAACTCTACGACACGGTGATGAGCCAGCTGACGGCCGATATGGAAACCGTGGTCCGCGCCGAAATCTCCGCCTCATTGTCTCAAGCCCAGCGCGCGCCGCTAGGGCTGTTGCGCCGCCTGGCCGCCGATGATATCGCCGTCGCCGAACCGATCCTGACGCGCTCGAAAGCCCTGACCGAAACAGACCTGCTCCACATCGTCTCAACGCAAGGCCAGGATCACCTGCGCGCGGTTTCCAAGCGCGAGACCGTCTCCGAGCACATTTCCGGCGTCATCGTCAACCGCGGCGACGACGACACCCTGCACACCCTGCTGAGCAATGACGGCGCCCGCCTGTCGCGCGCCTCGAACGAGCAGGTCGTCCAGCGCGCCCAGTCCAATCCGGCCCTGCACGAGGTCGTCGTCAATCGCACCGACATGCCGGTCGACCTGATGAACGACATGTATTTTGTCGTCGAGGCCCGCCTGCGCGAACGTATCATGCGCGAGAACGAAAAACTCGATCCGGCGGCGCTGGAACTGGCACTTTCCAAGGGCCGCAACAAGGTGGCTGTCGCCTATGGCAGCTTCCCGGAAGATTACGAAAAGATCTCGGCCGAGGTCGATTCCCTGCGCCGCAATTCGCGCCTGACGCCGACCCTGCTCGCCAAGTACATGCGCGATCCGAACCCGACCTATTTCCTCTGCGCCCTCTCGCAGATGGCCGATCTCGATTTCCTGACCGCCCGCCATCTGGTGGAAAAAAAGGAAATCGACGCCCTGGCGATCGCCTGCAAGGCCGCCGATCTCGACAAGGCCCTCTTCCTGACCTACGCCATGATCATGCTGGCCGATCAGGAAAACGCCATGGGCAAGGCCGGCGAATATGCCCGCCTCTATAACGAGCTGCCAAAGGAAACCGCCCTGCGCACCATCCGCTTCTGGCGCATGCGCCGCGCCGAAGGCCACGCCGCTTAATCGGGACTTGGTCTCGATTAAGGTTTCTTAGTAAGAGGCATACACGCATTGTGCTCAAGCAGCGAAGCGTGCGCGGCCGGCGGTCGCCCTTGCCAAATGGATCGGCACGATGCCTTTCCATTTGGAGGTCATCCTTCCTGTACCTCTCCATCTCCGATGGGGAGGGGGACCGCACGAACGCGAAGCGTGAGATGTGGTGGTGGGGCTTCTGGCTTTCTTCGGAGTACGGAAATGCGCAAAACAGTCCTCATTCTGCTCGTCTCCCTGATCATAGCTGCACCCTGTACTGCCAATGCCTGTCGCCACGCCGTAACGCCCGATGAACGTGTTCGGGAATCCTACGACGCCGTAGTGATCGCCACCATTACCAGCACGGAGCCTAAACCCATTTTCCTGAACGCGCTGCCGACATGGACGGCCACCGCGCAACTGACACAGACAGTGGATGGCAAACCGGATACGACACAGTTCGTTATCAGCAAGCCGGAAAACCTGTGCGAAGTCGGGCAGGATATCCCTGATGTCGGTGCCTCATGGGTTCTGTATATGAGGAAGGACGCGACAAGATGGACGGTTGCCGCTTCCTACCCGCTCAACCTCGCCCGCGAGATCGACAAGCGCTTCGCCAATCAGCCCTGAAGGCAAAAAAAAAGCCGCGCTAAACAGCGCGGCCAGTTTACAGGGAGGAAACGCCCAGGAAGGGCAAAGGCCTCGAAAAAGGCCTAGAACACCTAAATAGCAGGGTGGTACCGCTAACGCAAGCAAAAAATGACAGCGCTGTCACCTTTTTTGTCATAACCTATTCAAAACCGGTCAATGACCACTTGTGAAGGCGTCACCCGGCCATAAATCCTCACCAGCCCCGCTCTGCCCTATAAAGAAGTCATAAGCGCATCCGATCGGCGCTTTCCCGCAGCATAAGGCCAAATTGCGAACAGACACTGTCGCTTACCTTTATCGACCGCCGATAAAAGCTCGCCTGCCATATCCGCTCCATTTGTCCGTGGACGGAGGCTTACCTCATATTTACCGGCGCTTCCGGCCATCGGCATGACAATCTTACGGCGCCGGACCTAGTATTCGCGCCGTGTCCGGGCCTTACCGGCACACCACCTTTTCGCCCTGTCGATCTGAGGCAACAGAGCGGAAATTCCTGAAAGCGAATACCAGAAGTCTGCCCGCAGCCTTGCGGGAAAGGAGACGACATGCCCAGAAATTATAACGACGACCGTGAATACCGTTCCAATGATCGTGGCAATGACCGCCATCGCGACGATGACGGCCGCTACATGAGCGGACCGCGCTCTCGCTACGAAAACGACGATGACGATTATCGCGCGTCCGACGATCGCGAGCGGAATTACGACCGTTCGCGTGACGAAGACGCCGAATTCAACGACTGGCACGCCTATGGCCACGCGCGTGGCTGGCATGCCCACCAACAGGGCCGTCATGGCCAGGCCAATCGCCAGCGCGATGAAGACGGGCGCTTCCGCAATGAGCGTCGCGACCGGGATAATGATCGCGCCTACGGGGCGTCATCCAGCCAGGGTCGCGGCTGGCACGGCGATCCCGAGGGCCACGCCCGCGCCGGCAGTATGAGCCACAGCGGTTCCGGCGCTCAAAACCGCAACCGCGACGATGATGAAGATACCAACGCCGGTGGCCGTGGCGCTTCAGGCCGCGAACGCGACGACAATGGCCGCTTCACCAGCAATCGCCACTAGAGCATGTTCCGAAAAGTGTGACGCGCTTTCCGGAACGTGCGTTAAGGCAAAAAATGGGGACAGGTGTCGAGCCTCTCCTCATTTTTTTGTGACCAGTCCCCGCCTTGCCGCCCCATGTTACCGTCTGTAGGGTGCCGGCGTTGCAACCGGCGGGGTGATCATGGCCAATCCTTTAAATCGAAGAACCCTTCTGCGCGGCGGTCTCGCCACGGCCCTTATGACGCCTGCCTTGGCGCGCGCGGCCGAGCCGGCCCTGATCCCCATCCGTACCGATCCCGCCCAGGTTTTCCGCACCACGGTCTGCCTGCGTCCCTTCCGCGCCAGCGGTCCGCGCATCGAAAACGAGATCGTCGGCCGCAAGCAGGTCATCCATAATTACGGCCATGGCGGCAGCGGCTGGTCGCTCTCCTGGGGGTCGGCGGAGGTCGCCGTCGGGCTGGCCATGCAGTCCTCGCCACGCAAGATCGCGGTCATTGGCGCCGGGGCGCTTGGCCTGACCGCCGCCCTCACCGCCCAGCGCGCCGGCGCCGAGGTCACCATCTACGCAAAAGAACGCTTTCCCTTCGTCCGTTCGGCCCGCGCCACCGGCATCTGGTCGCCGGATTCGCGCGTGGCGCAGACCGCCTCAATGACAGCCGATTTCCCCGCCCTGTGGGAACGCATGGCGCGCACCTCCGCGGCCATGCACGAAAGCTTCGTTGGCAGCGCCGGCAGTCCGGTCGAATGGATCGACTATTACAATCTCCGCGATCCGGAACCCGCCACGCCGGAAGCGCAGGCCACCGCGCAGACCAGCGCACCGGCCTCGTTCGATCCCGGCTTCGCCTATCTCAATGACCGGCTAAGCGGGCTGATGCCGCATTCCGGCCCGGTGGCGCCGGAAACCACACCCTTTGCCGCTGCCGAAGTGCGCCGCGCCGCCAATCTCTCCTTCAATATCGCCGATTACGGCCGCCAGCTGGAGGCCGATTTCCTGCTCGCCGGTGGCCGTTTCGAACACATTGAATTCCACGATCCATCCAACCTCTCCAGGCTGAAGGAAAAGGTGGTTATCAACTGCACCGGCTATGGCGCCCGCGCCCTGTGGAAGGATGAGACCGTCATTCCCGTTCGCGGTCAGATCGTCTGGCTGACACCACAGGAAGGCGTTCATTACGGAGTCTATCATGACGGTGTGGGCGTGCTGGCGCGCCGCGATGGCATTGTGGTTCAGGATTTCGGCCCGGACGAGGCCTTTGGCTGGAACGACGACAACGAAACCGCCGATCCGGTGGCCGCGCAAGGAGCGCTTGAAAAGCTGAAGGCGATCTATCGCGTCTAAAGCACTTTCCGAAAAGTGTGACGCACTTTTCGGATTAAAAAACGCTCTAGTGCTTTTGACCCAGCCCCGTGGCGGTCCAGTAAATGCCGCCCATCAGGTGCGAGAGATACTGCGGATCGCGGTACATCTCGACATTATGCCCCAGGGTGGTGACAAAGACCCGGCCCTTCTCAAAGCGATGATACCAGGCCACGGGATGGTTTTTGCCCATGCCTTTGGAGACCTGGCCGGGCCAGATCTTCGTCGGGTCATAGCTCGTCTCGTCCACGTTCAGCACCGGTGTGATATCGCTATTGTACGGATTGGTGAGCGGGTAGAACTCATCGCTCCATACCCAGCGCCCGGGCACGCCATAGGCGGCGGGGAAGCCCGGATCGACCACCTCGACCACGCCGGTTTGCAGCATCGGATGCGTGGCCACGGTGCGCCCGACCAGCTTTTCATACCACGGCCAGCTGTTGGCCGGCAGGGCGATGGCGGCGCGATGCACCACAATGACATTACCACCGCCACGCATATAGGCTTCGAAGCCGGCACGCTGGGCCGCATTGAGGTCTTCCACCGGCGTGTTGAGCAGCATGATGGCCGCGTAGCCGCTCAGGTCATGTTCCAGCGGATCGGCGGTCTGGCTCCAGGTCATGTCGAAACTATGCAGGCGCGCCAGGTGTTCAAGGCTTTCGCGCGCCACCGGAATATATTCGTAGTGGTACTTGCTCGGCATCGCCAGCACGAGCAGCCGGTACTGGCTATCCGCCCAGCTGTGAGATGGCGCCAGAACGGCAAAAATCGCCATCAGTATCAGGGTAACGCGCTTCATGTTCCTCTCCCGGACGACCTTCATCGCTCCGGCATAGGACAGCAAATACGGCGGTCACGCAACCGCTCGCCCGACAGACTGTCAGGCGGCCGCCCGCACCAGCCGCGCCGCCGCGCCCTCATCCTGCCAGCGCAGGGCGGGAATATTATCGACCATCGGGCGCAGTTGCGCCAGTGAGGCCGGCTTGACCATATAGCCGGCAGCCCCCAGCTCGCGGGCCTGTTCGACATCGCGGTCATAGGTCGAGCCGGTACACATGACCACGGCCGTATGATCGTTTTCACCGCGCAGGGCGCGCAGCATCTCGAAGCCATCCATGCCGGGCATGTTGATATCAAGCAGGATCAGATCATAAGGCGTACCGTCCGCACGGGCCTGGCGCATCAGGGTCAGGGCCTCCTTGGCGGAACGCGCCACCGACAGCTCGGATTCCATCTTGTCGCGGATACGCAGGAAGACGCGCGTCAGTTCCAGATCGGCCTCACGGTCATCGACCAGCAGGACGCGCGCCAGACTGGTGGTGGCGCTCTTTTCCGTTATCTCGGTGGCATCATCATTGGCCGCCATGGTTTCACTCCCGGTTTTTGGCCCGGTATCGCGTCCGGGCTTGGGCAAGGTAAACATAAAGCTGGCGCCCTCGCCTGGCGCCGATTCACACCACAGTCGCCCGCCGTGCAGGCTGATGATCTTGCTGCAGATGGCCAGGCCGAGGCCGGCGCCTTCCTCATTCAGGTTGAGCCGCTTGAACGGCTCGAAAATACGTTTCAGGTCAGCGGCCTCGATACCCGGGCCATTGTCGCGCACGCTGAACTGCCAGTGATCGCCACGGTCCTGCGCCGACACCTCCACCTTCACGCCATCCGGCGAATGCTTGACCGCATTGCCGATCAGGTTCTGCAGCACCTGCATCATATGGCTGGGCTGAGCGCTGACGACCGGCAGCGGACTGGCCATGACCAGGGCATCGTGCTCGGTGATCAACTGGCGCAGATTGTTCTCCGCGTCGGCCAGGGCGGTGTCCATCTCGCAGTCGGACTTTATGGTGCGCGAAGGGTCATGCAGCTGGGTATAGTTGAAAACCGTATCGACCAGCATGGCCATGCGGTCGGCGGCATGACGGATGAAATCGAAATAGCCGGCGTTCAGCTCCGGCGCGTCCGGATTGGCGACGATCATTTCGGAAAAGGCGCGCACCGTCCGCACCGGTTCCTTCAGGTCGTGGGCCAGGGCGTGGGTGAAGACCTCCAGCGATTCATGCTGCACCCGGATCTGCGCCTGCTGCCGCTGCAGGGTATCGACCTTGTCACGCAGTTCCTCGATCAGCCGCGCATTTTCCAGCGCCACCGCCGTGGTATTGGCCAGGGCCTGGAGCACGGCCATCTGTTCGTCGGTCGGCTGGTAATTATAGGCCCAGTAATTGCCTATGGCGCCAATCGGCGCGATCTTGCGGATCGGCACCATGGCCAGGCTTTTAACGAAGGTCGGGCGGTAGGCTTCGGCCGGAATACGCGCATCGGCGTAGATATCCTCGATCTTCACGGCCTGCGCATTCAGCATCACCCAGCCGGAAATGCACATCTCCATCGGGAAGCGTTTGCCCTTCCACAGAGGCTCGATGGCATTCTCATCGGCATAGAAGCACTTGTCGCCATCACGCAGCACGAAGGTGGCGCCATCCGCGCCGGTCAGTTCGCGCGCGGCATCGCGTGTAATGCGGGAAATGGTGTCGATATCGCGCGCCTGGGAAAGCGCCTGAACCACTTCGATCAACCGCTCCATGGCCTGCGTATACCAGGCCGAATGGCGGGTGGAGGTGTCAGCGTCAGGTAGTATAAAACTCATCGGCATATACTCAATTCAGTCTGGCAGAGCGGCCATAGCAAAGCTACTATAGATTGAGTTTACAAAAACCTAAAGACGCTCAACCGACGCCCTGTTCGCTCAACGCCTGTGCATCAGCTTTCACGGCAAAGACCGACTTGGGAATATGGGTGATGCGGCAGGCTAAATCCCCCTCCCCCGATGCCACGATATAATGATCGCCGCCATCGGCGATGCCGGTCGTAAACACCACATCGCGGATATAGACCTGATCCTCTATGCGACGCGTCAGATCGGGGTTGGCTTCCAGCAGCGGCGTATGTTCAGTACGGACCACGCGGCCGGGATCATCCTTGTCGAGGATCGACCAGTAGGTGCGATAGATGCCGACCAGTTCCTTGGGCTCGACGCCGTGCCACAGGGTCAGCCACCCCTCCGGCGTCAGGATCGGGGGGGTGCCGCCGCCCATGCGCGCCGTGGCCACCGTGCCGGAATGCGGGCGGATGCCCGGCTTGCGATAGGGTTTCCAGTAGAGCGTATCTTTCGAGGAGGCGAGATTGATCGAAGGCCCGGCGCGCCATTCGCTGCCCGGCGGATAGGCGAAATAGAGATCGCCGAGCGGCCGTGTCTGGGCCCAGTATTCGCCGCCGATCAGCCCTTCGAAGATCAGCATGTCCTTGTTCTGGTGGTCGAGCACGATATCCTCGAACACCCAATCCAGGCCGTTTTTCGAACTGTAGAGCGTTGTGGAATGGCGCTCCGGGCTGACCGAACAGGTGGTCATCAGGAAGCGCCCCTCCACCTTCGAGATACGCGGATCCTCGATGCCGTAGCATTGCAGGCTGCTGGCTGGCGCCACCGCCTTGCTGTAGTGCATGGCGATGACCTCCAGCCCGTCCGGCGACAGCTCGACCGGCAAAAGCCAGGACAGAGACGTCAGGGCGATGATCTTCCAGCCGCCGCCACGCAGCTTGAAAACGCGCGGATCGGCGGTATCGACCAGTTCCAGCGGCCAGGGATCGAGCACATAACGACCGGCATCCCAGCGGATGGAATGGACGTGGTCATCGAAGATCGGCTTGCGCAGGGCCTCGGCCACCCGCACCATCATCAGCAGGTTGCCATTGTCCAGCCGGGTCAGTCCGGGATTGAAGGCGCCCAGCACATAGGTTTCGGCATTGAGGTGGCCCGCCAGCGGCGAGCGTTTGAGGTCGATATCATCCGGTGTCAGAACCAGGCGATCAACGGCATGGGTACTCACCGGACCGGTTCCGGCTTATCGGAAATGGGGCTTTCGCGCTCGATCGCCAGCAGGTCTTCGTCGGTGTCATGCACCTCGACCACGCCATCATCGGGCATTTGCCGGGAATCGATATCGAGCGCGGCGCCGCTGTAGAGGCGCGGCGTGTCATCTATACCGGTGGGGGCATATTCGGAGGCGTGGCGGTCGCGGTTTTCCGGCGTGAAGGGCACGCCCGACGCATCGCTCAGAATGGTTTCGCCCGGCTTGAGCACACTGTCGCGCGCCAGGCCTTTGGAGGTGGTTACGGTCATGATCCTGTCCTCTCATCGCCCCGTCACAGAGTCTCCCGTGAAAGGCTGTTAAGAGGCAATGTGGATTAGGCCATTTCCCGTACCCGATCGAGCTGGACCTGAGCGCCCTTGGACAGGGTTTTCAGGTGCTGCTCATCGAAGATTTCCACGGCTGCTTCCAGGGCATAGGCGGCCTCGGTGCGTTCCATCATGAAGCCAGTGATATCGCCGCGGGCGATATAGACGCGGGCTAGGTTGGTTTGCAGGATCGCCCAGCCGACCGGATCGCTGTCCGGCTTGCAGGCGCGCAGTTCGGTCTTGAAATCGGCCTCGGCGCGATCGAGCGACTTCAGGTCGCCCTTCAGTTCGGCGTGCTTGGCCAGACATGCGGCGCGATTGTTGATCAGCTGGCCGCGCAGGGCCAGACCTTTTTGCAGGGGGCGCTTGATGGCCAGGTCATAGACCTGCATGGCCTTATCATAAATCTGCTCGTTGAGCGTCAGTTCGGCCAGGGCCTGAAGCCCCATCGCCAAAGCCTGCTTGTGCGCCACCCAGTCTATCGGCGAATGCTCGAAATCGACCGGTTCGTCCTCGCTGCTCAGCAGGGAAATGCCTTCCGAGATCACGCCCGGATTCCCTTCCAGCTCGCCCTTCCAGATCATGGCCATACCCAGACGCAGATTGACGCGCGACCAGGTGACCGGCTCATAGGCCGGATCGAAGCGCGCCTGGAGCGCCTCGAAATCCTTGATCACGGCGGCCATCAGCGACGGATCGCAGCGATCGAGCCCGACCATCATCAGCAGGTCGGCGCGCTCATAGCGGGCCTGCGCGGCTTCGATCTTGTCGGCGGCGGCATGGGTGTGCTGCACGCGCTTGTCGGCACGATCGACGGCGCGGTCAATATGGGACATGGCCAGCAGGGCCAGTTCGAGATCGCCTTCGATCCCCTGTTTCACGGCGAGACGGGCCGCCAGTTGCGCCTCGACGCGGTTGAAACGGGCGCGCAGGGCTTCGTCGTCCTGGATCGCGGCGCGGCCGCCGGCCAGCAGTTCCTCGGCGGAGGTCAGCAGTTCCCAGGTCTCGAACAGATCGGCCGAAACGAGGCAGGTCTGGGCCTGTTCCAGCGCGGCCGAGGCAGCCTCGACGCTGGTCTTGGCTTCCTTGCCGGCGTTTTCAGCGGCGGCGGCGGCGCGGCGCAGTGCCACGGGATCACCGGTGCGGCGGCCGTATTCGCGCCAGATGCGCGCGGCTTCGAGATAGGGGGCGAAGCGGTTCTTGGTCGAGACCCGGCCGCCCTCGATATCGAGCTGGCGCCCCTGCCCGATCAGCAGTTGCAGGTTCATCAGCTCATACAGGCTGGGATCGGCTTCGATCCGCCCGTGATTACGAAAGATGCGCCTCAGTTCACGGCCAAATTCAAACATGGTCTGTCCACCGCCTCCGCTAAGCGAAAAACGTATCAGGACGATACGCCTCGTTCGGAGGTGAACGGACAATTGCAAGGGGGATGCCGGAGGCTGTGGTTATCCCCGTCTATCGCCCTGCCCGATCCAGCGCGGCAAATTCCTCATCCGACAGAACGATCTGCGCGGCGGCGATATTTTCCTCCAGATGCCTGACCTTCGAGGTGCCCGGTATCGGCAGCATGACCGGTGAGCGTTTCAGCATCCAGGCCAGGGCGATCTGGGAGGGCGTCGCCTTGTGCAGGCGGGCGATCTGATCGAGCGGGCCGCCGCTTTGCGCCAGGTCACCGGCCGCCAGAGGATACCACGGGATGAAACCGATGCCGTGGGCCTCGCAATAGTCCAGCACATCCTCATGCTGGCGATTGACGAGATTGTAGTGGTTCTGCACGGTCGCTACCGGAAAGACCTTCCGCGCCGCCTCGATCTCGCCCACCGACACCTCGCTCAGACCCGCATGACGGATCAGGCCCTCATCGAGGAACTGCCGGATGGCGCCGAACTGCTCATCGGCGGGCACCCTGGTGTCGATGCGGTGAAGCTGCCACAGGTCGATCTGCTCAACGCAGAGATTGCGCAGGCTCTTGTGGACCTGCTGCATCAGATATTCGGGCCGGCCATCCTGATGCCAGATATTGGGGCCGGGACGGGTCAGGCCGCCCTTGGTGGCCACGAGTATATCGCCATAGGGACGCTCGGCCTCCTGAAACAGGGCGTCCCGGATCAGCTGTTCCGAAACCTCAGGCCCATAGGAATCGGCGGTATCGATAAAATTGACGCCCAGTTCCGGCAGACGTTTCAGGGTGCGCAAAGCCTCTTCGCGATCCGCCGGCTCGCCCCAGACGCCCTTGCCGGTGATGCGCATGGCGCCGAACCCCAGGCGGTTGATTTCGATTTCGCCGCCGATTTTGAAAGTGCTCATCTTAATCCTCATAATCCGTCGATAAGGTTATGCGCTCATTGGCGTCGATCTCAAGCTGCAAGGCGTTCAGCTTTTCGCGCACCAGCCGCAGACCGTCGCTGCCGAGCAAGAGATGGGCAGGCGGAGCGGGATTAGCAACCAGTTCCACCACGGCGCGGCCCAGTTTTACCGGATCGCCGACCTGATGGCCATGATAGGCCTGACGACGTTCGCGCACACCATCCATCACCGTATCATAGTCGGCGATCGACCGCGGGGTGCGGGTCATCGAACGGCCGGCCCAGTCGGTGCGGAAACCGCCCGGTTCGACATTGGTGACGTGAATGCCAAGACCCGCCAGCTCCTTGCCGAGCGATTCGCCGATGCCTTCCAGCGCGAATTTCGAGCCATGATAGACACTGATACCCGGCAGGGTAATGAATCCGCCCATTGAGGTGATATTGATGATGTGGCCTGCCTTGCGGGCGCGCATAAACGGCAGGACCGCCTGGATCATCGCCACCGGCCCAAAGACATTGACCTCGAACTGGCGGCGGACCTCTTCGAGCGGCGTTTCCTCCAATATGCCCTCGCTGCCATAGCCGGCATTATTGATCAGCACATCGATGGGACCGATGGATTGCTCGACCTCGGCCACCAGCGGCGCGATGGCGGCGGTATCGGTGACGTCAAGCCGGCGGGCATGGGCATTCGCGCTCAACGCTTCGAAGGCGGCCGCATCCTCAGGCTTGCGGACAGTGCCGATAACCGTGTGGCCGGCAGCGATGGCGGCCCCGGCGATGGCGCGGCCAAAGCCCGTGGAAACGCCGGTGATGAAAATGATCTTGCGCATTGTGAAATCCTCTCAACTTACCTGAACGCCAAGATAGGCATAGACAATTGATTGAATAAGACGCACTATTCAGCACAAGCTAATGCAGGATTTCGCACAATGGCTTTTCGCAATTCCGGACTGTTCGAGCTTCACGCCGTAGTGACGGTGGCCACGCATAATAATTTTCGTCGCGCCGCCCGTGAACTGGACATGTCGCCTTCGGCGCTCAGCCATGCCATCGCCACACTGGAACAACGGCTCGGCGTGCGTCTGTTCAACCGCACCACACGCAGCGTATCCCTCAGCCAGGCCGGTGAGCAGTTCCTGTCACGAGTGGGGCCGGCCCTGCACGAAATTTCCGGGGCTATGGAAGATGTCAACGCCCTGCGCGACACGCCGTCGGGCCTGTTGCGGCTCAATGCCTCCGAGAGGGCGGCCGCCCGCATCGCACCTGTCGTGCTGGCCTTTCTGGAGCGCTACCCGGACATGTCCGTCGATCTGGTGTCCGAAGGCCGCAATATCGATATCGTAGCGGAAGGCTTCGATCTCGGCCTGCGCCTGGCCGAAGTGGTGCCGCAGGACATGGTGGCGGTCCCGTTCGGGCCGGAAATAAGCTGGGCGGTGGTTGGCGCACCGGATTATTTCAAAGCGAATCCGCCACCACGCAGTCCGGCCGACCTGGCGGCGCACAACTGTATTCGCCGCCGGCTACCGAGCGGTCTGCTTTATCGCTGGGAGTTTGAGGTGCGCGGTGAGGAGATCGCCGTGGATGTGCCCGGCCGGCTGACGTTGAATAATGACGCCCTGATGCTGACGGCGGCGCTGGCCGGTGCGGGTCTTGCCTATATCAGCGACGCCGTGGTGGCCCAGCCGATCGCCGAAGGCCGGCTGGTGCGGGTGCTGGCGGACTTCACGCCGCCCTATCCGGGCCTGTGCCTCTATTACCCACCCCACCGCCAGATGCGTGCCGGTCTCAGGACCTTCATCGATTTCGTGAAACAGCAGCAAAGGAGCCTTTTGTCATGACCGAAGCCGCCAAATCCATGCTGGCCGCCATTCTGGCCATGGGAATTTTGCATTTCGTCATGATGATGTGGCTCTACCTCACGCGCATGAGGGCCTTTAAACAGGCGGGCGTGACGCCGGATACCGCCACCTTCGCCACCATGCGCAAGCTGCCGGACTGGGCGCTCAACCCGGCCGCCAACTACAACAACCTGACCGAGGCGCCACCGCTTTTCTACGCCGTGGTCATCGTGATCGTGCTGCTCGGCCAGGCGGACTCGATCAATGTCGCCCTGGCTTGGCTCTTTGTCGCTATTCGCGTGGCCCATTCCCTGTGGCAGTCGCTGGTCAATAAGATCAGCGTCCGGATGATGCTGTTCGCGGCCTCATGGTTTGTATTGGCTGCGATGATTGTGCGGAGCGGGTGGCAGTTATTGACTTAAAATCGCCCTCCCCATTTATGAGGAGGGCGAAGGTAGCACTAAAATACCTGAAGACTATCCCCGTTCTTTCGTCCTCTGGAACGACACATCCGGGAAGCGTTCGGCGACGTAGTTGATTTCCCAGCCTGATTTGCCGAGGAAAACCGGGGCCTCGTCGATATCCGTGCCCATTTGCGCGCGGTACTTGGAAGCGAAGTCTTCAATCTTGGCAGCATCGCCGCCCAGCCAGCGGGCTTCGGCGTAAGGTGACGGCTCGAACACGCATTCCAGGCCGTATTCATTGGCCAGGCGGTCGGCCATGACTTCGAACTGGAGCTGGCCGACGGCGCCGACGATAAAGTCAGAGCCGATGCTGGGACGGAACAGCTGCGTCACGCCTTCTTCGGCCAGGGATTCCAGCGCCTTTTTGAGGTGCTTGGCCTTGAGCGGATCTTTCACGCGCACGCGTTGCAGAATTTCCGGCGCGAAGTTCGGCAGGCCGGCGAAACGGATCGTACCGCTTTCCGACAGACTGTCACCGACGCGCAGCACGCCGTGGTTCGGAATGCCGATAACATCGCCGCCAAAGGCATCCTCCGCCAGTTCGCGGTCGGAGGCGAAGAACATGATCGGGGCGTTGACGCTCAGTTGCTTGCCGGTGTTCTGCACCTTCAGCTTCATGCCACGCTGGAACTTGCCGGAGGTCAGTTTCAGCATGGCGATGCGGTCGCGGTGGTTCGGGTCCATATTGGCCTGGACCTTGAAGACGAAGCCGGTGACTTCCTTTTCGGTCGGATTGACCACCGTATCGACGCCGGCCTTGCTGGCCTTGACGGTCTTCGGCGGCGGAGCGAAGCCACCGATGGCTTCGAGCAGCTGGTTGACGCCATAGTGGCGCAGCGCCGAGCCGAAAATGACCGGCGTCATATGGCCTTCGAGGAAACTTTCCTCATCGAACGGCTTGAAACCACCCTCGATCAGTTCGGCGGTGTCGGTCAGCTCAGTGCGTTCGTCGGCCGAGAGCCAGCCATTGGCCACGGCCTCATCGAGCGAGGCCGGGCCTTCGTGACCCTGGTCGTATTCGGCGCCGCTGTCGCGTTTGGTGAAGGGGTAGAACAGGCCGGTCTTCAGCTCCAGCATGCCGCGGAACCGGTTGCCCGAACCGGCCGGCCAGTACAGCGGCGACGGATCGAGTTGCAGCTTCGAAGCCACTTCATCGAGCAGGGCCAGGGCGTCCTCGGCCTCGCGGTCCATCTTGTTGATGAAGGTGATGATAGGGATATCGCGCAGGCGGCAGACTTCGAAGAGTTTAAGAGTCTGCGGCTCGATGCCCTTGGCGGCGTCCAGCACCATGACGGCGGCGTCGGCAGCGGTAAGCGTCCGGTAGGTGTCTTCCGAGAAGTCCTCGTGGCCCGGCGTATCGAGCAGGTTGAACATCTTGCCGTCGTGCTCGAAGGTCATCACCGAGGACGAAACCGAGATGCCGCGTTCCTTTTCGATCTTCATCCAGTCGGAGCGCGTGCGGCGGTTTTCACCACGGGCGCGCACCTGACCGGCGGCGCGGATCGATCCGCCGGCCAGCAGCAGGTGCTCGGTCAGGGTCGTCTTACCGGCGTCCGGGTGCGAGATGATAGCGAAGGTGCGCCGGCGCGGCGCTTCGGTTTCGGGGGTGTTTGACATGGCCGGAGGCGTTAGCCGTTTGGTGGTCAAAAGTCAAAACAAGATGACCGGCAATCTACCTGGACCATAAGAGTGCTTTGCCAGCTTCTGTCCAGGTACCTCCACGGCCGGAAGGTGCAACCAGACCATCTTCGACCAACAACTGTACGGCTTCTTCTCCTGCACTCATGCACATATGGTCGAGTTCACCATTATCTTCGATGTATTGTGCACATATGCACATCAGCGCATAGAGCAACCTATCTTCCGCCTGGGTCATATAATTTCCGCACAATCGGTAAGTGGTAAGTTTTAAGATCACAACACATCCGCTCAAATCAAGATATTAAGGCCAGGTCTTTTGCGCGGCCGTACTAAGTTAGAGGCTGCCGGGAAGCTCGTAAAAATCATTTTCGTTTCAATAAACAACCCCTTCGCGAAAATCGGACAAAATTCAGAGTTTGGTAAGGTTTTGGCAACGGCCCTTTAACCAAAGCTGTTCACTATGGCCCTGACAAGTCATGCCCGGAGTCTCACTTTCCGGCAGGGCGGCCAGTAAACACGGGGTATGTTGTGGACGACTTAATTGCTGAATTTCTGACCGAAACCGCTGAAAGCCTTGAGGTCGTCGATAGCGAACTGGTCAAGTTCGAAGCCAACCCCAACGAACGCAAGACGCTCGATAACATTTTCCGCCTGGTCCATACGGTCAAGGGGACCTGCGGCTTCCTGGGCCTGTCGCGCCTCGAAGCCGTGGCCCACGCCGGCGAAACCCTGCTCGGCCGCTTCCGTGACGGCAAGCTGGACGTTACGCCGCTGGCCGTGACCCTGGTCCTGCACTCCATCGACCGCATCAAGGTGATCCTCGCCGGCCTGGAACAGACCGGCAGCGAGCCCGATGGCGATGACCACGACCTGATCGCGCAGCTCGAAGCCATGGCCGAGGGCCAGGAAGTCGATCTCTCCGCACTGAAGACCGTCGATGTGCCGGATCGCTCCCTGGCCGCCGATGCCGAGCGCGCCGAACTGAATATCCCTGCCGTTTCCGTCGCCGCCGCCGCCGAAGCCAAGGGCTCGCTGCAAGCCGGTGATGTCGATCCCGCCACCGGCCGTGTGCTGCGCGTCGGTGAAGTTTCCGAAGCCGATCTCGAAGCCGCCTTCGCCGCCGCCGATGGTCCGGAAGGTCCGGTCAGTCTCAAGCCGGGCGACATCGATCCCGCCACCGGCCGCCAGCTGCGCCCCGGTGAAGTCTCCGAAGCCGATCTCGAAGCCGCCTTCGCCGCCGCCGAGGCGCCCGACTGGATGGACGATGAGCCGGAAAAGGTTGCCGAGATCAAAGCCGAGCCGGTCAAGGCGCCGGAGCCCGTAAAGGCCGCTGCCGCGCCCAAGCCCCCCGCGCCCACGGCCCCCGAACCTGCCGCCGGCGAAGACCCGCAGGGCATCGCCACCACCCAGTCGATCCGCGTGTCGGTCGATGTGCTCGAAGGCCTGATGACCCTGGTTTCGGAAATGGTGCTGACCCGCAACCAGCTCCTCCAGATCAGCCGTAACCGCGAAGATTCCGCCTTCGCCACCCCGCTGCAACGCCTCTCCACCCTGACCGGCGAACTGCAGGACAGCGTGATGAAGACCCGCATGCAGCCGATCGGCGCGGCGTGGAAGAAGCTGCCCCGTCTGGTGCGCGACCTTAGTTACGAACTGGGCAAGAAGATCGACCTCGTCATGGAAGGCGAAGGCACCGAGCTTGACAGACAAGTGCTCGAACTGATCCGCGATCCGCTGACCCACATGGTGCGCAACTCGGCCGACCACGGCCTGGAAGGCACGCAGGAACGCATCGATATCGGCAAGCCGGCCAACGGCACCATCAAGCTGGCGGCCTTCCATGAAGGCGGCTACATCGTCATCCGCATCGCCGACAACGGCCGGGGCCTGAATACCGCCCGCATCCGCGAAAAGATCATCGAAAAGAACCTGGCCCCGCGCGGCGAAGTCGATGGCATGAGCGATCAGCAGATCCATCGCTTCATCTTCGCGCCCGGCTTCTCGACGGCGGCGGCGGTCACCAACCTCTCCGGCCGCGGCGTCGGCATGGACGTGGTGCGCACCAATATCGAGCAGATCGGCGGTCAGATCGACCTGAACTCGGTCCCCGGTCAGGGCACCACCTTCACCATCAAGATCCCGCTGACTCTGGCCATCGTTTCGGCCCTGATCGTCGGCGCCGGCGCGCAAAAGTTCGCCGTGCCGCAGACCGCTGTCATGGAACTGGTCCGCACCGGCGCCAATGCCGAGCACAAGATCGAAAAGATCAACGACGCCCTCGTCCTGCGCCTGCGCAACAAGCTGCTGCCGCTGGTCCAGCTGGGCCCGACGCTCCAGCTCGAAGCCGCCAGGGACGAAGACGCCACCTTCGTCATGGTCATCCAGGTCGGTGAGCGCCGCTACGGCCTGGTCGTCAATGACGTGCTGGATACGGAAGAAATCGTCGTCAAGCCGCTGGCCACCATCCTGCGCGATGTCGCCGTCTTCTCCGGCGCCACCATCCTGGGCGACGGTTCGGTCGTGCTGATCCTCGATCCCAATGCGATGTCCGAACGCGCCGGCAACATGCTGGAAGAAAAGGCCGCCGAGGAAACGGAAGAAACGGTCGAGCACACAGGCAGCGAAAAGGTCGCCATGCTGCTCTTCAAGGCCGGCAACGGCGCGCCAAAGGCTGTCGAGCTCGAACACATCACCCGCCTCGAACACATTGAATCGTCGCAGATCGAGATCATGGAAGGCCGCGCCGCCCTGCAGTATCGCGGCAAGCTGATGCCGATCCTGACGGTCAACAGCGACTTCTCCGGTCTGCTCTCGTCGCGCAGCGATGAAGCCCACATCCAGCCCCTGCTGGTCTTCACCGGCGAAGGCTATGCCATGGGCCTGGCGGTCGATGAGATCGTCGATGTCGTCGAAGACCACATGACCATCGAGCTGTCGGCCGATCGTCCGGGCGTACGTGGCACCGCTGTCGTTGCCGGTCGCGCCTGCGAAATCCTCGATGTCGATTACTACCAGCTGCGCGGCCTGGCCGAACACCAGCGCCAGCCCGCTTATAACTCCAGTGAGAAGGCCGTCGCATGAGCCTGCGTGACTATGTAACCCTCCGCGTCGGCGGCCAGCTGTTCGGCGTCGATGCCGCCCGCGTCCACGATGTCTTCCACCCGCGCGGCCTGACTCCCGTGCCGCTGTCGCGCTCCGAAATCGCCGGTGTGCTGAACCTGCGCGGCCGCATCGTCACCGCCGTCTGCGCCCGCCGCCGTCTGGGCCTGCCGCCGCGTCCGGAAGGCTCGCCCGAGCCGCTGGCCATCGGTCTGGAAGTGCATGGCGACTCTTATGGCCTCGTCATCGACTCGGTAGATGAGGTCCTGAAGCTCGACGATGAGAAGTTCCACGCCCCGCCGGGCAATCTGCCGCCGCGCTGGGCAGAAATAATCGTCGGCGTTTATCAATTGGAAAAGGAACTTCTGATAGTATTGGATCCGCACACGCTTTTGGATGCCGCGCATCTGAAGGCCGCTTAAGGTCCTTTTAGAATATAAGGAAACAACAGGATGAAAACCTGTCTCGTCGTCGACGATAGCCGCGTTATCCGCAAGGTTGCCAGACGCATCCTGGAAAACCTCTCCTTCGAGGTCAGCGAGGCCAATGACGGCCTGGAAGCGCTGAAGTCCTGCAAGGAAAAAATGCCTTCCGCCATCCTGCTCGACTGGAACATGCCGGTCATGGACGGCATCACCTTCCTGCGCCAGCTGCGCAAGGAAGAGGGCGGCAAGGCCCCGATCGTCGTTTTCTGCACCACCGAAAACGACCTTGCCCACATTACCGAAGCCCTGACCGAAGGCGCTTCCGAATACATCATGAAGCCGTTCGACGGTGAAATCCTCGAAGCCAAGTTCTCCGAAGTCGGCCTGCTCTAGGGGCCGACACGACTGACGACTCCGAAAGCGTGCATGCGTTCGGGGAGGAAACGCCCAATAAAAAAGTACCTGCGTATTCATTTTTTCCGGCCATATTCATGTCTCTGAACCCTCACACCTCCGCTTCATTGCGGCCCCTGAAGATCATGATCGTCGATGACTCGGCGGTCGTGCGCGGGCTCATTTCGCGCTGGCTGGAGCAGGAGCCGGACATGGTGCTGGCCGGTCTGGCCATCGATGGCGCCAAGGGCGTGGAGAAGGTCAAGGAAATCCAGCCGGACGTGCTGATCCTCGACATCGAAATGCCCAATATGGGCGGTCTCGAAGCCCTGCCGAAGCTGCTCGCCGCCAAGCCGGGCCTGAAGGTTTTGATGGCCTCGACGCTGACGACGCGCGGCGCCAATGTCACCATCCGCGCGCTCGAACTGGGCGCGGCCGACTATATCCCGAAGCCGGATTCGACCCGCATCGGCGGCGCAGACGGCTTCCGCACCGAACTGCTGACCAAGATCCGCGCGCTATGCGGCCGCACGCGCTCATGGCCTGCGCCCGCGAGTACCGGGGCGGCCGCACCGGCACCGGCGGCCCCAGCGGCCCGTGCCCCGCTAGCCCCTTCAGCGCATGGCACCACCACACCCGCGCCAGCCTCGACCTTCCGCGCCGCGCCCAAGCCGGTCATTACGCCGGCCGCGCCCGTTTTGCGTCCACGCAGCACAGGCCCCAAGCGGATCGACTGCCTGGTCGTCGGCGCTTCGACCGGCGGCCCCCCTGCGCTGCGCAACTTCCTGCTGGGTCTTGGGCCTGACTGGAAACTGCCGGTTCTGATCGTGCAGCACATGCCGGCCACCTTCACCGCCATTCTCGCCGAGCACCTCGACAAGGCCCTGCCGCAGAAGGTGCAGGAAGCCAAGGACGGCATGCTGATCGAGAGCCGCAACATCTATATCGCCCCCGGCGATTGGCACATGACCATCAAAAACGACCCGATCTGCAAGCAGATCAAGCTGGATCAGGGTCCGCAGGTCAACTGGTGCCGCCCGGCGGTCGATCCCCTGTTCAAATCCGCCGCCGATGTCTATGGCAACCACGCCCTGGCCGTCGTGCTGACCGGCATGGGCCATGACGGCCGCGACGGCGCCAAGGCGCTGGTCGATGTCAATGCCTCAGTCATGGCGCAGGACGAAGCCACCAGCGTCGTCTGGGGCATGCCTGGCGCCGTGGCCGAAGCCGGCCTGGCTGAACTCATCAAACCGATCGAAGGGCTCTCTGCGGCCTGTAAAGCTTTTGCGCGCGGGGAGCGTCCGAACTAATGACACCTGAAGATATCGAGCATCTCGCCGCTCTGCTAAAATCCCGCTCGGGCCTGATCCTGGGCGCGGACAAGACCTATCTGATCGAAAGCCGCCTGGCCCCGGTGGCCCGCCGCGAAGGCTTCGCCAATGTCTCGGCCCTGCTCACCGCCCTGCGCACCAAGCGCGACGAAAAGCTGATGGCCGCCGTCACCGACGCGATGACGACCAACGAGACCTTCTTCTTCCGCGACAAGCTGCCCTTCGACCAGTTCAAGAGCGATATCCTGCCGGCCCTGGCCAAGACGCGCCTTTCGGGCGACATCAAGGTGTGGTGCGCCGCCTGCTCGACCGGTCAGGAACCCTATTCCCTGGCCATGCTGATGGACGAGTCGCGGATGCAGTATCCGCGCCTCAATCTCGATATTCTGGCCACCGATATTTCCGAGCGTTGCCTGGAAAAGGCGCAGGCCGGCCTCTACACCCAGTTCGAGGTTCAGCGCGGCCTGCCGATCACCATGATGGTCAAGCACTTCGAGAAGGTCGACGAGATGTGGCGCATTTCGCCGAAGCTGCGTTCCTCGATCCGCTTCAAGAAGATGAACCTGCTCGACGACCTGCGTACGGTCGGCCGCCAAGACGTAATCTACTGCCGCAATGTGCTGATCTATTTCGACCTGGAGACCAAGAAGCGCGTGCTGGAACAGATGGCGACCCTTCTGGCCGATGACGGCTGCCTGTTCCTGGGCGCCGCTGAAACCGTGCTGGGCATTACCGACGTCTTCAAGCCGATGCCGGGCATGCGCGGCCTCTATATCAAGAACGCGGCGGCACAGACCGCCCCGGTCCGTAAGATCGCCTGATAATCCCTTCCCCCGGATGTTTTAACCCCGTCGGTGAGACACCGGCGGGGGTTTTGTTTGTGAGACAGGTCTGTTTTTTTGTTTCAGAAACATCCAAAAGCGGTAACAGTGGACATCAAAGCTTAGACCGTGTTCCGATCTGGCCAAACCAGATCGGCGCTCTAAGCTTTTTGTCCTGACGCGCATGTTGATCCAAAAAGTGCGTTACACTTTTTGGGGTGCGCTTAAGGACTTCACTTTCCGAAAGGCATCTTCATGTCCCCCGCTCAACAGCAGGCCGCTTCACAGGCCTGGCAACATGCTCATCCGCTGCTGATGGTGCTGATTTCCACCGCGATTACCCTGGTTGTCATTACGCTCGTCGTGCTGATCCGCTGGCTATCGAGCCAGTCGGCCTGGCGCTATCATCCCGGCGGCGCGGGCGGCTTCCTGAAGGATGAATTCGTGCGCTGGGGCGCCATACTGATCCCCTACCTGGCCCTGTCCATCGGCTTCAAAGTGTTCGTCTACGACCTGCACCCGGAATATAACAAGCCGGAGGTCTGGATGGGCTTTGCAGTGGCGGCCATCGCCTTCCGGCTGTTCCTGCGCCGCCTGCCTTTCGTCAAGGCCATGGCCCGGCATATCGACGCCGCCAAGGCCCAGGCCAAGGCGGCCCGCACCGCCGACTGAATAAAAAATCCCCCGGGACGGTCCCGGGGGATTTTTCGCCCTGATCGGCATTCCCGGCCGATCTATACGGGCGTGGGGTCTGGAGCACTTTCCGAAAAGTACGTCAAAGCAAAGAATTAGAGCCCCGATCCGAGACAATCAGATCGGAGAACGCTCTAGTTGCCGCCCTGCGCGACGGAGTCCAGCTTATCGCCATTCGCGGCCAGGGCCGGCAGGGTATTCGAGGCGAAAGTCTTCACCGCTTCATCGGTGCCGGTGGAGGCATAGGCCTGGAAGACCGTTTCGGCCTTGTCGTTGACCTCGCCCTGATCCGCAACATACTTGCTGTCGAAATCGGCGCCCTTGGCCGCCTTCAGCTCACCGAGCTTGGCGTTATAGTCATCGGTGAAATTCTGGTCGAAGTGCATGTCCGAGGTCGAACCCTGGATGGCGGCGACCATGGCCGTGCGGGTCTTCAGACCGTTATCGAGCACGGTTTGCGCCGCTGCCTTGACATCGGGGCTTTCCCCTTGCGTGGCGGCCAGCTGGCTGGCGGCGATGGTAAACTCGTTAGCCATGAAGGCTTCCTTCATGAAGTCCTTCGCGGCATTGGTATCGGCCGCTACCGGCGTGGCGGCGTCAGCGGCGGCATTGCCAGGCACGGCCGGGTCGGCCACAGGCGGCACGGGGTTTGCCGCCGGATCGGGGGTCGTGGTCGTTTGGGCATGGGCCGACAGGCCAAGGGCCGAAGCGACAACCGTGGCCGCCAGAATTCCGGAAACCTTATAAGCAAGCTTGGTCTTCATGGTGTAATCCTCTTCTTGATTTAGCACCTGTTGAGCGGGTGCGGGCTGAGGACTATGACAATAAGGACACGCTTCGGTGGAAATGGGGCTCTTTAGGCAAGAGTTCGTAGGGGGTACCCGTCCGGAAAATAAGAAAATGGTAATCCCCGCCCGTATCGTGGCGGAACGCGGGCAACAAGCCGGCGGCAATATGTCAGAGAAGAGACAGCACCCGCTCCGGCGGCCGCGCCACAAGGGTGCCCTTGTCGCTGGTCACGATCGGCCGTTCGACAAGGAGAGGATGTTTGATCATGGCCGTCAGCAGGCGCGCAGCACTGACCGAAGGGTCGGTCAGGCCCAGTTCTTCCGCCGGCGTGCCCTTGATGCGAAGCAGGGCACGCGGTTCCAGCTTCATGGCGGCCAGAAGCGTCGTCAGCTGATCCTTCGTCCAGCCGGTTTTCACATAGTCGACGATGTGGGGTTCGATGCCCTGGGCACGGATAAGTTCGAGCACCTGGCGCGACGTCGCGCATTGCGGACGGTGATAGATGGTAACGGACATCAGTGACTGACTCAGGCCTTGGTGCGCGCTTTCAGCACATCCTGGAGCACGACGGCCGCTTCCGGACGGTTTTCCGTGACCTCTTCGACCAGAAAACGCATCAGGTCGGCATAGTGCGGGAAATTGGCGCGATAGATGATCGAGCGGCCGTCACGATAGGCGGTCAGGAGACCGGCGCCGGTCAGGATGCTGAGGTGGGTCGAGGCCGTATTGGCCGGGATGGCGTTCTCCGCGGCGATCTTGCCGGCTGCCATGCCCTGCGGGCCGGCCTTTGCGATGGTGCGAAAGACATTCAGCCGGCCAGGGTGCGCCAGGGCGAACAGGTTTACGACAGCGTCCTCGCTGATCATGGGCTGGCCTTTGCAAACGTTCGCGACCGACCAAATGGCCCAAACGCGACGTAAAACGGGGAAGGAAAGCCTCCTCTATTATAAAACTATGGAAACTTAAAGGCGAGCCTTGCGCCTTTTCATGCCCTTTCCCCACACTATTTCGTGCGTTTGGGGTGATATGGGCGCGCAAAAAAGCCCGCCGAGAGAGGTCAGCGGGCTTTTTCAGTACTCAGAAGGCGAAGCCGCTTAAGCGGCGACACCAAATTTTTTAGGCAGCAACAATGCTGCCTTGCTCGTGCGGATCGCGCAGCACATAGCCGCGGCCCCAGACGGTTTCGATATAGTGATTGCCATCGGCGGCGACGGCCAGCTTCTTGCGCAGCTTGCAGATGAAGACGTCGATGATCTTCAGTTCGGGCTCGTCCATGCCGCCATAGAGGTGGTTCAGGAACATTTCCTTGGTGAGCGTGGTGCCCTTGCGCAGGGACAGCAGCTCCAGCATTTCGTATTCCTTGCCGGTCAGGTGAACGCGGTTGCCAGAGACTTCAACGGTCTTGGCGTCCAGGTTCACAACAATATCACCCGTGCGGATGACCGACTGGGCATGGCCCTTGGAGCGACGGACAACGGCATGGATGCGGGCGATCAGTTCGTCCTTGTGGAACGGCTTGGTCATGTAATCGTCGGCGCCGGAACCCAGGGTCTTGACCTTGGTATCGATTTCCGAGGTGCCCGACAGGATCATGATCGGCGTGTTGATCTTGCCGACGCGCAGCTGGCGCAGCACTTCCAGACCGGACATATCGGGCAGCGACAGATCGAGCAGGATCAGGTCGTAATCGTAGATCTTGCCGAGATCGACACCTTCTTCACCGAGATCGGTCGTATAGACGTTAAAGCCTTCCGACTTGAGCATCAGTTCGATGCTCTGAGCGGTCGCGCTGTCGTCTTCAATAAGTAGTACGCGCATTTAAGCCCCTCCCGGCTCGTGGGTAACGAAAAATGGCGGAGGCGACATGCCAACGCCCGTTAACCTTCATGCTAAACAGGAAATCCCTTAAGATTCGTTAAGCTTAACAACTCGGTTTAGAAAACTCAGAATCAAGGGGTAAGGTGATTTGCGAATCGGGGGCAAGAGTCGGGAGTCAACGATTCTCTTTATGCACAGGATTTTTACCGGCATTTTCCTCTGGTGAGTCATTTGAATCACACAGTGAAGAGGGAAGTTCCCGCTGAAGCGGGAACTTATAAAATCGAGACTAAATGTCTCGATTTTCCCGATGAACGCCCGGAGCCATGCGAAGGGCCGGAAGGCCGTTTTGGCCATAGCGCAGAACGCAACACACACACCGCTTCCTGCCCACGTCAGCATCTCCAAATGCAAACGCGCCATAAGTTTCGGCCCTTATGAAATCCTGATCAGGCCTCTTCGACCATGTGGTGCAGAATATCGACATAGCGCAGATCGTTCTTTTCAGACGCCAGCGCCGCTTTCACCAGCTTGTGCCGGGCTTCCTTGGGCTCCAGCGTGCCGATATCGACCCGCTCGACGATCCGCATGAGATGGGCATTGAGATCGGCCGCGTCGTGATGGGAAGCGCCCTCGAAGAAACGCGTCAGGGCCTCGCACGCCTGGCTGCGATCCAGAACACCGGATCGGAACATCTCCAGCACCCGGCCGATATTGATATCGAGAGCCTGCTGCGCCGCATCTTTCATAAAGAACATGACAACACTCCTGTACCCCCACCCCGGACAGCCAATATAACACAGCTATTCAGGCATATCCGATCAACTAATCGGGAGCGCCTCAGGCCCTGACATAGACCCAGGCATCGACGCCGGAGCGCAAGCGGACGGAGATGCGTTTATAGTCCGAAACCTCATATTCATCGGCCGCCGCCAGTTCCTGCGGCGTGATCTCGAAGACCATGCCGGCCACCTCATCCGCGGGATTATCGCTGGGCGCCACGATAGGGTGATGGCTCTCGCCGCTCAGCCGCACCACCTCCGGATCGCTGATCGCCACCATCGTTACCGCATAACCGGGAATGGCATCGGCATGGCCGGTCAGTTCGCGGCCGAAATTGGCGATCTGCACCGCTTTGGTTTGCAAGGTGCCGTAGGAAAAGAGCAGGACGGTGTCGGTCATGCGCTTTTCTATAGTCACGCCTCAGCCGAAGGTAAAGGCATAGGCCTGGGCACCGGAATCGAGAAATTCGATCTGGAAGGTGCGATCGGCGGCCTTTTCCTGACGGATCAGCTGATAGAGGCGGTGATCAGTGATCACCCCCATGCCATTGGCATCGGTATCGGCGCCATGATCCTTGCCCGGCGCATGACCATCTATGGTGACGCGGAAGCGCACCGGCTTGTCCCCTGCCCCCAGCACCAGGTGCAGATCACGGGCATGGAAGCGATAGGTGATGCCGGCATTGGGCTTATTGACCACCGCCATCTGGCCGCCGACCGTCCAGTCGCCAGAAAGGCTCCAGTCATTCAGGTTGGCTGTTCCGCGCGCATACTCATGGGGCGCGTCCTTGACGAAGCCGCCCGGTGAGGTGAACTGCGCCGCCCGCCGATAGCCGACATAGGTTTCCGGCGTCTTGACATCGCCGCCGGCCGCCGCCTCGACGCCTGAACCGCTAACCGTGGAAATGCTCGGCACATAGGGCTGGCCCATAAAAACCTGGCCGTGCGCTTCGGCCAGCAGGCGCTGGATCACCTGTTCGGACTCGGCATAGCCGCCTTCGCCATGATGTATGTGGCGGATCTGCCCTTTCGCATCTATAAAATAATGCTGCGGCCAGTACTGGTTGTTGAAGGCCTTCCACACCTTGAAGTCGTTATCGGTGGCCACCGGATAGGTGATGCCGAGATCTTTCAGCGCCTTGCGGACGTTGCGCTCGTCCTTCTCGAAGGCGAATTCCGGCGTATGAATGCCGATGACCACCAGCCCCTGATCGCGGTACTTGGCGTCCCAGGCCTTCACATAAGGCAGAGTACGCAGGCAGTTGATGCAGGAATAGGTCCAGAAATCGACCACGACCACCTTGCCCTTCAGGCTTTCGCGGGTCAGCGGCTTTGAATTGAGCCACAGGCCGGCGCCATCCAGCTCGGGCATCTGACCGAGCACCGGCAAAGGCCCTTCAGGCAGCCCCACGGCCCTGGCCATCGGTTTCTGTGCCGAGAACTTATCGAGCAGGGCCTGCTCGATGCGTGAGGTGCCGGCGAGGGATATCTTCGACAGCAGGCCGGTATCCAGACCCGATGCAATCGCCGCCACACCCAGCAGAACGGCGACACCGAGGGCTTTGCGCACGGTTTCGCCCAGCTTCAGCGAGCCCTTCATGGCGGTAAATACCTTGCCGCCGACCAGCAGGGCGAGCGCCAGCGAGGTGGCCGCGCCCAGGGCATAGGCGAGCAGCAGGAAGGTGGTCGAGACACTGGCGCCATTCAGCGCCGCACCGGTCAGGACAAGGCCAAGGATTGGCCCGGCACACGGCGCCCATAGCAGACCGGTGGCGATGCCGAGCAGCAGGGAAGTGGCAAAACCGGATTGACCGCTGGTTGTCTCAGTCAGACGTGCGCCCAGCGCCACCAGCGGCCGCGTGGCGCGATCAGCCAGTGCGGGAAACAGCAGAAGCAGGCCGAACCCGGCCAGGATAACCAGCGCCACGATCCGGCCGATACCGGAGGCCTGCACCGCCCATCCGCCACCGATCGCCGCCAGGGTCGCCACGCCGGCGAAGGTAAGAGTCAGGCCCAGCAACAGGGGCAAACCGCTTTTGACAAAAGGCTGATCGGCGCGGGCAAACACAAACGGCAGGACCGGCAGGATGCACGGACTGACAATGGTCAGCGCCCCGCCGAGATAGGCCAGTATAAAGAGGATCATGGACGCGCCCTTGTTGCGGATATTCGTTTATACGGCTGCGGAAGCAATTGGGTTACAAGGTGCTTAGCCAAGCTTTGCATCAATATTTTCGCTGTGATGAAATATCTGCGCAATGGCAATACCGCTATCAAGCGGCAGATAGAAGATGGCGTATTGTCCGTGATCGTGGCGGCGATAGGCGCGTACTTTGCGGCCCATCAAAGGTGAATGCGCCAGACGATTAAACGCCTCGTGCAAGTCGGCCAGATATGTGTCGGCCTGCCGCTCGCCGAAATTCAGCAAGGTATATTCGTATATATCCGCGAGTCTGTTTCGAGCCGGAACCGAGAGCTTATAAACGGCCATCGGCCTTTAGCCGCGTTTTGACTTCGCGCATTATATCGGGAATTGTTTGGTTGCTCATACCACTGGCCATGGCCGCATCCAGCTCCGCAATTAGCGCATCCTCATTGTTGAGTCGCTCCTGATCACGGCGCACCAGGTCGCGGATATATTCGCTCTCATTATGATAGTCGCCGGACTCAACGCGCGACTTGATAAAGCCGCGCATCTTGTCGGACAGGGAAACACTCATCGCGGGCATGGCCGGTCTCGTCACCAAATATGATTAGATAATATTAGATCATATTTCAAAAGTCTTCAATCCGCAGCTTTCCAGAAAGGCATAGGTCTCATCGTAAAAGCGCTTTGGCCGCGTCAGGTCGGCGTCATCGCCTTCGGGCACAAAGATTACCATGCCCTGGCGCGCACGGGTGAGCAGCACGCGGTAGGCATTTTTCAGATACAGCCGGCGGAAGTCGTCATTGACCTTTTGCCAGCGCGTGCCCTTGAAACTCCAGGCCTGCCAGCCGCCATCGATATAGCGCCAGTCGGCATCCCAGCAGACACCGGTGAAATCCAGTTCCAGCCCCTGCACATCGAACTCGCTGGCCACCTCCTCCAGATAGTAAGACGAGCGTACATCGCTGCGGTCATTGAGGAACCAGTTGGCCGGATCGAGCGCCAGTTCGAGTTGCACATCACGCGAGGCCACCGCTTTTGTGGCCACCAGTATTGGCACGATCGACAGCCTGTGACTGCCTTCGTGGAAGTTCTTCAGATCGAGGGCATAATCTTCCACCTGCTCGATGGCATGGCGATCGAAGCCTTCGCTGCCAACCTTGAATTCGATAACAAAGATACAGTCGCCGATCACCACCACCGCATCGGCACGCTTGCCCATGCGCAGAATGGCGAACTCGAAATAGAGGGTAAAATCCGACGTGTCCTTCAGCGCGCCACGCAGGATAGCGATCTGCTGAAGCCAGGCGCCCTTTTGTTCGATATCGAGCGTGAAGTGATGACCGCGCGTCAGTTCGCCAAGGATATGTTCCGGGCTGTCGCTGTAAAATTTTGCTCGCTCAGCGGCATAGTAGGCGCGCATTTCTTCCCCCTGGCCCGTTTAGACCAGGTACACGCCCCAGGGTCAAGTTGCCATCAACCACTCAATCAGCGCGCGATTGACCGCTTCGGGCTGCTCAAGGGTCGAGAGGTGCCCGCATTCCGGCACGATAACCAGGCGCGCATTGGGGATGGCTGCCGCCATTTCCTCGGCGCGATCCGGCGGTGTCAGCGGGTCCTTGTCACCCACCAGCACCAGGGTCGGCACCGTGATGCCTGCCAGGTCCGAACGAGAATCGGCGCGTGCGATAATGGCCTCCTGCTGGCGCGCCATGCCATCGACGCCAACCACCAGCCCCATGCGAACCTGAACATCGCGCAGATGCGCATTTCGCCTGTGCGATGGATGCACCAGCGTGACCAGAATCTGCGATAATATCGTCTTGAAACTGGCCTTGCGGCTGAGCGCGATCAAGGCCCGGCGTTGGGCCGTCTGTTCCGGCGTATCCGGTCGGGCCGTGGTATCGAGCAGGGCCAGTTTGATCACGCGTTCCGGCGCCTGCCGCAGGATTTCGAAGCAGATATAGCCACCCATCGAAATACCGGCCAGGGCAAAACGCGGCGGCGCATGGGCCAGGATATGGATGGCGATTTCGGAGATAGTGTTGCCTTCGAGTGTCGAAGCCACCGTCACCGGTCCATAGGGCCAGAGTGCGGATATCTGCGGCGCGAAGATTTCGGCCGTACACAGCAAACCGGGGACGAGGAGAATGGGAGTCATCCACTGATCATGATGAGCGCGTGGGAAGAAAGCAAGATACCCCCCCATCTTCGCTTCGCTCAATGGTCCCCGTCCCCGGCATAGCAGGGAGGTATAGGAAAGAGGAGACCGTTAACCTTTCTTAAGCTCTGATTTACCATACTGAGCCGCATGCAGGATATGGTCGAAGCGGTAAAGAATATCGAGCCCATGCGCGTTTTCGGGCGCGTGGCGGTGGTCAACGGATTGCTGATCGAAGCGCGCGGTGGCCTCTCCTACATGCAGGTCGGCGCGCGCTGCGAAATCATCCGGCGCCATGACAAGCCCCTGCCGGTCGAGGTGGTCGGTTTCCGTGAAGACCGCGCCCTGATGATGCCTTTCGGCCCGGTCGAAGGCATTACCCCCGGCGCCGAAATTCGTATCTCTTCCGAAGGCGCCAAGGTTCACCCGACTACTGCTTGGCTCGGCCGCATCGTCGACAGTTTCGGCGAGTCGATCGATGGCCTCGGCCCCCTGCCGCAAGGCCCGGAAGGCTACCTGCTCAAGGCCTCGCCGCCTTCCGCCCATACGCGCCAGAAGGTCGGCGAACGCCTGAACCTCGGCGTGCGCGCCATGGATGTCTTCACCACCTGCTGCCGGGGGCAGCGCCTCGGCGTCTTCGCCGGCTCCGGCGTCGGCAAGTCGGTCCTGCTCTCCATGCTGGCGCGCGAAGCCACCTGCGACGCCGTCGTGGTGGGGCTGATCGGCGAACGCGGCCGTGAAGTCCGCGAATTCATTGAAGAAACGCTTGGACCTGAGGGTTTGAAGCGCGCCATTGTCGTGGTCGCCACCTCGGATGAACCCGCCCTGAAGCGCCGCCAGGCCGCCTATATGACTCTGGCGCTTTCCGAGTTCCTGCGCGACCAGGGACTGGAAGTGCTGTGCCTGATGGACTCTGTCACCCGCTTCGCCATGGCCCAGCGCGAGATCGGCCTGGCCACCGGCGAGCCGCCGACGACCAAGGGCTACACGCCCACCTGCTTCGCCGAGCTGCCCAAGCTGCTGGAACGCGCCGGCCCCGGTCCGATCCTGGAAGACGGCACCCAGACCGGCCCGATCACCGGGCTCTTCACCGTGCTGGTCGATGGCGACGATCACAACGAACCGATCGCCGACGCCGTGCGCGGCATTCTCGACGGCCACATCGTCATGAGCCGGGGCATTGCCGAACGCGGCCGCTTCCCTGCCATCGACGTACTGAAATCGATCAGCCGGACCATGCCGGACTGCCAGACCATCCCGGAGCGCGAGGTCGTCCGCCAGGCGCGCAAGGTGCTTTCGGCCTACACCAATATGGAAGAACTGATCCGCATCGGGGCCTATCGTTCCGGCGCCGATCCGGACGTCGACCGCGCTATTATCCTTAACCCGGATATCGAACAATTTTTGCGCCAGGGTAAGGAAGAATACACACCTCTTGACGAGTCCTTTACCCTTTTGGCCGATATTCTAGGCAAGGGTTAATTTTACCCGATTCTCCGGAAGCCGCGCTTTCGGCAGGGCCGACCGGTCACCGTCGCCGATGCGACGAGCCATGCGGCGCTTGAGCTGAAAAAATGTAGGAGTTCGTTATGACGAAGTGGGCCAAATCATTAATTCGTTTGTCCACTTTCGAGGTCGAGACCCTGCAGAAACGCCTGGCGGAAGTCGTTACCCGCCGCACCCATGCCGAAATGAAGCTGGCCACGCTCGATGCCGAATTCGAGTTGGAATGCGTGCGCGCCGCCGAAGATCCGATGTTATCGCACAGCCTGACCGCCTACCGCCGCGGTTTCCAGGTCCGCCGCGATAACGCCGTCAGCGAGCTTGACCTGATCGTCCAGGAAGAAGACGGTGTCCGCGATTCGCTGGGCCTGGCCTTCGAAGACCTGAAGAAGTTTGAGCACGTCGCCGAAATGACCCATCTCAAGCGCGTGGCCAATGACAAGCGTATCGAAAACGCCATGCTCGATGAAGTCTCGCTGCGCATGAGCCGCCAGGCCTGATCTCATGTATAGGCGCGGTCTCCTGGGCGGGCTTGCCGCCGGCGCGACCGCAATCGCCCTCAGCCGCATGGCTGGCGCACAGAGTTATGGTGACATCCCGCCATTGAAATCAGTCACGCCCTACCCGCTGGGCGTCGCCGCGACTTTTTCAAAACTCAAGGACCCTGCCTGGTCGAAACTGGCCGCCACCCATTTCTCACGCCTGACGCCGGAGTGGGAAATGAAGATGGAATACATGCTGCAGCCCGATGGCAGCCTGCGCTTCGACCGCGCCGACGCTTTGGCCGCCTTCGCCCGGCAGAATGGCATGAGCCTGCACGGCCACACCCTGATCTGGTATGCTCAGGACGGCGACTATTTCCAGAAGCTGAAAACAAAACCGGACGCCTTCCTGACCGCCTATGCCGGCTATATCCAGTCGGTGATGGGCCGCTACAGGGGCTTTATCAGGGGCTGGGACGTGGTCAATGAGCCCGTCTGGAACGATGGCCGGGGTCTGCGCCCCTGTTTGTGGCGCGAGGTTTTGGGCGATGACTATATCGGCCTGGCGCTGGAGGCGGCGCATCAGGCCGATCCGGCCGCCATCCTGTTCATCAATGATTACAATCTCGAACTGACGCCAGCCAAGCGGGCTACCTTCCTGAAACTGTGCGAAAAACTGCTGAAGGAGGGCGCACCGCTCTCCGGCATCGGCACCCAGACCCATATCGATTCCGGCATCGCCCCCGGCCTGATCAAGGCGGCGATCCGCGATATCGCCTCACTGGGCCTGATGGTGCATGTGTCGGAGGTCGATATTTCGCTGCGTGAGGCGCATCCGGTCAATGTGGTCCAGCCGCGCCTCAATCAGGTGCGGGCGCTGAACGAGCTGCTGGAAGCCTGTCATGAGGTGCCGCAACGCCAGCGTTACGGTCTGACGATGTGGGCCTTGAGGGACTCGGATTCCTGGCTGAATACGGCGCAGGGCGGCAAGAGCCTGATCCCGGACGAGCCGGTGCTGTTCGACAGCCAGGGCCGCCCCAAGCCGCTCGCGCAGGCCTTTGTCAGCGCGGAAAAGTAGTCAGAGATCCTTGCGCTCGAAACGCGGACGGAAGAACGGATCTTCCAGTATGTTGTCCTTTGACCCGGTGGCGGACTTTCCCGGTTCGGCCACGGCGGCTTCCGCGGCAGCGGCCGGTTCCGCCGGACGATCGGCGGCAAAGGCGGCCTGCGATGGCGGCGCGAAACTGGTCGCGGTCAGTTTTTCCTGGAACTGGCGCAGGTAACGCAGGTCTTCGGCAATATTCATCACCGCCATATACACCTCACAGATTGACCGCCAGGCCAGTACGGCGATCAGGAAACCCAGGAACCCAACCACCATCAGGCCGAACGACAAAAGCCAGCCCATGATCGAGGCGTCCTTGATGCCGGTGCCGACCATGATGCCCGCCCAGCCGAGCGCGAAGATGAACAGCAGGCCCAGTCCGCACCAGTAGACGATGTGGATGATCGGCCGGGTCAGGAACTGGTCGAAAGTGAACAGGTTGAGCCAGATATCCCTGGGGCGCGTGGTGCCGAAAACCTGTCTGATGGTAGGCTGCATTATGCCGAATTCCCCGCAAAGACGAGTTTGTCTTCCGTACTCCCGTTAAACGGCGAATGGCCCCGCCTTGTCAAGCTTCGCTTTCAGCTCAGGCGCCGCGTGGCGCTTCGCACGCTGCCACTGGAATGAGCCTTCTCATTGCCAGTGCGCTACCCTCTCGCCGCCCACTTGCCGCCCGAAAGATCGGGCTGCGTCTCGGCCGGATCGAAGCCCGGCTGCCAGGGCAGGAGACCGGCAGAATCCGGCACCACCATCTGCAGGGCCTTGAAATTGTAATCGCCGTGGAACCAGACGCTCCAGCCGAGATAACGATCGTACCAGCGCCGCTCGATCGGCTGGAACCAGACCGCGCAGTCATCGAAAAAGCCGTCATAGGGCTTGCCATATCTCAGCTTCACCCCGTCCGAGATTTGCCGATAGGCTTCAGCCAGCAGATCGCGCGCTACATGCGGCGCCTGGCTGCACACCACGATTTCCGGCGCCTTCAGGCTGTAACCGAGGCCGGTGGTATAGGCGTGATGATCGTCCGGCGCATAGGACCAGCCATGCAGGCGGATGGTGGCCAGCACATCGCGTGCGCCGGGTGGCAGATCGGGTTCGTGACGGTCAAAGGCGTTGGGCATCAGGGCTTTTCAGACTTCTTGTAAGCGATGATCAGGAATATAATTACCAGAAGCGCCATTGCCAGATACCATCGATCGGCATGGGGTGCGGATACACGTTCAGGTGTCTTGATGTGCACAATGAGCACTGTGAACAGCATGAAGAAAAGCGCTGTCCATAACCAGCCCATCAGGCTCCATGGATAAACGCGGCCCCGGACACGACCGAACCACGCGCGCTTTGGCTTTATACCATCCAGTTTTGCCTGGTCCATTTGCATCGCCCGCACCTTAGACTTCAAAACCTGCCACGCAAAAACGGGCTGAGCAAAGCGAGGGCCTTTGTGCGTGAGGTGATTACACCTGTCCAACCACACTGAGCTTCAAACAGAGTCTGCCCATCTCACTCCACCGGAGTGGCACGCAGTTTCCGGTGTACGTGTCCCGAAAAAAATTTCGACATTTTAACACGCGAAAATATCCATGCCCCAAGCAAGGAGAAGACCGAAGTCAGCAGGCAGAGCGTGAGCGAGGGCAGCGGAGCATGAGACAGAAATGCAGGATGTAGGATGTAGAGGAAAAACATGTGACTGACATACATGTAAAGCGTCAGGCGCCCCCAACTCGCCGACTGCGGAATCATCGGTCCCCGATACAGGGTCGCTAAACAAAATATCCCGACACCATAAAAGAGCGTGCCAATACTGAAGTCGACAGAATTGAAGGTGCCAAAGCCGGACTGATAAAGCCACATGCTTTCCGCCATTTGCAAACCAAGTCCGCCAATTGTCATAAGGACCGCCGTAGCCAGCTTGATCGACGGTTTCCTTTCGGCAAGCCATACACCGATTGAAACAAAAAGAAGTGCCGAAAACGGGCGCGAGATAGTCTGCCAGGTCTTGTCTATCAACTGTAAATCCGGCAGGTGCGCAAGATAGTGGTAAGGCGCAATGATCAGTCCGAAAATATAGGCGACAGCGCCAATCGCGAAAATGACGCCGAACCCGTAAGGACGGAGCAGGTACAAAATCCACTGTACCAGAACGAGCGTGGGCAAAAACCAGAGATGGAAAGCCGGACCACCAATGATAAACAGAACGACACGCAGGGGATTGTGAAGATCCGGCCACTGAAACCAGGTCAGCGGCGTGATGGCAATATAGGCTATAAGCGCCAGCACATAGATTGACAGCAGGCGCACCGTTTGCCTCTTGATGGCCTTTATGTCGCTGATTTTACTCGCAAAGAAGAAGCCACTGGCAAGGAAAAAACAAGGCACGGCAAAACGGCAGGCATGTACCAGCAGCGAACGCCAGTCGGGCGCCGGAGAGTCTGATGGCAAGGCATGAATGATGACGATAGCCAGCATGGCTATGAAGCGCATGGCATCAATGGCGACGAGTCTGTGAACGCTCGCAGAATTTGAAACGGCAGACATGTCTATAAAAAGCGGTTATTTTTGTGATGAACCCCGTCGTTTATGAAAACATATTTCAGATAATAAGCAAAAAAAATCTGGCATTTAGCCAACTGAAAATTTTTGCCGTAAAGAGTCCGTGTAAAATTTTACCGACAAAACCTGCCTGTCGCCGTTTAAAAGACGATCATACCTGCCCGACCGTTTTGAGCTTAACCTTCGGATGAATTTCGTTCTGGCTCATAACTACCGTGTTGGCGCGGAAGCGTTCGATGATCGAGCGCACGAACGGCCGGATATTCGGCGAGGTCAGCAACACCGCGACATCGCCATTCATCGACACGCGCTCGAAGGTATCGCGTACGCCGCGGATGAATTCCTGCAGGGAGGAAGGCGCCATGGTCAGCTGGCGGTCCTCGCCCTGCCCCACCAATGAGGACGAGAAGGCGTTTTCCCAGTCCGCCGACAGGGTGACGATCGGCAGCGAACCGTCTTCCGCGCGGTAGGCCCAGCAGAGCTGGCGGGCCAGGCGCGAACGCACATGCTCGACCATCTGGGTGATCGACTTGGTGTGTGTGGCCGCTTCGCCCAGGGATTCGAGGATGGCCGGCAGGTCGCGGATCGAGACGCGTTCCTTGAGCAGGGCCTGCAGCACGCGCTGCAGGGTGGCGGTCGAAACCACCTGCGGAATGAGGTCGTCCACCAGCTTCTTCTCGTCCGAAGGCAGGTCGCGTAGCAGCTTGGAGAGTTCCGAATAGCTGAGCAGGTCGGACATGTTGTCCTTCAGGATTTCCGTCAGATGGGTCGTGATGACGGTCGCCGGATCGACGATGGTGTAGCCCAGGAAGGTCGCTTCCTCGCGCAGGGCATTGTCGATCCAGGTCGCAGGAAGCCCGAACGCCGGCTCCTTCATATGCTCACCGGGCAGTTCAACCTGACGGCCCGAGGGGTCCATGGCCATAAGCGAGCCGATGCGCACCTCGCCAGAACCGGATTCCATCTCCTTGATACGCACGCAATAGCCCTGTGAGGCCAGGCGCATATTATCGAGGATGCGCACGCTCGGCATGATGAAGCCGTACTCCTGCGCCAGGGTGCGGCGCAGGGCCCTGATCTGGTCGGTCAGCTTGCGGCCATCCAGATCGTTGATCAGGCCGAGCAGGCCGAGGCCCAGCTCGATCTTGACGTCATCAATGGCCAGGGCCGCCGAGATCGGCTCCTCTTCCGGCGGCTTGGCGGCCGCCGCCGCGGCATCGAGCTGCGCCTTGGAAGGCGGCGGCGGCTGGCGGCCGATCCGCCACGCCAGCGCCCCGGTGGCCAGCGAGATGGCGCCGAAGAAGATGATCGGCATGCCGGGGATCAGGCCGATGACACCGGATGCGGCCGAGACGACGCCGAGCGCCACAGGATTGCGCGCCAGCTGCGTGACCAGGGCCTTGTCGGCCGAACCGTCGACGCCCGCCTTCGAGACCAGGAAGCCGGCGGCGATCGAGATGATCAGGGCGGGAATCTGGGTGACCAGGCCGTCGCCGATGGTCAGCAGCATGTAGGTCTTGGCGGCCTCGGCGGCATCCATCTGGTGCTGGAAGATGCCGATCAGGATACCGCCGACGATATTGACCACGGTGATGACGATACCGGCCACGGCATCGCCGCGCACGAACTTCGAGGCACCGTCCATGGCGCCGAAGAAGCCCGATTCCTGTTCCACTTCCTTACGGCGGATCTTGGCCTCTTCCTGATCGATCAGGCCGGAGGACAGGTCGGCGTCGATGGCCATCTGCTTGCCGGGCATCGAATCGAGGGTGAAGCGCGCCGCCACTTCGGCGATACGGCCGGAACCCTTGGTGATGACCACAAAGTTCACCAGCACCAGGATAGCGAAGAGGATCGCCCCGATGATGAAATTGCCCTGGGTCATCAGCATGCCGAAGGCGTGGATGACGTTACCCGCCGCCTCCTCGCCATCCTGGCCATGAGTCAGGATGATACGCATCGAGGTGATGTTCAGCGCCAGACGGAATAGGGTCGTCACCAGCAGCACGGTCGGGAACGAGCTGAATTCCAGCGGCTTCTTGATGAAGAGGCCGGTCATCAGGATCAGGATGGCCGAGGTGATGGAGAGCGACAGCAGGATATCGAGCACGAAGCTCGGCATGGGCACGATCAGGATCACGATGATCGAGATCACGCCGACGGCCATGATGACCTCGCCGCGCTTCAGCCAGCCACCGATTTCCGAAGGCTTGAAAGGAATAGGCGCAGCGTTGGCCAAGGAGGTCCTCAAAACACAAAGACGCCTCACCGGTGCGGCAAGACGGAACTAGGCAAAAATTACCCTGCTCGCGGTGAACAAATGGTTAATCGCGGCGTTAACGGATGGCTTAAATCGAGCCCAGGGTGTATGGATTTCTTCTCTTCTGTCGCGAGTGACGTACTCTCCTATGACCTGTTTCTACACGACATTTCCTTCACCTGTTGGCCAACTCACACTTGTGGCCGGGGACAGCGGACTGAGGGCCATCCTGTGGGAAGATGACGATCCTCTGCGCGTGCGCCTGGACGAGAGGGTGGAGGACGCGACGCATCCGGTCCTGCGGCAGACAGTCGACCAGTTGAGCGATTATTTCGCCGGTAAACGCCGTGAGTTTTCCCTGCCGCTCGATTTCCGGGGCACGGATTTCCAGAAAGCCGTCTGGCAGGCGCTGCTCCAAATCCCCTTCGGCGAGACTCGGACCTATGGGCAGCTGGCGGCGCAACTGGGCAACCCTTCGGCCTCGCGCGCGGTCGGCGCCGCCAATGGCAAGAACCCGATCTCGATCATCGCGCCCTGCCATCGCGTTATCGGCGGCAATGGCACCCTGACGGGCTTCGCCGGCGGACTGGAAGCCAAGGCCTACCTGCTATCACTGGAAGGCCATAACCACTTCCAGCCGTCATTGTTTTAAGCCGGCTTGACGCCATCGACCAGCAGGACGCGATAATCGGCGCCCAGCTGGCGATGCTTCATGGCCTCCTGATAGGCGGGCGAACCGTGCCAGTTGCGGGCGTGCGCCATATCGTCGAATTCAAGGATGACGATGCCGTCGGCCTCTTCGCCTTCCAGCGCAGCCTTGTCGCCGTAAAAGGCCAGTGGACGCGGCGGGTTATCGCCGCGCGCCTTGGGCGCCAGCCCGGCATAGATGGCCATTTCTTCCGGATTGGTGATGCGTTCGCGGATCATGATGACATAGGCGGTCATTTGGGCTCTCTTTCAGTTGATGTTTGCCTGAATTACGTTTTCTGGCGCCGCCAGTTGGCATACCAGCGCGCGGCCTCTTCCGGTATACCGCAGCGGCCCTCGATTTCGCGCCGACGGCGCATGGCCCCGCACTGCCGCCAGGTGACCGCCACCGCGCCGAGCGTCAGGGCCTGATCGCGGCGCGGCAGGGGCACATCGTAATGATCGCCCTGATACCATTCGCGTTTCATACCGATCCTGAGCGCCATGGCGTGGAGTTCGGCTTCGCTATCGGCGATCATGTGCGACATTTCCATGCCGCGAAAACGGCCGATGGCGTAACGGTACATGTCGTCGATATAAACGGTCATGCCTGCCAAGATAGGCGCATCTCGATTTATTGCCAGATGACTTGTCAGTTCAAAGGCGACCGCATAGGCTCAGCCCCTGCATGACAAGGGGATAAATCATGAAAATGAAATACGGTGCGACGATGCTCGCCTTTATGGCTGTATTGGCCGGGGGCGCTCAGGCGAAAGATATCGTGATCCATGCGGGCGCCCTGCTCGATGGCGTCTCGGCCATGCCGCAAAAGCAGGTGTCGATCCTGATCCACGATGACCGCATCACCGCCATCCAGCCGGGCTATGTGACGCCCGCAGGCGCCGAGGTGATCGACATGACGACGCAGACCGTCATGCCCGGCTTTATCGACTGCCACGTCCATATCGCCGCCAACCTGCCCAGCCGCACCAACGCCACCGAATACGCTTTCACCCATTCCGATATCGACCGCGCCTTCGATGGCGCGCTCTACAGCCGCCAGATGCTGCAGCAGGGTTTTACCAGCGCACGCGATGTCGGCGGCGGCGATGACACCGTGGCGGTGCGCAACGCCATCGACGGCGGCAAGATTTCCGGCCCGCGCCTGTGGGTGGCGCTGGAGCCGCTGGGCCCGACGGCCGGCCATGGCGACGGCCGCAGCGGCCTCGATCCGGCGCTGAGCCATCCCGGCTGGGACAACGGCATTGTCGATACGGTCGATCAGGCGCGTATTCGTGTGCGCGAACACAAGCGGCGCGGCGCCGACCTGATCAAGATCATGCCGTCGGGCGGCATCGCCTCCACCGGGGACGATCCGCGCCAGCAGCTGATGACCGACGATGAAATGCGCACGGTCGTGACCACCGCGCACAGCCTGGGCATGAAGGTAGCGGCGCATATCTATCCGGCCGGCGCCATAGAGGCCGCCGTTGATGCCGGTGTGGATTCGGTCGAGCACGGGTCCTTCGCCACCGATCAGACCTTCGCCAAGATGAAGGCACACGGCACCTATCTGGTGCCGACCCTGACCGTCTATGAGGTCTTTTACCGTGTGGCGCACGATTATCCGGAACTGCTGACGCCAGGTACGGCGGAAAAGGAACTGGCCAATGACCTGCTGCCGAAGCAGAACTTCCCGAAGGCGGTGAAATCGGGCGTCAAGATCGCCTATGGCACCGATCTCGGCGAAGGCGATCACGCCATGGAATTCGGCCTGATGATCGGCGGCGGCATGAAGCCGGCCGACGCTCTTTTCGCCGCCACGCGCAATGCGGCCGATCTGATCGGCACCTCAGATATCGGCGCGGTCCAGCCCGGCCGCTATGCCGATATCGTGGCCACCAGAGGCGATCCGCTGGCCGATCCGGCACAGTTCGAACAGGTCGATTTCGTCATGAAGGGCGGGGTTGTGTATCGTAAAGATGGCGCGCCGGTCGTGGGGGATTAGTGCGCTTTCGTCTGCCCTACGCACTGGCGGCCGCTCTTGTCTTCGTCACGGAAATCGCCATCGCGCTCTATATGCATGACGCGGTGATCCGGCCCTATATCGGCGACAGTCTGGCGGTCATCCTGCTGTATCTGGGCCTGCGCGCGGTAACGCCTCTGCGCGTTCTGCCGGCGGTATTGATCGCCCTGGCCATCGCCTTCGCCATCGAATTCGGCCAGTTGTTTCACCTGATCGATAAGCTGGGACTACGCGGCAACCGCATCGCCGGCTTTATTCTCGGCGGCTATTTCGATGCGACGGATCTCGGTTGTTATGCGGCAGGCGCCTTCGCGACTCTGATCGTGGAGAGCTTGCGGAAAGAAAAGTTGAGCTAACTTTCTCTTCCCCCGCTGCACAGGGAGGAGGAGAGAGTTTACGCCGCGCTCGCGCCGCTTTGCGGGGCCGGGACGCTGATCCCCGCCGCCGTATATTCGTTCAGCTTGTTGCGCAGGGTGCGGATCGAGATGCCGAGGATATTGGCCGCATGAGTCCGGTTGCCCAGGCAGTGCGACAGGGTATCGAGGATCAGCTTCTGCTCGACCTCGGCCACGGTGGAACCCACGAACGAACGCGCGGCGCTTTGCGCGGCCTCGGCGGCACGGTTGACGTAATCCATGCCGATCGGCGCCACCGGATTGAGCGGCTGGCCGTCCGGCAGGCGGATGGCTTCGGCGTCGATTTCCGCGCCGGCCGAGAGCAGAACGGCGCGGTGCATGGCGTTTTCCAGCTCGCGCACATTGCCCGGCCACGGATGAGCCTGCAGGCGGCGCTTGGCCTCCAGCGAGATCGGCTTCAGCGGAATGGCATTGGCTTCCGAGTACTTCTTGGCGAAGTGTTCCGAGAGCGCCAGGATATCGGCCGGGCGTTCTCTCAATGGAGGAAGGGCCAGGTTGATGACGTTCAGGCGGTAGAGCAGGTCTTCGCGGAAGCTGCCTTCCTTCACCGCCTGGGCCAGGTTGCGGTTGGAGGTGGCCAGCACGCGGATATTGACCGGCACCGGCTTGGCGCCGCCGACGCGATCGATCACGCGTTCCTGCAGGGCGCGCAGCAGCTTGGCTTGCAGACGGGCATCCATTTCCGAGATTTCGTCAAGCAGCAGCGTGCCGCCGTCGGCCTCTTCGAACTTGCCGATACGGCGGGCCATGGCGCCGGTGAAAGCGCCCTTCTCATGGCCGAACAGTTCCGATTCCAGCAGGTTATCGGGGATGGCGGCGCAGTTGACCGAGATAAACGGCTTCTGGGCGCGGCGCGATTTTTCGTGCAGGTAGCGCGCCATCACTTCCTTACCGACGCCGCTTTCGCCAGTGATCAGGATCGAGGCGTCCGAGGCCGCCACCTGATCGGCCAGCTTGAGCACGGCCTGCATCGAGGGATCGACCGTTACCAATGGGCGGGAATCGTCCGATACGGCCGACAGCACGGCCGCGATCAACTCGGCATCCGGCGGCAAGGGAATGAATTCCTTGGCGCCCTGGCTGATGGCGTAAGCCGCCTTGCGCGGATCGGGATTGACGCCGCAGGCGACAACCGTGACGAAGATGTGCTCGCGCTCATTGGCCTCGATCAGCGTCTTGATATCGAGCTCGTAATCGACCATCAGGAGGTCCGCGCCCTGGCCTTTCAGCAGGGCGGCAGTGGCCTGGGTCGGCGTCTCAACATGGGCCACCTTGGCGCCGGTTTCCATGGCCATCTTGACGGCGGCGGAGAGCTGGCCGCTCAGTTTTCCTACAACTAACAGTCTCATTGACCCGAATCCTCGCTCTTGATGATTTCCGTCATGGTCACCCCAAGACGATCATCGACCACCACCACTTCGCCACGGGCGACCAGGCGGTTATTCACATAAATATCGATCGCTTCCCCGACCTTGCGGTCGAGTTCCAGCACGCTGCCCTGGCCCAGCCGCAGAAGCTGGGACACGGACATATAGCTCTTACCCAGCACGGCCGAGATATTGACCGGTACATCGAAGACCGGCGCCAGGTCGACGGCGGACTTGTCGCCTTCGTCATCCGGCCCCGGTCCGGGGATGCCGCTGTCCTCAAAATCTTCCAGACCCAGATCGGCCATGACTTACTCCTTACTCGTGGGTGCGGGATTGGTGATATGCCTCGGCTTCGAGGGCTTCATTCAGGGTGTTTTCGAGGGCCTCGAAAACAGATTGCGGATTGTATTCGGCGCGACCGTCACTCCACATCACCTCGAAGCCGCCCTTGGGCAGGGTCGGATGTTCACGGAACTGCACCGCGCCGGCGAAGCCGGCCAGCATGGCGGCTTCCTCGGCGGCGGCCTTCAGCTCATCGGACGGATTGCTGACCGAGAGCACCAGACGGGTGGCGGGCTCGATCTCCTGGTTGAGCGCGTCCAGCGCGGCGGTGAGCGGCGCTTCGGGGAAGCGTTCCAGGGCCTCGGCGCCGATCTTCTGCGCGCAGACCAGGGCCAGGCGGACGGCCGCCTGCTTGTGGGCGAAAATGGCGTCGTTCAGACCGGAAAGCCCGGCCTGGGCGGCATCGGCAAGTGCTTGCAGGGCGGCCGCCTGCGCCATCTGGGCACGGGCCATCGCCGAGCTTTCACCGGCGGCCTGAGCAGACTTGCGGATCTCCTCGACCTCTTCAGGCGTGTAGAACTTCTTCTCGCGCGGCGGCGGCGCGGAAACGATACGCCCGCCCGCCCCGAAGACGGTGCCGAACTCGAACTTCTTGTGCACGGGCTGGGTCATTGCGACGGCACCTTTATTTTAGTTGCGCTACCGCTTCGCTGCTTGAGCGCGGCGCCAAACTCGAACTTCTTGTGCACGGGCTGGGTCATGCGGCCGCTCCGAAGACAGGCAAAATCTTCGCCTGCCCCATTCATGGGGAAGGTGGCATTCGCGCAGCGAATGACGGAAGGGGCTATTCCATAGTTCGCCCCGCCCACCGCTACGCGGTCCCCCCTCCCCATGAATGGGGAGGGCGAAAGGGTTTCGGCGCAGCCCACCTTAGTAAATAAGCTCATCATCGCCTCCCTGACCGGCCAGCATGATTTCGCCCTTGGCGGCCAGATCCTTGGCCACCTGCACCATCGCCATCTGCGCGGCGTCGACGTCCTTGAGGCGCACCGGCCCCATCGATTCCATGTCGTCGCGCATGATCTTGGCGGCGCGTTCCGACATGTTGGACATGAACATGTCGCGCAGGGAGTCCGAAGCGCCCTTGAGCGCCAGACCCAGCTGGTCCTTCTCGACCGCGCGCAGCAGGGTCTGCACCCCGCCCGGATCGAGCTTGGAGAGGTCCTCGAAGACGAACATCAGGGCCCGGATGCGTTCGGCGGATTCGCGGTTGCGTTCTTCCAGGGCCGCCACGAAACGGCTCTCGGTCTGGCGATCGAAATTGTTGAAAATCTCGGCCATCAGTTCGTGCGAGTCGCGCTTGCTCGTGCGCGCCAGGTTCGACATGAACTCGATGCGCAGGGTCTGCTCGATCTTGTCGAGGATTTCGCGCTGCACCGGCTCCATGCGCAGCATGCGCTGCACGCATTCGAGCGCGAAGTCTTCCGGCAGGGACGATAGGACGCGCGCGGCGTGGTCGGCCTTGATCTTGGAGAGCACGACGGCAACGGTCTGCGGATATTCGTTCTTCAGGTAGTTGGCCAGCACCGCCTCGTTGACGTTGCCGAGCTTGTCCCACATGGTCCGGCCGGCCGGACCGCGGATTTCCTCCATCAGGGCCTCGACCTTGTCGGCCGGCAGGAAGTTGCCGAGCAGGCGCTGGGTCTGTTCGTACGACCCCATGATGGTGCCGGAATTGCTCATGCCGGAGACGAACTCGACCAGCAGATCCTCGACCACATTCGACGTGACCGTGCCGAGCGACGACATGGCCTGAGAGATTTCCTTGATCTCTTCCTCATCCAGCGACTGCCAGAGCTGGACATGCTCCTCGCCCAGGGCCAGCAGGACGACCGCCGCCTTTTCGACCCCGCTCAGCTTCTTGGGGTCATCGATGATATTCTTGCGCGCGCCGACGGCCATCCCTTATCCCTCGTGCAGCCAGGAGCGGAGGATCGACACCGACTCTTCCGGATGGCGATCGACGAATTCCGACACCTTCTTCACCGAGGAGGCGCGGACCTGGCCTTCGATGCGGGCGATATCGATGCCGGCGCTGTCGGTGACAGACGGCGACAGCGCGCCAGCGCCATTGCTCAACTGGGCCAGGCCTGAGTCGGACGGACCGCCGAGGCCCGGTGTGATGCCCGCGCCAGCGCCGGCCAGGGCCACGCCGCCGGGGCCGGTCACCAGTATATTGGTCGGCGAGGAGGTGATGTATTTGAGCAGAGGACGGGCCACCAGGAACAGGGTCAGGAGGGCGACGATGAACAGGACCGCCACCTCGGCGGCGCGCATGATGTCGTTCTTGTCGAAATCGAACATCGAGGCCTTGCCGCCGGTGCCCCCATTGGTATCGATATCGCCGTGGCTGAAGCGGATATTGGTCACCTTGATGACATCGCCACGATTGGCGTCGATACCGACGGCGGCGCGCACCAGATCCTCGATCTTCTGCATGTCCTCCGGCGAACGCGCGGCATAGGCCGGCGGCGCCTTGCCATCCTTGGAAGGCGTCAGTGTGCCATCGACCACGACGGCGACGGCCAGCTTCTTGATCTCGCCCGGGGCGGTGACGGAGGTGGTCTTGGTGGTCGAGATTTCGTAATTGGTGGTCTCGGTCGTCTGGCCGCTCTGCTGGGTGGCGGTCGACGTGCCGGGCTGCTGCGCCCCGCCGGGAATATTGGCCGAGGCCGTCACCGCGCCATTGCTGTTCGGATCGCTGGTGCTGTCCTTCGATTCCGTGGTCGCCGTCGATCGCACGACCTGGCCATCGGGATTGTAATCGACCTTTTCCTGTGTGACGGCGGTCTGGTCGAGATCGGCGGTGACGGTCACTCGTGCGGCGCCCGGACCGACCACGCCCTCGACGATATCGGTGATGCGCTTGCGCAGCTTGTCCTCGACCTCGTCACGGTGCGCCGCGCCCAGGCCATTGGCGGAGTCGTCGCCGCCTGCCGCCAGCAGGTGGTTGCGGTCATCGACGATGGTAACGTCCGCCGGCTTCAGGTTGGGCACGGCCGAGGCCACGAGATTGCGGATCGAATCCACCTGCTCGGCATTGGGATTGCTGCCGGAGAGACCGAGCACGACCGTGGCCTTGGCCTGTTCCGGCGAATCGCTGAACAGCTCGCGCTTGGGCATGACCAGGTGGACGCGTGTGGAGGAAACCCCCTTCAGCGTATTGATGGTGCGCGACAGCTCGCCTTCGAGGGCGCGCTGGTTGTCGAGGTTTTGCACGAACTCGGTCTGGCCGAGCGTGGGGGCATTGTCGAAGATTTCGTAACCAACCGAGGCGGCGGTCGGCAGCCCCTTGCCGGCCAGCATCATCCGCGCCGTGGCCACCTTGTCGCGATCGACCATAATGGTGGAGCCGTCGCCCTTGGCGGTATACTTGATGCCTGCCTGATCGAGGTTCTGGGTGATTTCCCCGGCCTCTTTCAGATCGAGGTTCGAATAGAGCAGCGCCTGGGGCTGGGCGCTGACATGCAGGATGATGGCCGCCAACACGGCCGCTGCCCCCGCCGCGGCACCCAGGATAGCCGTGAGCCGGCCGATACCGAACTTTTGCAAGCCTGCGAAAAAGGATTCCACGCGCCAGACGCCCCATTACCAAAAATGGACGACGGCACGTTTCCTGGACGTGTCGGCATCCCACTAGGCAGTAATTTCCCAGTGGGGAGTTAATTAGGGATTAATTTCAGGGTGGAAATTTATTAATTTAATCAGCCAAATGCGCGGAAACGTTTATTTGGCAAGGCACTTTGCCTTTCACACCCGAATTAACTTTTTTAACACACCTGCCGCCACAAGGCGAGTACCCGCCATTCAAATTCCCGTCATTGGCGAGGCGGTATTTGAATAACATCGATTTACAGCCGCACACACGGATACGCGACATCACAAATCAATCGAACAGGCTTTCAGAAAGGCTTTGATTTGCCGCCACCTTGCGCAATTCCGGCATTGTGTGTGGCAATATAAGCTCCGCCGCGTAGGCAACCCAAGCCGTGCCTGTGAACGCAACGATTAAAATTGACCGATAATCAATGACGTTACGATCATCGATCCCAATTATAATAACACCAAAAAAGAATGCGAAGATCAGGATTAATGCGGTCAAAGCAATATTCAGCGCTCTTTTCGTTTCCGGGAGACTGGCAGCCCATGATTTTACTCCTGTCACCATGCCCGGCTTTCTGATTTTCATCATACCGTAGATATACATCGGCCAACCAATTACCATCGTGGCAATCATCAGACCAATATGCCAATCCGAATAGGCGAAGCTCGGGAAATATCGTTTCCAATCCAGCCATTGGAACCAGATGCCGGTCTGCGCTAGCAGAAGACCTGCTAAATACACACGCAGATAAAAGATATATGTGCGAATGGTTGTGAGAAATTCATGTTCCATACGGCCCCCTCACTTTCCGTTCTCAATGCGCTTTCGAGAAAACAAGTAAAAGTGGTATAGTCACAGGACGCAAAAGGCCAGCGCTTCGTTCAGAAAATCAGCCGAGGCGGGTGAAACGGGTACTTCGGCCATCAGGATCGCACCTTCGAGTTTGAGGAGGTCTATACAGTCTTTGACGCCAATCGCCGGATCAGTGCAGACGATCAGGTCGAAGGCCCCTTCCAGCGCCCGGCGCATCATGGCGTCCGTGGTGGCGAAGTAATGGTCGGCGCCCAGCCACAGGCGGTCGGTACGCGTGATGACCGGCGCCAGCACGCTGACCTCCGCCCCCATGGCGCGGGCTATGCGGATGACCATATGCGCCGCCGCGTTGGTGCCGGCCACCGCCACGCATTTACCGACACCCGACTGCCGGTGACGCAAAAGGGCGCGCAGGCTTTCGGGCGCGCCGGACGACTTCAGGCCATGAAGGGTCATGTCAGGCATAGTGATATCCTTGAATGCGGTGTGATAACCCATCATGCACCGCAAAAAAGTGGCGGCGGTAGAGCAATCCTGCAAGCCTTATGCACGATCCTGCAAACCGGTCCGTAAACCGGCATCCGGGCGTTTCATCCGCGTCCGTCTCTGCTATGCTGGGGCCTTCCACACAGGAAGGTTTTCCGCATGAGCCTGCCCTTTACCCCCTATCGCGAACTGGCCACCCTGATTGCCCGTTTCGCCACGACCGACGGCGATATCCGTACACCGGTCGATGGCCTGTTCATCGGCCGCCGCTCCGCGCCGGGCGATCCGGTGCACAAGGGCCAGCACGCCTGTTTCGCCCTGGTGGCGCAAGGCGCCAAGAGCGTGACGGTGGGCGGCGAGACCCATCATTACGGCGTCGGCACCTGCATGGTCGTCTCGCTCGACCTGCCGGTGATCTCGTGCGTCACCGAGGCCAGCCCGGACGTGCCGCAACTCGGCGTCGGCATGCTGATCAATGGCGAACGGCTGCGCGAGGTCATCGCCCGGCTTCCGGTGCCGCATCCCGCCTTTACCACGCCGGTGCGCGGGGTCGGTGTCAATCAGGCAACCCCCGAATTGCTCGACGCCATGATCCGGCTGCTGCGCCTGCTCGATACCCCGGCGGATATCCCCGCCATGGCGCCGCTGATCGAACAGGAAATCCTCTACCGCTTGCTGACCGGGCCCGATGGCCCACGCCTGCTCAATATCGCGCGCGCCGATACACCGGGCAACCGCATCGCCCGCGCCGTCGCCTGGCTGCGCGAACACTATGCCCGCCCCCTGCGTATCGAAGATCTGGCCGGGGATTGCGGCATGAGCGTCTCGTCCCTGCATCATCACTTCAAGGCGGTGACGGCCCTCACGCCGGTACAATACCAGAAGCAGCTGCGCCTGCATGAGGCACGCCGTCTGATGCTGGTTGAAAGCTGCGATGCCGGCACGGCGGGTCACCGCGTGGGGTACTTAAGCCCATCGCAGTTCAGCCGCGAATACAGCCGCCTCTATGGCTGCCCGCCGGCGCGCGATATCGAAAGCCTGCGCCTGCAGGCCTGATCATCTCCTTTCGACACTTCCTCGAAACTGTATCCACTAGTTGACAGACAGCGGACAATCCCGCGATCATGCCAGCAAAACGGGCGCACAGCCGCCTGTAAAACAGTGAGGATAGATGACCACGCCCGACACCACCGTCACCGGTAAAGCGCACTATGAAGTGCTTGATGGCCTGCGCGGCAGTGCCGCTGTTCTCGTCGTGCTGTTCCATATCATGGGCATGACCGTTTCCTGGGCCGATACCGGCCAGTTGCTGCACCACGCCGCGCTTGCCGTCGATTTCTTCTTCGTGTTGTCGGGCTTTGTCGTCGCCTATGCCTATGACGACCGCTGGAAGACCATGACGACCGGGCAGTTCATCCTGATCCGTCTGGTGCGGCTGCATCCGCTGGTGCTGCTGGGGGCAGTGCTCGGTCTCGTCAGCTTCCTCATCGATCCCTTCGCCACCAATCAGAAGGTCATTCCGCTCGCTACCGTGCTGGTCGATTTCGCCCTGATCAGCCTGATGTTGCCCCACGCGCCCCTGCCCAACCGCTGGACCGACACCCACAGCCTGAACAGTCCCGCCTGGTCATTGCTGCAGGAATATATCGGTAATCTGGCCTACGCTCTGGTGCTGCGCCGGCTGGGCACAAAGACGCTGGGCGTTCTGGTGATGCTGGCCGGCGCGTTGCTGGCCTGGTGCGCCTGGGACAAGAACACGCTCGATCTCGGCTCCTACTGGGAAACCCTGTGGCAGGGCACGGCGCGCATGGCTTTTTCCTTCATGATGGGCCTGTGGCTCTATCGGGTGCGCGATCGCTTTCCGAAAATTCATCTGGGCTGGATCGCGGCGACGATCGTGCTGGTGGCCGTCTTCGCCATACCGCTGATGCCGAAGGCGTGGCCGCACGCCAATGGCCTCTACGAAGTCGCTATGGTGATCGTGGTCTTTCCGCTGCTGATCCTCTGCGGCGCCCACTCGCAGATCGGCAAGCTGGAAATGGCGCTGTGCAAGTTTGCCGGGCGCATCTCCTACCCGATCTATATCCTGCACTACCCCTTCTTGCTGATCTATATGAACTTCGTCACCTTCACCAAGCCACCGTTGCAAACCGCACATATCGCCGGGGCTGCGGCCTTCGTGATCGTGGTGACCTTCGCCTGGCTGGCGGTGAAGTTCTATGATGAGCCGGTTCGCAAATGGCTCAAGCCCCTGACGCGAAGCAAGATATAATATTTTTAGTAAATTCAGTGAGATGCGAAATCTCCCAGACGCGGATGATTTCGCAACCACGCTTCCGCCAACTCACGCTGTTCTTTGATTTCCGCAAGCGTCCAAATCGCCCAATCTGTCTCTTCGTATCCCACACACAACGCTTCAGCTTCAGCCAAATCGAGTAAATCCACTCTCGGGTCATGAATGTAAAATGATGGAAGCTCATGCTGATTATAACTAATGTGGCCAGTAACCCATTCACACAGTTTTGCGCGCGCCCTTTGGCATTTTGGATCGAGTTCCAGGGCTCGCCGAATATGAAACATCTGGTCAATACCCAGAAGACCAAGCCAAAGGTAAGGCTCGGCTTGTAGAGGTTCACGATCTTTCCATTCCCTGAGCGTGGGAATGACCAGACGTTCCTTCAGGGGTTGCACCAAGGCATCATTGTTCAATGCGTTAAGCAGCCAAAGGCTGAAACGAAGCCGCTCGGTGAAAGTCCACAACACCGCATCGTCGATAAATCGATTGAGAGTTACAAGAGCTTTTTTGCGAATACCTTTGCCATGCTGTTCGAGATAATCGGCAAATCCTTGCCAAGTCGCTTCCCTCTTCGCCTCACCAGCAAGAGCAAACAATTTGTCGAGATCGTTATTCCGCATGGCTGTCATCCCCCCCCTTGGAGGGGGTAACATCTGAATTGGCTTGTGCCAATAATTTATGGCTTACCGTCCCAGCGCCAGTGCCAGCCACCCTTGGTCGTTTTCATACAGATGATGATCAGAACAATGGTGGACACCAGTGTGATCGCGATGAAGGCCGGACCGAAAAAAACAGGATTGGAGAGCACGCTCAGCAGGACAAATGGAGCGCCAGACACTATCACAAAATAAGCGGCCAGCACCGCCCATCCTTGCCAGGCAATCGGCAGGCCGGCGCCATAGCCGTAACGCTTCGGAGCAAACCACGCTTTTGAGGGCTTGGTGGACATGACATCACCTCCGTTTCGGCCCTTCAGGATGCTCTTATCGCTTCCTGAAAGGCAATGGCTTTACGTTCCAGACATTTGTCTCTATAAGCGCCGCCATGTCCATGATGATTACCACAAAACCGACAATGACACCGACCCGTATGCGGGGCGGTCCTGTCGTGCTGGCGGTTTAACAGCAGACACTGGACTTCAGCCCTGCGAAAGCGCGGGGCCGGTCTCTATCCACGACCATAAACACCTCGCGTTTCCGCCTTATTCCCAAGGAGACGTGACTAATGAACAAAATTCCCAATATCGGTATTGTCGGCGCCAGCGGCCTGGTCGGCAGCATGATGCTGGCCCTGCTGGCCGAGCGTAATTTCCCGCTTGGAAACCTGCGCCTGTTTGCCTCCAGCCGCTCTGCCGGCAAGCGTGTCGCCTTCCGTGACCGGGAGATCGTCATTGAAGACGCAGCCACAGCAGACTTTAGCGGCCTCGATATCGTCTTCTTCTCGGCCGGCGGTTCCACCTCCAAGGCTCTGGCGCCGAAGGTGGCTGCGGCCGGCGCCATCGTGATCGACAACTCCTCGGCCTGGCGCAGCGATCCTGACGTGCCGCTGGTGGTTTCCGAGGTCAATCCCGAGGCCCTGCGCCATATCCCGAAAGGCATTGTCGCCAATCCCAACTGCACCACCATGGCGGCCATGCCGGTGCTGAAGCCCCTGCACGAGGCGGCGGGTCTGACGCGTATCGTCGCCAGCACCTATCAGGCGGTTTCCGGCGGCGGCATCGAGGGCATCGAGATCCTGCGCGACCAGATCGTGGCGGGGGCAGCGGACTGCGCCGCCCTGGCCAACGACGGGACGGCTGTCGATCTCGGCGAGATTCGCAAGTGGGCCGTGCCGATCGCCTATAATGTCGTGCCGCTCAACTATGTGCTGGGCGAGGACGGCTATACCGAGGAAGAACTGAAGCTGCGCGATGAAAGCCGCAAGATCCTGAACATTCCCGGCCTGAAGGTGGCGGCCACCTGCGTGCGCGTGCCGGTCTTTAGCGGTCACGCCCTGTCGATCAATGTCGAGTTCGAACGTCCGCTTTCGCCCGAGGCCGCGCTGGAGCTGCTGCGCACTGCGCCGGGCGTTGAAATCGCCGAAGTGCCCAATCCGCTGGCCGTCACCGGCCGCGATCCGGTCCAGGTCGGTCGCATTCGCCGCGATCCGTCGGCAGACAATGGCCTGGTGCTGTTCGTGGCGGGCGACAACCTGCGCAAGGGCGCGGCGCTCAATGCCGTGCAGATCGCCGAAGTTTTGCTCCAGCAGGCGTAGCACTCATGGCCCGCGGCCACCCGCCGCGGGCTATTTCCCGCCGGGAGAGACAGCGCGCCAGAAGAAGGCCTGCAGGGTCTCGATCAGGGTTTCGTGGTCCATCATGTCCGGCGACAGCACCACTTCGTCACAGGCGCCATGCAGGGCATTGAACAGCATGACGGCCAGCAGGCGCGGATAATCGGCCTGCCAGGCGCCCGCGGCGGTGCCGGCCTTCAGAAAAGCTTCCATGTAATCGACCACCGGGTTCTGGTTCATCTCGCGGCGGTCGGCGGGCGCGAATTCGTGGAACACCACGTCATGGACGCGCAGCTCTTCGAAAAACAGGTCAATGCCGGTCCGCAGCCAGACATTCATCCGGCCGCGCCAGTCGTCTTCGGGCAGGCGCGACTGGGCCTCGACCAGAATCGCCAGAAACCGGCTGACATAGCGGTCCTGCAAGGCGGTCAGCAGGGCGTCCTTCGAGGCGAAGTGATGATAGAAGCCGCCTTTGGAAACCCCGGCGGCTGTCACGATCTCGTCTATGCTGGTAGCGGCGATACCCTTTTCGACGAACAGGGCGAGCGCGGCATCCATCAGTTCTTCCTGACGGACATCGGCGGGCTTGGTTCGCGAACGGGCAATGTTTGGTGACGGCATGAACCTGCATAGATCGCCATCCAGCGATTGTGAAGCCCCATAACTCACGCCATTTGCGCCGCGATCAGGCGCGCGTAACGGTCATGCCACGCCATCAGTTGATCATGACGACCTTCCTCGACGACCACACCCTGCTCCAGCACAACGATCCAGTCGGCCTGGCGCAGGGTCGATAATCGCCGCGAAATGACGAGCAGGGTCCGGCCCGGCCGTATCTGCATCAGGGCCGCCTGCCAGGCCCTTTCATCCGTCAGGGTCAGGGCGGACAGGGTTTCATCCACGACCAGGACCGGCGTCTTTTTCAGCAGGGCACAGGCCAGGGCGACGCGCTGGCGCTCCCCGGCGCTGAGGCGTTCGTTCCAGGCCTCATAAGGCGTGTCATAGCCCTGCGGCAGGTGCATAATCGCCTCATGCACCTGGGCCTGGCGCGCGGCCGCTTCCAGCTCGGCGACTGACGCATCCGGTCGCGTAAAAGCAAAATTATCGCGCAGGCGCTCATGGCGCAGCATACAGGCCTGCGGCACCACCGCGACCAGATCGTTCAGTGCCGCCAGCGACAGGTTGCGAATATCGCGGCCATCAAGATGAATGGCGCCGCCAGCGATTTCCCACGGATGCCGCAGCAGGTGGGCGCAACAGCTTTTTCCGGCACCGGCAGGACCGGTCAGGGCCACCATCTGCCCCGGCTCGACCTCCAAGCTGATATCCTTAAGCAGCTCGGGACCGGCATGCCCCTGATTAAAACACACCGCTTCAAAGCTGATCGCGGATGCTGCCCTTACGCGGCCATCGATCCGCGGAAAAGAAATGACGGGGATCGCTCCCGTCAGGGCCTGATCGTCGTGCATGTCCGTGCTCCCGTGAGGAAGCCCAAACATTGACCGACCGACGGTCGGTCGTCAAGCGCTTTTTGATGAACGGAAACAACAACGGCCACGCCTGGATTATCAGACGCGGCCGTTTGTTTTCTTTTTAACCGACCTTAGCGGTAGGACTGGATGCGTGTCGTGCGCAGACCGGCCATGCCGTGGTTCTCGATCGCCTTCTGCCACCCCAGGAATTCCTCAGAGGTAATGCTGTAGCGTTCGCAGGCTTCATCGAAGGTCAGCAGACCGCCACGCACGGCAGCCACAACCTCAGCCTTGCGGCGGATCACCCAGCGTTCCGTGCCGGCGGGCGGCAGGTCGGCCAAAGTCAGTTTTGCCCCGGTAGGACCAATCACGTATTTTTCGCCTTTGTTATCGCGGCGTTGCTCTTGAAGCATGGCGTTTTGCCTTTGTTACCATCACATAAGAGCATCCTACACGACCTCCTTAAACATCCGCTTAATCGCCATAGTAAATATGGTATTAATATTGATGGAGGTCACGTTAATGCTTTGTTTATTATGATGTACAGCTCGCCAATCAAGTTTAACGCGTTTTAATGAGTTCGTTACTTAAGTATAAAGAAGAAAGAAGCGATCAATACTCAATCAACCGCCTCCTGCTTCAGGTTTAGCGCTTGCCCTACTAGCGCTTGATCGCCAGCAGTTCCTGCAGCATGTCGTCCGCCGTGGTGACGATCTTCGATGCCGCCGAATAGGCGCGCTGGGTGGTGATCAGGCCGGTGAATTCCTGCGCAATGTCGACGGTCGAGGCTTCCAGCGTGTCCGCCTCGACGCTGCCGGCGCCGTTCTCGCCCGGCACCTTCAGCGAATAGGCGCCGGAGTCGGTCGAAACCTTGTAGGCGTTGCCGCTGACGGCCGTCAGGCCGTTCGGGTTCAGGAAGGTGGCCACGGCGATCTGAGCCAGATCGCGCGTGTGGCCGTTATTGTAGATCGCGGTGACCAGGCCGTCCTTGGAGATTTCGACGTTCGACAGGCTGCCGAATTCAGTGCCGTTGGCCGAGATCGACTTGGTGGTGGTATCACCGGCCAGCTGGGTGATGCTGCTGGTGCCCGAAGTGCCGAAGCCCATGGTGATGGCCTGGGCGTCGGCGCCGACATCGGTGTTCCAGTGGACGCCGGAGGTTTCGGAAGAGGCGCCGATTGAGAAGCCCGAATCCGACAGCAGGTTCGGCAGGGTGCCGCCATAGGTCGAGGCGTCGGTCGACAGGTTGCCGTTCGAGTCAAAATAGAGCGAACCGGTATCGATCTGGTTCAGGCCGTTGTCTGAGGTCACGTCATCGGACGAGACTTCATAATACCACTGGGTCATGCCGTAGGCCGGATCGGAGCTATCGGTGACGACATTGCCCTTCAGCAGGGAGATGGTGACCGTATGTTCCTGACCGAGCGAATCCGAGATGCTGGCCGAAATGGTGCCATCCGGCTTGGTGCCGGCACCGGTGCTGGCGTCATAGATCGACATGGCCTTTGAATAGGTGACCGGCGTGGTCGAGGTATCCGAAGCCGCGACGGCGCTGGTGGCGTCATAATCGCCGCTGCTGACCGCGTCCGAGATCGCCGTATTCGAGTCCAGGTTGGCGGTGAAGGTGACCGCCGTGGTGGCCGAAGCCGCATTGGCCAGATCACTGACATTGATCGGCGCCAGCAGGTTGGCATCGGTCGCCGAGGTGGTGATGTTGCCGCTGGAATCAGCCGGCCAGCCCTGCAGGTAATAGCCGCCGGAATTGACCAGGTTGCCTTCGGTATCGGTCGTGAACGAACCGTCGCGGGTGAATAGCAGCGAGCTGGAAGAATCGACGTTGCCCGCCGCATCCGAAACCGCGAAGAAGCCCTGGCCGTTGATGCCCAGGCTGTAGCCTGAGGTATCGCTGTTCAGTTCGCCCTGGTTGGTATTGCTCTGCCGGTTGACCGAGACCACACCGCCCGACGTATAGGAGTGCTTGTTGCTGGTGCCGCTGACCAGGTCGGTGAAACTGGTGGTGACGCGCTTGTAACCGGTGGTATTTGAATTGGCGATGTTGTTCGAGATGGTGGCAAGGGCCGTGGCGTTCGCCGCGAGCGCGGTAACCCCGGATTGCATGGCGCTGTTGATACTCATGTGTGGTACTCCCGGAAGCGGTAGGGTGGAATGGGGTTTGAAATCAGGAAACGCTGGTGACGCTGTCGATATCGACGGATGAATTGCCGATCTTGAGAATGGTGTTGCCGTCCTCGGTTCCAGCGGAGGTAACGATGCCGGTCAGGCCGACGGAACCATCGACAGCGCCAGCGCTATTGGAAGCGGAAATGCTCAGTGTGTAACTGCCGGCGGCGACGGCATTGCCCGAGCTGTTCTTGCCATCCCAGGTGAAGCTGTGCGTGCCCTCGCTGAGATCGTCGGCGGAGTCCGACCAGACGGTGTTGCCATTGGCGTCCTTGATGGTCAGGGTGGCGCGGGTGGCGTCATCGTCCAGATCGTAGTTCCAGGTGGCCGAGCCGCCGGAAGAGACCGTCGCTGTGTCCTCGTCCGTGCCGATCGTCTTGCCGATATAGCTGACCGCCGAGGTCAGCGATCCCGAGCCGGTGCTGGCATTTGAAGTCAGCGCATTGGCGATGGTTTCGAGATACTGGTTCGACTTCATCTCCTGCTCGACCGAGGAATACTGCACCAGCTGGTTGGTCCACTCGGTAGTGTCCATAGGCGACAGCGGATCCTGGTTCTGGACCTGGGCGGTCAGGAGCTTGAGGAAGGTGGTGTAGTCGGAGGTCAGGGTTGAGGCATCCGACGAAGATGATGACGAGCTGGTCGTCGAAGAGGAGGATGTGGCGCTGGTAGTGGTGACCATGACTCTGTTCCTAAACGCTGAGATCGAGCGCGAGACGCGACGTGGATTGACGATATTTCAGGCGGTCGAGCGAGGCATCGATGGCGCTGTCGAGCGCCGCCTGATCTGCCTCGTCAGCAGCCGCCTGGGTGCTGGCCAGCTGGCGGGCCAGGTGCTGGGCCTGTTGCTGGTTATTGGAGCCCTGCTGCCCCTGCTGCATGTTCGACTGGGCGAAGGCGTTCTGCTGCTGTTGCGAGGACGACTGTGAATTGCCGGAACCGTTATCGTCGGCACTGCGGGCATTGGCATTGACCGCGTGGCCCTGGGCCTGAGCGGCTGCTTCGACCTTCTGGCGAGTCGAGAAGCTTAAGGAATCGTCCGAAAGCTGCAGGCCGGCATCCTTCAGCTGCTGGCGCAGATCGCTCTCGCGGGCGCTGAACTCGCTGGCCGTCACTTCGGAATCGAAGGTCATGTGCGCCGTCGTCTTGCCGTCGCTGCCGATGCTGAGCGACACCTCGACCTTGCCGAGATCGGCCGGATGCAGTTCCATATTGAACTTGGTCACGCCATCGGCATTGCGCTTGTTGATCTGCACGCTGAGGGCATTGAGATTGTCGGCGGCGGTCTGCGACAGCAGGCTGGTATTGGCCGTATCTGTCGTCGAAGCGGTCGTATCGGTCGAGGCGGAATGGCTGACCAGTGAGAAACCGGACGGTGTGGCCGACGGCGTGGATGCAGAACCGGATTCGGTTGTCGTCGCGGTCTCAGCGTTTGCTTTAACGGTCGTCTTGCGGCTGCTGGAAGCGAGCGACGATGGCGTCGTCTGGGCGGCGACTTGGGTGGTGGTATCCTGGGGCGTCGCGCCTTGCGCCTGACTTGAAAGCGAGGTGGAGAGCTTGTGCAGGCTGGTTTCGGCTGTGCCCTTTGCTACGGCAGCATCGGCCGATGTCGCCGAAGTGTCGCTGACAGACGTATCGCTGGTTTCGGCCGCAGTCGCAGACGAAGCGGCGATTGCCTGATCCGGCTTTGACTGGACCTGCCCGGCCTGTGCCAGCTTTGCGCGCATATTCGTCGCCGTGGCCATCTGGTCGCCATTGCCCTGCGCGGAGGCGGCCTGGGTTTTCGACGCTTCGGTCTGGGCAGTTTGGGTTTGGGCAGCTTGGGTTTGCGCGGCCTGAACGGCGGCCTGCTGGGCCGTCGCATCGGTTTGGGCCGCCTGTTGAGCGGCCGCGTCCGCAAGAATCATAGCCGCGGCGTCCGCCGCATCCGTTGCGTCGTCAGAGTCAGCCGACTCTGCCTGTTGCGTTACAGAGGCCTGCTCGATCTTCTTGCTTTTGCCTTGAACCGGCGCCGGCGTTTCGGTCTGCGCGGGAGCAGCCGATGCCTCGCTGGCCATCGTGGTTTCAGCTTTCACGACGGGCGTCGCCACGACCGCAACCGCTACCGTTTCGGCTTGAGATGTCGCGGTCGTCTGATCCTGGCCGCTGGATATCTGGGTTTGCGTGGCGACGGCATCGGCAGCAGGTTTGGCCGCCGGTTGAGCGATCTGCGGCAGGGCAGGCTTTGCTTCGGCAGCAGCCGACGTTTCCACGGCAGCCTGCGTGGTATCGGCGGCAGCGTTCTGGACATCGGTGGTCTTCGTAGCCGCAGGCGTAACGGTCGGCGTGGTGTCGGCAGGCGCGGTCTGCACATCCGCCGAGGCGGGAAGCATCTGCGAAACCGCAGCTGGCGCTTCCGTCAAGGCGGTTTCGGCCGTCGGCTGGGCAGCCGTGGCGGCGCCAGTGCTGGTGGTGCTGTTCGTGTCCGGCGTCTGCATGACCGGCGCCGGGCTCTCCGTTGCCTGAGACTCATCAACCGCAGGCAACTGCGCCTGCACCAGCAGAGTGCTGGCCGACACAAGCCCCGTATCGTTCACCGTATCGCTGTCGGTTTCGCTGTCCGTACCTGACTGATCCGTGCCGGTGGCCGTCACCGCAGCGGGTGCCTGGGTCTGGCCCGAATTCTGGTCCGCTATCTGGGTTTGCGCAGTGCCCGGCGTAGCTTCGTCGTTCGCCGCCGACAACAGGCTGGCGAAATCGGCCCCGGCACCCGAATTGCCCTGAGCCGGCGCAGACGCATCCCCGCCGGTGGAGGCACCGGTCGCGGCCATGGGCAGCAGGGAAAAATCGATAGGCGCAGGCATTTGTAAGCAGGGTCCGCGAAAACATCGGAACAGCCGGTCGCGTCTTGCAGTCGGCGGTCAGGGCGAAGTCAACGCATTTTGCGCATCCAATCCAAAGCCATCCTGCAAACGCCGGGCCAGTCGTTAACCATCTGATTTAAATATGATTATTGTTCTATTAAGGATTGAAAACCGTCACCTTTTGCCGAGGGAAGGTCAAATTTGCCTAGGCCCGCCTTTTTTCGCGTCTCGATCGGCATTTCACGGCCGTTATATACCCGTGAGAAACCCTCCCCTTTTTGGCACGCGAATTGAAAGTGTTAACGCCAGACGCCTTAACACTTGCGACGGAAAAACAGTCAAGTTTATGAAAAACATGACCTTTTTTAAATTCAACCGTAACGGGACCCGGTCATTTTTGCCGGGTTGCCAGCAGGGTTTGCCTAAGGCGACCGGGCAAATTATGTCAATTCCGACATATGATGCCGTCGATGCCACCTTCATGCGCACGCAAAACGCGCCCGCGGGGAGTCCAGAATGTCATCTCTAGCCTCGATCATGAATATCGGCGTGTCCGGCCTGAAAACGGCCCAGGACCAGCTGCACGTCGTTTCCGACAACATTTCCAACGTCAACACGCCGGGCTATATCCGCAAGGTCGCCACTCAGACCGCCACGGTCACCGCCGGTGTCGGCATGGGCGTCCAGTCCGGCCAGGTGACGCTGGCCGCTGACAAGTTCCTGCAGTCCGCATCGCTGAAGGCGACCTCGGCCGCCTCACAATCCGATATCAGCTACGAGCTGCTTGACCAGATCCAGTCGCAGTTCGGCGATATCACCGACAGCAACACCCTGTTCGGCAAGGGCAGCGCGATTCTGTCGTCGATGTCACAGCTGGGCGAAGACGCGACCTCCAGCGCCTCGCGCCAGGAAGCGGTCACCAATGTGTCGAGCTTCCTCTCCGAAGCCGACCGGATCTCCACCAAGATCCAGACCATCCGCAGCGATGCCGATACGCGCATCGGCAGCGATGTCGGCTCGGTCAACGACCTGCTGAAAAGCATTAGCGGCCTGAACAGCACGATCTCTGGCGCCGCCGTTTCCGGCGCCGACACCACCGGTGCCCAGACCTCGCAATCGGGCTATCTCGATGATCTGTCCAAGCTGGTCGATGTGCAGGTCACCCAGGAAGCCAATGGCGGCGTCACGGTTCGCACCCAGTCGGGCACCGTGCTCGTTTCGGGCGGCAAGGCGGCTTCCCTGAGCTATACACCGGCCACCGGCGTCGATGCCACGACCAGCTTCAAACAGATCACCTTCACCGGCGTCAATGGCGAGACACGCGATTTCGCCGACAGCCTCAGCTCGGGTGAAATCAAGGGCCTGCTCGATGTGCGCGACAACACTTCGGTGGCGGTCAACGATCAGCTGAACGAGTATGTCACCCAGTTCACCAACCAGATCAACGCCGCGCACAATGCCTCAAGCGCGGTGCCGGCGCCGACCTCGCTGACTGGCAAAAACACCAGTCTGACCGAGGAAGAGGCCGTGACCGGCTTCACCGGCGAGACCAATATCGTCACCCTGGATTCATCGGGCAACATCACCCATAAGATGACCATCACCTTCGATAGCGATGGCAGCGGCAATGGCAGCTATACGATGGACGGTTCCGGCGGCGGCACCTTCTCGGCCTCAAGCTTCGTCGATGATATCAATAGCGGCCTCGGCGGCGCCGCCACGCTCGATTTCACCGACGGCGTGATGTCGCTGACCTCCGGCGGCTCGGATGGCGTGGCCATTGTCGATTCCGCTGAAGACGATACCAATGGCGTGACGCCGTCCAGCAAGCTTGGCCAGGGCTTCTCGCAATATTTCGGCATGAACGACCTGATCACGTCAGACGTGCCGACCAGCGCCCAGACCGGACTGACCGGCAGCAGCGACCACGGCTTCACGGCGGGCGACAAGGTCAACTTTGCCGTCAAGTCTGCCAATGGCGCCACCATCGCCAATATCGAATACACCATCCCCTCGACCGGCGGCACCATGTCCGACCTGGTCACAGGCGCGGGCGGACTGAACGATACCTCAAGTGGCCTCGGCCGCTACGGCAGTTTCTCGCTCGACAGCAACGGCCAGCTGACCTTCACCGGCTACGGCAGTCCGGCCAATACGCTGGAAGTCACCGGCGACAACACCTCGCGTAACGGCACCGGCGCTTCCTTCACCCAGTTCTTTGGCCTGGCCGACAGTTCCGGCAATGCCGCCACCCACTACAGCGTCGCCACGCGCATCCAGAACAATGTCAGCAACCTGTCCCTCGCCCACGTCAATCTCGACGCGGATAGCGGTGTCAGCGCGCTGAATAGCGGCGACGGCTCCGGCGCCCTGGCCATGTCCAACATCGGCTCGAATGCGGTGACCTTCAATGCCGCGGGCATGAATGCCGGCGGCACCTCGACGCTCGACCGCTACGCCTCCGATCTGGCCGGCCAGGTCGGCAATCTGGCGGCCTCGGCCCAGACCACCAAAGAAACCAATGCCTCCCTGCTTACCGAGGCCAATTCACGGCGCTCCAGCCAGGAGGGCGTCAATCTCGACGAGGAACTTGTCAACCTCACCACCTATCAGCAGGCCTACAGTGCCTCCGGTCGCCTCGTCCAGGCAGCCAAGGACATGTACGACGTCCTGATCAACATGATGGGTTAAGGGAGATATAGATCATGCGCATTTCAACTTCCGAATCCTGGAACAACGCCCTCGGCAACCTGCAAAGCGCCCAGGAACGCCAGCAGACTGCTACCAACCAGGTCGCGACGCAAAAGGTCGCCACCGACCTGGGTGGCTATGGCCGCACGTCCGAAATCATCGCCTCCTATCAGTCGGCCCTGTCACGCACCAATTCCTATCTCGATGTGACGGATACGGTCGCTAACCGCCTGGACAGCCAGGACCAGGCGCTCACCACGACCAGCGACGCCGTTTCCAGTGCCAAGGATTCGCTCATGAGCTCGCTGGCCAGCGCCTCCGGCACCACCCTGATGCTCGATCTGCAGGGCACCTTCTCCTCGGCCATTTCCGGCCTGAACTACCAGCACAACGGCCAGTACCTCTTCAATGGCGGCAATGACAATGCCGCGCCAGTCTCGATCAGCAGCATGTCGCAGCTGGCGAGCGTCACCTCTTCCGATGATGTCTTCACCAACGGCACTGTGAAGAAGACCTCTCAGATCGACACCAACACCACCATCCAGACCGGTATGCTGGCCTCGGATATCGGCGGGCAGCTGATGTCACTTTATAAAGAGATCCAGGACTATAACGACGATCCGACCACCGGCCCGTTCGGCGACACCCTGACCGATGACCAGAAGACCTTCATAACGACTAAGGTCCAGGAATTCGGCGATCTCTATACCAGCATGCTGCAACAGGGGGCGCTTAACGGTTCACTCCAAAAGCAGGTCGAAAACACGCAAAGTTCCCTTCAGGGGCAGTCGACCTCCCTGTCGCAACTGGTGGACGACAAGACCTCGGTGGACATGGCCAAGGCCTATTCCGACCTGACACAGGCCCAGGTGGCGGTACAGGCCTCGGCGCAGGTGCTTTCCACGCTCAATCAGTACAGCCTGCTTAACTTCCTGAAGTAACCCGCCGCCCTTCGGCATCGATCATCAGCTGGCCGTCTTCCCTGGCGAAGGGGCCCGGCGGATAGCGGTCGATCAGGTCGAACACGATTTCGGACGGACGGCACAGCTTCACCCCGCGATCGGTGACGACGAACGGCCGGTTGACCAGGACCGGCGTTTCCAGCATGGCGGCGAAGATCATCTCGTCGCTGACATCCGCCTCCAGCAGCCCCAATGCCTTCGCCGGCGACTTGCTTTCACGCAAGGCCTGGCGTGGGGTCAGGCCGGAGGCGGTCAGCAGGGTCAGCAGCAATTCTCGTGTCCAGCCGACCGTGAGATATTCGACGACTTCCGGCTGGTAGCCGGCCGCTTCGAGCACGGCCAGCACATTGCGCGAGGTGCCGCAATCGGGGTTATGGAAGATGATTGGAGGCATGCGGATATCTCAACCTGTGTCTGCTGTGCATAGCGCTTTTCCGCATCATATCAAGACGCGGGGCAATTTGGCTGCAAGCCCCAATCGGAATAACTCTGTTTTTATTGCGCTTTTGGGGTGGACCTTCCGGTCACGACCGCTATTCTAGTCATCTGCCGTTCATCCGCGACGGCTAAGACGGGGGACCGCGTGGCCTTGGCCGCGCATCCATGAAGGGCCTTTACCGGTTAAGGCTCGTTTCAGGGAGGCTTTGCCCCATGATCAGCCTTTTAGCCAGCCTGCTTATCGCCGCCGAGGCCGTGCCCGCTACCATTCCTGCCGCGGCACCTGATGTCAATGCGCTCACGGGTTTCGACACCGCCGCCTGCGAAGGCGAGGGTGATGCGCGGCAACTGCCCCGCCAAAAAGCGATCGCACAACTTCTGCTGCGCTATCCCATCGTCATGGATATTACCGATTTCAGCGCCCCGCAGACACCGCTGGCGCAGCGTGTCGCCCAGGCCTGCGCCGACGATACCTGCCCGGTGGATGGCAACAGCTATGTGAAGCTCAACAGTACGGTCGCGGCCGTGCTCGCCTCACGTGAAAACAGCCAGCTGCGCCTGAGCTGGACCGGCGAAGGCCCGGAACCCGCCAGCCGCGCCGAACGCATCGCCGCCTTCTTCGACCTGTCGCGCCCGACCTATACCCTGACCTGCCTGGGGGCTGCGCCTCTGCCACCGACACCGGCGACGGTCGTGGCCACCGCACCTGACGCCGCGCCTGGTGACGCCAAGCCCCCCGAAGCGGCCAAACGCGCCACCAGCTCGCAGTGGCGGATCGCCTCGACAATCAGCGAAACGGAAAAAGACGACTACACCAAGCGCGATCCGGCCCGCCTGACCTATACGGACAATGCCTCGGATTCCGCGCCCGTGATTTCCGCCAAGGGCACCCTCGCCGCGCCGGCCATCGTCACCTGGGGCGATGAGGCCGTGGCCACCAAGGGCTTCGGCGATATTCGCCCCTTCACCAGCTACGAACGCATCTCCAATGTCGATGTGTCAAGCGAGGTCAACAATCTCGATGTCGGCCTGCGCGGTCATTTCCGCTTTGCGCGCAATGACGGCAAGGAGGCCTATATCGGCGGCCTGACCGCCGCCTACGAAACCGATGACCGTTTCGATTCCTCGCTCACCCGCTTCGAAGCTTCGCTCACCCTGCCGGTCAAGACCTGGATGGACGCGAGCTTCCCGGCCCTGAGTTCGGCCGCGAACAACGCCCAGTGCGTCATCTGCCAGACCACCAGCATGACCCTGGTCACCGACTATGTCGATGTCGGCGATCCCGGCGCCAAGGCCTCCCTGGTCGACCTGCCGCAATATGCGCGCGCCGGTTTCGACGCCCAGTGGGAGGTCCGCCTCAATCGCGGCGCCGACAAGCCGGGCTTCGGCCTGAACCTGCAGTACAGCCGCCGCGCGGACCTGAGCAACCAGGGGGCCACGGCCGACCGCCTGATCTCACGCGCCGCCTATTACCCGACCCCGCAGAGCCACTATGTCTTCGGTCTGGAATACGACAAGGGCAAGGACCTGACCTCGCTGACCGGCATCGACAGCTGGATGTTCACATGGGGCTACCGCCAGTAAGCTTTAAGCCAGTAAACTTTAAAGAACATAAGTTTTAGGGGCCATACCCTAGCAATTTACTCGGTTTTCCCTTATCTAGCGGCCATGACCGTCTGTGCAGTCCCGCTTATCCAATCGGCCGATCTTGACGCCGCCATCGCCGCCACCCGCCTGAGCGTGGGGCTGCCGGAGGGCGCGCGCGTGGTCGCTGCCATGTCGGGCGGAGTCGATTCCACAGTCGTGGCCGCCCTGCTCCACCAGGCCGGCTATGAGGTCATCGGCGTCACGCTCCAGCTTTACGACCACGGCGCGGCGCTGAAAAAGACTGGCGCCTGCTGCGCCGGCCAGGACATCCACGATGCCCGCATGGCCGCCGAAAAGATCGGCATCCCGCACTATGTGCTCGATTACGAAAGCCGCTTCCGTGACAGCGTGATCGAGGAATTCGCCGACAGCTACCTGCGCGGCGAAACGCCGGTGCCGTGCATCCGCTGCAATCAAAGCGTCAAGTTCCATGACCTGCTCGATGTCGCCAAAGATCTCGGCGCCGAGGCCATGGCCACAGGGCATTATGTCGAACGCTCAACGGACGGCCAGCTGCGTCGCGCCGCCGACACCTCGCGCGACCAGAGCTATTTCCTCTTCGCCACCACGCGCGAACAGCTCGATTTCCTGCGTTTCCCTCTGGCCGGAATCCCCAAGCCGCAGGTGCGCGATATCGCTATGCAACTCGGTCTGAAGATCGCCCACAAGCCCGACAGCCAGGACATCTGCTTCGTGCCGGAGGGCAAGTACACCACCCTGATCGACAAGCTTCGTCCGCAGGGGCGCGAAAAGGGCGATATCCGCCATATCGACGGCCGCGTGCTGGGCAGACACGAAGGCATCACCGGCTATACGATCGGCCAGCGCCGGGGCTTGAACATCGCTGTCGGCGAGCCCTTGTTCGTGACGCGCATCGACCCGGACCAAAAAGCGATCATTGTCGGGCCGCGCGAAGCTCTGCTGACCCGCGCCCTGATCCTGAAGGAAACCAACTGGCTGGGCGACGAAGCCGACCTGCTGGCCGCCGCGAAAGCCCAGAAGCCCGTGCTGGCGCGGGTGCGCTCCACGCGCCCGCCCGTCCCGGCCCGCCTGATCGCCAATGACAGCGGCGTGGAGGTCGAATTCGATGGCGCGGAGGAAGGCGTGGCGCCCGGTCAGGCCTGCGTGCTTTACGACCCCGCCGATGACGGCCGCGTCCTCGGCGGCGGCTTCATTGCGTCGACACGGGCGGCCGCTTTGTAAGATCGCCCTGCGCATGACTTTACGGATTGCAAGAAATAATATACCCGCCCCTTACAAGTAAAAGGCGGGTATATAGGTTTTATCCCGACTAAAGCGCCGATCTGACTCATGTCAATTCAATAGCACTTTAATTCAGCGTAAAAGTCGCGTTGTAAGTATTAGCATCAAATCTGTAAAACGGTGCGAGGTAATAACCTGTAGGGCAATAATCAGGCTTTCCTGAATAGGAAAAATTTTCAGATTTTACGCAATAATTATATACAGTCTCACCTGTAGCCTGAAAATATTGCGCTGGAGAAGTAAACATAACTGCGGCTATATCATGATAAGCCAGTGACGCATCCCCAGTCATAATTTTTGTACAATTACCATTATAGAGCGTATACCAGCCATCCGTTTGATAATACAAGCTGCCTACCGCCCCTACGCCGGTCCGATATGCAAACGATATTGTATAGCCTGTATTATTACAAAGCACAGCGTCCGCTGCGGCTGGTTTAGCCCCCAGAAGGCATACACAAAACACCGAACAAATCGCCAAAGCGATGGTCTTAAATCTAGATAAATTCATAACGCCCCCTCGCATTGGTTATTGGTTAATTCCACTGGTAACAGTCATATGATTGTTTGCAGGCTGCCCTTTATTTTTATTGGCTTCATCCAGATGAGCCAATCTTAACCTCTCGTCATCCGCGCTTAGCGTACTGACCGGGCTCATAACTCTTATACCGGCAACATTCGGGTTCACCCCTGCCGATTCCATGACTGTTGCCGATGTTTTCAGGTATTGATTGAAATCAGCCGCTTGACCTGCAGTCACTTCAGCATCCACAGGCATTTGTGCCTTGGCAATCAGCAGTCCATTGGCAAACGACAAATAACTATTAACGCCATTCCCGACAGTTTTCACGATCCTGACAGTGTTAGCGCCACTACTCAGAGTCATATCATAGCCCGTAAGCTGATTTGCATCTGCTTTATTAGGCTGGGGCTTTTCATCGGCATAACACACAGGCGAGGCCGCCAAGCCCGCGCCCGCAATTGCGACGACACAGGCCGCAATAATTTTACTAGATGGTGTAACGGTCCGGTCGCCGCAGACCCTGTTAAGGGTGGTGGCCTCCCGGTATGATGGTTTTGCGGCGTCAGTGTTTGGACTGCGCCAAGCATCATAGGAGACCACCATGTTGTACTATACGGGTATCGACGTTTCCTTGGAAGCCTCGCATCTATGCGTGGTTGATGAAGCCGGGGTTGTCGTGAAGGAGGCCAAGGTTGCCAGCGAGCCGGAAGCGCTTGTGGTATGGTTTTCGGCGTTGGGCTTTTCGGTGAAGCGGATTGGGCTTGAAGCTGGTCCTTTGTCTCAATGGCTTTACACGGGATTGAAAACGGCGGGACTGGATGTGGCTCTTCTTGAGACACGGCATGTCCGTGATGCCTTTCGCTCGATGCCGGTGAAGACGGATCGCAAGGATGCCCGTGGGATAGCGCAGTTGATGCGCTTGGGTTGGTACCGGCAGGTACACTGCAAATCGGTCGATGCGCAGGACAACCGTACGCTTCTGGCCGCCCGCAAAGTCCTGCAGTGCAAGTGGCATGATCTTGAGATGAGCCTGCGTGGCCTTTTACGTGGCTACGGCTTGAAGGTGGGGGAGACAACCCGCAAAACCTTCGCGCCGAGGGTGCGCGAACTTGCGGCAGATGTCCCGGGGCTGGCGGAGGTCACTGACGCCCTTCTCAAGGCCCGAGCGGTTCTGTTCGAACAGTTCCGCGTGCTTGATGCGCGGATGATTGTACGCGCACGCAAGGACGAACGTGCGGGCTTGTTGATGACGGTTCCCGGTGTCGGCGCGCTGATCTCGCTCACCTTTGTTTCCGCGATCGACGATCCAGGCCGCTTCCGATCTTCGCGATCCGTCGGCGCCCACTTCGGCCTGACGCAACGCAAGTACCAGTCGGGCGAGACCGACATCACCGGTCGCATCTCCAAGTGTGGAGATCAGGAGGTTCGCACTGCCCTCTATGAGGCGGCGAACATTATCCTGACCAGGCCGGTGAAGGGTTCTCAGCTCAAGAGCTGGGCCGCCAAGATTGCGCAGCGATCAGGCATGAAGAAGGCCAAGGTTGCGTTGGCGCGCAAGCTGGCGGTCGTAATGCACAGGATGCTGGTTGACGGCGCCTGCTTTGATCCCGTCCTCGCGGCGGCGTAGGGAGATTTATAAAGAGCTTTCGGGCGGGTAGACCGTCACGCCCGATGGCAAAGTCCCGTCGCCGGGACGCACGGATCAGGTCAGGCCGTTAAGACGGGAGCAGCCCGTTAGGTGACTGCGCGTTACTAGATTGGTCGGCCCGATTCGTTAGGACAACCATCGGGTAGCGCCTCCACGGCGACTACGTACAGAAGCATGAAACCGGCGACGAGATTAAGCCTTATCGGGAGTTGACAGAGGGCCCGTTACAGAAGCCATCTTATGTCTCCACTTTGCAATTAAGCAAAAATTAAGGTTGCATACGCCCCCGACACGCGCAATCAATTGAAGTCGACAAATTCTGCCGAACGCAACTTTTTGACTCACATGTTGCATATAAAGCGCAAATTATTCTGCAAGCATAAGTCATGACAAGGTCTCGCATGTGCCAAAACATTCGAGATTACCCTTTCCTTTCCTCACTTAAAGCTTAAGCGAAACAATAGTCATAAAATTACTTTTCACACTGTTTTTACTACTTATTTTATCCCAAAACCGCATAAAATGACATTGGATCAGAACAATCTGCACACGGAGCGAATGCGATTTTCTGCAGAGCTTTTCCAGACAAGGCGCCTGTGTGGTGGGAAACGACGCCACCAAATCAAATCAGAGTTGCAACAAAGCTCACATAATATATGGTATACAATTATGCCGCAGGAGGGTCGATGAAGACGTTCGTCCGTTTAGCACTTTGTCTGTCACTGTCACTGATGCCAATGCTGGCTTTAGGCCAGGAAACCGCCCCTCCCCCGGTTGAGCCGCCCGAAACCGTTATTACCGTCACGGAAAGCGCCAATCTGCGCGCTCTGGCGGACCAGCAGGGCTATGACGGCCATACGCCGGTCAACTATCTTTTCATCGTGCCTGCAAAGACCAATATCATGGGCAAGCCGGGCGGCGGCACAGGCATAGACACCGGCAAATGGCCTGAAGACGCCTCTGTCGTCCTGCTCGTTCGCGGCAATGTCTATGGCGGCGGCGGCAATGGCAGTGATGGTGGCGACACGCCGATGGTCCGTGATGGTAGCCGTGGTGGCGACGCCATCTTCGTCCAGAGCCAGCTCGGCATCGTCATCTCGCCAGGCGGCTCTGTGAAGGCCGGCGGCGGCGGTGGCGCTGGCGCGGATGGTGTCGGCTCCGGCGGGGGCGGCGGCTTCCCCAATGGGGCTGGCGGACGAGGTGGCAGCGCCCTCCAGGGCGGCGACAGCGTTATCGTGGCCGGCAACCAGGGCTATTACGGCACCCCCGGCGGCGGCGGCAGGGGCGGCCAGCGTGGCAACACCGGTGGTGACGGTGGCAATGCCGCCATGCCGGGTCAATCCCTGAACCGCGTCGGCGGGGGCGAAGGCTTCGCCATCCGCACAAACGGTAATGACGTAGTGCTCGATAACCGCGGCGACCTGCGCGGCCAGATCGGCTAAGTGCCCCGACTAATCTACGTTTGCGCTATACCAGTCACCGCGTGCGGCAACCTCGACCGGCATGCCGAAGAGTTCAGTCAGGTGCGTGCTGTCGAGCAGGCCGGCCTTGGGGCCTTCGTGCAGCACACGGCCATCACGCAGCATGACGATATGGCCGATCTCCGGCAGGATCTCCTCGATATGGTGCGTGACCAGGATCAGGGTGGTGCCGGATTGCGCCAGCCCGCGCAGGCCTTCCAGGAAGACGCGCCGTGACGCCGGATCGAGCCCGGCGCAAGGCTCATCGAGCAACAGGGCCTTCGGCCTGTGCACCAGGGCCCGCGCGATGAGTACGCGCCGCGCTTCGCCGGTCGAGAGCGTCGACATATCGCGTCCGATGAGATGATCGGCGCCGGCCTGAACCAGGGCTGCCCGACTGCGTTCCCGCATCTCTTCCGTGACGGTGTGCTGCTTCCATAATCCCCGCGCCGCGAAGAAACCGGAGACGACGCAATCGAAGACTTCCAGCGGCGGATGGGCGTCGAAATCGAGCTGCATGGACGAGGAGACAATGCCCATCAGGCTTCGCAGCTCGGTGACGTTCCATTTCTCATGCCCGAACAGCGAGACATGCGCGCCGGCCAGCGGGTAGAGCTGGCGCGTGATCAGCTTGACCAGGGTCGATTTGCCGGAACCGTTCGGCCCCAGAATGGCCGTGTGCTGGCCGGGTTCGAGCCGGAGCGTCAGGCCATCGAGCAGATGGCGCTTGCCCCGCACGACACTGGCATCACGAATATCGACCATGGCTTCAGACATAGGACCTACCTTTCGGCGCGGTCCTTAGCAGGTCAACGGACTTAAGTCGCGGTGCAATATGCCCATAACGGCATTCTTGATCCGCCTATTCGTCCGCCAGACTGCGCACCAGTTCCAGCAGTTTGCGGCGGTGCTTCGGCGACCTGATGCGCGGGAAACCGGCGGCCAGTTCAATGCCTTCGGCCGTGGTCAGGAAGTAATGGACCAGCCTCCCGGTCTCGGATTCATTGAAGCCCTCGGCCAGTTCGCTCTCCGAACAGCCATCGAAGAAATATTCGACCGGCACCTGCAGCGCTGTCGATATTTCGAACAGTTTCGAAGCGCTGATCCGGTTGGCGCCGCGTTCATATTTCTGAACCTGTTGAAACGTCAGGCCGATCCGGTCCGCCAGCCCCTCCTGGCTGAGCCCCATATGCCTGCGCCGCAGACGGACTCGTTCGCCCACATGCAGATCGATCGGATTGGGACGCTTCTCTTCAGGGGTCATCGGGCGCTCATTCAAAAAATGCTCGATCGCCACGAAAAACGGAGACCGTTATGGCGAAGCCGTGCAGGGATGTGATTCAGGCCGGCAGCATTGTATGTTTTTCAAAGCAAAGATAGCAAAATATGAGATTCTTGCGCTGGTTCAGCCGGCTGACTTCGAGGCACATCGTTTTATGAAACCTCTTGGTAATATTATCAAAACCTTTACAATAAGAACGAGCGCGGAAATCAGTTGCAGGGCGCCGACCAGATAAAATGGACAAAAGTTCGCAGATTGCCGCCTTGTCGGTCCGACAAAAAGAGATCCTCCGCCTGATCGCCCAGCACATGCAGGCGAAGGAGGTCGGGCTTCTGCTGCATATCAGCGAGCATACGGTCAGAACCCACACCGACAGCGCCCGCCGCAAGCTGGGGGTGGCCACCAGCCGCGATGCCGCGCGCCTTCTGGCGGCGTTCGAAATCGGCAATGGCCCGGCGCCCCCCCTAGTCGATGATGAACGACCCTCATCAATGAGGATAGTCGCCCTCCCCGATCCGGTGCCAGGATCGGACCATGAACAGCAAACAGACATCGACCAAACAATTCCTTCCCGACGCGGATTACCTGATCATGAGTTGGAAGGACCTGGAATCAGCCCTTTGCCTGACAGCCAATCCGGAGCGGTATTCAAAGATATCCGAAACGGTACAGACGCTGCAGGTACTGAACAACGAGGTGGGACCACAGCGTACCGTGCTCACCATGGTTACGGCGATAGCCTGGTTAACGGACGATGGCTGCAGTTCAAAGTCTCGCTGAAGGGTCTGACGACCTTCCAGTGGCTGGGGCTCACCCTGCTGGTGTCCGCCACCATGGGCATACTGATGGGCGCGTTCCTGGCAATCAGCCTGGGTTTCCTCGAAACTTTTGAAAACATAGTCCGTCACGTTGGCTGATCCGGGGCTGATCCGGGGCGCCGCCTGACGGCGCACACCTGGAGAACAAGATGAGAAGAGTTGATATGGTTCGTGCCGGCGCAGGACAGCTGGTGTCCGCCGAGACCGCGATTGAAAAGGCCATGGGCGAAGTCGCCCTGCTGGTCCATTCGCTGGGCGCCATGCGCATGGATGCCCGCCTGGCCATGGAGGTCGGCCACGAGGCCATGGGATCGATCGTCGATACCATGTCGGCCCTGTCTACGGCGCGCTCCACCATCGTCAAGGCGCACCTGCAACTGGCCGAAGTAAAGTCCGACCTGGGCCTTGGCGCGGTGGCCGCGGGCACCAACGAAGACAAGACCAGCAAGCCCGCCACGACGGGGGCTCTGCGCGTAGTGGGTGACGAATAGGTTTTCCCCTGATACTCTCGCTCCATGGTCAGATTTCTTTGGGTATGGGGCGGTAATGGGCTGATTTTCCTGGTCAGCGCCTGGGCCTTTTGGCGGGGAGGCAGAACCGAGCGTCTCGGGGCTGCCTTCATTGCTTTGGCGTGGATCGTCACGCCGTTTGTGCAGACCCACGGGATTGTCGGGCTCGACCTGGGCACAACGGGGGTCGACCTGCTGCTGCTCATCGGCCTGACATGGCTGTCACTGAGTTCACGTGAGCTTTGGGCACTGCTGGCTTCCGCCTCGCAGCTGCTGTGCGTGATCGGCCATTTTGCCTCTGCCCTGTCGAACAATATCGGCATGTTCACCTATGTCACCGGCAATGGCTTCTGGGGCGGCTATATGCTGATCCTGGCCCTGGCCATCGGCATGATCGGCGCCGAACGCCGCCGGCGCGAAGAGAAGATCGCATCGACTGCCGCCGGTCATGGCTGATCGGGCCGTTACGGGGTGATCAGGGCGGCGCTATCGGATCGCCGGCCTTGCGGGCGTGAGCGAGGGCGAAGCGGTCCGCCGGGACCAGGGCATCGAGCGGATCGAAGCCCGGAATCGCAAAGTTCTGATAGATACAGCCATAGTCCGGATCGGCGGGATCGTAAGGGTGGCCATCATTCCAGAAGCCGCTTTGTTTGGCGCGACTGCGCACCAGATGATCGATACGGAAGGCCAGGACCGCCTTATAGTCATCGCCGGTCGGTTCGCGGTCCTCGTCATCCTCGTTGTCATCGAAATGGCCTGCGACGGATTTGGCGGCGGGTTTGGCCGCCTTCAAACCGGCAATACCGGGTAATGGCACGCGGGATGCTTCCGGCCGCGGGGCTTCATAGAGCTGGGACAACATACGGTCGGTGGCCAGCACGCAGCGGCCGGCGCGTTCGCCTTCGAGGAAGGTCTTTGGCAAGGGGAGCTTTTCGATGGCATCGAGCAGCCGATGGGCATAGACGCGCAGGCGCTTGCGGGCGGGCGCGATAATCGGGGTGGCCTCCGCCTCCAAAATTTCCGCAACCGGCAGGCTGGTCACCATGCGATCAGCGGCGATGACGGCCCGGGCGGCCCGTTCGCCCTCCAGAAAGCTTTCGGGCATGTCGATGGATTCGACGGCCTCGGCCACCAGACCCGCAAAGGCACGCAACCGCGCGCGAGCCGCTTTCAGCTCCGCCAGATCGTTGTCGACTTCGCTGTCATAGGTCTGGGCCGCATCCATCCGGTGATTATGCGGGCGGTTGGAGGAGCGGGGAGAAGTAGATGTTGTCTACTATTGGCCCTTAAGAGACATTACCGCCCTTGTTTTAAGTGCAAAAGCGGACTTGTTTAATTTGCCGCCTTGGCGGTCGAATGACCTCAAATGAGCGAACTTTGCGACCACGTGACATCCGCTCACTTGACTTGGGTGGGGCGGAAAGAGGAGAACTGGACCGCATCGGCAGTTCAAAGGTAGGCTAAATCGAGATGACACTGGATATCCGGGGCAGTTCGAAAACGACTAAGTTAAGCTCGAATGCCTATGTCGTATTCGAAGAGCTGATTTCGAATGCCATCGACTCTTATCTTATACGCAAGCATTCCGAATCCGACGCGCCTCCGCTTCGAGTCACGGTGGAAGTGGATTTCGCGGCCGCCGATATACTAGGCGATCGAGAAGTCATGAGCGTGACCTGCACGGACAATGGGTGTGGTCTGGGTGATGATCAGCTCAAGGCCTTTCTCACTAAGGATACGTCATATAAGGACGATCTATCGATTTCTGGAATTGGCAAATGTAAGGGTTCTGGCCGTATTCAGTATTTCCTTCATTTCGCCGAAGTGTCCATCGAGAGCACCTACCGCAAAGATGAGGACGTTTTCAAACGCATCTTGCGATTCGCTGAGCCTCAGAAGCAAATTGAGGCGGAGGATTTCCAACAAAATGCCGGTCTCCAAAGTGAGATAGGTAGTCGTTTTCGCTTGGATAGGTTCAAAGAGGAGGTTCGTGCACGCGTTTTCAAAACGGATGCCTTGCACCCGTTGTTTGGAGCGGCGGTACTGAAGCGCCAGATGCTAATGACGTTCCTTCAGCGCCTTGTCAGCCTTGACGACCGTTTAGGTGATTTTGAAATTTGCTTCCTCTCGCGTCATTGGAAATATGAGCCCCAGACCGAGCTTCTCAAACGTGATGATTTGCCCAAAGTTACGGAAGCGCCTGAGGTTCGTGTTGAAGAGCTCGAACCACTTACAGGCAAAGGACTAGGCACTTTTGTTACATTCACGCTATCGCACTATCGGCTGGATGCGACGCTGTTTGACCTGCCCAGGAGTACGATCGCCCTTTGCGCAAAGGCGTCACCGGTAAAAGACATCACAGGCCGCTACTTGCGCACGCGTACCGAACAGAACAACGCCGTTGACGGTTTCCACCATTTGGTACTGATTGAGAGCGATTACCTGGACCTGCACGTAAATGAGGTTCGCGACGATTTTGATGACATTCCTGAAGACTCATCTCAATCCGAGTTGTTTGGTGCTGCAACCCTGTCCTATGCCGACATTTATAACGTTATCGACCCGGTGATTATCCAGATGGTCGTACCGGGGAACTGGACCAAAGCCGACGTACTGAAGGACGTTGCCGATAACTTCGGAATAAACGAAGCCATGGTGATTGAGACTGGGACACGGGTCGTCTATGGCGAACCGCCACGCTCACTGGCTGAGCGGGTTCTAAAAAAGTATCAGGCGCAAGTTCTCGACGAGACCGCGCAAATCATCAATTTGAAGGAAGAAATTCTCAAGGTAGAACCAGACACTGAAGAGTTTCGGATCAAGATTAATGAACTAGCATGGAAATACGCCTCATCTCTTAATGCTTTCGATAAGGCAAACCTGTCGCAACTGATCGTACGGCGTACAGCAATCGTTGAAATTCTCGATCTTGCAACACGTCGTCAACTCACTATGCAAAACCTTGATGACGGAAAGAGGCGTAAGGATGAGGCCATCATACACAGCATTTTCTTCCCGATGCGCAAAGATTCGACAGAGGTCGCCGACCACGATGTCTGGTTGTTGAGCGAGGAGTATCACTATTTCGATTACATCGCTTCCGACGTGCCGTTAGCCAACCTGAAATGGAAGGATAATGAGCCTCTTTTCGACGCTGATATTGACGATACGTTCGCTCAACGTCTGAGTGCGCGTGCGGAAGAGAACAAAGGCAAGCGGCCCGATATAGCAATTTTCAATGCCGAAGGTGCGGCGATCATTCTGGAGTTTAAAGCACCGGGGGTTTCGACGGACGATCATGTCGGTGATCTATCCGAATATGCGCATCTGCTGGCGGCCAAGTCGGGGGGCAAACTTAAAAAGTTTTATTGTTATTTGATCGGCGATACTGTGAACAGGTTGCGTTTGTCCGGCACTTGGACGCCCTTTGCGACAGGCAAGGGGTGGTTTCAAACCGGTTACTTGACCGATCCTGACACGCGACAAAACCTTGGAGAGGTTTACTTCGAAATATTGCACTACAGCGATGTGGTGGATCGCGCCAAAAAACGGATCAGCATTTATCAGGAAAAACTGAAGATCGATCTGCACCAAAACTAGAAATCATACGACGTCATTTCACACATCGGTATGAACACGGTTGGCAGGCATGGCAATCGTGACGTCCGATTTCGGGCGCGCCATGCAATCCAGCAGCATGTCTCCTTAGGGGCGCTAAGCGGTCATATTGTTGTTTAATCAAAAAGAGCGGGTCTTGCGACCCGCTCTTTCCATTTTCAGTCGGTGGTTGGGATGGATTAGAAATCCATGCCGCCCATACCGCCCATACCGCCGCCGGGCATGGCGGGAGCAGCGGCTTCTTTTTTCGGCGCGTCGGTCACGGCGGCTTCCGTCGTGATCAGCAGGCCAGCCACCGAAGCGGCGTCTTGCAGGGCCGTGCGGACAACCTTGGCCGGGTCGATAACGCCATCGGCCACCAGATCGACGTACTTTTCGGTCTGGGCGTTGAAGCCGTAGGTGGCGCTGTCCGAAGCCAGGATGGCGTTGACAACGACCGAACCTTCGACGCCGGCGTTTTCAGCGATCTGGCGCAGCGGCGCCTGGATGGCCTTGCGCACGATGGCGATACCGGCGGTCTGGTCGGAGTTGATGCCTTCCAGGCCGGCCAGGGCCTTGGAGGCCTTCAGCAGGGCGGTGCCGCCGCCGGGGACGATGCCTTCTTCCACGGCCGCGCGGGTCGCGTTCAGGGCGTCGTCGACGCGGTCCTTCTTTTCCTTCACTTCGACTTCGGTCGAGCCGCCGACGCGGATGACGGCAACGCCGCCGGCCAGCTTGGCCAGACGTTCCTGCAGCTTTTCCTTGTCGTAGTCCGAGGTGGTTTCCTCGATCTGCTTCTTGATCTGGCCGATGCGGGCTTCGATGTCCGACTTTTCGCCAACGCCATCGACGATGGTGGTGGTTTCCTTGGTGATGGTCACCTTCTTGGCGCGGCCGAGCTGGTCGAGCGAGACGGTTTCCAGCTTGATGCCGAGGTCTTCGGAGATCACTTCGCCCTTGGTCAGGACGGCGATGTCTTCCAGCATGGCCTTGCGGCGGTCGCCGAAGCCAGGGGCCTTGACGGCAGCGACGCGCAGGCCGCCACGCAGACGGTTGACGACCAGGGTGGCCAGGGCTTCGCCTTCGACGTCCTCGGCGATGATCAGCAGCGGACGGCCCGATTGCACAACGGCTTCGAGGATCGGCAGCATGGGCTGGAGCGACGAGATCTTCTTGTCGAACACCAGGATGTACGGGTCTTCGAGGACCGCTTCCATCTTGTCCGGGTTGGTGATGAAGTAGGGCGACAGGTAGCCGCGGTCGAACTGCATGCCTTCGACGACGTCGAGTTCAGTTTCGGCGGTCTTGGCTTCTTCAACCGTGATGACGCCTTCATTGCCGACCTTTTCCATCGCCTTGGCGATCATTTCGCCGACTTCGAGGTCGCCGTTGGCCGAGATGGTGCCGACCTGGGCGATTTCGCCGTTGGTGGTGACCTTCTTGGAGGACGCCTTGATCTGCTCGACGACGACGCCGACAGCCTTGTCGATGCCGCGCTTCAGGTCCATCGGGTTCATGCCGGCGGCCACGGCCTTGAGGCCTTCCTGGACGATGGCTTGAGCGAGCACGGTGGCGGTGGTGGTGCCGTCACCGGCCTTGTCGTTGGTCTTGGAGGCGACTTCGCGGATCATCTGCGCGCCCATGTTTTCGAACTTGTCTTCCAGTTCGATTTCCTTGGCGACGGAGACGCCGTCCTTGGTCGAGCGCGGGGCGCCGAAGGACTTGTCGAGCACGACGTTGCGGCCCTTGGGGCCCAGGGTCACTTTAACAGCGTTGGCGAGGATGTTCACGCCGCGCAGCATCTTTTCGCGCGCGTCGGAACCAAAGAGAACTTGTTTGGCAGCCATTGTAATGGTTTCCTAGTCTTTGAATTTATGGATTGCGGGGACGCAATGCGTCTTAGCGGGTCACGATGCCCAGGATGTCGGATTCCTTCAGGATCAGCAGGTCTTCGCCGTCGATCTTGACTTCCGTGCCGCCCCACTTGCCGAACAGGACGCGGTCACCGGCCTTGACGTCGAGGGCGACGACATCGCCCTTGTCATTGCGGGCGCCGGGGCCGACAGCGACGACTTCGCCTTCCTGCGGCTTTTCCTTGGCGGTGTCCGGGATGATGATGCCGCCCTTGGTCTTGGCTTCTTCTTCGACGCGCTTGACCAGGACTCGGTCGCCTAACGGGCGAAAGCTCATGGGATGTCTCCGTTTTTCATTTTGATAAGGCTTGTTAGCACTCACGCGTGGCGAGTGCCAAGGCGTTCGGGAGATAGGCGCGGGGCGCAAACGAGTCAAGGGCGGCGCCTCACAAAAAAATTATAAAACCGCCTGAAATCCGAACGGTTTAATCACTATATTCTTATTAGGTTTGACCTAACTGCAATTCTGAGGAGCCCGTTATGTTGTCTGCCAAGGCCAAAGCCGCCGCCAAGAAGATCGAGTCGCTGAATGAAGGCGATGTCCAGTCGATTTCCGAGATGATCAAGCACGAGGTCGAGCACGCCACGCATGTGGTGTCCGAACGCGCCAAGGAGGCCGAGGCGAAGGTGCGCGATTTCGCCGACCACGCCTCGGACGATATCAAACGCTACACCGGCCAGGCCAAGCACAAGATCGAGGAAAACCCCCTGCCCTCGGTCGCCATTGCGCTCGGGGTCGGGTTCATTCTCGGTGCCCTGCTGATCCGCGGCGAGCGCCGCTAAAACTGAAAAGCCCGCACGGTATGGTCCGCGCGGGCTTTTCTTTATGGCAGAACCACATCCGCGACGATCGGGAAGTGATCTGAAATCACCCGGCCGCCGAAGCTGTCGGTCAGGACGCCAAAACGCGAGACGGTCAGGGTCCGTCCGACAAAGATATGGTCGATCGCCTCGCCATTGGTCTGGCGGATATCGAAATCATTGAAGGTGCCCTGGGGACCGAAATCGATGACAGCGCCCGTGCGCGCGTCCTTCAGGTTCAGGCCGCTCTCGCCGGTCAGGATGCGATAGGGCGCACTGTCCGTGCCGGAATTGAAATCGCCCATGACCAGCACGATTGCGTCCTGATAGGGCGCCAGGTTTTCGATCTGGCGGGCGCAGTTTTCCCGCGCCACCACGCCGATATGATCGAAATGGGCATTGCGGACATCGAAGAGGCGGCCGCTCCTGCGGTCACGCAGGATCAGGCGGGTAAAGGTGCGCGGCAGGGCAGCATCGGCGTCCTTGCCGGGCACATCCGGCGTCTTCGAGCACCACTGCGTGCTGGCCGCGACGCGGAAGAAACGCGTACGATCATAGAACAGGGTGGTCGTCTCGCCATTGACCCCATCGTCGCGGCCGATGCCGTAATGGTCGTAGGTCGGCAGGCGGTCGGAAAGATCGGCGACGGCGGTCTGCTTGGCCTCCTGGACGCCGAAAATATCCGGCGCAGTAAAGGCGATCTGTTTCGCCATCGGATCACGACGTTCGGCCCAGCGCGGATTATCGCCTTCGACATCGACGCGGATATTGTAGCTCATCACCCGCAACGTTTCCGCGCCGACGGGAAAAGCGGCTACGCAGAGCGCCGCAACAAGGCTGAATAACCGCATGTCTAATTCTCCACCGGGAAACGATCTCTACCGGCTGTATCGGACAACAGCCGCCTGTCAGTCAATCTCTTCGGCGACAAAACGGGCCTTGGCCAGTTCGCCAATCGACTTGGCGGCGGGATTTTCCTGGGCGGAAAGATCCGTCATATGTACGCGCTGTTCACAGTGGGCGCAGTGCGCCACCGGGCTCAGGGCATGACCGCAGGTTTCGTGGATCAGTTCGGTGATCGGCTTTTCCTCGCCATAGACATGGCGGGCGCCCCAGTCGTTCATGAAAACAATCATGGGGCGAAGTTCGCGGCCTTTGTCCGTCAGCACATATTCATAGCGGCGCGGGCGTTCGCAATAGAGTCGCTGCTCGAAAATACCGTGGGCGACCAGGTGCTTGAGGCGGGCCGCCAGCACATTGCGCGCCAGCCCCAGGGCCTCTTGCCACTGTTCGAACCGGCACAGGCCGGCGAAGGCATCGCGTATGATTAATAGCGTCCAGGGCTCGCCCACGATCTCGAGGCTGGCCGCGATGGCACACCTCTGCTTACTGTAATCTGCGGAACGGCCCATGCGAAACTCATACTTTATAGGTTGTTTGCCAGCATTGTTGCCATGCTTGCAGCGCACAACCAAGCAAAATTATTCTAACAATATATGTATGATGAAAGATAATGAAAAAATAACAAGCCGTATACGGTCGCAAATTATACAAAAAACGCAGGGTCGCCAGGCAGCCCGGTGACGGATATTAGATATCCGGCAGGTGTATACCAACCACTTTAATACATATGGGTGTCATTATTGCCCCGGCACACCCGGCGCCGCGGTATCATAGGAAGCGATTTTTGCTTAACGATTCAAAGCGTAAAGCGCAGAGAGGGCGCGCGCCAGACGCGCTTCGTCATTGCGGATGAAGTCCTGCTCGAAATGATTGCCCTGCCAGTGCAGCAGCACGGTGGTATCGCCATCGAGGCCGAGCATCAGGCTGTCCTGAAGGGTACGGATACCATTGGCGGCGCAATCGGTGGTATAGCTGCCGCAATCCGCCTGATAAAAGCCAGGGGCGGCGACATGCAGGTTCGGCGCCGCATTGCCGCTGTCGAGACTGGTGACGCGGAGATCCTGCGGACCGTCGGCGCGATTGAGGCGCACATGGATGGCGACGCGGCCAGTATCAGCCTCGGTCACCATATAGAGTTCGTCGGCACGGCCGTCGCCATCAAAATCGCCGCTGCGCGAGAGGTTCTGGTCGGCGCGGTTGAGGGTATTGAGGTCCGGCATCAGTGTCGCCGCGCCTGCCAGGGATGAGATCATGGCGCCGCCCGTCATCATCACAGCCAGCACGCTTCCCAGAATAACCGATCTCATACGCATTTCCGCACCTTGTCTTATATGGCCGATGGGACGGCTGTCCGTTTTCGGTACAGTTCCGTTCCTCTTGCGGGAGAGTCTCGCAAGGCCAATGCCAGACATGCCATGCGGATGCACGGCTGGCAATTATTTTTTGTTAACTATTTAGGTGATTGAAAGACCGGCAAAAACCCGTCTGCTTCGTCATTGTCAAAAGGCGCAGCGCTCAGGGGCTCGGCGGCGGCGGATAGCCAGAACGGATCAGGGACCCGGTCATCCGTACGTTTATCCGCATGCAGAAGGGCGACAAGGGCCTGCGGGCCGAGACTCAACAATACCATGGGAAGCGACTCCATCAATGAGATTGAGAATAGATCGCATTTTAATATTGGCAAGGGGAATATGAGTCACGTTTTGGTGTGGGCCGCGGGAAGGCGCTCCCCTCACCCGCCGGCCATTACCCGCCCGGATGAAGCCCCGGGGCTTCCTGGCCGGTACGGGCGACATATTCGCTGTAGCCGCCCTCATAGCGATGCACGCCTTCCGGCGTCAGTTCCAGCACGCGGTTCGACAGCGCCGCCAGGAAATGGCGGTCGTGCGAGACAAACAGCATGGTGCCCTCGAAATCGGCCAGGGCCGCCACCAGCATCTCCTTGGTGGTCATGTCGAGGTGGTTGGTCGGTTCGTCGAGCACCAGCAGGTTGGGCGGATCGAACAGCATCTTGGCCATGACCAGGCGCGCCTTTTCACCACCGGAAAGCACGCGGCAGGGCTTTTCGACGTCGTCGCCGGAGAAACCGAAACAGCCGGCCAGGGTACGCAGGGCGCCCTGCCCCGCCTGCGGGAATGAGCCATCCAGCGACTCGAAGATCGTTTCCTCACCATCGAGCAGATCCATCGAGTGCTGGGCGAAATAGCCCATCTTCACGCTGGCGCCAACGCTGACCGTGCCCTGGTCGGGTTTCGTATCGCCCGCCACAAGCTTGAGCAGGGTGGACTTGCCGGCGCCGTTGGCGCCGAGGATGCACCAGCGCTCCTTGCGCCGCACCAGGAAATCCAGCCCGGAATAGATCGACTGGCTGCCATAGCTTTTATGGACATTGCGCAGGTTCAGCACATCGTCACCCGAACGCGGCGGCGAGCGGAATTCGAACTGGATCGACTGGCGGCGGCGCGGCGCCTCGACCTTCTCGATCTTGTCGAGCTTCTTGACCCGGCTCTGCACCTGGGCGGCATGGCTGGCACGCGCCTTGAAACGCTCGATGAACTTGATTTCCTTCGCCAGCATGGCCTGCTGGCGCTCATACTGCGCCTGGCGCTGGGCCTCGGTGAGCGCGCGCTGCTGTTCGTAGAAATCGAGATCGCCCGAATAGGTAATGAGCGCGCCGCCGTCGATTTCCACCACCTTGCCGATGATGCGGTTCATGAAGGCGCGGTCGTGCGAGGTCATCAGCAGGGCGCCGTCGTAATTCTTGAGGAAGGCCTCCAGCCAGATCAGGCTTTCGAGATCGAGGTGGTTGGAGGGTTCATCGAGCAGCATGCCATCAGGGCGCATCAGCAGGATACGGGCCAGGGCCACGCGCATCTTCCAGCCGCCGGAGAGCAGGCCGACATCGCCATCCATACGTTCCTGGCTGAAGCTCAGGCCCGCCAACACCTCGCGCGCCCGGGCTTCCACGGAATAGCCGTCCAGCTCCTCGAAACGCGCCTGCACGTCGCCATAACGCTCGATGATGGCGTCAAACGCTTCCGCCTGATCCGGATCGGCCATGGCGGCTTCCAGTTCGGCCATTTCGGCGGCCAGCGCGCTGACGGGGCCCACGCCATCCATCACCGCCGCCACGGCGCTCTGGCCGGACATCTCGCCGACCTCCTGGCTGAAATAGCCGATCGTCAGGCCGGGATCGATGCCCACTAGTCCGTCATCCGGCTGTTCCTGGCCGGTGATCATGCGGAAAAGCGTCGTCTTGCCCGCGCCGTTCGGCCCGACCAGCCCGACCTTCTCCCCCTTCTGAATGGACATCGACGCATCGATGAACAGGATCTGGTGGCCATTCTGCTTGCTGATATTGTCTAGGCGGATCATGCGGGTCTTGAACTGACTGAATAAGGGAACGCGCCGCTCAGGCGGCATCCGGCAGGCTCTACAGGTCCGCAGGCCTCAAGGGAAGGGCGTATTTCGTGTAAAGCGCCTGGTATGAAGCCTATGGCTTCAGCTTGATCACCCCGATCACCGCCGGGCCGGGGGTATCGGATTTGGCGTTGCCGCGGTCGTCGAGGTTGCTCCACTGGCTGTCGGCGACAAAGACGAAGTCATCGCCATTGACCACGCCCTGGGTGGGCTGGGCCAGACTCTTGGGGGCGCGCAGCAGAATTTCAACCTGATCGACCTGGGTCCAGTCGGCGGACATATGCAGGCGCAGGATGCGGTTGGGCTTCAGGCCATTCTGCACGGCAATCAGATCATTGCCATAGCGGCTCAGCGAGGTAATGCCGAGCAGATTGCCTTCCGCTGGCGGCAGCAGCCGCGCCATGGCGCCGCTGGTCAGGTCGACGCGGTAAAGGCCAGAGGTGAAATCGGTCACCATCAGCACCGTGGCGTCGGCGTTTTCGGCCAGGCCTTGCGGGTTATCCATATAGCCTTCGGGAATCAGGGTCTCCAGCGTCTGGCCGTAATCGGTCAGGCGCAGCACCTCGCCATGCGCCGTATCGGTGACGTAGAGATCATCCTTACCCAGCAGCAGGTGGCCGAATTCGCGATCGGGCTTGGCCGGATCGGTTACCGCCGCCAGCACCTTGCCGTCCGCCGCACTGAAGGAGACGATCTTGGAAGCGATCGGCTTGGCCGGATCGTAGCCGGCGGTCAGGCGGCTGTGCACCGTGGCGGCATAGAGGGTGCCATCGCGCAGGCCCAGACCGTAGGCCGCGACTCCCGGCCGGAAATTGATGACATCGGTCGCGCCCTGGGGGGACAGTGCGATGACCTTGCCGTCATGAATGCTGGTCAGGTAAAGCTGCTGCTGGTCCGGCACAAAGGCCATGCCCTCGACGATATTGAAGCCGTTGAGCCCCGCCAGCCCCTCCATGCTGCCAATGGTCGTCTGGTTGAGCTGAAGCTGGTTTTCCAGATCCGAGTCCCAGATGGTGTTGAACTCGGTATTCTGGGTGAGATCGAGCACATTGCCGCGCTTCAGATAATCCAGCAGGGCCGCTTTCGCCTCGGTCTTGCGCCGCTCTTTCAGGAAGACCTGGGCGCGCAGCAGCGGAATGGACGGCGAATCCGGCAATATGGCCTGCGCCTTGGCGAAATCGTCCATGGCCGTGGCCGTGTCGCCCTTATCGAGCGCCGTCATGCCATCGCCACGAAGGCTGCGGAACTGGCCGAGATCGGACGCGGGATCGACCGTCTGGGCCTGAGCCGACGCGGTGAAGGAAAGGGCAAGGGCAGCGAGGATCAGGCGTTTCATTTGGCGGCGGCCACCTTGGGCGTATCTGTTTTCGTCATGTCGATAACCAGACTGATCGGCGCGGCGGTCGTCTGGCGCACGCTGCGCATGATGATGCGGCTCTCGACGCCGGACACCAGATCCGAGGCCAGCAGCTTGTCGCGCAGGAAGTCGTCATAGGCGTGCATGTCACGCGTCATGACCCGCAGCATGTAATCCTCGTGGCCGGTAACCGTCTGGCAGCTGACGACCTCCGGCCAGTTTTCCAGCCGCGCCTCGAAGGCCTCCAGATTGGCGCGCGACGGCAGGGAGAGCTTGACCGAGACATAGACCTCAAAGGCCAGGCCCAGCTTTTCGGCATCGAGCACGGTGACGCGCTTGCGGATGATGCCCAGGTCTTCCAGCCGCTTGATGCGCCGCCAGCAGGGCGACGGCGACAGGCCGACGCGCTCGGCCAGGTCTGCGACCGACAGAGACGCATCTTCCTGAATCAACTCCAGGATGCGAGCATCGAGTTCATCAATCAGATCGGACAAAATTTACCCCCAAAACGCGGCAATAACCGGGACTTGCCTAACCTTGAGCAAAATTATGGCAAATTTCTACCCTTAAAAGCGACAAAAGGCCTCAGACGAGACGATTTCCATGTTTTCCGGCAGCCAAATAACGAAAATGGTGGCATGGGGCTGCAATTCGGACGAAAACCTGTACCATAACAGCGGCTGCCTCTCGCGGATGACTCTTTGATGCGTGTACTGAATATCATGCTGGCCCAGGTGCGTGGCGGTGTCGAAACCATGTCCCTGCGTTATCATGAGGCCATGCGCGCGGCCGGCATCGAGGTCTTGAGTCTCGGCCACAGCGACGGGGTTCTGGCGCATCAGTTGCCGGCGGCGGAGTTCCGCCCGGTTAATGCCTTCATCAATCACGACCCCTTCGCCGCCTGGGCTCTTCGCCGCATCGCGCGCGACTTCCGGCCGGACATCGTACTGACCCATGGCAACCGCGCCACCGGCATCGCCCTCCTGCCCTTCCTGGGCACGGCGCGGAAGACGGTGCAGGTGGTGCACAATTTCCGCCACAAGGGTCAGCTCAGCCGCCTGCGCGCGGCGATCTGCGTCTCGGCTTCGGTGCATGACAGCGTGGCGGCGGCGCATCCGAAAATGCCGCTCTTTACCGTCGCCAATTTCGGCCCGCTGAATGTGCGCCCGGTCAAGCCGGCCCCCACCGACACGCCGGTGCTGGGCACACTCGGGCGCCTGCATGTCAACAAGGGGATCGATGTCATGGTGCGCGCCATGGCAATCCTGAAGGCGCAGGACGTGACGGCAAGGCTGAAGATCGCCGGCGACGGTCCGGAAATGCCGCACCTGACGCGGCTGATCATCGATGAGGGCGTCTCCGATCGCGTCACCTTCGCCGGCTGGATCGACGAGCCAACGGATTACCTGCACGGGCTCGACCTGTTCGTGCTGCCGTCACGCGTCGAACCGTTCGGGCTGGTGGTGGCCGAAAGCATGGCGGCGGGGGCACCGGTGGTGGCGACCGATATCGACGGCCCTCAGGAGATTTTGCAGCATGGCGCGCTGGGACAGCTGTGCGCGGCGGAAGACCCGCAGGCGCTGGCGGCCGCTATCCGCGCGGCGCTGGGTGACTGGTCCGCCACGCTGGACAAGGCCCGCGAGGCGCAAGCCTACGTCTTGTCACAGTTCAGCCTGGAAGCCGGCCAGACACGGCTCGTGGCGACGCTCAAACAAATTGCGGAAAATCATCTTCTTAAGTCTTGAACCCACCCCGCTTATTGGCTATAGGCCCTCCCTCCGGGAGCGTGAGCCATCCGCTCTCATACGGAAATGGCATGGTTGGGTAGCTCAGATGGTTAGAGCGGTGGATTCATAACCCACAGGTCGGCGGTTCGATCCCGCCTCCAACCACCACTTCTTCCTTATAGACAAAGACTGATTTCAGTTCCGGTGCAGCGCGTGGCGTAACCGGCGGTATTTGCGTGACTATTCTCGACCGGCAAACCAATCCACAAACCTGAGTCTCGACGCTGTACGGCCGACCAGGCATAAAAAACCGGCGTCTCTGCCGGGCCAGTTTAAGCTGTGCGTTTGCCTAGGCGCGTCATGTCCAGCCATATTGGGCGGCTTGATCTTCCCACCGCAGAGGCAAGTCCTCGACCTTGGTTAGATGGCGGACCATCAATCCATCCGGTTGTCGCCCCTGGATAATGTCTTCGACAATACACACGGATGTCGCCCCAACGGCCTTAAACGCCTACCAAGGGATAGTGGATACACTAGCTGCGGCAGTCAAATCTGATCCGGATGCCAAAGTGGACATAACAATGGGTGGAGAGACTAACACTTATTCAGCGAAGGATGCATTGTCGGTATTGGTAGGGGCAAAAGTCTCCATAATCGATCCTAAAAATGGAGACGAGTCCAATTTCCAAAGGGCTCGCGCTGACCCAGATGTAATGAGTTCAGGGCAAGGTGACATAGGCATCTTCTCTCGTGCAACGACCTCGACATTAGGAGGATTAACAGCGGATTCAGCGGCCAGGTATGGTATAAAAAATTTCGACAATTTATTTGGAGATAACCTTCGCACAACCTTTGTTCATAAAGCTTTCCATTTAATTGGAGATGGAAACCTTGGAAGGGTGGCTGGTTTCCCCAACAATCATAGTTCTCCGTATGATGACACCGCAAAAAGATTAAGAGACATAAGATGAAAACGTTACTGCTTTTGTTTGCATTAATATTATCATTAACTTCGAGCGCGTTCGCAGAAGGTAAGCGTTTTTATTATAAGGATTTTAGCGGTGAAGAGAGTCTTGTATTTGATTATCAAGATCATATTATGTTTAGATCTGATAAATATTTCTCTAATCCTGGAGTAGACTATATAGGAAGCGATCTAAATGATTGCAGTACCCTTGAATTTTTGTGTGTGTCGTTTTCAGGAATGACCATAGCCGTTCCATCGGATGGAAATATTCAAAATAATTGGTCATGTAATGATACGGCATTTACAGTGCTTTATGAGCGTATGATTGATATGCATGTGCAAAAATTTATAAAATCTGAGAACTCAAAAGGGATCGCGTTTTTTTCTTACTCGCAGGAATTCGGGATCGACTCTATCTCCATGTACTTCGATAAAACCTCCTACAAGGCGAAAACATTCTTTGCAGTGAACGGCTATGGCTTGCTATCGAATGAAGGTTTCTCGGGCCGCAAATGACCTAGTGTCGGATATGCGTTTAATAAAGGGCGGCCCCGAGGGCACAGGGTTATATGGGAGGTTCAGGTCCATCCGTACTGAGCCGCCTGATCCTCCCATGGTAGAGGCCTGTCCCCGACCCTGGTCAGGTGACTGACCAGCAAGCCATCCGGCTGCCTGCCCTGGATGTCACGTCACCGGAAAACATCCAACGCAACAGATAGCTATATAAAAATCATACAGGCGCTCCCCACAACTATACATCGCCTATATGCCGATGCGCCTAAGCCCCTGATACTGACAGGAGGTTTTCATGAGCATCATCTATGTTCTGGTCGGCGGGGTTTTCTTCGTCATCTGCAAGGCGTTCGTCGACTATTGCGACACGCTGAAAGGCGACGGCCAATGACCGCGCTCTATATCATCGCCGGTCTCGTGACCGCCGCCATAGCGGGCTATCTCGTCACCGCCCTGATCAAGCCCGAACTCTTTCCGTAAATCCGAGACACGCACATGTCCTATGCACTCACGGGCAATGGCTGGCTGCAGCTTGCCCTCTATCTCGTGGCGCTCGTCGCCCTGGCCTGGCCGCTGGGCCTCTATATGGCCAAAATTCTCACGGCCGAGCGCCTGTTCCTGGCGCCGGTCGAAAACGCTATTTATGGCGCCCTTGGCATCAAGCCGAACGAAGACATGGGCTGGAAGGCCTATGCCACAACGGTCATCGTCTTTTCCTTCGGCGGCTTCCTGCTGCTCTACCTGCTCCTGCTGTTCCAGAGCCATCTGGGGCTCAATCCGCAGGGCATGGCAGACCTGTCGCCCGATCTCGCCTTCAATACCTCCGTCAGCTTCATCACCAATACCAACTGGCAATCCTATGCCGGTGAAAGCACGCTGAGCTATGCCAGCCAGATGATCGGCCTGACCGTGCAGAACTTCCTGTCGGCCGCCGTCGGCATCGCCGTCATGGCGGCCCTGATCCGCGGACTGTCCAGGCAATCCGCGAAGGGCATCGGCAATTTCTGGGTCGATCTGGTCCGCAGCACGCTCTATGTCCTGCTGCCTCTGTCGCTGATCTGGGCGGTGCTGCTGGGCGCGCAGGGCGTAATCCAGACCCTGAACGGCTACGTCACCGGCCATACTCTGGAAGGCGCCAATCAGACCCTGGCCATGGGCCCGGTGGCTTCGCAGGAAGCCATCAAAATGCTCGGCACCAATGGCGGTGGCTTTTTCAACGCCAATTCTGCCCATCCGTTCGAGAACCCAACGCCGTTCAGCAACTTCCTCGAAGTCCTGGCCATCCTGCTGATCCCGGCGGCCTGCTGCTTCACCTTTGGCCGGATGATCGGCGATCGCCGTCAGGGTGTCGCCGTGTTGGCGGCCATGACTCTGGTTTTCGTGCCGCTGACGCTATTTTGCGTTTCGGCCGAACAGGGCGGCAATCCGCATTTCGCCGCTCTGGGTGTCGATCAACTGGCATCAGGCACGCAGGCTGGCGGGAACATGGAGGGCAAGGAAACGCGCTTCGGCATCGTCAATTCCGCTCTGTGGGCCACCGCCACCACAGCGGCTTCCAACGGCTCCGTCAACGCCATGCATGACAGCTTCACCCCGCTTGGCGGCGCAGTCCCCATGTTGCTGATGAAGTTCGGCGAGGTCATCTACGGCGGCGCCGGTTCCGGTCTTTATGGCATGCTGGTCTTCGTCATCATCACCGTATTTATCGCCGGCCTGATGGTGGGACGCACACCGGAATATCTTGGCAAGAAGATCCAGGCCTTCGAGATCAAGATGGCCTCCATCGCCATTCTTGCCCCATGCGCCTTCGTGCTGATCGGCACGGCGGTGGCGGTGCTCACGCCGTGGGGCCAGGCCGGGCTCTATAATCCCGGCGCGCAGGGCTTTTCCGAAGCGCTCTATGCCTTTACCTCAGCGGCCAACAACAATGGCTCGGCCTTTGCCGGTCTCTCTGCCAACACGCCCTTCTATAATACAGCCCTCGGCATCTGCATGCTGTTCGGACGCTTCTTCGTCCTGCTGCCGGTCCTGGCGATTGCCGGATCACTGGCCGCCAAGAAGGCCGTGCCCGCCTCCGCCGGCACCCTGCCCACCCATACCCCGCTGTTCATCGCGGTCCTGATCGGCGTCATTTTGCTGGTCGGCGTCCTGACCTACCTGCCGGCACTGGCGCTGGGTCCCATCGTTGAACATCTTTTAATGCGCTCATAGGCCGCGCAGGCTCGCCGCATCAGCGGCGGCGGGCCTCGCCCTTGCCATGGCGAAGCGCCATGGAGAAATGATCAAAGGCTAATCCCATGTCCTCTGTAGCTAAAAAATCCGGCCTGTTCGAAGGCGCCGACCTCGGCTCCGTGCTCGGGCAAACGATACAGCGCCTCAATCCGGCCTATCAGGTGCGCAATCCGGTGATGTTCGTCGTCTTTATCGGCTCGATCGTCACCACCCTGATCTTCGCTATCATGCTGGTGGCCCCCAAAAGCGTGATCGGCGGCGGCCAGCCCTTATGGTTCATCGGCCTGATTACCTTCTGGCTGTGGTTCACCCTGCTTTTCGCCAATTTCGCCGAGGCCATCGCCGAGGGCAAGGGCAAGGCGCAGGCCGACAGCCTTCGCTCCGCCCGCAAGGACGTATCGGCGAAGAAACTCGACAAGTCCGGCCAGGTCGCGATCGTTGCCGCCAATGCCCTGCGCAAGGGTGATCTGGTGCTGATCGAGGCCGGCGATGTCGTGCCCGCCGATGGCCAGGTCATCGAAGGGATTGCCTCGGTCGATGAAAGCGCCGTCACCGGCGAAAGCGCGCCTGTGATCCGGGAATCCGGCGGCGACCGCGATGCCGTCACCGGCGGCACGCGCGTCCTCTCAGACCAGATAAAGGTGCGCGTCACCTCCGATCCCGGCGAAAGCTTCCTCGACCGCATGATCGGCCTGGTGGAATCCGCCAAACGCCAGAAGACGCCCAACGAGATCGCCCTGTCGATCCTGCTGGCCGCCATGACCCTGATCTTCCTGCTCGCCTGCGCCACCCTCCTGCCGTTCTCGCTGTTTTCCGTGGCGCGCGCCGGATCGGGTTCGGTCATCACCATCGTGGTGCTGATCGCCTTGCTGGTCTGCCTGATCCCGACCACCATAGGCGGGCTTTTATCCGCCATCGGCATTTCGGGCATGCAGCGCCTGATCCGCGCCAATGTCATCGCCACTTCGGGCCGCGCGGTCGAGGCCGCCGGCGACGTTAATGTCCTGCTGCTCGACAAAACCGGCACCATCACTTTCGGTAATCGTCAGGCGGTCGAATTCTTCCCGGCACCGGGTGTCACCGCCCAGCAACTGGCCGAGGCCGCCGAACTGGCCTCCCTGGCTGACGAGACCCCCGAAGGTCGCTCGATCGTGACCCTGGCCCGCACGCAGTTCGGTTTGCCTGAGCGCACGGCAGATGACGTGGTGGCGACCTTCATCCCCTTCAGCGCCGAACAGCGCCTGTCCGGCATCGTCGTCAATGAGCGCCACATCATGAAGGGCGCCGGCGACGCCATTGCCGCGCTGGTCGCTCTGAAGGGGGGGGCGGTGGCGGCCGAAGTGACAGCACAGATCGACGATATCGCGCGCAAGGGCGGGACACCGCTGACCGTTGCCGAGGGTTCACAGGTGCTGGGCGTCGTCTACCTCAAGGACATCGTCAAGCCAGGCATCAAGGCCCGTCTGGCCGATCTGCGCAAGATGGGCATCAAGTCGGTAATGATCACCGGTGACAATCCGCTGACCGCCGCCGCCATTGCCTCGGAAGCCGGGGTCGACGACTTTGTGGCGCAGGCGACACCGGAGACCAAGCTGAAATACATCCGGCAGATGCAGGCCGGCGGCGAGATGGTCGCCATGGTCGGTGACGGCACCAACGATGCCCCGGCGCTGGCGCAATCCGACGTGGCCGTGGCCATGAATTCCGGTACTCAGGCGGCCAAGGAAGCCGGCAATATGGTCGATCTCGACTCAGACCCGACCAAGCTGATCGAGATCGTCGAGATCGGCAAGCAGCTCCTGATGACGCGCGGGGCGCTGACCACCTTCAGCATCTCCAACGACCTGGCCAAGTATTTCGCCATCATCCCGGCGGCCTTCGCCACCACCTATCCGGCGCTGGGCATGCTCAACATCATGCACCTGGCCTCGCCGCAGAGCGCCATACTGGCGGCGGTGATCTTCAATGCTTTGATCATCATCGCGCTCGTGCCTCTGGCCCTGAAGGGCGTCAAATACCGTGCGGCCAGGGCGCAGAGCCTGCTGACACGCAATGTGCTGATCTATGGCCTGGGCGGAGTCATCACCCCGTTTATCGGCATCAAGCTGATCGATATGGGACTGGCGGCGGTTGGGCTGGCTTAAATCAAGGAACGCGAACATGACCAATCTCTTCAAACAGGCGCAGGCCACTATTGTCAGCCTGCTCTTCTTTACCCTTCTGCTCGGCGGCCTCTATCCGGTGCTGACCCTGGCCATCGTCCAGACCGCCTTTCACGCCAGGGCCGAAGGCAGCCTGATCCATGACACCAAAGGCCAGGTCATCGGCTCCCGCCTGATCGGCCAGACTTTCAGCCAGCCGCAATATCTCTGGGGCCGGCTCTCGGCCACGGGGCCGGCGCCTTACAATGCGGGTGCGTCTTCCGGTTCCAATCTCGGCGTCAATAATCCGGCGCTGATGGACGCGGTGAAAGGTCGTATCGACGCCCTGAACAGCGCCAGACCTGTGCCGGTCGATCTGGTGACGGCTTCGGCTTCCGGCCTCGATCCGGAGATCAGTCCCGCCGCCGCGGCCTACCAGGTGCCGCGCATCGCCACCGCCCGCCATGTCGCTGAAGCCACCGTCACCGAAGCCATCGCCCGTTCGACCAAAGGCCGCACCTTCGGAATCCTCGGCGAACCCCGCGTCAATGTGCTAGAGGTCAATCTGCGACTGGATGGCCAACTGAAGTGAATACCCGACCCGACCCTGACAAGCTCCTGGCCCTCGTCACCGCTGACGAGGGCCAACAGGCGCGCGGTGCCTTGAAGATCTTCTTCGGGGCCTCGGCCGGCGTCGGCAAGACCTACACCATGCTCTCCGAGGCCCGGCGGCTGGCAGCGGAGGGCCGTGACGTGCTGATCGGCGTCATCGAGCACCATGGCCGCAGCGAGACCAAAGCCCTGACCGAAGGACTGAATGTCCTGCCTCTGCTGGAGATCGATCATCGCGGCGTCAAGGTGCGCGAATTCGATCTCGATGTGGCGCTGGCCCGCCGGCCGGCCCTGATCCTGATGGATGAGTTCGCCCACACCAACGCGCCCGGCTCGCGCCACCCCAAGCGCTGGCAGGATATCGAGGAACTGCTCGATAACGGCATCGACGTCTATACCACGCTTAATGTCCAGCATCTGGAAAGCGTCAACGATCAGGTGGCGCGCCTCACAGGGGTCTGGGTGAAGGAAACCGTGCCGGACAGCGTGTTCGATGAGGCCACCGATATCGCCCTGATCGATATCCCGTCCGACGAACTGCTGAAGCGCCTGGCCGATGGCAAGGTCTATGTCGCCGAAGGGGCCAACACCCGCGCCGCCGAGAATTTCTTCAAAAAAACCAATCTTGGGCATTTGCGCGAGCTGGCCCTGCGCCGCACCGCCGAGCGCGTCGATGCCCAGAACGACCAGTTGAGCGCCGCCCTGGGTCAGGGCGAGGCCGCCCTGTCGGAAAAAGTGCTGGTGCTGGTCGGCCCCGACAGTTTTTCCGCCCGCCTGATCCGCCATACCCGCCGCATGGCCGGCCGCGCCAAGGCCCCCTGGACGGCACTTTACCTGCAAACCGATCGCCACGAACTGCTCGACCAGAAGGCCCGGCTGCGCGTCGAGCACAATCTGCGCCTGGCGGAGCGCATGGGCGCACAGGTGGTGCGGCTGAACGGCACCCATGCCGCCACCGCCATCATCAGTTACGCCACCGCGAACGGCTTTACCCGCGTGGTGGTTGGCAACCGCAAGGCGCCGGTCTGGCGGCGCTGGGGCAAGTCCTTGTCGCAAAAGCTGATCGAGCGTGGCGATGGCCTGGAGATCACCACCCTCAGCGCCGATCATACGGCGAGCGAGCCGGCCGATCCCTCCCGTCCGCGCCTCACAGCCCCCCTGGTCGTGCCGTGGCTGGACTATCTCTATGCCGCCCTGATCGTCGCCGGCGTCACGGGACTCGGCTATCCCCTGCGCGGCATCACCGATCCGGACAACCTGGCCCTGTTGTACCTGACAGGGGTGGTCGTGGTCGCGGCGCGCTTCGGCATTGCCCCGGCCCTGCTGGCCTCGGTGCTCAGCATTCCCGCCTTCAATTTCTTCTTCACCGAGCCCTACTACACGTTCAACTTCTACGACGTTCACTACTACTTCACCTTCGGCTTCATGCTGGCGACCTCGGTTATCGTCGGCTCGCTGACGGCGCGTTTGTCGCTGCACGCCCGAATGGCGCGCAAGAGCGAACAGGAAACGCGCCTGCTTTATGACCTGACGCGTGGCCTCTCCTCGGTGCGTGGCTATGCCGCCATGGCCGAGGTGACCGCCCGCCATCTGGCGCCGGCGCTTAATGCCGAGGTGCGGCTGTGGGTGAGCGAGGACAAGACGCTCACCGCCTATCCCGAAAGCGAGATCGATATCCGCGAAACCGGTGCGGTGCAGTGGGTAACGGCCAATGCCCAGATCGCAGGCCGCGGCACCGATACCCTGCCTTCGGCGCGCGGCCTTTACCTGCCCCTGCTGGCGGAAAACCAGACCCTGGGCGTGCTGGGCCTGACGCCGCAGGATGACCGCGCGTTTACCGGCGCCGATATCCTCGTTTTCGAGACCATAGCCAGCCTGATCGCCAGCGCTTTGCAACGCGCCCAGCGCGCCGACGAGGCCGAGACATCGCGCATCGAAAGCGAGAACGAAAAGCTGCGCAATGTCCTGCTGGCCTCGCTGTCGCACGACCTGCGCACGCCGCTGACCGTGATGAACAACAGCGTCTCGACCCTGCTGAAACAGCGCAAGAAGCTGCCGCGTGAGGCGGTCGATGAACTGACCGGCCTGTGGGGCCAGATGCAGCGTTTGCAGAAGTTCGTCACCAACCTGCTCAAGATGGCGGCGATCACCTCGGGCCAGCTCAAGCTCAATTTCGAGCCCTACATGATCCAGGAAATCATCGGTGCGGCCATCGCTCGAGTCGAGCCACAGAAGGAAAACCGGCAGATCCGCACGCAGGTCAATGGCCGTATTCCCATGGTGACGATCGATGGCGCCCTGATCGAACAGGTGCTGCTGAACCTGCTGGAAAACGCCTTTACCCACACCGCGCCGAACGGCGTGATCATGATCTCGGTCGAGAACGACGCCGATCGCGTGCGCGTGCGGGTCTCCGATGACGGCGACGGCCTGAAAGCCGGCGAGGAGGACCAGATATTCGAGAAATTTCATACCCGCCAGGCGGAAAAATCAGACCGCAGCCACTCCGGCACCGGTCTGGGCCTGGCCATCTGCCGCGGCATCATCCAGGCCCATGGCGGCCTGATCTATGCCAAGAATAATCCCGCGGGCGGGGCCAGTTTCATCTTTACCCTGCCTGTGGCAAAGGATCAGTCATGACCGCTACGATCCTGATTATCGAAGACGAGACCGAAATCCGCCGCTTCCTGCGCGCCACCCTGAACGCCAACGGCTTTACGTCGCTGGAAGCCGAAACGGCGCAGGAAGGGCTGCAAAAGCTGATTGCGCAGCGGCCGGACGTCATCATCCTCGATCTTGGCCTGCCGGACAGGGATGGTCAGGACTTTATACGCGACGTCCGTGAATGGTCGCAGGTGCCGGTCATCGTCGTTTCCGCCCGCGAACAGGAAGCCGACAAGGTGCTGGCCCTGGAAAACGGCGCCGATGACTACCTGACCAAACCCTTCGCCGCCGGCGAGCTGCTGGCGCGCATCAAGGTGGCGCTGCGCCACGCCCGGCGGCTGGAAAACGGCGGCGGCCATACCTATGACTACGATGGTTTGAGTATCGATCTGTCCGCGCGGCGCGTGTCGCTCGATGGCGACGAGGTCCGCCTGACCCCGATCGAATACAAGCTGCTGAGCGTGCTGGCGAAGAATGCCGGCAAGGTGCTGACCCATGCCTATCTGCTGAAGGAGGTCTGGGGCCGCCACTCCACCGAGCAGAACCACTATCTGCGCATCCATACCCAGCATCTGCGCGAAAAGCTGAACGACGATCCGCTTTCCCCGCGCTTCATCATCACCGAACCCGGTATCGGCTATCGCATGAAGAGCGGATAAGGCATCCTAATCGCCCGTCACGGCCCGTAACGCCTCTTCGGCGCCGGTGTCCTTGAGCGATACGCCTGTCACCTGGCGGTGGTGCGCCTCGGTGAGCAGCCAGGCCAGTTTCCTGACCGCCTCGTCATAGCCAAGGCCATGGGGCGGCCGGATATTGGACAGGCAGTTCCGCTCGCTGTCGAGACGCCCGACGCGCGGTGCCCAGGTAATGTAGGCGCCCAGACTATCGTCCGCGCTCAGGCCCGGCCGCTCGCCGATCAGGATGACACAGAGCTGCGCCCCCAGGCACTCGGCGATCTCGTCGCCCAGGGCCACGCGTGACTCATGCGCGATAACCAGCGGCGCGATACGCCAGCCGCCGAGGTGCGCGATCAGGTCAAGCGCCACGGGTGCGCCGTGCCGCAGCACCGCCGTGGCCGACAAGCCGTCGGCAATGACAATGGCGAGATCGAAACCCTCGCCACGCCGGGCCAGCAGCGCCTCCCGGGAAGTCGGTTCGAGCCGGCGTCCCAGATCGGGCCGTTTGAGGAAGGTCGCCCGGTCGGACGCCTGGCTGCGTACACTGAGCGTATCCGGCGGCAAAAGCCCGAGAAGGTCCGCTTCCGGCAAGGGCCGGTGCACGGCGTCCCGCGCCCTCGCGTGCGCCATCTGGAAATCGAGCAAGGGCCGGGTCGGCAGGCCGGCGCCGCTCAGCCCCAGGTCCAGGCGCGCCGTCGTCGCGGCCCGCAGCCGGCGAACCAGATCGGGCGTGCGCCCGCCTCCGCTCATCGCAGCACTGGCAGGGCGAACCTGTCCACGGCTTGCGTAAGCCCGATGGGCCGGACCTGGCCCTGATCATCGAGCAGGCCGACCTCGGAGAGCCAGGCCTCGAACTCGGGCGCCGGCTTCAGGCCCAGCGCCTTGCGGATGTAGAGCGCATCCTGAAAACTGGTGGACTGGTAGTTGAGCATGATGTCATCGGCGCCCGGCACCCCCATGACAAAATTGACCCCGGCCATGCCCAGCAGGCTCAAGAGCACATCCATGTCGTCCTGGTCCGCCTCAGCATGGTTGGTGTAGCAGATGTCCGCCCCCATCGGCAGGCCCATCAGCTTGGCGCAGAAGTGATCCTCCAGTCCGGCGCGGATGATCTGCTTGCCATCGTAGAGATATTCCGGCCCGATGAACCCCACCACCGAATTGACGAGCAGCGGACTGAAGGCGCGCGCCACGGCATAGGCGCGGACCTCCATGGTCTGCTGATCCACGCCGTGATGCGCCTCCGCCGACAGGGCCGAGCCCTGCCCTGTTTCGAAATACATCAGGTCATGGCCGAGCGTGCCGCGATTGAGCGAAAGGGCGGCTTCCCAGCCTTCGCGCAGCAGCGACAGCGAGATGCCGAAGCCGGTATTGGCCGCCTCGCTGCCGGCGATGGACTGGAACAGGAGATCGAGCGGCGCTCCGGCTTCAATGGCCGCGATACTGTTGGTGACATGGGTCAGCACGCAGCCCTGGGTCGGTATGCCCCAGCCCAGGCGCAGGTCTTCGAGCAGGTGCAGAAGCTCGACCGCGCGGGGCACACTGTCGGTCGCCGGATTGATGCCGATGACCGCATCGCCGCTGCCCATCAGCAGGCCATCCAGGATCGAGGCCGCAATACCAAGCGGATCGTCCGTCGGGTGATTGGGCTGGAGCCGCGTGGACAACCGGCCACTGAGCCCCAGCGTGTTGCGAAAGCGCGTGATGACGCGAATCTTCTGTGCGACCGCGATCAGATCCTGATTGCGCATCAGCTTCGAGACGGCGGCAACCATTTCGGGCGTCAGACCGGGCGACAGCCGCGTCATCGTCGCCGGGTCTGCCTCATCGGATAGAAGCCAGTCGCGAAACCCGCCGACGGTCAGGTGGGAGACCGCGGCGAAGGCGGCGGCATCCAGAATCAGACGCGTGACCTCGTCCTGTTCATAGGGAATGACGGCCTCATCGAGAAACGCCCTGAGCGGCAGATCGGCCAGCACATGGCGGGCGGCCACGCGCGTGGCGGCGTCAGACGCCGCAATGCCCGCCAGTTCATCCCCGGACTTGGGGGAAGAAGCCGACGCCAGCAGCGTTTTCAGGTCGTCGAAGCAGTAGCGTGTTCCGAAGAGATCGATAGTCCCCATGACCGGCCCCTTTCCCGTTCACACCTGCCTGGAATAGCTATGCCTACACCTCATTCCGTTGCCGGGTAAAGGGAGGTATCCGCCATCTTCACCTCGCTGGCCCGCGATTGCGGCAGGGTTTTCAGGAAATAGGCGCCCGCACCGACCAGGATGACAAGGCCCAGGCCGGCAACCGTCCAGGTGCACATCATCAGGAAGGAGGCCCATTTCAGCGTCAGGCCGCCGAAGTTCTTGAACAGCAGCAGCGCCACCGAACCGAGATAACCGCTGGCATCGGCGACATAGATCAGGAAACCGGCCGTCCCGGCCAGACGGCTGGCGGCGATGAAGCGGTCGAACAGCAGGGCATTGAACGGCGTATAGGCCAGGTACAGCCCGCCACCGAGCAGGATCATCCACCACACCGGCCCCAGCATATGGGCCTGGAAGGCGAAGGTCGCGGCGCCCGCCAGCACCAGGCCGATACCGACCATGACGAGATTGGCGATGAAGGCAAGCCGGTTATCCCTGAACAGGCTGAGCAGGCACATGGCGGCCAGCACCACGATGCCGACCGGCAGTTCGGAGGCGGTGAATATCTCGGCATTGTCCCTGAAGCCGAGATCGGCCCAGACTTCGGTGGCGAAGTTGTCGCGGAAGTCGCGCAAGGCGGTCAGGCCGATATAGATGACGATCAGGGCGATCAGGCCGGGCGCATAGGCCGCGAAGGTCGCCTTGCGGGCGGCCTTGTTCATCGGCATGCGCACCACGCGGGCGGCCTCGTCTTCCGGCGACGGCGGCGGCAGCTGCGACAGGCCGAGCACGCAGATCAGAAGCAGGGGCGCGAAGATCAGGCCGGTAACGGCAGGCATCCAGAACTCGTTGGCGTAGTGCTCCAGCATGACCCACTTGCCGACCGACTTGACCACGCCCGACGAAACGATGAAGCTGGCGCACAGGATGGAGCCGAGGATTTCCGAGACGCGACGGCCTTCGAGAAAGCCGAACACCAGCCCCCAGATCAGGCCGAGCGACAGGCCGTTGAAGAACAGGCAGGCAATATTGTACGGCGCGGGCACGGCGGCGAAAGCCACCAGCATGAGCTCGGCAAAACCGATCAGCACCAGTATGGCCATAGCGCGATACCGGCCAGGCAGCTCGGATATGACCTTGACGCCGATAACCTTGGAGAGCGCGTAGCCAAAGACCTGGAAGATCACCAGCGCGATCTTGTAGTCGATGATGAAACCGGCCACGTCGGCGAAACTGGCGACCGCAAAGGGCTTGCGATAGGCGTACATGGCGAAATAGGCGCCAAAGGCCATCACCCCGCCATAGAGGGCGAAGACGATGGGCGGGGCCTTGGCGAGCCAGGCAGTGAAACCGGTCAGTCTGGCGTCGGCAGGCGGGGGAGCGTCGGTCTTACTCATCATGGGCCTCAGATACGGATTTCGGAAGGGCGAGTGCCGGGCAGGATGCCGGCGGCGATGCGGGCTTCGAGGTCCGGCAGCAGGGCCGCGATATCGGCGACACTGTTGACCACGTAATCGGCGCCGGCCGCGCTCAGGGCCTCGGCTGACGCGGTTACACGGGTTTTGCGATCCTCTGATGACAGGGCGGTGAATTCGGCGAGGTCGAGCCCGGTGCCATTGCCGCTGGCGGCCACGCCGATGGTCCATGTCCCGGCCTCGCGGCCTTCGCGGATGCCGACCGTGGCGTCATCGACCTTGACGCAGGCGCGGGCGGGCCAGACACCGAGCTCGACCATGGCCTTCCAGGTCATCAGCGGCGACGGGCGGCCTTCGGCGGTTTCACCGGCGCAGACCACGAGATCGGGGCTGTAGCCCTGCGCGGCGGCCGCCGGCAGGATGCCCGACATCATTTCGCGGCTGTAGCCGGTGCCGGAACCGATGCGCACACCTTGGGCCCGCAGGCTTTTCACCAGATCGGCAGCACCGGGAATCAGCACGGCGCATTCGGTGGCGGCGCGTTCCATCAGCGGGCCGATGGCGTCGAACAGGCGGTCGATATCGGCAGGACCAGAGTCGTGCCCCTTGACCGCGCGCCATTGCGACTGCATCGGCTCGCGGCCGAGGATGGCGGTGATATGGGCGCGCTTGGCCATGCCCATGTCGGCACGCGCTTCGGCCAGGCTCAGGTCGATGCCCTCAAGCGCAAAGACCGATTGCAGGGCGCGCACGGGCGCCAGGCTGCCGAAATCGACCATGGTGCCGGCCCAGTCGAAGATGAAGGCCTTGATGGGACAGGTCATGCATGATCTCCGAAGCTCTGGAAGGTGCGTTCGGCGATGCCGAAAGAAGTGGAAGCGCCCGCGCCGCAGGTGACGATAACGAGGCGGACATCGGGCAGGGGCTGATCGATCAGGAACAGCCGGTCGGGCGCCGTGGCATAGGTGCCGCTCCAGCGTTCGGTGACCTGTGGGGCCGCACCGAGCACGGCGCGGTATTCATCGAGGATCAGCCGGTCGACGGCCTCGGAGGTGAAGGGCTCCGGCGCATCGCCATAGTGATGGCTGTCACCGACGACCAGCGAGCCGTCGGCGCTCTGCACCACGATCAGGTGAACGCCATTGGCCAGCTGCGCCGCGTGTTCGGCCTCCAGACGTTTTTTCAGCGCAACGGCCTCGGGCAGGTCGGCATAGCCGAGATAGCGGATCAGGCTGAGATCGGACATGACCGCGCCGGGTAGTCGGAAACCGGGATCGGCCAGGCGCAGCATCTGCAACTGGCAGCGCGAAATAGCGTGGGCCTGGATACGGCCGGCGAACAGGCCGCTCAGATCGTCACCGGGGCAGACGACAATGCGCTCGGCGCGGACCTCGCCCATGGAGGTGTGCAGCCGGCCTGTCTCGATGCCGGTGACCGTGACACCGTAATGCAGATCGGCGCGCGTGCCGAGCCACTGACTGAGTTTGGGAATGGCGGTGCGCGACTCGACGCGGATATCCAGGGGCGAATGCAGGACAACGCGCTGACCATTAGCCAGGAAGGGGACGGCATCGCCCTTCAGCAGGCGGCAATCCGCGCCCATTTCGGTATAGAGAAAGGCCCGCAGCACCGCCTCGGATTCCGGGTAACGCGCGCTGACATAAAGGCCGCGGTGCTCGATGGCGATACCGGCGTCCTCGGCGGCATCGAGCCACAGATTGCGCGTCCGCCGGGCCAGGGCGTGGAAATCGCCACGCTGCTGGCCGGTGACGGTCACAAACCCGAAATTGCGGATCGAGGCGCCGGTGGCGCGGGCGTGGCGCTCGAACAGGGCGACCCGCAGACCGGCCTTAACGGCGGTCCAGGCATGGGCCAGACCGATGATCCCGCCCCCGACAATGGCAATATCGCAGGCGGGCACCATCAGACGACCATGGCGCCGATGCCGGGATCGGTGCGACTGGCGCGGCCGGTTTCGATATGGCCGGCATAACGGCGCAGCCACGAGTCATTGCCGACGACCGTGAGGGTCAGGTCGTACCAGTGATCGGAAGCGGCGAGATCGAGGCGCACGGTCTGCACGCCATTGGCCGGCAGGGTCAGGGTCTGGCTGGCCTGGCTGTAGCGCGGATCGCTGACAAGGCTGACTTCCACCGGAGCGGCGCCGGTATTCTGCAGGGCCAGGCTCAGTTCTCCTGCCCTGGCATTCTCGCTGACCACGACCATGACCGGATCCGGCATCAGTTTGTCGTCATCGCGCAGGCGTCCGGCGAAGTGACGATAGAAGCCGTTAGGCCCGTGAACAGCCAGATCGTAGACCTCGCGGTCCTTGTGGTTCCAGTGACCGGCCGCATAGGTCTGGCCGGCATCGAGCGTATAGCGCCACGGCCCCGCCAGATTGTAGGCCGCATAGTCGTGAATGGTGAAGACCGCCGCCTTGCTGCCCGTATTGCCGAGGTCGATCAGCAGGTCGCGCTTCACCTGGCGCACATTGGCATTGAGGGCGTAGGGCAAGGGCCGGGCCGGACGCTGTTGAGCCGACTGGCCGCCAGGCCCCTGCATCTGCGGTATCTTCAGCGAGGGCTGCGCGGCGGCATGAGCCAGGCGCGCCTTGTAGTCATCGGTCGAGGGCAGGTTCAGGCGCGACAGGTCGGCATTCGGGGTCTGGAAATCGAAGGCCGAGGTCAGGTCGCCGCTGACGGCGCGGCGCCAGTCGCTGATATTGGTTTCCTTCACGCCAAAGCGCCTTTCGAGGAACTTGAGGGTCGAGATGTGGTCGAAGACTTCGGAGCAGACATAGCCGCCACGGCTCCACGGCGAGACGACGATCGCCGGCACGCGGATGCCCAGGCCGAGAGGCTGGCGCCCTTTGGCCAGAGGGCTCGGATGCAGGTTGTAATCCTTGAACTCGCCGTCCGTATTCACGCCTGACCAGCCCTCCGTCTCATCGGCGGGGGGAGAAGGCGGCAGCATATGATCGAACAGACCGCCGGCCTCATCGTAATTGATGATGAAGACGGTCTTGGCGAAGACCTCGGGATGATCGGTCAGGGCCTCGATCATCTTGGCGCAGACATTTTCCCCATCGGCGGGCGTATAGCTCGGATGCTCGGACAGCGCCGCCGCCGTAACGACCCAGCTCACCTGCGGCAGCTTGCCCGAGGCGAGATCGGCGCGGAAGGCCTCGACCAGTTGCTGGCCATCCGAGCGCGTGCGGTCGGGTCCGGTCTTGTGCTCGGAGACCCAGGACCGGCCGCGCTTGTAGAGGTTGGACGCCTTGTCGCACGGGCGGAAGCTGGCGAAGCAATGCAGGATGTTGTCGCCGAAATTATCGTATTCCTGATAGACCTTCCAGCTGACCCCCGCCTTTTCCAGCCGCTCGGCATAGGTGGTCCAGGTATGGGGCTCCATCGGGCGATCCTCATCCATGTTCGCCGACGGCGTCTCGTCCTCGCCGTAATTGTCCATTCTGGGATCGCCGCCGACCTTGCCGCCGCCATTGCAGCCCGTCCACAGATGCAGGCGGTTGGGATAGGTCTGGGTAAGGGTCGAGCAGTGATAGGCGTCCAGTATGGTGAAATTGCTGGCGAGCGCATGATAATAGGGCAGGTCGGAGGCCCGGTAGTAGGTCATGCGGTTATGCAGTTGCCGCGAGACGCCCCACTGGTCGAAATGCCCGCCATTGACGATCACGACCGCCTGCTCGTGACCCTGGTCGCCGCCGCCGACGACATAGGCATTCTGCGATTTGGAGTCCGCCCAGTAGGGCATGACATAGCCATCCGGATGCTCATCGCTCGGCTGGCGCCAAGCGCTGTGGCCATTGCGCAGGCGTAAAGGGCGTGGATCGCCCTGCCCGCGCACGCCGGCAAAGGTGCCGAAATAATGATCGAAGGCGCGGTTTTCCTGCATGAAGATGACGACGTGCTCGACATCCATAATCGTGCCGGTCTTGTTGTTGGCCGGGGTCGCCATGGCCTTCTGCAGCGAGGCCAGGGTGGCTGTCCCCAGGCCGGCGGCCGCCATCTGCAGCCACTGGCGGCGATTGGCGCCGGAAGGAGGAGAAGACGTCCTGGTCATGCAAAGGCCCCGCGTTGGAAAATCAATTCTGGTATATACCAGAGAACAGAGACTGAGTTTTAATTTTTTATGACAATTGCGATTGCGACGATTTGTCGTTTGTCCTCGCCGAGTCAATTTGGTATATACCAGATAAATTGTCCTTGCCGAGAAAAAATTGATGTCCGCATTCGAACCTGCCCTGTCATCAGACACCGTCGCCCACATCCTGCATCTTTATGCCACACGCGGTGACGATCACTACGGAGAGGATGTCAGCCAGCGCGAACATGCCGAGCAGTGCGCCTATCATGCGCATATGGACGGTGCGGGTGACAATCTGATTATAGCGGCCCTGCTCCACGATATCGGCCACCTGCTGCACAAGTTCGGCGAGGACGCCGCCGACCGCGGCATCGACACCAAGCACGAACGTATCGGCTCGGGCTGGCTGGCGCGCCATCTGCCGCCGTCGGTCACCGAACCGATTGCCCTGCACGTATCAGCCAAGCGTTATCTGGCGACCGTCAATCCGGAATATCTGGAAGGGCTCAGCGCCGCCTCGCTGCAAAGCTTCATCCTGCAGGGCGGGATCATGGATGCGGAAGAAATCGCGGAATTCCAGGCGCATCCGGCACACCAGGCGGCACTTGACCTGCGTCGTTACGACGAAATGGGCAAGATAATCGGCGCCGACATGCCGACCTTTGCCAGCTATGAGCCGATGATTCGCGCATTGATGGTAACAGGGGCTAGGTAAGTCCCGGCGAGTCGCGTATGCAGGGAGGCTGCCTGCTTCCGAAAGCTTACTCATGACTGCCAAGAAATCACTCGACCGGCCCGGCTGGTGGATGGACCTGCCCGACAGCGCCGAAAGCCGGCACTATCTGGGGGTTCGCGACAGCATTGCCGCGCACATCCAGAGCGGTGACCTGGCTCCCAATGCCTGTCTGCCTTCCGAGCGCCAGCTTCAGACCGGCACCGGCGCGGCCCGCGGCACTGTGCGCGCGGCCCTGTTCCAGCTGGAGGCGGAAGGCCTGATCTATCGCAAGGAGCGCAGCGGCTGGTATGTCTCGCCGGCGCCGATCGTCTACGATCCGACACGCTGGGAAGGCTTCATGTCGTACGTCACGGCACAGAAGCGATCGCCGCGCACGGAACTGCTGAGTGCCCGCGAAGTGGCGGCCACGGCCGAGCAGGCGGTGGTTTTCGGCGTCAAGCCCGGCGCTATACTCTATGAACTGCGCCGCCGACGCCATATCGACGAGCGCGCTGTGCTGGTCGAGAGCATACTGGTCGATCCGCGCATGGCGCCGAAGCTGCTGGACCACGATCTCGAAGGCTCGCTGACCCAGGTGCTGCGTCATCAGTATAATATAGATGTGGCGCGCAACCGCATCGAAATGCAGCCCTGCGCCCTGACCCAGGAAGCCGCCCTCGCCCTGCGCGTCAAATCAGGCCTGCCGGGCCTGCTGGTCACCCGCATCAGCGAGGATGCCCAGGGCCGCGTGGTCGAATACGATCAGGAATACTGGCGTCATGATGCGCTGAAGATCAGCGTCGATATACACGTCCGCTGATAGTGCAGGCTATACTGGAAACCCGTTAGCCATTTAAAATTGCAGAGCGGATGCAAAACCACCCAAACGGGCGAAATGGCGGCATAATCCCATATTTGAGTGACATTTTTGTGTAGCTCTTTCAATATTTGAATAAAATTTGCGCAGTGCAATAAAACTGGTTTACTCCAGATTTATTTTGATACATCTCTTTATTGCTTCGTATTAACAATTATGGGCTGGGCGAAACCTGCTTTCGAAACTTCCGATGTGTGTCGGAGGACGCGAACCCTTGCGTCCGCCCGACAGGCGTCATGAGGCGGAAAGTTGGCGTCCGCACGGAGGGGGCTCCTGCCGTGCACCTGCGACAGGAAGCATCGCATTCCAGGCCTGTTGGACACGATTGGAGAATGACATGTTTTCCCAGCTCTCGCTGACTCCCCGGCGCTCCGCCGATTTCCGCAACCGCATCCTGATGGGTGTGGGCCTCAGCGCCCTGTGCGCCCTGGTCCCCGCCCTGGCTTTCGCCCAGGACACCACTCAAACCACAGCCGCCACCCCGGCGCCCGCGACAGATAGCCCGCAAGAGGTGGTTGTTACCGGCTACCGCAAGTCGCTGACCGCCGCGCGCAGCATCAAGAAGAACTCGGACATCCAGAAGGACGTGATCGTCGCCGAAGACATGGCGAAGTTCCCGGAACTGAACCTGGCTGAGTCCCTCCAGCGCCTGCCGGGCGTTCAGATCACCCGCGAAGCCGGCGAAGGCCGCCGCATCTCGCTGCGCGGTCTGGGCCCGGATTTCAGCCGCGTCCAGCTCAACGGCATGGAAGTGCTGGGCAATGTCGACTCCGCCCAGGACAGCCGCGGCCAGCGCACGCGCGACCGCGCTTTCGACTTCAACATCTTTGCTTCGGAACTGTTCTCGCGCGTGGAAGTCGAAAAGACCTACCAGGCCGCGCAGAACGAAGGCGGCATGGCCGGCACGGTCGGCCTGTTCACCGGCAAGCCGTTCGATTACGGCCCCGGCTCGAAGGCGGCCCTGGTAGGCAAGCTGGGCACCAACCAGTACACCAAGGATACGCAGTCGCGCATCGCCGGCCTCTACAGCTATAACTGGGACAACAAGTTCGGCGCGCTGTTCTCGATCGCCTACGCCAAGCGCGAAACAACCGAGCAAGGGCACAACACCTATAACTACTCCGAAATGAGTGCGGAGGATGCCCAGCAACTGGTCGCTGACGGCCTGGACATCTCCAATCTGAGCGCCGAAAAGCAGGCCCAGTTCCTGGCCGGCGGTCTCTATTTCGCCGACGGCAACCGCATCTCTTCGTGGAACGCCAAGATGGAGCGCCTCGGCATCACCGGCGCCCTGCAGTGGCAACCGACCGAAAACCTGCTGCTGACGCTCGATATGCTGCACGGCGAGGTCACCACCCATCGCGATGAATACCACCTCGCCACGCGTCCGATCGAAGGCCTGGGGTCTACCACCCTGAGCACGGCTGCCGGCAGCGCCTGGCCGACGTCTTTCCAGTCATCGGCCGTACTCAATGACTTCGAGGCCGATGACAGCGGATATGTCACCTACACCGATGTCAGCAATGTCACCATGGGCAGCGAGCATCGCCGCGAACTGAACGAAAACCGCTTCAACCAGATCGCGCTGAGCCTGAAGTGGAACCTTTCCGACCGCCTGCTGGTCGACGGCCATATCGGCTACGAGAAGTCGACCTACGAGACGCCCTACGACGACAAGATCTATATGCGCGCCCAGGGCAACCTGATCGCCGATTACGGCAGCGACGGCCAGTCCGCCTCGTTCTCTTATCCGGACTGGGACCCGACCGATGCCTCTACCTATGCCCTGGACAACGTCTATTATCGCGCCTTCCACAATTCGTCGGAACTGAAGGAAGCCGTGCTGAACGCCAAGTACAAGGCGAACGACGCCTGGACCCTGCGCGCTGGCGTGGCTTACCACAAGTTCACCCAGGACGGTGCTAATTACTTCTATGACGGCGGCGTCAACGGCACGACGCAAGAAATGCGCGGCGACAGCGTCGAGGGTGTCAGCTCCGTTTTCAGCAACGAATTCGGTTCATGGCTGGTCGGCGATTACGACAAAATCTTCGCCAAGTATGATGAATACCATCGCCTCGAAGCCAAGGCCGATGGCACGGGCGGCACGATCCAGGATATCGAAAACGTCTACACGACCTCGGAAGAGACCGTTTCCGGTTACGTTCAGGGCGACTGGGACAGCCAGGTTTTCGGCAAGCGCTTCCGCGGCAATCTCGGTCTGCGCGCCTACGACACCAAGACCACCAGCACTGGCTGGATTCAGGGTGACTCTTACGCCTATCTCGGCACCACGGACGTGAAGGGCCACTATTCAGGTGTGCTGCCGACCCTGAACACGGTCCTGGAAATAACGCCGGACCTGCTGGTGCGTTTCTCCGCTACGCAGAACCTGAACCGTCCGGGCCTGAGCTCGATGGCGGCTGAAGGCACCGCAACCGAGGATGAAGACACCGGCGAAATCTCGGTCTATCGTGGTAACCCTGACCTGAAGCCTTACAAGGACAACACCCTGGACCTCGCGGTCGAGTACTATTTCGGCAAGGTGGGTCTGCTTTCGGCGGGCGTGTTCCAGAAGGACATCACCAACTTCATCACTACGGAAACCCTGTATGATGTGCCCTTCAGCGAGACCGGGGTGCCGGCGAGCACGATCGATGGCGCCACAGCCGACACGATCGTCCACGAGTTCTCGACGCCGGTCAATATCGCCGGCCATACCAAGCTGAACGGCATGGAACTGGCGGCGCAAAGCCAGCTGTCCTTCCTGCCGGCGCCCTTCGACAACTTCGGCGTGGTTGCCAACTACACCTATGTCGATGCGCCCTCGATCACCGGTATTTCGAAGAACAGCTATAACGCCACGTTGTACTATGAGACCCCGAAATGGGGCGCCCGTGCCTCCATGAGCCATCGCAGCAAATGGTTCAGCTCGTACAGCGACGACGTCATGAGCGCCGGTACGCAAGGCTATCAGGCCTCCACCTATGTGGATGCCGCGGCCTTCTATAACCTCAGTCCAAAGCTCCAGATCACCCTGGATGCGATCAACCTGACCAACCAAAAGGACACGCAATTCTGGGGTCAGAATGAATACCTCTATAATCAGAACCAGAGCGGCACGACCTACATGGTTGGGCTCAGCTACAAGTTCTGATAACGATACCTGAAAGACCGGGCGCTCCCCTCTCCGCCGAGGCGGGAGCGCCTATCCCTTAGAAGATCATGATCGTTTCCCACCACCACCGCTTCATCTTCGCCGCAGTGCCCAAGACCGGTACCCATGCCGTGCGCCAGGCCTTGCGCGAGCACCTGGACGATGCGGATGTCGAGCAGGTGGGCCTGTTCGTCAACAAGCGTTTCCCGTGGGCGGACCTGGCGGCGATCCAGCATGGACATCTGTCACTGTCGCAGATACGTCCCTATCTCGGTGACGAGGCCTTCAACCGCTATTTCAAGTTCGCTTTCGTACGCAATCCCTTCGACCGCTTCGTTTCCTACTGCGCCTTTGTGCTGCGCGGCGGTGATGACTTCCAGAAGTGGCCGCGCGAGGCGATGTACCATTTCCTGTTCCGCGATCCGCCGGAACGCCACATCCTCTTCCAGCCGCAGGCATCCCTGCTGACCGACACGGATGGCCGGACCCTGCTGACCGACCGCATCGGCCGCGTCGAGGAGATGCAGGGTTCATATGACGCGATCTGCGCGCAGATCGGCATTGCCTCCCGCCCGCTCGACCGCGTCAATGGCAGCCAGCGCGGCGACTATCGCCAATATTACGACCAGGCCCTGATCAATGGCATAAGCGCGCGCTACGCCCAGGACCTGGAGCTGTTCGGCTACAGTTTTGAAGGCCTGAAATGACCCCTCTCCCGCTCACCGCCAATCCGCGCAAGACTTCGGGTGTCCGGCACCTGGGGGCGGTCGAAATCACCGCGCTGCTGGCAGCCGTGCGGGCGATACCCGAGGCGGTCTGGGCGGCCGAAAACGCCACCAAACCCAACCGGTTTGGCGTGCTGGACGAGACGCGACATATCGTTTTCCGTTTTGCCGACAGTCCGCGTGACTGGCGCTATTCGCATGACCGCCCTGCCTGGCCGCAATGGCGGGCATTGCTGGAACCGGTGCTTGCCCACGCCGTTGGTGACTATGGCTATGCGCGCGGCGTCTTTCCGCGCGTAATGCTGGCGCGGATGCCGCCGGGTACGTCGATCCTGCCGCATATCGATGACCAGCCGGCGGCGAAATGGCCGCACAAGATTCACATACCGCTCACCACCAATCCTCACGTGGTCTGCTTCTTCGGCAATGAAGACCGTCACTTCCCGGTCGGCGAGGCGATCGAGGTAAATAATCTCGGCCCGCACTGGGTGTGTAATAATGGCGAAACCGACCGCATCCACCTGATCTTCGAATATTATGACGCCGACCAGCCGGACCCGGCCTGGCTGGCGCCATTGCTGGCCGGTGCCCCGCGATGAACGCCTCCGCCCCGCTCCAGGACCGCGACGCCTTGTTGCAGGTCGCCATAAGGCTAAGGGAAGGGCAGCATGTCCGCGAAGCGCTGGCGGCGCTCTCGAATCTGGACGCGCATTATCCTGGTTACAGCCGTCTTCATCAGGAACGCGGCCACTGCCACATCCTGCTGGGCGACGGGCCATCGGCCGTGAGTGCGCTTGAGACGGCGGTACGCCTCAATCCGACCTTGCCCGCAAGCTGGGGCATGCTGGAGCAGCTCTATCTCAGGCGGGGTGACACGGCACAGGCGGCCACGGCCGCCAGGCATCTGGCGGCGCTGAAGCAGCTGCCACCGGAAGTGGTGATGGCCAACAGCCTTTACGTCGATGGCGCTCTGGGGCCGGCAGAAGACATCATTCGTCACTATCTGCGCAAGGATGGCGACAATGTCGGCGCCCTGCGTTTACTGGCGCGCCTCCGTGACGCGCGCGGCGCGCCGGCCGAGGCCGAGGCCCTGCTGGAATCGGTGCTCGCCCAGGCGCCAGATTATCACGAGGCCCGCCTCGACTATGCAGTGCTTCTTCTGCAGCAGCAAAAACACCTGCCGGCGCGGCAGCAGGCCGAGCATCTGCTGGCCTACGATCCGGACAACCGCGAGTATCTCAAACAATATGGCGCGGCCTGTATCGGCCTGGGCGATTACGAACCGCTGATCGATCTGTACGAAAAGCTGCTGCATGCGCCGGGGCTACCCGACGCCGAAGCCGCCGACCTGCGTCTGTGGCGGGCCGCCGCCCTGAAGATCACCGGCCGGCAGGCCGAAGCCATTGCCGATTATCGCGCCTCGGTCAGCGTCCAGCCCGATCAGGGCGTGGCCTGGTTCGGCCTGGCCAACCTCAAGACCTGGCGCTTCACAGACGAAGACATCGCGCGCATGACAGCGGCGGCGGTCCAACCCGACCTGCCGGACATGGACCGCGTCTATCTCAACTTCGCCCTGGGCAAGGCGCTGGAGGACCGCGCCGATTACCCGGCCTCATGGACCTTTTACAGCCAGGGCAATGCGCTGCGGAACCAGACCTCGCGCTACCGCCCGGAGATTGCCGAGGCCTGCGCCGGCCGGCTGAAGTCGGTCTTCACATCCGAATTTTTCGCCGAACGCACCGGCTGGGGCGTGGACGATCCGGCGCCGATCTTCGTCCTCGGCCTGCCACGCTCCGGCTCGACCCTGATCGAGCAGATACTGGCTTCGCATTCCCAGGTCGAGGGCACGCAGGAGCTGACCGTCATCGGCCGCTATGTCAGTGAGTTGTGCGGCCAGGACCCGGATTGCGGCCTGCCGCTCAACCCGGACATCCTGCGGCAACTGACCGCCGATGACGCCCGCCGGCTGGGCGAGCGCTTCCTGACCGATACCCGCACCTATCGCCGTCTCGGGCGGCCGTTCTTCATCGACAAGATGCCGAACAATTTCTGGCATATCGGCCTGATCCGGCTGATCCTGCCGCAAGCAACACTCATCGACGTGCGGCGCGAACCCATGGCCAGCGGTTTCAGCAATTTCAAGCAGCTGTTCGGGACCATCAACCAGGAATTCAGCTACGATCTCGAACACCTCGCGCGCCACTACCGCACCTATCTCGACCTGATGCGCCACTGGGACACGGTCCTGACGGGCCGCCTGCTGAGGGTGCATTATGAAGATGTGGTCGATGACCTCGAAGGCCATGTGCGGCGCCTGCTGACACATTGCGGCCTGCCGTTCGAGCCGGCCTGCCTGACGTTTCACGAGACAAAACGCAGTGTACGCACGCCCAGTTCCGAACAGGTGCGCCAGCCGATCAACCGCGAGGGACTGGCGCAATGGCAGAACTATGCGCCCTGGCTTGCCCCCTTGCGCCACGCGCTGGGCGATGCCCTGACGACCTACCGGGACTGAAGATGAAGCTGTCGCAACCCTTTTTCCAGCTCCCGGTCCTGTTCGATGTCGCGCGCCTGCAGGCCGAGGTCGCGGCCTTGCCGGGCGGGGCCTGGGTGTCACACCCGGACGGCGTGCCAGGCAACAGCGCGACCCGGCTGATCAGCGCCGGCGGCGCGGAGACCGATTCCGTCCATGGCCAGATGCGGCCGACCAACTGGCTGGAAACCATGCCCTATCTGCGCCAGGTCCTGGCCGGCTTCGGCGTGGTTTGGAGCCGGTCGCGGCTGATGCGTCTGGCGCCCGGCGCCGACGTGCCCGAACATGCCGATATCAACTACCACTGGCATACGCGTGTACGGGTGCATATTCCGGTTTTCACGACGCCTGATGTGCGCTTTCACTGCGATGGCCAGTCCGTTCACATGGCTGCAGGCGAGGCCTGGATTTTCGACAACTGGCGCCGCCATCATGTGGAGAACCGCGCCGATGCCGATCGTATCCATCTGGTGGCCGACACGACTGGCACGGCCGGTTTCTGGCAGTTCGCCACCGGCCCGACGCCGCCGCGCGATCAGTGGCGGACCATGCCGTATAATCCGGCCGGCAATCCCCGTTTGTTGACCGAGACAAACCAGCAGTCGCCGGTCATGCCCGCCGCCGAAGTGCAGTGGCTGATCGACGATCTGCGCACGGAACTGACAGTCACTACGAACAGCGAAGACGCCCGGATGCGCGCCGTCCGTTTCGCCAGACTGCTGGAAAGCTTTGTGCAGGACTGGCGCCAACTGTGCGCCCTGCACGGCACGGCTGGACACGGCCGGGCGGAATTTCTGCGCCTGGTCGAGGCCGTACAGTCCGCCGCCCGGTCGTTCGGCGACGGGCTTGTCATGCGCACCAACCAGGCCAGTGCCTGCCTGGTGCTGGAAAAGCGCGTCCTGCAGCATCTGGTCGCGCCGGAACAACCAACGGATAACGCATAAGGACCGATCATGAACCGCCTTCATCCGACACCCAATCGTCGCAAGGTCATTGCCGGCGCTTCGGCCCTGGTAGCGGCGGCGGCGATCAACGATGCCTATGCCGGTGCGGCGCCCGCGCGATCCCTGCTGATCGTGGGCGACTGGGGCCGCGACACCGCCCCGCATCAGCGCGAGGTCGCCAGCCAGATGGACCGGGCGGCGGCGGAGCGCGCCTGCGTGGGCGTCATCTCGGTCGGCGACAACTTCTATGAAGACGGCATCCAATCGGTCGACGATCCGAAATGGCGCACCTCGTTCGAGGAGATCTATACCGGCGCCAGCCTCCGCCCCCTGCCCTGGTATGTCGCCCTGGGCAATCATGACTATGGAGGCGCACCACAGGCCCAGGTGGATTACACCAGGCGCAGCGATCGCTGGCACATGCCGTCGCGCTTCTTCAAGGTATCCGGTGCAGAAATGGGATTGCCGGAGATCGACCTCTTCGTCATCGACACCAATCCGCTGATCGACCATTACGCCGAGGGCGACGATCCTCAGGCCATTAATGTCCGCAGCCAGGACAGTCAGGCGCAACTGGCCTGGCTCGACCGGGAACTCGCGGCCTCCACAGCGAAATATAAGCTCGTCGCCGGGCATCATACCATCTTTTCGGGCGGCAGCCTGCATGGCGATACGCCCGACATGATCGCCAAGGTGCTGCCGCTCCTGAAGCGCCATGGCGTCACGGCCTATATCAACGGCCACGACCACGATCTGCAGCACATCGCCCGTGACGACCTGCATTTTGTCTGCTCGGGCGCGGGTTCGGAATCGCGGCCCGTCGCTGCCATCGAAGGGACGCGGTTCTGTCTGGCACGCGCCGGTTTCGCCATACTGTCCGTTGGCGCGGATGGTCTGGACGTGGAGTACCGCGACTACGCCGGGGCAACATTGTATCGATCCGCGCTGGCGGTCGCCTGACGGCCCCTGTCGGGCTCAGGCTTTCAGACCGAAGCGCGGCAGACATGCGCCGAGGCGGTGCCGGACAGCCTCTGTTGAGGCACCAGCGAAACGCTGCTCAGGTCCGCGCCATCCCTCGGCAGGCGAATGATCATCTTGTTGGCCGGGTGCGACCAGCGCGACGCGTCCACGTCAAAACGATCCACCTTGCCGTCCGCATAGGTCAGCGACAGATGATAGAGCCGCGGGTCCGGCGAGGTCAGGTCGACCACGACATTGACGTTCCCGCCTATCCGCGTCGCATCGGCCTTTGCGACGGTCATGACGGTTGTCTGGCCCAGCTTTATGGCGGCAGGCTGTCCCTTCAGCAGGGCGGCGTTTCCGCAGTCGCCATCGGCCGCCCCCAGGATCATCGGAAACTTATCGACCTCTTCGAGGTTATGATACTGCATTTCCCAGATCAGGTATTTGGGCTTGGCCTGGGCATAGTCCCCCGACAGCATCCACGACAGTATGGCCGACGAAAAGCCGCCGCCGCCGATGGCGTAGTTCGCCACATCGGCATGCAGGGCCTGCTCCAGGAAGCCGCTGAAATTACCGATCAGGACCGTCGAGAAACTGGTGCCGACCAGCGCGATATCGACACTCTTGTCGCTCAGCAGGCCGCCAGAATCCTCCGACAGGGCGGAGGTAACGAAGTTACGGTGCAGGATGGGCTTGTAGGCCACCTTGCAGATGCGCGAAGCTTCCTGCCGGAAGGAGTCGAGCTGCGGCGTGCCGGCGGCATTGCGCGTCGTTTTGAAATCGGTGCGCGACACTACCGAGTAGGCCGGCTGGCGCATCATGTCACGCTGGACGGCGACGGCGGTGACAAAGGCACCGAAGGGCGCCCAGTGGATATCTGCCGGCAGGTAGAAATCCTTCGACTCGCCGTCGAGATAGACGCCAGGGTCCTTCATGGTGGCCATCACGTCCGGCACGATCAGGCCCGCATCGCGCAGGCGCTGCAACGAGGTCTGGTAGCTGGCGAGCGCCACATCGGGCGAATACCCCTTCGCCTCCGGGGCAGAGGGATCGATAAAATCGCGCATCAGGACGCTGCGTGGCGGCGCCAGCACCAGGACCAGCCGGGTATTGGATTTCGCCAGCTGCTTTTTCAGCGCGACGAAATTGGCGACCAGCGCCCCGGAGACGGGAGACCGCGCCTTGAAATCGACCTTGCCGCGAAACATCCAGTCACCCCGGCCGCGTACCAGCGGGAACAGGCTTTCGTCGGAATAGTTGCCCGAGACCGCCAGCTTCGCGCAGTCCCATGCGGGTTGAGTGGTCGGCGACATTGTCTGTAGCGGCGAGAGGCGCGTCGTCGGCAGGGCGGGCGTGGCAGCGGTCAAGGCCCACAGGCCGGCCATCAGCCCATGGCTTAAGCGCCGCAGCGGGAGAAACGGTTTTCTCATGTGACAACCTCCAGGGGCGTGGCGCGCCTGGGCAGGCAGGCGGCGATGAGGGCGGCCAGGCTGTAGACGAACAGCAGCAGAAGGAGTGAGACGAACTGCATGGGCTGGGCGCTGACACGATCGAGCATCAGTTCGAACCACAGGACCAGAACGGCCAGGGAGAGCAGCACCAGCATGCCTGTCACCCGGTAGGACCTGAGCAGCGTGGCCCAGCCGCCGAACAGGATCGCCACCAGCATCAGGTAGAGCCCGAAGCCGAGCCAGCCATTGTAATCGGCCAGACGCTTGCCGACGCGATCCACCGACCGTGCAATAACGGCATCGGCATTCTGGGTCAGGAAGACTGCGCCATCGGTGAACTGGGCAACGACATATTGCAGGGCCGCCACGCCGCCCAGATGGCGGTTCAGCACATTGGCAAAGGCCAGGAGCAGGGTCACCACACAGGCAGCGATGACAAAGGCCAGCGCGTTCTCGCCCAGCTCACGCCATTTCAATCCGCGCACCGACAGACCAAAGGTCAGGGACAGCAGAACCGACAGGGTCAGGGCGGACTCATGCGCCATCAGGGCGGACAAAGCGCCGAGCGCGGCCGATATGGCAGGTAATACCCAGGCCACCCGCCGGGGCGTCAACAGGGCGGCGGCGACCGACAATGGCCACAACCAGGCGGCCAGCCCAAGGGTCAGGGTCAGGGCGGCGAACCCGGCGGCGACAAGGCTGGCCGCTGTCATCAGCGCGACCGCCGCCGGGGTCATCTGCCGATGTCGGTGAAGCAGGAAAACTGTTCCGGCCCAGATCAGCAGGACGACCAGCGGCTGCACGATCAGCCAGGCCTGCATCGGCGCAATGACCAGGGCCAGCCGTGACGTGGCGCGCAGCAGGACGGGATTATCGCCCAGGGGACGGCTGCCGACATTCTGGGGCGCGCTGCCATAGCTCAGGTCGCGCACCACCTGGCAGGTGCCCAGCACGCCATCGGCATCCTTGGGCACCTGGGGCGCGAACAGGTAGCGGTCGAATTTCTGGTCCTTCAGCACCAGCGTGCCGGCAATCTCGCAATCCGGCCTGAAGCGGCCGAGCTTTTCCCAGGCGCGATGGGCGGCCTCATCGGCCAGCAGGGTACCGCTGGCAAAGGCGGCCTTCAGCCGGGGCGCCGGATTGACGAAGCTGGCGCCCGCCAGGATGACGAGGCTGATGGCCAGCAGGCCGATCGCCACCAGCGGGCTGAGGACCAGGGGGTGACGCCAGGTGGGGGTGGAGTGCGCGGTCATGAGGTGGCCTTTATGGCTGTAACGGCAATTATGGCGGGCGGGGGCAGACTCTGCTCCGGCATCTGCGGCTTCGCCGGCATCGCCTTGGGCGGCACGGGTTTCGGCGCTGGCATCAGTTGGTTGAGCATGGCGGCGGCCGGCTTGAACTTGCGGTCTTTCGACTTCTGGAAATAGGCGATAGCCTCGCCGCGGTTCGCCGACCCGCCGCGGCCTTCGAGCAGGTACATGCCGAACCAGTATTCCGCTTCCGGATCTCCGGCCTCGGCGCCTTTTTGCAGCCAGACGCGCGCATCGGGCAGGGACTTGGGCACGCCCTCCCCGGTCTCGTAGCAATAGGACAGCAGGATCATGGCTTCCGTACTGCCCAGGCCGGCGGCGCGGCGATAGAGACTGGCGGCCTGGACCGGATTCTGGGCCACGCCGAAGCCGGTGGCGAAACTGCGCGCCATTTCCACCGTGCCTGACAGGTTGCCGGCCTGATCGGCCTGCTGGAAGAAGGTGAAGGCGCGCGCCGGATCGATGCCCACCCCGGCGCCGCTGGCATAGGCGCGGCCGAGATCGACATAGGCGTCGGTTTCGCCGCGCAGTGCCGCCTCGCGCAGCCAGCGGACGGCATTCTGCGGCGCGTCCGGCTCCTGCAGGGTGAAGTAAAGCGCGCCCAGCTTACGCATGGCATGGGCATCGCCCTGCCTTACCGCCGCTTCCAGGAAGGCCTTGGCCCTCAGCCGGTCCTGGGCCACCACCTCGCCCGTGGCATAGGCATCGGCCATGATCAGGGACAGGCTGGTCGAACTGGCGCCCGCCTCCAGCGCGCCGGAGGCCCAGTGGAAGGCTTCGCCCTCATTGCGCGCCACGATGTCATCGCCCTGACTGTAGCGCTTCGCCAGTTCGGCGCGCGCCCCGCTGCGGCCGCTGTTCGCAGCCTGCACCAGATAGGTCACGGCCAGGGGGCGGTCCGGCGTCACACCGTGCTGGCCCTTGTTGTAGAGATTATAGAGCAGCCAGGCCGCCCCGTCGTTTCCGGACCTGGCAGAAAGTGTCAGCAGATTGAGCGCCTCGGGATCGGCCGGTGCGGTCGGCGACTGGCGATCGAGCAGGGTGTCCGCCAGTTCATACTGGGCCGGCGCAAAGCCGGTGGCGGCGGCCTTGCGGAAATAGAATTCCGCCTTTGCCCGGTCCACCGGTGTGCCGCGCCCCAGTTTGAAATCGCGACCGAGTTCGGTGAAGGCGCCGGGGGTACGGCTCTGGGCGGCGGCCTCCATGGCCAGCTTGTGCGCCTGGATGACCGAGGCGGGGGTGCCTTGCTGGCGCAGCAGGTCGATCTGCCGCAAACGGGCAGAATTGCTGTTGAGGGCCACGGCCCGGCTGTACCACTGGCTGGCGGCCTTGAGATTGCCGGCCACCCCGCGTCCGTCACGATAGGCGTCGCCCACCTTGACCATGGCCTCCACATCGCCCTCCTTCGTTTCGCGCAAAAGGTTGGTGAACCGGCGGGAACGGATGTCCTGGATCAGGTATTCGCTCTTGGCGGGCAGGGTCCGGTTTTCCAGCAGGGCCAGCAGTTCGTCCGAGGCCCGCGCATTGCTTTCCGAGGACTTGACCAGCCGTCGCAGGATATCGAGCTTGTCGGCATCCGGCCGTTTCGTCAGCTGTTCGGCCAGGATCAGATTGGCGCGCTTGTTGCCGTTCAGGGCCGCCGCCTGGATATTCACGCCCGCTTCATCCGGCGAACGCGCCAGATCCGGGTGGGCCGTCAACAGCTCGGCCAGGGCCAGCCGGGCCCGATCGCCATAGACAGGATCGCCCGTGACCGCCCGCAGCATCTGCGCGGCCCGGACGCCGGCCTGACCATCCGGTGACAGCTCCGGCGCCTTGACCAGCAGACGCGCCTGGTAATAGTCGGCCGCCGCCTTATGGAGCGGGCGCAGGGCCTGCAGCTGCGACCAGGCGGCCGTCCAGCGGCTTTGCTGCGCGGCCTGGTTGGACACGGCCACCACCGCCTGGATACGTGCCTGCGGGCGCTGCTGCCAGGCCAGCAGGCCGGCACCGCCCGCCACCACGGCGCCGGTGAGGGCCAGGGAAAAGGGAAGCCAGCGGGATCGAACGAGCCTGACCATGATGCCTATTCCTCTTCCTCTGCGGTATCAATGTCGGGCGTATCGCCGGTTTCCTGGTCCACGTCGGCCACGCCGGTACACATGGCGGCCGCCTTGCCGGAAGCCGCCGGCAAGGCCTCGACCAGACCGCTCATGAAACCATTGGCGGTAAAGCGGCAGACCTTCGCTGTGGCGATCACCGGACAGGACGAACGGACCACGACGCCGTCATCCTGCAGGCGGCGCACCTCACGGCCCAGCGGTTCGAGATCGCCCTGCAGGATCTTGCGGTTGGAGCCGATGAACTGGTTGCCCTTCAGCGCCAGGGCGCCGAAGCCATTGGCGGTGATGCCCGCGCCATTGTGCTTGTCGATGCTGTTTTCGATGATAGAGACCGAAACGAACTTGGCGTAGGGATCCTTCTTGACGTCACGCGTCGGGAAGCCCGGCACCTCCTTGGGATCGCCGATATAGACATTGATCCCGGCGCGGTCGGCGGTCTTCAGCTGGTTGCGGAACAGGCCGATATCGGTGCTGTTGCGCACCTTGATACCATCGCCGTGATTGCCGATGGCGGTGTTGGCGGCCATGATGTTGCACGGACTTTCATAGACGGCCAGGCCTTCCTGGCCATTGCCCCACACCCGATTGGCATAGACGACATTGCCGGCGGAGATGCGGTCGAGCATGACCCCGGTGCCATGGTTGCCGAAGACGATATTGCCGACGATCCACGAGTCGTCGACCTCGCGCGAGCCGATGATGCCGTGCTTTTTCTGGGCGCCATAGCTGGTATTGTAGGCGATCAGCAGGCGCTGCGAATAGTCGTGCGGGTCGACGCCATAGATGACGTTATTGCGGTACTCGTTGCCGATCAGGGCCACATCGTTGGCCGCATTGGTGAAGAAGCCGAAATACTGGTTCTCGAAGGTGTTCTCCACCACCGTCCCGGTCGGCCGGTTCAGGGCGCCGGGCCGGGCGCGCTGCACCAGGATCGGTCCCTGCGAATAGGAGAAGCCATAGCCCTTGGCGCCGCTGAAGCCGAGGTGATGGAAATGGGAGCCATCGGCATTCATCTCCGAACCGCCCCACGAGATGATGAAGGGGCGGAACTTTTCCCGCGTGGCGAAGTCCAGTTCCGAATAGGTCTTGTTGGCGCTGTCCCAGCCGGCAATCGTCACGTCATGGAACCACAGCTTGCCGGCATTGACGATGAAGACGCCGGCATCGGCATTCATCAGCAGTTCCGAGGCATCCGTGCCGGAAACGACCAGGCTGGCCTTCGGCCCCACCAGCAGGGGCACGTTCAGGGTGTAGCGCGATCCCTTGCGCACCAGCATCTCGCCATGTCCGATCTCCGCGAGCTGGCGCGACAGGCTTTCCAGAGTCATGACGCCGGATTCGATGTGGATATAACGCGGATAGCGCGTGCCCTGCGCCTGCACCGGGAACACCTTTTCACCGATCGAGCGGAAGGTGTTGTTCACCTGCGAAACGAACTTGGTGTTGTAATAGCTGTAGGCCATCGGGATGACATAGACATGGCCTTCCGTCGGCAGCGGAATCTTGGCGCTGACCATCTCGCGGGTATAGCTTTTCAGCCGCGGTGGCGCCGGGACCGCCGCGCCAGCCTTGTCGCTGCCCAGTTCGTAATAGTTGACCCCCTGCCCGGTCAGGATCAGGTCACGGGTGAGGTCGGCCTTGCGCGGGGTGCGCGCCTGTCTGTCCAGTACCTTGTAGGTATCCAGCGCCCCGGCACTGGTCTCGGCCAGGGCGTGCATGACGCCCACCCGCGCCTTGTAATCGGGAATGGCCGTGGCGTATTGCGCGGCGGATTCGTAATCGCCGTTCGCCGCATATTGCTCGACCGCGCTTTGCAGGCTCTTGGCCATGAGCTTGTCATTGATCGCCCAGGCCAGGACGCCATCGAGCCGGGCGCTATCCTGCGCCCTGGCCCAGGCGGCGGCCAGCTGCGGCAGGGCGCGCATATAGGCATCGCTGTCGGTCGACATGGCGTCGGGCACGAAGGCCTCGGCCTTTTCCGGCTCGCTTAGCGAGGCATAGGCGTAGACAAGCGCGGCCGAAATGGCCTGCGTGTCGTCAATCACTTTGGACTCGCCCTTCAGGCGCAGCATCCGGTCGATGAGGGCCAGGGCCGGCGCGCGGTCCTGCTCGCGGACATAGCGTTCGGCGGCCAGGGCGAATACCCAGGCCTGGGTGGCCGGGGCCTTCTGGGTGCTGCCCAGCTGTTCGATATTGCGCGCCACCCTTTTGGTGATCCCCGCCTTTGCGGCCAGGCTCTGCGCCTGCAGCACGATGGCGTCGCCCCGGGCACCGGTGCTCTTCAGCGTATCGATCGACTTGTCGGCCAGATTCCAGTCGCCCGAGCCGAGCGCCTTTGCGGCCAGGGCCTTGAGCACGCCGATCCGGTCCGCATCGTCGGATACGCGCCGGGCATAGGTCAGGGCCTTTGGATAGTCGCCCAGGCGGGTGAAGACGCGCGCCAGATTGGTGTTGATCCGCGACTTGGCGGGCCGTGACATGAAGACCGAGGTCAACCCCGTCACCTCGGTCACGGCCTGCTCGGCGGACTGTTGCAGGTGTGAATCGGCATACTGGGCGGCGACTTCCGACAGGACCTGGGCCTTCTGCTCGCGATCCGGCAGGGCCTCCGCCAGCCGGGCGGCAATCGATATCCGGCTTTCCTGCGCATTGCCCATGGCGAGGGTGAAGATCGCCTCATTCCGTACCCTGGCATCGGAAATCCCGAAGGCGGCCTTCTCGACCGCATCCCTCTGTTCATTCTGCATCGCATCGTTGACAATGGCGAGCAGGACGGAATCGCGCTGCGGCGTGCCGGGCCGCGCGGCCACCGCCACGGTCGCCGCAGCAGCCAGATTTCCGTTCACCCGCAGGGTCTCGGCCATATCGACCAGGGCGGGGCTCTGCTGGTCGAGCTGCGGTCGGGTGGTGCCGCGATAGGCCGCCAGTTCCGGCACCGGCAGGTCGCCCGCCTGCAGTTCGAAACCGGCCATGCGGCTGTAAAGTTCAGTTTTACGCGACAGGTCGGCAATCGAACTGGCCCATAGCCAGGCCTGGGAGCGCCCTTTCAGCGTGCGGGCGAGATTGATCGTCATATCGGCCACCAGCGGATCGCGCTGGGCCGGCGGCAGGGTATCAAGCTTCACATAGCCCGCGGTCAGGGTATCGGCGCTGGCCCCATTGTCGCCGATCTCGATCTGGCGGCGCGCAATCGCCACCAGGCGGTTGGCCTCGGCAATGACATCGGGATAGCGCTCCGCCGTGTAGCGGGCGGTGGTCAGGATGCGGCTGCGTTCCTCCGGCGGCAGGTCGGGCGCCTGGCTGCGCGCGATCAGCAGCTGCGTGTAGGCATCGAGCAGCTTTGAAAAGGCCGGGGTGGTTTCGATGGCCGGGTCGCGCAGGCTGGCCTGATCGTAGAGCGCCATGGCCGTGCGCAGCTGGGCCTCATGCTGGGTGAAATCGGTCATCTTCGCCGACTCCGCCACCAGCCTGTCGGCGCGGGTCACCTCCGTCAGCGTTGCGCCCGTTTTCGGGGTGGTCCCGGCGGGAAGGGTGCAGGCGGCCACCCCCCCGGCAAGGGCGGTGACGAAGAGGAGACGGGACCAGCAGCGCCGGCCAAGAACGGTATGCAACTGTTTCACTTGGGTGCCGCGCTCCCCTCGGGTTTTGTCAGGTTCATCCACACGTATCTTTCCGGAATTTCCCAGATGACCCATTCGGGCCGGGCCTCATCCAGGGTGCCGCCCGTCAGCAGTTTCTGCATCGGCAGGAACGGCCCCTCGCCCTTTTCGGCGGCATTGACCAGGCCAACGCCGAGGTCCTGCTCCAGGTCATTGGCAAATCCCCAGCGCTCGTCGGCGCTGTAGCTGGTGCCGACGAGCAGGGCCGGCGTGGCGGCATCGCCCAGCAGACCGCCCTCGTCATCGCCGGAATCCGAACGCGTGAACACGGGCTCAGCCAGACGGTCGGGCGCGGGGCCTATCTTTTCGAACCAGGGCCCGAGCGGAATGAAGTTGAGCAGGTCGCCCGCCATGGCCTTCGGCGCCTGAGTGGAGACCTGCAGGCGGTCCGCTTCCGGCGGTGTCGAGAAGCCGCCATGGGCGCGGACCGCCTGCGCGATAGCGCCGGCGGCGGCCTGCGCCCCGGCCGGTGTCCAGTGCGTGTCGGTGTGGAAATAGGCGGGTTCATGGCTTTTCACGGCCAGCAGGGTCGGGCGCAGGTCGACCACCGGCACGCCGGCGCGGCCAAGACCAAGGATCAGATCGTCATAGACGGGATGCAGGGAGTCTGGCCAGGCATAGCGGCCGGTTGCCTCGCCGTAGATGCGCGCCTTGGCCGGGACTATGACCACAAGCAGGTGGATGCCGCGGCTTTCCAAGGCCTGACGGGCATCGGCGGCCTGACGGATCGTGGCCGTCACGCCGGAGGAAAGCCGTGGCGCATCGTACTCTTCCCTGGAGAACAACCAGCCATCGCGGCCCGGCAGCACACCGTCGCGCCCCTCACGGAACAGGCCATAGGAAAAGGCCGTCCAGGCATTGATGGCCCCGTCGCGAATGGCCAGTTGCTTGTCGAAGGCGGCGGTGAACTGGCTGGCCCATTTGCCGTCGGCCAAAACCTGAGCGTCCGCCTTCGGCGTCTCATGGCCGCGCACGGCCGGGTTGGCATAGCCGAGAGCCGCCAGGCCCAGGCCGATCACTCCTCCCCATATGGCTGTCCATTTGTCGGTCATGGCGTCAGAACTGGAAATAGAGGAAAGGGGAGAAGGTGGAGGCGCTCAGCCGCGTCAGGCTGATGACGAGGAGCACGGTCAGGAGCAGCAGCTCGACGGAGGAACCGCGCGCCGGGACAAACCCCTGGCCCGTCCAGGCCTGGCGCACGCCCAGCCCGACCACGGCCAGCCCAAGTGCCAGGAAGACGAGGCTGATATAGCTGACCTGCCAGGCCGTATCGCTGGCCGGCCACAGGCCGTGGAACCCCGCCATGCCGGCATACATGCGCAGGGCCGACTGGACATCGACGGAACGAAACATCACCCAGCCGACCAGCACGATCAGCATGGTGAAAGGCCAGGCCACGAAGCGGAAAGCGCTGGTTGCCGGATGCGCACCCGCCTTTGCGTAACGCTCGATGGCCATGACGCTGCCGTGCAGGCCGCCCCACAGCACAAAGGTCCAGTTGGCGCCGTGCCAGAAGCCGCCGATCAGCATGGTCAGGATCAGGTTGCGGTAGGTTTTGAACTCGCCCTTGCGATTGCCGCCGAGCGGAATGTAGAGATAGTCGCGCAGCCAGGTGGACAGCGAGATATGCCAGCGGCGCCAGAATTCGGTGATGCTGCGCGAGGCATAGGGGTTGTCGAAATTCTCGATGAACCGGAAACCCATCATCCAGGCCAGGCCGATGGCCATGCTGGAATAGCCCATGAAATCGAAGAACAGCTGGATGCTGTAGGCGATGGCGCCGATCCAGGCCTCGTACATCGACGGGTGCGGCGTGCTGAAGGCCTGATCGGCGATGGGCGCCACGGAATCGGCCAGTATGATCTTGGTGGCCAGGCCGTAGACGAACCGCCGCACGCCCTCGGCGAACTTCTCGACGCTGTGGGTGCGGTTGATGAACTGGTCCTTGAGGTCCTTGTACCTCAGCACCGGCCCGGCGATCAGCTGCGGGAAGATGGCCTTGAACGCCGCCAGATCGATCAGGCTGGTGGTCGCCGCGACATCGCGACGCCACACATCGACCAGATAGCTGACCGCCTGAAAGGTGAAGAAGGAGATGCCGATGGGCAGGATGATCTTCGAGACGATCGGGTCCTGATGGCCGAGTTGCTGCGCCACCAGGTTCCAGTTGGCGACGAAGAAGTTCATGTACTTGAAGTACAGCAGGGTCAGGAGATCGACCCCCACGCCGATGGCCAGTGCCCAGTTGCGCCGCCCCTGGCCGGACGCCCGGTCGATGACGATGGCAACGCCATAGTTCCACAGGGTGACGGCGATCAGCAGCAGCAGGAAATCGACCCGCCACCAGGCGTAGAAGATATAGCTGCCGATGACGATCAGCGCGTTCCTGAACCGTCCCGGCGTGAGGTAATAGACCGCCATGAAGACAGGGAGAAACAGGTAGATGAAGATATTGGAAGAGAATACCACCGAACCCCTCTCTGATGCCGGTTGACGTTCAGTTCAGGGTCAGCGGCCGGTCACGCTGCGGACCCACAGCACCTTCAGGCGACCACCCGCCTCCAGGGCGATCGACGAATAGGCATTGCCGCGTTCGATCGTCTGGGGGGCGACCGTGCCGACGGCGGCCGCGCCGTCGAAGACCGCAAAGCCGGTGGTCGCCGAATTGACGCTGCGCGAGCCGACCCGTCCGGACGGCGTGGTCGCCACCACCACCGCCTTGCCGTCTGCGGTCTTGAGCGAGAGGTTCGGCCGGCCGGTCAGGTTATAGAAGGTGATCAGTCCCTTCACCTTGCTGTCGAGCTTGGGGTCGTCGATCAGATTAAAGGCCGGTTGAGCCTGCGAGCCGCCGACCACCAGGGTGTAGAAGTGACCGTCCATCAGGGTCAGGGGCTTGGCCACCGCCCCCACCTTCAGGACGGTCTGACCCGAAGGGATGACCTTGTAGGCGCTGGCCGTGCCGGCGGCGACGCTGTATTTCGCCGCGCCGATCGTGCCCGCCACGGCGTGGCCATCGCCGGGCGCCGCCACCATGCGGATAAAGACGGAATTGGGCGGGGGCGCCGCGGCATAGAGGCCGGAATCGGTGCCGGCCCGGGCAGCGCCGGAAAGAGATGTCGCCGAGAGGGCAATCAGCGCCGTGGCCAGGAAGTGTTTTGCAGTCAGCAGTTTCATAGTCGTCTCCTTGAAGGTCTTGCCCGCCACCATTCCCCTTGATCTCGATCCGGCCGCAGCTCAGCCGCGTTTTGATTTGTTGTCCGGAGGGTCGTCGTCATCGTGCTGGCCGGCGAACAGCAGGGTCAGGTTGCCGCCCAGGCCGCTGGCCGACAGGGGGCGGATCTTTTTCATCCGCGAACTCCAGCGGCTTCGCCCCGGAAACCGCGACTCGTAGATTTCGAGCCAGGCGATATCGACCGGATCGAAAGTGGTGTTATTGGCGCCCAGCCGCTCCTGCTCGATCCCCGCCAGACGCGCGATGCGGTCCGGGTCGTCGATCTGCGACAGGGTAAAATCGACCAGGCGATGCAGGGCGTCCTCATTCATGGCGTAGAGATCGTCATTGCCATTGCAGGCGGCAGCCTCGGCGATCATCACCAGCGGCCCCAGGGCGTAGGCATGATAAGACAGCGCCTTCTGGCCACGCTTCAGTTCGAGCGGCAGCACGCCCTCGTCCGTGACCTGTTCAAGACCTATACGCGCGGCATCCACGCCCCAGTCGAAATCATCGGAGCGATTGCCGGCGATGCCGGACGCCAGAACAGCCAACCCGGCCCAGTAGCGGTGATTATTGCGCGAGCTTTGCGAATTGAGACCGCTGTAATAGGCCCGTGTATCGCTCGTGCAAGAGCGGATCCAGTCATCGCAGCGGTCGAAATCCGCGTCCTTCAGCGCGTTCTGCACCTGCAGCAGCGCCAGCGCCGCCGGATTGAGCGCCGACAGCCGGCTGAAATAGGCCGTCTCGCTGCTGGCGTCCTTAAGGGCACCGGCGTCGGCCCACCTGCCGATCAGGCCGCTGACCTGGGCGGCCGCCTCAAGGTCCTTTCCCCCCGAGCTGACAAAGCGGTTGGCCGACTTGACCACGGCCTTTGAAAAGGTGCGCAAGGGAGCCACTGCCTCATCGTAGGCGGCGGACAGTTCCGGATCGACAATCGAGCGGGTCGGATCATCCCGTCGGTAGCGCGACTCGTTGCTGAGCGCCTTTATCGGCTCGACCGCCGGCACCGATTTCGCCTTGCCGGCCTTCTTGTCGGGAAATGGTACGGCAAAAGGCGGATGCAGGGTGGTTTCCGCCGAGCAGGAGGCGCCCGTCAGCGGGAAGGCCGCGATTGCCCCCAGACCCGCCAGCAGGCGGCGCCGGTCCATTGTCAGTCCGGTGAGGAAGCTGCCTGTGCCCATCAGAACCGCCGTGTCACTGACAGGTTGATCTGGTTGTCGCTGCGGTTATAGGACAGCGAGCTGTCTTCGAGCTCCAGGTGAACGTATTCGAGGCCGATCTCCATATTCTGGGCATTGAGCCAGGATATGCCGCCGCCCAGCCGCGTGCGCGTGGTGGAGCGGTGGCCCGGATTGCCGAAATCGTCCAGTGAGACCGCGTCATAGCGCGCCCTGCGGATCGAACCGTTGACATTGGCATTGACCACCCAGTTCTTCAGGGTCTTCACCTTCCAGTCATAGGCCGCATTGAGACTGAGGGCTGTCTGGCGCAGCGACTCATCCTCAGTGTTGTCGCGGAACACGATCAGGCCGCCGCTCACGCCATAGCGGCCGGAAGGGCCTGATTGCAGGGAGGCGGTCTGGCGCCAGCTGTCGCGCCCGACGCGCGTGTCATCGAGCCGTTCGACCTCGTAATGCCCGATCAGACGACGCGAACCTATGAAACGGGTATAGGTAAGATAGGCCCCGCCGCCCTGGCTCAGATAGTCGCCACCGCGATAGACCCGGTTATACATCAGGCCGGTTTCCAGCTTGGCCGCCTGTGACGGCAGGTAGAAGACGCCGCCGATGTTTGAGGAGATCTTCGCCCGGTCCAGCGGATTCAGCGACCACTGATCGACGACATTGACGCCCACCTCGGCGGTGAAATAGTTGTATGAGCCCGACAGGCGATGACGGTATTCGATATCGCCCTCGAAGGTGGTCGCGCCATCGGCGAACTTCTGGTTCGAGGGATAGGGCACGGTGCCATCTTCGCCGGGGATGGCCGAAACCACGGCCGGGGCATTGTCGTCATATTGCATCCCCACGCCACCCGATACCAGGAAGGTCTGGACCGGGGTGGCTTCCGCCAGGGTGGCAGATGCATCCTGGGCATTGCTTGCCAGGGCAAACGTGGCCGGCGCGGCCAGAACCGCGTCGATATCCGCCTTGGCGGCGCTGAAGCCGAAGCGCTTACGCTGGATGGAAGCCCGGCGCAGCTGGGCGCGCTGATGCCATTCCGGCGACAGGCCGGGATTGGTGACCATGCCGTCATAAATGGCGAGCGCCTTTTGCGGATGGGAAGCGGCTATCTCCTTCTCGGCCAGGCGCATCTGTTCATTGGCCATGGCGTCCATCTGGCGGTCGTCGATGCGCTTGGCGATGCGCGCCCGACGGTCGACCAGATTGGGATCGCTGCCATCGAGACTGATGCCCTGAACGACCGCGCGGGCCTCATCGAAGCGCCCCTGCAGGGACAGGTGATCGGCCAGGTTCAGCCGTCCGCCGACCACCACCGGCGGCGAGGCATTGCCGTACTGGGTCAGGGCCGCATTATCGGCGGCGACGGCGCCGGCGAAATCCCCTGTATCGACCTTCTGGTCCGCGGCATCGAAGGCGGCGCGGGCGGCGACATCGACCCGCTTCTGCGCCAGACTGGCGTCGAAACCGGCAGCCGCGGTGGCGAGATCGGGATCGGCGGAGCGATCGACCTGGGCGAGCCAGGTCTGGGCGTCATCGAGCTGGCCCTTCTTCAGATTGATGGCGGCCAGCTTGAGCTTGACGCGTTCCGAATAGGCCTGCGGCACCGGGCAGGGCTGGTCGAGCAGCGGCCGGAAACTGGCTTCGGAAGTGTCGAGGTCGCCGTTCTTGAAATAGGTGTCCGCCTGGTCGTATTTCGCCCGGGCTTCATTGATCCCACGGCGATAGGCGATATCGCTCAGCATGTAGCGCGCCTGATCGCGGACCCTGGGGTCCTTAGACGTCTGCGCCTTGAGCACGAAGGCCTCGGCATCGTCGAGCCGGTCTTGCTGCACCCGGACGCGGGCCAGCTTCAGATAGGCCCGGTGCGCCGTGTCGTTCTTGTCGCGCGGCACGGTGACGAGCTTTTGCAGCAGGCTTTCCGCCACATCGTAATGGCCGGCGTCATAGGCCTGGTCCACCTGGTACATGCGCCGCGCCATCGGCGACATCTTGCCGGGCACCCGTTTCCTGACCTGGCCGTCCGTTGGCGGCTGCGGCCGCGCCGGGCAGACCTCGGCCGCATGGGCCGCACTGCCCGTCACGATGATCGCGCCCGCCAGAACACCGGACAGGGTGGCCAGAAAGCTGCTGTTTCTCAGCCGCCTGGCAAACCGGCTCTTGCGGCGGCTGTTCATGCTGGAAGTCATGACACGCACCACCTAGTTGAAGACCCGCAGCGTGCTGATGCGCACCGAGGCCGGCTGCCCCACCATCGACGCCGGCAGTTTCGAGTCGAACTTGACCCGGACCACGGCCGACAATTGCACCAGCCCTTCGGAGACCTTGGCATAGGCGTTGGTCTCGCCGAAGGTCGGCAGGATCACGCGCTCGACGCGGCCCGAATAATAGCGGTTGCCGACATAGATATCGGCGACGATACGATCGCCCGGACGGATCTTGCGCGCCGATTCCAGCGGCACGATGAATTCCGCCCCCATGCGGCCGGTGAGCGGCACGAGCTGGACAATGGGCGAGCCGCGCGAGATGAAGGCGCCCGGCGCGGCCAGGGCCTCGCCCATCACGCAGTCGCACATGCCGACCATGTTGGCCACAGTGCCATCTATGCCCTCGACGCTGCCGACCGTCTGGTTGGGCAGGACACGCTGGCCGGACTTGACGTCGACCGAGAGGACCGTGCCGGTCTTAGGCGCGCGCACCATCTGGGCATCGGGGCTGGCCAGCACGCCATCGGCCCGCACGATGAAGGCCCGGGCATAAGCGCTGTAACCGATATAGCCGACCAGGCCGAGGCCGATGGCCCACAGCACGCACAGCAGGGCGATGCGCTGAAGGGTCGGGCCGATCTTGCTGCCGCCGGCGCTGTCCTTCGACTGCAGGCGCGCACCGGTAAAGTTCTCCCGCTTGACTATGGCCAGCACGTCACCCGCCGTCACCACCTCGCCCGACAACTGCGCCCCGATCAGGTATTGCAGCAGGGCCAGGCTTTCCGGTTCCAGGTCGCTGAAGGCGAAGCCCACCGAATGGCTGGCGGCGTGGTTTTGTCGCACCTCGCCCTGCAGGTCGAGCTCGAACCCGAAGCCATCGAAGCGGAACAGCAGCTTCAGAGGCACGATCTGCCCGACCGCGGGCATGACGTCGAACGGGCCTGCCCGCAATCCGGCGACGGACCAGTCGGTCGCCGTATAGGTCCGGTCGCCGATGCGCACGGTGATCGGGACGCGCAGCCGGATGTGCTGCCTTTGCGACGAAGCCTCATGGACGATTTTAAGCGACATGCAACAGTCCTCACAGCATGGGTAAATTGACGAAGGGGCGGATAATGCCGATGTAGGTCGCCACGCAGGCAATGAACAAAAGTATGGCGGTGGCGTGCATGGCGAAGGAGGTCATGTTGATGACCCGCCGGCTGAAGGCGCTCATGTCACGTGAGGCCGTCGTGCTTTGTCGCGTCCACTTTTGCTTGTCGAGGCGGAAGAAGATGTAGGTTTTGACGAGCGATCCGTAGATCTGGTTGAAGAAGAGGAGGAAGGGGAAGGTCCAGCTGACCTGCTTGCGGGCCGTCAGCAGGGCCAGGGTCTGGATGAAGCGCGTGACGGCGATCCAGTAGACGTAGACCACCAGCGCCATCGGCCCGTAATAGAGGGTCAGCAGCACCGCGGCCGTGGGCCCTATGGTGGCGGTCCACATGCTCATCCGCTGGTCCAGGACGGTCCACCAGACGAACAGGCCGATCTTTTGCGGACCGAGCGCCAGGGCCCGGCCATTGGTGCGCAGCATATTGCCGAACCAGCGCACCATCAGCATGGTGGCGGCGCGCAGGAAATTGCCATCGGGCGGCGATTCCACCGTGCTGACGGTGACATCGGGGATGTAGGCCATCTTGCCGCCGTTCTTCAGGATCCAGTACCACGTGCTCTTGTCGTCGCCGGTCAGGAACTGGAAGCGACCCAGCCGCCAGTGATCGATGCTGTCGGCTTCGAGCTGCCGGATGAAGGTCGGGTCCGTGGCGACCTCGGCCCGGAAGGCCGACATGCGCCCGGTCAGGGTGAGGACGCGCTTTGACAGTCCCATGGAGCACATCAGTATCTGTCTCTGGGCGAAGCGCATATTGTACCAGTCATGGAACACGCGGGCGCCGCGGACTTCGCAGACCTCGTCGGTCGTGAAGGCGCTGATCTCCGGCATGACCTTGAAGAAAGGCAGGCTGCGCTTGAGGCAGTGAGGTTCGAGCACGGTATCTCCATCGATGACGACGACGACCGATCCCGGAGGAGGCAGCATCATCTGTATGGTGCGCAGGCCTTGCGCCAGGGCGTCGCGCTTGCCTGTTCCGCCGATGCGGATGAAGGCCAGCTTGACATGCGGCGGCGGAGCCAGGGCGATGAACAGCTGCTTGATCAGGCGCTGATCGGCCATCTCCACGAGGGACACCACCAGGGTGATCGGGATTTGTGTCCGCGCGGCTTCCTCGATCGCTGCCCGGTAGACATCGATCGTCGTTTCGGCATCGATGCGGAAGCTGGTCAGCAGGAGGTAGGCGTGGCTGGGCAGGCCAGCCGCGCCCAGGTCATCCGCCTGCCGCCGCAGGCGGGGGAAGACCCATTTCCTGTAGATCAGTGATCGGACGAAGTGCGTCGCCGCCCAGGTGTATCGCCAGGAGGCGATGAAACCGAGCGCGAGCAGGAAGTGCGTTGACTGCTCATTGAACAGTTCGGCCGGCATGGCCAGGCTTACGGCAAGCAAAAGAACGGCGTAGCCAAGCAGACCACTCATGGCATCTTCCTCGCGTCAGGGGGCTGTTACCAGCACAGGCCCGCATAATCGACATCGTTGCTGCGGACCTCCTTCGAGACGCGGACGAAATCGACGACAAGCTGGTCTTCGCGCTTCCTGACGATGGCCTCGCCAAACCGGAGATCGCTGTTGCCAACCACGAGTATGTCGGCAAATTCGCTGGCCTCGTCGATGGAACCGACCATCAGGTCGGCCAGGTGCGGCAGATGGGCCTGGACATAGCTGAGATTGGCGCCCATCAGGGAGGAGTAGCGCACGTTTTCATCGAAGATCTTGATCTTGTAGCCCTTGCCGTGCAGGCGTTCGGCGATCTCGACGAGCGGCGATTCCCGCAGGTCGTCCGTCCCCGCCTTGAAGCTCAGGCCCAGCATGGCGATATTCTTGCGGCCGGTGGCGGCGATCATGTGGAAGGCGCGGTCGATCTGGATCTGGTTCGACTCGGCGACCGCATCGAGCAGCGGCGTGGTGACCTCCAGCGAACGCGCCCGGTAGCGCAGGGCACGCAGGTCCTTCGGCAGGCAGGACCCTCCGAACGCCATGCCGGGCTTCATATAGACAGGCGAAATGTTCAGCCGGCGGTCGGCGCAGACAGCCTCCATAATCTTGTGGCCGTCGATCCCCGCCGCCTTGGCGATATTGCCGATCTCGTTGGCAAAGGAAATCTTGGTCGCGTGCCAGCAGTTATTGGCGTACTTGATCGCTTCCGCCGTCCGGATATCGACGATGAATTCCGGCGAGGTCAGGCGGTGATTGATCTGGCGCAGGGTGAACAGAGTGGCGTCGTCCTCGACGCCCATGATGACCACGGCGGGATCTTCGTAATCGGCAATCGCCGTCGCCTCACGCAGGAATTCAGGATAGTAGGCCAGACCGAAATCGATCCCCGCCTTCTTGCCGCTGGCCCGTTCCAGGATCGGAATGACCGTCTGGTCCATGGAGCCCGGCAGCATGGTCGAGCGCATGACGATGGAGTGGTATTCTTCCTTGTGACGGATGGCCTGGCCAATGTCCTCGGCGACAGCGGCCACATAGGACAGGTCCAGATTGCCGCTTCTCAGGCTGGGCGTACCCACGCAGATGAAGGAGATGTCGGTATTCTGGATGGCATAGTCGGCATCTGTGCCGGCAGTCAGCAGGCCCTCGTGCACGGCCTCGGCCAGCAATTCGGGCAATCCGGGTTCAACAATAGGGGAAATGCCCTTCCCCAGGGCCGCCGCCTTCTGCGGGCTGATATCAACCGCATGGACGGCGAACCCGTCCTTGCAAATACATGCGGCCGTAACCGCACCAACATATCCGATACCAAAAACACTCACTCGAGGCTTCGCGGCAGTACACATTTTCAGATCCTCACAATGGATTATTGACTACAAGGGTCTACCCTCATTTCCGCCGGATAACATCGATACTGATCCCAAGCTTATGTCAGATATTTTTCGCGCTGCAACACGCTCAACAGGGTAAAAATCGCATTAACCAGTCACGTTTCCGTTATGATTTCGTGTGGTATGATTTTACATAATCGGATGAAAATTTTTCCGCAGCCTCAACCTCATTGATCCTTTACATTTCAGAGAAAAATTCAGATTCTCGATAAAAATGACGCAAGACCAGGTGCATGCCGCATAAAATATGAGTTGTTTTTACGCACTACGGTAAATAAGTATTATTTTACCGATTTATAGCCACATAAATAAGCAATGTGGAAAAGCTTTGTTTTTATAAATTATTGAGAAAAATAGTATTTTTTTATTATTTGCCGCAATTGTGCCTCAAATTTAAAATCAAAAAATGTATTTTTTACTCGCACACGCCCAAAAATCTCTCGACTAGGGTATAATTTGTGCAGCGCAACATAAATGCGCGGCGATATTTCTGGAAAATAAAAAGTATTATTTTACCACATTACCCCACCTGCCATCGTGGCTGGCAAAGGTCAGGTTAGACCGATAGATGTCATATTCCTGCTGCGCAGATCAAAGCGCCAGCTTCAGGACACGGTCGTCCCGAAGAGGAAGGTCAGGTCACCTCCGAGACGCTGAGCCACCATCGGCCGGTAGCGATTGAGCCACTTTTTAAGCTCAGGCGCCTGGAAGCGCGCATAGTAGGGCTCCATCCACGCCAGCTGCGTGTCTTTCAGCGTGCCGCTGAGATCCTGCTTCGTGCCCGCCAGGTCAGCGAATATATCCGGATCGTCCAGTCCGGCCACAACCTTGGTGGCGAGCCGTTTGATTCCCCCGCCGCCCGCCTCATAGGCATCGAGCCGGCCGTTGGCGATGAGCGCCTCGGCATGCAGCACCAGCGGCCCCAGCGAGAAATTATGATAATGCAGGGCCTTCCCTCGCCGCGCCATTTCCAGCGGCAGGGTGCCCTCCGGCGTGACCGCATTACAGGCCCGGTCAAAGCCATCCGATGCCCAGGCGAAAGCTTCCTGGTCGTTCAGGACGATGGCCGTGGCGCAGACCGCCCAGTTCGCCCAATAGCGGTGGTTATTCGAGCGACTGTCCTTTGAGGCATTGGTCTCGAAATTGGCGATGACGAGCGTGTTCAGCCGCGCCAGCCAGTTGACGATGGTCTCATTGGCCTGCGACGACAGATAGGGATCGGTCCGGATCTTCAGATAGGTGGTCGACAGGCTGGCCAGCGCCCAAGCCTGGACCATCCGCCCCTGTTCGGTGACCCCCTGCTCCAGCGCCTGGGCCTCGGCCCAGCTTTCCAGCCAGTTAGACGCGCACATGGCGATCTCGGTCGCCCGCGGCCGTGACTTCATATAACGGTCGGAAATCCGGGCCAGGGGATTGTAAAAGTCACTGACCGCCTCGAGCTTGTCCTGATAGGCCGCCTCCAGTTTCGGATCGACGACCGAGGAATGGGTGCCCGAGGCATATTTCGACTCGTGATCCAGGATCGTGACCGGCGGCGGCGGCATCTCGCAGTCCAGATCGTCCTCAGGCGCGCCGATGCTGGCGCGGCGGCCATCCACATCGTAAGGCGACTTCAACCCGTCAAAGGTCCGTGACGGCACTGCGGAATCATAGGATGAGCCGCCCGCCCACGCGCGCGCCGCCGGCACGATGGCCGGAAACACAAAGCCTACAAGATGAAAAAGCAATCGGCGACTGTAGTGCGACATAAGGGCACTCCGCATGGCTGCAGGCAGATTATGTTGTACTGCAAAACAGATCGCATCAAACAAAAACGTTTCAAATGAGGCCAAACTGTGCGTTCACAAAGATGTGGCCGGCATAGATTCATACCGTCAGCCCGATTAAAGAGACCGACCCTCCGCAGGGGCATAGGGTACAGGAGCATAGGGTCATTTGCCGGCTCGAGCGGCTGGTACGCCCGTGGCAGGCATGCCGCAGAATCTTAGTCACAAAGACGTGCGATTTTTGCGAAGGCTTTGCAATTCAACTGACGCACTTGACGCCTATATGTCAGTGACCAACCTCACGGGCATACTTCCATGCAGCCAGAAAACGCCTTGCAAACCGAACGTCTCCGCGTCCTGATCGTCGATGACGACGCCGCCTGCGCTACCGGACTGGCGGAAGCCGTCGAAGACCTTGGCGCCCTGGCGCGCATTTGCATCCGGGGCAAGGACGCCATGGCGGCGGCCCGCGACTTCAGCCCGGAAATGATCCTGCTCGACCTGGACATGCCGGGCCTGAGCGGATTCGATATCGCCAGCACTATTCGGGCCATGACGTCGATGCACGCCACCAAGCTGATTGCGATCTCAGGCCATAACGATGCCGAAGCCCGCCGCGATACCGCCCGCGCCGGCTTCGATCTCCATCTCGCCAAACCGGTCCGGCTGGCCGTGCTGGAAGACATCGTGGACCTGACGCGCACCATACTGGGTTATGCCGCGCCCCCACCTTCCCTCGCCTCGGCGCGATAAACAGGCCCTATACCTTTCGCGCCAGGAAGACACCGACGACCATGGCGGCGATGCCCAGGGCGCGCTGCACAGTGATGGGGGAGCGCACGGCGCCCAGCAGGCCGAAGTGATCGATGGCCGCGGCCGCCGCGAGCTGTCCGAGCAGAACCAGCATCACCGCATTACCGACACCGATACGCGGCCCAGCCCAGGTGATTGACAGAGCATAGAAGGCGACGAAGAGGCCGCCTGTGAAATACTGCGGCGGGATGCCGGCAAAGGGCTTTTGCGGCCAACCGGTGAAGGTCAGGACGATGGCGCTGATCGTGGCGGCCAGGCAGAACAGGATCAGCGAGGCGGCGGCCGGGCTGGCCAGACGGGCCCCGAGCCCGCCATTCAGTGCCGCCATGATCGGAATGCCGATACCGGCAAAGAACATCAGGACACCGAAACCGAGAACTGTGGAAGAGGTCGACATGGCTTATCCTTTCAAGGAAACGGACCTTTGAAGGCCGGACCGCCGGTGCACGGCGGTCCGTATGACAGGGTTAAAGACCGCCCGGCAGGGGCGCCTGCGGATTGACCAGACCGGCCTGGCGCAGATCACGCCAGAAATCGGCGGGCACGACCTCATCGAGGGCGGCGCGGTCTTCGGCGATGCGGCCGGGACGGCTGGCGCCGGGAATGACGGCGGCCACCGCCGGATTGGCGAGCGAGAACTGCAGGCCCGCCGCCTTCATGCTGATGCCGTGGCGGTCGGCGATTGCCTTGATGCGCGCCACCTTGTCGAGGATGGCGGGCGTCGCCGGGGCGTATTCGAAATTCGGCCCGCCAACGAGCGCACCTGAACTGTAAGGCCCGCCGACAATGATCCCTAGCCCGCGCTCGGCCACCTGCGGCATGACGCGCTGCAGCGCCCGGTCATGATCGAGCAGGGTGTAGCGGCCGGCCAGCAGGAAGGCATCCGGACGGGGCTCGCTGAGCTCCAGCAACAGCTCGATCGGCTCGACCTTGTTGACCCCCAGGCCCCAGGCTTTGATGACCCCTTCATCGCGCAGGCGGTCGAGTACCCTGAAGGCGCCATTGCGCGCTTCCTCGAACTTTTCCAGCCAGCGATCACCCCAGAAATCCTGAGCCAGGTCGTGAACGAAAGCGATTTCGATATGGTCGGTCTTCAGCCGCTTCAGACTGTCCTCGATAGAGCGAAGGGTAGCATCGGCGGTATAGTCGTTGACGATCTTGTTGGCGCGGCCGTACTGGAATACACCGGCCTTTTCACCCTGCGCGCGGGCACTGACATCCTCCACTTCGTCGAGGATCACCCGGCCGACCTTGGTCGAGATCACATACTGATCGCGCGGCTTGTCCTTCAGAATCTCGCCCATGCGGATTTCCGCCAGGCCGGCGCCATAGAAGGGAGCGTTGTCGTAATAGCGGATGCCGTCATTCCAGGCGGCGTCCACGGTCGCCAGGGCCTCAGCTTCCGGAATGTCACGGAACATATTGCCGAGCGGGGCAGCGCCAAAGCCGAGCTTGCCCGGCAGGATATCTTTGATGGCCATGGGAATATCTCCTTGAATTTTAGGCAGTTAAGCGACCTGGACGGGATCGAGGACGAAGGCGGTACGTTCGGCCAGATCGTTGATCCGTGACAGGTAGGCCTGGAAATGGGGCGTCTGCCGGTGCGCGGCAACCGCATCGCTGTCGATATAGAGTTCATCGAGGGCAAAACGCGTGGGGTCCGTCCGGTCCTGCCACAGGTCATAGCGCAGATTGCCAGGCTCGGCACGCGACGGGCCGGTCATGCCAGATAGCAGGGCATGCAAGACTTCGGCCTGGCCTGGGCGGGCGGTGAGAATGGCCATGATTTTCACGGGATTGGACATGGAAATGTTCCTTATTCTGAATTCTGAAGAGCGCCGGCGGATGCCCGGTGGCATCCGCCGGAAATGAAGGTCACACCAGGACCGGTGCGCGGTTGAGAGCGGCGACGAAACGGGCCGCCAGCGGGTGATCGGAGCGCGGATTCTGGCCCGTGATCAGTTCGCGGTCCTCGATCACATTGGGCTCGAAATCAACCGAGGTGGTGATCACCTTGCCACCCGCCGTTTCCAGCGCATCGACCATGTTGAAGTAAAGCTTAGCGTGCAGGATATAATCCTCAACGACCTTTTCCTCCGTGTTGGAGAAGACGGTCATCCGGTAACCGGCATACGGCCAACCGCGGGCCCATTCCGCCGCCTTTGCCGGATCGCCGGCGATCAGGGCCGCACGGAACTCACGTGCGTGCGGCATCGCCGAGACCACGGCGATCGGGCCGTGACACAACAGGGCGGTCGGCTTTTCGAACCTGTGGAAATGGCGCAGGATCTCGCCCAGGTCCGGATCCTGCATCAGGTCAACGACCGGCGCCTGGCCGCCCGGCACGAAGACGCCGGCATAGGCGTCGAGACCTTCCGCGATGACCGAGCGCAGGGTGCGGACGGTGTTCATTGCCGGATGGCTGGCGTAGAAGAGACGTGCCCGTTCATGGGCCGCGACATCGCCGCCGAAATGTTCGGGGGCATCCGAAACTGGATCGATATGCGGCTTGGTACCGTCAGGCGTCGCCAGCACGATATCGTAGCCGGCTTCAAGAATGGCCATGGCGGGCACGACCGTCTCATTGAGATACTGGCCAGTAGCGCCGGTGCCGCCGCCCTGAACCTCGATGCGGGTGGCGTTGGAACCGATCAGAAGTACTTTACCCTTGCTCATCTTAACCTCCGTTTGCTGATCAGGGAATGATGTCCCTTATGGACAGGCTGATCATGCCTCGCCGCGTTATATTCCGGAAATTTATTGTCTTTATTTTAGATATTCATATGGCATTATATCTGAATGCGATACGACCTGAACCTGCTGCCGGTATTTGTCGCGCTCATGGAAGAGCGCAATGTAACGCGGGCCGCCGAACGCCTGGGCATCACCCAGCCGGCGCTGTCCAACACCCTCAATCGCCTGCGCGAAACCCTGCAGGACCCGCTGTTCATCCGCGAGAGATATGGGGTGAAGCCAACCGACAAGGCGCTGGAGATCGCGCCGGTTATCGCGGCGGCGCTGGCGCAGATCGACGATGTCATACTGGGGCAGCAGGGGTTCGATCCCGCCAAAGCGGACCGTTTGTTCGTCGTGGCGCCCAATTCCTATGTCGAATTCGTGCTCATGCCGGCCGTGGTGGCGCGCCTGCGGCAGCGCGCACCGGGCATCCGCCTGCGTCTCGTGCCCTATGGCAATGACATTGCCGATACCGGCGTGGTCTCCGGCACCACGGCCCTGGTGCTGGGACGGTTTGTCGATCCGCCGGATAATCTGGTGGTTCAGCACCTGATGGACGAGGGCCTGGAGTGCGTCGTCCGGGCCGGACACCCGGAAATCCATGACAGCCTGTCACGCGAGCAGTACGAGCGCCTGAAGCATGTGAACGTGCTGCCGCCCGGCCGACTGCGCGCCGGTCTCTTTCAGGCATTGGAGCGGCAGGGCTTGAAGCGCGAGGTGGCGGTTTCGGTGACGCATTTCCTGGCGGTGCCGGAAATGATCGCCGTTACGGATTACTGCGCCACTCTGCCGCGTCTGATCTGCCGCCACCTGGCGCATGACCACCGCCTGAAAACCGTCACCTCACCCGCCGATCTCGGCACCTTTCCGGTGGAAATGGCCTGGCACGTGCGCTACCGCCACGATCCCGCGCACCGTTGGCTGCGATCGCTGATCGCCGATGTGGCGCGCGAACTGTCTGTTTAATCTGCGACGTAGGTCAGGGTGGCGATATGCAGCAGGCTGTCGACCTTCTGGCCGCCGACCGTGACATCGGCGGGCGTTTCGTTTTCCGCGATCAGGATGTATTCGCCCTTGCTGCGCGCCGGCACGGTGATGCGGCCTTCGCCATCCGTCGCCACCTGCCGGGTCCACTTGTCAGGATCGACCAGTTTCACCGTCTTGTTGGCCACCGGCTGACCCTGGAATTTCAGTACAAAGGTATCACTGTTGGCCGCGACCGGCACGAATTCGTAGCCCTCGCCGCCCGTCGTTTCCGAACGGCCGTAGCGCGCATGGTAGACAGCGGCCTGGGACTTGCCGTCATCGGTCTTCCAGGGTTCCCACACCGTATTGTGCTGCCAGCGCACATCGCCGTTTGCGGCGACAGTCGTGGTCTGGTGATCGGACTGGAGCTGGTAGCTGACGGACTGCGACTTGCCACTCACCAGCAGCTGACCGCCTGTCAGGCGCGGCGCGGCTTCCGGATCGGGCTTGCCATCGGGATCACCGAGATAGACGTGCAGGGTGGTGGCGTCACGCTCGAGCCAGACCTCGTGAGCCTGGGCGGAGACAGTAGTGGCGGCCAGACATATGGCGCCGAGAACAATGGTCCTGAACATGGTGGAATTCCTCTGTTGTCTGCCGCGCATTAATATCGGGCGAAAAGCCCGGCGCCATTACACTGTTACGCCAGACGTATCGGCAGAAAAGTTGCGAGTCAATCGCAAAAACAGAGCGTAAACATAAAAATCAACTTATAATTCATAAGCTTATCTGGCCACGCAACCACATTCCTCATATCATGAGGGGCAGTTATTCGCTGTCGGCTGCCATTTTCGTTTGATCTTTCCGGCTCGTCAGAAAACCAATCCGGTCCGTCCAGAACTTGCTGTAGGCCTCATCGAAGTGATCCGACATGGCCTTGGTGGCCGCCGCGGGATCGCCGGCCGTAACCGCCTCGACAATGGCCTCGTGCAGGCGCTGAACGGTTTCCAGCTCGGGATTGTTCGAACGCCTTTCCATGCCTTCCAGCATCGAGGCTTCGAAAACCTGGCGGAAGGCTTCGATCAGCAGGACATAGAGCGGGTTGCCGGCGGCCTCGGCCAGCGCCAGGTGAAACTGAAGGTCCAGCGCGGAATATTGCGGGCCCGAATGCAGGGCCTCGGCCATCGCCCTGACGATCCCCTGCAGCCTGGTGACATCATCCGCGCTGCGTCGCGAGGCGGCTAGCGCCACCATGCCGATCTCCAGGCTGCGGCGCATTTCCAGTACATTACGCGTATCGGCCTGCCCGATAAGCACGGCATTTTCGATGATCTGGCCAATCATTTCACCATCAAGGCGGGTGATGATAGCGCGTTTACCCACGGCCATCTCGATCAGTCCCGTACCGGCCAGGGCCCGCATGGCCTCGCGCACGACCGGGCGGCTGACACCCAGCACTTCGCTCAGCTTTGTTTCGCTCGGCAGCTTGGCCCCGGGCCGCAGGTTCTGTTTCGCGACATAGTCGCGGATATAGACAATGGTCCGCTCCACCAGGCCCGGGGCTGATGGTTTCGCCGCCGTCTTCGTCTCTTCGATTGTCTCTGCGCCTTTGAGCACTCTGCCTCTCCCTGCGTCGCGGGGCCCGCCCCGTGCCGCGATCGCTTAACCTACACCGGCGCAAACTTCGGTGTCCACAGATAGTGCGCACACAAGGCCGTCGAAATGTCTTGCTTATCTCGCCAAAGGCCGATAAAGCTGTATTACAGGTTTTGTTTTCGAATTGAAAAAGCCAAACGAACAGGCCGCTGAAGCGGCCGGGGCATTCAGGCGAAAGCGAGGTTCATCAGGGATGGGGAGTGCCGTGTTTGCCGGTGGCTCGCAAAATGTGTCGACGGCCGGGCGGTACAGGTGGATCGTCTGCGGACTGCTGTTCCTGTCGACCTCCCTCTGTTATCTCGACCGGCAGATCTTCGGTCTCCTCAAGCCCCTGCTCGTCACCGACCTCGCCTGGACGGAAACCAACTATGGCGATGTGGTCGCCGTCTTCGCACTGATGTACGCAATCGGCTACCTGATGGCCGGTCGCGCGGTCGATCATCTGGGCACACGGCGCGGGTTGTCCCTGGCCGTGGCGGGCTGGAGCCTGGCGGCGGCGGCGCATGGCCTCGCGAGCTCGGTCTTCAGTTTCAAACTGGCGCGCGGCGCGCTTGGCCTGATGGAAGGCGGCAATTTCCCGGCCTCTATCAAGACCATACGGGAATGGTTTCCGGTGCATGAGCGCGCCCTGGCGACCGGCCTGTTCAATGCCGGCAGCAATGTCGGGGCGATCATCACTCCATTGGCTCTACCGTTTGTCGTCGCGGCCTTCGGCTGGCGCATGGCTTTCCTGATGGCGGGCCTGCTGGGGCTGGTGTGGCTTGTCGCCTGGTTTGTCTTCTACGAAGCGCCGGAAAGGCAGCGGCGTCTGTCCGATGCGGAGCGCGCCTATATCCAGGCGGAAGCGACCACCTCCGGATCAGAAGTCAGGCAGTCCTGGGCCTCACTCCTGCGCCAGCGCGGCACCTGGGCCTTTGTCGTCGGCATGCTGATGACCGGACCGGTATGGTGGTTTTACCTCAACTGGGTGCCGGGCTATCTGCACAGCCGCTTCGACGTCGACATGATGCAGTCGATCCTGCCCATCGTCACCATCTACCTGACGGCGGATGCCGGCAGCATTATCGGCGGCTGGCTGTCCTCCCGCCTCGTTTCTTCCGGTCTGGCGCCGGTCAGGGCACGCGTCACAGCCATCCTTATCATGTCCCTCTGCACCCTGCCTGTCGGGCTGATCTCTCATATGCCAGGCATCTGGCCGGCGGTCGGCGTCATCGCCCTGGCGGCGGCGGGGCACCAGGGCGTTTCGGCGAACCTCTATACCCTGGTCTCAGACACGATGCCGGCCGCCTCGGTGAGCTCCGTGGTCGGTATCGGCGGCTTCGCGGCAGGGATCGCCGGCATGTTCACCGCCCTGGCGATCGGCCGTCTCCTCGACGCCACCCACGGCAATTACCTCGTCCTCTTCATCGGCGCGGCGGCGGCCTATCCGCTGGCCGGCGTGCTGATGGGACTGATCCTCAAGAACCGGCGCGTCCGGTCACCAGCTGCAACGGAGTAAGCATGTCCGATATCGCGCTTTTCGATCTCTTTCGCAACGAGCTCTATACCCCGGTGGTGGGGGATATACTGGACGGGCTCGGGCTAACGCACCAGTTTCTGCCGCAACCCATTCAACCCATGCGCACCGATATGAAACTGATCGGCCGTGCCATGCCGGTGCTGATGATCGATGTTTATGGCGTGCAGGAAAAACCTTTCGGTCTGCTGACCGAAGCGCTCGACCAGCTTGAGCCGGGGGAAATCTATCTGGCCAGCGGCGGCGAGATGCGCTGCGCTTACTGGGGGGAGCTTCTGACCGCAACGGCGCGGGCACGCGGCGCCGCGGGCGCGGTGATCAACGGCTTTCACCGCGACACGCCCGCCGTTCTGGAACAGGGCTGGCCCGTCTTCAGTCGCGGGCGTTTCGCCCAGGATTCGGCGGTACGCACCCAGGTGGCCGATTATCGCTGTGTCATAGAGGTCGGGCCGGTCACGATCCATCCTGGCGATCTCGTCTTCGGTGACATGGACGGCGTCGTCGTGATCCCGGCCACGCGCGAAGCCGAGGTGGTCGAGAAATCACTGGAAAAGGCGCGGGGCGAAAAGCGCGTCCGCCGCGATATCGAGGCAGGTCTGTCGAGCACGGCCGCCTTCGCCAAGTACGGCATCCTGTAATGGAAAAGGAGACCTTCATGACGGCCAATCCATTCGCCGATGCTTTCAGCCTGGCCGGTGAGGTCGCCCTGGTGACCGGTGGCGGCAGCGGTCTGGGACTGGCCATCGCCCGGTGCCTGCATCAGGCAGGGGCGAAGGTCGTTCTGGTCGGGCGTCGCACCGACCTTGTGGAAGCGGCGGCCGAAACCCTGGGAGACGGCGCCTATGGCGAGGCGGCGGACATCACCGCCTTCGGAGAGATGCCCGCCCTGCTCGAGCGGGTGCGCGAGCGCGCCGGCCCCGTCTCGATCCTGGTCAACAATGCCGGCATCCATCTGAAGAAGATGGCCGTCGATACCACGGTCGAGGAATTCGGGCGGGTGATGGATACCCATGTCCTGGCAGCGCATAATCTCTCACGGCTGGTGTTGCCGGATATGTGTGCGGCGGGGCGCGGCAATATCCTGTTCACCGCCTCGATGACGTCCTTTATCGGCATTCCGCAGGTGATCGCCTATTCGGCCGCCAAATCGGCCTATCTCGGCATGGTGCGGGCCCTGTCATCCGAGGTGGCAGGCGAAGGCGTGCGCGTCAACGCCATCGCGCCGGGCTGGATCGACTCGCCCATGCTGCAAGGCGCCCTGGCCGGCGATCCGGCACGCGCCGGCAAGATATTGTCGCGCACGCCGATGAACCGCTTCGGCGCCCCGGAAGATATCGGCTGGGCCGCCGTCTATCTCTGCTCACCTGCCGCCCGATTTGTCACCGGGGCCGTCCTGCCTGTCGACGGCGGCGCCGCTCAAGGATTCTGACTCGAACCATGACCACGATCTCCGCTCCCCTGTCGCTCCACAAGGACCGCCTGCTGCCTGCCGACCCGGCCACGCGCCACATCGCGCGCGACCTCTACGAATCCGTGCGCGACCTGCCGATCATCAGCCCGCACGGACACACCGATCCCTCCTGGTTCGCCGATGACACGCCCTTCGCCGATCCGGCGGCCCTGTTCATCATCCCGGACCATTATATTTTCCGCATGCTCTATAGTCAGGGCGTACCGCTGGAAGACCTGGGCGTGCCTCGCATAGACGGCGGGCCGGTCGAGACCGATCCGCGCAGGATCTGGCATCTGTTCGCGCAGAACCAGCACCTGCTGCGCGGTACGCCGAGCCGCATGTGGCTCGACCATGCGTTCCACGAGATACTGGGGGTTCGCGAACGCCTGTGCGCCGACAATGCCGACCGCATCTACGATCACATAGCCGAGCGTCTCAAGAGCCCCGAGTATCGACCGCGCGCCCTTTATGAGCGCTTCAACATCGAGGTGCTGGCCACGACTGAAGGTGCGCTCGACGACCTGCGCCATCATCGCAAGATCGCCGCCAGCGGCTGGGAAGGACGGGTGATCACCGCTTTCCGTCCTGACGGCGTGACGGACCCGGATGCACCCGGCTTCCGCGATGACATCACCGAGCTGGGCCGCCTGACAGGTCAGGACACCACTAGCTGGCGGGGCTATCTGGCGGCGCTGGCCGACCGCCGGCGCTATTTCATCGAATATGGCGGCTGTACCTCGACCGATCACGGTCACCCCACGGCGCATACGCAGGATCTGAGCGAAACCGACGCCGAAGCTCTGTTCGCCCGCGTTCTGAATGGTTCAACACCGCAGGAAGCCGAGTGTTTCCGCGGCCAGATGCTGACCGAAATGGCGCGGATGAGCCTGAAGGATGGGCTGGTCATGCAGATACATCCCGGCGCGCGGCGCGGACAGAACCCCTATATCCAACGCACCTTCGGCGAGGCCAAGGGCGATGACTTCCCGGCGCCGACCGACTTCGTTCACGATCTGAAACCGCTGCTCAACCGCTTCGGTAACGACCGCGACCTGACGATCATTCTGTTCACCCTGGACGAGACGACCTATGCACGCGAGATCGCGCCTCTGGCCGGGCATTACCCTGCGCTGCGCATTGGTCCGGCCTGGTGGTTCCACGACAGCCCCGAAGGCATCATGCGCTTCCGCGAGCAGACGACGGAGACGGGCGGTTTCTACAATACGGTCGGCTTCAACGACGACACCCGCGCCTTTTTCTCGGTGCCGGCCCGTCACGATCTCTGCCGCCGGGTGGACAGCGCCTATCTCGCACGCCTGGTTGCCGAACACCGCCTCGACCTGGATGAGGCTTTCAGGGTAGCCGCCGATCTCAGCTACCATCTCGCCAAAGCCGCCTATCGCCTCTGAACGGAAATCAGTCATGTACGTGGAAAGTTTCGAAACCTGGACATGCAAACGTCCGAAAGGTCTGTTCGATGAAAGTCGCGAAGGCGCGGCCCCTATGCCCTGGGATTATGTGGTCGGCAAGATCACCACCTCGGACGGCATCGAGGGCATAGCCACCTTCTGGGCGGCGCGTTCAGGCGCCGTCACCGAGGCCTATCTCGCCGACATCGTGGCACCAGTCATCCTGGGCCGCAGCATCCATGACCGCGAACGCATCTGGCAGGATTTCTGGAATATCGATCGCCATGGAGCCTTCTTCCCCGTCTTCCTGCCCGGCCCGATTGACGTGGCCCTGTGGGACGCGGCGGCGCGCACTGCCGGCCTGCCCCTGCACAGCTATATCGGCAGCTGCCGGACCCATATGCCGGTCTATGCCAGCAGCCTGTGGCTGCCGGCCGTCGGTGACTATGTGCGCGAAGCCCTGCACTATAAGGCAAAGGGTTTCTGGGCCTACAAGGTCCACCCCTGCGGCCCCAGCGGGCTCGACATGGAAATCCACGCCGCCGTGCGCGAAGCCGTCGGGCCGGATATCGTGCTGATGAGCGATCCGGTCGCCGAATACACTCTGGCCGAGGCGATCAAGGTGGCGCGTCATCTGGAAGTGCTGGATTATCACTGGTTCGAGGAACCTTTCCGGGATTACGAGCTGGACAAGTACGCGCAGCTCAGCGCCGCCGTCGATATCGCCATTGTCGGCACGGAGACGACACGTGGCGGACCGTGGGGTGTGGCGCAGGCCATCAAGGCCAATGCCGTCGATGCCGTGCGCGCCGACGTGTCATGGAAGGGCGGCATCACCGGCACGCTCAAGGTCTGCCATCTCGCCGAAGCCCATGGCATGAACTGCGAACTGCACACCACGACCATGGGGCCGATGGATATCGCCAACCTCCATGTCGCCTGCGCGGTGCGCAATTCCGAATATTTCGAAATGTTCGTGCCGGAAGATACCTTCCAGATTCCGATGAAGCAAAGCCTGCACGACTTCATCGATGGCAATGGCGATATCCATGTGCCGCCCGGTCCCGGCCTCGGCATCGATATCGACTGGGATCTGGTCGATAATGCCTGCGTTTCACACCGCGTCTTCCGGCGCAAGGCCTGATCCTACTCCTGCCTGATCCTATTCCTGAAAGAACAGCCATGAACTCCACGCCCAAACTCACTCGCCGCATGATGGCCCTCGGCACAGTGGCCAGCCTGGCCGGTGCGCCGTCGCTGGTTCGCGCGGCGTCCCTGCGCGGCTTTTACGAGGTGCGCGATTTCGGTGCACGCGGCGATGGCAAGACGATCGATTCCGGCGCCATCAACAAGGCCATTGAGGCCGCGGCGCGAGGCGGCGGAGGCACGGTGGTGGTCTCGCCAGGCGACTACAAGTGTTTTTCAATCCGGCTGAAGGACAATATCACCCTCATGCTGTCGGCCGGCGCCACTATCATCGCCGCCAATCCGGATGTCGACGGCGCGCACTACGACCTGCCGGAGGGCGTGTTCGAGGAGCAACTGGCCTCGCACGCGCAGAGCCATTATCGCAACAGCCTGATCTACGGCATCGGCCTCAGCAATATCGCTATTATCGGGACGGGACGCATTCACGGGCTCGGGCTGGACCGCGAAAATCCCGAGCCGCGATGGCATGGTATTCCCGGCTGGGTGTCGCCGAAGGACCAGGGCCTCGATCCCCAGACGGCGCGGCTGAAAGACCCTGAGGAACGCCGCTACGAAGGCCGTGCCGGCAAGAGTATTGGCCTCAAGGAATGCCACAATGTGGTGCTGCGCGACTTCTCCATCCTGCAGGGCGGGCACTTCAGCGTCTACGCCCTGGGCTGCAGCAACATGACCATCGACGGGCTGATGATCGACACTGATCGCGATGGCATCGATATCGACTGCTGCCGCGATGTGCGTGTCAGCAACTGCATCGTCAATGCCCCAAAGGATGACGCCATCGTTCTGAAATCCAGCGGCGCGCTGAATCGCAGCGTCATTTGCGAAGAGGTGAGCGTCGTCAACTGCAAGACCAGCGGCTACCTGCTGGGCACCCTGCTGGACGGCACCTATGTGAAATCGCCGTATCTATCGCCGGACAAGGTGGGGGTTATCGGGCGGATCAAGCTCGGCACCGACTCGGTCGGCGGTTTCCGCAACATACTGATCTCCGACTGCATCTGTGAAAATTCACGCGGTCTGCAGCTCGGCGCCATCGATGGCGGCATATTGGAGGATGTAACCTTCTCCAACATCTCGCTGCGCGATCCGGTCAACCATCCGTTCTTCCTGCGCCTGTCGGTGCGTAATCGCGCCCCAGTTGGCGCCGGGGTTTCCCAGGTCCGGCGCGTCCGGTTCTCGGACATCACTGTTTCCGGTGCTCTCGGGGCTTTTCCCTGCGGTATCGTGGGCGTCGAGGACGGCATCATCGAGGACGTCAGCCTAGACAATGTCCATGTCGTCAATTCAGGCGGCGGCACAGCGGAAGACGCGGCGCGGATTCCACCGGAAAGGCGCAATTCGAGTCTGGAGCCCAGCTTCATGGGGGTATTCCCGGCGCACGGACTTTACGTCCGTCATGCGCGCAACCTCACGATACGCAATTCGTCCTTCGAGGTTACGGCGCCGGATGCCCGCCCGGCACTTTACTTCGACGATGTGTCGGGCGCCACGGTCAGTGGTCTGTCGGCCCCCAATCCCGGCCAGGCGGTTAAATCCGTCAATAGCCGCGATATCATTGTCAGCTGAGCGTCTCTATCGCCTCGCAGATGCCCCCAGGCACAGTGACAAAACAGTAACACACGGCTCGGATCACAAAAAACCTGTAATACAGCTATTGTCGATTTTGCCCAAATCCTGTATTACAGGTTAATCCGCATAAGTCTGCGGACAAGATAAAAAACAATGCCCGGTTTGCGACCGGACAGGGATCAGAAACAACCGTGGAAGACTGTGGCCGGAGACGCGATATATGCGCGCTCCTGACCGATAGTCCGTATCTGAAACTCATCCGATCGCAATCTCACGACCTAATTCCATCCAGACCGATATCCGGGCGTCCTGCCTGGCAGCCTGCACACGTCTGTTTCAGAGCCATAAACTGGCCATCCAGGGAGAGAAATAATGCGTTCAAGACAAAGAGTCATCATCCACCAAAGTGCCTCGGCACTGGCGATTGCCCTCGTCGCCTGCAGCACCGGCGGGGTAGCCGCGCAGACAGCGCCAGCTTCGGATCAAACCCCGCCTCAGCCACAGGCCACTCCGTCATCCGACGAGCAGGTGGTCGTCGTCACCAGCTTTCGCCGGTCGCTGACCAGTGCGCTGGCGGTGAAACGCCGGGAGACCGGTATTGTCGACTCGATTACCGCCGAGGACATCGGCAAGTTTCCCGATTCGAACCTGGCGGAATCGATGCAGCGTGTGCCCGGGGTCGCTATAACGCGCGGCGATGGCGGCGAGGGCAAGACCATCTCTGTTCGCGGACTGGGCGCACAGTTCACGCGGGTTCTGCTGAACGGCATGGAAGGCGCCAGCTCGACCGGCTCGTCGGATATCCGGTCCGGTTACGTATCTTCGCGCTCCTTCGACTTCAGCGCCTTTCCCTCAGAACTGTTCAGTTCCCTGAAGGTCCGCAAGACCAGCGAAGCCGATGTGGAAGAAGGCTCGCTCGGCGCAACCGTGGAGCTTGAGACGCCGCGACCACTGTCTTACAGCAAGGACTTCACGGCCGCGGTCAGTGCCGAAACCACCTATGACGACCTGCGTAAAAAATACAGCCCCCGCTTTTCAGCCGTGGCCGCCGGGAAATTCCTCGGCAACCGGCTGGGCCTTGCCGGTTCGGTGGCCTGGACCGAGCGCCACACCCGCGAGGAAGGCTGGTCGGCGATCGATATTCTCCAGGGCAGCGTGAACCATTTCTGTTCACCGGAGGGGTATACGCCCCAAAGTCCGGCCACCAGCGCCACCAACGGCAGCGATGCGGAGAACTGCTCCACTGGCAATCCGCGCCTGCCCAATACGACCGAGAACGTCGACAACTATACCCTGGTCGACAGCGCCAATACCTATGTGCCGCGCACGCCGCGACTGATCCGCTCGGACCAGGACTACACCCGTCTGGGCGCCACGGTCACCCTGCAGTACCGGCCGAGCGAACACACCGACATCTCGCTGGATGCACTCTATTCGCGCTATGATGTGGAACGTCAGGACAGCTCGCTTTCCGCGCTTTCCTTCTCGCGTTCCGCTTCCCAGCACGGCAGCGCGGAAACCTCGGTGGTGGATGCCGAGGCCTCTTCGGACGGCACCCTCGTCTATGGCCTGTTCAACGGCGTGGACCTTGTCTCCGACCTGACGCGCAGCAAATATTCGACGACGTTCAGCCAGCTCAATCTCAAGATCCGGCAGGACTGGGGCAAGCTCACGCTCAATACCTATCTGGGGGCGTCGCGGACCGTATATGACAAGCCTATGCGTACGCAGATTTCCATGTACGCCAACAATGTCGACGGTTTCTCCTTCGACTTCCGCAACAATGACCGCTTCCCGACACTGAACTGGGGCATGGATGTCAGTAATCCGGACAACTATGTCTTTGGCCCGAATTCGGCTGACAACACGGTCAATGGTGTGCTTGCCATGCAGGTGGGCCGCGACACCACCGACAATACGAACGGCGAGATTCACGCGGCCTATCAGCTGACGGACTGGTTGAAGCTGAAGGCCGGCCTGCAATACCGCGAAGCAAACTACGACTCGGTCAGCGCCTCGCGTGTGACGCAGAACCTGGCACCGTCCCTGCCCGCGGGCACCACAATGGCCGACCTGACCAGCGTTCTGACCGGGTTCGGCAGCTCATTACCGGTGAACACCATCTCCGGCTGGGCCGCGCCGGATTACGACAAGTTTGACTCGGTTTTCGGTTTCTCAAGCCAGACCGGTGACTATGCCCTGGCCGCCGCAACCGAAGCGACCCTGGACGAAAAGGTCAATGGCGCCTATGCGCAGGCCGATTTCGATACCAGCGCATTACCAGTGCATATCCGGGGCAATATCGGCACGCGTTATGTGCATACCGATCAGAGCGGGACAGGCACCTATTCGGGCACGCCGCTCGCCCTGACCCGCAGTTATGACGACTGGCTGCCTTCCGCCACTATCGCCGCTGACCTGAAGCCCAACCTGATCCTGCGCTTCGCGGCGGCCAAGGTCATGTCACGTCCCGAACTGTCCGATCTGCTGCCGGGAACCGTATCGATCGCCCTCAATACCCGCACGGTCTCCAGCGGCAATTTCATGCTCGACCCGATCCGTGCCAAGACAGCAGACCTGTCGCTTGAATATTACTTCGGCAAGCGCGGGCTACTGGCGGGCGGTCTGTTCTACAAGGATATCGACACCTACATCCAGACCCTTCAGCGAAACATTCCCTTCAGCGAAACCGGCCTGCCGCTGAGCCTGCTCGAGGGGTCAAGCAATGACGCGGACACGATTTTCACGGTCTCTAACAAGACCAATACGCCGGGCGGCACCCTGAAGGGTTTCGAGCTCAATTACCAGCAGGGCTTCGACTTCCTGCCGGGCTTCTGGAAAAACACCGGCATAGTCGCTGCCTATACCTATACCGAATCGAACATCGCCTACTGTACAGATGCGGCCTGCTCCACGACGATCACGGCCGCCCTGGTGAACCTCTCGAAGAATACGCTCAACACGACGATCTACTATGAGGATGACAAACTGAGCATGCGTCTGAGCGGGTCTTACCGCGACAAGTTCCTGCTCAAGGTCCCGTCCGGCCGGGCCGGGAGCGATGTCCAGGGCAATATCGCCAGCTTCTATCTCGATGCGAGTGCGTCCTACCAGGTCACGCCAAACCTGCAACTGCGGCTGGAAGCACAGAACCTGACGAACCAGGAACTCGGCTATTATGAGGATTCCGTACGCCAGGATTCGCTCTACAGCTCATACAGCGGTCGCAAGATCACAGTCGGATTCGGATACAAGTTCTGATCCGGGGCGGACTATTTTCAGGTGGGAGGTCAGCGCCATATGGGGCTAACCTCCTGCCTTTATTCCCGATATAAATTCTGCGAACGACACCAACTACACGGCCATGACCGGACGCATCCTTGCCGGGCAATTGGCTTTCAGGAAGTCATCATGGCTCATCAGGCCATCGACCCGCTTCTTCACGCCGGCGCGGATGCGCGACAGCCGCAGCTTGAGTTCATCCTCGGAAATCACATCGGCGACCGGGTGATAATCTTCCGGATGCAGCCCCTGGCCGAGAAGCACAGCGAACCAGCTGACCTCCTTGAAAATTTCATATTCCTGCACCATGCATTGCCCCTGCGTCCGGAAAACCTCAAGGCGCGCCGCCAGGCTGTCGGGGATGTCCATGTACTTGCAGTACTTCCAGAAGGGCGTGTCTTCGCGTTCGGTGGTTTTATAGTGTGCGATCAGGAAGTCGCGCACATTGACGTATTCAGCCAGCATTTCGCGGTTGAACTGGTCGATGACGGCTTGATTGAAGCCGCGTTTCGGGAACAGGGCCAGAAGCTTGGCGATGCCGGCCTGGCCAAGATGGATGGAGGTCGATTCCAGCGGCTCAAGGAATCCGGCAGCCAGGCCGATCGACACCACATTCCGGTTCCACATCTGCCTGCGGTGGCCGCCGACAAATTTCAGGATTGCCGGCTCGGCCAGGGCGGCGCCGGCAATGCGCGATATGAACTTTTCACGCGCCTCATCCTCGCTCAGATAGGCATCGCAGAAAACATACCCACCGCCAATGCGGGTCTGCAGTGGGATACGCCACTCCCAGCCAGCCTCCCGGGCCGTGGCACGCGTGTAGGGGGTGATCGGGCCTTCCGGATTGGCGTAAGGCACGGCCACAGCGCGATTGCACGGCAGCCACTTCGACCAGTCCTCGTAACCGCTGTGCAGTGCCTGCTCGATCAGCAGCCCACGGAAGCCCGAACAGTCGATGAACAGGTCGCCACCGACCACCTGGCCGCTTTCGAGCTGGACAGAGGTCACGTAACCGGATGCGGCGTCCTGATTGACCTTGACGATCTTGCCCTCCTGCCGGACCAGACCGCGCTTCTCGGCATGACGACGCAGGAAATTGGCGTAGAGCGTGGCGTCGAACTGATAGGCGTAGTTTACCCGCGGCAGGGCGTTGGTGTCCGTCGCCCTGGGGCGATCGAACCGGTTCTGCATGGCGGCCATGCTCTCGGAATTATAGACCGTATAGTCACGCGTACCGCCAAGGGTGACGTCGCGCTGCCAGAAATGCATGAAATTAATGCCATCCATGTCGACGCCATAGAGGCCGAACGGATGGAAATACTCGACGCCGACATTGCGCCAGTTGACGAAATGGATGCCCAGCTTGATCGTGCCGTTGGTTTCGCTCATGAACTCGTCTTCGCCGACGCCAAGCACCCGATTAAACAGCGCCATCTGCGGGATCGAAGCCTCGCCGACACCGACCGTGCCAATATCCTTGGATTCGATCAGGGTGATGTCGTAGTTCTGGGTGCCCAGAACCTTGGTCAGGGCCGCCGCCGTCATCCAGCCGGCGCTGCCGCCGCCGACAATGACCACTTTTCTGATTTTGGGCTTATTGCTCATGTGATGTCCCGCTACCTGTCATTTGCCGTCTCATGGTAAGGGGATATAGCCGTGCCCACGGGCTGGAGCGGTGCTCCGGCAGCCGTTGGCATGTTCCGTTCCGATGATGACCGCGCTTCCTCAACCGATGTTTCCCGGTTTATCAACAGCCAGATGTAGCGGCCGGCCGGTGAAATAGCAAGCCCCATTCCTTGCGGCACCTGCCTTATAACTCATTATTATAATTGAAATTTTTTAGAACATTTAAATATCAAAATGTGGATACGTTGCTACATTTAATAATGAGCCATGTTTCCATGTAGCAACATTATCTTGCCTATTGACGGCTATAAGAACACCGGTCAAACAGATAAAAAAAGTTTACGAGGAGGGGGCGTGACCAGTCAGATACCACGCAGAATCGTCATATTGGGCGGGGGCACCGCGGGCTGGATGCTGGCCGCATCGCTGACACGGGCCTTCAAACCGCAATACGCCACGGTCCGCCTGATTGAATCGGGCGACATCAGCATTGTTGGCGTGGGTGAATCCACCCTGCCCCAGGTGCGGGACTTCAATGAATTCCTCGGCCTCGATGAGGCTGAGTTCATGCGCGAGACCAATGCGACCTTCAAGCTGGCGATCGAATTCCGTGACTGGGCCCGCGAGGGCGATTGCTACTTCCACCCGTTTGGCGTCCATGGCCACGCCATCCAGGGCATCCCCTTCCTGCACTGCTGGCTGCGCGCGAAGGCGCACGGGCATCACTTCAATATCGATGATTTTTCCTATCCCAGCGTTGCCAGCCGCGAGCAGAAGTTCGAATTCCCCTCAAAGGATATGTCCTCCATCCGCTCGACCTACTCCTATGCCTACCATTTTGACGCCTACCTCTATGCGGCCTACCTGCGCAGATGGTCAGAAAAGCGTGGCCTGAAGCGCACGGAAGGCACGGTGGTTGATGTCAACCTGCGCGCCGAGGACGGCTTTATCCAGTCACTGACCCTCGCTTCCGGCGAGGTGATCGAGGGCGACCTGTTCATCGACTGCTCGGGCTTCCGCGGCGTCCTGATCAACCAGGCCCTGAAGATGGAGTGGGAAGACTGGCAGACCTGGCTACCCTGTGACCGGGCCTGGGCCCTGTCCAACGACCTTGACGCGGATTCCACGGCCACAACGCGCTGCACGGCGCGCGAGGCGGGCTGGCAGTGGCGCATCCCGCTGCAGAAACGTATCGGTGCCGGCTATGTCTTTTCCAGCCGTTTTACCACGGAAGAACGGGCGCGCGAGGTGCTGCTCGGCAATCTCGATGGTCCGGCGCAGGGCGAACCGCGCCTGATCCGCTTCCAGTCCGGGCGCCGCAAGAAATCGTGGCACAAGAACTGTATCGCGCTCGGCCTGGCCAGCGGCTTCCTGGAACCCCTGGAATCGACCAGCATCTACATGTCGCAAATCGCGGTCAACTTCCTGATGAGCCTGTTTCCGGGCCAGCCGATCAATCCCGTTCTGGCGGAAGAATATAACCGCCTGGTCGATATCGAATATACGCGCGTCCGCGACTTCCTGATCCTGCACTACCATGCTTCCGGTAACCGGGATGGCGAACTGTGGCGGCATGTACAGACGATGCAGCTGCCGGATTCCCTGCTGGACAAGCTGGAAATCTTCAAGCGCCGCGGACACATCCATCGTTACCGCGACGGCCTGTTCTCCCCGGCCAGCTGGACGGCCATCTATACGGGGCAAAGGATTTCCCCCGGTGGATACGATCCCCAGGCCGACAATATCGATTTCGACAACATGCTCAAAACGATGATGGAATTACGCGAGCGTATCGCCGCCAATGTCGCCACCATGCCAAATCACGCCGAATTCGTGCGCGGCTATTGTGCCGCACCGGCTTCCGGCGCGCCCCACGGATCCGTTCATGTCTGACACCGAAAACGCCTCCCCAGACAACATGTCCCGCCCCGGTCGTCTCCGCAGGATCGTCATCGTCGGCCGTGACGAGGCTCTGTGGCTGACCGCCAGTACGCTCAGCGCCGCGCTTTCCCGCACCGGATTTGAGATCACCGCCGTTGAGCTGCCCTCACTGGTCAGGCCCGTCGATGTTGTTTCCACCTTGCCGAACCACGCCTCGTTCCATAGCCGCCTGGGCCTCAAGGAGGCGCCGCTGATGGCGGTCACGCACGGCACCTACAGCCTGGGGCAGCGCTTCGCCAACTTCGCCAAGACCCGCCCTCCCTTTATGCACAGTTATGGCTCCTGCGGCGCCCCCATCAATCTTGTGCCCTTTCATCATTACTGGGTCAGGGCACGCGATCAGGGCCTCAGGGCGGAATTCGAAGACTTCTCGCTCAATGCCGCCGCCGCCCGTCAGGGGCGCTTTTTCCGGCCGGAAGAAAACAAGGAGAAGCATAACGAATGCGGTTATGCCTATCACCTGAGCGCCGGCGCCTATTGCCAGCTTCTGAAGCAGGTCGCCCTTAGCCGCGGGATCGGCCATCTGCAGGCCACTGGCCTGGATGCCGTGTCACGCGACCCGGAAAACGGCCACATCACGGCCGTAAGCCTGTCGAACGGGCAGACGGCCAGTGGTGATTTCTTCATCGATGCCACGGGCGCGGAAAGCCTGCTGCTTGGCCAGGCCCTGGGAACACGTTTTGAGTCGTGGCAACAGTGGTTTCCTTGCGACCGCCTCCTGACCGCCAGTGCGCCTCCCTTCTCACCACTGCCGAGCTTCAGCCAGGTGTCCGCCTTCCGTTCGGGCTGGGTGGGACAATTCCCGCTGCGCAACCGCACGGCCATACGCCAGGTCTACAGCAGTGTCGAAATGGACGAGGAGGAAGCACTGCAGAGTGCCGCCGTCGTCACCTCCATGCCTATGGGCGCGGCATCCATCCTGAAACCCTATACCGCTGGCCGGCGCGAGGTCGCGTGGTCAGGTAACTGCGTCGGGATAGGCGAGGCGGCGGCCGTATTCGATCCGATCGATAATGTGGACGTGCAGGCTATCCTGATGGGACTGGCGCATCTGACCTCGATGATACCGCTCGATCGCGACATGGCGGCGGAGTGCAAGGAATATAACCTCAACATCATTTCCAGCTTCGAACGTACGCGCGATTACCAGATATGCCATTACAAGCTGAACAAGCGCTATGATGAGCCGCTGTGGGACCATTGCCGCGACATGGCCCTGCCCGATCTTCTGCATCACAAGATCAAACTTTTCGAGGCCCGCGGTCACCTGGTCGAATATAACGACGAGACCTTCATCGATCACGACTGGCACTCGATCTTCCTGGGCCACGGACTGATCCCGCAGGCATACGATCCCAAGGTCGATCAGACCCCGGAAAGCGAGATTATTCCACGCTTCCAGAACATACTGGGAGGCATCAAGAAACAGATCATGTGGATGCGGCCCATGGAAGCCTACTTCCAGAAGTAGCCACACTGGACGCGAAGATGGCGACCACGGCGCAACGCTCGCCGGCCTGCCTGCAAAGCACCGCCAGCAGAAACCCCCGGTCTGAGGTCCGGGGACTTCCACTGAGAGTGGGCACCGGCACATGAAAAGCCGGGTACCGGTATCAGTCTGAGCGGTCTTGCTGTAAAAATGCGATGTGGTTGCCAGGGTTCGGCCTGGTCACAATTTCAGTGATCGCGGTCAGATGCCGTCACCCTGATCGAGAAAGGCCCTCAGAAGCCTGTTGCTTTCCATTTCACGCGGCGCGGCCTGAGTTATGATCGTGACCAGCCGCGAAACCTGGGCGGCGATTTCCGGCACCGCCGTCACTTCCCATGCGGCGGGCCGTGTCAGGTTGCCGATGGCGAACAGGCTGTTCGAGGCTGTTCCGTTTGCATTGATAACCCTGACATCGTCAGTTTCCAATCCCAACCCCAATTCATCGGGACGGATAAGTCCCTGGCGGCGCAGGTCCGCGAATAATGGCGTGCCGACAGTCGCAAAATCTGTGCGCGGGCCGGTACAGTTGATGACGCGTGCCACACTGATAGTGCCTGTCTCTCGCCGCCCCCTGATCGCATAGACGATACTCAGCCGCTTGTCCTGAATGGCAAATCGATTGAGGCGACCGCTCAATAGCACGACTTGCCCACGCTCGACCAAACTTTGGAAAGCCTGCGCGATGCGCGGCGCCAGCCGATGGCGATGCACATCCCAGAATGACCGCGCATGACGCAGGAACCGACTGCGTTCCTTCCGCGTCCACGCCGCCCAGACCTGGGCGACCTGTGGTCTGGCCGCATCCAGTACCCGCTGCCACGGCACGCCTTGCGCCACTGCGGCGCGCGCTTCCTGCCGCAGCCGCTTCATGATTTCCAGCGGTGACCGGCCGGCACTGGCTTCCAGGAAAGACGGCCAGGCGCCACCCACCTCGTGCGGCAAAGGCAATACGCCCCTTCGCGACAGCACGAAGATGGGGCCGGCATGCCCCTGCTCCGCCAGGGCCAGAGCCATATCGACCATGGTCAGTCCGGTGCCGATCAGCAACACCGGCGCCTGAGGGGCCAGATTCTGCAGCGCCTCAGGACCCCACGGGTCCGGCACAAATCCCGGCGCATCAGCCAGGCAGGCGCCATTTTCATCGCGCACATCTGGCGCCCTGGGCGGCGGATTACCCGTGGCCAGGACCACTTTTTCTGCCTTGAGGTGCCGGCCATCCGCCAGTTTGACTTCATGGCCCGCTGCCGTTTTGCTCAGGCCGCTCACCTCACCGCGCATGCGCTGCACATGGCCCGCCTCGACCGCGGCCGCGACCTGCGCCTGCATGTAGCGGCCGAACAGCACGCGCGGCACGAAGGCCAGCGCCAGTTCCCCCGCCTCGGCAACAGCTTCGGCCGTTTCGGTCGGAAAGGTTTCAAGCCAATCGACAAAGCCGAGCGTCAGCCCGACATCCATACGGCCGGCCGGCACATTCAGCACATGGTTCCGGGCGCTGTCGCCATAGGCCAGCCCACCGCCCGAATGAGCGCGCTGTTCGATCAGTATGGGCCGGATACCTGACATAGCCAGTTTCAAAGCCAGCAGACTACCGGCGAAGCCACCACCGATAATGACTGTGTGGCTTTCCGAATAAGCGACCGTATCCGCCGGCATCAGGCAATCATCCGGCAAGATGTTGGATTGGCAACAGAAATAAGACAGGGCATGGCGCGCCTTCGATTGAACCTCGCGCAACCCTACATCAAGATTTAATTCCTACCAAATATATTTTATTTATAGAACCAACCTACCCCTGGCGAAGCGGATGTCGATGTCCTTCCGGGTGAGCCAGGGTCGAGTCTTCCAGAATACGCGCCATGGCATCACGGGCCGCCAGAAGGATGGTTCGCAACTGGCAATCATCGGGCGTCGGACAATCCTCGCAACGCGCATAGGCGGTGCGGCTGGCGCAGGTGGTCAGCGCTAAAGGGCCATCGATCAGGCGGATCAGGTCGGCGATGGAAATCATGTCAGCCGGCCGGCTCAGGCGGTAGCCGCCGGAGCGGCCTCGCCGCGATTCCAGAAAGCCTTCGCGGCGCAGTTCAAGCAATATGCCCTCAAGGAAATGCAGGGGCGCCTTGATGCGCTCGGCCAGTTCCGTTGCCTGCAAGGTCTGCGCCGGATTGAGCCTGGCCAGTTCCTGCATGGCCCGAATGGCATATTTCGCCCGTTGTGAAAGCATTCCTGCGTTATTTCCTGTAGAGACATAGGTCTGGAAAGACTGGCATGTCAGGTCAATATATTCCCTACGTATACAGAAGGGGATAAGGAAAGAATATCCGAATTTATTCCAGAAAACAGGCCAGAAGACAGGCCAGAAAATAGGCAAGTCCCTTGAAACTTAGCCAATCAGGTCTCGCCACCGTTTGATGCGCCGCAAAAGGCGATGCCGGTTAAATTCTGGCTTTTGCGAATAAAACCGCCCCCCTGCGACTCACTCCCACACACAGAAACAACCCTGGCGTTAGCGGAAATGGATCAGGAAGCCGTCAAGACTCACATGGCAAGGTAGGCGCTTCAGAGGTTCCCATGGCGGAGAGGGTGGGATTCGAACCCACGGTAGGCTTGCACCTACGCCGCATTTCGAGTGCGGTACATTCGACCACTCTGCCACCTCTCCGTAAGGGGGAACTGCGCCAGGAACTTTGTAAAAACAAAACCTTATGGCGGTTTCTGCTGGACCGTTTGCACGACCAGGGTCGATCAGAGGGCGTGTCTCTACTGAAAGCGAACGGAAACCGCAAGCCCTTTTACAATCTTTATGGAATTTTTATAACGCGTTCCGGGGGTGCTATAGCTTTTTAACGGTCAGGTTTGACCTATATGGTCCATTGTACGGCTTCAATCCGATAAGCGTGTCTTTCTGGTGTCAGTTCTCGCCAAAGAGGCTAAAGAAGCACACAAATTTAACTAAAGTTGCATTTGGGTGCTATGCAAAACGGGTTCGTAAAGTTATGAAGCGACGTACTAAGGTTTCAGTCGAGATGATCGGCTGTTCGTTGGATGGCCATGAGAGGGCAATAACATGAAACACATTCTGCTGGCAGGCGCTGCACTCGCCGCCATGGCGGTAGCGGGTTCCGCTTCCGCCGAACAGGCAACCGGCTGGTACGGGGCACTTGACCTCGGCTACAACTGGATGTCTGATTACAAGGCACGTTCGCAAGGCGCCATGCCGGACGGCGGTGCTTATGTCTATGACATTTCCACGGACGACAACTGGACCGGCTTCGCCCGTCTCGGTTATCGCTACAGCCCGAACTGGCGCGTGGAATTCGAAGGCGGCTATCGCCCGGGCGACATCAACTCGGCCGTCGGCTTCCCCCGTGATTACGGCTCGGGCTCGACCATCGATACCGCGCTCTGCACCACCGGCGTGATTCGCGCCGCGGGCGATGCCTGCGGTTCGCCGAAGGGTTCGTTCGAACAAACCACCGTTATGGTCAACCTGTACTATGACTTCCTGCCGGAATCGCAGTTCCATCCGTTCGTCGGCGCCGGCTTCGGTCTCGACAGCGTGAAGGCCAAGCTGCTCGGCCAGCTGTCCACCAGCCCGGGCGGTGTCGTTTCCGACCTGAGCATGGAAGGCAAGGACACGGTTGCGGCCTATCAACTGCTGGCCGGTGTGGCCTGGGCGCTCTCGGATCGCCTGAGCCTCGACGTCACCTATCGTTATCTCGACGCTGGCAAGGCGAAGTTCAACGCCGGTATCGAGCCGAACGGTGGCTGGGAAGATCCCGAAACCTTCACTGGCAAGTTCGGCGATCAAAGCCTGACGGTTGGTCTGCGCTGGGCCTTCGGTTCGCCGCCCCCGCCTCCCCCGCCTCCCCCGCCGCCGCCTCCCCCGCCGCCGCCGGTTGAAGCACCTCCGCCTCCTCCGCCGCCGCCGGTCGCGCCTACCTATGAAGCCCGCCAGTTCATCGTCTACTTCGAGTTCGACAAGTCGGACCTGACGGCTGACGCTCAATCGGTTGTCTCGGCTGCCGCTGACTACGCCAAGGCCGGTAACGCCGCCCGCATCGTTGTTGTTGGTCACACGGATACCTCCGGTTCGGCCGCCTACAACATCAAGCTGTCGGAACGCCGCGCCAAGACCGTTGCTGATGCCCTCGCCGGCCTCGGCGTTGACGGCTCCAAGCTGGCTGTCGACTGGAAGGGTGAATCGGCTCCGGCTGTCGCCACCGGCGACGGCGTGAAGGAACCGCTGAACCGTCGCTCGACCATCGACATCACGTTCTAATAGAACGCGACATCAGTCGAAACATTTGAGCCCGGCCTGAGCAATCAGGCCGGGCTTTTTTGGCTGCCAACTTAGCAAAACAAAGTTCTGTGGCATTAAGGCCGCAACTTGTTACCTTTGTGACAACCGTCACAAAAGCTTCTTCTTTTTCGCAAAAAAAGGCGACATAAAGGCCCTTAAAGACGGGGCAGCAATAAATCCTCGCGATGGTTAGCAGGGGGCGCTTAGCGGCACATGATCCGCTTAAACGCTAAGGGAGCTGCACCCAGGCGATGACACTTGCCTTTGTTCTTTAACCTGGAGAGGGATACTCCAATGAAATTCACGAAATCTGTTATTCTGGCTGGCACCGCGCTGACCAGCCTGCTCGCGGCCAATGTAGCCCTGGCGCAATCGACGGCTACCCAAGAAGTTGAAGTCGTTGTCGTCAAAGGCGCCAAGAAAGGCCTCGGCCCGATCAACCGCGAAACCGGCACCAAGACCAAGACGGCCATTGATCAAAGCTACATTGGCGCTCAAACCGCCGGTCAGACGATCGCCGAAACCCTGAACCTGGCTCCCGGTTACAACTTCACCAACAACGACCCCTACGGTTCGTCCGGCGGTAACGTCCGCCTGCGCGGCCTTGACGGTTCGCGCGTGTCGCTGACCATGGACGGTGTTCAGCTCAATGACGCCGGCAACTACGCCGTCTACACCAACCAGCAGCTCGATCCGGAACTGATCCAGTCGGCCACCATCACCACCGGCGCCACCGACGTCGACTCGATGACAGCCTCTGCTTCCGGCGGTACGATTAGCTACACTACCCGCAAGCCTTCGGACAAGTTCGGCGTCGAGGCGACGCTTTCCATGGGCAGCTTCAATTACACCCGTCAGTTCCTGCTGCTGAATACGGGCGCTTTCGGTCCGTTCGGTACTCAGGCCTGGTTTGCCTTCTCGAACCAAAACTACGACACGTTTACGATCGAAAACCCCGACAACGGCAAGCTGAAGAAGCAACAGTACAACTTCAACATCTATCAGCCGCTGGCCAATGGCAGCTATTTCGGTCTGCGTGGCAACTACAACGAAAACCGCAACCGCTTCATCTTCGGTCAGTCGCTGACCAGCTTCGCAAACAACGGCGAATACTACAACAGCGCCGGCGCCGCCAACATCAACCCATCGAACACCGGCAACATCCGCGGTTATTCAAAGTGGGTGATCAACGACCACTTCTACTTTACGGTTGACCCGACCTATCAGTATGTCATGGCCAATGGCGGCGGCACGGGCGGCATCAACGAAGTCACCGGCAAGATGTCGGTTTCCGGCCGCAGCTACTTCTACTCCGAACTGGCCGGCGTCGATATCAACCACGACGGCGACGCGACCGACACCAGCGTCAGCATCTACAACCCGAACACCACGGTCACCAACCGCTACTCGATCACCTCGACCGGCGTCTATACCTTCAACCGTGGCGACGTTATCCGCTTCGGCGCCTCGTTCGACCGTGGCCGGACCCGCCAGTCCGGCGAAAGCACCCTGCTGAACGCCGACGGCACCGTGATCGATCCGTTCGGCGGCCGTGAAGACGAAAGCCTGCGCATTATCGGTTCGGACGGTTCGACCCACGAGCGCCGCTACCGCTTCTCGCTGGCCAATGTCGACACCTTCTTCGTCGAGTATCGCGGCAGCTTCCTGGAAGACAAGCTGTTCGTCTCGCTGGGCGTCAAGCAGCAGAAGATGGAACGCGACCTGAACCAGTACTGCTACTCGCCGGATGACGGTTCCGGGTCCTACGCGCCATTCTGCACCACAACAACCCCGACAGTCGACAACGGCGACGGCACGGTCAGCTTCGGCTATACCTACTACACGTCCAATGGCGTGGCGCACACCAACTTCATCAAGCCGTACCACACCAATGTCGACTTCTCCAAAACCCTGCCCAGCCTGGGCCTGACCTACAAGATCGCCGACGGCAACCAGATCTACGTCAACTACTCGGAAGCCATGTCGGCCCCGCGTACCGACAACTACTACGGCGTCATCTACCAAGACGGCGCGGTCAAGCCGGCCAACCCGCTGCCGGAAACCAACAAGACGGTTGAACTCGGTTACCGCTTCACTTCGCCAACCTTCACCGCCACGGCGGATGTCTGGGCTCAAAAGTATGAAAACCGCATCGTGTCTTCTTATGACGCTGATTCGGACAGCTACTTCGACCGTAACGTCGGCAGCGTGGACCTGAAGGGCTTCGAAGCTTCGGCCGCCTGGGCTCCGACCTCCAAGCTGGCACTGTTCGGTGGTCTGACCTATACCGATACCGAAATCCTGGATAACTATACCTCCAGCGCCACCGCAGTAGTGAACACCAAGGGCAAGGCCTTGCCGGAAGTGCCGGACTGGATGACCACTGCCGGCCTCACCTACAAGCCCTTCAGCGACTGGACGTTCAACCTGAACGGCAAGTATGTCGGAAAGCGTTACGCCACCGACCTCAACGACCTGGAAGTACCATCCTACACAGTGTGGAACGGTTCGGTCCGCTGGGATCTGCCGTCCCTGCCGCTGGTCAAGACCGGCACCTACTTCCAGCTCAACGTGATCAACATCACCAACGAGTACTACTATGGTTCGATCAGCACGACTACCAATGCAGTCGCGACCTCGACCTTGAGCGCTAGTGCCCCGACCTTCAACGTTGGTGCGCCGCGCACCGTCATGATGTCGCTGCACACCAAGTTCTAATTTTTGCCCAATTATTAGAAAATGAGAAACGGCCCTCCTCGCGGGGGCCGTTTTTTTGCAGGGCCAATAGTCAAGCCGGCAAGGCCTGTGCTAATAGGCCGGTAGCCGGCGCCGCAGCGGAATGGTTACCGCAGAGGCCAAACGGCAGGGATATCAGAATGACACGAATTGTTCCGGCGGAATGGGAAACGCACAAGGCGATGTGGCTGGGCTTTCCCAGCCATGAAAACCTGTGGCAGGAAGATCTGATACCGGCCCAGGCCGAAGTAGCGGCCCTGGTGCGCGCCCTGTGCGAACTGGGCGATGAGCACGTCAAGCTGATGGTCATGGGCGCCGATGCCCGTGCCGCGGCCGAGGAACTGCTGGGTGATCTGGAAAAGCTCCAAATCGTCGATGGCCAGTTCGGCGATATCTGGTTCCGCGATACCGGCCCGATCTATGTCAGCGACGATGCCGATGACGACGATCTGCACCAGGCCCTGCCGGTCAGCTTCCAGAACAATGGCTGGGGCGGCAAGTATCACCTCAATCACGATGATGAGGTCGCGCTGCAGATCAGCACTGCCGATGGATTCCCGCAGGAACTGCAGGACTTCATTCTCGAAGGCGGCGCGCTCGATCATGATGGCCACGGCACAGCCATCACCACGCGGCAATGCCTGCTCAATCCGAACCGCAATCCCGGCTGGACGCAATCGCTCGCCGAACAGGCCCTGTTCCAGTCCCTGGGCATACGCAAGGTCATCTGGCTGGAAGACGGCCTGCTAAACGATCATACCGATGGTCACGTCGATAACCTGGCGCGCTTCGTGGCGCCCGGCGTGGTGGCCTGCCCGGTGGCTTTCGGCCGCGAAGACCCCAATGCCGATGTTTATGACGCCACGGCGAAGCTGCTCTCCGGACAGACCGATTCCCGCGGCCAGCCGTTACAAGTGGTGCGCATTCCGTCCCCCGGCGAAGTGCTCGATGAGGATGGCGAAATCGTTCCCGCTTCCCATATGAACTTCCTGATCGCCAATGACTGCGTGGTGGTGCCGATCTACAAGGACCGCCCCGGCGAACTGGCGGTGGAGGCTCTGCAAAGCCTCTTCCCCGAGCGCCAGGTGCTGGGCTTGTCATCGCGCGCCATCCTGACCGGTGGCGGCAGCTTTCACTGCATCAGTCAACAGGTGCCGCTTATCAAGGCATAGCCTTGATAAGCTTTCTTTTTAGCTCAAGCGCCGCTTGGCTTTACGCGCAAACGTGCGCGGCGGCCGGTTGGCCTTGCCAAAATTCAACAAATGAATTTTGGAGGTTTTAACCTTATACCTCCCCGCTTGTCGGGGAGGGGCACCGCGCCGAAGGCGTGGTGGTGGGGTATCTTCCTTCCCCTTGGAGTGCCGAATGACCCGTACCGTTTCTGTCGCCGCCATCCAGACCTCATACGGTCCCGATCTGGCTGCCAATATCGCCAAAACCGAGGCCTTCGTGCGCGAAGCCGCCGCAAAGGGCGCCCAGGTCATCCTGCCGTCTGAGCTGTTCCAGGGCGAATATTTCTGCGTCAGCCAGGAAGAGCGCTGGTTCGCCACTGCCTTTCCGTGGCGCGAGCATCCGTGCGTGCTGGCCATGCAGAAGCTGGCAGCAGAACTCGATGTCGTTATCCCGACCTCGATCTACGAGAAGGAAGGTCCGCACTACTTCAACTCGCTGGTCATGATCGATGCCGGCGGCGAACTGATGGGCGTCTACCGCAAGAGCCATATCCCCGATGGCCCCGGCTATCAGGAAAAGTACTATTTCCGCCCCGGAGATACCGGCTTCAAGGTGTGGAACACGAAATACGCCAGGGTCGGCGTCGGCATCTGCTGGGACCAGTGGTATCCGGAAGCCGCCCGCGCCATGGCCCTGCTGGGCGCGGAAATCCTGATGTATCCCACAGCTATCGGCTCCGAACCACATGACGCCGAACTGGATACCGCCGCGCCGTGGCAGCGCGTCATGCAGGGCCATGCCGTCGCCAATGTCATGCCGGTGATCGCCTCAAACCGCATCGGCACCGAAAGCCTGATCTCACCGCAGAACGGCGCTGGCCAAACCTTCTATGGTCACAGCTTCATCGCCAATCAGCGCGGTGACAAGGTGGCCGAGTTCGGCGCGAAGGAGGAAGGTGTGCTGGTCGCTTCCTTCGACCTCGATTACCTCAATACGCACCGGGCCGCCTGGGGCTTCTTCCGTGATCGCCGCACCGATCTCTATGCCGCCCTGGCCAACCCGCGCCCGGCGTAGCGTGAAAACGCTAGGCTAAGCCGTGTTCGCATGGCAAACTTATGGAAATCGTCCGAAGTCTGCCCAAATGCGTACCTCACTTCCCGAAACCCGCAGCTATATCAGTCCGAAGCGCGAAGCGGCCGCGGCCGCCAAGCGCCAGGCCGTGATCGCGGCCGCCGACCGGCTGCTCAGCAGTGGCCCCGCCATGATGTCCATGGAGGCCGTCGCCCGGGCGGCCGGCGTGACGCGCCTGACGGTCTACAAACAGTTTGGTTCGCGACGCGGCCTGCTGGAGGCGGTCTTCGATGCCAATGCCGAACGCGGTGGCGCCACCCGGTTGCGCGAACTGGCGCAATTGCCCGATCCGCGTGAGGCGCTGTTTGCCTGTATCGATCTGTTGTGCACCTTCTGGGGCAGTCATCCAGGCTTCACCAAGCTGAACGAGGCCGCCTTCATCGATCCGGAATTCGCCGAGGCCATTCGCGAGCGCAATGCCCGCCGCCATCAGCTCTTTACCCGCCTGCTGGCGCGTATGGCCGGAGACGAACAGGCGCGCCAGGACGCCGCCGACTTGATCTTCAGCCTGGTCAGCGTGCCGACCTTCCGTATCCTGATCGCCGATCGTCAGTCATCCGATGTCGCCACCCTGCTGAAATCCGCCGCCGCCGCCATACTGGACGCGCATAAACTGGGCTGAAGCCTAGCTGCCACCGAACCAGTTATAGCCGAGGTTTTCCCAGTAACCGCCGGGATAGACATTGGTGACGAAGATCTCAACGATGTGTTTGGGGTTCTTGTAGCCGAGCTTGGTGGGCATGCGCAGCTTCATCGGAAAGCCGTACTTCGCCGGCAAACGCTTGCCATCAAAGGTGAAAGCCAGCAGGGTCTGGCTGTGCAGGGCGGTCGGCATGTCGATCGAGGTGAAATAACCATCGGCACATTTGAACCCGACATATCTGCAGGTGATATCCGCCCCCACCCGTTTCAGGAAATCGGAAAACACCACCCCGCCCCAGCGGCCGATGGCACTCCAGCCCTCGACGCAGATATGGCGGGTAATCTGCTCGGTATAGGGCAACGCATAGAGCGCCGGCAGGTCCCAGGGCCGGCGATCGGCGATCTTGCCGGAGAGCGCCAGCCGGAAACTGCCGGGATCGACCATCGGCGCCTTGTCGACGCTGTAAAAACCATTGAAGGGAAAGGGCTGTTTGATATCCGCCTCGGTATAGGTCGGTGCCAGGGTGTCAGGATTGAAGATCAGCCCCTGCGCGCCATCGTTGAAGCGCGAAATGGCCTTCAATATCTCCTTCACCGAACCATAGCGATCGAGCGCGATACCGGTGGCCAGCGACAGCCCGCCGAGCGTCAGGACATTGCCGAGCAGGCGCCGCTTCGCCGGATCGCTCAACAGCCCATTGGCTTCCTTCAGTATGGCCTCCTTGTCGGTCTTGATCTCCGGGTCCATCAGCGCCCCCACAGCATGGCCTTGATGGTCTTCGGCACCATCAGGGCCATGACCACATGTACGGCGATAAAGGCCACGATCCCCGCCATGGCGTAGAAATGGATATAGCGCGCCATCTCGTAACCACCGAGCCGGTCACGCAGCCAGCCGAACTGTACCGATTTCCACAGGACGAGGCCCGAGGCGATCAGCACCAGCAGATCGGCCATGGCGAAGAGGTAGGCCAGCTTCTGGATAGTGTTGTATTGGCGGATATCGGCATGGCTGAGGCGGCCGGTCAGGAAGGCACCGATATCGCGCCACAGGCCGGCCGGGGTCAGGGGCCGGAATTGCCGGAAGCGCCAGGTGGCGAGGAACAGGACGAGATACAGGATCGCGCTGGCGAACAGCACCCAGATGGCGGCGAAGTGCCACTGGATGGCCCCGCCCAGCCAGCCGCCCAGCGTCCATTTCGACGGGAACAGGGCCTCATTGCTGAAGGGCAGATAGAGATGCATGAAGCGCGTGGCATTATAGATGCGCCAGCCACTCAGGATCAGGATCACCACCGCCGCGGCATTGGCCCAGTGGATCAGACGCAGCCATAACGGATGGATACTGGTGCGGTCTTCTGCCAATGCCTGTCTCCCGTTCAGGGCAACCTAGCACATATACGTCTGAGCGCCAAAAGCGGTTACAGAAGCGGTTACAGCACCGCCACCATCTTGCCGACCGCCTTGCCGCTTTCGAGGATTTCGTGCGCCTGGCGGACATTATCCGCGGTCAGGCCGTCGAAGGTCCGGTTCAGGGTGGTGCGCACCCGTCCGGCATCGATCAGGGCCGCCACCTCGGTCAGGATCTGACCCTGGGTTTCCGGGCGATGGTTGAACATCGACTTGGTGAACATGAATTCCCAGGCGATCTTCAGCGCCTTGCGCTTCAGCGGATTGATATCGAAGCCCTTGGGATCGTCGATCAGACCGAAGGTGCCGAAGGGCGCCATGATATCGCTCAACTGATCGAGATAGAGGTGGCTGTGTGTGGTCGAGAACACATACTGGAACGGCCCGAAACCCGCGTCCTTCAGCGGTGCGTTGCGGTCGAGTATGCCATCGGCGCCCAGCGCCTTCAGCCAGCCAGCCGATTCCGGGCGGCCAGAGGTCGAATAGACGCGGCCTTTCGTCAGGGCTTTGGCGAACTGAATGGCCAGCGACCCAACCCCACCGGCGCCGCCGATGACCAGCAGGTCGAAAACCTTATCTTTCGGCAGATCGAACTGCTCGAACAGCATTTCCCAGGCGGTCAGGGCCGTGAGCGGCACGGCGGCGGCCTCCGCAAAACTTAAGGACGCCGGCTTTTTCGCCACCAGGCGATGATCGATGGTCTGGCGCTCGGCGTAGGATCCATCGCGCGTCAGGTCGCCGGCATAGTAGACCGCATCGCCGATCTCGAAGCCGCTCACCGCCGCCCCCTTGCCGATGACCACGCCCGAAGCATCCCAGCCGAGTATAACCGGCCTGCCCTCGGCACCGCTGCGGCTGGTGCGTATCTTGGTATCTACCGGATTGAAGCCGGCAGCCTTAATCTCAACCAGCAGATCACCCTCACGCAAAACCGGCTCCGACGCATTGACTTCCGCAAGGGCAAAGGCGGTAATCGGATGGGCGCTTTCATAGGCCAGGGCTTTCATGCGGGAATTCCTTTTCTCGTGACTGGCTGTGCCGCCGATTGCGTCCTATGTAGGATGCGCCGTCAAGGGATACCATATGGCCGGACCTGATATTCGCCGCTTCAAGATGATCAACTGGTATCCGCCGATGATCGGCGCCGGCATCCGCGTGATCGGCGCGTCGGACGATTTCACCGAGATCACGGTCGAGATGAAGCTGCGCTGGTGGAACCGCAATATTGTCGGCACCCAGTTCGGCGGCTCTCTCTACATGATGTGTGATCCGTTCTTTATGGCCATACTGATGGCCGGCCTGGGCAAGGATTACATCGTCTGGGACAAGGCGGCGGCCATCCAGTTCGTCAAGCCGGGCCGCAAGACGGTGCGCGCGATCTTCCACATACCGCCGGAAGAGATCGCGCGCATAAGACAGGTGGCCGATACCAGCGGCAAGTGCGAGCCGGAATTCGAAGTCGATGTCGTCGATACGGATGGCCTGGTGGTGGCGCACGTCCACAAGACGCTGTATGTCCGCCGCAAGGATTTCAGGCGTTCGGAAACTTCTTAGAATACGCCGTAGATGAAACGGTAGGGCGTCGCCTGGCAGTAGGAGCGATAGCTCTCGTCCTTGGAAAGCACCTGCTCTTCACGCAAGGCGCGCAGAACCTGCATGATGCTGATGGTCACCAGGATCAGGAAGTTGACCATGACAAAATGGTCGAGCAGGAAGGCAATATCCATGGCGAAATAGCCGACATAGATGGGATGGCGCAGGAACTTGTAGGCGCCCTTGATCTTGACGGTCCGGTTGGCCGCCAGAATGCCGAAGGACCGGCCCAAAGAGACTTTAGCGAAGATGGTCCACAGACCGCCGAAAATCGCCAGGCCGAAGGTCAGGAATTTAGGGGCAATCGCCTGGTTTTCCGGCGCCTGGATGAACAGCGGCACCAGGAAACTGGCAGCAATCGCCAGCGCCATGTAGAACGCGTTATGATCCTGAATGAACGGGCGGCGCGCCAGAATGAAGACGATCAGCGACACGGCTTCCGAAATCAGCAGCAGTAGCGTGGTGAGGTTCGTCGGGTCGTGAAGATAGGCCTCGCCTATCCGCACCATGAAGATAGCCATGACAAGGCCCGCCACACACCGGAAGGCCACGTCGAATAGATAGGGCCCCAAATTCTCTGTGGAATTTTTCACTCTGGTCGAACTCCGAACGCATACATGCACAAAAAGGCGGTAGGGCTCAGTTTCTCAGACCAAGGTAAATTTTTAAAAAAGACCTGAAAATAAATCCGTCCGGGTCAGGGCGTATCAGGGCAGCTTCATGCCGCGCATCACCGCCGGGCGACGTCCGACCTCGGCCAGCCAGTTTACGATGAACGGCCGCGCCTGAATCAGCGGTTCGACGTGATCGGGCACGCGGCTGCGGTATTGCTGAATCCACGGATAGATAGCGATATCGGCAATCGAATATTCATCACCGCCGACATGCTGTGACAAGCTGAGACGCTTTTCCAGCACATTGAACAGGCGTTCCACCTCGGCGGCATAGCGATTGACGCCGGTGGGGGTCTGGCCCTTGTCCGAGACCACGAACCAGCCCAACTGCCCCATCATCGGGCCAAGTCCCCCCATCTGCCACATCAGCCACTGAATAACGGTGTGGCGCTCATGCGGCAGGGTGGGCAGGAAGCGGCCATATTTTTCCGCCAGATAGATCAGGATGGCGCCGCTTTCGAACAGGCTCAAAGGTCCACCCTCAGCCGCATCATCGACAATGGCCGGTATCTTGTTGTTCGGCGAGATGGCCAGGAATTCCGGCCTGAACTGCTCATCCTTGCCGATATTGACTGGGTGAATCTGGTACGGAATGCCCAGTTCCTCCAGCATGATGGTGGCCTTGCGGCCGTTAGGCGTGCCCCAGGCATAGAGGTGAATCATGCGACCGGCTCCTGATATCTGTTGCTGCCTAACATAGGCCCGCAATGCCGGTATGCAACACCCTACGATCCGGCGATGCGCTCATATATCCGGAAACTGTCGCACTGGCCGCTGACCTGCCCGGCGAGGGAATAGTGCTGGCGGACTTCAATCAGGGCCTGGTCGTAACGGGCCGCGCTTTCATCGAGCGCCCGCAGGTCCGGATTGGCGACAATGATGAAGCGCGGACGCGCGGCCAGGTTTTCACCCAGCGCATCGGCAGACGGAGTATGAAAAGCCGTCATGAAATGCGTGGAATGGAAATAGCGCGTCGGCGGCTGGGCGCCGGTTTCCAGATAGATGTTGTAGCCGCGGTTCAGAACCAGGACACGGTCCTGCGGCTGCAGCCCGATCGCCTGAAGCTGGCGCGCCACGGCCTGGGTGCCCTGATAGTCCGTCAGGTGCGCCTTCGGATTGAACAGGGTATCGCGCTCGATCGCCACCGGCAGGACAATGGCTGCACAGGCTATGATCGGCCAGACCCATGTCTTGCGCGCGTCGGGGATATCGAGGCCGTGCGCGATGGTGATAGCCGCCAGGACCAGCAGGGGCGGTACAAAGCTTAGCATGTAATAGCTGCACAGGGCGCGGCCCGCCACCACCTCGATCAGCGCAGCCAGCAACCACAGGCCGGCCGCGCTCATCACCGCATCGGGTACCAGCCCCTTGAAGCGTCCACGCCGCAGGACCGCCAGCAAGGCCCCGGCCCACAGCACGATCAGCGATACGGACAGAAACAACCCATTCAGCGCCGCGCCGAACGGCGTCAGATAGAAACTGTATTTCTCGCCATAACCGGCGACCACATCCGAGCTGGTGCGCGCCATGGCAAGCCGGATCACGGAATCGAACATGTCCTGGAAATGACCTGTGACGAGGAAGTAAAGATCGAAGCCCAGAGCTGGCAGGGCCGCGCCCAGGGCAAATATCGTCCCCACAACCGGCCAGCGGCGCGGTGGCATGTAAATCAGCAGCAGACCGCAGATCGCCACCGCCTCGAACAGGGCCGTCTGCTTGATCATGCCGGCTCCACCTACCCAGAGACCCGCCAGGAAAATGGCGGACAGGGCTGGCCTTGCCTCGCGCTGGCAGCGCACCGCGCTCAAGGCCGCTTCAAAGGCCATAATGAAGAAAGGCAGCTGGATCAGCATATTGACGGCGCTGACGCCCGACAGGGTCAGGCTGTAAACCGGATAAAGTCCGGCCGCCCACAGGGCCGACATCTGTGACACATGGCGGTTCATCAGCCGGTAAAGCGTAAAGGCACCCAGGGCCGTGAAGACCGTCTCCAGCCCCTTGATCATCGCCAGGGAGTGACCGAACACGGCCTCGACCAGGGCGAAGATGGCAAAAAGACCCGGCGGCTTGATATCGAAACTGGCGGTATAGGGCACGAAGCCATGCAGCCAGCGCGCGCCGACCACGGCATAGAAGAATTCATCCTCATCCGACTGGCCGGCAAAGGGCAGCCGCACCACGCAGGTCCAGGCCAGCAGGAACACAAACGGCAGGCAGGCTCGAACGCCTGCGGGCAGGCGCCAGGCCGGAAGGTATTTCGACAGGGGCAAGGCGGGCGCAGCGATCATGACCGGCAAAATGGCACAGACGCCTTAAAGCCCGGTTATCAGGCCGGCTTGGTGACCATCAACCAGAAGATAGCCACTACCGCCGGGAAAGCCAGCGAGCCCAGCGTGATCCACCAGACATTCAGGTTCCAGTAGGCCTGTGGCAGGGGCATATCGTTCGCCACCGCCTCGGCGGCCAGGCGTTTCATGCGGATCTGCATCCAAACCACCGGCAGCCAGCAGGCGCCGGCGAACACGTAAAGCAACAACGCCGCCGCCAGCCAGTGGCTTTCGAAAGGTACGCCGGTCAGGTGCATCAGCATCAGGCCGCTCAGGGGCTGGAAGATGACCGCCGGCGTGGTGAAACACCAATCCGCCACCACGACCGTGCGCGTGGCGAAGGCGATAGCGCGAACGTCCTTGCTCAAATTGGCCATCAGCATGAAGAAGGCGGTGCCGACACCGGTGCCGAACAGCACGGTCGATGACAGGATATGCAGCCATTTGACGCAGAGATAGAGCATGGCGGAGACGCCTCTTCATGTTAGCGTGTACCGAAAGGTAGACCATGACCGCCGCAGGCACCACGCCAATCTTTGCCGATATCCTTGCCGATCAGTGGGACATATTGCCGCCGGCGTTGAAGGCCCATTATGCCAACCGGCCGTACTCGCGGGATCGCGTTACGGTGACAGGCCGGCTGACCATTCGCATGGGGCCTTTGCTGCGGCTGGCTTCGCCGTTGCTGAAGGCGCTGAACATGCTGACGCCCTGGCCCGGCGCCGATGTGCCCTGCACCGTCACCTTTCTGAGCGAACCGAATAGCCGCGCCTTCATCTTCGAGCGCCGGTTCGACTTTCCCGGCCACGGCCCTTACGTTTTCCGTTCGAAGATGATCCCGCAAGGGCCGCATGAGGTCATCGAATATATGGCCGGCGGTATCGGCTGGCGCTGCGGGTATGTTTTTGAAAACGGCCAGGTGCGGCTGCAGCACCGCGGCTATGTCTGGCGGTTTTTCGGCGTGCCCCTGCCGATGTCGTGGCCCGGCCAGATCCTGCTTGGGCGGGGGAATGCGTTTGAAGAGGCCACCGGCGATGACCGCTTCCGGATGCGCATGACGCTCGGCGGCGGGGTGTTCGGCCGTCTGACCGCTTACAGCTATGAAGGCGAATTCACGGTAAAGGAGATCGCCTGTGGCCAATGATATCCTGATCCTGGGCGGCTATGGCAATTTCGGCAAACGCATCGCCCGTGCCCTGTCGCGTCACGGCCTGCCCCTGGTTATCGCCGGCCGGCATTTGGCAAAGGCCGAAGCCCTGTGCCGCGAGTTGCCGGGGGCCCGGCCATTGCAACTGGATATTCATCAGGGCCTGGTGGAGGTGCTGGCGAGGGAAAAGCCTTCGGTGGTGGTCCATACCTCAGGCCCGTTCCAGAACAGCGATTATGACGTGGCGCGCGCCTGCATCGCCGCCGGCGTGGCCTATGTCGATCTGGCCGATGGCCGTGACTTTGTCCGTGAATTCAGCCAGCTCGACAACGAGGCGAAGGCGGCGGGCGTCACGGTGATCAGCGGCGCCAGCACAGTGCCCGGCCTGACCTCGGCGGTAATCACGCATCTGCAACCGGCCTTCAGCCGACTGGACCGGCTCGATTTCGGCATTTCGCCGGGCCAGAAGGCCGAGCGTGGACTGGCCACCACGCAAGGGATATTGAGCTATGTCGGCCGGCCTTTACGCCCCTTCGCCGGGCATCCGCGCGCGTTCGGCTGGCAGGATATCCGCCGCCAGACCTATCCGGTCATGGGAAAGCGCTGGCTGGCCAATTGCGATGTGCCCGACCTCGACCTGCTGCCGCCGATCTATGGCCTGCGCGATATCCGTTTCGGCGCCGGGCTGGAACTGGGCCTGCTGCATCTGGGCCTGTGGGGCCTGTCGTGGCTGGTATGGGCGGGGCTTCCCCTTCATCTGCCCGCGCTGGCCCGACCGTTGCTGGCCGCCAGTGACGCCTTCAATCCCTTCGGCAGCGATATCGGCGGGATGCACGTCGTCTTAAGCGGCACGGGGACGGATGGCGCGCCCCTGACCCGATCGTGGTTTATCGTGGCCAAGTCGGGTGACGGACCGCAAATCCCCTGCGTGCCGGCCATCCTGTTGGCGAAGCGACTGCATGAAAAAGACCCCGCGCTCTCGCACGGGGCCTTGCCTTGTGTCGGTCTGGTCAGGCTCGAAGATTACCTGGAAGAACTCAGGCGCTTCGATATCGAGACCTTTACATCTTAACCACCGAGGAAATCAGCCTTACCAAGCGGCGCGCCGGAATGGCGCAGGATGGCGTAGGCGGTGGTGACGTGGAAGAACAGGTTCGGCAGAACGAAGCCGGTTAGGTAATCCAGCCCCTTGAATTCAAGCGTACGCTGCGGGAACTTCATCACGATATCGCGCGTTTCAGCGCCTTCGAAGCCCTTGGCATCGACCGACTTGACGAAGTCGATCGTCTTTTGCAGGCGCGCGTGCAGATCGGCGAAGGTCGCTTCCTCATCGGCCCAGGACGGATTTTCAACGCCGCCGAGGCGGGCCGCGGCGCCCTTGGCCGTATCGCTGGTAATCTGGATCTGCTTGACGAAAGGCAGCATATCGAGCGCCAGGCGCGCATTCAGGACGGTGGCGTCCTTGATGTTCTTTTCCGCCGCCCAGGCCTCGGCCTTGGCGAGGATGGCCTTCAGGTTGGTGAGTGCGTTGAGCATCACCGGCACGCTGGCCTTGTACATATCGATCTTTGCTGCCTCAGACATTATATTCCTCTTGGTTTGTCAGGTAGGAGCCCCGCATATGGGGTCAGTTGGCCGGCTTGGAAGGCCTGTTCTGCGCAATATATTCGAGTTCGCCCTGAGCCGTCTGGTCACCGGGGGCCAGCTTTAGTGACTCCTTGTACGCCGCCTCGGCCTCATCCCAGCGACCGAGTTCGACCAGCACATAGCCGCGCTTGCGCAGGGCGCCGGCCATCAGCTCATCGGGCAAATCGTCATTGCGCGCCAGATAGGCATCGAGTTGCGCCAGGGCTTCCGGACTGCGCTTCAGGGCCGCCAGGGTCAGGGTGTCCTCCAGGATCACAGCATGATCGTCGGGATCGTTGCGCAAACCTTTGGCATAAGCCTCATGCGCCGCATCATAGTCCTTGTTCTCGAAATCGATCCAGCCGGCCTCGAAGGCCAACAGGGCATAGGGCAGGGCCTCGCGCTGTTCGACCTTCGTCGCGCCCAGGTCCTTTTCATGGCCGGAGAGCAGTGCCGACAGGGTCAGCATGTCGCTCATCTGGTCGCTGTAAACGATGATCGTATCGCCGCAGCGTTCCGGCAAAGAGGGACTATCCGGCGCATGGGCCAATGCCGCCTTCAGGTTCGGCAGGCGTTCGTTGAGCCGCGCGATATCGTGGGTCTGCATGATATCCAGCGTCGTCATGGCCAGGTCGTGATCGGCCTTTTCTTGCGCCGCGTCGTGCGTTCGGCAATCGACGATCTGCACATTGGCTGGTACTTTCGCCACAACCGGCAGGGCGGAGAGGAAGGCCGCAGCCGCCGCCGCGAAAGCTATGACGCGTGATGAAATCATGATTATTTTCCCTCGTGTGGCGCGCCGAACTGACCACACTTTTTATTCCGGTGCAATCACGGCTTCTTGTCATCCCAAACGGTCATTCTGCCGTATAAGGGTCAAAAATTTCACTTGATTGCGAACTAACCCTTGAAAACATAAACAGTAACAACTATTGTTACGTTTCGATTTTATTTCTTTCACCAAAGAGACGTTCCATGACCAAACTTGCTCTGAAATCCGTTTTCTCCGCCTCGGCTTTCGCCTTCGCCCTGCTGTCCGTTTCTGCACCGGCCTTTGCCGCCGACAAATACACGCTGGATGATGGCCACACCTCGGTCACCTTCCAGTGGACCCACTTCGGCTTCTCGCATCCCTCCGGCAAGTTCATGAATGCCGTAGGTTCGGTAACGCTCGATGACGCTACCCCGGCCAACAGCTCGGTTGAGGTTTCCTTCGCCATCGACGGCATCAATACCGGCGTCGCCAAGCTCGACGAGCACCTGAAGAGCGACCAGTTCTTCGACGCCGCCAAGTTCCCGACCGCCACCTTCAAGAGCACCAAGGTCGCCCAGACCAGCGCCACCACCGCTGACGTGACCGGCGACCTGACCATCCACGGCGTCACCAAGCCGGTGACCCTGAAGGTCACGCTCAACAAGAAGGACGTTCACCCGATGATGAAGAAGGTCGACGCCGGCTTCACCGCCACCGGCACGATCAACCGTTCGGACTTCGGCATCGGCGCCTATGTGCCGATGGTGAGCGACCAGATCGATCTCTACATCGAAGCGGAAGCCATCGCTCAATAAGACTTGAAAAGGGGTTCGAATGTTCAGGATCGCCGCCCTCGGCCTGGTTTTCGGCTTCATGGCCCTGCCGGCCATGGCGGCGGAGACCCTGAGCTTCGAACCCACCCATACCTCGGTCATCTTCCAGTATGAGCACTTCGGCCTGTCGCATCCCTCCGGCAAGATCATGGGCGCCAGCGGCACGCTTGTGCTCGACCGTGATGATCCGGCGAAAAGCACGGTCGATATCACGCTCGACCTGAAGACCCTAACGACCGCCCTGCCCGATTTCGACGCCCTGCTGAAGGGCGAGAAATACTTCGATGTCGCGCAGTACCCGACCGCGACCTTCAAGAGCACGAAGGTGGAACCGACCGGCGAGAATACGGCCAATGTCACCGGCGACCTGACCATCCATGGCGTCACTCAGAGCGAAGTCCTGGCCGTCACCTTCAACAAAAAAGCCTTCAATCCGGCGGTTTTCAAAACCGGCTATGGTTTTTCCGCCACCGCGCATCTGAGCCGCAAGGCCTTCGGGCTCGGCAATTACGAGCCGATCGTCGGCGACGATATCGACCTCATTATAGACGCTGAAGTATATTAGTTATGACCACGAACAGAACCCCGACCGTCTATATCCCCCATGGCGGCGGCCCGTGCTTTTTCATGGACTGGAACCCCGCCGGCATGTGGGACGAGATGGGCGCTTACCTGAAGCGCCTGCCCGCCGATGTCGGGGAAAAACCCAAGGCCCTGCTGATCGTTTCGGCGCACTGGGAAACGCCGGAATTCACCGTCATGACCAAGCCGGCGCCGGGCATGTTCTTCGATTATTACGGCTTCCCGCCGCATACCTACGAGCTGAACTATCCGGCCCGCGGCTCCGAAGCCGTGGCCGCGCGGGTGCAGGCCCTGGCCGCCGAGGCCGGCCTCACCGTGGTGGCCGATGAGGAACGCGATTTCGACCACGGGGTCTTTATTCCCATGCTGATGGCCTGGCCGGAAGCGGAGATACCCACCCTGCAACTGTCATTGAAAAAAGGCCTGAGCCCGCAGGAACATATCGCACTGGGCAAGGCCCTGGCGCCCTTGCGTGACGAAGGCGTGCTGATCATCGGCTCCGGGATGAGCTTCCATTCGATCCCGCGCCTGATGGGGCGGGGTTCGGGCAGCGGCCCGGCCTCCCATGCCTTCGATGACTGGCTGACCCGCACGGCGACCGGTGACATCAATGGCCTGACGCAATGGGCCGGTGCACCCGGCGCCCATGAATGCCATCCGCGCGAGGAACATCTGATCCCGCTGATGGTGGTGGCCGGTGCCGGCGATGGCGACAGCGGCCGACGCACCTATCATGAAGACAGTCTCGGTAATACAGGCATCGCCATCAGCGCGTTTCAGTTCGGCTGATCCAAATAAAAAGCCCCTCCGCCAATCAAAGCGAAGGGGCTTTTCAAATAGATGCTGTCTTTGGCTTACAGCCCGTCGAACAGCGCCGTCGAGAGGTAGCGCTCGGCGAAGGACGGGATGATCGCCACGATCGTCTTGCCGGCATATTCGTCCTTCGCGGCCAGACGGAAAGCGACTTCGAGCGCGGCGCCCGAGGAGATGCCGACCGGCAGGCCTTCGACCTGAGCCGATTTGCGCGCCATGGCGAAGGCGGCATCATTTGAGACGGTTTCCACACCATCGATGATGCCGCGATCGAGGATACCCGGCACGAAGCCGGCGCCGATGCCCTGGATCTTGTGCGGACCGGGCTCACCGCCCGACAGGATGGGCGAGGCTTCCGGCTCGATGGCGATCATCTTCACCGAGGCCTTCTTCTTTTTCAGGGTGTGGCCGATGCCGCTGATCGAACCGCCGGTGCCGACGCCCGAAACCACCACGTCGACCGCGCCATCGGTATCGTTCCAGATTTCCTCGGCGGTCGACACTTCGTGAACGAAGGGATTGGCTTCATTTTCGAACTGCTGCGGGATGACCGCGTTCGGCGTTTCGGCCAGCAGTTCCTGGGCGCGGTTGACAGCGCCGCGCATACCCTTTTCCGCTGGGGTCAGTTCCAGCTTGGCACCGAGCAGCAGCAGCATCTTGCGGCGTTCGATCGACATCGATTCCGGCATGCACAGGATGATCTTGTAACCCTTGGCGGCGGCCACGAAGGCCAGCGCGATACCGGTATTGCCGGAAGTCGGCTCGATGATGGTGCCGCCCGGCTTCAGCTTGCCGGCCGCTTCCAGCGCCTCGATCATCGAGATGCCGATACGGTCCTTGACCGAGGCCATCGGGTTGAAGAATTCGAGCTTGGCCAGGACAGTGGCCTTGGCGCCGTATTCCGCCGACAGGCGCGGCAGACGGACGAGCGGCGTATCGCCCATGGTATCGAGAATCGAATCAAAGATCTTGCCGCGGCCCTTACGGGCGAGTTTGGATTGAGCGTCGGCCATGAGGGGCTCCAGTCTATTGTCTTTGTGGCGGGTTGTGATGTACGAAAACCGTTAGATTGTATGGATTTGCGGGTTGCGGTCCCTGCGCCCGTGCGCTTCGTAAACCGCTCGTTAAGCTTTATGAAAACATCTTAGCGCTTCCCGCCTTCAAGTTTAAGGCAAATCACCTCACACTTCGGTTCAGCCAACCTAAACTGACCAGCAGGACTTCAAGATGAGCATGGACGATCTGTCAACACCGAACCTGACTCGCGCCGAAAACACACCGGCTGCGCATGTGGATAGCGGCTCCTCTTCTGCCGAAACACCTGCCGTTGAAGCGCCCGCCGCCGAAACCCTCGACATGAGCCCGCACGACCTGGCGACGCAACTGGTCGGCAAACTGTGCCACGACTTCATCTCGCCCGCCGGCGCCATCATGTCCGGCCTCGATCTGCTGGAAGATCCGTCCGCCCAGGATATGAAGCAGGAGGCGCTGAACCTGATCGCCGCCTCGGCCAAGAAGATGGTGACCCTGGTCCATTTCGCTCGCGTCGCCTTCGGTGCCGCCAGCAGCTCGGAAGCCTTCAGCGGCGCCCAGCTTGAGAAAATCCTTGGTGACGTCTTCTCAACCATGCGCGCCGAACTGGTTTTTGCCATTCCGGGCGATACGCTTTTCCAGAAGCCGGCCGCCCGCGCCCTGCTCAATCTCGGCCTGCTGGCCGGCAATTCCCTGCCCACCGGCGGCAAGGCAACGCTGACAGTTGAAAGCACGGATGACGGCCTGACCCTTACCGCCGATGCGGCCGGTCCGCGCGCCCGCCTCAAGGCCGAAGCCGTCGAAGGCCTCAAGGGCCTGCCGCTGGGCGATGGCCTGAATGGCCAGTGGATTCAGCCGCACTGGCTGTGGTCGACGGTACAGGAAGCCCGCGGCACGCTCGATTTCACGGTCGAGCCCGATCATCTGGTGCTGACGGTCAAGCTGCCGGCGTAAGCAGTCTGGCGGGCTAGTTGCTGCCCACTAAAACCACGCCGACCAGTATGGCGACATAGTGCAGCACGGCGCCGGTCAGGACATGGCCGTGCCAGATGGCGCGGCGGAACTTCAGGTTTTTCATGGCATAGAAGATGGTCCCGACGCTGTAGGCTACGCCGCCCAGCGCCAGCAGGATCATGGCCGGCAGCGGCACTTCATGCACCAGCGGCTTGATGGCGATCACCACCAGCCAGCCGAGGATCAGGTAAAGCGCGATCCAGAAACCTTTTCCCAGCCCCGGCAGCAGCAGCTTGGCCAGTATGCCGAAACCGGCCAGAGACCAGACACCCACGCTCATCCACAGGGCCCAGCCGCCTTTCAGCGCCTGGGTGGTGAAGGGGGTATAGCTAGCGGCGATCATCAGGAAGATGCCGGCATGATCGAGCCGGCGTAAAAAAGGCTGCCAGCGCGGAACGGCGAAATTATAGGCCGTGGAAAAGGCCAGCATGGCGATCATGCCGATGGCATAGATGGTGATGGCCGCCACCTTGCCGAGCAGGCCATGATTGACCGCTAACCCCAAGGCCACACCGCCGCCGAACAGGGCGAAGGTCAGGGCCACGATATGCACGATCAGGTCGGCATGCCGTGCCCATTTCGTGGGATAGTGCGCCAGCTTTTCTGTCAATTGCTCTATGGTCATGGGTCTATTTTAAATCCGCCGGGGCGCACTTCCCAATCACGATTTTGCGTTTGCGAAGAACACCATTATTTACGCTTACGTAAACGGCAAAATATGGCGAAAGTAAAGGTCACTATCCATCAAGACAGATTACGGGTTCTTACGCTACGAAGGACAGGCGCTTGTTTCCGTAACCGCCGTGGTTATATATCGCGCCAGACGCTTCCCCCGCCCCGAAAGCATACCCATGTCCGCTTCCAAACCCCTCACGCCCGGCCTGGTGGCGCTGTTCGCCCTGGCCTGTGGCGTTGTTGTCGGCAATCTTTACTATGGCCAACCGATCATTGCCCTGATCGCGCCGGCCGTGGGGCTATCGAACGAGACCGCCTCTCTGATCGTTTCCCTGACCCAGATCGGCTATGGTCTGGGCCTGCTGTTCATCGTGCCGCTGGCCGATCGCACCGAGAACCGCCGCCTGACCCTGATCCTGCTGGCGGCGTCTTTCATAAGCCTGCTGATGGCGGGCCTGGCCACCAACGGCATATTGTTCCTGATTGTGTCATTGCTGATCGGGCTGGCCACTGTGGCAGTGCAGGTGCTGATCCCGTTGGCGGCGCACATGGCCACTGACGAAAATCGCGGCCGGGTGGTCGGCAATATCATGGGCGGACTGGTGCTCGGCATCCTGCTGTCGCGGCCGCTGTCGAGCCTGATCGCCGATCATTTCGGCTGGCGCGCTGTCTATTACACCGCCGCTGCCTTCATGGTGCTGATGAGCGGTCTGCTGGCTATAACCCTGCCAAGCCGTCAGCCAGAGCAGAAGACCACCTATGTCCGGCTGATCCATTCCCTGACCGTGCTGTGGCGGGCCCATCCGGCGCTTCGTCTGCGCACCCTCTTCCAGGCCTGCATGTTCTGCGCCTTCTCGCTGTTCTGGACCGTGGCGCCCCTCGAACTGGCCAGCCGGTTCCACCTGACGCAAAGCCAGATCGCCCTGTTCGCCCTGGTCGGCGCCACCGGCGCCCTGGCGGCCCCTTTAAGTGGCCGGCTGGCCGATGCCGGGCATACGGTGAAGGCCACTTTCGGCGCCCTGGCGGTGGGCGCAATCGCCATGCTGATTACCCTTCTGCCGGCCATGCGCGGCGTGATCGTGCTGGCTCTGCTGGGCGTAGTGCTCGATTTCTGCGTCCAGATGAACATGGTGCAGGGGCAGCGCGCCATCTATGCGCTCGATCCTTTGAGCCGGGGGCGCGTCAACGGCATCTATATGGCGGGCATATTTACCGGCGGGGCCATCGGCTCGGCAGTCGCCAGCACGCTCTATGAAACCGGCGGCTGGGAATATGTGGCCCTGGCCGGCGGCCTCGCGCCGCTGCTGGCGCTGGGCGTTTTTGTGCTGAATTACCGCCGCGCCTAGACCACCTCGTCCGGCGCTAACGCGCAAGGATGCGCGCCGTCGCTCATTTCGATCTGGATGGTGGCGTGGATTATGCCGTGATGGTGTTCCAGTTCCTCGGCCAGGTCATGCAGGAAGGCGTCGCCCGGATGGCCACCCGGCATGGTCAGGTGCGCAGTCAGGGCCACCTCGGTCGTGCTCATGCCCCAGATATGCAGATCATGCACATCGGTGACGCCTGGCTGGCTGGCGAGAAACGCCTTGACCTTGCCAAAGTCGATATGCGGCGGCACGCCTTGCAGGCTGAGGCGCACGGAATCCCGCAACAGGCCCCAGGTGCCCCAGACAATCACGGCGGAGACGACGATACTGAACAGCGGATCGAGCCACGCCCAGCCGGTCAGCATCAGCACCAGACCGGCCACCACCACCGCGGCCGACACCACCGCATCCGCCGCCAGATGGGCGAAGGCGGCCTTGATATTGAGGTCCGATTGCCCTTGCGCGAACAGCCAGGCGGTAAAGCCGTTGACCAGGATGCCGGCCCCGGCCACCCACATCACCAGATCGCCCTGCACCGCTTCATGCGACGAAAAGCGCTGCACCGCTTCCCAGACAATGCCGCCGATCGCGACCATCAGCAGGATAGCATTGAACAGGGCCGCCATGATCGAGGCGCCGCGAAAGCCATAGGTATAACCGGCAACCGGTTTCTTCTTCGCCAGCCACCATGCCACCCAGGCCAGGATCAGCGAAATCACATCGCTGAAATTATGACCGGCGTCCGCCAGCAGAGCCAGCGAATTGGCTTTCAGGCCATAGATGACCTCGGCGATGATAAAGGCGGCATTGAGCGACGCCGCCCACAGGAAGCGCGCGCCGAAATCAGTTGGGGCGTGGTGATGGCCATGGCCGCCATGCGAATGACCATGATCATGACCGTGACTATGATCATCAGGCGTATGGGTGTGATGGTCATGGGGCATGACAGACCTCGCGGAAAGGGAAAGGCCGAGCTTAGGCCGAGACCTGTGGCAAAACCAGAGGACTTCAAAAATAAATATCGAAATCAACATGTTAGAATATTATAACATCACATTTGACGGACTTTTCCGGCTATGCGATGTCTGCGGGTTCAGGAGACAGGGAAATCGACATGTTCCAGACCACACGCCGCGCCACCCTTTTCAGCCTTGCCCTGATGGCGGCCCTGCCCGCCCTGCCGGCAATGGCGAAGGATGCCGCACCGAAATGGATTCCCACCTGGTACGCGTCGCCAGAGCCTTCCGGTGTCGACGTGAAGATCGCCGACAAGACCCTGCGCCAGATCGTGCGGATCAGTGCCGGCGGCAGTTCGGTGCGGTTGCGCCTCTCCAATGCCTATGGCGCGGCGCCGCTCAAGCTGGAGGACATCCGCGTGGCGAAGCGCCTGACCGGCAGCCGTATCGATCCGGCCAGCGACAACGCCGTCACCTTCAACGGCCGCGCCACTGTCACCATCGCGCCCGGCGCCTATGTGCTCAGCGATCCCTTGCCCCTTAAAGTGGCCGCCGACAGCGATCTGGCAATCAGCCTCTATGTGCCTGAGGCCCCGCTCGCCACAGTCCATGATATCCAGCGTGGGGTGTTTTATGTCGCCGATGGCCGCACCAGCCGCGCCGCTGAATTGCCCGAAGCAAAAACCGATATAGGTATCGGCAACGCCTTCCCCTGGCTGGCCGAGGTGGAGGTTTCCGGCTCACCGGCGAAAGCCGCCCTGATCACTTTCGGCGACTCGATCACCGATGGCTACGGCATCACGCCGGATCAGGGGCGCACCTGGCCGGAACTTTTGAGCCGCCGCCTGCATGAAGCGAATATCCCGCTCAGCGTCGTCAATGCGGGCCTGAGCGGCAATCGCCTGCTGCATCACGGCGCCTGGGCGCGTTTCGGTGAGGGCGGGCTGTCGCGCTTCGATCGCGACGTGCTGGCCCAGCCGAATGCCAGCGCCGTGATCGTGCTGATCGGCATTAACGACCTGGGTCATGCGCAAGGACCGGGCTCGGAGGGGTATGTCTCCGCCGATGACCTGATCGACGGCCTGAGCCAGACGGCGGCGCGCGCCCACGAGCGCGGCCTGAAGATCTACGCCGCCACCATGACGCCTTTCCGCGACACGGTGTTCGAGAACTATTTCTCCGAGGACAAGGAAAAATCACGCCAGGCGATCAATGCCTGGATACGGCAACAAACCGTCTTCGACGGCGTGATCGATTTCGAAAAGGCGGTCGAAGACCCGGCCAGGCCCGGCCATCTGCGCACCGAATATGATGTCGGCGACCACCTGCACCCTAACGATGCCGGCGTAGCGGCCATGGCGGCGGTCATTCCATTGGGTCTGTTCAAATGAACTGGAAAGATCGCCGCATACTGGACCTGCTGGGGATCGACCTGCCGATCATCCAGGCGCCCATGGCCGGGGCCAATGGGGCGGAAATGGCGATCGCGGTCAGCCGGGCAGGCGGTCTGGGCTCGTTGCCCTGCGCGCAGCTATCGCCGGCGCAGGCAGGCGATGCCGCGCAGCAAATCCGCGAGGCGACCGACGCGCCCTTCAACCTGAACTTCTTTTGCCATGCCGCGCCGAATCCGGACGATCCAGCGGTGAAGGCGCAACTGGAGGCCTGGCGGCAGCATCTGGCGCCCTATTATGCCGAGGCTGGCTTACCGGCCGATACGCCAGCGCCGCTGTCGGCCCGCGCGCCGTTCGACGACGCCTATTGCCGAGTGGTCGAGGCTATCCGCCCCGCCGTGGTCAGCTTCCATTTCGGCTTGCCAACGCCGGACCTGCTGGCGCGCGTGAAAGCGACGGGCGCGAAAATCCTCTCTTCCGCCACCACGGTCGCCGAGGCGCTCTGGCTGGCGGCGTGCGGCGTGGATGCGGTCATCGCCATGGGCGCGGAAGCGGGCGGCCACCGGGCCTCATTTTTGCAAATGGACATGTCGCGCCAGGTCGGCACCTTCGCCCTGGTGCCCCAGATCGTGGATGCCGTGTCCGTGCCGGTGATCGCCGCGGGTGGCATTTCTGATAGCCGGGGTGTGGCGGCGGCTCTCATGCTCGGTGCGGCAGCGGTCCAGGTCGGCACAGCCTATCTGCTGACGACCGAGGCAACGATCAGCGACGCCCATCGCGCAGCGCTTCTGGCCGCCCGCGATGACAGCACCCAGATCACCAATATCTTTACTGGCCGCCCGGCGCGTGGGATCGCGAACCGTGCCATGGCAGAGCTTGGGCCCTTATCGGATATGGCGCCGTCTTTCCCATTGGCTGGCGGGGCACTCACCCCGCTTAAAAACAGCGCATCGCTTGATGGGGCAAAAGGCTTCAGCAACCTGTGGGCCGGTCAGGCGGCGGCCCTGGCCAGACTCACGGACGCAGCCACGCTCACCACGACCTTGGCGGCCGCCCTGCCGCATCGCTAAGCTATTCAACCATTGGAGCGTAGTCGTGCGCCCCGGTATCTGTTACCATACTGCAATAAAATCATCTGATCCGGGGACAAGTGATGTTGAGACGCTTTGGTAGCCTGAAGGCGCTGTGCATGGCATCCTTGTGCGCCAGCCTGCTGATGATCAGTGGCTGTGGCGGATCAGGCGGGAGCAGCAGCTCGGGTGGATCAGGCAGCGGTTCATCATCTGCGTCTTCGTCCAGTTCGTCGTCATCGTCGTCGTCATCGTCGTCATCCGCCTCTTCATCTATCTCAGGATCCCTGCCGGCTGACCAGCTGACACAGGTAGATAATTTCGGTGACAACCAGGGCCAGCTGACCATGTATGCCTATGTTCCCGCAGGTCTGACAGCCAATCGCCCCCTGGTTCTGATCCTGCCGGGCTGCGGCGGTGTGGCGGTTGATTATGACGATGAAACCGGCTGGACAAAATGGGCGGATTCAATGGGTTTCAGCCTGGTGATTGCCGAAACCACGACCCAGTACAATAACTGCTTCAACTTCTATGTGCCGGCAGATCAGGAACGCGGGTCCGGTGAACCAGCCACCCTGATCGCGATGATCGACTGGATGAAAACGCATTATGCCGTTGATTCCAGCCGCGTGTTCGTCACCGGCTTTTCCGGCGGCGCGGCCATGACCAATGTCATGCTGGCGACCTATCCTGATGTCTTTGCGGCCGGCGCCCCCATTGCCGGCATACCCTACAAGTGCGCCACATCGCTCGATGAGGTCGAGGGCTGTTTTAATGGCGCTACCGTTTCAGCACAGACTCTGGGCGATCGCGTGCGCGCTGCCTATTCGGGATATACCGGCAGTTGGCCGCGCGTTTCCATCTGGCACGGAACAGCGGACGACATCATCAATTTCAGCAATGAAGACCAGGAGATGCAGCAGTGGACCAATGTTCACGGCCAGGATCAGACACCCGAGACCAGTGATACGGTCGCCGGTTATCCGCACAAAATCTACGGCGCAAACCTGGTGGAAACCTATGTCCTTACCAATCTGGAGCACTATATCCCCGTAGCACCAGGCAGCGGGGCGGAACAGTGCGGTGGCGGCGGATCGACGGCAGATGCCGGTATCTGCTCGTCACTTTACATCGCACGCTGGTTCGGTCTGGATAAGTAGAACGCCGGCCTTAAGCGGCCATGCGATGCCAGACCTCATGATCGACCTTGCGGGCATCCAGCATGCCGGCGGTCTGCTGTTCGAACATCATACCCATGGCCATTTCGTTCAGCGACTTGAAGCTGGCATCGACGTTTTCCGGGCGATTGCCCATGGCGAAGAACTGGGCAGCATTGACGCGCGGCATCTTCAGGTGCAGCAGGTAGCACAGGCGGCGGGCGCGTTCCGGATTATGGCGGTGCGCCTGGGCGTCTTCGGCGAACATTTCCTTACCCAACTGCGAGATGTAATCCACGCTGAGCGCAGAAAAGCGCTCCGCGTCGAGAGGATGCATCATGTGCGCGGCATCGATATCGAGGATAAGGTCATTCAGCAGAAAATACAAAAACGCTACCTGTACGTAAGTTGTGGTGAGGGACCACACTAGCGCAGAGGTTTTGTTATTCCGTTGAAAGACAGGGTAAACCCGCGATTCATCATATTGCGCTTCAGATGTCGACCGGCTCGGTCAGGAAGTGCCGGCCTTCCGCATCCTCGATCTCGACCACCCAGATATCGGGATCGTATTTAACCTGACGAGCGATCCAGGCATCTAGATCGGCCTCGTCCTTCGTCTCAATGGGCCGCATCCACAGGGTGTCCTCGCCTTTCTGGGCCTCGCGCAGCACATAGGTTTCGCGCGTCCTGAGGTTCAGCACCTTGACCAGCACCGCGCCATAGGCCTTGTCGCCCCGCCGGGCGATGAAGGCGAAACTGCCCGCCTGTTCGACCCGCCGCAACAGCGCACTGACCCAGAGATCGCTTGAAAGTAACATTTGGCTAACCCTGATTGGAAACGCCATCTAAAGCACGATGGCTTATAAGGGGTACGAAGATATTCCTCAAAGCCCTCGTTCAAAGTTTCGGCCAACCGTTTATGCGCCTCCGTTCATTTGTCAAATCGCTTGCCCTTGCCACAGCCGCCCTGGCCGCCTGTATCACGGCGCCCCTGCTGGCCCGGACGGCGGATGACTATACCCTGCCGGTGGTCAAGCGCTACTTCCTGCTGCAGGCCGATGCGCGCTGCCACCTGCTCGATACCGCGACCGGACAGGCCCTGAAGGCTGGCTACCTGCAGGCGCGCAACGACGCCCTGCGCGCCGGCCTGACCATGGATTACCTGGCGCCCTGGCTGGAAAGGGCGCGCACAGCAGCCTACCAGACAGACTGCGCCGCACCGGCCCTGACGGCGGAGGTCCATACGGCCGAAGGCGGCTTCAACCGCTTCATCGCCGTACCGCATCTCGACCTGCCTTCCGGCCGCACCGAGTGGCTGGCCAACCGCGCCTATGGCGACGATCAGGTCTGGCGGCTGGTGCAATACCAGAATACGGATCAAGCCGACATGGCCTTCGGCCTCTATGGTGGCCTGCACCAGAACAGCTTCAGCCTGATGGCACATTTCAAGGACGGCACGCGGCCCTACAGCGCGCGCCTTTTGGTGCGCAATACCGATATCGTCACCACCGGCACGATCAATCGCGCGCCCTATGGCCTGAGCGACCGCCTGCCCGTGGGCTTTACGGACTATAGTTCGCTGAGCTTCATGGCCAGCGGCAAGAGCGATGTCACCGCCGACCTGCGCCCGGCGGTCAAGACCAACCTGGCCGGCTTTACCCTGACCGGGCAGTATGCCGGTACGCAAGGCCCGGAAGAGGCCCTGCGCTTCGATTTTCCCAGCCGCGCCTGGCTGGCCATCGCCAAACTCGATCCACGCGAGGATATCGTGGTCGAGTTCTCGACCGAGGACGGCCCACGCTATGCCCGCTTCGAGGTCGGCGATTTCGTCACCGGCCTAAGCTATGTCGCCCTGCCGGCGCCCTACACACACAATCAGATCAACCGCCAGGGCTGAGCGTTCGATTTCGATTGACTCATTCATAGTCAAGTGGCTATACGTCAATTCATAGCCAAATGGATATGAATTGACACCGCCGCATGACATCCTGTTCCGCACCCTGGCCGACCCGACACGCCGGGCGATCTTCGAACGGCTGTGCCGCGAGGGCGAGACCACGGTCGGCGCTCTGACCGAACAGGCGGGCGTCTCCCAGCCGGTGGTTTCCAAACACCTGTCCCTGCTGAAAGACGCCGGACTGGTGCGCGGGCGCATTGATGGCCGCCAGACTCATTACAGTGCGCAGATCATGGCGCTTTCTCCGCTGATGGACTGGACCAGCCAGATGGCCGGTTTCTGGGAAAACCGCTTCGATCATCTCGAAAGCCTGCTGAACCGGATGGACCAATGACCGAGGAAACGGACAAACCGCGCCTGTTGTCGGGCGGCAACCCGCAGATCGCCAAGGGCGACGGTGACGCACCCGTTCAGGCCTATATCGCCGCCATGCCGGGCTGGAAAAACGCGATCGGCCAGCGGCTGGATGCGCTGATCACCGAAACGGTTCCCGGCGTCAGGAAGGCGGTCAAGTGGAACTCGCCCTTCTATGGCATGGAGGACAAGGTCTGGTTCCTCGGCATCCATTGCTACACCAGGTACATCAAGCTCGCCTTCTTCAACGGCGCCCATCTCGTCCCCCTGCCGCCGGGCGCCTCAAAACAGAAGGAAGTGCGCTATCTCGATATACGCGAAGACGATGCCATCGACGAGGCGCAACTAACCGACTGGATCAGGCAGGCCAGCCGGCTGCCTGGTCAGCGTATGTAAGGAAACCTCATGAAGAAGCCCCTGAAACCCACCGAAGGCATTCCGGCCGCGCAGCTGATCGACGAGAACATCGCCGAATATCCCGACTGGCGTGGCGAAACCCTCACCCGTCTGCGCGCTCTCATCAAGGAAGCCGATCCGGACGTGGTCGAGGAATGGAAATGGAATATCCCGGTCTGGTCACATGACGGCATCCTCTGCACAGGCGAGACCTACAAGGCCGCGGTCAAGACCACCTTTGCCAAGGGCGCCTCTGTGCCCGATCCCGAAGGCCTGTTCAATTCGAGCCTGGAAGGCGCCACCCGCCGCGCCATTGATTTCCGCGAAGGGGAGGCGATTAACGAGGCCGCTTTCAAGGCCCTGATCCGTGCGACCGTTGAGCTGAATACAAAGTCGAAAGCCGTCAAACCAAAGAAGGGCAAGTCCTGATGTCCGAGACCGAAACCCGCGCCGTCGTCACCGAACGCGAATTCCCGCACCCGGTGGACAAGCTGTGGCGCGCCCTCACCCAGCCACACCTGATCACGGAATGGCTGATGGCCAACGACTTCCAGCCGAAAATCGGGCATAAATTCCATCTGCGCGGCGAATGGGGTGGCGTACTGGACTGCGAGGTCCTGGCCCTGGAGCCCGGCCGGACGCTGGCCTACAGCTGGGACTTCGTCAACGACAACCCGGCCTATGACCTGCGCAGCGTGGTCACTTTCACCCTGACGCCCACCGATACCGGCACCCACCTGCGCGTCGAACAGGCCGGCTTCCGCCCCGACCAGAAACAAGCCTTCGGCGGCGCCCTGCACGGCTGGCAGGGCTTCCTCGGCAAGCTGGAAAATGTGTTGGCTGAGCGGGCCTAACTCTTCGGCGGGCGGATCACGAAATCGCTGAACCGGCTTAAGGAATCCGGCGTGTGGCTGATATCCTCCAGCGGATTATGCGGTTGCAGGGCCGCCCGTGCGAAAGCTTCCAGCGACTGGACTACGCCGGGTATCGCGCTGCCATGCTCCGGCTGGACCGGCACCGGCATCGGCAATTCCGGCTGCTCGTCCGCCTGCACCACCGGCAGGGAAACCGTGACCGTCGTGCCTTCGCCAAGCGTGCTGGCCAGGGTCATGGTGCCGCCCAGCAGCTGTGCCATGGCCCGGACGATCGACAGGCCAAGTCCGGTGCCCATCGCCTTCTGTTCCGCCGGACCCGATTGCTCGTAAGGCTGGCCGATCCGGCTCAGGTCCTCGGCCGAAATACCGATGCCGGTATCGGTAATGATGATGTCGACGCCATCCTCGCGCGGGTCCAGGGCCAGGCGCACATCGCCGCCCGGCGGCGTGAACTTGACGGCATTGGACAGCAGGTTGAGGCAGATCTGCTTGATGGCGCGCTTGTCAGCCGTGACCGTTACCGGCGTCTGCGGCATGTCGCTGAGGATGTCGATATTCTTTTCGTGCGCCTGGCCGCGGATCAGGCGCAGCGCCGCCGAAACCGGTTCGCGCATGTCAAAGCCTTCCAGGGCCAGCTCGTACCTCTGGGCCTCGATCTTCGACATGTCGAGTACGTCATTGATCATGTCGAGCACGTGCTGGCCGGATTCCCAGATCAACTGGGCATATTCGGCATATTTCGGCGGCATCTCGCCGAACATCTGCAGGCGCATGATGTCAGAGAAACCGATGACGGCATTGAGCGGGGTGCGCAATTCGTGGCTCATGCTGGCGAGGAACTGGGTCTTGCCGGCATTGAGGCTTTCGGCCTCGGCGCGCGCGGCTTCCAGCGAGGTCTCGTGGGCGTGGGAGAGGGAGGCATCGTGCATGACACCGTAGATGCGGCCGTCATTGCCCTTGCGCAGCGAAAGAAGCACATAATGATCCATGCCGGCATGCGGCGTGAAGCCGACGTCGGCGCGGCCATCCAGGGCCGCGGTCTCGACAGCCGCCTTGACCGCCAGCCGGTCCGGCACATGGGCCGTCGCCGCCAGGCCGAACTGCAGCATGGCCTTCATATCGAGCCCCGCCGGCGTCTCGCCATAGGCCGCCACCACACGGCCGTCGCCATCGAGGCAGATCAGCAGGCCCGGCTGTTCGGTCAGCAGCTTCAGCAGGCGGTCGCGGACCTCTTCCGCCTCGTTGGCGCGTTCCGAGCGGGTACGCAGGGCCGGCAGGACTGCCAGCCCCAGGCCGGCAACGATGGAGACATTGGCGATCACCGACAGCCAGAAACCTTCCTGCTCATCCGGCACCCGGACGCCATGCCAGACGCTGATCATGATGTTGAACAGGGTAATGCCGAAGGCCAGCGAGGCCCCGAGCGTGACCAGGGTGCGCTGGTTGAGCACCATGGCCGCCAGCAGCGGCAGGGCGCACCAGACGGCCAGAGGGCCGGAAATGCCGCCGGTCAGCCCTACAGCGAACAGGGCCGCCACCGCCCACACCCACATCAGGGCCTGACGCATGAACTGGCTGTCACGGCTGAGCAGGATGACGCAGGCGGCACCCGGAAGGGTGATCATCACCAGGGCGGCAATGACGAAGGGCGAGGCCGGCAGAAGCAGCAGGCCCAGCAGGCCGAACAGGCAGTAACCGGCCCAGCACAGATGCCAGACCACAACCCCCAGCCTTACGCCGGGCAGGCGCAATCCGGGGATGCCTGTGGCAACATCCGCAGTTTCATCCTGTAGGTAGGCCTTGAGCGACACGCCGATGGGTTTCCTTCACGCGGGGCAATGATCCCGCCTATATAATAAACATCTGAATTTTAGCCAGAATTAAGCTACTGCCCAAGCCTCTCCCTTGCCGGGGGAAGAATCGGTGGCGAAACACCGCAAAACCGGCTCTTTTTAACCATGACACGGAACGGGGTAACCGATGCTTAATACCCCCCGGCCTAGATTCAGGTTTTATGCCGCGCACCCGCTCCTGCCCGGCCTTCAGGGTGATCCATGTCCTTACCACAGCCGGCCGAAGCGCCGAACTGGACTCTTGACGCCGCCCGCGAGGCGGATAAGGACGCCGCCAAGCGCGCCTTCCTGCGCATGGTCAGCCATGAGCTGCGCACACCGCTCAACAGCATTATCGGCTTTTCCGACATCCTGACTCACGAGCTCTACGGACCGCTCGGCTCGGCGCAATATGTCGAATATGCCGGCATTATCCGTGACAGTGGCCGCAAGTTACTGAACCTGTTCAATAATGTGCTGGATATCGTGCGCCTCGAAGATGGCCAGGGCCTGACGCCGATGAACGAGCCCGTCCTGCCCCTGATCGAGGAGGTGCTGACCAAGGTACGCCCCCTGGCGACGGCGCGGGGCGTCACCCTCTACAACCGCCTGCTGGATGAACACCTGCATGCCTGGCTCGATCCGCGCGGCCTGACCACCTGCCTCGATCACCTGTTGCGCAATGCCATCGACTTCACGCCGGAAGGCGAAACGATCGAGATCAATGCCCGGCTGGGTCATAATCATGTTTCGGTCAGCGTCTTCAACCGCGGCAATGCCCCGGACCAGGACGAGATCGAGCGGCTGATGAAACCCTTCGAGCAGGGCGAAAATGCCGAAAACCGTACACACGAAGGCGCGGGCCTGGGCTGGGCCGTGGTCAGGGTCAATATCGAAGCCATGGGCGGCAGCTTCAGTGTGGTCTCACGCAAGGGCGAGGCCCTGAAGGCGATCCTGCGACTAAAGGCAGGTTAACCGCCTATCAGTTCTGCATATCCAGCGAATAACCCGCCGAACGCACCGTCCGGATCGGATCGAACTGGTCGCCGTGGTTCAGCGCCTTGCGCAGGCGGCCGACATGGACATCCACCGTGCGGGCTTCGACATAAACGTCATTGCCCCAGACGGCATCCAGCAGTTGCTCGCGCGAAAAGACGCGGCGCGGATACTGCATCAGGTAGTCGAGCAGTTTATATTCCGTCGGCCCCAGGTGGATATCGCGGCCGGCGCGCTGAACGCGGTGCGACAGGCGATCGACCGAGATTTCACCAAACTCGACGCGGTCTTCAGACAGCGCCGGGCGGATACGGCGCAGCACGGCGCGAATACGCGCCATCAGCTCGACCATCGAGAACGGCTTTACTACATAGTCATCGGCGCCGGTATCGAGGCCACGGATACGGTCGGTCTCTTCCGAGCGCGCCGTCAGCATAACGATCGGCAGGTTGCGGGTAGAGCTCTGCTGGCGCAGCCGGCGGCAGACCTCGATGCCCGAGACCTTTGGCATCATCCAGTCGCAGACCAGCAGGTCCGGCAGGCGTTCCTTCACCATCACGAGGGCTTCATCGCCATCGGTGGCGACCCCGACATCATAACCTTCCTTCTCCAGATTATAGCTGAGCAGGGTGCTGAGGGCGTCTTCGTCTTCGGCGATAATGATATAGGGCTTCATACGTGTTCCGGGTTACTGGTCCAGATTGCTGGCCTTGGGGCGGCTCTCGACATAGTCTTCGCCGGTCAGTTCGAAATTGATGTGCTCGGCCATGTTGGTGGCATAGTCGCCGATGCGCTCCAGGTTCTTCGCCATGAAGAGCAGGTGCGTACAGGCCGAGATGGTGCGCGGATCGCCCATCATGTAGGTGAGCAGTTCACGGAAGAGCGCATTGTAGTGCTCGTCGACCTCAGTGTCGGACGACCAGACGCTTTGGGCCAGGTCGACCTTGCCGGACTTGTAGGCGTCCAGCACGTCACGCAGGCGCGAGGAAACCAGCTTGCCCATGCGCTCGATCGAGCGGGTCAGCGGCGTCATCGGCTCGGCTTCGGAAATGACGATCGAGCGCTTGGCGATGTTCTTGGCCAGGTCGCCGGTGCGCTCCAGCGCGGTGGCCAGCTTCATGGCGGCCACCGTCTTGCGCAGGTCATCGGCCATCGGCTGGCGCAGGGCGATCAGACGGATGCACTTGCGCTCGACATCCTTTTCCAGTTCGTCCAGCTTGTGGTCGCGGGCCACAACGCTCTGGGCCAGGGCGACGTCGCGGCGCGCCACGGCTTCGACCGCTTCCGCCACCTGCGCTTCGGCCAGGCCGCCCATGAGCACCACTTCAGCGGACAACTGATCCAGTTCGTCGCCATAGGTCTTGACGATGTGGGTATTCATCTTGAACGACACCTTGTTGAATTCCTTATTCCTGATGGCTGACGCAATACGCCCTGTCACCGGAACTATAGCCCCAATAGGCGTATTTTGTGACAGTTTTATAATGAAAGACCCAAAAAGGGGGTTAATGCTTAAAGCCTGTCCGTTTCAGGCCTTTCGCGCCCTAGCCGGCGTCCTTGAGAGCAGAGGCATTATCCGTCACCAGGCGCGGCGCTTCGACCGGTCCAAAGGCACGGGTCTGCGGGAAATAGGCACTGAAGGCGGTGAAGGTCTGCGGCTGCGCCGGCGGCAGGCTGGCCACATTACCCTCACGTTCGAGGATATCGTCTTCCTTCGCCGAAACCGGCCCCTGGCTTTCGACCACCAGCCCGCCACGGTGGCGGTTGATGATATGCTTGACAATGGCCAGCCCCAGACCGGTGCCTAGCTTGTCACCGCTTTTCTGACCTTCGACGCGGTAGAAGCGTTCGGCCAGGCGCGGCAGGAATTCCCTTTTGATTCCAGGCCCTTCGTCCCTGACCGTAATCCGCGCATAATGCTCATGCACATTGCGGTCCGGGCGCAGCAGGATCAGCTTGGCCGCCTGGGTATCGCTGAGTGTCAGAGCCTGCGGCAGGGTGACATCGAAGCAGACCGTGATGCTGACTTCCGAACCCGGCGGCGCATATTTCAGGGCGTTATCGGTGAGATTCTGTACCACCTGCAGGAGCTGGTCGCGGTCACTGATGATCGGGAAAAGCCCCGGCCGCGGCGCGTCGATGCGCAGACGCACGCCCTTCTGCTGGGCCAGCACGCTCAAGCTGTCAGTGACATCGCGCACCGCCAGGGCGAGGTCGGCTTCGCCCGAAGGCGGCACATGCTCGCTCATTTCGATGCGGGAGAGAGACAGCAGATCGGCGATCAGCCGGCCCATGCGATCGGCCTGGGCGCCCATGATTGTCAAAAATCTGTCACGCGCCTGTTCATCGTCACGCGCGGGCCCGCGCAGGGTTTCGATAAAGCCGGTGATCGAGGCTAGGGGCGTGCGTAGTTCATGCGAGGCATTGGCCAGGAAATCGGCGCGCATCCGCTCCATGCGGCGGGCATCGGTTTCATCGCGGATCACCAGCAAGGCGAGACGCTGGCCATTGCTGGCATGTTCCATCGGCAGGGGCGAGGAAAAGGCGCGCCAGAACTGATCGCGCGCGCCGCCGCTGGTTTCGAAATCCACCGAGCCGGTAATGCCGCCGAACAGGGCTTCGTCGACATTTTCCAGCACTTCCGGCACGCGGATGGCGCCCACCAGCGGACCGCCATCGGGGCGCAGGTGGAAAATAGTCTGGGCGGCGGCATTGGCGAAGATGACGCGGCGCGCGGCGATATCATCCGGCTCATGACCGGAGACAATCATCACCGGATCGGGAACGGCGCGCAGCACTTCCTGAAAGCTCGGTCCCTGGGGCTGGACCTTGATCTGCTTTTCCGGCGCTTTCAGCGCACGGATCTTTTCCTCCGCATCCCCCAGCAGGGAGAGATAGCGGATGGCCGTATAGCCGATCACCACCAGCGCCACGATAATGGTCAGCGGGTGGAACGGCGGCAGGAACGCCATGGCGACCAGGATCGCGCACCCGATCAGGGTGCCGACCGGAATGAACTTCCAGACGCTTCGACGCTTTTCCATTTATGGCCCGAACCTCGCAATGCGCTTATTATGACGGAAAGAACGTCGTGTTTATAGCGATTTGACGACAGTTTGGTGACTTCGCCGTAAACGGACGATTAATCGGCCTTCTGACGAGTTTCGTATAAATTATGGCCGGGTCTGGCCGTCGCCACGCACCACATATTTGAAGGTCGTCAGTTGCTCGACGCCCACCGGGCCACGGGCATGGAGGCGGTCGGTCGAGATGCCGATTTCCGCGCCGAAACCGAACTCGCCGCCATCGGCATACTGTGTCGAGGCGTTCCAGATGACGATGGCGGAATCGACCTCATTGAGGAAGATTTCGGCCGCCTGCGCGTCCTCGGTAATGATCGCCTCGGTATGACCGGAGCCGTAAGCTTTGATATGGGCGATGGCCTCGGCCTCGTCCTTCACCACCCTGACGGACAGGATGGGCAGCAGGTATTCGGTGCGCCAGTCGTCCTCGCTGGCGGGCATCATCGGCCAGATCGCCTGCGCCCGGTCATCGCCGCGCAGCTCGCAGCCCTGGCCTTCCAGCGCCTCGGCGATTTCCGGCAGCAGCTTTTCGGCCACGGCCTCATCTATCAGCAGGGTTTCGGTAGCGCCGCAGACCGAGACACGGCGCATCTTGGCGTTCAGCGTCACTTCCAGCGCCTTCTTCGGGTCGGCGGCGGCGTGGATATAGGTGTGGTTCAGGCCTTCGAGATGGGCCAGAACCGGTGCGCGCGCCTCGGCCTGGACCCGCGCCACCAATGACTTGCCGCCGCGCGGGATGATCAGGTTGATCGCCTTGTCGAGCCCGCCAAGAATGAGCCCCACGGCATCGCGATCCGAGGTCGGCACCAGTTGCACGCAAGTGTCCGGCAGGCCGGCGGCGCGCAGCCCATCCTCAAAGGCGGCATAGATGGCCAGGGCTGAATTGAGGGCTTCCGAGCCGGTGCGCAGGATAGCGGCATTCGAGGAGCGAATGCACAGGGCAGCGGCATCGGCCGTCACGTTCGGACGGCTCTCATAGATGATGGCAATGACGCCGATCGGCGTCGAAACGCGGGCGATATCGAGACCGTTCGGGCGAGTCCAGCGCGACAGCTCACGGCCAACCGGATCGGGCAGGTCCGCCACCTCTTCCAGCCCCCTGGCCATCGCTTCGACGCGCGCCGGATTGAGGATCAGGCGCTCGATCATGGCGTCGGTCAGCCCCTTGTCGCGAGCGAATTGCTGGTCCTGCTGGTTCGCGGCCAGGATCTGCGCTTCGCGCGCCCGGATCGATTTCGCGGCTTCAAGGATAGCTGTCGTGCGCGCCTCCGGTCCCGCCAGACGCAGAGCTTCCGCCCCGAGTCTGGCCTTGGCGGCCATATCGGTCATCAGGTCGGTCAGCGAGAGGCGGCTCTGGTCGTCCATCAGAAGGTTCCTTGTATTCAAGGGCTATATAGCGCAAACGCTGCGAATTACGACCGTTTCATGAGATATTATGTTGGTGGACGGTCTTGAGTGCTGCCTTAATCCAGCCGGTCGACAGCCGTCTGCGAATAGGCCATCAGCTGCGCCACCAGATGCGGCAGATCGAATGTTTTGGTGACCTCGAAGACCGCCAGGGGACCGTAAGACTCACGACGGGCGCAGAAGGTTTCGACCACAAAATATTCCGGGCGCACCATGTAGTCATCGAACAGAATGGTCGTGCCCGGTTCCGCACAGATCAGACTGTAAAGGAAACAGGCCACGCGGAAGCGTCCGTCGATCAATACCGTATCCGGCGCGACGGCCAGTTCCGCCGCACGCCGCCACGGCCGACTGATATAGTCATGATAACGGGCATGGCCGCTGATATCGATGGGGTTGCCCCAGGCGCCGACCGGCCCGACGTCGCAGAACTCAAGATGTAAACGCGTATCCATGCCGGAAGCGCCGAAATCCTTAAGGGCATCACGCACCTTCTCCACCCAGGCCGGGTCGGATTCGACGGAAATCAGGACATCGGCCTTCGTGTGGCTGGCCACATGGACGGTGCTGCCTCCCGAACCATATTCGAGATATACGCGTGATCGTGCGACAAAGCGTTCAAAAGCCGCCAGGTTTTCCCGTTCCATATGCGGACGCATGTCACCCCCTCCTGCGTTTCAGACGAGCGCCATATCGTCCCGATGGATCACTTCATCCCCCGATGTGTAGCCCAGAATGCTTTCGATGTCATGGCTGCCGCGGCCGCGAATGGCGCGGATGGCCTCGGCGGAATAGGTGACGATCCCGCGCGCCACCTCCTCGCCCGCCGGCGTGACGATGGAGACGCTGTCCCCCTTGTCGAACTGGCCCGTGACCTCGACAATCCCCGAAGGCAACAGGCTCTTGCCATTGCGCAGGGCACGCACCGCCCCGTCATCCAGCATCAGCTTGCCCGCCGGTACGACCGTCCCGGCGATCCAGGCCTTGTAGGCCGCACTGGCCGAGGCCTGCGGCTTGATCACCGTAAGCCGCGCCATGTTGGACAGCGGCCGGATCGTCTGGCCGGAGGTGATGATCGTGGCGCAGCCAGCCGATCCGGCGATGCGGGCGGCGGCGATCTTGGTGGCCATGCCGCCGGTGCCGACGCCCGCCTGCGCATTGGCCCCGCCGGCCATGGCCTCGATCGAGGCATCGAGCTTTTCGACCAGCGGAATGTGTTCGGCGGCGGCATTGCGACGCGGATCGTCCGTGTACAAACCATCTATATCCGACAGCAGGACCAGCGCCTCGGAACGCACCAGCTGCGCGGCCCGCGCCGCCAGACGGTCATTGTCGCCGTAACGGATTTCCTCGGTCACCACCGTGTCGTTTTCGTTGACGATCGGCACGCACCCCAGGTCGAACAGCGTGTCTATGGTGGCGCGGGCATTCAGCCAGCGGCGGCGTTTTTCAGTATCCTCTCGCGTCAGCAGGACCTGCGCGGTTTTCAGCCCGAAGGTCTGGAAGGCCTCTTCCCAGGCGCTCATCAGGCGCGGCTGCCCGGCGGCGGCGGCGGCCTGTTTCTCATCGAGCTTCAACTTCTTGCGATTAAGACCAAGATAGCGGCGGCCGAGCGCCCCGGCGCCGGATGAAACAAGCAGGACCGCCTTGCCGTCAGCCATCAGGGCGGCGATATCTTCCGCAAGGCCGCGCATCCAGGCCGCATCGGCCACGCCCGACTGGGCATCGACCACCAGGGCCGAACCGACCTTGATGGTGATGCGCTTCGCCGAAACCAGCACATCGGGCAGCGATTTAATGGCGTCGGAGGACATGAAGGTCTTTATCTCAGGCGTTTTAGATGTTAACTCGCGCGCTTCTTAACGGCAATGCGCGCGTTTGCGCAAGTCCTTACGTCTTTTGGCAAATTCGGTAACAAAATGAACTATATAGGCACTCGCGGATTTAACGCGCCCCGCACCTTCGCCGGCGCCCTGCTCGATGGCCTCGCTCCCGATGGCGGCCTCTATGTGCCGGAGACCTATCCAGCCGCCAATTTCGATCTCGCCACCGCCTCAGCCGGCGATTATGGCACACTCACCGAAAAGCTGTTGACCCTGTTCGGCGTCGACGTGCTGGGCACAGAGGCCGTGCAAAAGGCCGCCGCCCGCACCAGGGCCGCCTTCCTCAACGAGGCCGGCCAGACGCCGCTGGTCCAGGTCGAGGACAATCTGTGGATTCTCGAACTGTGGCATGGCCCGACGCTCGCCTTCAAGGACATGGCGATGCAGATGATCGCCCCCCTGACCGATGCCGCCCTGGCTCAAACCGGCGAGAAGCTGACCCTGGTCACTGCCACTTCGGGCGATACGGGGGCCGCCGCCGTGCGCGCTTTCGCGGGCTCGGAACATGTCAGGCTGGTGGTATTCCACCCGCTTGGCCGCGTTTCACCGGTACAGCGCCTGCAGATGACGACCGTGCAGGCCGATAACGTCCTCAATATCGGCGTCGAAGGCGATTTCGATGATTGCCAGCGCATGGTCAAGCGCCTGCTGGGCGAAGAAGAGCTGAAACAAAACGGCCTGATCTCGTCGGTCAATTCGATCAACTGGGGCCGTCTGCTGGGTCAGGTGCCCTATTATCTGGCCGCCGCCGCCGCTTCCGGTACAGAAAAGCCGGAATTCGTGGTGCCGACCGGCAATTTTGGCGATGCCTTCGCTGGCTGGGTCGGGCGCAAGATCGGCGGCAATGTCGGTCATATCCATGCCGCCGTGAATCGCAATGACGCCCTGGCGCAAGCCATCAACACCGGCCACTATGTCCGCCACCAGGCGGTCGAGACGGCTTCGGTCTCGATGGATGTGCAGGCGCCATCGAACTTCGAGCGGCTGGTGTTCGAAGCGTCGAACCGCTCGGCCGAAGGCACCAAGGGCGTGTTCGACAATTTCAGCGCCACCGGCAATGTCCATCTCTCAGGCGACCTGCAGGACGCCCTGCGCGCCCAGGTCACTGCGTCCACGATCAGCGAAGAAGAGACCGCGCAGACTATCAGATACGCCCACGAAAAATGGGGTAAGGTCATCTGCCCGCACACCGCTGTGGCGGTCGCCGCTGCACTCAAAAGAAATGACGGCCAGCCGATCATCGCGCTCTCAACCGCCCACGCCGCCAAGTTCCCGGACTTCGTGACGAAGGCGCTCGGCTTTGCGCCCGAAGTGCCGGAGGCCATTCAAAAGCTGCACGGCCAGACGGAAACCATCACGGCGATCCGCAATGACGAATTCGCGGCGCTGGAAGCGGTAAAGGCCTTCGCGCATAATTGATTGCGCTGCTGATATAATCGCTGCAAACTCTTGCCCCAGTCCCTTGCTAAGCGGACTCTTTCGTAACAGGGGCTTACCCGGGGGTTATACATGCGCACAACCTACCTTCTCACGACGGCCTTGGCTACGGCCCTGGGCCTCGTGCTGACCTCAGCCGCCTTTGCCCAGATGGGCGGCGGCATGGGCGGTGGCATGGGTGGTGGTGGTGGCATGGGCGGTGGTGGCGCTCCTCCCGGTGGCGGTAGCGGCGGATCGCCGACTGAAGAAAAGCCGGTGGATACCCGCCCGGCAGCCGCCATCGTGCCTGTTTCGATGCGTTTGAAAGGCATGGTCAATCTGGCCAGCGCCGCCAAGGCTCTGAGTAATGGCAAGGTAACCTCCGACCAAAACGATGTGTCGGGCATTTACCTGACACGCGGTTCTCAGATCACTATCGACAAGGTCGACATCTCGACGACCGGAGCCGCTGCACTGGTTTCAGACAGCCATGACTACGGCATCAACTCCGCCCTGCTGATCGACACGGGCACCCATGTGCAGATGACCGGCGGCCATATCACCAGCACCGGGCAGGGTGCCAATGGCGCCTATGTCAACAGCGACGGTTCATCCCTCAGCCTGGTCGATACCGTGCTGTCGACCTTCGGCACCGGCGCCTATGGGGTTGAAGTGCGTGCAGGGGCCGAGTTGAACGCGCGCAATGTGACGGTAAGCACGACCTCAGACCATGCCGCCGCCCTGTCGGCGGCTGCCCAGGCCCGTCCCGTACGGATCGAAGGCAGCAGCTTCACCACACAGGGGCCCCTCTCTCCAGCTATTTTCATGGCCACCGATCTGGAAGCTACGGGCATTACCGCTTCGGCTATCCGCTCCGATGGTTTGGCCGTGACCGGCATACATCGCATCTCCTTTACCGGCAGCACGCTTTCGGGCGGTAATTACGGGGTCATGCTCTACGAAGCCCCCGTTGTCGCCATGTCCCAGGCCCCCGGCGCCATGGGCGGTCCCCAAGGCGGACCTCCGGGCGGACGTGGCGGCCCTCCGGGCGGTTCTCCGGGCGGTTCTCCGGGCGGGGGCGCGCCTGACGGAGATGATCCGGACAAGCCCAAGGGCGCCGGCATGCGCCCGATTACCGACATGATGGGCCCATCGCCGGGCGGTCCGCCAGGAGGTCCAGGCGGCGCAGGTTTCTCCTGGACGGGTGGCAAGCTGTCCGGCCGCAAGGCGGTCTTCTACGTCACCAATATCCGCACCCGTATCCAGCTGGATTCGGTCGATATCAGCAGCGGCACAGGCGTGATCGCCAAGGCGGCGGCGGACCAGTGGGGCGATCTCGGCCGCAATGGCGGCGACGTCACGATCGACGCCCATCGCCAGACCCTGACCGGCGATTTCGTCACCGACGCCATCAGCCATATCGCCGTGAATTTGAGCGAAGGCTCGCACCTGACCGGCAAGGCGACGCGCAATACCGACGTCATGCTCGACCCGACCAGCACCTGGACCCTGACGGACGATTCCAGTGTCGGCAAGCTGATGGCTGATCCGTCACAAATCAACAGCCAGGGCCATACACTGAGCTACGACAAATTCCGCAACCCGTCGCTGAAAGAGCAGACCATCCCCCTGCCCGGCGGCGGCCAGCTGGTCCCGAGCGGCCTGTAACAAAAAATGCCCGCGAGCGCACTCGCGGGCATTCTCTTTCAGCCCTTCACGCAGACCACCTGCTTCAGGGTATGGACGATCTCGACGTGGTCGGCCTGGGCCTTCATCACCGCGTCGATATCCTTGTAGGCGGCCGGGGTTTCGTCAATCACCTCGGAGTCCTTCCGGCATTCCACGCCGGCCGTGGCCAGGGCGTGGTCTTCCAAAGTGAACCGCCGCTTTGCTTCCGCCCGCGACATGGCCCGTCCCGCGCCGTGCGAACACGAACACAGGGCCTCGGCCGCCGCCTGGCCATCGATCCCCCGCACGATGAACGATTTGGCGCCCATCGAGCCGGGGATGATGCCAAGCGTCTCCGGCGTGATCCGCACGGCGCCCTTCCGGGTCACCAGCACCTCCGAACCGAAATGCCGTTCATGCGCCACGTAGTTGTGGTGGCAGTTCACGGCCTCGCAGTCGCAGGTGAACCGCTTGGGCACCGATACAGACAGGGCTTCTAACGCCGCCGTCATCATCAGTTCCCGGTTGGCCCGCGCGAACCGCTGCGCCCACGACACCGCGCCCATATAATCGCCGAACAGGTCTGACCCTTCCGGCAGATAGGCCAGGTCTTCGTCGGGCAGGTTGATGTACCACCGCTTCATCTCGTGCTTGGCCCGTTCGATGAAGTATGAACCGATCCGGTTGCCGATCCCCCGCGAACCGGAGTGCAGCATGATCCAGACGGCATCGTTTTCATCGAGACAGACCTCGACAAAGTGGTTGCCCGTGCCGAGCGTACCCAGGTGATTGGCTGCCCGTGATGCCGATTGCGAAATCTTCGGGTGCTTGTCGACAATCTTCTGCAATTCGCCGGCAAGCCCCTTGAAGACGTCGGTCTGCGCCTCTGGCAATTCGCCCCAGGCGCCCCGGTCGTTGCGACCGCCATTATCGGTCCGGCCATGCGGAATCCGCTGCTCGATTGCGGTCCGCAGACCCGACAGATTGTCAGGCAGGTCGGCCGCCTTCAGCGTAGTCCGGATAGCCATCATGCCGCAGCCCAGGTCAACACCCACGGCCGCCGGAATGATGGCCCCCTTGGTCGGGATTACCGAACCGATGGTCGCACCCATGCCCCAGTGAACGTCCGGCATGATGGCAACGTGCTTGTGAATGAACGGCATGGCCGCGATGTTATCGAGCTGCTTGCGCGCGGCGTCTTCCACCGCCACGCCATCGATCCATGCCTTGATAAGCCCACCCCGGGCCCCTTCGAATACTTGCATATCTCACCTCCAGCCTCACCGGCCAGATTGCCGGTGAGGCTAATTCTTGTCTATTAAATCATCTATTTCGAACGGCTTTTCGCCGGTCAGTTCGTACAGTTTGAGCCAGGCCCGGACGGCCGCGGCCACCGGTCCGGGAACCGGCAGGCCAGCGAACCAGCGAGACACCGAAGAGCGGTCAACTCCCAAGGCCTCGGAGAGACGTGACTGCCAGCCACGCTCACCGAACAAAAGAATTGCCGATTGCCTCAGTGTCTCCGGGTCCATCGCCTACGCCTCGCTTTCGCGGATATAGGTCAGGACCGCTTCCGAGAAGCCGTCGATGTGGGTCCATTTGCCGTAGCCGACGCCATTGCGGGCGGAAGCGACGTTGATCATGTAGGCCTTTTCGGCCACAGGATCGGGAACCTTGTCGTGCGACTGCTCGTCGGTGATGACGATGAGACGATCGCATTTGATCGTATTCATCTTCGTCACCGCCTGACCGAGGTAAGTCCCGCCGTGAGGCTGGGACTTCACGACCGCATCGACACCGGCCATGCCGCGACGGGCGGGGACTTCCCTGACCTCTTGCGAGAAGGTGAAGACCCGCACATCGCCGGGGATGATCGCGGCCAGGGTTGCGGCCGCGTCCATCCGCGTCAGGTCGGATTTCGCCGAGAGACGCGCATCCATCGAGCCCGAGACGTCGACCAGCACAAGCGTGCGGCCGCTGAACACAGGCCCTTCCAGGATGGTTTCGCTCAGCGCCTGGTCGAGATGAGGCTCGAACCGGGGCGCTGCGCGCGCGGCCGCCACATAGCGGAAGGGCAGGACACGATCGGCGCCCCGGCGCGCGAGGATCGCCTCACGCACGAGGTCTTCATCGACGCCGGCCTGATCCATGTTGCGCAGGTTACGCAACAGGGCCAGGTAACCGAGCTTGCGTTCGGTCAGAAGGCGTTCGAACGTCTCGCGCTTGTCCGCTCCACCCGAAAGCGCCACTTCCCACGTATCGGGTGCGGACAGGGTGCCCTCGACAAGATGCTTCCAGTCGTCGGCCTGCGCCGCGTCCTTCGGCTTGGCGTGGCAGAGGAACAGCACGTCGCGCAGACGCACCGGTCCCGTTCGGTCGTACTTGGCCAGGGCATAGGCGTCGAACTTGACGAAAGCGCGGGCGAGGCCCAGCTTCATCTGCTTCGACAAGGGCTTGCGGCCATTGCGGAAATAGATCGCCACCAGCTCCGACAGTTCGTCGGCACGCTGAATGACGCGTTCGATGGTTGCGGAAACCAAAGGCCCGCCGGTCTTCGCCAGGGCGCAGATCAGCATCAGCGGCGCATGGCGCAGCTTGAACTTTTCACGCGCCTCGATAGCCAGGGCTGCCACCGTTTCGGGTGCAACATCGGCCGCCAGGGCAGCAATGCGGTCGGCGATCGACTGACCGTCCTCGTAAAATTCGTTTTCCCACAACAGGCACGACAGGACGGAACGGCGCAGCGCCTGTTCCGCCGAGATCGCTACGGCGGGAGCCCCTTGATGTGTCATCACAGGGCGCTTTGAAAAAATGTTCAGTCGCATGACTGGCACCTTCTTGTGTGATGTTGAACGCAAGTCAGCCGTCATCGCACACCCTGTGCGGAAGGCCTTGCATCGGGATACTGGGGTTGGGGCGACAAAGGTCGCGGTGTCAGTAGGTGGCTGGAGGGGCTAAAACGCTGCCCGACTGCGACCGGTGAAAAATCAAGGGAACCTGCGACGGCGTCAGCGCCTGAACCGAAATTCAGGCAACCGGGATTCGAACCCGAGGGCCGTTAAGCCCCTCAACCAGACGAGGAAAACGCCGTCTATCGCCACTTGATCCTGTCGCCGGATGGTTCCCTGTGCGGGCCTGCCCGGCGGCAATTCGGTTACTACAGCAACTTGTTGCGTAATGCAACAAACTTTTGCAATTTATTTTCCGCTCTCCGGGAATGGATGGCCCGGAATTGGCCCGTAAATAACGGTCGGGCCACCGTTCAAAGCGATGTATCCGAAGCCTGTCGCCACGAAGAACAGAAAACAGAATCCGGGGGAAGAAACGATATCGCGTGGACGTACCTGAAACGAAGTAAGCGATATCTGCGCCACCGGCAGACCTTTGGGGAACAAGCGACAACGAACGGTGCTCTACCAGACTGAGCTACGCGAAACCTATGTCTCACGGCCGGATTCGAACCGGCGACATCCTCGTTAACAGCGATGAAATCGTTGTCTACGCCACCAAAGCATCGTTGCAAAAGCAACGACAAGAGCCGAATACCGAATGTCGTTGCATGACGCAACAGGCACATTCAAAAAATGGAATTAAAGCCACATAAAGTGATAAATTAACCACAGCCATAGGCCGCATCTAGAAGTAGGTATGCCCGGTCTTGATGCCGCGATGGTAATCGAGCCGGCGGTAGAAGGCTTCGGGGTCTTTTGGCTTTACCACCCATGACGGGTCGTGGTTCAGCAGATCGTAAAGTCGCGTCAGGGTAAAACGCACCGCCGAACCGCGGGCGAACAGCGGCAGGGCATTGATCTCGGCTTCCGAAAGCGGGCGCGTTTCGTGGTAGGCCTTGATGAAGGTCGAGATCATCTGCGGCTGCGGCTGGCCGCCCGGCGTGAAGCCCCAGGCATTGAGCGATACCGCCAGATCGTAGGCATAAAAATCCGTGCAAGCGTAATAGTAGTCGATCACGCCGGTGACGATGCCGTCGTCATTCATCAGCACATTGTCGGTAAAATAGTCAGCATGGATCGCGCCCTTTGGCAGAACATTTTTTTGCCCTACCGCTTCGCTGCTTGAGGGCTGAGGCCACTGCGCCTGCAAAAAAGCCAGCTCCTCACGGAAATCGGCCAGCATCTCCTGTGCCCGCGGAGACGTAGCGGCGCGCGGTTCACAGCGGTCTATCAGGCCTGCCCAGTGGGCAATGCCCATGGTGTTTTCACGGACCTGCGGGAAATCACCGCCCATCAGATGCAGTTTCGCCAGATATTCGCCGGCCGAGGCGGCATGGCGAGTATCGGGATTGCGCGGCCAGCGGCCGGGCAGCCATTTGATCAAAGCGCACGGCTTGCCATTGATCCGCCCGAGCGATTGCCCGTCGCGCTTCAGGGCCGGTCCCGGCGCCGGATAGCCCTTGCGGTCTAGATAGAGCGTATAGTCCATGAACCACGGCAGGGAGTCCTCCGGCGTGGCGGCCTCGAAGAGCGTCAGGGCATAGAGGCCCGAGGTCGTTTCCACCTTGAAATTGGTGTTGGAAACCCCCTCCTCGATGCCTTCGAGATGGATCAGCTCGCCTATATCATAGGCGCTGAGATAGGCGCGGGCATCCTCCAGAGATACGGGGGTAAAAACGGCCATTCGCGCCCTGTCCTGATCCTCAAAACCTTGTGCCCAGCTGTTTGGCACTGGCGGCATATAGACATAAAGCCGTGATCGCCAAAAGCTTTTCCTTGTCGCCCTTGACCAGAATGTCTAAATCGCCGGCTTAGAATCCATCGCTTGGGTCGCAAGGCTGCATCTGGTAGCAAGCCGCATCCCGTAAAAGGACTCCATCCATGGCCAAGACCGTAAATTCCGTCGTCGATCTGATCGGCAACACGCCCCTGATCCGCCTCAAGGCCGCCTCTGAGGCGACCGGCTGCGACATCTACGGCAAGGCCGAGTTCCTCAATCCCGGCCAGTCGATCAAGGACCGCGCCGCCCTGTGGATCATCCGCGCCGCCGAAGCCGACGGCACGCTGAAGCCCGGCGGCACCATTGTCGAAGGCACGGCGGGCAATACCGGCATCGGCCTGGCCCTCGTCGCCAACGCCCTGGGTTACAAGACCAAGATCGTTATCCCGCGCACCCAGGCGCAGGAAAAGAAGGACGCCATCCGCGCTTTCGGCGCCGAACTGATCGAGGTCGACGCCCTGCCCTACGCCAATCCCGGCAACTATGTCCGCTATTCCGGTACGCTGGCGCAGGAACTGCGTGATGCCGGCGAAAGCGTCATCTGGGCCAACCAGTTCGATAACGTCGCCAACCGCCGCGCCCATATCGAAGGCACCGGCCCGGAAGTCTGGGACCAGACCGGCGGCAAGCTTGATGCCTTTATCTGCGCTGTCGGTTCCGGCGGTACGCTGGGTGGCATGAGCCTCTATCTGAAGGGACAGAATCCGGACATCCAGATCGGCCTGGCCGATCCGTTCGGCGCCGCCCTGCATAGTTATTACACCACCGGCGAGCTGAAATCCGAAGGCACCTCGATCTCCGAAGGCATCGGCCAGGGCCGCATTACCGCCAACCTGGAAGGCATTAAGGTTGACCGTTCCTATCAGGTGTCGGACGCCGAATGGCTGCCCGTGCTTTATGACCTGATCGAGAACGAAGGCCTGTGCCTCGGCACCTCTTCGGCGCTCAATATTGTTGGCGCCATGAAGATGGCGAAGGATCTGGGACCGGGCAAGACCATCGTCACCGTGCTGTGCGACTATGGCAACCGCTACGCCTCGAAGATCTTCAATCCGCCCTTCCTACGCGAAAAGGGCTTGCCCGTCCCGCCATGGATGGCGGCGGACTAGTGGCCTCGCCTTTAGATATCCATGGCCGCGAAAACCGGCGGTTCGGACTGCGGCTTCGGACCGCCTTCAACACGTTTGGCCTCGGCGCGCAACCAGTCCATGAAGCGCAGTTGCGCCGGGCTGGGTTCGCGGGTCTGCGGCCAGACCAGATAGTAACCGTATTCCAGCGGCTTATCCTTTTCATCGAACAGCACCATCAGACGCCCGGCCTGCAGGTCCGCCTCGGCAATCGTGCGCTTGGCCAGGGCCACGCCACGGCCGGCGACAGCCCCTTCGATGACCATGCTCGACTGGTTGAAACGCGGGCCGCGCGTGGCATCGACGCCCTCGACGCCGTGCGCCTTCAGCCACATGGCCCAGTCCGGGCAGGACGGATCGGTCTCGGCGCCGACATCGTGCAACAGGACGTGGTGGCTCAGATCGGCGGGCTTCCTGATCGGCGCAGCCTCGAACAGCAGGGGCGAGCACACCGGCACCACGGCCTCGGCCAGCAGGTGCTCGACATTCAGCCCGCTGTAGTGCCCGTTGCCATAGCGGACGGCCAGGTCGATATCCGTGACGGCGAAATCGACGGGCGCCATATCGGCGCTAACCCAGACATCGATATCTTCGTTAGCGGCGCTAAAGTCATAAAGGCGCGGCATCAGCCACTTGGCGGCGAAGCTGGGCGCGGCGGAAACCGTTACGCGGCCCTTCTGATTCCCCTGCTTCATCAGACGCGTGGCCTCGAACATCTTCTCGAAGGCTTCTTTCAGAATCTGCGCCGAGGCCTTGCCGGCATCGCTGAGCACGACGCGACGGCCATCGCGCACAAACAGTTCGACCCCGACATGTTCTTCCAGCAGCCGGATCTGTTGCGACACCGCACCGGGTGTCACGAACAGCTCTTCCGCGGCCTGCTTGAAACTCTCATGGCGGGCGGCGGCTTCAAACACTCGAAGCGCCGACAGCGGCGGCAGACGATCACGCGACATTCTACAAACCCCGACTTGGCTATATAGCCTCAGTTGCCCTTAACCGGACGCTTCTTTATAGCGTCTTTCAGTTTAAAAAAACTATTCCTGAAACGATCTGGAGAAAAAAATGACCGAAGCCAACCCGCTTCATCACATTGATGCGCTGGAAGCCGGCGGAACCTGGACCACGGACGTAGTCGTGATCGGCGCCGGGCCTGTCGGCCTGTTCAGCGTTTTCGAACTCGGTCTGCTCGATATCAAGTGCCACCTGATCGACATTCTCGACAAGGTCGGCGGCCAGTGCGCCGAACTCTATCCGGAAAAGCCGATCTATGACATTCCGGCGTGGCCGATCATTTCCGGCGATGACCTGACCAAGCGCCTGCTGGAACAGATCCATCCCTTCGGCGCCAAGTATCACCTCGGCGAAATGGCCGTGGGCGTGCGCAAGGTCGAGGAAGGCGAACACGAAGGCCTTTGGGAAGTGACTACCGACCAGAAGACCGTGGTTTACGCCAAGGCGATCGCGATTGCCGCCGGCGGCGGTTCGTTCCAGCCCAAGAAGCCGCCGATCCCCGGCATTGATGGTTTTGAAAATCTGGGCGCCGGCAAGGGTGTCCACTACGCCGTGCGCAAGATGGAAGCCTTCCGCGACAAGGAGATCGTCATTTCCGGCGGTGGCGATTCCGCGCTCGACTGGGTGTTGAATCTGCAGCCCATCGCCAAGCGCGTCACCCTGATCCACCGCCGCGACGACTTCCGCGCCGCGCCGCACTCGGTCGCCAAGATGCGCGAACTGGTGGCCGCCGGCGAAATGGACCTGGTGATCGCCCAGGCCACGGCACTCAAGGGCGAGACCGGCCACTTCCTGGAATCGGTCGCCATCGAGGACGCGGACGGCGTGGAATCGCACATCACGGCCGACGCTTTCCTGCCCTTCTTCGGCCTGACCATGAAGCTGGGCCCCGTGGCCGAATTCGGCCTGAACCTGCACGAGAATCTGATCCCGGTCGATACGGAGAAGTTCGAGACCTCGACCAAGGGCATATTCGCCATCGGCGACATCAACTACTATCCGGGCAAGCTGAAGCTGATCCTTTCGGGCTTCCACGAGGCGGCCCTGATGGCGCAGCAGGCTTTCCGCTATGTCTATCCGGACAAGAAGTTGCGCTTCCAGTACACGACCTCGTCGTCGGAACTGCAGAAGAAGATGGGCGTGAAATAATTGAGGCAGGCCCGAGTGGTCGGTCCTCAAATTTCCTAAAAACAATAAAGGCCTCGCCCTTTGGGGTGAGGCCTTTATTGCGTCAGGAGAGATCGCGTCAGATCAGGGCGCGCAAGCCACTCCAGCCCACATAGCAGGCGACCAGCAGTATAAGCGCTCCGGACAGATAGGGCGCCTGATTGGCCAGTCGACCGAATCCCTTGAAGCGCTTGGAGATATGGCGCACGCTGAGCGCCGCCAGCACGCCAGACGCCACCATGGTCAGAGCCAGCCCGATGCTGAAGCACAGCACAAGCGTGGCCCCCAGGGCGATCCGCTTCAGTTGCAGGCAGAGCAGCAGGACCGTAATCGATGCCGGACAAGGGATCAGTCCGCCCGTAAGGCCGAACAGGACGATCTGCGGCGTGGTGACCGTCTGGCCGGCAAAACGGCGCTCGATTTCCTCGGCATGTTCACGCTCATGCGCATCGGCATAGGGCTCGCTGCCGGCAAAACCCTCAGCCACCCCTGCTGGCTGATGGTGACCGTGGTCGTGGTTATGGGAATGGTCGTGGTCGTGATCATGATGGTGGTGGTGATCATGATCGTGATGATGCTGGTGTCCGTGATCGTGACCATGGTCATGAGGGTAGTGATCATGGCCGTGCTGTCCCTGCCAGGTGCGCCAGATCATCCAGAGCCCGACACCGATCATGATGATGGCCGACGCCACTTGCAGCCACGGTTCGGTCGCTTCCGCGTTCCAGCTTTGCCCCACCCACAGGCCGCCCAGGGCGATCAGCCAGACGATCAGGGTATGGGACAGCGTGGCCGAAAGCCCCAGCAGGACCGCCTGCCACACCGTGCCACGGATCGCCACGATGAAGGCCGCCATCATGGTCTTGGAATGGCCGGGTTCCAGCCCGTGCAGAGCGCCCAGCAGGATGGCGGAGGGAATGAACAGCCAGGCGCTGGCCGCGCCCTGTTGCAGCAGGTCGGTGAATTCGGTCATGAGTGGCTACTTTATATAGGTATGAATAACGTCGATGAGTGCCTGCCGGGCCTCCGGCTTCAGCACGTCCGGCCGGTCGTCCTCGGTCATGTGATACTGGATATGATGGGCGACGACCTCTCCCATCAGCCCGGAGACCGCGCCGCGCACCCCGGCAATCAGGTGCATGATTTTTTCGCTATCAGCCTCGGCCTCGACACTGCGCTCCAGCGCCTCAACCTGCCCACGGATGCGGCGCACCCGGGCCAACAGCTTGTCCTTGTCACGTTTCGTATGCATAGAATGCAGATAACATACCCCCCTACCCTATATCAAGGGGTAGAAATCATAGAAACCGCTTCGTTTATGCCGCGCAGCCGGTGGCCTTACTAACAACAGCGAATGCCGCGTCAGGTACTAATAAACTGCAATTTTATGAGAATGCGGACAGTACGGTGGTGGAGCTAAGCGGATTCGAACCGCTGGCCTCCTCATTGCGAACGAGGCGCTCTACCAACTGAGCTATAGCCCCGTGCCGTCCGGAGGTGTCTTATTAAGGCAAGTTCGCCGCCTGTCAAGCGGGCATTAACTTGTAACCGATAGGGAATGTCCTATATTCACAGACGTGATCATGTCAGGGGTTCTATATGCCAGTTGGTATTGCAGGTTTTCTTTACTTCGTCGTTGATGGCCTGTTCGGCATTATCATTCTGGCCCTTGTGCTTTCAGCGATCCTGAGCTGGCTGGTCGCCTTTAATATTATCAATACTCGCAATCGCGGCGTCTATATGATCCTCGATGTGCTGGATCGGATTACCACGCCGATTCTGGCACCTTTCCGCGCCTTTATCCCCCCAATGGGCGGGCTGGATATCAGCTTTATTGTCGCCTTCCTTGTCATCCAAGGCATCAAAATCTACCTGCTGCCGCCGGCCTTCATGACCCTGCAGCAGCTCATTGGTTAAGCTTTTCGTCCGCTTGACGCCGAAAGCCTCCGTCGAGCGCATCGACGGCTGGGACAAGGACGACAAGGGCCGGCGCTTCCTGAAAATCCGTGTCCGCGCCGCCCCCATCGAAGGGCGGGCCAACGAAGCCCTGGTCGCTTTTCTCGCCAAGAGCCTGAAACTGCCGAAATCACGGCTGTCGCTCGTGGCTGGCGATACGGCGCGCCTCAAGCAGGTCGAGATAGAGGGGCTGGATGAGGCCGGGCTGGCAGAGCTTATCCCATAAAAAAGACCCCGGAAGCGAACTTCACGGGGTCAGTTTCTACCTTTGCGAGGTATCTGAATTACGCGGCCACGGCAGCGGCAGCGCGAATCTGGTCATTGATGGCGGCCGAGACCTGGCTGCCCGAAGCGGTGCCGCCGAGATCCTTGGTCAGCACGCCCTTTTCAACGATGGTATCAATAGCCGCGTCGAGTGCGTCAGCTTCTGTCAGCAGGTTGAGCGAGAAGCGCAGCAGCATGGCGACCGACTTCAGGGTGCCGATCGGGTTGGCGAGGTCCTTGCCGGCGATATCCGGCGCCGAACCGTGGATCGGCTCGTAGAGGCCCTTGCCCGACGTGCCCAGCGAAGCCGAGCCCAGCAGGCCGATCGAGCCCGGCAGGACCGAGGCGAGGTCGGAGAGAATGTCGCCGAACATGTTCTCGGTCACCACCACGTCGAACGAGGTCGGGCGGGTGACGAGGTGCATGGCCATCGAGTCGACCAGGTTATGCTCCAGCTCGACGTCGGAATATTCGGCCTTGTGCAGCTTCATGACGGTTTCGCGCCACAGGCGGCTGGTCTCGATGACATTGGCCTTGTCGACGCTGGTCACCTTGTTGCGGCGCTTGCGGGCGGCTTCAAAGGCGACGCGGGCGACGCGTTCGACTTCTTCCACCGTGTAGACGCATTCGTCCGTGGCCGAGGTTTCGGTGCGGGTCTGCTTGCCGAAATAGAGGCCGCCCGTCAGTTCACGGACGATCAGCATATCGGCGCCTTCGACCACTTCGCGTTTCAGCGGCGAGCGGTGCACCTGCGAGGCCTTGACCTCCATCGGGCGGAGATTGGCGAACAGACCCATCGACTTGCGCACGGCCAGCAGGCCCTGCTCCGGGCGCATCTTGCCGAGGTCCCACTTCGGGCCGCCAACGGCGCCGAGCAAGACAGCATCGGCCGCCAGACAGGCCTTGTCGGTCTCTTCCGGATACGGATTGTTGTCGGTATCGATGGCGATGCCGCCGATACGCTTTTCATCGAAATTGAAGGTGTGGCCATAGACTTCGCCGATGACCTTCAGGGCCGATACGCCGGCGGCGGCGACTTCGGGACCGATGCCGTCACCCGGCAGGACTACGATATTGAAGGTACCCATCAGGCTGCGGCCTTTCCGTGCGATTGTTCGTAAGCTTCGATTTGCGGCAGGCGCTTTTGCAGCCAGCCCATGGCGTCCACGCCTTCCAGCAGGCACTGGCGGGCGAATTCCTCGACCTGGAAGGTGAAGACGGTGCCGTCTTCCAGGGTCAGGGCGCAGGATTCGAGATCGACCGTGACGCGCTGCTGCGGGTTCTTGAGCAGTTTGTCATAGGTCGGCTGATCGACCACGACCGGCAGCAGGCCGTTCTTGAGCGAGTTCGACTTGAAGATGTCGGCGATCTCGGTCGAGATGACGGCCTTGAAGCCGTAATCCATCAGCGCCCAGGGCGCGTGTTCGCGCGACGAGCCGCAGCCGAGGTTGTTGCCGGCCACCAGCACGCGGTGCTCGGTCGGGTCGATGGTGTTGAGGATGAAATCCTTGTTCGAGCCATCGGCATTGTAGCGCCAGTCATTGAAGGCCACCTTGCCGAGACCGGCCTTGGTGGTAGTCGTCAGGAAGCGGGCGGGAATGATCTGATCGGTATCGATATTGGCTTCCGGCAGAACGACGATGCGCGACGAGAAGCTGTTTACGGGTTCCTGGTTGGACATTATGCAGACTCCAGAGCCATGAATTGACGGGGATCGGCCACATGGCCGGCGATGGCGGAGGCGGCAGCGGTGGCCGGCGAGGCCAGCACGGTGCGCGAACCGGGGCCCTGACGGCCTTCGAAGTTACGGTTCGAGGTCGAGACGGCCAGCTGGCCCGGCAGGACGAAGTCACCGTTCATGGCGATGCACATCGAGCAGCCCGGCAGACGCCATTCGGCGCCGGCCTCGGTGAAGATCTTGTCCAAGCCTTCCTTTTCGGCCTCGACGCGAACCCATTCCGAACCCGGCACGACGAGGGCGCGCACGCCTTCGGCGACCTTGCGGCCCTTGAAGATTTCAGCCGCGGCGCGCAGGTCGGCCATGCGGCCGTTGGTGCAGGAGCCGATAAAGACGACATCGACCTTGGCGACATCACGGCTTTCACCGCCATGCAGGCCCATATATTTCAGAGCGCGTTCTTCATCTTCCGTGTGCGCGACCGGCACGCCCTTGACGATCGGGGCGCCCTGATCCGGGCTGGTGCCCCAGGTGGCCATCGGCTCGATGGCGGAGCCGTCGATGCGGATTTCCTTGTCGAAGGTGGCGCCGTCGTCGGACTTCAGCTTGAGCCACTCAGCGGCGGCGGCATCGTAGGCCTCGCCTTGCGGCACATACTGGCGGCCACGCAGCCACTCAACCGTCTTCTGGTCGGGGGCGATCATGCCGCAACGGGCGCCGGCTTCGATGGAGAGGTTGCAGACCGTCATGCGGCCTTCCATGTCCAGCGCCTCGATGACCGGGCCGGCATATTCCAGCGCGTAGCCAGTGCCGCCCGAAAAGCCGAGCGTGGCGATGACGGTCAGGGCGACGTCCTTGCCGGTGACGCCCGGCTGGAGCTTGCCGTCGATGGTGATGCGCATGGTCTTGGGCTTGCGCTGGGCCAGGCACTGGGTGGCCAGAACGTGGCCGACTTCCGAGGTGCCGATGCCGAAGGCGATACAGCCGAAGGCGCCGTGGGTCGAGGTGTGTGAGTCGCCGCAGACCACCGTGTAGCCCGGCTGGGTCAGGCCCATTTCTGGCCCAATGACGTGGACGACGCCGCGGTTTTCGGCGTCATAGCCAAAGAGACGCACGCCGTTCTTGGCGGCATTCTGTTCAAGCGTGTGAACCTGGATTTCCGCCTGCTTGGTGACGTAGGGGCGATTGCCCTGGGCGTCGGGGCGCAGGGTGGGAATCGAGTGGTCCAGGGTGGCGAAGGTGCGGTCCGGACGACGGACCTTCAGGCCGCGCGCTTCCAGTTCGGAAAACGCCTGCGGGCTTGTAACTTCGTGGACCAGGTGCAGGTCGATATAGAGCACGGCGGGGCTGTTGGCGCCCTCCGGCTCGACGACGTGCGCGTCCCATACTTTTTCAAACAGCGATTTAGCCATGGCTCTTATTCTCTTGCGGGTATGCCCCGAAAGACCGCAATCAGCCTTTCGGGGACTTAAGGTTTTACTCGGCCGGGACGGGCGCCTGGATCGGGTCCAGCCAGCCGAAGCGGTCTTCCGTGGTGCCGTTGAACAGGCCGTGGAAGAGCTGCATCAGCCGCTTTGTGACCTTGCCCGGACCGGCGGCACGGGTGGGGATATCGTCGACAGAGCGGATCGGGGTAATTTCCGCCGCCGTGCCGCACATGAAGATTTCGTCGGCCAGATACATCATCTCGCGCGGCAGGGCCTGTTCGATGACTTCGATGCCATCGGCCTTGGCCAGCTTGATGATCGAATCGCGCGTGATGCCGCCCAGGATGGAGGCCGCGACCGGCGGGGTGTGGATCTTGCCGTTCATGATCAGGAACAGGTTTTCACCCGCACCTTCCGACAGACGGCCATCGGTGCCCAAACCAATACCCTCAGCATAACCACGGCCGCGGGCTTCCTTGCCGATCAGGTAGGACGACAGGTAGTTGCCGCCCATCTTGGCTGCGGTCGGGATGGTGTTCGGCGCGGCGCGCTGCCACGACGAGATGCAGACATCCACGCCCTTTTGCAGGCCTTCTTCACCGAGATAGGCGCCCCACGGGAAGGCGGCGACGGCGAAATCGACCTTGATATTGTCGCCCTTCGGCGTGACGCCGAGGCCGTTTTCACCGAGGAAGGCGACCGGACGCCAGTAGGCGCTTTTCAGGCCGTTGGCGGTGAGCGTGTCCTTACAGGCGGCAATCATCTGATCGAGCGTGTAGGGAATCTTGATGCCATAGATGCGGGCGGAATCTTCCAGGCGGACCAGGTGGTCGCGCAGGCGAAAACCGACCGAGCCGTTCGGCGTGTCGTAGGCACGGATGCCTTCAAAGACGGAGGTGCCATAGTGCAGGGCGTGGGTCAGAACGTGGACCTTGGCGTCTTCCCAGGCAACCATTTGACCGTTCAGCCAGATTTTGTCAGCGAGTTTTGTCATGTTCAGCAATCTTGATATGTTCGTATTGGGGAGTTCTGTACGCCTTTTCACAGGCGCCAAAAAGATGGATTTTGCTTAAAACAACCCAAATACTTGGCCGGGGCCGCGACCACGGCCCCGATACCTCATCCCCTTGTGTCCTGCTGTCGCCTGAGTGTTCATGCGCTGACCTTGCTCTTCGCTGCCGGCGCCGAAGCCCCCCGCGGATCACTGGCCAGACGCTTGATGCCGTAGAGGCGATCGATCTGCAGGCCCAGAATATCCGTGTTGCGGGACGGATCACGCGGACGCACTGTCAGAGACAGGCCGCGCTTGTCCTCGCCGAGATCGTAGAGTTCAGCCCCATCGATGTTGAACCCACGCCGCTCGACGAGGCCCAGAATTCGCAGGAGGCTGCCTTCCAGGCGATCCAGCTCAATATGAATCAAGTGGCTCATCCCAACGCTCCTCCATCATTTCCGCATTCGAGGCGCCGGGGGGAACCAGGGGCCAGACGTTTTCGCGCGGATCAATTAACACATGTAACAGGGTCGGACCCTCGGCGGCCAGCAGCTTGTCCAGCGCACCTTCGACCTCATGGCGATGGGTGATGCGGAACGCCGACAGGCCAAAGGCGCGGGCGACCTCGACGAAGTCGGGATTGTCCGACAGGTCGATTTCACTGTAGTTTTCCTGATAGAACAGTTCCTGCCACTGGCGCACCAGGCCGAGCGAGGAATTGTCCAGAAGAACGATCTTCAGGGGGATATTGTAGCGATTGAGCGTCGCCATCTCCTGAATGTTCATCATGAAGCTGCCATCGCCGGAAATGGTGACGACGTGGTGATCGGGCTGGGCCAGCTTGGCGCCGACACCGGCCGGCAGGCCATAGCCCATGGCGCCGGAACCACCGGAGGTCAGGTGGCCGCGGTTGTGGGCGAACTCGCAGTGCTGCGCCACCCACATCTGGTGCTGACCAACGTCACAGGCGGCGATGAACTTGTCACCGGCCTTTTCCGACAGCGATTTCAGCAGGCCCGGCGCATAGATGCCCTTGCCCGGCGCATTGTACTTGAAGCGGTATTCCCACTTGTCGGCCTTGCACTTCTCGACCCACTTCTGAATCCCCTGAACCTTGGGGTTCAGGCTCTCGATGGTGGTCTTGAGGTTGCCGACAATGGCGACGTCCGCCTTGCGCAGCTTGTTGATCTCGGCCGGATCGATATCGGCGTGAATGATCTTGGCGTTCGGCGCGAAGGCGTTCAGCTTGCCGGTGGCGCGGTCATCGAAGCGCGCGCCCAGCACGATCAGCAGGTCCGAATCCTGGACGGCGATATTGGCGGCGCGGGTGCCGTGCATACCCAGCATACCGAGGAACAGATCGTCGGTGGTCGGGATCGTGCCCAGGCCTTTCAGCGTCGAAACCGCCGGGATGCCTGTGCGGGCGACCAGGGCGCGCAGCTCGGCCGAGGCGTGGGCCATTTCAACCCCGCCGCCGATATAGAACAGCGGGTGCTTGGCTTGCTCGATCAGCTTATCGGCGGCCTTGATGGCAGCGGCGTCCGGCTCCGGCGCGGTCCATTCCGGGAAGGTGGCGGCGCCGGAAACGGCGACAAAGCTGGAGGCAACGTCCTTGGGGATATCAACCAGGACCGGGCCCGGACGGCCTTCGGCGGCGATGGCGAAAGCTTCGGACAGGATGGCCGGGATATCGGCGGCGTTGCGGACCAGCCAGGAGTGTTTGACGATCGGCAGGGTCAGGCCAAGGATATCAACTTCCTGGAAGCCGTCCGTGCCCATCAGGTGGGTGGCGACCTGGCCGGTGATGCAGACCAGCGGGACGCTGTCCATATAGGCATTGGCGATGCCGGTGATCAGGTTGGTGGCGCCGGGACCGGAGGTGGCCATGCAGACGCCGGTCTTGCCGGTGGCGCGCGCATAGGCGTCAGCGGCAAACGCCGCGCCCTGCTCATGGCGCACCAGGATATGCTGCAGGCCGGAACCGGCCAGGGCATCATAGATGGGCATGATGGCGCCGCCCGGATAACCGAACACGGTCTCGACCCCCAGCGCCTTCAGCGTGGAGATGACCAGTTGTGCGCCTGTCGGTTGGTTGCTCATCGTATCAAACTCGAAAATCAGAAGGAGGTGGCGGCGGACCCGCCTAGGTCCGCCGCCGTAACTGGATTGAACCCGTCCAATCCAGGCAGGTAGTTGTCAGCGCTTACGCGTCGACATTGGCCTTGTTTTGCAGCCAGCTCATGCGGCCGCGCAGATCCTTGCCGACCTTTTCGATCGGGTGGTTCAGGTCGGTGTTCATCAGCGAGTTGTAACGCGGACGGCCGGCCTGGTTTTCCAGAATCCATTCACGGGCGAAGGTGGCGTCCTGAATGTCCTTCAGAACTTCACGCATGCGCTCGCGGGTTTCGCTGTTGATGATGCGCGGGCCGGAGACCAGGTCGCCGTACTTGCAGGTTTCCGAAACGAAGGAGTGCATCTTGGCGAAGCCGCCTTCATACAGCAGGTCGACGATCAGCTTCAGCTCGTGCAGCACTTCGAAATAAGCGATTTCCGGACGGTAGCCGGCCTCAACCAGGGTCTCGAAGCCCATCAGGACCAGCTCGGTGGTGCCGCCGCACAGAACGGCCTGTTCGCCGAACAGGTCGGTTTCGGTTTCTTCGCGGAAGGTCGTCTCGATGACGCCGCCGACGGTGCCGCCGATGCCGCGGGCATAACCCAGAGCCTTGCGGGCGGCATTGCCGGTCACGTCGCGGTCAACGGCGAACAGCGACGGCACGCCGCGGCCCCGCTGATATTCGCGACGAACGAGATCGCCCGGGCCCTTCGGGGCGACGAGGATGACGTCAAGGTCCGGACGGGCGACGACGCGGCCGTAGAGGACCGAGAAGCCGTGGGCGAACAGCAGGGCGGCGCCTTGCGGCGCATGCTTTTCGATGATGTTCGAATAGATCTCGGCGTGGCTCATGTCCGGCGTCAGGATGGCGATGATGGTCGCGTCCTTGACGGCGTCGGCGATCTCGGCGGTTTGCAGACCGTCATGGGTGGCCTTTTCGTAGCCGGAACCGCCCTTGCGGACACCGACGATGACGTCAGCGCCGGAATCGCGGAGGTTCTGGGCATGGGCGCGGCCCTGGCTGCCGTAACCGATGATGGCGATGCGCTCACCCTTCAGGCTGTCAGGCGAAACGTCGTCATTCGTATAGATCTTCACAGTAGTCTCCAAGGTATGGGTATTGAGGTTTAAAAGGAACCATCGCGGGTGACCGAAGTCACCATGCGGGCATATTTTTCCAGGGCGCCGGCGCCGAAGGTCTTTTGACCGGGCTTTTGCATCCTGGCGGCACGACGCATATCGATATCGGCGAGGATATCGATGCGGCGCGCCGCAATGTCGATGTGGATGATGTCGTCGTCATTGACATAGGCGATGGGGCCGCGCGCCGAGGCGGACGGCGCGACCTGGCCGATGATCGCACCCGAGCCGGCGCCGATATGACCGTCCGTGATGATGGTGACGCGCTCGATGCCCGCGCCTTCCAGAGCGGCATCGATATCGCCGAGATCGTCAGCGCGGTAGGCCATGTCACCTTCGTGGCGGATGATAACGATATCGCAATCGCGGATACGGCCGGCATGGACCGCCGCCAGGGCATCGCCGGCGGATTCGAAGACGCGGGCGCGGCCATCGTAAGCTTCGCTCGTGAACCCCTCAAGACGGATAACGCAGCCGGCAGGCGCCAACGAACCATGGAGAATGGCGAAGTCCTGCGAAGCGCGTACTACAGCGGCCGAACCCTTGAACGGGGTGGCTGTCTGCGTATTGATCTGGCTCTGCATGGTCACGATAAAATCTCTTCCGGTTCAGATAGTGAGATGTGCGAAAAAATCCCGCTCGGTTGGGGAGCGGGAGGATGTATCCTCTTTAGTGCGGGTGTTTAAACCTGCGCTACCACTCCGAAAGCATGGGGCGTACTACGCCCCCAATAAGCAGCGATACGAGGTCGAATACAATGACGGCCATGACGAACGAGGTCGCCAGAGCGCGAAGCTCTTGCGTCTTGTTCTTTGCAATGGCGATGGCCGAAGCCTTGGTCATAACTCAACTCCGCGCTACCCCGGATGGGTGCGTTATCCACATATAGCCAGAACTCTTTTCAAATTGCAAAGGAAAATTTGGAAAAATTTTTCGGCAATTCAAGTTATTACGGCGATGCAGCAAAACTATTTTTCTTAATTTGGCAAATTTCGGGTAAATATTTTCACAAATAATCGCCAAATCCCGAAAAACCGCAGTTCTGCGCGACAAAAAACGCAACAATCTCCCTCTGATGCACGCCGCGCCATTCCCCAGCGTCACCTGCCATATTGCCAATGGCCTGCCACGGCCTATCATACGCGCATAATAAAGGGGGAAATACCATGAAGATATTCGCGACCGCTGCGCTTACCCTGTGCCTCGCCCTGCCCGCCTGGGCGGAAGAACCGCGCACGCCTGGCGACTATCCTTTAAGCGCCGATTCTCAAATACAGACCGTGGCGCATGGTAAGCTGGTCGGGCCGCTGGAATTTCATTCGCAGATCTTCGCCAGCACGGTGCGGCGCTACTGGATCTATGTGCCGGCGGGTTATAATGCCGCCACACCACCGAATTTGCTTGTGTTCCAGGATGGCCAGCGCGCGCTCAATCCGGGCGGGCCATTGCGCATCAATACCGTGCTGGACAACTTGATCGCCAGGGGCGATATCCCGCCGACGCTGGGCGTCTTTGTCACGCCCGGCAATGTGAGCGAGCACTATCCCGATAATCTCGGCATGAACAATCCCGATCATCGCGCCGAGGAGTATGATGCGGTCAGCGATGACTACGGGAGGATGGTGATCGAGGAGCTGCTGCCGGAGGTGGCGAAGAGCTATGCGTTTACGAACGATCCGAAGAAGCGCGTGATCGGCGGTACGTCCTCAGGAGCGATTGCCGCCTTTACCGTCAGCTGGAACCATCCGGAGGCCTTTGGCAATGTCATCAGCATGATCGGCAGCTACACCTCGATCGGCATGCACCCGGCGACGGCGACCACGCCCTTTGTGCCCGGCGGTGACACCTATCCCGGCCTGATCCGCAAGTCGAAGATCCGGCCCTTGCGCATTTTCATGCAGGATGGTTCGAACGATCTCGATAACGAGCATGGCAACTGGTTCCTGGCCAACCAGCAGATGGTGAAATCGCTGGAATGGGCCAATGCCAATGCCGACACCTGGCACCTCGGCCCGGCGCGCTATGACCTGAAATACGTCTGGGGCGATGGCGGCCATTCCGACCAGCAAGGCGGCGCGTTACTGCCGGATATCCTGCGCTGGATCTGGCGGGATCAAGAAAGACACCCCACCACCACGCCCTAAGAAGGGCGCGCCCCCCTCCCCAGCAAGCTGGGGAGGTGCAGATTTCTTATACCTCCCCGACTTGTTCGGAGAGGGGGACCGCACAAACGCGAAGCGTGAGATGTGGTGGTGGGGTGTCTTACTTTCCTGCCCCAGATACAAAATCATTGCCTAAAATCGCATCAGGACTATATAGAGCCCATCCCGCAAAGCCTTGTTTCTCCTATATTTGCTTACACAGGTAACTATTATGCCCGCTTTACGTTCCCGCACCACCACCTTCGGCCGCAACATGGCGGGCGCGCGGGCGCTCTGGCGGGCCACCGGCATGAAGAACGAGGACTTCTCCAAGCCGATCATCGCGGTCGTCAATTCCTTCACCCAGTTCGTGCCCGGTCACGTCCACCTGAAGGATCTGGGCCAACTGGTGGCGCGCGAGATCGAGAAGGCCGGCGGCGTCGCCAAGGAATTCAACACCATCGCGGTCGATGACGGCATCGCCATGGGCCACGGCGGCATGCTCTATTCGCTGCCCTCGCGCGACATCATCGCCGACAGCGTGGAATACATGGTCAACGCCCACTGCGCCGACGCCATGGTCTGTATCTCGAACTGCGACAAGATCACGCCGGGCATGCTGAATGCCGCCCTGCGCATCAATATCCCCGTCATCTTCGTCTCCGGCGGCCCGATGGAAGCCGGCAAGGTGGTCTGGCCGGATGAGACCGGCAAGGCCAAGACCCACGCGCTCGACCTGGTCGACGCCATGATGCAGGCCGGCGACGACCGCATTTCCGATGCACAGGTCCAGGCCGTCGAAGAAGCCGCCTGCCCGACCTGCGGCTCGTGCTCGGGCATGTTCACCGCCAATTCGATGAACTGCCTGACCGAAGCGCTCGGCCTCTCCCTGCCCGGCAACGGCACGACCCTGGCCACCCACTCTGACCGCGAGCGCCTGTTCTGCGAAGCCGGCCGCACCATCGTCGATCTGTGCGACCGCTGGTACGGTCAGGACGACGCCTCGGTTCTGCCGCGCTCCATCGCCACCAAGGAAGCCTTCGAGAACGCCATGACGCTCGACGTCGCCATGGGCGGCTCGACCAATACGGTGCTGCACATCCTCGCCGCCGCTCAGGAAGCCGGCGTCGATTTCACCATGCAGGACATCGACCGGATTTCGCGCAAGACGCCGTGCATCTGCAAGGTGGCGCCGGCCTCTTCGGAGGTGCATATCGAGGATGTTCACCGCGCCGGCGGCATTGTCGGCATCCTCGGTGAACTGCACCGCGGCGGCCTGATCCATGGCGAACAGCCGACCGTCCACAGCCCGTCCATGGCCGCGGCCCTGGCCCACTGGGATATCAAATCCTCCAACGATTCTTCGGTGGCCGAATTCTTCAAGGCGGCGCCGGGCGGCGTGCGCACGACGCAGGCCTTCTCGCAATCGAAGCGCTGGGACGAGCTGGACAGCAATCGCCAGACCGGCGTGATCCGCTCGGTCGAGAACGCCTTTACCAAGGATGGCGGACTGGCTGTGCTTTACGGCAATATCGCCGAAAAGGGCTGCATCGTGAAAACCGCCGGGGTCGATGAATCGATCTGGAAGTTCACCGGCAAGGCGCGCGTGTTCGAAAGCCAGGACTCGGCGACGACCGCCATCCTCGGCAACCAGATCGTCGAGGGCGACGTGGTGGTCATCCGTTACGAAGGCCCCAAGGGCGGTCCGGGTATGCAGGAAATGCTGTACCCGACCACCTATCTGAAGTCGAAGGGCCTGGGCAAGGCCTGCGCCCTGCTGACCGATGGCCGCTTCTCCGGCGGCACCTCGGGCCTCTCTATCGGCCACGCCTCGCCGGAAGCGGCAGCCGGCGGCCTGATCGCCCTGGTGGAGGACGGCGACCTGATCGAGATTGATATCCCCAACCGCACCATCCATCTCGCCATCTCTGACCGCGAGATCGCCGAACGCCGCGCCGCCGAGGACCATCGTGGCACCGAGGCCTACACGCCGAAGAACCGCGAGCGCTATGTCTCCAAGGCGCTGCAAGCCTATGCCGCCCTGGTCACCTCCGCCGATACCGGCGCGGTGCGCGATCTGGGTCAGCTGAAGAAATAGGCCTACGGGCGATCCGGGCGCACGGAAACAGTGGTGCGCCCGAAGGCCGAAACCGGATAGGTCACGGACTCCGACCACGGCAGGACCGATGGTGAGTCTATGCCTTGCCCAATCCCTTGCCCAATCCCTTGATTGTCGTCAGGATCAGGGCGTGCGGTCAGGTCGACAGCGGCCGTATCCAGTATGCGCGCCGTTTCCACCCGGCGCGGCGTGACCCAGCGGCGCACCTGCTTCGCCAGCAAGTGGCCCAGCGGCAGGCCGATGACAAAGGCCACGAAAAGCAGGGCGAATCCTTGCAGAAACAAGCTAACCATGCGGCCTCCGCCGTCTCGGTCGCAGCCAGTGCTCCATGAAGCCGCAGATGACGCCCAACAGAAGCGCTGCCACCATGGGGCCGGCCATTTCGGTGACAAGGTAGATCATGGCGCCTCCGCGAAGGCGAGACCGCCAGGGGGCGCCGGGTCGCTTTCATAGGGAGCGGCCTCATAGACCGGCTCATGGCTGCGGCGCATTTCCATCTGCCGGGCCAGGCTGTCGACCGACCCTTCATCGACCGAAATATGCGTCACCGGCCCCCAGAGTCCGGCGTCTCCGGCCGGGCGCTTCATGCCACCGGTCAGCCGTTCGGCGATCTGTTGCGCCTCAGCCATGCGCGGCGCGAGCAGGGAGGCGTTATCGGTGTCGATGGTATCGATGGCATTGCGGGCATATCGCAGGGTCAGGGTCTGGCCGTCAAAATGACCTTCTATGCCAGCAAGGCCGCGATCGGTCAGGGCCAGGGACAGTTCCGACTGCAGACGATCTTCGATATGACGATCGGCGCGCGGCAGGGTCAGGGCGGCCAGAAACAGCAACCCGACGACGCCTGCAATATGGATCACGCCTTTCTGCATGACCGCACAATCCCCCAAAACTGGCCCTCAGGCGTTAATGGTTAATGTTTAATAACGAAAATCACAACAATTTCAGACGGAAAGCGCAATGAAAGGCCAAAACTGTTACACTTTTGCCGCGCTGCGAAGCAAATAAGTAACGCGACAGGGGAAAAATATGCTGTACTCTGCTCCCGCCAGAGGAGGGGATCAAATGGACAGACGGTTTTTACTGACGGGCGTGGTGAGCCTGGGCGCACTGGGCTTTTCACCGGCCGCACTGGCGAAACTGTCCGACCAGCAGGCTCAGGCCGGCCTGCGCGAAGCCCTGAAACAGAGCGCGGAAGCCTCGGTGACGCACCTCTCCCAGACCAACGCCTACTGGGGCGATCCGCAAATCCGCATTCCCCTGCCGCCTTCCCTGGCCAAAACGCAAAAGCTGCTCAAGCCGCTGGGCCAGTCCGGACTGCTCGATGACCTGCACCTGCGCATGAACCGGGCAGCGGAAAACGCCGCCCCCATGGCAAGAGGCCTGTTCATCAATGCCATCCAGACCCTGACCATTACCGACGCGGTCGGCATCATCCGGGGCGGTAATACCGCCGGCACACTCTATCTGCAAAAGAAGACCACCCCTGCCCTAACCTCCGCCTTTACCCCGCCGATGGAAAGCGCCATGCAGGCCAGCGGCGCCGTCGATTATTTCGACCGGGCGGTCAAGCGCAGCAATCTCAAAAACTATTTCCAGACCGACGCCAAGACCTATCTCGGCCAGTGGGCCACCGGCCTGGCCTTGCAAGGGCTGTTCATCTTCGTCGGACGCGAGGAAACCGCCATCCGCCGTGATCCGGCGAAGCGGACGGCACAGATACTGAAAACGGTCTTCGGCTGACTTTTAGACTCGCGGGGCTGGTCAGGCCACCAGAACCTCGACGTCGCCCTTCACCTTTTCGGAGGCTTCGGTCACGCTGGCGAAGGTGTGATTGATGCGGCCCAGGCTGTCATTGATCTGGCCTATGGCCGAGACGGCCGTCTGCATGTTGCCGCTGATCTCATTGGTCACGGCATCCTGCTGCTCCATGGCGCTGGCCACGGAAGCGACGTTTTCTAGGACAGTATCCATGGAACCCGAGATCAGGTCGAGCGCCTCGACCACCTCTCCGGTCACCGACTGGATATTGGTGATTTCCGCCGCGATAGTCTTGGTTGAATTGGCCGCCTGGTTGGCCAGATTCTTCACTTCCGAGGCGACGACGGCAAAACCCTTGCCCGCCTCGCCGGCGCGGGCGGATTCGATGGTGGCGTTCAGCGCCAGCAGGTTGATCTGCCCGGCGATATCCTGGATCAGGGTAACGATATTGGTCATGGCCGCCGCCGATTTGTTCAGACCGGTGGCGGAGACCGTGGCGCCCTCGGCGTGCTTGAACACGTTCTCGACATTGACGCGGGCGCTGCCCATGTTCTGCGCAATCTCGCGCACGCTCTGGCTCAGCTCTTCAGAGGCGGCGGCGACCGAATTGATGATCGCCCCCGTATCCGAAGACGCGGAAGTGGCGCTGGAGGTCATCTGCGTCGCTTCGACCATGCGCTGCATGACATCGCCCAGGTCGGTATTGATCGTCTGGCTCAGGTTTTCATTACGTATGCGGCGGCGCACGGCCTCGGTGGTATCGGTCGCGAACTTGACCACCTTCACCACAGCGCCGGTATCGTCGAAGATCGGATTGTAATTGGCCTGGATGTAGACTTCGCGCCCGCCCTTGCCGAGGCGCTTGTACTCCGCCACCTGAAATTTGCCCGCGCGCAGATCGTCCCAGAAGCGGCGGTAGGCGTCGGAGGCCGCATAGGCCGGTTCGCAGAACTGGCTGTGCGGTCTGCCGACGATTTCATCGAGACGATAACCGAGTACATCGAGGAAATTCTGGTTAGCAGTGATCACCTTGCCTTCCGGCGTGAATTCGATCACGGCCTGGGCGCGTGAAATGGCCTCGATCTTGCCCTTCTGGTCGACTTCGCTCATCTTGGCTTCGGTAATATCGGAGGCGAACTTGACGACCTTGGTCACCTTTCCGGAACCATCGCGGATGGGGTTATAGGTGGCCTGCAGCCAGACAATCCGACCGCCTTTGCCGAAGCGCTTGAAGACATTGGACTTGAATTCCCCATTGGCCAGGCTCTGCCAGAACTGGCGATAGGCATCACTGGAAACATAGGCCGGATCGCAGAAGAGGCTGTGATGCTTCCCGGCGATTTCGGACAGGCTGTAACCAACGGCATTGAGGAAATTACTGTTGGCTGTCAGAATTTCGCCCCTGGGAGTAAACTCGATCACCGCCTGTGAGGCGTTGAGCGCCGCTATTATGCCTCTTGTATCGCCGGATACCTGCTTGCCGAATAACATAGGATAAGCCTCAAAAGAGATCCTGAGATCCCTGCCACGTTGTTGTTCTTGTGTTTACATAACGCAGTTAGGCCTGAATCGAGGTTAACAGTGAATTACGATGAGAATGGCTCGCGTTATTTTGGATAAATATATTTTCCGAATTCAATTTAAAAGAGAGGATTGCCAATTTTCGCAACTTAGAATGGGGCCAATATATCGCATATATATACGTATATACGACCCAATATCAGGCCGTTTTTTCTTCCCGTTCTGATATATACGGCAGCACATCCGCTTCGGCCATAGGACGGGCAAAGTAATACCCCTGTACGGTTCTGCAGCCGATCTCGCGCAGGATCGTCAGTTGCGCCTCGGTTTCCACGCCTTCGACAATGCACTCCAGTCCCATATCGGCGCACAAAGCCGTCAGAGACTTGACGATCTTCAGGCTGACCGGATTGGTTTCGATATCGGTCACGAAACTGCGGTCGACCTTGATCTTGTCGAGTGGCAGACGGTGGACGTGGCTGAGGCTTGAGAAACCGGTCCCGAAATCATCCAGTGAGATGCGCACGCCCAGGGCCTTGAAGGTCTGAACGGCCATCTGCGCCTTCTGGAAGTCCTGCGCCACCGAGGTTTCGGTGATCTCGAAGATGATCCGCCTGGGATCGACGCGGCTGCGATTGATCTGGGCGATGATCTGCACCACGTTTTCGGAATCCGAAAGATCCTGGGCCGACAGGTTGAAGGATATCCGGACCTCGGCCGGCCATTGCGCGGCGGCTTCCAGGGCCTTTTTCAGCAAGGCGCGCGTGACGCCGCGGATCAGGCCGGCACGTTCTGCCACGGGGATGAAGCGATCGGGGCTGACCATGCCCAGGCTCGGGCTTTCCCAGCGCGCCAGGGCCTCGAAAGCCGTCGCCCGCCCGCTGCTCATATCGACGATCGGCTGGAAGACCATGGAGAGTTCAGCGTCAAGATCGGCATTCTGCAGGGCCTGCTCGATGACGCTATGGCTGCGGATCTGCGCTTCGTGTTCGCTGGAGAAGATGACCATCTGGCCACGCTGGTGGCGCTTGGCGTGATAGAGGGCATAGTCGGCGCGTTCGAACAGAGCTTCCGGATCGGTGGCCGATTGCGGATAGCCGGCCACGCCGATGGATGAACCCAGCAGGGCCTGCGAGCCGCCCACGATATAGGGCATACGGATGGTGTCGCTGATCGCCGTGCCCAGCCAGCGCAGTTCGTCGCGTGTCGGGTTGCCGGGAACGATGAAACCGAATTCGTCACCCCCCAATCGCGCCAGGATGATATCCTCACCGCACGCCGCCTTGAAACGCTGGGCGGCTTCGGTAAGCACGCGATCGCCGGTGGAATGGCCATAGGTATCATTGACCGGTTTGAAGCCGTCCAGGTCGACAATGCCGACGGCAAAGGCGCCACCATGCGTCTTGGCGCGCGTATACTGACGGCTCAGTTCGGCAAAGAACCAGCGGCGGTTAGCCAAGCCGGTCAGACTGTCGAGATTGGCGATACGAAAGTTTTCATCGCTCAGGTGACGCGTTTCGCTGCGCGATTCCACCAGCCGCGAGAAATCGCGCGAATAGGTCATCAGGACAATGATCATGGCGATGGAAACAAAGACCAGGTTGAGCGCCATCGCCTTCAGGCTGGTCTGCGGCTGCATCAGGAAAAAGATGATAAAAGGTATATTGACGATCAGCGTGACGATGATCGCGGCTGAGCGCAGGTGCATCAGGCAGAAGATGCAGCCGATGACTGTCAGGGCCATATAGAAGGCGACATGGCCATGAGCATAGGCATCGCCGTAGCCGTAAAGCAACAGCCCCCAGGCCGTGAAGGCAGCGGCAATGACACCGGCCAGCCGGTTGGTCTGACGCAATTGCCTGAGTACCATATCATCGGTCGGCTGCCGGCGCGAACGGTTTAGCCATTTGACGAGGCGCAGGGCGCACATGAGGCAAAGCAGGGTCGGCAGGGCCAGGGTCAGCAGCGCGGGCGCCAGCCGGGCATAGCTGATCGCCACAGCGACCGTATTGGTGGTAAGGAGAAGGTAAAGCAGGGGAATCTGCTTGGCGAAGGCATCATACTGGGCGCGGGAAAGTTCCGCATTTCCGGTCTGTACCCGGAAAATATCTGTCATACGCCTGACAACCGACAAATCGACCACTGACATCCTGCATTGTGCTGCAAGCGCTGTTTCACGCGCCCCACCGCTTGCTGCGGCAAGAACATCATAGCTGGCTTATGTATATAATCGGTTAGTGGCGCAGCCTATGCCGCCAGATTATCCATTTCGGCCTTCACACGCCCGGATTCCTCGGCGACCGTGGCGAAGGTCATGCTGATATTTTCAAGGCTTTCGTTGATTTCACCGACTGCCGTGACCGCTGCCTGCATGTTGGCGGTGATTTCACAGGTCGCGGCCGTCTGCTGTTCGAGCGTACCGGCCACCGAAGTGACATTGCCCAGAACTTCATTCATCGAATTGGAAATCAGACCCAGCGCACCGACCACTTCGCCGGTTACGGCCTGCATGTTTGCGATCTCGGCCGCAATGGTCTGGGTCGAGCGCGCCGCTTGATTGGCCAAGGACTTGACCTCCGAGGCGACAACCGCAAACCCCTTTCCGGCCTCGCCGGCACGGGCGGATTCAATGGTGGCGTTCAGCGCCAGCAGATTGATCTGGCCGGCAATATCCTGAATCAGGGTCACCACATTGGTCATCGAGGTGGCGGACTTGTTGAGCGATTCCGCCGAACTATTGGCCACCTCGGTGTGCTTGAACACGCCTTCGACGCTGCCGCGCGCATGGCCCATGCTGTTGGAAATATCGCGCACGCTTTGCGCCAGTTCCTCGGAGGCCGCGGCCACGCTGTGGATCATGGCGCCGGTTTCGGTCGAGGCGCTGGCAGCAATGCCGGCCTTTTCATGCGCCTCGGAAATACTGTCGACCACCTGCCCCAGTTCACCATTCAGTTCGGCGCCGCGCAGACGGCGGCGCACCATGTCGGTGATATCGGTCGCGAACTTTACCACCTTCACCACCGTGCCGGTATCATCGAAGATCGGATTATAGGTGGCCTGGATAAAGACCTCACGCCCGCCCTTGCCGATGCGGCGATATTCTGCTGCCTGGTATTCGCCGCGCCCCAGCTTCTCCCAGAACTGACGATAGGCCGGCGATTGTGCATATTCCGCATCGCAGAACATGGCATGGTGCTTGCCGGCGATGTCGCTCAGTTCATAACCGACCGTCGACAGGAAATTCGAATTGGCGGTCAGGATTGTGCCGCTGGGGCTAAATTCGATCACTGCCTGAGCGCGGTCAATGGCGTCGATCTTGCCGTTGACATCGATCTCATGGGCCTTGGCGGCGGTAATGTCGCTGGCGAACTTCACGACCTTAACGACCTTGCCGTTCTGGTCACGGATCGGATTATAGGTGGCCTGCAGCCAGATCACGCGGCCGCCCTTGCCGAAACGCTTGAAGACATTGGAGGCGAAGTGCCCCTGCCCCAGATCGCGCCAGAACTGCCGGTAGTCTTCGCTTTCGGCATAGACCGGATCACAGAATATCCGGTGATGCTGACCAACAATCTCGCTCAGGCTGTATCCGACGGTATTCAGAAAATTGCCGTTGGCGGCCAGGATTTCACCCGCAGGCGTAAATTCAATCACAGCTTGAGACGCGTTCAGGGCGTCTATGATCGCCTTGGTATCCGTCTGGTCGGTTTTCCTGAAAAACATCATACGCCTCACACCCCTGATACGGTTACCATTCCGGAATTCAGTGAGGGCAGTTTATTGCGCTTTGCGGTTAACGGAGAGTTTATGCGCCTACCTTTTCTCTCACAGTCAAGTTTTCGCAAATCGTATACAGATAAGTATATGCAGAAATTACTAAAGTTATTGAACGAATATAAAATTTAGCAGGTAGAATATTATCTCATGAATGTGGTTTTAATTTTCGAGAAAAAGGAAAAATCGCAGATAAATTAGTCCTGTACATAAATTTTCGGCTTGGGGTGAGCCCGCTTGAGCCAAAATTTATAACATCGTTACCCAAAACCACACAACAACCACCGGGTGCATACTGCGCAAGGCAGAATATTCTCGTATTGAGGCCTCATGCCTTGCGCGCAAAAGTTGATTATTTTATTCCCCGAACCGGCGCCAGCGCATTGCAGAGATCGACCGCACCGGCCGGTTTAACGAAAAAAGCGCCCGATCGATTGGCCCGCGCCTTCACCCAGGCGGCAAAGGTCGGGCTGTCGCTATCCAGAACCTGGAAGGAGGGGCGCGCCTCCGCCGGCAGGTCCGCAGCCATTTTCACCGAGACAATCTTTATGCGCTGTGTGTCGTCCTTATAGAAGCCCAGTTCTTCTGTGCCGCGCGGACGGTCGGTCAGGAATTCCATGCCATTGATGACGCGACCGACCACAGCCAGGTTACGGTCGAGATGACGAGGCGCATGACCGATCACTGTATAGAGCTGGGTGCCGGACCCCGTATCCGGCGCCACGTCGCGCGCCACGCCGATCATGCCATAACAATGGACCAGCCAGTCAGACTTGCCGTCACTGGCCACCGGCCAGGATTTGACGTGCCCTACCGCCTCAGCATAGGCATCGCGATACGGCAGGGCCTTGAAATCGGCCGGCGGGGCGAATTCATATTCGGCCGGCGGCGTCGGGTTGATCCCCTTCGCCTCGGTCTTGTCTTCATCAGCCCGTCCCCATTGCACCACATAAGCATCCTGTACGCGCAGGATCGAGGCGCCGTCGAAATAGCCGGAGCGCACCAGCTGGCGGATATTAGCGACGTGGGCCGGTGCGAAATCAGGCGCCAGCTGATATTCGACCACACTGCCGTCAGCGAGGGTCATGACGACCAGGTCTTCCGCGGGAATAGTCATCCAGGCGCTCGCCGGGGCGGCATCGAGCACTTCCTGAGGCGAAGGCTGAGTGGCGCTACCCTGCTGGGTAATGGGCGCGGCGCCCATTAGGAACAGGGCGGCGGAACCGGTCAGCAGCAGGCGTGTGAACATGGGTGTCTCCAGTAGATATCCGTCAGACGGCGAACTGACTTCATCGCATCCCGACAGCGTGCGACGGCACGCCACCGCTGATGCGGCGAGCCTGCGCGGCCTCTGAGCGCCTGAATGAGACTACCCGCCGGGCACGATCCTGCAAGTAAAATAAAATCTTAACCATGTCCCTTCACCGCGTTTTCGCACCTGCTCAGTAAGATGGCTCCATAAACCGATGGAGTCCTCCCTTTGCTGCCCCAAATGTCCCGTGCCCATAAGATGACCTGGCTTGTGCGCTCCGCCCTGGCGGTGCTGACCGTGACGATTGCCATCTTGGTTTTCGGCCCCTTTGGCGGTCTGGAGCAGAAGGTCGGTTTTACCGACAAGGAAGCGCATGTTCTGGCCTTTTATGCGCTGACAACCTTAAGCCTTCTGGCCCTGCCGAAAATCCGCAAATGGGATGTAGCCCTGATCTGCCTGGCCATTGGCGGTCTGATCGAGGTCGTGCAGGCCATGGTGGGCCGTGACGGCAATATCCCCGACTGGCTGGCGGATGCGTTTGGCATATCCCTGGTCATGGCGCCCCTGGTCATGCAGTCCATGCGCCGCTCCATGCAGGGCAATCGCCCGGCCCGCCGCCGTACTGATCGCGCCGGCGCCCATGCAGACGCCCTCACCCAGAAGTCCTGACATTTACGCCTCGCTAATAGCGGTCCGTCCAAGCCGGGTGACGAAATTTATTTCGGGTGTATTATGGTAGCGCACAGGAGGCTTCCCCATGGCACAACTGAATGCGTCGGCCCGTCAAGGTTCGGCTGGCGGACATCCCCCCTTCACCCCCTCTCTCTATATGCCCGAAGTGAAAAGCGACGCCCCAGGCATCTGGGACTGGTCACCGCAGCAAGAGGCCATTCTGGAAGCAGCGGCCGAGCGCAATGCGCCGCTGCAGGCCAAACGCCCGCTGGGCGGCTCGGAAGGCATACCGGACACACAACCCGATACGGACGATCTGCTGAACACGGCCCTGGCCGTCATTACCGGCATCGGCCTGGTGGTGATTATTTCCAGCCTGGTGCGCCGGATCACCGAGCGCTGACTTAAGCCCAGCCCTTAGTTCCAGTCCTTAGTTAGAATACTTAGGTCGGGTTTTGGGCCAGGGTCATGGCGACATTATAGAGAAAGTCGCTGTTCTCATGCATGCGCTTGTCGGCCAGGCGGAGGGCCTCGGCGATGCGTTCCGGCGGCGCCGGGTGGCGCTCATCCTTAAGCCAGCGTTCCACCGAGCTTTCCGAAACGCCGGTCGCTTCGGAAATCTGCCGCGCCAGCGATCCGCGCGGATCGGTCCGCCAGGCCAGATCGGCGATGCGGGCGAATTCCAGCGGGGTCAGCAGCGCCTTGCGCGTGGTCCGGGCGGGTGGTTTCGGGGATGTCGGCTCGGTCATGATACTCTGTACAGTGTCGGGAAAACGCATCCTTAAGGACTTTAACGCCCTTTAGGAAGACCGTTTATAACAGAATTTGATCAGAAATAGGTAGCCCGTGTTTCCGCATGCACCACTTTCGGCGGCGACAGGAAGAAGGGACCCGCCAGGGCACGCCATTGCTGGAAGTTGTCGCTCTCGCGGAAGGTGACCATATGGTGATCGACCGTCTCCCACAGGACCCGCAGATTATAGAGCCCAGGCGTCTCTATCACCGCTTCCAGTGCCATACCGTGGCAGCCTTCGGCGCTTTTGAAAAAAGGCGCCGCGCTGGCGACAGCGGCTTCGAAGTCCGCGGCCTTGGCGGGATCAATGGTCAGGGTGGCGATTTCGGTGATCATGAGGATTCCAGCGGCATTATTCAGGTGCAGCGTTTCTATGTCATGGCACGAGGGCGATCTCAAGCCGCCTTATCACAGCCTTACATCCCTCGCCTTTGATCGCCAGCGTCACTTTATTCGGCAGGGCCTAGACTGATCCCAAATCAGGAGGACATCATGGCCGTATCAGACATCAGGACAGAGTCACGCCACAGCCGTGACGGCACCCACCCCGCCGATGTGGCGCGCGGTAATGGCCAGAGCGATCCCTTTCCGCCGGAAGGCACTGACGAAAAGATCCTTTCCGATGTGAAAACCGGCGAAGACGCCATCAGTGAAGCGGATGGACTGAAGGCTACCAAAGCCGCCCTGCAATATGAGGCGGTGCACGACAGCCATCCGGCCTCAACGCTCGATATCCTCAGCACTTTCGTAACAAGCTTCCTGACCGGTTTCTTCCGCCGCACGCCCACGCGCACATGCCTGCGCGCCGACAGGACACTGCGCAATAATCTCGATGAAAGCCAGATCGATTCCATGATCGATGACAGCTTCCCCGCCAGCGATCCGCCCAGCAGCTACTGATGCCTGAACGCAAAACGGCCCCGCTGGGGGCCGTTTTTGTGCAGGATATTGCGCAATAAAAAACCAGAGAGGTGAACGAGTTGACATGTGTCAAGCACTTCGTCTCTCTGGCTTTTTTATTGTCATTGAGCTACCTCTTTGACAAATTTAGTATCTCAAAATCGTCGTAAGGAAAAAAGCAGAAGCCTGCGCCTTTCGATAAAAAAATCATAAAGGGACGCCCTGCGTCATTTCTTACAGCGGCTCTTTTCTTCCACGGCGCATTTTGATGGTGGCGCGGCCTAAGTTCGGATCACAGAATTAAGGTGACCGCCATGGATTATATTGACGCTCCTACCACCTACGCACCTGCCACGGAACCGGTGAAGGATACGCTGAGAATGAAGGCCGAACGCCTGCTCATCAATTACCGCAACCTGCCCAAGACCAGCCTAGCCCTGGCTGGATTGGCCAGTGTGGGTGTGCTGGCCATTATCGGCGGACTGTGGATAGGTAAGAACCGTCTGTTTCCACACCATGAGGCGGCTGAAATCGACGGCTAGACGAATTAGGACCGCGCAATCGAGGCTTCGGGTCCCGTACTGCTGATAATGTGCTGCGGCCCAATGATCTGGCTCATGACCTTGATGGCCGCCTCGTGCGCATCGGGGTTCTTGCCGCTGGCGCACAGATCTTCCAGCACCCACGGGCGGATGTTCAACTCGAACATATCAGCCACGCTCTTCAGCACGCCGGCTTCAGTGGCGATGCCGGCGATAAAAACCTCGCGCACACCCCAGGTTTTCAGTCTCACCAGCAGGGGCTCGGTGACGCAGCTGTAGATCGGCCGGCTGATCATCACGGCTTCCTCACGCGGCTGCAAGGCCAGTTCCGTTTCCGGGCTGCTGGGCGCCATGCCGTTATAGGCCAGCAGCTTGCGGAAGGGCGAAGGATCGGGATTATAGAATTTGGTGAAAATGACGTGGTCGAACTCGTACTGGAGATTTTCCAGCGGCGCGACCACATGCTGCGAATGCGGCGTGACGAATCCCTTCTGGACATCGATCACAATCAGCACCTGCGGCAATTCTTCCGACATCTTCCCTCCATAAGCGGAACCTATACTGCTGCCTTATAAGGATTCGATGTCAGAGTGGTTCAGTATTTTTAGTCTACTGTGATATTTTTACGGATTTTTCGGCGGTTTGTGACGGTTGCGGCAAACGTTTGCGGTTGACCAGGTTAAGCAAGGCCACTGTAGCGCGAGCATCGGCCAGGGCCCGGTGATGCGTCACCAGTTCGATATCGTATTCCCGGCACAGATTCGCCAGACCATAGGAGGCGTGTCCAGGATAATGGCGGCGCATGGCCGAAACGGTACATAATCTGGGATGACGGAAACGACGCTCCAGCCGGCGGAATTCGCTGGCGATGAAGCCGTGATCGAAGGCCGCATTGTGCGCAACAAAAATGGCGCCATCTATGAAGGCAGCAAAATCGTCGGCAATCTCCGCGAAGGTCGGTGCCTCGTGCACCATCTCATTGCTGATGCCAGTTAGCTGCGTGATGAAGTGCGGTATGCGCTTTTCCGGATTGATCAGGGATGACCATTCGCCGATGACTTCACCATGCTGCACCTTGACCGCGCCGATTTCAGTGACACGATCATTAGGCGGGCGGCCGCCAGTGGTCTCGACATCGACCACGACATAAACCTGATCTGGATCAATGCGATAGCTTACACGGCAGATGTCGGCGACAAAACCGATGCTGCGCAGCAAATTCAATCGCGCCAGCTGATGACGGCGCACGCAATCGCCCTCGCCCTTGACCTCGACAAAGCGCACCTCATCGCCACGGATCAGCACCAGATCGGGGAAGCCGTCGCGCAGGGCGTAAAAATCCTCGGTCATTTTTTGCAGCAAATCGGCGGTCGCCTGTGCAGGCGCCGTATCGATAAAGGCCAGGACCAGAGTTTCCAAACCATCGAACCAGTAAAACAGACCATTGGTTTCGCCGCGATGCGCCTCAATTATGCTGCGCAGCAATTCCACGCCCTCGCCGCACCGGACCCTCTCCAGTTTTGCGGCAATCGGGCCGGCAAAACGCGTGTAAAAGGTTTTGTCCTTCAGGCTTTGCGGCCGGTGATCGAATTCGGAGCCGAAACCAGCAGCACCGCCGAACAGTTCGTCCCAGAACAGCAGACCGAACAGCACCGGCCATAGCCCGTTCTCCGTATGCCAGGCCGTCCAGCCCTGCCGGGCATAGGCCTGCATGGCGGCATATTCGGCATCGCCGCGATAGAGCTCATCGACCTCTATCGTCTCGGCCGAGCGCAACAGATTAGTATAGAGCCCGATGCGCTGCTGGCCGAACTTGCGAGCATAGAAGTCGCTGGCGAAGATATATTCCTCGTCATGAGCCGGGCTTTGCAACATGGATTCCAGCCGTGCTTTCGCCTCTTCCGCCGCCCCCAGGCCATAAAGCAGACGCACGGTGCGCTCGTGGCTTTCAAAAGCCTCCGACCGAGCATATATGGCCAGAGCCCGCTCTATATCCTTCTGCTTTTCCAGGGCCTGCCCCACCTTGTGCAGCAAGCTGTCGCGCAGACCAAGCGCCGGTTCGGCCTGCGGCAGGGGCCAGTCATCGACCGTATCGGCCAGTGCAGCGGCGGCTGCGCCATCCTTCAGACTTCGCAGATGAAGCGTGTAGAAATAGCCGGCGCGCGCCTCTTCCAACGACTCGAACCGCGCCTCGTAGGTGTCACGCGCCCGAACCGACACCACGCCCAGATCGCGCAGGGCGAAACTGGTCATGTTATCGCTAAGCTTGCCGAAATAGAGATAGAGCAGAAAGCCCAGCGTCTCCTTGTGTTCCGGCACAAAATGATCGGAGCGCAGGAAACCAGAGGAAAAGCGGGCATAGGGCAAATGCCGGTGCAGGAAATCGACCAGTTTCGGCTTCGACCAGGCGCTTTTCACCTCAAGCTGGTAATCGCGCGCCAGATCGATCAGGTCCGGCTTCGCCCGGTCTTCCAGACAGGCCCGGTAATCGCGTTCATCGATCTCGCGGATAAAGCCATGGGCACGCAACTGATCGAGCCCGCCCCACAGATCGCCGATTTCCTGATAGGCCAGGTCGCGCGGCGAAAACACCGCCTTCTTGCGATTGCTCATGCGGATATAGAGGCACTGCGCCCACTCATCTAGCGCTTCGAACCGCGTGATAAAGGCCTGTTCTTCCGCCCCCAGAAGGCCACCATATACCGAGGTGATAAAGCAGATCATTTCCCTGAAATGATCGCGGTAATAGAGCGGCGGCAGGGTGATAAAGGGGCGGGCCATACATATTGTTCTATATATGTTCCAGACGCCAATCTCAAGCTAGAGCCGGTAATTCACGTGCAATGTGATCATGCGGCCGGTGTCGTAGCTGATGGTGCCGTCATTGCTATGCTGCACCGGGATATCGGCATCGAGCGCATTATCGACCCTGAAGCCCAGGCTGACCTGTGTGGTCAGCGGGTAATCGATGGCCAGGTTGAGCTTGTCATAGGCCTTCAGCGGCAGAGCATTGAGGTCGTCCTCGAAGCTTTGCCCCTCGAACAGCCAGTCGATCCGCCAGCCGACTTTCGCGGCATGGCCCTGGGCACCGACAGAGCCGGCATATTCGGGCGCCTGCGCCGGCCGCTTGCCGTTGACCGTATCATCCGCTTCGGCCACGCGGGCATGGGTGGCAGTCAGGGCGGCATTCAGTTTGAGCGCATCACTGATCCGGTAATGGCCCTGTGCTTCCAGACCGTAGGCACGGATCTGCCCGACATTCTGGCGCTGGCGATAGGTGCCGCCTTCCGGAATATAGCCGGCCACAGGGAAGGTGGCCGGTCCGATGCCGAGCGTCACATTGGTGATCGGGTCATTGACCACATTGGCGAAGACATCCGCATCCAGTTGCAGGCGCCCGGTCGTGCGCCGCCAGCCGATTTCGGCGCCGGTCAGGGTTTCCGGCTTGAGATTGGCATTGGCCTCGGTCACGTCATTGCCGACACGGAACGGCCGGTAGAGTTCATTCAGGCTCGGCGGACGGAAACCGCTGTAAACACTGGAGCGCCACTGCTGCACACCCGCCTGATAGGCCAGGCCCAGACGGCCGGACCCGATCACCTGATGGCGAGAGACCAGGTCGAGGCTGAGCACGGGCTCGCCGGTCGTCAAATCGCGCTCGAAACGGTGCGCGCCAAAGGTCCGCCACTCATCGATGCGCGCAGCGGCGGTCACTGTCCAGCCACCCAGGGTGCGTGTGCCCTGGGTATAGATCCCAGCCAGGCTGTTACCTCCGCCGGATGTGCGGTAGCGCGTGCTTTCGCCCGATACATAGCGATAATATTCCCGCGACTCGCCCTCGCCACGGCGGGCATCCAGGCCGATCTCCCATTCGCTGGCCTCGGTATGATGACGCAGGGCGGCGCTGATCCCGTCACCGCTGGCCGGAGTTTTGACCTGATCATTGGCCAGAGTCGTATCGCTACGGCCGGTCAGAACAGACATGGAGCGGTTGGCGAGGTTCGAGTCCTTGTGCCAGACCTGCAGGCTGTATCCCAGGGCCTCATCCATCGGCTGACGGGTCCAGGCCAGGCTTATCTGGTCACCCTGACTGCGCGCCGTGGCGCCTTTCAGCCCGGTGGCGCGTACGCTGTCATAACCGCCGGCCAGCAGGGAGACTTGCCCACCGCCCACAGTCCATTGGCCATTGATCAGCAGGCTGCGATCGCGCCCGGAGGTCGCCACATCGGCCGCGCCACGCTGATCGCCATGCACTGGCACATCACCTTCCAGGGTCTGATCGGTCAGGTGAACGGCGATGTGGTCCCCCATGGGGAAGCCAGCCTGAAGCCCGCCGCCGCCATGATCATCGATACTGGCGTCGACATAGGGATGCAGGGCCGCCGGCGGGATGAGCGACAGATCGACCACGCCGGTCAAGGCCCCACCGCCATAGGCGCCACCGCCAGCCCCACGCACCACATGGGTGCTGGACAGGCCTTCGATGGGAATACCGGCCCAGATCACCCATCCGCCGAAGGGGTCGTTCTGCGGAATGCCGTCCAACGTCACCAGGGCGCGTCCGGCGCCGGAGGGGGCGATGGCGCGCAGAGACAGGCCCTGCACGGTCGGATTGGCGGTCAGGCTGGAAGAGCGGCGGAACAGCGAGGCCTGCGCCGCCTGTTTCAATATCTGGTCCGGGGCAATGGCCCTGCCGATCTCATCGGCGCTCAGGTCGACGCGACTAAAGACGGCATCGCCGCTGTAGGCGGAAAAGCGCCGGCCATGGACGATAATTTCCTCTGAACCTTCGGCCGGCTTTTCGGCGGTTGTCTCCGCATGGGCGGATACCGCCGCAAGGGCCAACACACCGACCCCAATATATCGAATTGCCACCTGTCTCTCCGCAATGCTGCGGCCCTTATGGCGTCAGCAAAATAAAAAATCCAGCCGGATCAGGCCCGCTGCAGGACCGGCTTGCCGATCAGCTGGCCAAAGGCCTGCGCCGGCATGGCCTTGCCGAAGAGATAGCCCTGCATGGTATGGACACCCGCCGCCTTCAGGTGACTGTGCTGGCTGGTGGTCTCGATACCTTCCGCCGTCACCTGCATGCCAAAGGCGCGGCCGATGCCAGTCACCGCCTGGATAATGGCCAGGGCCTCCAGGGCGGCGCGCGGTTCGCCATCCAGCGCCATGACGAATTCGCGGTCGATCTTGATCTTGTCGAACGGGAAACGGTGCAGCGCGGTCAGGGACGAATAGCCGACGCCGAAATCATCGAGCGCCAGCCTGATGCCCTGGGCACGCAGGTCATTGAACAGCTGACGCACGCGGTCGGGCTCACCCAGGAAAGCCGTTTCGGTGACTTCCAGAACCAGGCGCGTCGGATCGAACCCCGTCTCGTCGAGCAGAGCGCGGACACCGGCCACGAAACCCGGCTTGTCCAGTTCGATCGGCGACACATTGATGGCCACCGGCATATCCCATCCGGCCGTCGTTTCCAGTACGCGCCGGCGCGCGAAGGTGCCCAACCGGGTGATCAGGCCGGAACGCTCGGCCACGGGAATGAAGACCGCCGGCCCTATAGGCGAACGATCACCGCGATGCCAGCGCATCAGGGCCTCGGCGCTGACGACAGTGGCGCCCGTGCGGTCATAGATCGGCTGATATTCCATCTCGAAGGCGCCGGCCTCGATATCGGCCTCGATCTCCTTGATCAGCGCCGCTTCCGGATCATCTTTCGCACGCGTTGGCAGGGGCGTGGACGGGGCTTTTCTCTTTCTGGATTTTGCCGGCACCGGCGCGGGTTCATCAGCGATCATGGCTTTCAGCGCGGCAACCGTGCGCTCGACCCAGGTGGCGGTCATGGCGACCTCATCGGCGGCAATGGCGCGGTGCTCGACACGAATGGCGCGCTCGATGCCGGCGGCGGCACCGGCCACGGTCTTGGCCCCGATATTCAGGCTCATCGATTTCAGCGCATGGGCGGCGCGCGCCAGACGGTCCTCGTCGCCCTCGGCATGGGCAGCCTGCATGCTGGCGGCCGCTTCCGGCGCGTGGCTGTGATAGAGGCCAACGACCCGGCGGACGAAATCACCGCGCCCGGTTTTCAAGCCTTCGACAAGCGGCGCGATCACCGCCTGATCGAACAGATCGCTGTCGCTTTCGGATACCGCCACCGGCGCCGGGGGGGTAATTTCGGCAATGCGAGGCAGGGCACCCGTGCGCATGGTATCGGGCAGGTGCGTATTCAGAACGCCAGCCAGGTCGCGCAGGGTGAAGGGCTTGTGCAGCACGCCATCCATCCCCGCCTCCTGCCACGCCAGTGCGGCCTGGCCTACGACATGGGCCGTCAGGGCGACGATCGGCAGGCGTACGTTATCTTCCTGCGCCCGCCATCTGCGCGTGGCCTCGAAGCCATCCATCATCGGCATGGAGCCATCCATCAGCACCAGATCGAAGGACTGCTCACGCAGCTTATCGAGCGCATCGACGCCATTGACCGCCACGCGCGCCGAAATACCGAAGCGCGCCAAGGCCTCCATGGCGACCTCGCGGTTGACCTCGCCGTCATCAACCACCAGCACCCGCGCCTGCGGCCAGGCGGCATCGACGCCTTCCGGATCGGTATCGGTATCGTACAGCACGAAATCGCCGCCATCGCGCAGGCGTTCGATCAGGGTATCGATGTCGCGATGACGCAGGGGGCGCGGCAGCACGCAGGCGGCGCGGCCTTCGCGTACCCACTGCTCGGCCGCCTGATCTTCCGGCCAGGCAAGCAGGACCAGATTTTCGGGGCTGACATCGCCAAGCTGGTCGCGACAGGATTCATCGGCCAGCACAAGACGTGGTTTGTCCGGTCCGAAGCGAATATTGGCGGCCTTCAGTCGCTCGACCAGCACCTCGTTCTCGAACGCACCACGGATAAAAACCTTGACCACGGGCCGCACCAGATCATGGATGACCGGCGGCGCGCACATGTTTACTTTTCCCTGGGGCGAATAGTCCAGCGCCGGCAGACGCACATGGAACTGCGAGCCCTGGTTTGGTTTTGGCCCCTGTTCGCTGGTGACGGCGATGGCGCCGCCCATGGCTTCGACCAGGCGCTTGGAAATACTCAGCCCCAGGCCGGTGCCGCCGAAGCGCCGTGTCGTCGTCTGGTCTTCCTGGGTGAAGGACGAGAAGATGGCGCCCAGCTTGTCGCGCGCAATACCGATACCAGTATCGCGCACCACCAGCCGCCAGAAACCGGACTTCCGGTCGGGCTCGATCGAAACCAGCACATGGCCCTTTTCGGTGAACTTCAGCGCGTTGGACACCAGGTTGGAAATCACTTGCCCCAGGCGCACCGGGTCGGCCGGCACCAGACGCGGCGCGTCCGGATGGGCTGAGGCCACCAGTTCGATACCCTTTTCACGCGCCTTGGCCTGGAACAGAGCCAAGGCATTATCGACGCACTCCAGGATATCGACCTCACAGATCTCGACCTCCAGCTTGCCGGCTTCGATCTTGGAAAAGTCGAGAATATCGTTGATCACCGCCAGCAGCGACCGGCCGGATTGCGCGATGGTGCGGGCATGGCGCTTGGCGCGCGCCGGCAGGCTCTCGGCCGCCAGCAGTTCGGCCATGACCATGACGCCATTCATCGGCGTGCGGATCTCGTGGCTCATGGTGGCGAGGAATTCCGACTTGGCCGCATTGGCCGACTGCGCCTCGTCGCGCGCCCGGACATAGTCGGCGGTGCGGTCGGCCACCTCCTGCTCGAGACCGAGCAGGTGCGCCTCCAGGCGCTTGTCGCGCAGGGCAATGGCATCGATCATGGTGTTGAAACCAGTGACCAGCGTGCCGACTTCATCGCGGCTTTTTGTCTCGACACGGCGGGAAAAATCGCCCTGCTGCGTAATGGCCTCGATCGCGCCGGTCAGCTCCGTAAGAGGCCGGATCATCGCCGTCTGCAGGCGGCGTACGATCCACAAGGCCACCCCAAGGACAACAGCGGCCAGGACGAAAATACCCGCCAAACCCTGCAGCAGGGTACGGATGAAATCCTCAGAGCGATGGACCACGACCACCTGACCGATCTGATGACCATCGGTCATGACCGGGGCATGGACCTGGATGGTGCGCGTAGTGGCCAGGGCCATGATATTGGGCTTGCGGTTACCAGCATCGATAGTGACGTCGCTTTTCAGGCGCGCGCCGGCGCCCATTTCAGCCAGGGGCGTGCCGTCATGCGCCTCGATACGGGCATAGGTCACGCCCGGCGTCTTCGTCACGGCGCGCAGGGCGGTATAGGCCTGATTGCGATCATGACTGGCGACAGCGTCTTCGGCGCTGGACGCCAGCACATCGGCGGCGGTCTTCATCACCGACCAGCGCGATTCCGCCTGGCGCGTGGTTTCATGCACGACAAACAAACCCGCCACCGGCAAGGTCGAAAACAGCACAGCCCCAACAACAAGCCAGGTTAAACGCCGCGAAATTGAATGCCCAGGTCGGGAGGTGGCATCTCTACTTGTCATCAGATTCGAAACCTGACTTCTATGTGCATAATAATACCGCTACCGTGTGTTATATTTAACGATACATTTACTTCAATACCGTCACAATCCTTCAAAGAGCCAATATAATAAGTAAATCTTAAAATCTCGCTGATAGCTTCGACCGACGGGAAGAGGCGATGGCTCAGCAGACAATCTCCGAAGTATGTAAAGCGTTCTGGCAAGGCAGGCACGGTAATGTCAGCCTGATTGCCGCCCTCGCCGCCGTGCCCGTCGCCCTGGCCATCACGGGCGTTGTTGAAATCACCGATACCGCCAATGCCCGCAACCGCCTGCAGGACGCCGCCGACGCCGGCGCCCTGGCCGGTGCCGGGCAACTGGCCATCGCCACGGTCGGTCAGACCCAGGTGGGGCAGACCGCCGTTACCGTGGCCGACCAGTCCATCAGCCAGAGCGGCAGCGGCGGCCAGACAACGGCGCCGGTCTTTACCGCCGCCGTTGACACCCACGCCGGCACCGTTACCGTCACCGGACAATCGACCCACAAGGCCCTGATCGGTTTCATGGGCTTTGGCGATATGACCCTCTCTGTCACCGCCACCGCTGAAAATGTCCAGCGTGTACCCCTGTGCATTCTACAGACTGACAAAAGCGGGGGGATCAAGGTCCAGGGTTCCGCGCGAATCCGCGCAACCGGCTGCGCCGTCCACGCCAATGCCGATATCAAGGTCGCCAGCGGTGCGCTGATCCAGGCCGAGGCGGCACAGGCGGTCGGCACCGTCTCCGGCCCGGTCGAACCGGCGGGGCGTTCCGGCGCCCTGCCGATAGATGACCCCTTTGCCAACATGGATCTGAGTAGCAAGAAGCTGTGTAATGTCGTGGAAACCAGCCTCCTGCCGATTCAGCTTGGCAGCGGAAACATGAGCCTGGCGCCCGGCCTGCACTGCCTGCCGATCACCGTCATCGGCACCGGTACGCTGTTCCTGCAGCCAGGCGATCACTATTTCCTCGCACCGCTGATCATGACCGACAACTCCACCCTGCGCGGTGACGATGTCTCGCTGATCTTCGGTATCGGCAATGTCTTCAACTTCTCTAAGAACGCCACGGTCCGCCTGACGGCGCGCAAGAGTGGCCCCAATGCCGGCTTCCTGATCGCCACCTCGCGCGACAATGTCGGCACCTTCAGCATCGCCTCCGGCAATGTCAGCCAGCTGCTCGGCACCATCTATATCCCAAGCGCCAACCTGGTGGTCGATACCCCAGGCAATGTGGCCCAGGATTCGGCCTGGAGCGTCATCGTCGCCAAGACCCTGACCCTGAAGCAGAATCCGGTCCTCACCATAAACACCAACTACAGCGGTTCGGGCGTGCCCGTTCCCGAAGGAGTGGGGCCGCTAAAATCGGCACCCAAATTATCGCATTGAGTCATTTTGTCGAATTTGAAGCCGCCCGCGTCCTGGTGGCCGATGACGATCCCATCCTGCGCGAATTCGCCATGGTGCATCTCGCCACGCCCACCGTTGAGGTCGAGGTGGCGGAAGACGGCGTGGCGGCTCTCGAGCGCCTGGCAGGTGGCCATACCGACATTGCCCTGATCGATCTCGACATGCCGCGCATGAACGGTTTCGAACTGATCGAACGTATCCGCTGGGACGAGCGTCTGAAGCACCTGCCCATCGTGGTGGTGACCGGCCGCGAGGACATGATCGCCGTTGACCGCGCCTTCGCTCTGGGCGCCAATTCCTTCGTGGTCAAGCCGCTGAACTGGCGGCTGCTGTCGCACCAGCTGGCCTATGTACTGCGCAATGCCCGCGCCGAGGACGAGGTGCGCCATCAGCTGGAAGCCCTGCAGAAGGTTAACGACCTGAAGGACCAACTCTTGCGCCTGTCGCGCCAGAAAATTACCGGCCCGCTGAATGACATCCTGGCCAGCGCGCAGGATATCGAAGCCTGTTCGGATACGCCGGAAGTCCATGCCGCCCTGCGCCGCATCGCCGAGGCGTCGGTGGCCCTGACCCGCATCCATGCCGATATGGGCGAGGCGGAAAAACTCACACCATCGCATTGATCCCGGATTATGTGGCCGCTAATCTGCAGCCATGCTCAATCCGAAATCGCCACTGGCCGACCTGCTGAACGCGCCCATGCGTCCGGGCGTGGTCGAATGGATCGGGCTCAGGCCACAGCGTCGCGCGCCGGTATCCGTGGTTGGGAGCTTCACGCTCGATGTGCAGGCCGGGGTGATCGGCGATCATTATAACAATCCGCAGCGCGGCACACGCCACGTCACCCTGATCGGCCGCGAGGACCTTCAGGCCATTGCCAGCTACCTCGACCAGGACGTGTCGCCCGAACAGCTGCGTCGCAATATCGTTGTGCGCGGCATTAACCTGCTGGCCCTCAAGGACAAGCGATTCCGCCTCGGCGAGGCTGTTCTTGAAATGACCGGCGAATGCCACCCGTGCTCACGCATGGAAGAAACCTTTGGCGCCGGCGGCTATAATGCCGTGCGCAGCCATGGCGGTATCACTGCACGGGTGCTGGAAGGCGGCACCGTGAAATTGGGTGATGCCCTCATCGCTTTGACCTTGACGTAAAGCCGTTACGCCCGCAATCATCCCGGCCAGACAGGGGAATACTATGAGCGTCAGCAGGAAGACCGGTTTTTGGGGCATTGCCCTCTATGGCGCGTCGATGAATTTCAGCATTCGCTGGCTGGCCACGGGCGCGGCCACCGGACCGGTCGCCCTGCCAATCTGGATCGCTGCCGCCATCCTCTTCCTCATCCCGCTGGTCAGCGCCACGCTCGAGCTTTCGGCGCGCTATCCCGAGGAAGGCGCCATCTATGCCTGGGTGCGCGAGACGCAGGGCCCCTTTGCCGGCTTCATGACCGGCTGGCTCTACTGGGCCTGCAACCTGCCCTATTTCGCCAGCCTGCTGTTCTTCATCGTCAACCTGCTCGCCCGCGCCTTTACCGGCATTCCCGGCTGCGAAGGCATAGGCGCCCTGATGGCCCAGCCCTTCGGCGCCTTCATAGCCGCCTCGCTCATCCTGTTCGGCGTGACGGCCATGCACGGGCTCGGCTTCGGCGTCGGCAAGTGGCTGCCCATCGCCTCGGCCGCCGTATCGGTGGCCCTGCTATTCTTCATCCTGTGGGCTAGCTTCTATCTCAGCGATCTCTATGGCCCGGCCACCCATTTCGTCACCGCCAACTATGCACCGCCCCTCAATGCCGATGGCGCCATTCTCTGGGCCACCATCGTCTTCGCCTTCGGCGGCATCGAGGGCGTGGCCCTGATGCGCAACGATGTGAAGGGCGGCGTGAAAACCATCGTCTCGGCCCTGATCCTGATCGGCCTCCTGCAGACGCTCGGCTATGCTGGCGGCACCGCCGCCATGCTGGCCATCGTACCTCAGGACGTGGCTTCGCGGCTGGGCGGCCTGCCCGATGCGCTGAACGTGGCGCTGAACCGTCTGCACGTCCAGGCCTGGGAGCCCTTCGTGCTGATCGCCGCCGCCCTGACCTTCCTTGGCGGCATGAGCGCCTGGTTCGGCGCGGCCGCCCGCCTGCCCTTCGCCATCGGGGTCGACCGCATGCTGCCAAAGGCGCTCGGCTATACCAATCCGGTAACCGGCGCGCCCACCGTCGCCATTCTCATCCAGGCCTCGCTGGTCATCGCCCTCATGGGCCTGAGCACCTTCGGCTCCACGCTTTCCGGCGCCTATGATTTCGTGGTCAGCATGGGCGTGCTGACCTTCGTCATCCCCTATCTGTGGATGTTCATCGCCTACTGGAAATCGCAGAGCCAATCCGAGCGAAAGCTCGACTGGCGGACACCCGGTGGTAAGGTGGGCGCGAAGATACTCGCCGGCCTGGGTTTCGTCGTCGCCTTCAGCGCCATCCTCGGCAGCATGGTGCCGGCGCCGACCGAAGCCGATCCGATGGGTGTTTTCCTCAAGCTGATCATCGCCTCGGCGGTCCTGATCGCCATCGGCGCCCTGATCTACGGCGTTAACCGACTGCGCACGAAAGGACAGACCTGATGGATACCAGCGACGCGCCCGCCAAGGCTTCCGCCCCAGTCACAGCACCGGCCATATGGTATGTCGATCCGCAGTACTGGCCGGCCGAGCGGCAATCGATCTTTGCCAATAACTGGCAGTTCCTGACCCACGAAAGCGCCGTGCCCAATCCGCGTGACTGGCGGGCCGATACCCTGGCCGGCTTTCCGGTCGTCATCGTGCGCGGTGATGACGGGGGGCTTCGCGCCTTCCACAATGTCTGCCGCCACCGCGCCGGACCTTTGACCCGTGAAGACTCCGGCACCTGTGATGGCTATCTGACCTGTCAGTATCATGGCTGGCGCTATATGCTGGATGGCCGCCTGCGCGCCGCCCGCGATTTCGGCGCGGCCTCGGATTTCGACCCGCGCGACTACGGCCTCTTTCCCATAAACCTGCAAATCTGGCGCGGACTGGTCTTTGCCGGTATCGGCGATAACCTGCCAGATCTCCCGGCCCAGATGGCGCCGCTCGATGACCGCCTGAAAGACGCCGACTGGTCGAACCTGAAGGTGGGTTTGCGCCGTACCCATCTGCTGGACTGCAACTGGAAGACCTATGTCGAAAACTATCTCGAAGGCTATCATGTGCCGGCCATGCACCCTTCGCTCGATGCCGAGATCATCTCGGAACAGTACAGGGTGACGGTGGATGGCCATGTGGTGCTGCACGACGCCCCGCCGAAATCGCCGGAGGCGGTCTATGACGGCCTGTGGGGCTGGGTGTGGCCCAATATCGGCATCAATGTCTATAATCGCGGCCTGATGATCGAGCGCATGTCGCCCGTGGGGCACAAACAGACCCAGCTCGATTACCTCTACCTGACTCCCGATGGCGAAGCCGTGCCGGACGCCACCATCGCCATGTCCGACCAGGTCACCGCCGAGGACAAGTGGATCGCCGAAAGGGTGCAGCAAAATCTCGATGCCGGCGTTTACGATACCGGCCGGCTGTCACCGAAACACGAAACCGCCGTCGCTGCTTTTCAGAAATGGGTGGCCGACAGCCTGAAGTAATCAGCTCTTCGCTTTAGCTATTTCCCCGAGCAACCCTTCCAGGGTTTCGAGATAGATCGGCTTGACCAGGTGATGGTCGAAACCAGCCTCGGCGGTCAGGCGGCGATGCTCGGCCTCACCCCAGCCGGTCTGGGCAATGAAGACGGCGTTCTTCAGTTCCGGCCGCGATTTCAGCTCGCGGCACAGGTCGTAGCCGCTCATGACCGGCAGGCCGATATCGATCATGAAGACATCGGGTTTGTAATCCGCATAGGCGGCGATAGCCTCGGGCCCGTTCGCCGCAAGCTTGTAGTCATAGCCTATCATCTCGATCAGCCAGCCCGTGGTCTGGGCCAGGGCCTCATTGTCTTCCACGATCATGACACGCATGGGTTCCGTCCTGATACCTGTTCCGTCAGCCATGTTGATGTTCTCCGGCTTTTGCGGCGGTGCGCCTGACATCTGCCAACAATTGTGTCAGCAAATCAAGGCTCACCGGCTTGGTGACATGATGATCGAAACCAGCCGCAAACGCCTTCTGGCGGTCGCTTTCCTGGCCCCATCCGGTCTGGGCGATCACGGTTTTGTTTTTCATTTCGGGCATCTGCCTCAGCTGACGGCAGACCTCGTAGCCATCCATGCCCGGCATGCCAATATCGAGCAGCACCACGTCGGGCTTCAGCTCATGAGCGATTTCCAGCGCCGTGGCCCCCTCATGCGCCACCGTGGCCCGGTGGCCCATCAGGTCAAGCATCCAGCGGCTGGTCTGGGCGGAATCGACATTGTCATCGACGATCAGCACGTTCATCGGCTCGGCCGTTTTCTTCGCATTCTGCAAAGGGGCGCCGATGGGCTCGCCCTGCGCATCGACCAACGGCAGGCTGATGGTGAAGGTGCTGCCCTGGCCGGGCCCGTCGCTTCTGGCGCTGCTGGCGCCGCCGTGCATCTCCACCAGCTTGCTGACCAGGGCCAGGCCGATCCCCAAACCGCCTTGCGAACGATCCAGATGCTGTTCGGCCTGTGTGAACAGGTCGAAGACGCGCGGCAGCATATCGGGCTCAATGCCCAGGCCATTGTCCGTCACCGCGATTTCGGCCTGCTCGCCCTCACGACGCAGGGTCAGGCGGATATCGCCGCCGGATGGGGTATATTTGGCGGCATTGTTGAGCAGGTTAGCCACGACCTGGGCCAGACGCGTCAGATCGCCATCCACCCAGAGCAGGTCTTCCGGCAGGTCGAGCGTGAGGCGGTGGTCATTGGCATCGATCAGGGGGCGCGAAGCTTCCAGTGCCGCATGGATGGCCTCCTGCAGGTTCATGCGCGTCTTGCGCAGGTCTATGCGACCGCGCGAGACGCGCGAGACATCGAGCAGATCATCGATCAGCCGCACCATATGGGTCAGCTGGCGATCCATCATGCCGCGTACCTCCTCGGCGCGCGGGCCATCGGGCGCCATGCGCAGGATCTGCAGACCATTGCGGATCGGCGCCAGCGGATTGCGCAGTTCGTGGGCCAGAGTGGCCAGGAACTCGTCCTTGCGAACATCGGCCTCCTTCAGCGCCTGAGCACGATCACGGCTTTCCTTCAGCAGGCGCAGGTTTTCCTCGGCGAAGGCCTTCAGATTATCGCGCTGGGCCGAGAGCTGCCGACGCTGAAGATAGAGTTCGGCGAAGATCGATACCTTCGAGCGCAGGATATCCGCCTCGATCGGCTTTTCGAGGAAATCGACGGCGCCGGCCTCATAGCCGCGGAACCGGCGTGTGCGATCGGTAACCCCCGCCGTCAGGAAGATGATCGGAATGCGCCGCGTGCGCTCCGAGCCGCGCATGGTCTCGGCCAGCTCGAAGCCATCCATTTCCGGCATCTGCACATCGAGCAGGGCCAGGGCGACCTCTTCCTTGAGCAGAATTTCCAGCGCCTCGGTGCCTGAGCGCGCCCTGAGGAACTGCAAACCGTCACGGCGCAGCACGGCTTCCAGCGATAGCAGGTTTTCCGGCAGGTCGTCGACGATCAGGATGGGAACGGGGCGCGACGGATTCATGCGGTCACCACTTCCCGCAGACGCTCGGCGATCTGCTCCAGGGTCAGGCTTTCGGCCTGGGGGCACAGGCTCAGCGCCGCCTCGGGCATGGCGCTGGCATAGGCCAGATCCGGCCGTTGGACGAGGGCCAGGCCGCCGGCGGTCATCACCGCCTTCAGGCCGGCGGCGCCATCGGGATTGGCGCCGGTCAGGATGACACCGATCAGGCCGGGACCATAGACATCGGCTGCCGTCTCGAACAGCACATCGACCGATGGTCGCGAGAACAGCACCGGCTCTTCCGATGACAGTGACAGGCGGTGATCGGGTTCTACCAGCAGATGATAATCGGGGGGGGCGAAATAGACATGGCCGGGCAGGATGTCTTCCTTGTCCTCCGCCTCCCGCACGATGAGGGCGCATTTTTCATCGAACAGCTCGGCCACCACGCTTTCGCGATCCGGCGGCAGGTGAATGACGATCATGATCGGCAGGGGATAGTTTGCCGGCAGGGCGGGCAGGATGGCCGACAGAGCCTTGAGCCCGCCCGCCGACACGCCGATAACCACGGCCTGCGGCCCCAGCGGCAGCTCGGCTTCCTGTACTGACGCATGAATCTGGGTGACGATACTCATGTCACATCCCGTTTCTGGTAGATGCGCTCGTTCGACGCAAAATCGGTGAAGGCGTCGACGCTGGAAGAGAAACGCAGGGTCTCCTTCGAGCCCAGCCCCAGGAAGCCCTTACGCGCCAGGGAACCCTTGAACAGGCTGATGGCGCGGTCCTGCAGCTCGCGGTCGAAATAGATCAGCACATTGCGGCAGGAGACCAGCTGGGTTTCGGCGAAGACGGCATCGGTCGCCAGGCTGTGATCGGAAAAGACGACATTCTTGCGCAGGGATTTATCGAACGAGGCAGCGCCATAGGCTGCCGTATAGTAGTCCGACAGCGAGCTTCGCCCGCCCGACAGGCGATGGTTTTCCGTGAACAGCTTGATGCGTTCCAGGCTGTAGACACCGGCTTCGGCCTTTTTCAGCGCATCGTGGTTGATGTCCGTGGCATAGAACAGTGTGCGGTCGAGCAGGCCCTCCTCTCGGAAGAGAATGGCGAAGGAATAGAGTTCCTCACCCGTGCTGCACCCGGCGATCCAGACCTTCAGCGACGGATAGGTCTTGAGGTGCGGCACCACCTTTTCGCGAATGGTCTTGAAATAAAGCGGATCGCGAAACAGCTCGGAGACCTGAACGGTCAGGTAAGGCAGCATGGCCATCATCATGCCGGCATCATGCAGGATCATATCCTGCAGGGCGGAAAAGGTCTGGCATTTGAAATGATCGCGCGCCTGGATCAGGCGGCGCTTGATCGAGGCCATGGCATAGCCGCGGAAGTCATAGTGATACTTCCGGAAAATCGCTTCCAGCAACAGCCGGATCTCGATGTCCTCCGTCTTCTGCGGCCCTGCTATGGTCAAGTCTGTTACCTCGGCATCCATACCCGCACCAGTGAGATCAGCTTTTCAACGTCCAGCGGCTTGGCCATGTAGTCATTGGCCCCGGCATCGAGACAGCGTTCCTGATCGTCCTTCATCGCCTTGGCCGTCAGCATGATCACCGGCAGCTTCGACCAGTCCTTGCGCTTGCGGATTTCCCGCGTCGCGGTCAGGCCATCCATCTCCGGCATCATGACATCCATCAGCACCAGGTCAACGGCGCTGTCGCTACCCTTTTCGCCATTGGTCTTTTCCAGCATGTCGAGCGCCTCGCGGCCATTGCGCGCGATGGAGACGATGGCCCCCAGCGGCTCGAAGATATTGGTGACGGCATAGACATTGCGCACATCGTCCTCGACCACCAGGATGCGGCGGCCTTCCAGCATGGCGTCGCGGCTCTTGGCCTTCTTCAGCAGGCTCTGCTGTTCCGGCGACAGCTCGGAGACGACCTGGTGCAGGAACAGGGTCACCTCGTCGAGCAAGCGTTCCGGCGACTTGGCACCCTTGATGATGATGGAGGACGAATAGCGCCGCAGCTTCTGTTCGTCATCGTAGGAGAGATCGCGGCCGGTATAGACGATGACTGGCGGGAAGGCGTAGGCGTCTTCGTGGCTCAGGGTTTCGAGCAGCGAATAGCCGGTGGCGTCGGGCAGGGTCAGGTCCAGCACCATGCAGTCGAAGGTCTGGCTCTTGAGCAGGTCCAGGCATTCCGCCGCCGTGCCGACCGCCACGGTCTCAGTATCGTTGGATTTCAGCAGGCGCGAGACGCTGTCGCGCTGCACCTCATCGTCCTCGACGATCAGGACGCGGCGCATCTGCTGGCTGAGGCGGTCTTCCAGCGACTTGAAGGCGTCGATCAGCTCATCGCGCTTGACCGGCTTCAGCATGTAGCCCACAGCGCCGAGCGACAGGGCGGTATGCTGGTAATCGCTGCCGGAAACGACGTGAACAGGGATATGGCGCGTGCGGGTATCGCGCTTCAGGCGGTCGAGCACCGACAGGCCGGAATGGTCCGGCAGGCCGATATCGAGCACCACGGCCGAGGGCGTATATTGCTGCACCATTTCCAGCGCCTCTTCGGCGGAGGTGGCGACCAGGCACTGGAACTCCTGGCCCTGGGCCAGTTCGTAGAGGATGCCGGCGAAGGAGACATCGTCCTCGACCACCAGTATGGTGCGGCGGTTGCCCTCGATGCGGTCACGGTCGTCCTGCACCCGGCCGGGGCGCAGGGCCTTGCGGGCCGGCTGCGTCTTCGCGGCAGGCGTTTCCTCTTCCGGATGGTGGGGCTCCGACGACAGGATCGGCGTGATCATGCCCGAGGTCACCAGACCCGGATCATAGGTGAGCGGCAGCACCAGCGAGAAAGTGGAGCCCTTGCCCAGCGTGCTCTTCAGTCCGATCGTGCCACCCAGCAGGCGGGTCAGTTCGCGCGAGATCGACAGGCCGAGGCCGGTACCGCCATATTTACGGCTGATCGTGCCATCGGCCTGGCGGAAGGCCTCGAAGATGGCGCTCTGCTGATCGCCAGAAATGCCGATACCGGTATCGGTGACGGCCAGGCTGATCTGGCCATCCTTCGTTTTGGACAGGGCCAGTTCGACGGTTCCGCTCTCGGTGAACTTGAAGGCATTGGAGAGCAGGTTTTTCAGAATCTGCTCCAGACGCTGGCGATCCGTGTCGATGACTTCCGGCAGCCCCTTGTCGATTTTGGTACGGAAAGTCAGGCCTTTCTGTGCCGCGATCGGCTCAAAGACGCGCTGCATGTCGCGGATCAGCCGCGTCAGGGACAGGCTTTCCGGCCGGATTTCCATCTGGCCCGCCTCGATCTTGCTGAGATCGAGAATGTCATTGATCAGGGCCAGCAGGTCATTGCCGGAAGACTGGATGGTCTGGGCGAACTTGACCTGTTCGTCGGTCAGGTTGCCTTCGGGATTGTCGCTCAAAAGCTTGGCCAGGATAAGCGAGGAATTGAGCGGCGTACGCAGTTCATGCGACATGTTGGCCAGGAAGTCGGACTTGTAGCGGCTGGCCTGCTCCAGTTCATGCGCCTTGCCCGCGATCTCTTCCGCGGAATGCGCCAGATCGTCCTTCTGGCGTTCCAGAGCCGCGGCTTGTTCCTCCAGCTGCGAATTGGTCTGTTCGAGTTCGGCCTGTTGCTGCTCAAGACGGAAGTGCGACTCCTTCAGCGCGCGGCCCTGCTCTTCCAGTTCCTCGTTATTGACGCGCAGCTCTTCCGCCTGGCTTTGCAATTCCTCTGACTGACGCTGGGTTTCTTCGAGCAGATTCTGCAAATTGGCGCGATAATTGGCCGACTGCACCGCCACGCTGATGGTTTCGGAAACCCGCTCCATCAAGTCGCTCGTCAGGTCGGAGATGGATTCGACGAAGCCCAGTTCGATGACCGCATCGACGCGACGCTCCGCCTTCGCCGGCGCAACCATCAGATGGCGCGGCCGCCACTGGCCCAGGGCGGCCCCCACCGACAGGTGATTATTCGGATCTTCCGCCGGCAGGTCACGCAACAATATAGCCTTGCCCTCGCTGCTCGCCTGACCGAGCAGGCCATCCTTGGCACCGAAGGTGGCCGGCACGGCATTCTGTTCCGGCACGCCGACCGTGGCGACACGCCGGTAAGTGCCGTCGATCAGGGCATAGAAGGCGCCGGCAGGGGCATGGGCATAGTCTGCCAGGAAGCCGAGGATGCTTTGTCCAAGCTGGTCGATTCTCTGCTCGCCCATCATGGCGTTGGAAAGGCCGACCTGCCCGGCCTGCAGCCATTCCTCGCGGCGACGGGCCGCCGAAGCACGGCTGATCATCACCGTTATACCGACCGACAGCAAAAGCCCGATCAGGGCGGTGATGGCGACACTGGCTACGGCCGTATCGTAGGCCGCATTCATCTCGTCGATACGCTGCTGGCGAAGCTTGGTTTCCGTGGTCTGCATGGCCGCGACCTGGGCGCGGATGGCGTCCATGTCCTCGCGGCCGGTATCGTCCATGACCTCGGCGAGAGCGGCCTCGAAGCCTTTGTTGCGACGCAGCTGGATAGTTTCATTCAATTCGTGCAGCTTGGCGGCGATATGCGATTTCAAGGGATCGATACGGCGCTGCTGTTCGGGATTGTCCTTGGTCAGGTCTTCGACCGTCAGCACGCGCTCCTCAATCTTGCCCAACGCATCATTGTAGGGCGTCAGATAGGTTTCGCGGCCGGTCAGCACAAAGCCGCGCTGCCCGGTTTCGGCGTCCTTCATCGAGGACAGAATCTGTGTCAGTCCCAGCAAGACTTCGTGGGTATGCGCCACCTGATCACTGTCGCGGTTCAGGGTCTGAATATTGATATAGGAAACGATGCCGCTGATGATGAAAAAGACCGCGACCAGCGACAGCCCGAGCGAGACGCTCAGATCCATGCGTAACTGTTTGCCCAGTCGTCCGGAATTGCCTCTGTTCATGCCCGTTCCGTGCCCCGCTTTATCAATGCCCCAGTGACCTTGCGACCATAATACATTTACGCATGGCCGAATTGCAGCCGGAATCCCTTCCGTCTGCCCAATCGAAAAACCCTATAGGTGCGACGCGTAAGCATCCAATAAGGAGCCGGACCCGCCTTATAAAGATTCCATAAGGATAATTAGATTTCAGAGGCTTACAGGGGAAATACCCCCCTTGCCAAGCCCCACCTTCACGCTAGACTGATTACAATGACACCAAAGCTCGTTCTTCTGGCCGGCGGCAAGGGATCCCGCATGGGCGGCAACAAGCCTTTCGCGCCCTGGGGCCGTTCGACCCTGATCGAAACCCTGATCGCGCGCCTGAAGCCGCAGGTCCGCGCCCTGGTCATCAATGCCGGCGCGAAGGACGCACCGCTTGTTCTGCCGCTGTCCTGCCTCAGCCTGCCCCTGATCTTCGATGACCCGGCCTTTGCCGGCATGGGACCACTGGCGGGCGTGCTCAGTGCGCTGGACATGGCGTGCGAAGCCGGCGACATCCAGGTCATTACCGTGCCATGCGATATGCCGAACGTGCCGGAAGACATGGTGGCGCAATTACTGGCGTCACCGCCCGCAGATATCGTCCATTTCAAGGGGGAGCGCGACTATCCGCTGTGCGCCCTGTGGCAGGTATCGGTGACCCCTGCCCTGCGCGTGGCCCTGCAGCAGGCAGACGGCGGGCTCGGCGTGATGCGCTTTCTCTCCACCCAGGCTGTGCGCACCATCGCGGTGAGCGATGACGCCGCCTTCGCCAATATCAACCAGCTGCCCCTACCCCCCGGTCAGGGACATGGTCCGAGCCGGTGAATGCGGCCGTACCGGCAGGGCCAGGCCGGCATTGCCGATAAAGAAGTCGTGCGCCTTCGGCTTCAGCGCCAGGGCCTGTTCGAGCGCCCGGCACAGGCCTTCATCGCCCGGCGCATTGCGTAAGGCGCTACGCAGATCGACATGATCGTCCTGCCCCAGGCACATGTAGAGCTGCCCGGTACAGGTGATGCGCACGCGATTGCAGGTGTCGCAGAAATTATCGCTGAGCGGCGTGATCAGTCCCAGTCTCGTTCCGTTTTGGCCGCCTGTTTCGGCCACGCGGTAATAACGCGCCGGACCGCCCGTAGCATCCGGCACACCCTCGACGTGCCAGAAGCTGCGCAGGTCCGCCAAAACATCCTTCAACGATACGAACTGCGCCTCGCGGCCGGAAATCTCATCCCCCAGCGGCATGGTCTCGATCAGGGAAACATCCATGCCACGGGCATTTGCAAAGGCAATGATCTCGGGCAGTTCGGCGCGATTGTCCTGCGCCAGCGCCACGACATTGAGCTTGATGCGGATGCCGGCGTCTTGCGCTGCTTCTATGCCCGCCAATACCTTGCCAAGATCGCCACCACGGGTAATGTGACGGTAGACCTCCGGTTTCAGGCTGTCGCACGACACATTGATGCGGCGGATACCGGCCTGCGCCAGGGCCGGCGCCGCGCCTGCCAGCAGAGTGCCGTTGGTCGTCAGGGTCAGCTCCTTCAGCCGCCCCTGGTGGACCTGTTCGCCGAGCCGGGCGATGAAACCGAGTATGCCCTTACGCACCAGGGGCTCACCGCCGGTGAGGCGCAGCCGCTCGACGCCGCTGTCGATCAGGAACAGGCTGAGCCGCTCCAGTTCGTCAAAACTGAGCAGGTCCTTGCGCGGCAGGAAGGTCTGGTGCTCGCTCATGCAGTAGGTGCAGCGCAGGTCGCAGCGATCCGTTACCGACAGCCGCACATAGCTGAGGCGGCGGCCAAATCCATCGATCAGTTGGAGACGCGGGGACATGCGTCCAGTCTAATCCCGCACCCGCGAGATAACAAGGATTTTACAAGGCTAAACTCAACTGCTCGGTGCCCGTCGTTTCGCGCTCCCCCAGCGATGACAGGGTCACGCCCAGAAGCCGTATGCCCTTGGCCACCGGAAAAACGCCTTCCAGCAGGGTGCGCACATGATCCGCCAGTTCGCTCCGGTTCATGACCGGCGCCAGGCCCGACCGGCTGCGGGTAATGAGGCGAAAATCCGAAAACTTGACCTTGAGCGTGACTGTCCGCCCCTTGATCTCATTGCTGTCGACATAGCGCCACACCTTGTCGATCAGCGGCTCCAGAAAGGCCCAGGCCGTATCGAAATCGCTGGTATCAGTAAAGAAAGTATTCTCGGCGCCGATCGACTTGCGCTCGCGGTCGGGCCGGACCTGGCGATGGTCGATGCCACGTGAAATGCCGTAATAATAGCGCCCCGACACACCGAAATGCTGCTCCAGGAAATCGAGCGTCTGGTTGCGGATATCCTGGCCGGTATAGAGCCCTAATCGGTTCATCTTCGCCGCCGTGGCCGGGCCGATGCCGTGGAATTTCTTGACCGGCAGCGAAGCGGCAAACACCGGCCCCATGGCCGGCTTGATGACGAACAGGCCATTGGGCTTGTTCTGGTCGGAGGCCAGCTTGGCGAGAAACTTGTTATAGGAAACCCCCGCCGAGGCCGTCAGTTGCGTCGCCTCCCATATGCGGGCGCGGATCTCCTCGGCGATCTGCGTGGCCGAGGCCATGCCCTTCCGGTTTTCGGTGACATCGAGATAGGCCTCATCGAGCGACAGGGGCTCGACCAGCGGCGTATAGTCCTCGAAGATGTCCCTGATCTGGCGCGACACCGACTTATAGACATCGAAGCGATGGCGCACAAAGATCAGGTCCGGACATTTTCGCTTCGCGGTGACTGACGGCATGGCCGAGTGAACGCCATATTTGCGCGCCTCGTAACTGGCCGCCGCCACGACCCCGCGTTCGGAACTGCCGCCTACCGCCACGGGCTTGCCGCGCAATTCGGGATGATCGCGCTGCTCCACCGACGCAAAAAAGGCATCCATATCGATATGGATGATCTTTCTCTGCCGTTCCTGTGGAAGTTCGCCGTCCATGGTTATTGACTCATGCCACATTGGGAACATAAAGTGAACATGTAAAATACTGCCAGAAACAGGTTGCGCGCTTACAGCATAGTTTGGCACCACATCGGGCGAGATTTGTCAGGAGGAAAACATGACCATCTATGTCGGCATCGGCGGCTGGACCTATGAGGACTGGCGCGGCCCCTTCTATCCCGAAGGTCTGGCGCAGAAACGCGAGCTGGAATATGCCGCGTCCAAACTGACCTCCATCGAGATCAACGGCACCTATTACGGCGCGCAGAAACCCGCCTCTTTCCAGAAATGGCGCGCCGAGACGCCGGACAATTTCGTCTTTTCGGTCAAGGGCACGCGCTACGCCACAAACCGCAAGAACCTGGCGGAATCGAAGGACTCGGTCGAGCGTTTCCTCAGCAGCGGCATCACCGAACTGAAGGAAAAGCTGGGGCCGATCAACTGGCAGTTCATGGCCACGAAAAAATTCGATCCGGCCGACATGGAAAACTTCTTCAAACTGCTGCCGCCGGAACAGGATGGCATCCGCCTGCGTCATGCCGTCGAGGTGCGCCATCCGACCTTCCAGTGCGCTGAATTTGTCGACCTGGCGCGGCACTACGGCGTGGCCATCATCACCGGCGCCGACAGCGACTTTCCGGTGATCCCCGACCTGACGGCCGATTTCGCCTATGTCCGCGTCATGGGTACGAGCGACCAACACGCCAAGGGCTACAGCGAACAGGCGCTCGATGAATGGGCCTATCGCGCCCGCACCCTCGCCGAAGGCCAGGTGCCCGGCGATCTGGCGACCTACGGGGGCAAACAGGCGCCCAAGCCGCATGATGTCTTCCTGTATGTGATCAGCGGGCACAAGGTGCTGAATCCCGCCGCCGCCATGGCCCTGATCGAAAGACTGAAATAGATGACCAAAACCATATGGGGCGTGCTGAGCACGGCAAAGATCGGCACGGGCAAGGTCATTCCGGCCTTGATGCGGAGCGACCTGATCCGCGTGAAGGGCCTGGCCTCGCGCCAGCTCGACGCCGCGAAAGACACGGTGGAAAAACTCGGCCTGGAAACCGCCTACGGGTCATATGAAGACCTGCTGGCCGATCCGGAAATCGAGGTCATCTATAATCCCCTGCCCAACCATCTGCATGTGCCAATGACGCTGGCCGCGGCCAAAGCCGGCAAGCATGTGCTGTGCGAAAAGCCGATGGCGCTCAATGCCGCCGAGATCGACCAGCTGGCGGAGGTCAGTCACAAGGTTCACATCATGGAAGCCTTCATGGTGCGGCATTCCCTGCAATGGCTGGAAGCGCGCCGGCTGATCCGCGAAGGCGCCATCGGCGCGCCGAAGATCATCCAGTCCTGGTTCAGCTACAACAACACCGATCCGCACAATATCCGCAACAAGGTCGAATGGGGCGGCGGCGGCCTGATGGATATCGGCTGCTATCCCATCGTGGCCGGGCGCTTCTTCTTTGACGCCGATCCGGTGCGCGTCATGGCCCTGGTCAGCCGCGATGCGACCTTCGGCACCGATACCATCACCTCCGGTCTGCTCGACTTCGGTGAGGGCCGCCAGCTGACCTTCGCCGTTTCGACCGCGCTTACCCCCGGCCAGGGCGTCATGATCATGGGCGAGGCCGCACGCCTCTCCCTTTCTATCCCGTTCAACCAACCGCCCGACGCACCGCAGTTGATCACGATCGACGACGGCAGGAGCTTCAATGGCGCCACGGCGGTCACCCACACCCTGCCGCCATCGAACCAGTATACTCTGATGGGCGAGGCCTTCACGCGCGCCGTGCGAGGCGAAGCTTCTTTACCCTACGGCATTGCCGATGCCCGCCTGAACATGCGGATCATCGACGCCCTGTTCCGTTCAGAAACCTCCGGGCAATGGGAGCGCGTCGGCACGTAAGCGGCTCAAAACCTTATCGTTTCTTTATGCCGGATATTTCACCACTGTTTCACTGAACGAACGGCATGACAAACCTATACAATTTACTCGCGCAATAGATGTTATTTATTTCAATTGCTGACATACAGACGCCCCTGACGGATGCTAAGTCGCAATTCCCGACGATTTTGGAAACAACGGCACAGACGGCATGTGGTATAAAAACAAACGGTTCCTGACCATAGCGGGCATTGTGGTCGCGCTTCTTGTGGTTCTAGCCATCTGGCTGGTATTCTTCAATAAACCTAAGCCGCCAGAGCTGGTCACCCAGGCCGCCGCCATCGGCAATGTCGAAAAGACCGTCCTGGCCACCGGCACGCTGGTGCCCTTCAAACAGGTCAGCGTCGGTGCCCAGGTTTCCGGTCAGTTGACCAAGCTGGCGGTCGCGCTTGGCGATACCGTCCATACTGGCGACCTGATCGCCGAGATCGATTCCAAGACCCAGACCAACAGCCTGCAGACCGCCGAAGCGGAGGTGGCCAATATCCAGGCCCAGCGCGCCTCGGCCCAGGCCACGCTGGCCGAGGCCAATAGCAATTTCGCCCGCCAGCAGACCCTCTACAAGGCCGACGCCGGTTCGAAGGCCGATTATGACACGGCCGTCGCTACCCTGAAAAGCGCCCAGGGCAGCCTGGCCGCCCTTGATGCACAGATCAAGTCGGCCCAGGTCTCGGTCAATACCGCCAATGTCAATCTGGGCTATACCCGTATCGTCGCCCCCATCGACGGCACGGTCATCGCCATCGTCACCAAGGAAGGCCAGACGGTCAACGCCAACCAGTCGGCCCCGACCATCGTCGGTCTCGGCCAGCTCGACAAGATGACCATCAAGGCGGAAGTCTCCGAAGCCGATGTCGCCAATATCAAGCCCGGCATGGAGGTCTATTTCACCACGCTCGGCGATCCGGACAAGAAGTACTACGCCACCCTGCGCTCGATCGAGCCGGCGCCCACCACCTTCGATCCGGACACCACCACGTCGAGTTCGGCCGCCGCCATCTATTACTACGCCCTGTTCGATATCGATAATCCGGACGGAATCCTGCGCACCAACATGACCGCCCAAGTCTATATCATCCTGCAGAGCGCGAAAAACGTGCTGACCATCCCTTCGGCCGCGCTCGGTCATCAGGATAAGGACGGCAATTACATCGTCATGGTGGCCAACCCGAAGGAAAAGAGCAGGCCGCCAGAGCCGCGCAAGGTCAAGATCGGCGTCAATGACGGCACCAATGTGCAGGTCCTGAGCGGCATCAAGTCGGGCGAACAGGTCGTCGTGGCCCAGGCGACTGCGGGCGATAGCGCATCATCCGCCTCCGCCGGTGGCCGGCGCGGCATGGGTGGTCCTGGCGGCCCTCCGGGCGGCCTGTAAGGGGCGGAATATGAGCACCCCTCCGGTTCTGCAAATCTCAAAGCTGCGGCGTGAATTTCCCGCGGGCGAAGGCACCATCACGGTGCTGCACGATCTCGACCTGACCATCCAGCCGGGCGAAATGCTGGCGATCGTCGGCCAGTCGGGCTCGGGCAAGTCGACCCTGATGAATATTCTCGGCTGCCTCGATCGCCCGACCTCCGGCGTCTATACGGTCGGTGGCCGCGCCACGGCCGATCTCGGCCCCAATGAACTGGCCGAGCTGCGCCGCGAACACTTCGGCTTCATCTTCCAGCGCTACCACCTGCTCGGCGATCTGACCGCGCTCGGCAATGTCGAGGTGCCGGCCATCTATGCCGGGGTCGCGCCCGAAGCCCGCAGGACCCGCGCCACCGAGCTGCTCGGCCGGCTGGGCCTCAGCGAACGCACCGGCCATCGCCCGGGCCAGCTTTCCGGTGGTCAGCAGCAACGCGTCTCCATCGCCCGCGCTCTGATGAACGGCGGCGAGATCGTGCTGGCGGACGAACCGACCGGCGCGCTCGATACGGCCTCCGGCGAAGAGGTCATGCGCATCCTCAAGGGGCTGCACAAGGAAGGCCATACGGTCATCATCGTCACCCATGACATGGAGGTGGCCGAGCACTGCGAACGCGTTATCGAGATTCGTGACGGCCGCATCATCAATGATCGCAAGGGCGAGGGCCGTGGCGAGGTCGAGGACAAGGGCCTGCCGCCGCGCGCCGCCGCGTCGCAGGGCGGTTTCCAGGCCCTGATGGACAGCTTCGTCGAAGCCTTCCGCATGGCGCTCCTCGCCATGAACGCCCACCGCATGCGCACCTTCCTGACCATGCTCGGCATCATTATCGGCATCGCCTCGGTGGTCTGCGTCGTGGCCCTGGGCGAAGGCTCACGGCAGAAGGTGCTGAAGCAGATCGCCTCGATCGGCACCAATACACTCGACATCATGCCGGGCACCGGTTTTGGCGATATGCGCTCAAATGCGGTACGCACCCTGACCGTGGCCGATGCCGATGCGCTGGAGAAGCAGAGTTACGCGGACAGCGTCACCCCCTCGGTATCGACCTCCGTAACGATCCGTCACAGCAATACCGCGGCCTCCTCCACGGTCAATGGCGTGGGCGAGCAGTATTTCCGCGCCAAGGGCCTCTCGCTCGATAACGGCCGCCTGTTCGAAGCCGATGAAGTGACGAAACTGGCCCAGGTAGCGGTCATCGACCAGAACGCCCTGACCACCTTCTTCAACGGCAATGCGCAGGAAGCCATGGGCCAGGTGCTGCTGCTCGGCGACGTGCCGGTGCGCGTGATTGGCGTGCTGAAGAAAAGCACCGGCTTTGGCCCAAACAGCAGCAGCGTGAACGTCTATATGCCCTATACGGCCGTCAATGCGCGCATGCTGGGCACGACCACGCTGAAAAGCATCACAGTACGCATCAAGGATACAACCGAAAGCGCCACGGCGGAGACCGCAGTGACCACCCTGCTGACCAAGCGGCACGGCACCAAGGACTTCTTCATCATCAATACCGACCAGATCCGCCAGACCATCACGGCGACAACCACGACCCTGACCATTCTGATCTCGGTCATTGCCATTATCTCGCTGATCGTCGGCGGCATCGGCGTGATGAACATCATGCTCGTGTCCGTCACCGAACGGACGAGCGAGATCGGCGTCCGCATGGCCGTTGGCGCACGCACGCGTGATATTATGCAACAGTTCCTGATCGAGGCCGTACTGGTCTGCCTGCTCGGCGGCATACTGGGCATCGCCGCGGCGCTCGGTTTCGGCGTCATCTTCAAGATGTTCTCGACCGATTTCACCCTGATCTATTCGCTGAGTTCGATCATCGCCGCCTTCCTGTGCTCCACCCTGATCGGTGTCGTCTTCGGCTACCTCCCGGCGCGCAATGCCGCCCGCCTCGACCCTGTCACCGCGCTTGCGAGAGACTGATGAGACATTTCAAAAAAACCGGAATATTGATGAGCGTGGCATTGGCGACCCTGCTAACTGCCTGCGCGTCTACACCCTACGAAACGCCCCAGGTGCCGATGTCAGCGCAATTCACCCACGCCGGTGAAGAGAGTGATGCCGCCAGCCAGAGCGCTGACTGGTGGACGGCCTTCAACGACCCTGCTCTGAATGCTCTGATCTCCGACGTTCTGGCGCGCAATAACGACCTGGCCGCCGCCGCGCTCAAGGTGCAGCAGGCCAAATTACAGGCTGGCCTGACGAAGCTCGACCAGTTCCCCTCGGCTTCCGGCTCGCTGGGCGTCAGCAGCTCTGACAGTACCAGCTATTCGTCCAGTCTCAGCGTCTCTTATGAGGCCGATCTCTATGGCAAGCTGGCGGCCGCCACCCGTTCCGCCAACTGGGAGGCCCAGGCTACCGAGGAAGACCGTCAAGCCTCGCGGCTTTCGCTCATCGGCACAGCCTGTGAACTCTACTGGCGCATCGGCTACACGCACCAGCAGATCACCTCCGGCCAGCAGGACCTGGATTATGCCCTGAAGGTGCAGAATCTGGTCAATATCCAGCATGACGCCGGCGCCGCCTCAGGCGTCGAGGTGGCCGAGGCCGACCAGACGGTCAATTCGCAGCGCGCCAGCCTGGCCGACCTGCAGCAGCAGTTGGTCGAATACCGCGCTTCGCTCACCGTTCTGCTCGGCGGCACGCCCCTGCCGGAAACCAGTGAACCACAGGCCCTGCCCGACATCGCCCTTCCGGACGTACGCGCCGGCCTCCCCTCCGAGTTGCTCAGCCGTCGGCCCGACCTGCGTGCCGCCGAACTGCGCCTGCGCGAAAACCTGGCCGATGTCGATATCGCCAAGAAGGCCTTCTATCCGGGCCTGACCCTGACCGCTTCCGGCGGTTCGTCCTCTTCCGAACTCAGCAACCTGTTCAAGAACCCGACAGGTGCGCTGGCGGCTTCGCTCAGCCTGCCCTTCCTCGATTTCCCGCGCCTCAGCCGCGATGTGAAGATTTCGCGCAAGACCTATGAGATCGCCGTTCTGGACTTCAAGACGACCCTGCTGAACGCCCTGGCCGATACCGATAACGCCCTGTCCAACCGCACGCAGCTGGCGGCGCAGGGCGAGGCGCAGAAGGCCAGTCTCGACGCGGCGCGCAAGGCGGAAGATCTCTACGCCATCCGTTACCGCACCGGTTCCGTGGCCCTGCGGACCTGGCTCGATGCGCAATCCTCGCGCCGGTCGACCCAGCTGACCTATGACAATATCCGCCTGTCGCAACTGATCAATCAGTCGACTCTTTACCAGGCGCTCGGCGGCGGCACCGACGCTGAACAATAAAAAAGCCGCCGGCCGCATGGGCCGGCGGCTTTATCATCCTTATGCCTGGATAAAGGCCAGCAGGTCGGCATTGATGACATCGGCGTGCGTGGTGCACATGCCGTGCGGCAGGCCGGGATAGGTCTTCAGCGTGCCATTCTTCACCAATTTGGCCGACAGCAGGGCCGAGTCGGCGATCGGCACAATCTGGTCGTCCTCGCCGTGCAGGATCAGGACCGGCATATCCAGCGCCTTCAGATCGTCGGTAAAATCGGTTTCCGAGAAGGCCTTGATGCAGTCGTAGTGCGCCTTGGCGCCGCCCATCATGCCCTGACGCCACCAGTTATTGATCACGCCCTGCGACACCTGCGCGCCGGGACGGTTGAAGCCATAGAACGGACCCGACGGCACATCGAGGAAGAACTGGGCGCGGTTGGCGGCCAGGGCGGCGCGGAAGCCATCGAACACCTCAATCGGCAGGCCGCCGGGGTTCTTGTCCGACTTCACCATGATCGGCGGCACGGCGCCGACCAGCACGGCCTTGGCGACCCGGCCCTTTTCGGCGCGGGCGGCATAGTGCGCCACCTCGCCGCCGCCCGTCGAGTGACCGATATGGACGACGTTCTTCAGGTCGAGCGCCTTGGCCAGCGCGATGACATCGGCGGCATAGGTGTCCATCTCGTTGCCGGTGTCGGTCTGGCTGGAGCGGCCGTGACCGCGGCGGTCATGGGCGATGACGCGAAAGCCCTTGCCCAGGAAGAACAGCATCTGGTTGTCCCAGTCATCGGCGGACAACGGCCAGCCGTGGTGGAAGACGATGGGCTGCGCGTCCTTCGGGCCCCAGTCCTTGTAGAAGATCTGAACGTCGTCAGGGGTAGTGATGTAGTTGCTGCCGCTCATGTGAAAAGCTCCTTTGGCGGGGTGATGGGAAAGGTGTTTGAGGGGTTTGGCGACGGCCGGCACGGCCACGGCAATACCCAGTGCGGCGCTGCCCAGCAGCAGGTCGCGGCGGTTCGTGTCAGAGGGTGTCTGCATGAAACAGCTCCAGAGGCCGGTGACGCGCGGACGCGCCTCCGTGAAAGTGCGGAAGGATGGGAAAGCGGGAACAGGTACGCTGACTGCAATAGCCCTGTGGCTGCCGTCTGGCTGCGGCGCGCGGACGGCCGGAAATCAAGTCCGGCCCACTCTATGCCGATCTGTCTAGGCGGGGAAGCCGATAAAGATATTGGACGATCTTGACCTGTTATTGCAGCGCGCCGCCGGAAAGGAACTGCCCAGGCGTGATACCCAGCCTCTGGCGAAACTGACGGCTGAAATGGCTCTGGTCGGCAAAGCCGCACATCACCGCCACCTCGGCCAGACGGATACCGGCGCGCATATATAGCCGGGCGCGATACAGCCGGTATCCCAGCAGGTAGTCATGCGGTGTTACGCCGACTTCGCCGCGGAACTGCCTCAGCAGGACATAAGGATTGATCTGCACCAGTTCGGCCAGTTCCGGCAGGCAGATCTTGCGGTCGAAGTGCGTGCGCAAATAGTCGATGACCATGCGGTTGCGCCGGCTGCAGGTCCGTCGCGGCAAGCGCATCCCGGCACCGGATGAGGCCGTGGCGATACCGGCAACCAGCTGAAACAGGGCCGTGCTGCTTGCCAGCTCGCAGCCTTCAGCCTCGAACAGGCTGTGGGTGTCGAAAAGCTGCGCCGCCAGATCGGGACGGTCAAGCATCGGCCTGTGAAAATCGAAGGGCGGCAGGCAGTCTTCGCCGGCTTGCCGCAGGGCCTGCAGGCGCGTCGGCGACAGGTGAATTTCGCGGCAGATGGCGCCGCCGGCCGCGATATGGTCGAGACGGGCCGAATAGACCTGGCCGGCATCGCGCAGGATCACGCACCCGGGCGTTTCATCGTAGGTGCGGCCGTTCTGTCCGGTACGCCAGACGGAATCCGTGAAGGCCAGCAGTATGATTTCATCGTGAAACACCTTGCTGAGTTCCAAAGCCTTGCCCGGCACCAGATCGAAGCGCAGGAAACCGCAGCCCTGCGCCTCCCATCCGGAAACCCTGTGATCGTTCGCCAACCGTTTCATCGCTGCAATAAAGACAGTGGCCAGTAGGCGCGTCAAGCATCCATATTGCGCCGCAATATATTCATTGTGCACAATGTGCCGCAAAACCATACCCGGCTTTTTTTGCGCGCATCGCCGGCGAATTCCAGCTAAGCTGAGCCATGTCTTTTGCCGATATCGCCCTTCATATCAACCCTGCAGCCCGTGTGAAATTTCGCCCATATGGCGAAGAAGGCCATGCACTGCTGGTAATCGACGATGTGTTGCTCAATCCCGATGATCTGGTCGAAGCCGCCGTACAAACACCCTTTTCAGCCCCGGAAGCCACCTTCTATCCTGGCCTGAACGCGCCCCTGCCAGCCACCTATCTGCAGACTCTGCTGCCGATCCTGCGTCCCAGCCTGATGCGCGCTTTCGGCATCGGCGAGGGCCGGCTGGCCTCGCGTGCCTTCTTCGCTCTTTCGACCTTTTCGCCCGCTGAAATGGTGCCGCTGCAAAAGATTCCGCATTATGATCAGCCCGATCCACGTTGCCTGGCCATGGTGCATTATCTCGGCCGCAACCAGGGCGGCGGCACCGGTTTCTTCCGCCACACCCCCACCGGTTTCGAATCGATCGACCGCAGCCGTCGCGAGGGCTACATGGCGCAGGTGGCCGCCGAACTGGAGGCATTGGGCGACCGCCTGACCGGCTATACCGGTGCCGATACGCCCAATTACGAATTGCTGGAACGTGTGGAGCCGCAATTCAACCGTCTGGTGATTTATCAGAGCCATGTCCTGCATTGTGCTCTGTTCGATGGCGCCCGCCTGACCGACGATCCGCGCACCGGCCGGCTGACGGCCAACAGCTTCTTCACACCTGTCCCGACACCGTAAATCCGGCGAGTCACGCAAGTGTGACAGGTCACTTATTGCGCCGCACCCTGAACCATACTGAATCTTTACAGCCGAAGGGAGAGTGTCAGTCCACTGACGCAGGGTAATATCGGCCTTGCGGTCGTCATCAGATTACCGCCCGACAAAAGGTTCTTTCAGACAGTCTCTCTGTAACTTTTCGGCTGGGCGCGACATCAGCTTCGCAGGAGCGCCATATGTTGCAGGCCAATAGCTTTGAAATTGCTCAGGATGTAGAAGCCGGAGCCGAAGGCCTGCCAGAAAGCGTACATGAAAACGTAACCGGAAACCTGGCGAAGGGTTTGAAGAAAAACCCCGACGCCATCGAGATTACCCGCGCCGCCATCATCGGCAATTTCCCGCCGCGTCAGTGCGGCCTGGCCACCTTTACCCGCGACATGTATGCCTGCCTGGCGCGAGCCCTGCCCGATGCTGAGTGGGACGTCATCGCCATGAACGATCCGGGGGCGGCCTATGATTATCCGCTCGAAGTCACCCAACAGATTCCGCAGGACGATGTGACCGCCTATCGCCGGCTGGCCGATACGCTGAATGCCGACGGAACCCAGGTCCTGTTCGTCCAGCACGAGTTCGGCATCTATGGCGGCCCCTCCGGCGCCCATCTGATCGCCTGCCTGGAACGTCTCCATTTCCCGATCGTCACCACCCTGCACACCATACTGGAAACGCCGAACGATGAGCAGCGGCGCGTCATGCAGGCCCTGATCCGGCTGTCGTCCACCCTCATTACCATGGCGCAAAAAGGCGCGGATATTCTCCAGCGCGTCTATGGCGTCAAGCCGGAACAGATCAGCATCGTGCCCCACGGCGCCCCGTCGCGTCCCTTGCGCAATACGGCCGACTTCAAGTCGCATCTGCATCTGAGCGGCAAGAAGACCCTGACCACTTTCGGCCTGCTGTCGCCGAACAAGGGCATCGAGACCGTCATCGCCGCCCTGCCGGAAATCCGCCAGACCTGCCCGGACGTCGTTTATCTCGTCATCGGCGCCACCCATCCGCACCTGGTCCGGCACGAGGGCGAGAAATACCGCGAAAGCCTGAAGACCATGGCGCGCGATCTGGGCGTCGAGGACAATGTCCGTTTCATCAACCGCTTCGTCAACGACAACGACCTGATAGATATTCTTCAGGCCACCGATGTCTATGTCACGCCCTACCTGACCGAAACCCAGATCACTTCGGGCACCCTGTCCTATGCCTTGGCGCTGGGCCGCCCTACCGTCTCCACCCCCTATTGGCACGCCGCCGAAGCCCTGGCCGATGGGGTCGGCATCCTGTGCGATTTCCATGATACCCAGGCTTTCGCCGAAGCCATTTCCGGCCTGCTGGCCTCGGATAAGGTCCGGGCGGATATGTCAATGCGCGCCTATATGGCGGCGCAGCCTTCGCGCTGGTCGTCGGTGGCCCAGGCCTATGTTGACCGGGCGATCCATGATCTGGCCAACCCGGAAAGCGACAAGGCTGCCATTTTTGCACTCCCCGCCGCCCCTGCCTGGACCGCTATCGAACGCATGACGGACGACTGCGGCATCTTCCAGCACGGCAAGTATCGCATGCCTGACCGCCAGCATGGCTATTGCGCCGACGACAATGCCCGCGCCCTGTCGCTGGTGGCCAAGCAGTCGTGCCTGGGGCCATTGACCGACGCGCAGACTCAACTGGCCTATCGCTATGCGTCCTTCATGAACCATGCCTGGAACAATGAAGACCGCTTCCGCAACTTCATGTCCTACAGCCGCCAGTGGCTGGATGAGGGCGGTTCCGATGATTGCTGCGCCCGATCCTACGAGGCCCTGGTCGATGTAGCGCGCTCTAACTTGCCGGCGGACCTGCGCCAGTGGGCCTGCGATCTCGGCGCGACGGCCCTGCAAAAGAGCGGCACCTGGACCAGCCTGCGCGCCCGCGCCGTCATGGTGAAATCCCTGGTGCGCACCTTCGGCGTCTTTGGCGACGGTCAGGAAATCCAGGTCATGATCCGCTATATCAGCCGGCATCTGCACCAGAGCCTGAAGCAGCACGCCAAACCGGGCCACAACTGGTTCGAGCCGGGCCTGGCCTATGACAATGCCCGCATCAGCGAAGGCCTCATTATCGGCGGCGCCTTCCTCGGCGAGGCGGAGATGGTGGCGGATGGCCTGGCGGCGCAATCCTGGCTCATGAAGAAGCAGACCCGGCAGGGCGTCTTCGTGCCCATTCCCAATTCCCGCTTCTCGGACGATGGCCCCGATCATCCGCTGTACGACCAGCAGCCGCTGGAAGTGTTAGCAACCATAGATGCCTGCCTGAGCGCCCAGAAACTGACCGGAGACAGCCAGTGGCGGGAAGAAGCCCTGCGCACCTTTGCCTGGTTCCATGGGGAGAATACCGCCGGCTTGTCACTGATCGATGGCGAAGGCGGCTGTTTCGACGGCCTCAATCCCGGCGGCCTCAATCTCAATCAGGGGGCGGAATCGATCCTGTCCTATCCCCTGAGCTGGATCGCTCTGAAAGGGGCGCTTTAATCCGGTCCGAACAGACGGACCTCGAACAGGCGGATCGCGAAAGCGGTCCGCTCATTGTGTTGAAAATCTACCCATCTGAGGGGGAAGATAATGATGACTGAAATGCTGTTAAGCCCCACCACCCTCCACGCCAATCCGGAACGGGTGGTCATCCTGCCCTTCACCATCTCCATCAGTCCGCGGGACAGCGCCATGGGGGCGCAATCGCGCGTCAGCCGTATCTGCGACGCGATCACCGCCCTGACCGCCGAACAGGTCAAGACCGAACTGGAAACGGTCAATCGCGATTTCACCGGCCGGCACTGGCAGACCCGCGGCATCTTCCTCGAACGCTTCCGTCAGATCCAGGCGCTGAATGGCGGCATGGAAAACCTCGACGAGGATCACAAGGCGCTGATCGGCGCCTATTTCTGCCATGAATACAGCTATTCCGCCGCCGCCGTGATGAACCCCAGCGTGGTGGTGCACCCCGATCAGACCGGCGCCGGCGAAGGTATCAATTTCGTGATGTCGACCCGCACGGTCGGCGAAGGCCATATCTCGACCGTCTCCTTCCGCGAAGGCACTTTCTTCCCCGACGGCACCATGGATCTGAAGCCGGAAACGGATTTCGCCGTCGCCGCCAAGCCGCAGGGCAATAATACCCCGCTGGACGGCGCGGTGACCGTGCATGGCCATCAGGCCTGCCCGATTTCGGAAACCGTTCTGTTCCCGGTCACGCGCTCCCAGACCAACGGCCTGGAAGACCTGCGCATGCTGACCTTCCATGATGAAAACGGCAGCTCGACCATCATGGGCACCTATACGGCCTATAATGGCCGCGAAACGGCGTGCGAATGTTTCGAGACCAGCGATTTCCGCTCGTTCCGCCTGACGCCCCTGCGCGGCGCGGCCTCGGCGCACAAGGGGCTGGGCTTCTTCCCGCGCAAGCTGAATGGCCGCTGGGCGGCGATCGGCCGGCTGGATCACGAGAGCATCTTCTATCTGGAGAGCGACGACAAATACACCTGGAACTATGGCGACAAGCTCCTGGGGCCTGAAGCGCCGTGGGAACTGATCCAGATGGGCAATTGCGGCTCGCCGATCGAACTGGACGAAGGCTGGCTGGTTCTGACCCACGGCGTGGGCGCTGTCCGCCGCTATTCCCTGGGCGCTGCCCTGCTCGATAAGGATGACCCGCGCAAGGTACTGGCCCGTTCGAAGGAACCCCTGCTGTCGCCTTCGGAGGATAACCGCGAGGGCTATGTGCCCAATGTCATCTATACCTGCGGTGCGCTGCGTGTGGGGGACTGGATCTTCATGCCCTATGGCGTAGCCGATTCCTCGATCCACTTCGCCTCGATCAAGATCAGGGACCTGCTGGCCCATCTCGGCTATGAAGCCGCCATTGCCCACAAGGACGCGGCCGAGTAAAAGAAAATCCACATATAAAGAAAACCCCCGGATCTTCAGGTCCGGGGGTTTTTCGCGTCCATAATGCGGGATATTTACGATCCCATATGGTGCTTTTCCTTCTGGGTGCCGGGGACCGTCGTCTTCGGCATCTTGCCGTTTTCGATACGGCCTTCATTGCGCAACTGACGGCCCTTGTCGGCCATGCGGGCGTCATGCAGGGCCTCACCCAGTTCTTCCTCGGTAGCGCCGGCGGTCTCCTTGATGCTGGCTTTTACAGTCATGACTCTCTCCTTTATTAAACAAATTTGCCGGCAGCACCGTTTTGGCGTCAGCCGATCGCTGTTTAATCTAGGGATTTTTCTGTAAAATTGACGCACCTTATCAAGGTGTTAAGGATAAGTATGGGGTAAGTCGCTTTGCATTTCAAAGTTCGCTTATCATTTCTTTATTTATGGCTCCTGGCCTACGCATGGCTTCCTTAAAGTCGGGCCGATAGTCTCTGATCATCACGTTCACGTCCGCTTCTCTCAAGCCCTTCTCCGCCCCCCCAGCCCCTGGGTTTCAGATAAGCCTGACGTGAACGTGACCCCCATTTTCCTCCCCCAAAATATCCGTAAAGCCGGTTGCCCGGCTCTATCCGCAGGAGTGTACCATGCTGTCTTCCGCCACCAAGGCCGCCGCCAATGTGACCAAGGGCCTGGCCGAAAACGATATCCGCAATGCCGCGCACGAAGCCTCCACTACAGCGCGCGATGCCGCCTATGACCTGAAGGCCCGCGGCTCCGAAGTCCTGCACGATGTCAGCGACTATGCCAATGAAGCCGGCCAGAAGGTACGCGGCTTCTTCGACCGCACCCTCGATGGCGGCAAGACGGCCTCGCACAAGATCGAGACCGAGATCAAGACCAATCCGGTCCGTTCATCCGCCATCGCGCTGGGCGCCGGTTTCATTCTCGGCGCGCTTCTGACCCGCCGCTAGACTTATAAACTGATCAAAACGGCCGGGAGTTCGCTCCCGGCCGTTTTTCCATCTGCCCCACCATAGGAGAGACGGCCCGTCATGTTCTGGGTGACCCGCATTTTCGAGCTTCTCTCCGCCACGAAGAAGCTGAATGACGCCAAGCCCCATGTCATGACCGCCGTGGGCAGTCTTACAGTGGTCATGCTTCTGACCGTATTCGGCGCCCTGCTGGCCGCCCTCATGCTCAGCGCCCTGCTGTGCCTCATCTATCTCCAGATCGTCTCTGCCGGTGGCACGGTATTGATCTCCGCCCTAATTACCGCCGCCCTCACCTCGGCCATACTGCTGGCCGCCGGGCTCTGGGCCACCGCCGCCTTCCGGCGCACTCAGGTCGCGGTCGAGCGCGCCTTTCACAGCCAGGCGCCGATTGTCGCCCCTGTCGTTAACAAGGTCAGCGATGTGGCCGGGGCCTTTATTTCCGGCCTGCGCACCTCGCGCAGCAACACCCATGGGCCAGATAAGGGCCGGAAAAAGCGTCAGGCCTGATTTTTACATACTTATTTCGCATAATGGCCTTTATCTCATCTTTATAATATTCTGCGCCCCGCTTATTGCTCCATTACGGAGGCTGGGATAGCGTGGGCGTTCAAGCCGTTTTCGGTCGGCCGTTTTCGGTTGCGTGGGAAAGCGTCCCGGCAGTCTCCTGAGAGCGCCGTCTCTTCGGGGGCGATGGTATGGTGTAGCGCCGCAGGGGGCTGGCAGTCACGATGAGAATGCCGTGGGGACTAAACGTCAAGCATCTGTACCTGGCCTTCTTCAGCATTCTGTCCATTGCGCTGTGCGCCTTCAGCCTCGTGATCTACGACCAGTATCAGAAGTCGCAAAACCTGAATGATTACATGCGCTACGAGTACGAAAACATCCGCCGGACAAAGAACATACTGATGGACATCATCGATATGGAAACCGGCGTTCGCGGCTATGTGCTCACCGGCGACAAGACCTACCTGCACCCTTATGAAGTGGCCAACGACCGCCTGCCGGACGAGATCATGGCTTTGCGGCAGGCCACCTATTACGAATCCAACGCCTTTGCCGAAAGCAACGGCCTGCTCGACCGTGTCGACAGCTTGCAGAAGCTGCTGGAATCGCAGATCAACTACATGCGCGCCCATGGCCGCGGCCAGGTCAGTCTGAACGCCCTGAATATCCAGCGCACGCAGATGCAGGAGGTCGAGAACATCATCGAGGCCAGCATCGCCCATCGTCTGGCAAGCGTGAAGGCCCGACGCGACCTGGTGGAACCGCGCAAGACCAACTTCTTCTATATCCTCGTAATCGGCACCATTTCGGGGGTCGGCGTGTTCCTGATCGGCACGGTGCTCATTATCCGGCTGGAAAGCGACAAGGAGACGATGGAGGCGCAGAACGAAAACGCCGACATGCGCTTCCGAACGGTGATGAACGGCACGAACGACGGCGTCTTCGAGTTGAACTTCGTCAACGAAACCATCTATATGTCGAAAGAATTCAAGGCCATGCTGGGCTATGGCGAAGATGAGTTGAACGACGACATGCACACCCTGAGCGCCATGATCCATCCGGACGATTTCGACGCCTATATGACGGTGCGCCACGACTACATCATCAAGAAAACGCCGCTCTACAACAACATCTTCCGCTTGCGCCACAAGGATGGCACCTGGCGCTGGATCATGGCGCGCGGCGTCGGCGCCTGGGACAAGTTCGGCCAGATCCGCACCATGATCGGCACCCATACCGACATCACCGAGCAGAAAAACCGCGAGGAAGAACTGCGCCAGCTCAATAACGACATGGAAGCCTTCACCTATATCACCTCGCATGACATGCGCTCGCCGCTGGTCAATCTGAAAGGCTTCTCGCACGAACTGGCCCTGGCGGTTCAGGAGGTCGACGACCTGCTGGAACCGGAGCGCGAAAAGTTTTCAGACGGTGTCTGGGCGCGACTAGAGCACATATTGCGCCGCGATGTACCCGAAGCCCTGGGCTTCATCGGTAACGCGGTAGATCGCATGGATACCCTGACCACCGCCATTCTCGACCTGTCACGGATCGGCAAGTTCGTCTATCGTGATGAACTCGTCGATGCCCAGGCCGTTTTCGACAAGTGCCTCGGCGCACAGAGCTACGAGATCAGCAACAAGAAGGTCGAGGTCACGACCAAGGCCTTGCCCAAACTGGTCACTGACCCGATCGCCCTCGAACAGGTCTTCTCCAACCTGCTCGACAATGCTGTGAAATACCTGAAACCCGGCGAGGCAGGCCGCATTGAAATGTCGTGCCAGGAAACCAGCCGCGATTACATCTTCACCATCCGCGACAATGGCCGGGGCATCGATCCGGAAGATTCCGACCGCGTCTTCAATATCTTCCGCCGCGCCCGCAATACGGGTGACGTGCGCGGCCTGGGCCTGGGCATGGCCTTCGTCAAGGCGACCCTGCGCAAGCTGAATGGCGCCATCTGGTTCGAATCGCAGCTCAATATCGGCACCGCCTTCCATGTCCGCCTGCCGAAGCGCGCCCCCATCACCGCCTCCAACGATAGCCACGCAAAAGGGGAGGACGCGGCATGATAGCGCCCCATAGCCAGCCCTTTTCCGTGGCCCTGATCGAGGACGATGAGGGCCATGCCAGCCTGATCAATCGCAACCTGCAGCGCGCCGGCGTGCTCAATCCGATTACACGCCTGCGCGATGGCGCCGAGGCCCTGGCCTATTTCTTCGGCGACCGACCGCCTGATCAGCCGCTCGACCGCACCGTGGTGGTGCTGGACCTGAACCTGCCGGATATCGATGGCTTCGAGATTCTCGGCCGGCTCAAGACCGACGAACGCACGCGGCGCATTCCGGTGATCGTGCTGACCACCACCGACAATCCGCGCGACATCGACCGCTGCTATGCCCTGGGCTGCAATGCCTTCATGACCAAGCCCGTGGGCTATAATGACTTTTCCGAGGCCATACAGAAGCTTGGCCTTATGTTGACCATAGTTCGCGTCCCTCATACCCGTCCCTGACCTCATGACTGACCTCATGCCCCATACGCCCGTCAGCCCCACTGAGCCCACCCACCCCGCCATGCAGAACATCCTGTATGTCGAGGATGACGCCGCCCTGGCGCGGCTGCTGCAAAGGCGCATGGAACGCATCGGCCTGAAAGTCGAGACGGTGATCACCGCCGAGGCGGCCCTGGAGCTGCTGCACCAGCGCGATTTCGACCTGCTGCTGATCGATTACAACCTGCCGGGCATGAACGGCCTGCAGATGCTCGACCGCCTGACCGATCTCGCCATTGTGCCGCCTGCCGTCATCCTGACGGCCGGCGGCGATGAACGCATCGCCCTGGAGGCCCTGGAAAAAGGCGCCGCCGACTATGCGGTCAAGGATGTCAACCAGACCTATCTCGATCTCCTGCCGGCCATCATGGTGGCGGCCTTCACCAAGGAGCGCCTGCTGCGCGAAAATGCGCAACAAAGCGTCGAGCTGATGCTGGCCAAGGAAAAGGCCGAGGCCGCCAACCAGGCCAAGAGCCGCTTTCTGGCCACCATGAGCCACGAGATCCGCACGCCGATGAACGTAGTCACCGGCCTGGCCACGGTCCTCTCTCATACCAAACTCGACGATCACCAGCAGAAGATCGTCGAAACCCTGCGCACCAATGCCGACCTTCTGCTCAAGCTGATCAACGACCTGCTCGATATCAGCCGCATCGAGGACGACCATATCGAACTGGAGGCCATTCCCTTCCAGGTATCGGCCATCCTGCAGGATATCCGTGTCATGTTCGGTCAGGATATCGAGCGCAAAGGCCTGTCTTTACGCATCGATGACGAAACCGCCGGCCAGTGGCTGACAGGCGACCGTTCCCGGCTGCAACAGGTATTGATGAACCTGGTCAGCAATGCGCTCAAGTTCACCGACAGCGGCGAGATCGTTATCGAGGCACACCTGCGGCCACGCGACGGCGGCAAGGGCGGCTTGACATTGCGGGTGCATGACAGCGGTATCGGCATCCCGGCCGACAAGCTGCCACTGATCTTCGAGAAATTCACCCAGGCCGACGAAAGCATTACCCGGCGCTTCGGCGGTTCCGGCCTCGGCCTGTCCATCGCCCGCTCGCTGGTACAGCTGATGGGCGGCGATATCGTGGTCGAAAGCGATCCTGGCGCCGGCTCCAGCTTCACGGTCACGCTTGATCTCCCGTGCGCCGCCGCGCCGGCAAAGCCGGTCGAGACACCCCCGGATTACCGCGCCCCTGCCGTGACCGAAGGCAAGCCGGCGGTTCTGGTGGTCGAGGACTACGAACCCAATATCATGGTGCTGAGCCTGATGCTGGATGAGCTGGGCTATGACACGGTTTCCGCCACCTCGGGCCGCGAGGCGCTCGACCTGCTGGAAAGCCATCCGCCCTTCCACGCTATTCTGATGGACGTACAGATGCACGGCATGGATGGACTGGATACCACACGCGCCATCCGCGAGGGTGAAAAGACCGGCGGACCGCGCCACACCATCATCGGCGTCACCGCCCACGCCCTGGCCGGTGACCGCGAACGCTGCCTGGCCGCGGGCATGGACGACTATATTTCCAAGCCCGTCCTGCCGGATATTCTGGCGCAGAAGCTGCGGGCCGTTTCAGTTCGTCAACCCGCCTAGAGCCGATCCGGGCCCCTTACCGCTCTCTTATCCGCAATGCGAAGCTTAGGCACTGAGCCCTTGCAGCCTTTGCGATTAGTCTGATCTCCAACCCTTCCGAGGAGGAGACGGTCATGCCCGATACCCTGCAACCGACCCAAACCCGCGACACCGATATTCGCAACAGCCCGACCAGCCAGGACGTAACGGAGGCCTCAGCCTCGCCCAGAGCCGCGCCTGCCGGCAGCCATGCGCTCAGTTCACAAAACCTGTCAGCCCTCTTTGACCACGACCATATCGAGTCCGTACAAAAGATGGCACATGACCTGAAGCGCCTGCTGACCGGTTGCGACGCCGCGCGCCTCAAGACCGACGTCAAGCTTCAGGTCGCCCACCTAAATGAGTGGACCGATACCTATCTCAGGGGACTGGATGCCGCGCAAAAAATCAGCGAAGCCGGTTATGACACCCTGATCGAGGCCCAGAAGGAACTGGGCCTGTCGCTCGACGATTTCCTGCGCTTCGAAGGCGAAGGCGGCAATCTGGCGCCCTCGCCGGAGCAGGAACGCCGCGTCGAGGAAATGTCGAAGGCCCTGCGCCGCATCAGCGCCCTGATACCGGCGGTGGAGGAGACCTTCGCCAGTTCCGAGGCCGGCCCCAACGATCCGGAAAACCCCGAGGTCGAGCCCGGCGCGCCGGATACGACCCCGCCTGATAATGCCCCGGAATACGATCCGCCGGCACCCGACGGCAACCCGGAGCTGCCGTCGGAAATTCCGCCGGTAATGGACCCCAAGATGTGATCCGCAAAGGAGACCGTGATGAACGCACAGATCATTCCCTTCCCCGCCCCCAAACCGGCGCCTGTCCGTCAGGTCAGCATCGAAGGCGAATATTTTGAGGACGAGATTCCCGAATTGTTCGATGCCGACATCGAATTCGGCGAACTGGGGCTCTATATCCGGATCGCCGACAACTGCAATGACCAGGATTAGGGTTCGGCCATGACAGAATATACAACGACGCGTGGCCCCGGTTTCGGCCAGTTTGTTCTTGTTGTGATACTGCTGCTCATCGTGATCGTAGGCGGCGTATGGTACTACAACAAGACCCATGTTGTTACCGCGGGTGACAAGGTCGGCGCGGCAGTCGACGCTATTCCATCCGTCGTCAGCAAGGCAGCGGACGAGGCTACCGACAAGGACAATCTCGACAAGGTGGGCGACGCCATCAAGGATACCGGCCAGGCGGCCTCATCCGCCCTGTCGAAAACCGGACACGCCGCTTCCACGGCCGTCTCGGAAACCTCGGCCGATGTCAAGGCAGCCAGTGACAAGCAGAAGCAACAGAACGAGGCCCACTGATGAAAGGCATATTGCTATGGCTTTTCGGGGTGCCCATTCCCGTCATCATCCTGCTTTACCTGCTCGGCGTCATGCGCTGACCTGAAATTGAAGCCACGGCTTTCCCCCTGACCGTCGCTTCCAAGCCTGAGGGAGCAAGGCCCGCCCTTGCTCCCTCTCTTTCATTTTGCGAACCCTTAAGTCTGTTTGCGCAACTCGCACGATGTTGGTAAGACAGGTCATGACGCCCGAAGACATATCCACCCGGTCACACGATGAAATCCGCGAGTACCTGCACCGGCAGATGCTGTCGTCGGTCTCGCATGATCTGAAGACTCCGCTGGCCACCATCATCGGCTCGCTGGAGGTCATGACCCTGCTCTATGACAAGCTGAGCGAGGAAAAGCGCCGCTCGCTGATCAGCTCGGCCCTGACCGAGGCGTTCCGGCTCGATCATTTCATCACCAATATTCTGGATATGGCCAAGTTCGAGGCCGACGCCGTGCGCCCGCGCTTCGAAAGCGCGCGCCTGAGCCAGATGATCAATGACAGCCTGGCGCGCCTGGGGCCGCTCAAGACCAAGGGCGAGATCAGCATAACGGCCATAGGCGATGCCGACGACCTGATCACCGACCCCATGCTGGGCAGCCGCGCCATCGGCCTGGTACTGCACAATGCCTTCAAGTTCGGCGGCCGCAAGACCGGCAAGTCACCGGAAACCCCGCCGGCGATCGAGGTCGAGTACGGCCTTAAGGGCAGGGAAGCCTTCGTGCGCATCCGCGATCATGGTGACGGCATTCCGCCAGAAAAACAGGCCGCCGTGTTCGACAAATATACCCGCCTGCAAAAGACCGACCAGCAGAACGCCTCGACCGGCCTGGGCCTGACCATCAGCCAGTACATCATGCGCCTGCTCGATGGCCGCATCGAACTGCACAATCATCCCGAAGGCGGCGCCATCTTCACCCTGTGGTTCGCCAACAGGAAGGCCTGATCTCCCTTCAGACTCAACAAAAAAGCCGGCCCTTTCGGGACCGGCTTTTTTGTTAGATGGCACGCTCAGGTCATAGCGGTGGATTGGCGCTGCGTCCCGTGATCATGCGATAAACCAGGCTGGCAATGAACAGGACGACAAAGATCACGGCGATGAACTTGGCGATTTCCGCGAATGTGCCGGCGAGGCCGGTAAAGCCGAAAAAGGCCGCGAGCACGGCCAGAATAAAGAAGGTGACAATCCAGTTGAGCATAGCGTTCTCCTATAACAACCCCGCCTGAGCGGCGTCCTGAAAACCACGGTATGCGCTGGCCCATAAATATACAAAGACAACCCACGATTATAAGATAAGGAAGAAATAAAGGCCTAAACCTTGCGCAAAGCGGATAGAAAAAGCCCCGCCAGAGATGTCTGCCGGGGCTTTTTCAAAGGTCATGACCGGAGAGATCAGTTCACCAGGTCCATGCGATAGCCGATACCGGATTCCGACACGATCGACTTGCCGAGGCCCGGGCGGGTCTCCAGCTTGTCACGCACCTGGCCGATATAAACGCGCAGATACTGGGTATCTTCCAAATGGGCCGGCCCCCACACTTCCTTCAGGATCTGCTTGTGGGTCAACATACGGCCGCGGTTGACCAGGAAGAAGCGCAGCAGGTCGTATTCCTTCGGCGTGAAGCCGATACGCTCGTCATCGATAAAGACCTCGTGGCGCACCAGATCCATGCGGATAGGCCCGTGGACGATCTCGGGATCGCCGACCTCCTTGACCGCCGACTTGCGCAGATTGGCATTGATGCGCGCCAGCAGCACCTCGGCCGAAAACGGCTTGGTGACATAGTCATCGGCGCCGGTATTGAGCGCCGGGGCCGCATCGGCATCTTCCGACCGGGCGGTCAGGACGACGATCGGCACGTTCGACCATTCGCGAATCTTGGTAATAACTTCCTTGCCGTCGATATCGGGCAGGCCCAGATCGAGCAGGATGAGATCGGGACGAACCGAGGCGCTCATGCGCAGGGCCTGTTTGCCTGAATCGCACTCGCACACCTTGAAATCCGCCGCATCGAGAAAGATGCTCAGCATCTTGCGGATTTCTTCCTCATCATCAACGATCAGAATGGTGTTTTTCTTTTCGAGCATGGGTACTCCGTGATCCTCTTATAAAGACGCCGCCGGACCCCTGAAGACAGGGGATCACTAACCTTTCGAGCGCAATCCGATAAAGTGGCCACCACTTTTCGGGTAAATTGCGCGATCAAACAAGAAACAGAACTACGGTCAGAAAAATAAAAATTAAATGTGTGAGTGGCTTACGGAACTAAGGCCGCCCTATCAATCGCCTGGGCGAGCCTGACATCACTTTCCGTCAATCCGCCGGCATCATGCGTCGTCAGGCGAATGGACACGGTATTATAGACATTGGACCATTCGGGATGGTGATCCATCCGGTCGGCCTCGCCCGCCACGCGCGTCATGAAGGCGAAGGCCTGCTTGAAATCGGTAAATCTGAAATCGCGGGAGATCGCCTTCCCCTCATCCTCACGCGTCCAGAGCGGCAGGTCGGCGGCCAGGGCGTCGCGTTGGTCTTGGGTCAGCAGCGGTCTCATGGCGGGCAATCTGCGACCTGCGGCCCGTTTTTACAAGTCACAAACACCTGATCATTTCCGGTATCGTTGCATCTTGTTACCGGTGTCATAAACCGATAGCCTGCCGCCAAAGATACAGGTGAGGATCAGCCGTGAAATCCGTTTTCATCCCCCTTCTGGTGGCCTGCCTGCTAGCGGCCACGCCGGGCCTGACCGCGCCGGCGAAACCGGCCGATAACGCCACTTACAGCGAACTAGTGCCACCGTTCGTGCTGGTCAATGCTGACCGACGCGATCATGTCAGCCTCTCCGGCCCGTGGCATTACAGCGTCGATCCGTACAAGGATGGCATGGCCGATTTTCACGGCAAGCCCTATGACGTCACCAAGGGCCGCGGCTCGGATGTCAATGTCGAGCAGGCGATGAAAGACGACCCGGACGTCTTCTACGAATACGACCTGGCGCGGGCCCCGGTAGGCACCGTCCCCTCCGCCTGGATCGGCTACAGCCCGGAACTACGCTATTACAACGGCCTGATGTGGTACCAGAAAAGCTTCGATGCCCCGGCGAAAACCGGTGAGCGCCAGTTTATCCGCTTCGCCGCCGCCGACTACAAGACCATGGTCTATCTCAATGGCCATCGGTTGGGCGAACACGAGGGCGGCTTCACCCCCTTCTCCTTCGAGGTCACCGGCCTGCTGCGCCCGACCGGCAACAACCTCGTCGTCGCCGTCGATTCCGAACGCACGCCGGAATCCATTCCCACACAGGTCACCGACTGGGAAACCTATGGCGGCATCATCCGCGACGTGACCCTGGTGACGACGCCGAAGACCTTTATCGATGACGACTTTATCCGTCTGACCACGGACGGCCATATCCGGGCTGATATCGCTCTGGAAGGCGACAGCAAGGCCGGTCAGGCGGTCGAGGTCAGCATTCCCGCCCTGAAACTGACCCTGAAAGGCACCACCGACAGCGAAGGCCGCCTATCGCTGGACACCCGCGCCCCCAAGACCCTCAAGCGCTGGTCGCCCGATGCACCGACCCTCTACGATGTCACCGTCACGGCCGGCGCCGACACCCTGACCGACCGCATCGGCTTCCGCACGATAGAGGTCAAAGGCACGCAGCTGATCCTCAACGGCAAGCCGATCTTCCTGCGCGGCATTTCCCTGCACGAGGAAGAGTTCGGCCCCAACCCGTCGCGCCGCATCACGCCGGAAGCCTCGCGCGCCCTGCTGACCGAGATCAAGGACGGCCTGCATGGCAACTATGTCCGCCTGTCGCACTACCCGCATTCGGAGATCACCACCCGGATGGCCGACGAGATGGGCCTTCTGGTCTGGAGCGAAATTCCCGTCTACTGGGCCGTCAAGTTCGACAATCCCGATACGCTGAAAACCGCCCAGCGCATGATGGCCGAAAACATCCTGCGCGACCGCAACCGCGCCTCGATCATTCTGTGGAGCGTGGCCAACGAAACCCCGATCTCCGATGCCCGCAACCAGTTCCTCACCACCCTGGCGCATGAAGCCAAGGCGCTGGATGGCTCCCGCCTGGTCTCGGCGGCGCTGCTGACCCAGACCAAACGGGTGGACGGCCATATCGACATCACCATCGATGACCCGCTGATCCCCGAACTCGATGTCATGGCGGTCAATACCTATAATGGCTGGTACGGCTCGGACAAGATCGCCGATGTGCCCGGCACGGTCTGGCATTCATCGTTCAACAAGCCGCTGATCCTGTCGGAGTTCGGTGCGGAAACCATGGCAGGCGTCCATGACCCGGTGCGCGAAGGCCGCTTCAGCGAGGAATATCAGGCGACCTACTACAAGGACACCCTGGCCATGGCGGATAAAATCCCCTTCCTGGTCGGCATGTCGCCATGGATACTGAAAGACTTCCGCTCACCACGCCGCCAGAACATCTGGCAGCAGGGCTGGAACCGCAAGGGCGTGGAATCGGAGAACGGCCAGCGCAAGATGGCGTTTTTCGTGCTCAGCGATTACTACCAGAAGAAGGCCGATAAGTAGGATTATCTTCCTCCTCCCCTGCGATAGCGGGGGAGGAGAAAAGACTATCCCTTCAGATTCTTTATGCTGGTGGCGATACTCGCCCACGGATCGGCCGGATTGTCGTGCTCGACGAAGCCGTATTTAATGTCCAACTCGTTGGCCTTCGCCAGTACGGCGGCATAGTCGATCACACCCTCGCCGACCGGCGCCATCGCTCCATCCGCCAGCTTGTCCTTCAGGTGCAGCATACGGATACGATCGCCATGTTCGCTCAGGACATGCAGCGGATCATGGCCGGCGAAACTGGCCCAGTAACAATCCAGTTCGAAACCGACCAGCGCCGGATCGGTATTTTCCAGCAGCAGATGAAAGGGCAATTCACCTTCCGCCGTTTTGGTGAACTCGAAATCGTGATTGTGATAGGCGAATTTCAGGCCGTGCGACCTGGCCTTGGCGGCCCAGCCATTCATCTTCTCTGCCAGTAACTTCCAGTCCTTGCGCGCTTCCGGCGGCAGCCAGGCAAGCACGGCATAGTCGGCGCCGAGCGCCGCGACCTCATCGAGCGCCGCCTCGGTGCGGGTTTGCCAGTCCGCCAGCCCCACATGCATGGAAGGCGCGGCCAGACCGATCTCCGCCAGTTTCGCCTTAAGGGCCGCCGGGGCTAAGCCGCCGAAGGACGTAGCTTCCACATAATCATAGCCCAGCGCCCTGACCTTTTGCAGCGTGGCCACGGGATCGGCGGCAAAGGCCTCGCGCACGGTATAAAGCTGAAGGCCGATCTTTTGGTAAGGCTGTCTGATCATGGCGGCACCGACGGGAAAAGGCGTCAGTGAAAGGGCGGCCAACGAAAGGCCGGATAGCCCCGTCAGCAGATGACGACGGTGGATGGACATGTGTTCGCTCCCGTTTTGCTACAGAGACCACGGGGGCGGTGCGCTGTCAAACCGCCAAAAGCGCCTTGTGATAGTCGCCGGTGCCGCGCGTGTAGACGCGGTCGCCGGACAGCACTTCCGCCAGACCATAATCCGGCTGGCCTTTCAGGCGCTCATAGATCGGGCCGAAATCAGTATTGGCCATGTCGAACAGGGTATCGATCGACGGCATGACGAAATAGGTCTCCTGAAACTCGTCGATGCGGTAGTGCGTGCGCATCACGCGCTCCAGCTCGAAGCCGATGCGGTTGGGGGACGGGCTTTCCAGCGCGAACCGCGTCTCGGTAAAGGAAGACAATATGCCGCCGCCAAAGATGCGCGGACCGCCCGTTTCCGCGATCAGGCCGAATTCGACCGTATACCAGTAAAGCCTGGCGATGCGGTCCAGCTCGCCCAGGCGCATGGCTTTCAGACCGCCCTCGCCATAGGCTTGCATGAAGTCGGCCATCACCGGATTGACCATCATCGGCACGTGACCGAAGATATCGTGAAAGACATCCGGCTCCTGCAGGTAATCGAGCTGGTGGCTTTTGCGGATAAACTGCCCGGCCGGAAAGCGGCGATTGGCCATGTGGGTGAAGAAGACATCGTTCGGCACCATGCCCGGCACCGCCACCACCCGCCAGCCGGTGCGCTTTTCGAGCGCATCCGACAGCCGCTCGAAATCAGGAATGGCGTCGGCGGTGATCGGCAGGTCGGCGAGGCCATCAAGATAGTGCTGCGAGGCCCTGCCGGGGATCAGCTTCATCTGGCGCTCATAGAGCGTCTTCCAGGTGGCGTGCTCTTCCGGCGTGTAGGCCTTCCAGTTCTGGTCGATGGTCCAGTCGGCGCGCTCAGGCACGTAGCCACCCACGATCCCGTGTTTTTCATCCCGCACTGGCGCCTCCTCCGGCTTTCAGAAAAGTGTAGCGCCAAACTGGTTTCCAATGAAATGATTTTTTCGTGAGCCGGAAAACGACAGCGCCCCTGTCCGGAAACAGGGGCGCCAACGGAGGCGATCCAGGGATATTGGATTTTATTTAACGCACTTTTGGGAAAGTGCTTTAGCCTGCCGTATCGGAAATCAGCTTCTTCATGGCATCGAGATAGCCGATATAGGCGGTGCGGCCAGTCTCGGTCAGGCTCACCGTGGTCTGCGGCTTCTTGCCAACAAAGGCCTTGTCGATCCGCACATAGCCTGCTTCTTCCAGCTTGCGCAATTGCACCGACAGATTGCCGTCTGTCGCCTGCAGCCGGTTTTTCAGCAGGGGAAAATCTGCCGATCCGGCCGTCGACAGATAGGCCATGACGCCCAGCCGCAGGCGGCCGTGAATGACGTCATCGAGCGAGTCGATGTTGAAATCGTCGGCCATTACGCCCGTGCCCCCCGCATCAGCACAAGGCCAGGCACCGCCGCGAACAGGACCAGTGCCGCCGCATAGGCCAGCAACTGCGCCGGACTGCCCGCCATGAAGGCCATGACCGGCGCACCGATGAAGCAGCCGATGCTGACGGCCTTCAGCCAGCCCCGGCCAGACATCATGGCGCTAACCCACCAGCCCATGCCGTACAGCACGAGAATGACCGGCGCGATCATATAGGTGATGGCCTGCACCTCTTGGACCTGTCGGGCCACCAGGAATACGCTGACAATGAGCACGCCAATGCCCATGCCGACCGCCGACCAGGCGGAATCATACGCCCTGGCCCCAACACCGCGGGCGCCCTGTCTGCGGCATGCGAAAAAAATGGCCAGAACCGCGAAAATCACGCTGGCCCCGATCCAGATCGTGACCTGGACCGCCGTGGTCTGCGGCAGGAGATTGATGGCGACACCATATTCCGCCACTGAGGCGGCAGCATAGAGTAGTCCGGCCCAGAACAGGGTGGCGCCATTACGCATTGGGGCGCGCGTGCCGTCCTCGGCCAGCGACTTCATATAATCGATATCACTTTGCAAACTCGACATTGACCATCTCCGTGAAAGGTATGATTTCGTTATATGTGAAGTACTTTATTTTGTAAAGTTCTTTTTCAATAACCAAACATGACTCTTTTGTAATCTTACCCAAACTTGTCAAGCGCATGAAAGCCGCTAGTTTCATCCGCAATCTTCAGCATCAAAAAAGTGGGGCGCCCCGATGCAAACTTCCCTGAAAACCCTATGTGTAACGACGGCGCTGGTTGCGCTGTCCCTGTCCCCCTTTACCCTGCACGCACAAACCATGACCACAGTCGCCAAGGCCGTCGCCGACAATCCCAACATTGCCACCAAGGATACGCCCGATCCGCGTGCCTTCCTCGATGAGATCGATGGCGCGGAAGCCATGAAATGGGTGCTGGCGCATAACCAGACCACACTCGACAAGCTGTCGAAAGACCCGCGTTTCGCGCAAAACCAGTCCGAGGCCCTGGCCATCCTGCAGGCGACCGACCGCATCGCCTATCCGACCTTCGCCCACAAGGGCCTGGTACAGAACTTCTGGCAGGACAGCGAGCATACCCACGGCATCTGGCGTCAGACGAGCTGGGACAGCTACAAGACCGCCACCCCGCAATGGGACACCATCATCGATGTCGATGCGCTCTCCAAGGCCGAAGGCAAGAACTGGGTCTATGAAGGCGCCAACTGCCTGGCTCCGGACTATACCCGCTGCCTGATCGAACTGTCCGACGGCGGCAAGGACGCCACCATCGTGCGTGAGTTCGATATCAATACCAAGACCTTCATCACGGGCGGTTTCGAACTGCCGGAAGGCAAGCAGAGCATCACCTGGCGTGACGCCGACACGGTCTACATCACCCGCGAATGGACGCCGGGCGATGTCACCGAGTCGAGCTACGCCTATATCACCAAGGTGCTGAAGCGCGGCCAATCGCTTGATCAGGCGGTCGAGATCTATCGCGGCACGAAAAAGGATGTCAGCGCCGGCCGCACGGTCCTGCGCGATGTCGATGGCGCCTATGTGATGGACTACGCCTATCGCGGTATCGACTTCTTCCATAGCCAGCAGCTCTTCTATGTCGGCGATAAAGCGGTCGAACTCCCCCTGCCGCAGTCATCGAGCTTCGCCGGCTATATGAAGGGGCAAGCCATCTATACGCTGAAGGAAGACTGGACCTCGGCGAAGGGCACCGCCTTCAAGACCGGCGCCGTTCTGGTGTTCGACCTGAAGGCGGCTCTGTCCGATCCGTCGAAGCTGGAACCCACCCTGCTGTTCCAGCCGGACGCCCACCAGTCGGTTGAAGGCATCAGCCAGACGAAAGATCGCCTGATGCTGTCCCTGCTGTCGAACGTCACCGGCGAAATCTGGAGCTATGACTACAGCGGCGGCAAGTGGTCAGCGAAAAAGCTCGACCTGCCGGCCAACTCATCGCTAGACATCATTTCGACCGATGACCAGACCGACCGGGTCCTGGTCAGCGTTTCGTCCTTCCTGATCCCGGCCACCCTGCTCAATGCCGATGCGGCCTCCGGCACGGTCGAGCAGATAAAGTCCTCGCCGGCGCGCTTCAATGCCGATGGCTTGCAGGTGCAGCAGTTCTGGGCCACCTCGAAAGACGGCACGAAAGTGCCCTACTTCCTCGTGGCGCGGAAAGACATCAAGCTCGATGGTACGACACCGACCATCCTCTATGCCTATGGCGGCTTCGAGGTGTCGATGACGCCGTCGTATTCCGGCACCATCGGCAAGCTGTGGCTCGAAAAGGGCGGCGCCTACGCGCTGGCCAATATTCGTGGCGGCGGCGAGTTCGGCCCGGCCTGGCATGAAGCCGGCCTCAAGACCAAGCGCCAGAATATCTATAACGACTTCCAGGCCGTGGCCGAGGACCTGATCGCCAAAAACGTTACCACCCCGCGCCGTCTCGGCATCATGGGCGGTTCCAATGGCGGCCTCCTGATGGGCGTCCAGCTCACCCAGCGCCCGGACCTGTGGAACGCCGTCGATGTGCAGGTGCCGCTGCTCGACATGGTCAACTATACGAAGATGTCGGCCGGCGCCTCGTGGCAGGGCGAATATGGCGATCCGAACGATCCAGTCGAAGGCGCCTTCCTGCGCGGCATTTCGCCCTATCACAATGTCAAGGCCGGTGTCGCCTATCCGGAACCGCTGTTCGAAACCTCGACCAAGGACGATCGCGTTGGCCCGGTTCACGCCCGCAAGATGGCCGCCCTGTTCGAGGAAATGGGCCTGCCCTTCTACTATTATGAAAATACCGAAGGCGGCCACGCGGCGGCGTCAAACCTGCCGGAACGCGCCCGCCGCTATGCCATCGACTATACCTACTTCATGCAGAAGCTGATGGATAAGTAACCCTTCTCCTCCCTGCACAGTGGGGAGGAGAAATTTACGCTCTCTGGCGCAGCGGGTCTTTCTTGATATTGTTGAACAGGCTGGCTTCGAAATCGACCAGCATGTCGGCAAACTCGATATCCTGCAGCGGCTTGGCGCCCTTGCGATTCAGGCGCGCCATGCGGTACTTCCAGAACGACGAGATGTGGTTGAGAATACCGATCTTGTGACCCAGCTCAAGAAAGAGTTCCGAGCCGAACAGCAGGAACTGGCGGAAGGGCTCCGGATCGCGGCGCACGGCCAGGGCATGATAGACCTGATCGTAGTGATCGAGCGTATCGCGCGCATCGCTGATAATCTCGACCACCGCCTTGGCGATGCGCGGTCGCGCCTTCTTCAGATAGGTGCGCAGGGATTCGTCGTATGAGCCGGAGGTGCGGTAGCCACCAAGGCCGCCCAGCACATCGCGCAGGCCGCTTTGCAGCTCGGCATGACACCATTTGTAATAGAGGAAGCCGCGCCAGCACATGATGCCTTCCTGGAATTCCTCGTCCGACATGCGCAGGGTCATCTGCAACGGCGCCAGGGTCTGGCTGAGATTGTCCGACAGGATCTTGTTACCCAACTTCGTGGCGCCCTTGCTGTTCTTGCCCTGGCCCAGGGCCACATTAACGAGGTTCTCGATCTCGCGTGCCGTGAAGGCGGTCATGGCCTTCAGGTCATGGGCTGAAATCTGGAAATAGACGCCCGAGGGATGACTGCCCGCCTTGTCGAGATGCTCGCGCAGCAGGAAGGGATCGAGCGACGGCAGGTCGTCAATGGTGCGCAACAGTTTGGCGTCATGGTTCTTGCCCAGGTCCTCGATGCCGAGATAGCTGCGCATCAGGGTTTCATACTGAGCCTGGCGCACGAAGAACGACCGGCCGCCCAGGCGCAGGTCATACGGATCGTAAGGCAGGATGATCTTGGTGACGGTGCGACGACCGTTCGGGAACAGGTCGCGCTCGTCAAGCCGCAGGGTGTGCTTCAGGATCAGGGCGCGATTGAGGGCCGAATGCTCGAACATCGGCTTGGCCTTGTAGTCCTCGTTATCCTTGTAGGCGGTATAGATTCGGGCAAGGTTCAGCACCCGGCACGACGACCACGTCCGGTTCAGGTTGGCGAGATTGCGGATTTCACGCGTCGAGGTGAAGTCGCTTTCCGCCGCCACCCGCGACAGGTTGTCGGTAAAGGCCAGGCTGGTGCCGATCATCCGAAGGCGCGCTCCTCTTCCGGATCGATCGTGACGACCGACAGCGAGTCCTCGAAATCGAGCAGTATATCGGCATATTCGACCGGCGACAGACGCTGGCTGGTCATCGAATGGCCCATGCGATAGCCCCAGAAGGAGGCGATGTGGCTAAGGATGCCGATGCTTTCGCCCAGCTCGAAGAAGAGGCCCGGCCCCTCCATCAGGAAGCGGCGGAACGGTGCGGGGTCCTGCCCCTGAACCAGGGCATTATAGGCGTCGTCATAGATATTGAGCGTGCGGCCGACCGCGGCGGTGGCATTGATGATGCGGCGCGCCAGGCGCGGACGCACCTCTTTCAGGTAATCGCGCGTGCCGTCATCCCAGGCGCCAAGCGGCTGGTAGGTCGACAGGCCGTCCAGCACCTTGCGCATCTCTTCCTGCAGCTCGATATGGCGCCACTTGAAATAGAGGAAACCGCGCCATGAGAAGATACCGTCCGAGAACTCCTCGTCCGACATGCGCAGGGTCGATTTCAGTGGCCACAGCTCCTTGTCCAGCTCATCGGACAGGATCTTGCCAGCCAGCTTGATGGCCGCGCCGCCACTCATCTGGTTGGAGAAGGCCGTCCGCACCAGGCGCTCGATTTCCTCATTGGCGAAACCGATCATGCGCTGGATATCGTAGGGCGAAATCTTCAGATAGCAGGCCCCTGGCCGGAAACCGTGGCGCGCCAGATGCTCGCGCACCAGAAAGGGATCGAGCGACGGCAGGTGGTCGAGCAGGCGCAGCACCTGCACATCGAGATTGGCGTTGATATCGTCGTTGAAGTAGGCGCGACAGAAGGCATCGAAGCCGATCTGGTTGATCAGGATCGAGCGGCCGCCCAGCTTCAGGTCCGTGGCGTCGAAGGGTAGGATGATCTTGGTGGCCGTGCGACGCGGACGGCTGAACAGCTCGCGCTCATTAGGACGCAGGGTATGCTTGACCAGGATCGCCTTGTTCATCTGCGAATCGCGGAAAAATGGCTTGAGCTGGTACTCTTTGTCGCGCGACGAGCTCATGAAGATGGCAGCGAGATTGAGCACGCGACTGGTCGAGGCCGTCTCGCCGAGATTGGCCAGGCTGCGCACGTCGCGGTTCGACAGGGTATTGACCGCGCTGCGGCCGTCGAGGGAGGCAAGGGCGTTCATATGGCATACCTGCGGCTGGTGCGGCGCTTGGTGACGAGCGCATTGAGATGACGGACGATGTTCAGCGCCTCATCCGGGTCGGCATAGGGTACTTCGTTGAGACGGATCAGGGCATCGAGATGCACCGTCACCACCTCCGGCTCGGCCAGGCTGCCGAACAGGCTCATATACTGATTTAGCGACTGGCTGGCCTGTTCGACCAGGCTCAGGCGGAATTCGTGCGCGTCGGTCTGCGTCTGCATAAGGCGCAGGACCACCTCATTGACCGCCACTATATCCACCTCGCCGCCCATGAAACCGCGCAACGCGCCGAGATCGGCATTGAGCGGCGATTGCGCATCCCTGTCCTCTGCCCGACGCTGCGGGCCGGTATGCGGCACACGCCGCCGCCGGCGGTCCGGCCCGGTGAAGCTTTCATGCGCCACGAAGCGGCGCTTGCGAACCAGGGCTGAGGCAATGGCGCGCAACAAGGCGGAGGTGGAAAACGGCTTGATGACGAATTCATTGACGCCGGCATTGCGTGCCGAGGTGACATCATATTCGCGCTGGCGCGCAGTGAGCATGACCACGGGAATGGCCGGATTGGGGAAGCGTGGATCGGGCGTCAGGGCTGATTGGCGGATCAGGGTGACCAGCTCCAGGCCTGACATCCCCGGCAGCCCCCAATCCATCAGCAGCAAATCCGGCGCCTGGGCCTGGAGGTGCTCGATCGCTTCCTCGGCATCACGTGCAAAGCTGAGATTGGTGAATCCGGCCGCGCGCAGCAGCTCCATCACCAGCCGACGCGAGGCGTCATTGTCCTCGACGATCAGCAGGCTGATCGCCGCGCAATCGACCTTTCGCAACAGGCGCTGGGTCTGTGAATGCTGCATGTTCATGGGTTGTGAGATATGTCCGTAGCCCGCCATCAGTTCACAGAATACCGCAAACCCCTTAATCTGAGGTTTCCTAAATCATTGAAATTATGGTTACTTTTTTGTTTATGATAAATAAACCGGGTCTTAACGCTGATCGTCTATGCTGACGGCATGATCCGCAGACAGTTCCTCCTACGCGCCGCGCTTGCGATAACCGGCAGCCTCATGGCTTCACCCGCCCTGGCCTCCGAGCCGAAGAAGAAGGGCGGCGGCGAGGGCTATACCCAGTTCAAGACGATCAATGTCTTTACTGCCGCCAGCCGCCGCAGGCATGGCACGATGAGCGTCGACATGGGGCTTTACAGCGACGATCCGAAGCTGGTGGATCAGATCAAGATCTTCCAGCCCCGCCTGCAGGATGCCTATCTATCGCGCCTGCAGGCCTATGCCGGCACGCTCAACTCGACCTCGGTGGTCGATACCGACTTTATCGCCATGCAACTGCAGAGCGCCACGGATTCCATCCTCGGCCGCAAGGGCGCCAAGGTGCTGCTCGGCACCATATTGTTGAACTGATCATTCGCGCTGCCTCGCGGTTGTTTGCATTTGCGCCCGGATGCGAAACCCGCCATAGTTTTGCGGTATTCGGCTGAGAATATACCGCATCTACTGAGGAGTAAGCGCAAATGACCACGCCCTCGCCCTTCGAGAACGGCCTGCGCCTGATGGCCGACCAACAGCAGCGCGCCGCGCGCAGCCTGATCAACCTGATCGAAATGATCAGCACTACCTCGCACCGCTATGCCGAAGATACCGCCGCCTTCACCCAGGAAGCCATTGGCCTCATGAACGAAGCGTCGACGAAGCACGACGCCGCCAGTATGGCCGACTTGCAGAAGCGCTGGGCCGCCACCTGTCTGAAATACGGCCAGGACCAGACCAAGGCCACCATGACCTTTGTCGAACAATGCGGCAAGCAGGCGCTCAATGTCGCCTCGCATGCACAAACCCCCTCCCCCAAACCTCAAGAAAAATCCAAGGAATAGCCTCATGTCCACAGCCTCCCTTGCCGGCAAAACAGCGCTCATCACAGGTTCCACCAGCGGTATCGGGCTGGCGATAGCGAAGGGGCTGGCAGCGCAGGGGGCGAAGATCATGCTCAACGGTTTCGGTGATGCCGCCGAGATCGAAAAGGTGCGCGCCGACCTGGCTGCCGAGCACGGCGTCGAGGTGCGGTTCAATGGTGCCGACCTGACCAAGGCCGACCAGATCGAGGCGCTCTACAAGGAAATAGACGCCACGCTCGGCGGGGTCGATATCCTGGTTAATAATGCCGGCATCCAGTTCGTGTCGCCGATCGAGGACTTCCCGCCGGAAAAATGGGACGCCATCATCGGCCTCAACCTGACCTCCAGCTTCCACACCACACGCCTGGCCTTCCCCGGCATGAAGGCGAAAAAGTGGGGTCGCATCGTCAATATCGCTTCCGCCCATGCGCTGGTGGCCTCGCCGTTCAAGTCGGCCTATGTCGCCGCCAAGCACGGCCTGCTCGGCTTCACCAAGACCATCGCGCTCGAAGGCGCCACCTTCGGTATCACCGCCAATGCCATCTGCCCCGGCTATGTCCACACCCCGCTGGTCGACAAGCAGATCCCGGACACCATGAAGGCGCGCAACATGACGCGTGAACAGGTGATCAAGGACGTCATTCTGGCCGCCCAGCCGACCGGCGAATTTGTGACCGTGGAAGACATCACCGCCCTGGCCGTCTTCCTGTGCTCCGACGCCGGCAAGGCGATCAATGGCGCCCCCCTCAGCATCGATGGCGGCTGGGTGGCGCAATAAAAGAGACAGTCGCAGAGAGCACAGCCCCTTCGCCCGATCCTCAAGGCGTTTTGAGGCCCTGACCAGACTTATGAGATTTTTATGGAATTCGCCCTGCCGCCACAGCGCTTCCATATTCTGCGTTCGCCATAGTCCTTCACGTCTTGGTGAGAAGGAATCACAAACATGCGCAATACGTTCAAAATCATCGCCGCCGCCGCTGTTGCCGCCGGCTGCCTGACGGTCGCTGCCTGCTCGAAGCCGGCCGACACGACCACCACCACCGAAACCTCGACCGAGGTCACCTCGCCGGCCGTTGACGCCATGGCGCCGATGTCGGAAGCCCCGGCTTCGGACGCCGCCGTCTCCACGACGACCACGACGACGACTACCTCGTCGATGTAATCCACTTTTCCAGTCGGTTCCCTGGGCCTGGAAAAGTCAAAAAAAGCCTCTCGCATCACATGATGCGAGAGGCTTTTTTATTGGGGATTCGGCCGGGGCTACTCGACTTCCGCGACCACCTTGGCCAATGTCTCGCGGGCGGCATCGGCGGCGCGCTGACGTTCCCACATCGAATGATAGATACCGTTCAGCTTCATCAGGTCGGAATGTTTGCCGCGCTCGGCCACCACGCCATCCTTGAGCACCAGAATCTCGTCGGCGCCGACCACGGTGGACAGGCGGTGGGCAATGACCAGAGTGGTGCGGTTCTTCGAGACATCGTCAAGCGAGGCCTGGATTTCGCGCTCGGTATGGGTATCGAGCGCCGAAGTCGCCTCATCGAGGATCAGGATCGGCGGCGCCTTCAGCAGAGTACGGGCAATGGCCACGCGCTGCTTTTCACCGCCCGAAAGCTTCAGGCCGCGCTCACCGACCTCGGTATCGTAACCCTTGGGCAGGGTGGCGATAAAGTCGGCGATCTGGGCAGCCTCAGCGGCATCCTCGATTTCCGCGCGCGAGGCGCCATAGCGGCCATAGCCGATATTGTACCCCACCGTGTCGTTGAACAGCACCGTATCCTGCGGCACCATGCCGATGGCGCGACGCAAAGAGGCCTGGCTGATCTCGCGAATATCCTGGCCGTCGATCTCGATCGAACCGCCCTTCACATCGTAGAAGCGGAACAGCAGGCGCGACAGGGTCGACTTGCCGGCGCCCGAAGGGCCGACCACGGCGACCGTCTTGCCGGCCGGAATTTCGAATGACACACCTTTCAGGATGGCGCGGTCGGGATCGTAGGAGAACACCACATCCTTGAAGGCCACCTTGCCGTCGCTGACCACGAGATCAAGCGCATCGGCCTTGTCGGTGACTTCCTGCGGCTCATCCAGCAGCTTGAACATGGCTTCCATGTCGATCAGGCCGGTCGAAATTTCGCGATAGAGCGTGCCGATAAAGTTCAGCGGAATGGAAAGCTGCATCATGTAGGCATTGACCATGACCAGGTGCCCCAGGGTCTTGGTGCCGTGCATGACTTCCAGCACCGACATCACCATCACCGCCAGCATGCCGATGCCGAAGATCACTGTCTGGCCGATATTGAGCCAGGCCAGCGAGGTATAGGTCTTGATCGCCGCCTTTTCGTACTGCGCCGTGGCGCGGTCATAGCGGGCGGACTCGTGGTCCTCATTGCCGAAATACTTGACCGTCTCGAAGTTCAGCAGGGAATCGACCGCCTTCGACATCGAATCCGAGTCGGCCTCATTCATGTCTTTGCGGATCGAGATGCGCCAGTTCGAGGCCACGATCGAGAACCAGACATAGACAACGACCGTGACCGCCACGACGGCGACATAGATCAGATCGAACTGGAAGGCGATGATCGCTGCGGTCAGCACAAATTCGACAATGGTGGGGATACCGACCATCATGGTCAGGCGGATAATGGTTTCGATCCCCGCCTTACCGCGCTCGATAACGCGTGACAGGCCGCCGGTGCGGCGCTGGAGGTGGAAGCGCAGGGAGAGATTATGCAGGTGGACGAAGGCGCGATTGGCCAGGCCGCGCACGGCGTGCTGGCCCACCGCCGCGAACATGGCATCGCGGATATTGTTGAACACGTTGAACAGGATGCGTACCAGGCCATAGGCCGCCACCATGACCAGCGGCATGCCAATGATCAGGGTCCACCAGTCGGGATGGGCCAGTTGCGGCGCATGGACGGTCAGGGCGTTGGTCGCCCATTTGAAGGTCAGCGGCGTAAAGGCTGTCAGCACCTTGCCGACCAGCATGGCCAGCAGCGCCCACATCACCTGAATCTTCAGGTCGGCGCGATCGGACGGCCAGAGATAGGGCTTGAGAAAGGCGATCGTCTCCGATGCCTTGGCTTTTGGCTTCGGCATCGGGGTATTTTGCAAACTGGGAGAACTCATCAGGCGGTCGCTTTCGACTGGCTCGGACTATATGGGGAGGTTTTATCGGCCCTATATAGGCCGCGCCTTCCCTTTCGCCAATTGAGTCGCCAGATTTATTTTATGCGGGATCGCAGCCATCTATGCCGCAGGCATCGCCTTCAACAACCGGGTTTTTGAGGGCTTCCGCCTCGGCGGCCCTGAGCGTCTGCAGGAAGGCGGCCACCGGCTGGGCGCCCGAAACGGCATATTTGCCATCGACCACCACGAAGGGCACGCCGCGGACACCATAGGCCTGTGCCTGGCGCTGGTCGAGCGCGATGGACATGTCGATATCGGAGGAGCTGAAAGCCGCGTCGATATCCGCCGCTGACAGACCGATGTTACTGCCGATGTCATGCAACACGGCGCGGTCAAAGATATTGCGGCCATCGGTGAAATAGGCACGATAAAGCTGATCGACCGCCTCGGCCTGCTTGCCATGCCCCTGCGCCAAGGCGATCAGGCGGTGGGCATCGGTGGTATCGCCGGCCAGGGTGCCATCGAGATGAAATTCCAGCCCGGCCTGCGCGGCGCGCGCCGTGACCTGCGCCTGGTTGGCGGTCACCTGCTGCGGCGCCATGCCGTATTTCTGCTGCAACATCCGGTCGGTCGGGATCACCGCTTGACCGGGCGACAGACGAAAGGCCCGGTGCGTGATATCGGCCGCGCCGCCCCACTCCTTAAGCGCGGTTTCCAGCTCCGCCTTGCCGATATAGCAGAACGGACAGATGACATCGGACCAGATTTCGATTTTCACAGCGGGGCTCCTGAATAGGTTCCACTGTATGTAATCCGGTTACAGTTCGATGCAAGGGAAGTGAGGCAAGAAACCCCACCACCACATCTCAACCTTCGGCTTTATGCGGTCCCTCTCCTCACCAAGGTGGTGGGGTATCTTCTTTAAGCCGGCTCGTCGCGCATCTTGTCCCACCAGGTGAACTTCATCACCACCGAACACAGCACCACGAGCCCCAGGGCCAGCCAGAACCGTTCCATTTCGCGGATGATCAGGAAGATGGCCGAGGCGGTAATCGCCGTCTGCCACACCACGCCCGTCAGCGAGTTGAACATGTCGCGCCAGAAGTCACGATTGGGTTGGGCCTCTGGTTCATCAGCGCGCAGGGCGTCCAGAACCGGCCGCCAGAAACCCCACGGCCGGGTCTTTTTGTAGAACAGCTTGAGCGCGGTCATATCGGTCGGTTTGGTCACGTAAGACCCAAGTACCGCCGCCGCCAGACAGGCCAGCAGCAGCCACGGAAACGCCGCCAGCGCATTGATCGCCTGACCGGTGACCGGGTCTTTCCACACCGCCATCCACATGGCCACGGCCACGCCCAGCGCCATGGAGGCCGCATAGCCCGTGCCGTTCAGCCGCCACCAGTACCACTTGATGACGTTGGCGACCGTGTATCCGCCATAGAGCCCCGTGGTGATCCAGGCGACAATGCCGTCGATCGAGGTCAGTTGCCAGCCGATCAGCGCGCCGAGCACGGCGAAGGTCAGGGAGGTGGCGTAGCTCAACTGCACCAGACGCTTTTGTGGCGCATCGGGGCGGATATATTTGCGATAGATATCATTGACCACATAGGCCGGCGCCGCATTGAGCGAGGCCGAATAGGTGGCCATGAAGGCCGACAGCATCCCCGCCAGAGCCAGCCCCATCAGGCCCGGCGGCATATAGTTGCGGATCACCCACGGCAGGATAGAATCGATGTCGCCGCTGAAAGCGTGACCGGAAGCCGCAGCCGCTGCCTGCATTTCCGTCCATTTCGGACCGATGAAACACAGGGCCAGAACCGCCATGCCGGCGATCATCAGATAGCGCGGGAACAGCAGCACCACATTGACGAAGCCGGATATCTTGGCGGCTTCGGTGGGCGACTTGGCGGACAGCAGACGCTGCATGTCATAGTTCGGCGCCGGCCCAGACATGGCCTTGAGCACGCCCTGGAAGGTCATCAGAATGAAGAAGATGCCAAAGGCCGAATAGCCTTCCTTGGAAATCACCGAGACCGCTGTATCCGCCACCACCTTCTGGTCGGGCGCCACGGTACGCGCCATGCCGGCCCAGTCCAGATTCAGCTGCCAGCCGAAGCCGATATCGCCCCAGCCTTTTGGCACCAGGGCATGGATCATCTCCGGCGTCACCAGCGACATGGCGATCCAGGCGATGGCGATGCACACTACCAGTTTGATAAAGAACTGGAGGATCTCGGTCATCACCACTGAATACATGCCGCCCTTCACCGAATAGACTGTGGTCAGGGCCACGACGATCAGGCCGTAGATCTTGTCGTTGATCATCGGGTCGGCGGAGAACTTGTAGGGGATAAACTCCGCCGCCAGTTTGCCGATACCGAGGAAGCCGAAGGCCAGCATCCCCACCACCATGATCAGGGCGTAGACGACATTGATCAGGTGAGAGGCGCGCGCGCCGACATCTTCGCCGAAACGGAAGCTGATCCATTCGGCGCCGGTCAGCTTGCCGGAGCGCCGCAGCCAGATAGCGAGGAAGGCCATCAGAAAGACCTGATTGAACACCGGCCACAGCCACGGAATGAACACCGATTTCAGCCCGTAGACGACCAGCAGGCCGACCATCCACATGGTGCCGGCGACATCGAACATGCCTGAGGCATTGGAAAGCCCCAGCACCCACCACGGCAGTTTATTCCCCGCAAGAAAATAGCTCTGGATACTGCCGGAAGACAGTTTCGCCACCCAGAAGCCGAGGCCTACGGTCAGCAAAAGATAGCCGGCGATAATGGCGAGGTCGATTGGCTGTAAGTTCATTCGCTGCCCCAGTCCCCTTGATATTATCGAAGCCGGCGATGGAGTTCAATCATCGCCCGCCCGTTATGATACGGGCACTTCCACTGGCCCGCCTTATAGATTTTTGCCCGCCGCGCCGAGGTCGCATACCAGGTCCATTCGGTCTTGCTGCCTACGCCATACTGCGCCCGGGTATAGTCCCAGATCGTTTCGGCAGCTGCCCGCCAGCCGTCCTCGCCGGTCATCTGCCAGGCATTGACAAAGCCGACCAAGGCCTCGGCCTGCTCCCACCATTCGCCATCCGGATCGAGATGGCCATCGAAGCCCTTTTCATAAGCCAGGGCGCCGGCCGCGTTCATGCCTTCGCGCCGCGCCGTTTCCGCCAGGGCCAGCACCACCGGCCGCGCCCGCGCCAGCAAGGCCTTATCACCCAAAGCTTCAGCGGCCTCCCAGATGAGCCAGCTGGCCTCGATATCATGGCCGTAGGAAACCGAGCGCGTCAGGTCGCGCCACGCCATATCGAAGAACAGCCGCAGATGGCCGTCCGGCCCGGCAAAGCGATCGAGGAATACGGTCAGGATACGGCGCAGGGCCGCTTCCGTCTCGTCCGTCGGCGCCACCATATGCAGACGGCCATAGGCCTCCAGAACATGCAGGTGGGTGTTCATCGTCTTGGGCGCATCGAGGTCCTTGTCGGACAGGCGCTGATCGGCCGGCGGAGTCCAGTTGCGATCCAGCGCCTCGATATAGCCGCCGTGTGCCACGTCCCAGTATCTGGCTTCGATCAGGGCCTGCAGGTCGCACGCGAAGGCGAGTGCGGCCGCATCGCCGGTGGCGTGATGATATTCGGCAAAGGCATAGACCGCGAAGGCCTGGGCATAGGCCTGCTTGCGTGTGTCTTCGGGCCGGCCATCCGCCGTCAGTAACCAATAGAGGCCGCCCTGCTCAGAATCATAAAAATGGGCGTGAATATAGTCTGCCGCGCGTTGTGCCAGCCCGGCCGCGCGCACATCGCCCGACCAGCCGGCCATGGCGCTGAAAAACCACAGCAGGCGGGTATTGAGGATAATGCTTTTCGACGCCGCCGGCACCGGCCGGTCATCGCCATCGACCTCGCCGTAAAAGCCACCGCGATCATCGACCAGATGGCGCGCCCACCAGTCGAGCAGACGCAGGCCTTCCGCGCGGGCTTCTTCACGCAGGCTCATTTGGCCGCCAAATAGGCTTCATTGCGCTCTATCAGGTCGATGCGCTGCTGCACGCAGGCCGCCGAGGTCAGCGGATCGGCGGGCGTATGTTTGCAGTAATCGATGAGCTGCGCCACGGTCGAGGTCGCCACATGCAGGCGCGTATCCGACGAGGCGTAATAGATGAACACCTGGCCATCCGCATCGGCGATCCAGCCGTTCGAGAAGGTGACATTCGACACATCGCCGACCCGCTCCTCGCCCTGCGGCGCGATGAAATGCCCGCCTGGCGCATGGATGATCCGCCACGGTTCTTTGAGCGCTGTCATGAACATGTAGAGGGTATAGCGCAAGCCCGCCGCCGTATTGCGCACACCATGGGCCAGATGCAGCCAGCCTTCCGGCGTTTTGATCGGCGCCGGTCCCTGGCCGTTCTTGATTTCCTTGATGGTGTGATAGGCCTTGTTATCGACGATAACTTCCTTGTCGATCACCGCCCTGGTGATCTCATCGCATAGGCCCCAGCCGATACCACCGCCGGAACCGACCGAGATAAAGCCATCCTGCGGGCGGGTATAGAAGGCGTATTTGCCGTTAACAAACTCTGGATGCAGCACCACATTGCGCTGCTGTCCGGAGTGGGTAATCAGGTCCGGCAGGCGCTCCCAGGCAACCAGATCTTTCGTGCGGGCAATGCCGCATTGCGCTGTCGCCGCCGACAGGTCATCTGGCAAGCTCAGATCCTTGCGTTCGGTGCAGAAGAGGCCATAGATCCAGCCGTCTTCATGCTGCGTCAAACGCATATCATAGACATTGGTGTCAGGGTCTTCTGTCTGCGGCAGCACCACGGGCTTCGGCCAGAAACGGAATCCATCGACGCCGTTGGTGCTTTCAGCGATGGCGAAGAACGACTTGCGGTCATCGCCCTCAACACGGACGACGACCACATATTTACCCTGCCACTTCATTGCCCCGGCATTGAAGGTGGCATTGATGCCCATCCGCTCCATCATGAAGGGGTTGGTCTGCGGGTTGAAATCGTAGCGCCATTTCAGCGGCACATGGGCGGCGGTGATGACCGGATACTGCCAGCGCTGATACACTCCATTGGAACGGGGTTGCGGGGCATTGGCCTCCGCAAGCAGGGCCTCATGTTCGGCGCGCAGGTCCGCCAGCCGCTGTTGCGCATTCATGCTGATACTCTCCCAATGTCCGTGTGGTCCGGATTGGCGCAATAACTAAAATTGATTTATTAAATACGCAAGGTCTTATTTTGGTATCTGCTTAATCCACCGACCAGGCGAGAATCTGACTAATCTGGGTCAGGCCGCAATCCGACTCCTCACGCCAGCCATCGATGACCTTCTGCAGCTCAGCCAGCGCCTTTTTCGACGTCGGCTCGCCCTCGATCACACCCCAGTGGTTCAGGGCCCTGATCACGGTCGGGGTCAGGATCAGGGCATCGAGGCCCATGCGCCGCATCATGCGCTGCCCCGTGACACCGCCGAGACGCGAGCCGCGCGCCTTCAGTTCCAGGCACAGTTCGAAATAGCGTTCCGGCGGCCATGAGGCAAACCAGGCGCTGGCCGAGCCATGAGTCTTGCCGATATCGGAAATGAAGCGGGCATTATCCCCCACCGATCTGATCTTCTGGGCATTGGCGACCAGACCCGGTGTCTTCAGCAGGTGGTCGAGATCGTCATCCGACATGAAGACCCAGCGGGTGATATCGAAACCCTGGAAGGCCGTTTCGAACTGCGGCCAGCGCTTGTCAATCAGATCCCAGTTGAACCCGGCTTCGAAAATGCAACGCGCCATCTGCGACAACCAGCGGTCATCCGGAATGGCAACCAACGTCTTTTCGGGCAAGGGATTCAGCAATAATGGCGTCAGTTCGCCCTTGCGCTCCGCGGCTCGTTTTTCGATCCCGGCAAATGCGATCACCTGCCCCTCCTGATAATTTATTTCGTAACCGGCCTTGCAAAAAGTTACAATATAACATATCTGCAGGTCACGGCGTTTCCGCCGGCCTACGGTACCACTGACCATGCCCGACCTGAAGAAAAAATGGCTCGATATTGCCTCGCTGGCGCTTTCCGCCCTGTGCGTGGTGCATTGCCTGGCCCTGCCCTTCCTGGTCGTGCTGTTGCCGGCCCTGACGCCCTTTACCGGCAGCTGGGTCCACGCCGCCCTGGTGCTGACGGCCGCGCCGATCAGTCTGTGGGCCATCCGTGCCTCGCATGTCTGGCGCAAGTGGCAGATTTCCCTGCCTATCGTTGCAGGCCTGATCCTGCTGGCGGCCGCGGCCTTTATCCCCGCGCTTAACGACATCGAGGTGGCGATGAGCGTCATCGGCGCCCTGCTGATCGCCGCCGGCCACACCTGCAACTACCTCTATCATCGCCCCGCTCACGTCCATGACCGCACCTGCGGCCATGCCGAGGGATTTACCGGGGAATAACGCCCTGCGGCAAATCGGCCCTTGACGGATAGGCCTCACGGTTTAAGGGAACGGGATCGTTCGATTTGTTACGAAAAGTTCCCCTATGATCCGTCACATCGTTATGTTTTCCAGCCCGAATGAAGCGGATCGCGAAGCCATCTATCGCGGCCTCTCCGTCCTGACTCAGATCGAACACGCTGCCGTGCTGGAAATCGCCTTCAACGAAAAGATCGACCAGATTGCCAACGATATCGACGTGGTGGTCTATGGTGAATTCGCCACGATCGAAGACTTCCGCGCCTATAAGGCCCACCCGCTTTACGAAGAATCCATCCGTCGGGTGCGACACCTGCGCGATGTCCGCATGGCCGCCGACTACACCGTCTCCAATGCCACGCGTGAGCTGGTTGGGGGTTAGGGTCTTTACCCCGCTCCCCAAGGCCCGCTATAGTCACACCTGACTGGGGAGATTTTATGGCCGAATTCTACGATCTGCATGGCGAGCGTCCGCTGCTTGCACCGCAAAAGCCCTTTCTGGGCGACGACAAAAGCCTGATCCGCGCCACCTTTGTCCTGGGTGCCCTTCTGCTGGCATGGAAATTCTATGTCGCCCTGATCAGCCATGTCATCTGGGAAGAAGGCCATTTCGTCGTTTCCGGCGCCTATTTCGATCTCGGCTATCCCGATATTCCGGCCGGCTTCCCCTGGTTGGCGCGGCTGGTGATATCGATCTTCGGCTGGCACGTCCTGCCTCTGCGCATCGTATCATTAGCCATAGCCACCGCGATGCCTTTCGCCATCTATTTCATGGCCACCCCTCTGGTCAGCCATCGCAATGCCTTGTGGGCGGCGATGATCGCCCTGCTCCTGCCCCCTTTGACGCTCAATGGCACAGTCTTCTATCCCGAAGGCGCGCTGCAGGTGCTGATGGCCCTGATGCTGGGCTGTCTGATCCGGGCGATTCAGCAGGATAAGGTGAAATGGTGGGTACTGACCGGCGCCTGCGCGGCGTTAGGCCTGCTGGTCCATTTCCGTTTCCTGGCGCCTGGCCTGGCCGTCGTCGTCTTCATGCTGGCCAATGCCCAGGGCCGCAGGCTCTGGACAAAACCCGGCGTCTGGATCACCGCCGGTGTCGCCTTGCTCGGCCTCCTGCCCTCGCTGATATACAACGCGCTCAATGACTGGCCCGCCATCCAGTTCCATGTGCTGAACCGCCCGCAGTTCAAACCCGATCCCGGACGCGTCTTCAGCTATCTTGAAACCCAGTTCGCCATGGGAACGCCGGTCTTCTTCACGGCCATGGTGGTGGCGGCGAAAAACGGCCTGACCCGCGATCGCGACAAACCCGAAAGCCTGCTGGCCTGGCAGTTTGTCGTCATCCTCGTCTTCTACGGCGTGCAGACCATCTTCAACAAGAAGATCATGCCGCACTGGCCCTTCATGGCCTTTATTCCGCTGCTGCCCTTCGTACCGGATCTGCTGGAAAACTTCATGAGCCGGGCCACGACCCTGGGCCGGCGTTACCTGCGCATGGCGATCATCGCCACATCGCCGCTGATCGCGCTGGGCATAGGCATTACCGGCACCGCCTATCAGTGGGCCTTCGTCCACTCGGCGGAGCTGCCCTATACCGTACGCGAACACAATATCCTCAAGAACGAAAACTGGTCATTGTTGGAGCCTGATATCGCCGCCGCCGATGCCCGCGCCAAAGAACGCTTCGGTCCGGATATCGCCTGGGCCGCCAACAGCCATATGAGCGCTGTCCACATGGAATTCCCCGGCGCCAATGACAGTCACCGCCGCTTCTACACGCTCGACGATCCGAACGATGAGCTGACGCGCTTCGTGGTGGCGCGCCACAAGTGGGGTCTGGACATGTCCGCTCTGCTGCAAAAGCAGGCTGGCAAAGGCGTGATGCTGGCCATGCTGGAGCCGTCCTACATCTATCACGAGGCCGACAAGACGGCGATGTACACGAAGCTCTGCCAGAACTTCGAGGAGATCGAGCCGTTCCGCGCGGTTGCCCTGCCGCCCTACAAGATGGCCGTCGATTTCTATACGGCACGGGTCAGGGTGCATCCGCTGACGGATATTTCCGGCGCGCCCTGCGCCTTCTTCCCGCAGGCCTACATCGCCCATCCGGAGCGCGGCGCCTTCCTCAGCTCCAACGATACCGGCAATTATCACGGTGCGGCCGCCGATCCGAAAGGGGTCACGGCAGTGGATGTGCTGATCGATGGCGAGGTGGTGACGCGCGCCCGTTACGGTCTCGATCCGAAGGAATTCCGCGTGCCGGACCTGCTGAAATACGATCCCAACTGGCCGAAGCTGCAATATGACTTCAAGTTCCCGGAAGGCTCGCTGAAGTCGGGTGAGCACAGGCTGAGCATTCGCGTCACGCGCACGGATGGCACGACCTTCGACAGCGATGCGCGGACATTGTACGTGCATTGACGAATGGGGTTTGGGGGGGGAGAAGCGAAGGTTTGCCGCATGGCAAACCTTATGAAATCGAGACCAAATGTCTCGATTTCCGCGACGAACGCCCAGAGCCATGCGGCGGGCGGCCCAAGTCTTCTCTCGTTCAATAGAAAAACCCGGCCTTTAAGGGCCGGGTTTTTCTATTGAACAGGACAAGATTTGTGGGGTTTAGCGATGCAAGAGCCCCCCACGCCCCATAAATCATCAGCCGAAGCGGCCACCGATATAGTCACCGGTCTTGTCGACCTTCGGCTTGACAAACAGCTCTTCGGTCGGGCCAAACTCGACCATCTTCCCGAGGAACATGAAACCCGTATAGTTCGACAGACGCGCGGCCTGCTGCAGGTTGTGCGTCACGATGACGATGGTGTAGTCGCTCTTCAGCTCTTCCAGCGTGTCTTCCAGCTTGGCGGTCGAGATCGGGTCGAGCGCCGAGGCCGGTTCGTCGAGCAGCAGGATTTCCGGATTGACCGCGATGCCGCGCGCCACGCAGAGGCGCTGCTGCTGACCGCCGGAAAGACCCAGGCCGGACTTGTTGAGCTTGTCCTTCACTTCGTCCCACAGGGCCGCCTTACGCAGCGAGCTTTCCACCAGCTCATCCAGTTCCGACTTGGACTTCGAGCTGTGCAGACGCACGCCGAAAGCGACGTTGTCGTAGATCGACATCGGGAACGGTGTCGGCTTCTGGAAAACCATGCCGATACGTGCGCGCAGGGCCGTCACGTCGACATTCGAGCCGATGATGTTGTCGCCCTCGAACAGGATCTCGCCCTCGGCGCGCTGTCCCGGATAGAGGTCATAGATGCGGTTGATCGTGCGCAGCAGGGTCGACTTGCCGCAACCCGACGGACCGATCAGGGCCGTGATGGCGTTCTTCTTCACCGGCAGGTCGACGCCGAACAGCGACTGGTGCTGGCCATAGAAGAAGTTCAGCTTCTTGACCTCAAGCACGAGGCTGCCTTCGGGCGGCGGTACGATGACGCTTTTGAAGTCCGGGGAGGTCGTATCGGTTGTCATGACTGTTCTCAGTTGATGAGCAATAAGGGATTAGTGGCCGGCATTCTTGTCACGGGCGAGCCAGCGACCGAGGATATTGACACCCAGCACCGCGATGGCAACCAGGAGCGCGCCGGCCCAGGCCAGCTTGTTGAGGTCTTCGTAAGGCGTCAGCGCGAAGTTGAACATGGTGACCGGCAGGCTGGCCATGGGCTGGCTCAGGTCGCCGTTGTAGAACTGGTTGCCAAGCGCGGTGAACAGCAGCGGCGCGGTTTCACCGGAGATACGGGCGAAGCCCAGCAGGCCGCCGGTCAGGAGACCCGAACCCGCCGCCTTCCAGATGATGGAGCGGATGGTGGTGAACTGCGAGGCGCCGAGTGCCATACCGGCTTCGCGCAGGGCATTGGGCTGCAGGTTCAGGATGTCTTCCGTGGTGCGCGTCACGATCGGCGTGGCGAGGATGGCCAGGGCGATGGCGCCCGCCCAGCCGGAGAAGTGCCCCAGCGACAGGGGATTGCTCTTGAAAACCAGCAATTCGTAGACGAACAGGCCGATCAGGATGGAGGGCGCCGACAACAGCACGTCATTCAGGAAGCGGACGATGTGGCCATAGGTCGTGTCGCCACCAATTTCCGCCAGCCAGGTGCCGGCCAGGATACCGACCACGACGGCGATGATCATGCCGACACCACACATCAGGATGGAGCCGACAATGGCGTTGCGCAAGCCGCCTTCCGAGCCGGCGGCCGGCGTATCCATGGTGAAGATCTTCAGGCTCATCCCGCCGATGCCCTGTGTGAACAGCGACCACAGGATCAGGGCCAGGGCACCGAGGGCGATGGCCGTGCCGATCAGGCACAGACCGATGAAAACGTAGTTGGCGATTTTACGACGAAGCGCGCGGTCCATACGTGTCTCTCCTAGTAACGCTGAGTGGACAGGAGCCAGCGCGCAATCGCCAGCACGGTGAAGGTAATCAGGAAAAGGATCAGGCCCAGCGCCACCAGAGCTGAGGTATGCAGGTCGGAGGTGGCTTCGGCAAACTCATTGGCGATGGTCGAGGCGATGGTCGAGGACGAGTCGAACAGCGATTTCGGGAAGCGGTGCGAATTGCCGATGATGAAGGTAACCGCCATGGTCTCACCCAGCGCGCGGCCCAGACCCAGCATGATCACGCCGATCATACCCTGCTTGACGTAGGGAATGATAACCGAGGTGGTGACTTCAAACGGCGTGGCGCCGACGCCAAAGGCCGCTTCGCGCACCTGGGCCGGAATGGAGCGGAACAGTTCGCGGAACACCGAGGCCATGTAGGGCAGCACCATGATCGCCAGTATGATGGCGGCGGTGAAAAGGTTGGCGCCGTTGGGAATGCCGGCGAACAGCTTGGCCATCCAGGAGGTCGGGTCCTGCGAGGTCGCGATCATCAGCGGCATCTGGACGGTCTTGGCGAACCAGGGGGCGAAAACGAACAGGCCCCACATGCCGTAGACGATGGAGGGGATACCGGCCAGCAGCTCGACCGCGGTCGACAGGGGCTGAGCGAGATAGCGCGGACAGAACTGGGTGAGGAAGACCGCGACGCCAATCGCGATAGGCAGGGCGAACAGCAGGGCCAGGAAGGACGAGACGATCGTACCGACGATCGGCGCGGTGGCGCTGTAGACATCGGTGACCGGATTCCACGGCGTATCGATGCAGAAATGGCCGCCGTGACCGGCCGGGCAGTCCTTGAACTTCAGAAAGAATTCCAGGCCAAACTTCGAAAGCGCCGGCCAGCCGCCATAAACCAGGGAGGCGATCAGTCCGCCCAGAACCACCAGCAGCAGGGTGGCGGCGCCGAACGAGACCCAGCGAAAGATGGGATCGGTCGGATCGAAGCGTGGCGACTTGGTTTCAGCAGACATAATCTGGTCCTGGGTTCATCTTCGTGGTGCAGCTATAGGAGCTGCGAGAGTTAGACACAAGAGAAGGCGAGGTGCGACCTTTTGGGCAACCTCGCCTTCCTTGTCAGTCAGGCAGTCCTGGCCTTACTTGTTCGGCGAGTTGTAGACCGCAGCGCCGTTCGACTTGATGTTGTCAGCCCATTGCTTGCGGACCATGTTCTTCACCGTGGCCGGCAGCGGCACGTAGAAGAGGTCGTTGGCGTTGAAGTCGCCAGCCTTGTAGCCGTAATCGAAGAACTTCAGAACTTCGGCGGCCTTGGCGGCGTTGGCTTGATCCTTGTACATCAGGATGAAGGTGGCGCCGGTGATCGGCCAGGCATTGGCGCCCGGCTGGTTCAGGACCAGCAGGTAGTTGCCGGGGGCGTGAGCCCAGTCGGCGCCAGCGGTCGCGGCCTTGAAGTTGGCGGCGGTCGGCATCGGCCAGGTGGCGTCCTTCGAAGCGACCAGGGCATAGGCAATGCCGGTCTTCATGACGTAGGCGTATTCAACGTAACCGATCGAACCGCTGGTCTGGCGAACGAGGGCGGCAACGCCGTCGTTACCCTTACCACCCACGCCCGTCGGCCATTCAACGGCGTCGGAAGCGCCTACGGCTTGCTTCCAGTCAGCCGAAGCGATGCCGAGGTAAGAGGTGAACAGGAAGGTGGTGCCGGAACCGTCCGAACGGTGAACGACGGTGATCGGGGTGGCAGGCAGGTTCAGGCCGGCGTTCCACTTGGTGATGGCCGGATCATTCCACATGGTGATCTTGCCCTGGAAGATGTCGGCCAGAACGGCGCCCGGCAGCTTCAGCTTACCGGTCGGAACGCCCGGGATGTTGATGGCCGGAACCACGCCGCCGATGACGGTCGGGAACTGGTAGAGGCCGGCGGCGGCCAGTTCATCCGGGGTCAGCGGCTTGTCGGAGGCGCCGAAATCAACGGTCTTCGCCTTGATTTGCTTGATGCCGCCGCCGGAACCGATGGCTTGGTAGTTCAGCGCAACACCGGTGGTGCGCTTGTAGCCTTCAGCCCACTTGGCGTAGAGCGGGGCCGGGAAGGTGGCGCCGGCGCCCGAGATGGAATCGGCGGCCATCGCGGCGGTGCCGACCGAAGCGGTCATCACGGCAGCAGCCAGGGCCACTTTCAGAAACTTGAACATGCGTATCTCCTTGGGAAGGGATGTGTGCGGGCTGTTCAGATGCTCTATCGTCTTTTTACGACAGTTTTGTTACAGCCAGCGGAATTTAAAAAGACAAGTGTCACAGAAACAGGCTGCCGCATCGCAACAGCCTGTTCCGTAAGGCTTCTTAGTAGCGCAGTTGCGACCAGATACCGATCTCGTCGGAGACCGTCTTGTGACCGCCGCCGGTGCTGTTTTCGTCGTGCTTCAGAGCCAGCGAGAAGTCGACACCCTTGAAGGCGGTGTAGGAAACGCCGAGGTTGTAGTACTCATCCTTCTTGTCGGTCGCGAGGGTTTCCGACGGATTGACCTGTTCGACACGGCCGAAGACGGTGTAGGCCGGGTTCAGGCGATAGGAGGCGAAGAGCGAGGTGCCGTTGGCTTTGTCGGAGTCGGCGGACAGGACCTGGGTGTAGTCGTTGGCGTTGAAGTATTCAACGCCCACCTTCAGGCGGTCGCCGGTGAAGGCCGCGACGGCATCAAGACGCTCGGCGTCATGATAAGTCGTGGTGCCATAGGTTTCCTTGCCGAGCTTGCCGGTATAGCCGCCCAGACCGAAGTTCCACTGACCGAACTTGGCCGACACGCGGCCTTCAACGTCCATGCCCTTCGAACGGGTCGGGTTCTTGTAGCCACCGCCGTTAACGGCCGACACGGCGTAGGAGAAGTTCGGGCCCAGCTTGCCGAGCGCGTGGATGCCCCAGTCGGCCGAGTTGCCGTAGGACTTGCGGTCGATCATGGTCTTTTCAACGTAGCGGTAGCCATAGAGATCCTCAACATAGGGGATCCACGGCATGTCGGCCGAACCGACGCGGACGATCAGGGCCGGGTTGAAGGTGCCTTGCAGGTAGGCCTTCTTCACGAAGACTTCGACGTTGCTGGTGCCGGAGTTATAGCCCATGTCGGTCGTGAGGTTCATGGCCCAGATGTCGGTGAACTTGTGATCGACGCCGATGTAGAAGCGCGTCACGTCGAAGCCCGTGCCGTTCGAAGTGCCGGTCTGGGTGCCATCCGTCTTGGTCGTCAGGTTGGTGAAGTCGGCATAGATACGGCCGGAAACGGAGGTGTTGTCGGTCCAGCTCTGGGCCGAGGCGCCGGAGGCAGCGGCGACCATCGCGAGAGCGGCGGCGGCAGCGCCGATGACGAGGGATTTTTTCATGATGAAATTACCTTGTGCGTGTGCTTGTAATTTTCTGGTCCCCGAACAGCCAGGGCCACGCACGGCGCATTAGGCGCGCTTCATGACAGTCGCGTGTAGGTGATTTGACACTTATGTGACGCCCATCTTTATGGGCTATTTACAAATCAGATGGCCGGCCGGTGCGTTATAAAGGTCACAGTTTTCGCCTCCTGGGCGATGACATTTCCTCATGTAACCGGATGGACGATTTCAGCGTATAAGTGAGAAAGCTGCCACGGAGTGTCACATGCTACGCCGTCATTTTCTCTGCCTTACCGGAATGGGCCTGTTCGCCGCCGCCTGCTCGCGCAGCGAGGCCGAGACCGTTACGCCCCTTACCCTCAGCGACGCCGAGTGGAAAAAGCGTCTGCCGCCCGCCTCGTATGAAGTGCTGCGCCATGAGGCCACGGAGCGCGCCTTCACCAGCCCCCTGCTCAATGAACACCGCAAAGGCACCTTTGTTTGCCTGGGCTGCGATCTGCCGCTGTTCAGTTCCGACACCAAGTACGATTCGATGACAGGCTGGCCAAGCTTCTTCAGCGCCCTGCCCGGCCATCTGCAAACCAAGAGCGATTTCAAGATCGGCATTCCGCGTACCGAATATCACTGCGCGCGCTGCGGCGGTCATCAGGGGCACCTGTTCGATGACGGTCCGCGCCCGACCGGCAAGCGCTATTGCAACAATGGCGTGGCCCTGAAGTTCATTCCCGCTTGATTGGCCCGCTTGATTGGCCCGTTTGATTGGCCAGTGTAGGAGATAAACATGTTGAGACGATTGTTTGTGACGAGCCTGCTGGCCTTCAGTTTTGCCGGCAACGCTATGGCGGCCGCACCACAGGTGGCGGTTTTTGGCGGCGGATGTTTCTGGAGCACGCAGAAGGCCTTCGACCATGTGAAGGGCGTCACCAATACGCGCGCCGGCTTCATGGGCGGATCGGTGAAAAATCCCACCTATGAGGACGTCATCAGCCACACGACCGGCCATGTCGAAGCGGTGGAAGTGACCTACGACCCGGACCAGGTCAGCTATCAGCAACTGCTCGACACCTACTGGCACTCAACAGATCCGACGACCAGGGCCCGCGTCATCTGCGATGGCGGTGACAATTACCGCACGGCCATCTTCACCTTCTCGGAGGCGCAATATGCCGCGGCGGTCAATTCAAAGATCGCCGTCGGCAAGCAATTGAACAAGCCGATCTATACGCTGGTGGTCAAATCGACCCAGACCGGCCTGCCCTTCTATCCGGCCGAAGACTATCATCAGCATTACTGGCAGACACATAAGGCGCATTACGATGCCTATGTCGTCGGCTGCGGCCGCCCCGGCGCCCTGAAAAGACTGTGGGGCGACCAGGCGCCGAACTACCAGGACTAGGCCGACTTTAGCACCACCTTGCCGCTGGCCAGCCCATCCGCCGTGGCGGTGACTGTAATCCCGCCTGCGCCCGTAACCTGCACGATAGCGCAGCATAGGCCATTGAACGCCTGGCGCTGCGATGCCTTATCGGCTTCATGGCTGTTCGGATTGCCATTGCCGACGCCGATGACCGCGCCGGGACCGGAGACGACGAATTGGATCAGATTATTCACCTTCGGAACCGGACGGCCCTTGGCGTCGAACACCTCGGCCTTGATGACCGTGCAGTCCATGCCGTCATTGGCAAGTGTTGTGCGGTCGGTGGTCAGGATAATCTTCGCCGGCGCGCCTGCCGTTTCGCGCCTGTCCTTCAGGATGACCTTGCCGGCCTTATAGGCGAAGGCTTCGATCTTTCCGGGCTGGTACGGCACGGTCCATTCGACGTGGAAATCCTTTGTGACAGTTTTGCGACCCGCCGATTTGCCGTTGACGAACAGTTCGACCTCGTCGGCATTCGAATGTGCCCAGACGGAAATGTCCTTGCCTTCCTTGCTTCCATCTTCTTTGGCCCAATTCCAGTGCGGAAAGAGATGCAGCAACGGTTCCGGCCGCCACCAGGCGCGGTAATAATAGTAGTTGTCCTTCGGGAAGCCGCAGGTATCGAGCGCGCCGAACTGTGACGAAATCGACGGCCATTCGCTATAGGGCGTCGGCTCGCCGCGATAATCGAAACCAGTCCAGATAAAGCCGCCGGCGATATAGGGCTTGGCGTCGAAATGCGGCCACCAGCCCTCAGCGGTGCTCGCCCACCACGGCGCGGTCGTGTCATAGGCCGGCACGATATGGGCGGCGTCATCCTTGATATATTCACCACGCGTCGAGACCGTCGAGGCCGTCTCGGTGCCGATGATCGGCTTGTTGGGGAACTTGTCGTGGAAGCCGTCGATCAGTTGGTCACGATAGTTGAAGCCGATGACATCGATCACCTCGGTGATGCCTTCGCCATAACCATTATCCATGGCGGCGGTAATCAGGCGTGTCGGGTCCAGGTCATTGCACAGACGCTTCATGGTGCGGGCGATATGGGCGCCGCGCGCGGTGCCCTGCTGCGGCTCCTCATTGCCGATCGACCACAGGATGACCGAGGGGTGATTGCGGTCGCGGCGGATCAGGGTTTCCAGCTGCGCCAGCCCTTCCGGCGACGAAGTCATCATGCGGGTTTCGTCGATGACCAGAATGCCCATCTCGTCGCACAGATCGAGCAGCTCCGGCGTCGGCGGATTGTGCGAAGCGCGATAGGCGTTGCAGCCCATGTCTTTCAGCTGTTGCAGGCGCCAGCGTTGCAGGGCGTCCGGTATGGCCGCGCCGACCCCGGCATGATCCTGGTGATTGCAGGTGCCCTTCAGCTTGACGGACTTGCCGTTGAGGAAGAAGCCGGTTTGCGCATCGAACTTGATATCGCGGAAACCGAAGCGGGTGATGACCTGATCAATATGCTCGCTGCCTTGCCATATCGATGCATCTGCAAAGTAAAGCGCCGGTGTATCAATTGCCCATAGCTTAGGGGCTTTGATCGTGTGTGTTTGACTAATCACCTGCTCGCTGAAAGGCGGAAGCACCAAGTCGCTGAAAGCCAACACTGGCGTATCGATGGGAGTGAAATAGATGTTACTGTTCAAAGTAACTGTTTTTGTTTCGCCACTGTCATTACGCACCGTGGTCGTCACCTCGACCGTACCATCCGCCTTGGCGCGCACGCAGACGCCATATTGCGGAATATGCACCGGATCGGTCTTAACCAGCCAGACATGGCGATAGATGCCGGCGCCTTCGTAAAACCAGCCCTCGCCCAGGGACGCATCGACGCGCACCAGCACCGTATTGGGCGTATCATCCGTATTGAGGAAATCGTTCAGTTCGACGCGGAAGGGCGTATAGCCGCTGTCATTGCGCTTCACGATATAACCGTTGATCACCACCATGGCGTCGCGGAATACGCCGTCGAATTCCAGCGAGATACGCTTGCCTTTATCGGCGGCATCGAGCGTGAATGTCTTGCGGTACCAGCCGACGCTGGTTTCCGGATAATCGCGTCCGAGCGGTTTGTAACCGTGATTGGCGGCCGGGTCCCAGACCGCGCCGTGATCGTCCGGCTTGAGTGGCGTTTTCGGCGCCTTGTGCACGAAGGGCAGTTCCACCGCCCAATCGTGCGGCAGGGTGACCGGCCGCCACTGCGAGTCATCGTAGTCCGCCTTGGCCACCGGCGTGGCGTCTATGCCCTGTTTGGCATAGGTGCGCAGATCACCGCCATAGCCGAAATCCTTTTCCACATCGTAGAGGTGCCCGAAGGCGAAGCGCCAGCCGGTATCAAAGCGGGTGCGACGTTGGTCTTGCGCCGCCGTCTGGACCTGCGCCTGCGATGTCCCGGCCTGAACGGCGACGAATGTAGCGGCGGTTCCGGCCAGCAGATGGCGGCGATTCAGATCAAGCATGGCGGTTTCCTCGTGATTTGCAGATACAATGATGGCCAGCACCTGATGAGGTCAAGGGCTGGCCATGGAATAGATTTTAAGAAAGCAAGAGACCCCACCACCGCATCTCAGCTGCGCCCATTCTTCATGGGCGTGGTGGTGGGGAATCTTCCCTAGTACTTCACCGTGAAGTCCAGCAGGTAACGCTTGCCATAGAGGTCATAGCGGCCCAGGCGGTCCTTCTCGTTGTCGTTATAGGTACGCAACGGCGTATCCAGCAGGTTGTTGGCCTGGAAGCGGACCTGGACGATCGGGTTGATCTGGTAGCTGATCGAGAAGTCCATGGTCGTTTCCGGACGCACGCGGATCAGCTGTGAATCGTCCCAGCCATAGATGGCCGTATAGGTATCGTGGTACTTGGTGCCCAGGCGGGCATCGATGCCATGATCGGAATACCAGAAGTCCAGCGTGGCGGTATTCTTGGCCAGGCCGTTCAGCGGCAGGTCGTTGGACATTTCCGTCAGATCGGAATCGACATAGGCGTAGTTGGAATAGACGCCGAAATGATCGAGCCCGACAAAGCCGAATGAGGACTGGTAGGTCAGTTCCACGCCGTCGATACGGCCGCCCTTGTCCGAATTCACCGGCGAGGTCAGGGTATAGACATTGCCGTTGATCGTTTCCTGGCGCGACGAATAGCCGACAAAGTTCTCGACCTGCTTGTGATAGACGCTGACGGCGAACAGGGCGTCCTTGTTAAAGTAGTTCTCGTAAGAGATATCGAGCTGGTTGGCCTCGAACGGCTTCAGGTACGGATTACCCGACGAACCGGTATAGGGCGCGCTGGAGGAAATCTGGCGCGTAATGATCATGTCGTTGAGCGGCGGGCGCGAAATGACCTTGGCGGCCGAAAGCTTCAGGTACTGACCATTGCCGAAATCGAGACGCGCCGTGGCCGAGGGCAGGACCTTGGTATAGCTGGTGCCGCCGCTGACCGGTGTCGTGACCATTTCCTGCACCCAGTTGCCGCTGCCCGCCGGACTTTCGATCCAGTTGCCGGCCACGGTCGAGGTGCCGTCCGAGGTGGCGTCGACATCGACGACGCGCACACCGATATTGCCGTCCACCGGAATGCCGCCGATCGTGGTGGCGTAGGTGCCTTCGAGATAGGCTTCGGAGACCTTTTCCTTGACCCGGTCGGTAATCGGCGTGGTCTTCGGATCGATATCGAACGAAGTGCCGTAAAGATGGGTCGCCAGCGCGCCGAAATTGCCGGTCAGGATGGTCGGGATATTGAAGTTCTTGAAGCTGTAGGACGTCAGCAGATAGTCAGGCACGGTGCTGACGATCGGCGAGACCGTGCCATCGAGCGAGCCCAGCGCCTTGGTGCGGTCGGATGCCCGCGCGCCGAACAGGATGCTCTTGAAAAGACCGCTGTCGAGGTGACGCTCGAAATCGAGATGCACCGCGCTCAGTTCGTCGGTGACGGCGCCAAGCGAGGTCTGGCCATTGGCGACGCTCTGGGTGTTGTCTTCCGGCGACGAGGAGACCGTGATCACCGGCTTGTCGCGGAAATCATAGGTCATCAGGCTGGGCCAGTACTGGAATTCGGTGGCGGCCCACAGGTTATAGCGCTGCGCCTTGGAATAGGAGGCATCGGCCGAAACCGTCCAGTGTTCGCTCGTCCACTTGCCGTTCAGCCCCTGCACGATCAGGGTCTTGTCCTCGGTATAGCGGGCCACGACGGATTTATCTCCGGCCCAGGCCACCGAGGCCGCCACCACATCGCCATTGCTGTTGATGACCGGATCGCTGCCCGAAGCCGTCGCGCCATCGACATAGTTGCTCAGGTTTCCGCCATCCCAGTTGCCCCAGGCGCCATCGCCATACCAGGCCTGGTCCTGCAGCTCATTGATCTTGATGTCGGAATAGAGCAGGTCATAGCTGAGCTGGAAATTATCGCTCGGCTTGAACTGCAGGCCGAGCGAAGCCCCGAAGCGCGATTCCTTCAGGCGCTTCGCCTCGGCCTGAGCCCCCCAGGGCGTGTTATATTTGGTCGTATCGCCGGCCAATACCGCGCCATTGTCAGCGCCGGAATTGTAACCCCAGCCCTGCACGGATTCATAGCCGTTCTTCTGGACCTGCGAGGTCAGGCCGAAGACGGCGGCAAACTGGTCAGAGAAGCGATGGACCAGCGAGGCCGAGGCGCGATAGCCCAGGCCGTCATAGTTCGGGAAGGCCGAGCCGCCATCATAATAGACCGGTCCGGCGCGCAGCACGAAGGATGGCCCCTTGTAGTCGAGTGGACGGATGGTCTGCAGGTCGACCGTGCCGGAGATACCGCCGGAGATCAGCTTTGCTTCCGAGGACTTGTAAACCGAGGCGCCGGACACGACTTCCGACGGATAGACTTCCCAGCGCACATTGCGGTCCGGTTCCGAGGAGGCGACTTCGCGGCCATTGACCGTGCCCAGCACCATCCGGGCGCCCAAGCCCCGGATCGAGGCCTGGCTGTCATTGCCGCGGTCGCGGGTAGCGGTGACGCCCGGCAGGCGGTTCAGGGTTTCGGCGATGGTGACGTCCGGCAGGGCGCCGATGTCCTTCGAGGAAATGGCTTCGACAATGCCTGTATTGCGGCGCTTGACATCCAGCGCATCGCGCAGGGACTTGCGCACGCCGACTACGACGACTTCCTGTGGATCGGCGGGAGCCTCGGCAGCGGCATCGCTGGCCATGGCCTCGGCGGTGGCGGCGCGCACCACCACGGCGGAGGCGCCGTCATTTGTCTTCACGGTGAGGCCGGTATTGGCGATGAGCTGCGCCAGCGCCGCGTCATTGCTCAGGCTGCCGGAAACGGCATTGGTGCGCACCCCCTGCAGATCGTCGGCCGTAGCCAGGACCTGCAGCCCCGATTGTTTGACAAAGGCCGGTATGGCGCTGGCGGCGTCCTGCGCCGGAATATTGAAGGTTTTGGTCTGTGCGGCTGCCGGCTGCGCCACCATGACCACGGCAGCCACGGAGCCCATGAGCGCCGCGCGGAAGGCGGCATTATTCCAATATGACATTGTCTGTTCCCTGACGTCTTGTGTTTACATCTTGTTGTCGAGGCGTGTTTTTCCACGCCTTCTGAAACCAAGATGTCCGGCTTGCTTTTTTCCGCCGAATTGTACGACTTTTTTACAAGGATGTATCAGATGTGCCAATTATGATACGGTCGCCCGTGTCGCTCACCGGCACATTGAGGGCGGCCTGCACCGCGCGGGCAAAGGTTTCCGGCTGATCGACATGGAAGCCGCCCACCAGCTTCTGCGCATTGAGGGACGGATCGGCGATGACGATCTGACGGCTGTTATAGCGGTTGAATTCGGCCACCGCCTCGTCCAGGGTTTCGGAATTGAGCACGATCTCGCGCTCGCGCCAGGCCAGCTTGCGCTCGACCTCCTCGGGGCGGTAGGTCACATCCACCGCCTCCGGCTTCACTGGCACAAAGGCCTCATGACCGGCCGTGAGCGTCACCCGCTTGTCCTTGTCGTTGACATTCCACGCCTCGACCGTGCCCTCGGTCACCAGCACATCGGCGCCACCGGCCCGCCGGCGGACGCTAAAGGCCGTGCCGACCGCGCGCACGCGAATATCACCGGCCGAGACGACGAACGGCACCTCAGGGTTCTTGGCCACCTCGAACCAGGCCTCGCCCTTCACCAGCGCCACATGGCGGATCTGCGGCGTCATGTCGACATCGATCTGACTGTCGGTATTGACCGAAGCGATCGAGCGATCCTTGAGCGGCACGCTGCGCAATTCACCGACACCGGTGGCAACACTTAAACGATGCGAGAGCACGTAGCCGACCGCCACGGCCCCGGTCAGGGAAGCCGCTACCGCCCCGCCCATGACATAGCGGCGGCTGACGGACGTGCGGTGCCGCTTCAGTTTTTCTTCCAGCGCCCGCCGGGCCAGCAGGGTATCGCCGTGCGTCATGACCTGCGCGCGATCGAGCATCGTCCAGGCCGCCTCGGCACGCAGGAAGGCGCCCTGATGGCGCGGGTCCGCGTCATACCAGGCCTCAAAAGCCCGGCGCGTTCCTTCACTCGTATCACCCTCCAGACGGGCAACCCAGGCGCCCGCCTCCTCATCAATCCGCAACATGAACCCTCTTGTACCCGGCACCGGATTTTAACGCGGCCACCATGCCCGATCCGCCTTCCGCCATGTGACGCAGGATCAGATTCAGCCCTTTGGCCGTTTCCTTCTCGACTATATTTTCGCTGATACGCAAGGCCTTCGCCGTCTCCGCCTGGGAGAGACCATGCACCTTGCGCAGCTCGAAAACCCGGCGGCAACGTTCAGGCAGAGCCTCGATCAGGCCAAGCACCTGAGTCAGCTCGGCGCGCGACGAGGCAGCGCTTTCCGGGCTCGGCCCCAGATCGGCGACGCCCAGTTCATCGAGATTCTGCACGGTCATGATCGACACCACCTTGCTGCGCCGGACCTGCTCCAGCAGGACATTGCGCGCACAGCGAAAGAGATAGGCGCGCGGGTCCTCGATGTGGTCGAAACGCTCCAGCCGCAGCAGCCGGCAATAGACGTCCTGGACAATATCATCGCGTTCATGCGCCTTCACACCCAGTCGCAACAGCCAATGACGCAGATCCGCTTCATGCGGTAATATCTGCGATCCCACAAAGGCCAGAAGCGACTTGCGCGCTTCCCCGGATGGCCTGTTAGATACGATGCTTTCCATCGAGATTTCCGCCGCTCCCCGTGTGTTTTATCCGCCCTTGAAAGGCTTTTGCGGATTTATAACACAATAACGACGGTCTTCCAGATAATTGTACTACAATATTACGGCTGTGGCCTTCCTAACACAACCGGCCCGCCAGAGGTCGGCACGGTGACGTCAAATGCTTCGGCATCGCCCAGGGCGGTTTCGGTGTCCGCTGTGCCGATCAGCACATGGCTGCCCGGCCGCAGCCAGGCGGTATAGCTGAAACGCCCTTCCACCTTCTGCATGGCCACCGGGACGCCACCAGTGAAATCACCACCGAGATACTGCGCGGCCTGCCCCTGATCCGGCACCGTGAAGGTAACCGCCACCGGCCAGACATAAGTGGCTTTTGGCCATTCCAGCGCCGGCAGGGCCTTGCCCTTATAGTCGAAGAAGGCGGCGTTTTCCCAGTCCGAGCCCTGCGCCCAGCGTGTGCGGCATTTGGTCGAGACCCAGGCCGGTTCCCAGTAGACCACCCCGATCCCACCGGCATCGAGCGTCGCCTGCATCAGGTCGTGCATGTAGTTGGCCTGCCCGGCTATGGAGACCGGATAGGCTTTCAGGGCATATTCCGAACCGAGCAGATTGCGGGCGCTGTCGTTATAATCATCGGTGAAGGCATAGCCGGTTTCGACCACCACCACGTCCTTGCCGAACTTATAATGCACCCGACGAATGGTTTCGGCGAGGCCGGTCATATCCTCCTTCGACCAGCGGCTGTAATAGCTCATGCCGATGATGTCATAGCCGGTGACACCCGCCGCCGTAGCCGCATCGAACCACGGCTCGACATTTTCCGGCTGGGCGATATGCAGCATAATTTCCGATTTTATGGAACTATCGACTGAGGCGTCATGCACGGCGCGAATGCCGGCATTGAACAGTTTCGCATTGCGCGCCCAATGGATCGGCACATGCTCTTCCGGCTGGGTGCGCAGGATCTCGCCATTGGTCTCGTTGCCGACCTGCACCATTTCCGGCATCAGGTTTTTCGCCTTGAGCGTATTCAATGTATCGAGCGTATATTGATAGAGCGCTTTCGCCTGATCGTCCTCGGAAAGACCGGCCCACGCAGCGGGCACGAGTTGCTTGCCGCCATCGGCCCAGTCATCGGAATAGTGGAAATCGAGCAGCACCTTCTGCCCCTGCGCCTTCGCGGCGGCGATGGTCGTCTCGACATCGGCCAGGTTCGAATAGGGCGTCCATTTGGCATCGACCCAGATACGGACGCGGATGAGATTATGGCCCGACTGCGCGAAGATTTTATAGGCATCGGTCTCGCCCTTGTAGTCGTATCTGGCGCCACAGGCCTTCATCTCGTTGACATAGGACAGATCGGCGCCGAACCAGTAGTCACGGGCGTCAGCGGTCGTGGCGGTCAACAGAATAACGGGAAGCAGGGGGAGGAGTTTGTGCATTTTCATAACAACCCAGATGCACCAGACCGGATTTTCCGCCGGATTGTAAGATTAACCCCAGCTTTCGATTACGCCCCGGCGCTTGCCGACGACCAGAGCCTTCGGCTCGTCGATCTGCGGTTTCGGCTTGCCGAACAGATAACCCTGACCGAAGCCGATACCCATGTCCTGGCACAAGGTCGCCATGGCCTCATCCTCGATCATCTCGGCCACGACGGCGGTATTCAGCTCACGGCACAGATGACTTACCGAACGCACCAGGGCGCGCTGGCGCGGATTGTCGCGCGCGTCCTTGATGAACGGCCCGTCGATCTTGACGAAATCGACATCGAAATGGCGCAGATAGGTATAGGTGGCCGCCCCCGCGCCGAAATCGTCAAGGCACACCCGGTAACCCGTGCGCCGCAGCCAGCGCAGGAAGGTGGCGGCCGCCTCGATATCCTCGATGGCGTTGGATTCGGTCAGTTCGAACATCAGCCGTTGGCCGACACCGCTGGCGGCGCTGAGCAACTGGCGCAGATGCTCGCGAAACAGATCGCCCTGGATCGACAGGCCCGACAGATTGATGGCGATGGTGACGTCATTGCGCTTGGTCAGGGTCTCCAGCGCCTTTTTCGCCACGGCCAGATCGAAATCCTGCACGAGTCCGAGTTGTTCGGACAGGCGGATGGTATCGAAGGGCGCGCGGCCATCGGCAAAGCGCAGCAGGGCCTCGTAATGATGCGTCGTGCGGTCATCGAGACGCACCACCGGCTGATAGAACAGGGTATATTTCTGGCTATCGATCAGGGCGCGGATATTATCGAAATGCTGCACCGTCTCCGCCATGGCGGTTTTCAGCCCCTGCGCCAGCGAACTGATCGGGCTGCGCTCCGGCTTGCAGAAATCGGTAAGGACATATTGCAGGGCCTTGGCGATACTGTCCTGGTCGAGATTGCCGGTGGAAAGTTCGAGATTGAGCACGGAGGGCGCCAAACTGTCTTCCGGCAACCCAACTGCCACGGCCGCTGCGCGGATGTCACGGGACAGGGCTTCCGGCGACGCCCCTTCGCCCTTGGGAGAGGGAATATAGCTGAAGGCCTCTTCCGAAAGCTGCGCCGCCGCGCTGCCCCCCACGGCCTGGGCACGCAGGACGGAGCTGATCTCGCCCATCAGCAGTTCGGACTGTGCGACCGGCAGCTGGCGCATGGCCTGGGAAAGCCCTGCCACGCGCACCAGCTTCATGTCCTTCGGCGCCGTCTCGCCCTTCACGCCTATCTTTTTCTTGGCGAAACCGAGATAATCCTCAAGATCGAGGAGGCCAGATTGCCCGTCGGCCGCGGTCTGGGCCACAACGCCGTCCGACAGAACTGTCAGGCTGATAAAGGTACTGCCCTCGCCGGTGCCAAGATAACAGGCGCCCATATTGACCAGCAGCGGCGGGCCTTCCGCCTGCAGCAGGTTCAGGCCGCAGGGCTCGATACGGCCGATCGTCTTCGCTCGGTTCAGCAGGTGGCGCGCAAAGGCGCGATCAGCGGGAATGAAGATATCGCAGACCTCGCGCCCGATCACGCCTTCTGCCAGGCCGCTCAGCAGGGCCTGGGTAGCGCCGATGGTCTTGATAATACGAAAATCGCCATCAACCTCGATCAGCAGGTCGGCCGCCGCCAGGGAAAAAGCAATATAGCGGTCGCGTTGCGCCTTGAGATCGTCGGTCATTCTGCCCCCGGTCGTCCGTCCACAGACGGTCTGTTCCGGCACAGACTACAAACTAAGTCTTAAAATACAACTTACCCGCAAGATTAACGGGGTTATTGCGCGTCCAGTTTCATATCCGCCAGCAGGGCGCGCAGATATTCACGGTTGATGCGATCCTCATCCACCGGCGCCGGACGGGCGGGCCGGGGCGGGGCATAGGCGGGCCGCGACTCGCGCGGCGAAGGCGCCGCATCGAATATCTGTCGTGTAAGGGTCTGAGGTATCGGTGTGGCTTTCGGGTCCGGCCGGGCTGCCAGGCATTCGACGGGAATCTCGAACCACACGGTCGTGCCCTCGCCCGGTTTCGAACTCATGCCGATATGGCCGCCCAGCATCTCGACAATGGTCTGGGCGATGGAAAGCCCCAGCCCTCGCCCTGTGCGGCCACCCGCGAACATGGCCCTGGCGCGTTCCGCGTCCATGCCGGTACCGGTATCGCGCACGCTGACATGCAGCTGGCTCTCCGATTGCCGGGTGACCTGGTTTTCCGTTGTGAGCCGGCGCGCCGTGACGCTGATCACGCCGTCGCGCGTGGCCTTGCAGGCATTGGACAGCAGGTTTTGCAGCACCTGTTGCACACGGTCCGCGTCAATATGCGCTACCTGGTCGAAATCACTGATATGAACACCAAGACGCGTACCGCGCGCCTCGGCCTGGGGCACGAAAGCCGCAACGGTCTCGCGAATGACCGCCGCCACATCGACCACGCCGTCCTCACTATCGCTTTCGACCGCTTCGGCGGCCACGGTATCGGCCACCGCCGTCTGCAAGGCCTCGGCCGAGGCCAGCAGGTGACGGGCATAATCGGCGGTCTCAGCCGCGGACACCGGCCGGGTTTCGATCAGGCGCACATAGGCCAGGATGTCGTTCAGCGGCGCGCGCAGGTCATCTGTGATGTGAGACAGGAAATCGTCCGACGCTGACGTCTTCGCCCGGCTGATATCGCAGACCACAGCGCACAGCCGCGCCGGCGCGCCCTCGGCGTCATATTCGACACCGCCCTGGGTGCGGATCAGACAGGTCACCTGATCGGCGGGGCGGACAATGCGGACCTCGAAGTCGAAATCCCCCTCCGCATTCACCGCCCGCTGAAAATGTTCGATGATGCCCGGGCGGTCTTCCGGGCGGTAGATGTCGAGCTGGGTGGCGACCTGCGGCCTGAACTGCGCCGGATCGCGCCCCATCAGGGCATAGAGCCCCGACGACCAGGTGACCGTGCGCGTCGCCAGGTCGATGGTCCAGTATCCCATGCCAGTCATGTCCGCGGCGCGGTCGATACGGGCCTGCTGCGCCTGCAGTTCCGCAAGGATGCGACGGCGCGCGCCGTCCTCTTTCGCCAGCGCGACCAGCGTCGAGACCTGGCCGGCAAACTGGCCGAACAGGGCCAGCTTGGTATCGGGAATCTCGCTGGCCGCCACTGTATCGGCCATGGCCAGGACGCCCAGCACCTCGCCTTCATGAACCAGCGGCATGTCGGCATAGAATCGCATGTGCGGGGCGCGCAGAACGGCGCTTTCCAGGAAATAGCGACCATCGCAGGTAGTGTCGTCGATCAGCAGCCCTTCCCCGGCCACCAGCGGCCGTTCCGTGAAGGCGATGCCGTCCAGCACCTCGATATCCGAAATGCCGAAGGCGGAAACCGGGGTCACGCCACTGTCGTCACGCAGGCTGAGAAAGGCCATCGGCACATCGAACAGGGCCGCCGTCAGCCGGCAGACCGAGGCGCAGATTTCAGCGAAATCCGCACCCTGCTCCCCGCGATTCGCGCTCACACGATCGGCATTGAAAGCAATTGATTCCTCAGGCGTTTTCAGCATTTACAAACCCCTTTGCTAACAAACGTTAACCAAAAAGGTTTACACTTTGGTAAATATTACGCCTCGGCCTTGACGCCGTAATAGGCCATGAAGACATCGACTGCGAGATCGACCTGACGGGTCAGATATTCCTCGGTTGGCTGGGCGGCCAGGTTCATGATGCGCTTGAAATGGCAATCGGCGAAGATCAGGCTTTTCAACACAACGGCCGCTTCGTGAACATTGGGCGCGTTAATCTGCCCCTTATCATGGGCCGCCTGAAGCAGGCTGGTCAGATTGGAACCACCCTGACTCTGGATGACATTATGAAACATCTCGGCGAGTTGCGGATTGCGATAGCTTTCCTCGACGATCAGCTGAAAGGTACGGATCGCCTCGTCCGACATGATCGCCGTCAGTAATTCGCGTCCCATGACCGTCAGGGTCGTGCGCAGGTCGTCCGTGCCGGTATGGGCGAGAAAGAGATCCCCGATCTGTCCGCACTGCTCGCGGATGATGGCCTCGAACAGATCTTCCTTGCTGTTGAAATAGGCATAGAGCGTCGCCTTCGAGCCGCCCAGGCGGCTGGAAATCATCGACATACTGGCGCCGGCATAGCCGACTTCATAGAATACGCTGCGCGCAACGTGAACAATACGCTCACGGCGCTGATCTCTGAAAGTTGGAGCGTCTCTCAAGGTTTTTGTTGGCATTTCCATAAAAATTGTACCATACTGTACAGTTAGTGCTTGACTTGATCGACATGTTAGCGCAAATAAACTGAACTGTACAGTACGGTTCACTTTTTTGTGTTTCAGGACCTCCTCCCGATGCCCTCCCCCCAAAGAACTCACATGCCTAATTCCACGCGCGCTTTCCTGACCAAAGCGGCCAGCCTGAGCGCCCTCACGGTCGCCGCCGCCCTGCTGGCCAACTGCGCCTCCGTGCCCGCCTCTCAGACCATCGCCCCGCGCGATCTGCCCGCCGCCACCCAGAGCCTGACCTCTGAGACGGATGGCCAATGGCCGACGCAGGACTGGTGGAAAGGTTTCAACGACCCGCAGCTCAACGCTCTGATCGACGAAGCCTTCGCCAATTCGCCCGACATCCAGACCGCCGATGCCCGCCTGCTCAAGGCCGTGGCCTATAGCGACCAGATCGCCGAGTCGCTCAAGCCCAGCCTGTCGGCCAATGCGTCCCTGAGCTACAGCCAGTCCAGCCTCAATATGGGCTATCCGGCCGCCTTCCGTGATTTCCTGCCCAAGGGATATCACCCCCTGACCCGCGCCACCATCGGCGCCAACTATGATCTGGGTCTGTGGGGCAAGGCAAAGGCCGCGCGCAAGGGCGCCTTCGCCCAGGGCAAGGCCGCCGAGGTGCAGAGTGTCGCCGCCCGCCAGGATATCGCCGTCTCCGTCGCCCGTGCCTATGTCGAACTCGACCGTCTCTACCAGCAACGTGACGATGTCGCCGCCGTCAAGGCCAACAGCGACACCCGCCTGCAACTGATGCAGGCCCGCGCCACCCATAATCTGGAACCGAAGTCATCGGTGCTGACCAACCAGGACGACCAGGCCCGCCTCGCCGCCCAGCTGGTCAGTGTTGAAGCCGGCATCAAGATGCAGAAGAACCTGATCGCTGCCCTGGTGGGCGCCGGTCCGGATCGCGGCCTGACCATCGAGCGTCCGCACCTGGCCCCGGCCGAATTCACCACCCTGCCGGCCGATGCCAGCCTCAACCTGCTGGGCCGCCGTCCGGATGTCGAGGCCGCCCGCCTGATGGTGGAAGCCCAGGGCCAGAACGTGAAATACACCAAGGCCGACTTCTATCCCGACGTGAAATTCAGCGCTGACTGGGGTATCCAGGCGCTTGATTTCGACGGACTGACCCGCCACGACTCGGTGATCGGCGATATCGGCCCGGCCATCAGCCTGCCGCTGTTCGCCCAAGGCCGTCTCAAGGCCCAGTATCGTGGCGCCGAAGCCGACTATAACGACGCGGTCGCCACCTACAACAAGACGCTCGTCACCTCGCTCCAGCAGGTCTCGAACGCCGCCATCAGCACCAGATCCACGGCCGACCAGATCACCGAGGCCAAGGCCCGTGTCGATGCCGCCCAGCAGACCTACGACCTCGTCAACCTGCGCTATCAGCGCAACCTGTCGAGCAAGCTGGAAGTCATCGACGCTCAGGTCAAGCTGACCTCGGCCGAACTCGATCTATCCGACCTGAACGCCCAGGCCTACAATAACCGCATCAGCCTGATCGCCGCTCTCGGCGGTGGCTTCCAATCGAATTAAGCACACGAAGTTTAGCAAAATGACCGATCAATCCTCCCCTGATACGTCTCCCGCCGCCGCCAAGCCTGCCAACTCCAAGGCCCGCGGCCCGCTCTTTCTCATCTTCGGCGGCGTGGTTGTCCTCGCCGGCCTCGGCTTCGGCGCCTACACCCTGATCGAAGGCGGCAAGTCGGTTGAAACCGACAACGCCTATGTCGACGCCTCCACCGCCTCGATCACACCGCTGATTTCGGCGCCGGTGAAGGTGGCCGATATCTACGAGACCAAGACAGTCAAGGCCGGCGACGTGCTCGTGGTGCTCGATGACACCGACGCGAAACTGGCCCTGGCCGCCGCACAGGCCCAGCTCGACCAGGTCACCCGCCAGGTCGGCACCTATTACGAAAACGACGCTACCCTGAAGGCCCAGGCCGATGCCAGCGCCGCCGCGGTCAACAACGCCCAGGCCGTTTATGATAACGCCCTGAAGTCGTACACCGACCGCAAGGCTCTGTCCGGCACCGGCGCCGTTTCCGGCGAAGACCTGCAAAACGCTAAGGCCGCGCTCGATCAGGCCCAGGCCGGTCTCGCCACCGCCAAGGCTCAGGCCCAGGCCGCCATCGGCCAGCGCAGTTCGAACGCCGCCATCATCTCAGGCGTCGCCGTCGGCGAAAACCCGCAGGTGGTCGCGGCCCGCGTCAAGGTGGAACAGGCCCAGCTCGACCTCGACCGCACCATTATCCGTTCGCCGATCGACGGCGTCGTGTCACGCAACACGGTCGAGGTGGGCCAGCGCGTCCAGGTCGGCCAGTCTCTGATGAGCATCGTGCCGATCCAGAGCGCCTACGTGAACGCCAATTTCAAGGAAGTTCAACTGAAGAAGGTCAAGGTTGGCCAGCCGGTCGAACTGACCGCCGACGTCTATGGCGGCAGCGTCAAGTACCACGGCAAGGTCTCCGGCCTCTCCGGCGGCACCGGCTCCTCCATGGCCATCATCCCGGCCCAGAACGCCACCGGCAACTGGATCAAGGTGGTCCAGCGCGTCCCGGTCCGCATCGCGCTCAACCCGACCGAGCTGAAGGCCCACCCCTTGCGCGTCGGGATGAGCATGAAGGCCAAGATCAGCGTCAAGGACTAAAAGGCTCAGGAAACGCCTGACTTTTATATCTGCGTAACCGGTCCCTGCAGGGACCGGACTGACACACTGTACCCTTTCGCAAGGATTGGACCATGTCCAGCACCGCCGCTACCGACTCGACCTACAAAGAACCCGTCCCCCTTACCGGGCTTACGCTCTGGCTGTGCGGCATCCTGCTGGCCATGGCCAATTTCGCCGCCATCCTCGATGTCTCCATCGCCAACGTCTCCGTGCCCAATATCGCCGGGGCGCTCGGTGTCTCGACCTCACAGGGCACCTGGGTCATCACCTCCTACGCGGTGGCCGAGGCCATCGCCGTACCGCTGACCGGCTGGCTGGCCTCGCGCTTCGGCACGGTCCGTGTTTTTTCGACCTCGCTTATCGGCTTCGGCATCGCCTCACTGCTGTGCGGCCTGTCACCTTCGCTGGAACTGCTGGTCATGGCGCGCATCATGCAGGGCTTCTGCGGCGGGCCGCTGATGCCGCTGTCGCAAACCCTGCTGTTGACCATCTTCCCCAAGAAGATGCAGCCGGCCGCCATGGGCATCTGGGCCATCACGACCCTGGTCGCACCCGTTGCCGGCCCGATGCTCGGCGGCACCCTGTGCGACAATTTCGGCTGGGGTTCGATCTTCCTTGTCAACGTCCCTGTCGCCATCGGCGCCGGCTTCCTTGTCTGGCGCGTTTTGGCCAGCCAGGAGACCCGCACGACCAAGGCGCGCGTCGATACGGTAGGCCTGGGCCTGCTGATCCTGTGGGTCGGCGCGCTGCAGCTGATGCTCGATCTCGGCAAGGAAAACGAGTGGTTCGCCTCACCTTTCATCATCACCCTGGCCATCATCGCCGTGCTCGGGTTCATTTCCTTCCTGATCTGGGAACTCACCGATTCCAATCCGATCGTCGACCTGCGTGTCTTCCGCCACAGGGGCTTCTCCATCGGCATGGTCTGTATGGCACTGATGATCGGCTCCTTCTTCGCCATCAATGTTATCGGGCCACTATGGCTACAGAACAATCTCGGCTGGACCGCTTCCTGGGCCGGTAACGCCACCGGCATGGTGGGGGTGCTCGCTATCTTCGCCGCCCCGATCGCCGCGCAACTGGCCGTCCGCGTCGATCCGCGCCGCCTTATCTTCCTAGGCGTCGGCTGGCTGGCCATCATCACCTTCATCCGTGGCCTGTCCACCATGGAGATGAGCTTCGGCCAGATTGCCTTCCTGATCTTCCTGACCGGTGTCGGCATGCCCTTCTTCTTCATGCCCCTGCTCCAGATCACCATGGGCTCGGTCAAGCCGGCGGAAACCGCCAATGCCGCCGGTCTGCAAAACTTCATCCGCACCATGGCTGGCGCCATCGCCACCTCGTTCGTCACCACCATCTGGGAAAACAATGCCACCTCGAATCGCTCCCAGATCGTCAGCGGGCTGGATGGCGCCCAATCGATCCAGCTGCTGCAACAACATGGGGTACCCGAAAGCGCCGCGACGGGCCTGCTGGACCAGCTGGTAAGCGGTCAGGCCCTGATGCTCTCGACCAACGAGATCTTCATGGGCGCCGCCTGCCTGTTCCTGATCTGCGCCCTGCTCGTCTGGACCGTGCCACGTCCCAAGGGCGCGGTGGATATGAGCAACGTCCACTAGGTCTCCTCGGGCTGCCCCTGCCAAATGCCAGAGCATTTGGAGGTTTTAAAACAGATTTCACGGCCGGCATCCCTCACCCCCCAACCGGCCCTGAAACGGCGGAGCGGTCCCCTAAACCGCTCCGCCTCTTTTTTACGCAAAGTGGGCAATCGCCTACCGGAAAGGGTTAAATCCCTTATCGTTCCCTTATTAAATGACCTTTTTTCTGTCGCGTTTTGCCGTTTATAGAAAATGTACCGGCTGGCTGAGGGGCCAATTACAACCGACAGGTTTTTCATGACACACTATAAATCCATTGCGCTCCTGGCGGCCCTGCCTCTTATGATCGCCGTTTCGGGCTGCGCCAGCCATAAATATGTCGACGACAAGATCACGGTCGTGAACGGCCGCCTCGACCAGCATGACGCTCACCTCACCCAGCTCGACCAGACCACCCAGGAAGCGCTCGACCGCGCCACGGCTGCCGGCAAGCTGGCCGAAGGCAAGTTCGTCTATTCGGTCGTCCTGAGCGACGACTCGGCGAAATTCGACATCGACAAGGCCGTCCTCTCCGAAGACACCAAGGGCAAGCTGACCCAGCTCGCCGATCAGCTCAAGAACGACAACAAGAACGTCTATCTCGAAATCCAGGGCTATACCGACGCCACGGGTACGGACGACATCAACTATCGCCTCGGCCAGGCCCGCGCCGACAGCGTCCGCCGCTACCTGAACCAGCAGGGCGTGGCACTGAACCGCATGTCGTCGATCTCCTACGGCTCGGAACAGCCGGTGGCGCCGAACAACACCCGCGAAGGCCGCGCTGCCAACCGCCGCGTCGTCGTGGTGGTCCTGTCGTAGATACCTACTGATCGAAGGCCGTGAGGATCGGGCACGGCCCGGTCAGATGCGTCTCGCAGTCACGCGCGAGGCGGCGCAGGGATTTCCGCGCCGCCTCCAATCCGGCAATCTGCGCATCCAGCGCCGCAATCCGCTCCCTGGCCAGAAGACGCGCCCGCGCCCGATCTTCACCGGCGTCGAGCGCCAGCAATTCACCGATCTGCTCCAGTGTAAATCCCGCGCTCTGCGCTGAACGGATAAAGCGCAGACGGCGAATATCCGCTTCCTCATAATGCCTTGTGCCGCCGGCGCGATCGGGAATACCGAGCAGGCCGCGCCGCTGATAATAGCGCACCGTCTCCACGCCTACGCCGCCCGCCTGGGCCAGACCCGAAATCGTCGTGTATTTCATCGCTTGACTCCGTACCATGGTACGGAATGTATAAGCACCGCAGTCTGAAAACACAAACGAGATTGCCCGCCATGTCCGCACCTGACAAAACCGCCACGCTCTACCGAATGGTGATGGAAAAGCACACCTGCCCCTACGGCCTGAAGGCGAAGGACCTGTTGCAGCGCCGGGGCTACAGGGTCGATGACCACTGGCTGAAAACGCGTGACGAGACCGACGCCTTCAAGGCCGAACACACTGTCAAAACCACGCCGCAGATATTCATCGATAACGAACGGATCGGTGGCTATGACGATCTGCGGCGCTGGTTTGGCCAGACCGTCCGAGATCCCAAGACACCCACCTATCAGCCGGTGATTGCCGTCTTCGCCGTTACGGCCCTGTTGGCGCTGGCGGTCAGTTACGCGGCTCTCGGCACCCCCTTTACGCTGCGTGCCGCCGAATGGTTCATCAGTTTCAGCATGGTGGTGCTGGCCATACTGAAACTGCAAAATGTCGAGACCTTCTCGACCATGTTCCTGAATTATGACCTGCTGGCCAAACGCTGGGTGCGTTACGGCTATATCTATCCGTTCGCCGAAGCCGGCGCCGGCCTTTTAATGGCCGCGCACGCCCTCAACTGGCTGTCCATTCCGCTGGCGCTCTTCATCGGCCTTATCGGCGCCGTGTCCGTTTTCAAGGCCGTCTATATCGACAAACGCGAACTGAAATGCGCCTGCGTCGGCGGCGACAGTCATGTACCGCTGGGCTTCGTCTCCCTGACGGAAAACCTGATGATGGTCGCCATGGCCATCTGGATGCTGATCATGAATTAGGCCGAAGTCTGGGCGCCCCCATCATGAACCAGGCGCGCAGGATCAGCCCATCCTCGACCTCATAGATACCGACCACATCGACCTGCCCCACACCTTCGGGGAAGTTGCGCGTCACCAGTTCGGTATCGATCACCCGGTTGCCCATGACAGTGCGGCTGAGCAGGCGGGCCTGCAGGTCACGTTCCTGAAACCGCACCACATGGCGCTCGCGAATCTCGGTGTGGCCACTGGCCAGCGGAATATCCGGATGAGCAAAGACCTCCGCATCCTCGGCCCAGCACGACATAAAGGTCTCGATGTCTTTGGCATTATAGGCATCGAGCTGCTTGCGGACGATGGCTTCGGCTTCGAGGCTCACCGGTTTTCCTCAACCAGTCGCGCCGTGGCGGTTTCCAGCTTTTCCTTCATCTGCACCATCAACTCAGCCCGCTTCAGGCCGGCCGGCAGCGGCGGCAGGAATTCGAACACCACCGTACCCGGTGTGCGGTCGATACCGTGACCGGGCCAGAACTGGCCGCTGTTGGTGGCCAGCAGGTGGCACGGCACTTCCAGATCGCGATAGAGCGCCGCCACGCCCGGCTTGTAATCGGGATCGTCACCGATATCCGAACGCGTACCCTCGGGAAAGATAAGGATCTGGCGGCCTTCGCTCAGACGCGCCCGGCAGGCGGTCACCATGGCCTTCAGCGCCTTAGCGGCATCTTCGCGGCGGATGGCGACCATCTTGGTTTTCAGTGCGTACCACCCCAGGAAGGGCAGGTAGATCAGCGACCGCTTGAGCACATAGGCCGGCTGTTTCAGCACGACGAAAGGCGCGATGGTGTCGAGCATGCTCAGATGCTTGCCGGCGATCAAGGCTGCCCCATCCGGCCGGTGCTCCAGCCCGCGAAACTCGACCTTCACGCCCACGATCCAGCGGGCGCCGAAAAGAACGGCTCTGGCCCACCAGCGGATCACCGCCATGGCAACGGGCACCGCAAACAGAAGAAGTGGCGAGCACAGGATGCCGAAAAGAGCCATCGAACCATAGAGCCACAGCATAAAAAGCAGTGACCGCACGCGGGTAATCAGAAATGTCACGAAGCCGAACTCACGGATAAATCATCTTCACTGCCAGCTTTCGGCGCGGGCGTATTACCCTTGTCGCCGAACTTGCGCGAAATACTGAGGATCGCATCGCGCCCCATGATGGCGAGGTACTTGCAGTATTCGACCACGATAATGCGCTGGCCCTTGCGTGATTTCCACCAGTCGCGCGCATCGAGTTCCGGCGTCGCGACCGGATAGGGCACCAGGGTGGCGCCCGGCATGTCAGCCTTCAGCTCCAACAGCGAACGCGGCATGTGATAATCGGAGGTCACCACAATCAGGGTGTAGAAGTCATGGCCACGCGCCCAGTCGGCGATCTCGTGGGCATTGCCGACCGTGTTTTCGGCCTGATAACCGAGATCGACGCAGCAATCGAACAGACGCTTGGAGCCCTCGGTCACGCTGCGCAGTTCGGAGCGCTTGACTTCGCGGTTAACACCGGAAATGAACAGGCGCGCGCCCTTGCGGCGTTCGAGCAGTTGCATGCCTTCCTTCAGCCGCAGGTCGGATGCGCCGGTCAGCACGACAATGGCGTCTGCCGTCTCAGAGGGCTCGGTGGCGGGGGTCGAATCGATTACCCGGTCGGCGAAGGCGAACAGGCCGGCCGTCCACAGCAGGATAATCACCAGAAGGGCGATCAGGGTGCGCATATGCTTGAAAATGACAGCCTCCCCCTTTCAAACTCGCCAGGCGGGTCTGGCTTCCCCGCGATCAATCATGCTTCGCCAGCAGGCGCAAGGTCACCATACGCGCGGTCATGGCGCCAATCAACGCCACCAGGAACGGGCACGGTATTAATATTAACAGGTCCGACCACGAAAAGGGAAGGGCTATGGCAAAGCTTTGTGAGGAACCTGTGACTTTTATGAGCGCCATAGCGGCCGCGGCGATACCCGCGCCGAGCAGGCCCGATTCGAAGGTCATGCGGGCAAAGCGCCACTGGAACCGCTCGGCGATGAACAGGTCACTGGCGCCGCAGAGGGACAGCACATCGACGATATCGGCCCGCGCGGTCAGGTTGGCGCGCGTGGCGAAGCCGACCACGGCCCCGGTCGCCGAAAAGATAATGAAGAAAATACTGAGCGAAATCAGCCTGATGGTCAGGGCACTCTGCTCCACATCCTTCAGCCAGGTCGAGTGATCGTCGATACTGGCATCGATATCGGCGGCCAGAAGCGCATTGCTCAATGACTGCGCGCTGGCCGGATGCTCCGGATCGAGCGTTACCTCGACGAGATTGGGGATCGGCAGGTCATCGATAACGACATCGCCGAGCCAGGGCTTGATCAGGGCCTTGGCCTTTTCCGGCTCCAAGGCCGTCACCTGCCCTACCCCCTTGACCCCGGCCAGCACCTCCGCCGCCTTGGCCGCGGCCACCGAACCGCTTTCCAGTCCGGTCGGACGCACCTGGACGGTCACCTCGCCACGCAGGTCGCGTGACCAGCCGTGCGCGGCGCGGTCCGAGGCCATGACCACCATGGCCGCCATGCAGGCCAGGAAGCACAGGACGCCGATGACATAGTGCAAGGCCACCTCGCGCTGGTCCTGCTGCGGCAGCAGACGGCCGGCTTTTAGCGTTCCCAGTCTGGCGACAATCGGGCCGATCATGCGGTGCCTTTCGTCAGGTCGCGCTTGAATATCTGGCCATGGCGCAGCTCCAGCACCGGCATGCCCGAGGCCTTGACCAGCCCCTCATCGTGGGTGGCGATCAGCACCGTGGCCCCCAGCCGGTTCAGCTCGATAAACAGGCGCATGATACGCAGGCCCATGGCATAGTCGATATTGCCGGTCGGCTCATCGGCCAGGATCAGGGTCGGACGCGTCACCACGGCGCGGGCAATGGCCAGGCGTTGTTTCTCCCCGCCGGAAAGCACGTTCGGCATGGCTTCGAGGCGGTTTTTCAGCCCCACCCAGTTCAGCAGTTCGCTGACATCCTCCTGGTATTCGCGGAAATGGGCGCCATGCACAAACAGGGGCAGGGCTGCATTGTCAAAGACGTTGAGATGCTCCAGCAGTCGGAAATCCTGGAAGATGATGCCTAAGCGCCGGCGCATGCCGGCGATCTGCAAGCGATCGTGCGGCCGCACGGTCTCGCCGAACAGCTCGATCGTGCCCATGGTCGGTTTCTGCGCCAGATAGATCATCTTGAGCAGCGAGGTCTTGCCGGAACCGGAAGGGCCGGTCAGGAAATGAAACGAGCCCGCTGGCAGCTCGAAATTGAGATGCTTAAGGATCAGATCGTCTTCGTTAATGCCCTGCGAAAGCGCCCGGGGCATGCCCAGGTCATAGCCCAGCGACACATCGTGAAAGGCCACGACGGCATCGCTCTCCGCTTCGGGCGGACGGTCATCTGGGGTGGCGGACGCAATGGGCATATAACGGACGAGAGAGCGCTGGCTTGATCAGTTGTTAAGACTTTTGAGGACATAAGGTTAAGAACCCGTATGTGGTTAACGGGTATGTACTGATTCGGTGCCTACGATTTAACTGAACATGATCCTGAGCTGTCCCAATTGCGCGACGAAATACACGCTCAACGACTCCCAGCTCGGTGAGCGTGGGCGCACCGTTCGCTGCGCGGCCTGCAAGACCACCTGGCACGCCGAGCGCCCGGAAAAGCCGGCCGAAAAGCCCATCGATCTGTCATTCAGCGACGTCAAGAAGACCGAGAAGGAAACGGTCGAGGATCTGCACAAGGTCAAGGCCAAGAAACTGCCGCTGAAATACCGCGCCATCCTTGAAGACAAGAAGCGTATGAAGGCCCTCGCCGCGCAGGGCCTCGTCTGGAGCGGCATGGCCGGCGCCTTCGCCGTGGTACTGGCGCTCGGCTTTTTCCTGCGCGTCGACATCGTCCGCGCCTTTCCACGCGTGGCCGGCGCCTATGCCATGGTCGGCCTGCCGGTCAACTGGAGCCACATGGAGCTGAGCAACCAGACGGCGGCCTCGGGCTTCAAGAATGGCCGCTTCATCGTCACCATCCAGACCCAGGTGAAGAACCTCAGCGACAAGCCGGTGCCGGTGCCGCCGGTGCGCGTGCGCCTGTTCGACGCCAGCCAACAGGAATTCACCTCCGTCCTCAAGACCCCGAACGGCCTCGTCGTACCGCCGAAGGCCACCCGCACCCTGACCTTCGATGTCGATGACCCGAAGAACCTGACCAGCTCGCTAGACCTCAAATTCGACCTGGTAGCCATGAAGGACCTGAAGAATGTCGGCGCGCGCTTGCGCACCGGTTCAGGCGCCGAGCATGACGCCGGTGAACACGAGGCCCAGGCCGAACCTTCACATGAAGAGGCAGCTCACGGACCTGCTGAACCCGAAGCTGCGCCAGCCCATGCCGAAGCGACTCCCGAGGCCCCCTCAGAGACGACTTCCGGCCATACGGAACCCGCTACCGAATCCCACGGCGCCGCCCACTAGTATCAAGAGTATTTCCGCATGACCGATGCCCTGCCTGCCGTTTTGCTGCGCGAAGAAGAGGTTCAGGGCCGGGTCACCGCCCTCGCCAATCTGCTGATCGACTACGTCCAGCCGGACTGCGTCGGGATCTGCCTCCTGACTGGCGGCCTCTGGTTCGCCGCGGATCTGACACGCGCGCTCAACCGCGCCGGCCGGGATATCGCTTTCGACGCCCTTTGGCTATCCTCCTATGCCGATGGCCGCGACAGCGGCGCCATGCTGATCCGCGCGCCGCTGCAGCGCTCGGTCGCCGGCCGGCAGGTGCTGATCATGGACGATGTGCTCGATACCGGCGCCTCACTAAAGATCGCCTGCGAAATCGCCCTGGAAGCCGGCGCCACTCAGGTGCTAACCGCTGTCTTTGCCCGCAAGCCCGATCCGCTGAAGGACGGCCAGGTGCGTGAAATGGAAGCCGACTTCACCGCCTGGGAAGCACCGGCGCGCTATCTGGTCGGTTACGGACTGGATGACGGTGGCAAGTACCGGGCCCTGCCCTATATCGGGGCGATGGATTAGATATTTACCTGAGGCTCAGGCTGGCAAAGGTCTGCACAGGATTGCTCAGCGGCATGAATGCGCTGGCCACCTGCGTAACCGGCACGGGCCCCAGGATCAGGAAGCCCAGTATCGCCGCCGATAACGCCACATAACGCAGGGCGAACGGGTCAGAGGCCGCAATGCCTGCTTTGGCCTTGCCGACCTTCAGAACAGGTTGCTGTTTTTCATGACGCATGGCCAGCAGGCGTTCCGGCTTCAGGCCGTTATCCAGTGCCAGGCGCGTATTGACCTCGGTAAAGCTCGGCATGCGGAAACGCAGCACCATGCGCACCGCCGCCACGGCGCTTATGATCAACCCGACCGTCAGCACAGCGATATGAGCGACCTTTGGCAACAGGGCGAACAGGCCCCATTGCCCCGCCACCGCTATAAGCAGGGCCAGCAGCACGAAGGGAAACAGCGAGGGCAAAACCAGGCGCTCCCAGATCATCGTCGCTTTAGTGAAGAAAAGCCCGCGATTGAGCGGTGCGAACGGTGATTTGTTGCTTGGCTGCATAGGCCCCCCTATTCTGAAACTAAGCTGACTTGACCTTCGGCGCCGGCGACAACCAGCCCGGCAGGGGCTCGCGCGCCATCATTTCCTCATAGCTCGGTCGAGGACGCACGATAGACCAATCGCCGTCACGCACCAACACCTCCGGCGCGAGTGGCCGCGAATTATATTCGCTTCCCATTACCGCGCCATAGGCTCCGGCGCTCATGAAGGAGACGAGATCGCCCGCCTGCATCACCGGCATTTCACGACCGCGCGTGAAGGTATCGCCCGTCTCGCAGATCGGCCCCACGACATCATAGGTGGCCGTCTCGTTGCCGGGACGCGCCACCGGGCGGATATCGTGGAAGGCATCGTAAAGCGCCGGACGGATCAGGTCATTCATCGCCGCATCGATCACCAGGAACTGCTGGCCGGAATCGGCGCGCTCATGCACATGCACCACCTTGGAGATCAGCACACCGGCATTGGCGGCGATCAGACGGCCCGGTTCGAAGGTATAGCGCACCCCGAGATTGCCGGCGGCCAGCGCCGCCATCTCGGCATAGTCGGCCACGCTGGCCGGTTCTTTCTGGTTGAAATAGGGCACGCCCAGCCCGCCGCCAAGGTCGAGGCGTTCGACCGCCAGGCCTTCGGCGCGCAGCTGTTCCACCCAGCCGCGCATCTTGGTGAAGGCTTCCTGCAGCGGCTTGAGATCGAGGATCTGGCTGCCGATATGGCAGGCAATGCCCATGGGGGCCAGGTTCGGATGACCGGCCGCACCGGCATAGAGGCTTAAAGCCTCCGCCGCCGAGATGCCGAACTTGTCCTTGGCCCCGCCGGTGGTGATCTTTTCATGCCCGCCGGCGCCGACCCCCGGATTGATGCGGATGACGAAGGGCGCCACCATGTCCAGTTCCGCTGCCACGCGCGCCAGACGCTCCAGTTCGGGACGCGACTCGACATTGAGCTGATAGATGCCAGCCTTCAGGGCAAACGCCATTTCCGCATCGGTCTTGCCGACGCCGGAAAAGACGATACGGTCGGCGGGAATACCAGCCTTCAGGGCCTTGCGAATCTCACCTTCGGACACCGTATCGGCGCCACAGCCCTGTGCCGCCAGCGTGGCCAGCACGCCGAGATTGGAATTGGCCTTGGTGGCATAGGCGATCAGCGGCGCCTCGCCCTTCGGGCTCAGCAGTTCCGGCTTGGACGACAGGGCATCGGCAAAGACGTTATAATGCCGTTCCAGTGTCGCCGAGGAATAGACATAGAGCGGTGTGCCGACGGCTTCCGCCAGTTCCCGCAAGGCAACCCGTTCGCAGTAAAGCTCGCCGTCCTGGTATTCGAAATGATTCATCTAATTCTTAATGAGAAGGCGGATTGTTGAAGCCGTTATTGCTGCCGTTGCCTTCCAGGGGCGCGTCCTGGATGGACTTGTTGACCGTGTAGGGGTTTTCAACGCTGTTCTGGCCATCGGCATCCGGCAGGGCCTTTTCGCTGGCGCGCGAGGTCGAGGAGTCGGTCGTGGTCGTCACGCCGCCATCCGAATTCTGCGAGGTTGACCACTGCGCCTTCGCCTTCTTGTTCATCATCGGCGGCGCACGATCCAGATCGCCCAGCTTGCCACAGGCCGAAAGCAGGGAGGCGCCAAGCAGAGCGGTGCCCAGGGCTGCGATGGTCAAAAGGCGGGCTTTAGAGGCGGTCATCATGAACGGAGTTCCTTCCAGCGCTGGATTTGAATGCGGACCTGATCGGGCGCCGTGCCACCGTAGCTTTGACGGCTGGCGCAGCTGGCCTCAGGCGTTAAGACCTTATACACATCATCGGTAATCCTGGCTTCCAGATTTTGCAGATCGGCCAGGCTTAGTTGCGCCAAATCCACACCCTTCGTCTCGGCCAGCTTGACCGCGGCGCCGGTAATATGGTGCGCGTCACGGAACGGGATGCCCAGGTTGCGCACCAGCCAGTCGGCCAGGTCGGTGGCGGTCGAGAAGCCCGCGCCGGCGGCGGCGGCCATCTTCGCGATATTGGCTTCGAGATCAAGCACCATGCCAGTCATGGCGCGCAAGGCGAGATCGAGGGCATCGAAGGCCTCGAAAACCGGCGGCTTGTCTTCCTGCATATCCTTGGAATAGGCCAATGGCAGGCCCTTCATCACCGTGGTCAGCGCGATCAGCGCGCCATTGATGCGGCCGGTCTTGGCGCGCACCAGTTCGGCGGCATCGGGATTGCGCTTTTGCGGCATGATCGAGGAGCCCGTCGAGAAGGAGTCCGAAAGCCGGATGAAACCGAAGTAAGGTGTCGTCCATATGACGATTTCTTCAGCCAGACGCGACAAATGACCCGCGCAGATTGCAGCGTGGCTTAAGGATTCCAAAGCGAAATCGCGATCCGACACGCCATCGAGCGAATTGCCGGTCGGGCGGTCGAAACCCAGCGCCTGCGCCGTCATGTGGCGGTCGATCGGGAAGGGCGAACCGGCCAGCGCCGCCGAACCTAACGGATTCTCGTTCATGCGGGCGCGAGCATCGACAAAGCGCGAACGGTCCCTGCCGAACATCTCGACATAGGCCATCAGGTGATGGCCGAAGGTGACCGGCTGCGCCGGCTGGAGGTGGGTGAAGCCCGGCATCAGAGCGTCGGCATAGTCTTCCGCCCGCTTGAGCAGGGCGCCTTGCAGATCATAAAGCTGCTGGATGGTGAGATCGACCTGATCGCGCACCCACAGGCGGAAATCGGTCGCCACCTGGTCGTTGCGCGAGCGGGCGGTATGCAGGCGGCCGGCCGTGGCGCCGATCAGTTCGCGCAGGCGCGCCTCGACATTCATGTGAATGTCCTCGAACTCGGCGCGGAAGGGGAAGGTGCCGGCTTCGATCTCGGCCGTTATGGTTTCCAGCCCGTTCAGGATGATTTGGGAGTCTTCCGAACTTATGATACCTTGTTTCGCCAGCATGGCGCAGTGAGCCTTGGACCCCGCAAGGTCTTGCTGCCAAAGGCGTTTATCGACATCGATGGAGACATTGATGGCTTGCATAATCTCATCGGGTCGGGCAGTAAAACGACCGCCCCACATCTTTTGCCCTTCTTGAGGGGCCTGCGCGTTCGGGGCATTTTGGGCGGATGGATCGGTCATGACGGAACCCAGGTTAAATGAGGACAAGGACAGGCCCTCAACGGAATCTGATATTCAGGGCCAACCTGTGGCCCCGGCGGTCATGCCTATAGCGGAGGACGCTGCGGAACCCAAGGCCGGAGATACGTCAAAGTCACGAAAAATGAAGCGCCCGCCAATTGCGGTGATCGCCGTGGTGGCCATCGTCCTGGTCGCGCTCGCGGGTTTCATTGGCTGGCGCCTGCTGGCGACCACCGGAAAACCCGATCTGCCGCCGGAAGTGGCGGCCAATAATGCCCCGGCCGCCGCTCCGGCCAAGGGACCGCTGGCTGTCTACGCCAAGGGAGCTCTGGCCAAGCTGGTGACGTCCGAAACGCCCGTCACCATCGAGGACATTTCCTTTATCGACCGCGACCAGAAACCGGTGAAGCTGAGCGATTTCAAGGGCCAGGTGGTGGTGCTGAACGTCTGGGCGACATGGTGCGCGCCGTGCCGCTTCGAGATGCCGACCCTGGCCAAACTGCAGGAACACTATGCCGGCAAAGGCGTGAAGGTGCTGCCGCTCAGCGTCGATACCGAGGACAAATTCGCCGATGTGAAGTCCTTCATGGATGTCCAGCAGCCGCTGGAGGTCTATGCCGACCAGAATTTCCAGGCACCATCGAAATACAAGATTTCCGGCATGCCGGGCACCCTGATCATCGACAAGCAGGGCCGCCAGGTCGCCCGCCTCGATGGTGAGGCCAAGTGGGATACGCCGGAGGTCCAGGCCCTGCTGGACAAGCTGCTGGCTGAGTGATCAGCGCTGCCGCCTATTTCATGATCGGCATCCAGCGCGCGTAGGTCAGGCAACGCCAGCCCCATTCGAACGGGCCATAGCGGAACCACGCCATCCACAGGGTGCTGAAAACAAGCTGGCCGATCCAGATGGCCGCGACGATCGGCACCAGCGCGGCATGGTTCATTTCGCCAAACCACGCCGGCCCCCGGCCACCGTAGAACAGACCGGTCATGATCAGGGACTGCGTCAGGTAGTTGGTGAAGGCCATGCGTCCGGCGCAGGCCAGGGGATGGAGCAGCACAGCGCCCATAGACGTCCGTCCGACCAGCACCAGCCCACTGACATAGCCGAGCGCCACGGGCAGGCATAGCAGATCATTGGCCAGGGCATAGGGGCCGAAAATCTGAGGATAGGGAAAGCCGGCAGCCATGGTTATCCGTGCCTGCCAGCCGATCAGGAAAAGGCTCACCGCGCCGGCCGCTATCAGTCCCAGATAGGTGCGCGTACGGGCTTCACCACGCAGCAGGCCGGTCTTGAAAAGCCCCAGCCCGACCATCATCAGGCCAAGCGTCGTTGGCAGATAGCCCAGCACCTCCTGCACGATGGTCTCCGCCCAGACGGCGGCATTTTGCGCCATCGAAACCAGGAAGGGGCCACGCATGCGGCTGATCAGGGCGGCCAGATCACCGTGATCCGCCTGGACCGGTTCACCACTCAGGGCGGTCATTATATTGGGCGCCAGCAGAAAGACCGTGCCCATCACGAATAGGCCCAGCCCCCACAGCAGAAGCTTGCGCGCCGGGGTCTCCTGCCAGCGCCAAAAGACGAAGCCGGTCAGGGCGTAGGACAGGAGTATGTCGCCATGCCAGATCAACGCGCCATGGATGAGGCCGAAGACGACCAGCCAGGCCAGCCGGCGGAACAACGGTGTCCGGTAGGCCGGATCGGCCGGATTGCGGTCGCGCCCGACCAGCCAGACGCTTATCCCGAACAACAAGGTGAAGCAGGTGATGAACTTTTCCTTGAAGAAGGTCTCGATCACCCACCAGACGGCCAGGTCGTCATGGCTCAGGGGCAGGGACGACAGGTTCGGCTGGCTGTAGACCGCGAAGGGCTGCGCAAAGGCGATGGCATTGACCAGCAATATGCCCAATATGCTCAGGCCCCGCACATGGTCCAGCGTGCGGATGCGCGCGGTCATCCGGCGGCCGGATCGGGCTGCGGGTTGCGTTTCAGGGCGACGGCCTGCAACAGGATGGCCGAAGGCACGGCCAGGCAGAGATGGGTCAGGATCATCATCACGCTGAGCAGCGAGAAGGATTTCATCAGATTGGCGTCCAGCGGCATCCGGTCGAAGAAGGACAGCTTGATCAGGGCCACCACGCTGCCGAGCAGGGTCAGGAACAGGGCGTACATCAGGGCGCCCAGGGCGGCATGCAGACGCGAGGGCGGCGGACTGAGCTTCCAGGCTATCAGGGTGCAGACCATCCAGAAGACGGCCAGAGACACCTGGCGCTGGGTTTCGCCCGCGGCATCGGCATCGCCCCACAGGGCGCGGGCCACGAACCAGCACAGGGCGTGCAGGCACAGGGCCGCGATGGCTGAAATGAACATCCAGCGGATTTCCGGCTGGCGATAGCTGAGCCCCGGCCTGGACATAACTAGCGAGTCGGGACCGGCTTTTCGCCGCGATAATCGTAGAAGCCGCGCCCGGCCTTGCGGCCGTACCAGCCGGCCTCGACATATTTGATCAGCAGCGGGCACGGCCGGTATTTGCTATCCGACAGGCCGTCATAAAGCACGTTCATGATGGCGAGAACGGTATCGAGACCGATGAAATCGGCCAGTTCGAGCGGCCCCATAGGATGGTTGGTGCCCAGCTTCATGCCGGTGTCGATGGCCTCGACCGTGCCGACGCCTTCATAGAGGGTGTAGATCGCCTCGTTGATCATCGGGATCAGGATGCGATTGACGATAAAGGCCGGGAAATCCTCCGATACGGTCGTCGTCTTGCCGAGCGAATGGGCAAAGGCCAGGCCGGTCTCGAAGGTGTCGGCCTCGGTGGCGATGCCGCGGATGATTTCGACCAGTTTCATCACCGGCACCGGGTTCATGAAGTGCAGGCCGATGAACTTGCCGGGCCGATCTGTGGCGGCGGCAAGACGGGTGATCGAGATCGACGAGGTGTTGGAGGCCAGCAGGGCTTCCGGCTTCAGGTGCTCGCACACCGATTTGAAGATGGCGTTCTTGACCTCTTCCTTTTCGGTGGCGGCCTCGATCACCAGATCGCAATCCTTGAGTTCCGAAATGGCGGCCGCCGGGATCAGCTTCGAGAGCGCATCCGTGGCCTGCTCAGCCGTGATGGCTTCCTTCTCGACCAGGCGGTTCAGGCCTTTCTCGATCCGGGCCAGCGCGGCCTTCACGGCATCGGCGGAGGCATCGAACAGCAGGACATCGTAACCTGACTGCGCGCAGACCTGGGCGATCCCCGCCCCCATCTGGCCTGCACCGATAATACCTACAGTCCTGATCGTGGTCATGCGGTTCGCCCTACGTAAATTCGACTCTGGTTATGGAAATAGAATGCGCCCCGTTGCAAGGCAATAAGGAAAAGAGACGCACCATGAACTTGTGCCTCCCCGGCGGGCCGGAGAGGCACAAAAATCGACTTAATCAGAAGGCTTCTCTTAACCCAAAGCCTTCATCAGATCCGGAACGGCGGTCTTGTAATCCGCCACCAGGCCGTAATCGGCCACCGAGAAGATCGGCGCCTCGGGGTCCTTGTTGATGGCGACGATGACCTTGGAGTCCTTCATGCCGGCGAGGTGCTGGATGGCGCCTGAAATGCCGACGGCGATGTAAAGCTCCGGCGCCACCACCTTGCCGGTCTGACCGACCTGGTAATCGTTCGGCGCATAGCCGGCATCGACCGCCGCGCGCGAGGCGCCAACGGCAGCGCCCAGCTTGTCAGCCAGGGGATCGATCACGGCATCGAACTCTTCTTTCGAGCCGAGGGCGCGACCGCCGGAAACGATAATCTTGGCAGCGCCCAGTTCCGGACGATCCGAAGTCACCTTCTCTTCCGAGATAAAGCGCGTGCCAGCCTTGGCGGCCGGAGCGGCGATGGTTTCAACCGCAGCCGAACCGCCTTCACCCGCTGCCTTGAAGGCGGTGGTGCGGACGGTCAGAACCTTTTTCGCTTCCGAGGTCTGGACGGTTTCCAGCGCGTTACCGGCATAGATCGGGCGCACGAAGGTGGAGCCATCGACCACTTCGATCACGTCCGACAGCAGCGACACATCGAGCGAAGCGGCGATGCGCGGGGCGAAATTCTTGCCCGAAGCCGAGGCCGGAATGGCGACCGCATCATAGTTGGCGGCCAGGCCGGTGATCAGACCGGCGACGTCTTCGGCGATATCCTGCTTCAGGTCGGCGGATTCGGCGACCAATACCTTGCGGACGCCGGCAATCTTCGACGCGGCATCGGCCACGGCCTTGATGCCTTCGCCATAGACCAGCACGTCGACATCGCCCGACAGGGCAAGCGCGGCGGTGACGGTCTTGTGGGTGGTGTCGCGCAGATGGGCGCCATCATGATCGGCAATAACGAGAGCGGCCATTTACAGAACTCCTGCGGACTTGAGGTTGGCGACCAGTTCGGCGGCATCGGCCACCTTCTTGCCGGCGGAACGCTTGGCCGGTTCGGTGACCTTCAGCACCTTGAGGCGCGGGGTGACATCGACGCCGTAATCGGCAACCGTCTTGGTTTCCAGCGGCTTCTTCTTGGCCTTCATGATGTTGGGCAAAGACGCATAGCGCGGCTCATTGAGGCGCAGATCGGTGGTGATGACCGCCGGCAGCTTGACGCCGAGCGTCTGCAGGCCGCCATCGACTTCGCGCGTGACTTGCGCTTCGCCGTTCTCGACCACGACCTTGGAGGCGAAGGTCGCCTGGGGCCAGTCGAGCAGTGTGGAAAGCATCTGGCCGGTGGCGTTGTTGTCGCCATCGATCGCCTGCTTGCCCATGATGATCAGGTCGGGCTTTTCAGCCTCGGCCACAGCCTTCAGCAGCTTGGCGACGGCCAGCGGCTCGACGTCCTGGTCGGTCTGGATCAGGATGCCGCGGTCGGCGCCGATGGTCAGGGCGGTAATGATGGTGTCTTTCGCTTGCGCAGGGCCGATGGAGACGGCAACGACCTCGGTGGCCACGCCCTTTTCCTTCAGGCGGGTGGCTTCCTCGACAGCGATTTCATCGAACGGGTTCATCGACATCTTGACGTTCGCCAGATCGACGCCCGACTGGTCGGACTTGACCCGGACCTTGACGTTGTAATCCAGCACCCGCTTGACGGGGACCAAAATCTTCATGGCTTATAACCTTTTCAGTTCGTTTCCTGATGCCCTTATGGGGCGTGTTCGGCTGGGGGTTCACATGACGACCAATGCCCGCAAAGTCAATTGCTGTTTGGTATTTTTGCGGGTGTTTTCAATGAATGAAGTGGTGCTTTTCCATTGCCCTCAGGCCCTTATTGGCGCATAAAGACATATACGCATCTTTACGCGAACGTCAAGTTACAGCTTCGGACAGACCTGCCCATGCCCAGCCAGATCGGCAAACTGAAATATATTTTCATCATCCTGCTGGCCGTGTGCAGCACCGCCATCGTCGGCTATGGCTGGCTTTACGACATACCGCGCAAGAAGTGCGAGGCCGCTGGCGCTTGGTTTTCATGGAAGGATCGCGGCTGCTATGCGCCGATTGCCCTGTCGACCATCACGGGTCGCAAGAACGGGGAGGCTGCCAAGGTCGATTTCCATGACGACGCGCGCAAGGCCAGCAATGAGCGGGCGGTCAATTCGCAATAATCAGCCCGGTCTTCATAACCGGCCCAGTCTTCAGGGCGTTTCGATATCGCACTGCAGGACCGGCGCCTTGGCCTGAGGCAGCTCGATACGGGCACGGTAATAGCCGCAGGATATCTGGTCATCCTTGGCGCCGACCGGGGTGACGCTGTAGCCATTGACCAGCACCATGACATCGCCGGTGATGTCAGTGACACCCTTTGAGTTCATGCGGCCCAGCATGTGCGCCTGATAGGCCGGAGGCGAAACGACGATTTTTTCCTGCCCGAGGTCAATCTGCTGCAGGCTGTTGGCCTTGGGGCGCGCTGCATCGGTTGGATAGCCGTAATAGCTGGTATCGATCACCAGATTGTCGCCCAGGGCCTTCATCTTTGCCGCCGCGCGATCGGTCAGCACGGCGCTGACAGTGAATGCGCGTGCCGGATCGGGGGCGAAGGACTGACCGTCCTTGCCGCCATCGGCCTTGTACTTGCTACAGGCGGTCAGGAAGAGACAGCAAAGCGCGAGGGCTGCGACGGCTTTCGACATGATATTCCTATTTCGAAGGCACCCACAGGACGTCGGCGCGGCCCTGATCGTTAGCATGGCGGGCCAGCACGAACAACAGATCGGACAGCCGGTTCAGGTATTTCAGCGCCTCCGGATTGACCGCCTCACCTGCAATGCCGGACAGCGTCACCACATCGCGTTCGGCGCGGCGGGCCAGGGTGCGCGCGAGGTGCAGATGCGCGCTCAGGGCGGTGCCGGCCGGCAGGATGAAGGAGGTCAGGGCTGCGATCGGAGCGTTATAGGCATCGAGCGCTTCTTCCAGGGCCGTGACTTGATGCGCCTTTATGCGCAGAGGCGCCCACGCAACATCGTCCGAAGGCGTGGCCAGGTCGGCGCCGAGGTCGAACAGTTCGTTTTGCAGGCGCGCCAGCAGGCCATCCAGCGCCGGATCGTCTGCGCTATTTAGCCGCACCAGCCCCAAAGCCGCATTGGTTTCATCGACGCTGCCGATGGCAACCAGTCGCGGGGCATCCTTTGGCCGGCGCGAACCATCGGCCAGCCCGGTGGTGCCATCATCGCCGGTGCGAGTATAGATCTTGTTGAGCTTGACCATCAGCCGCCCCGATGCATGGCCCAGGCGAGAATGACGAGCAAAAGAATCGCCACGGCCTGCATGGCCACGCGCAGCTGCATCAGCTTGTTGGACCATCTTTCGCGAAAATAGCCGCCGCGCACGAGGCTGAAAATCCCGATGCCCAGCACGACCAGCACGCCGAACATGGCTATCAGGGCCAGATAGAAGAGTATTTTGGTCATGACATTCAATCGCCCTTTTATGGCCAGAAGTCGAGATTTTTATATGTAACAGCGACGGACTTTTTTAATTCGCCCGTTGAACCATTGTCCCCGTGCATCGCAGAAGCCCTGACACGGAAATAACATCGTCTCCATTGTATTGACGGGACACGCATACTAAGTAGGGCGCAACCTGCCCGCCCTTCCTCGCAGGTAAACTTAATTTTGTGTATGAAGTAGCCGCGTTATGTACGACCCCAGCCATAGTTCCGAACCTGTGCCCGAATCTTTTAAGAGTGACACCGCTATCACCAAGGACCTGACCCCACCGCTCGGTACGCGTGCCCGTTCCAAGGAACGCAATCGCCTGAAGATACTGGATTCTGCCGCCACGCTTTTCCGCGAACGCGGTTTTGAAGCGGCCACCTTGCGCGATATCGCCCGCGCTGCCGGTCTTTCCACCGGCGCGCTGTTCGCCAACTTCAACGACAAGAACGAGATTTTCCTGACCGTCCTGCTGGCCGAGAACGACAAGGTCGTCCGCGCCATGCGCGACTCTCACGATGAAAATCTCGATCTTGCTACCCGCCTGCACACACAGATGATGCAAGGCTACGAATCCATGAGCCATAATGCCCGGATCGTGCTGTCGGCCTTCGTCATGAAGTGGAGCCACGGCCAGCTGCCCGGCATGGCGCCGGTCAATGAGGTCGGCCAGATGAGCGATCTGATCCACGTCATCCTGCTGGATACGCTGAAAGGTGCGCTGGCGAAAAACGAGATTTCGTCGGGCGTAGATATCGAAAGCGCGACAGACCTGCTGGAAGATCTGTGCTTCGCTAACCTGCGCCGCGCCTATCAGGCCAGCGACGACAGCGGCGTCTTTGACATGGACAAGATGTCGAAGAGCCTGAGCGCCCAGATCAAGCTGGTGGTTCTGGGGCTAAAAGCCGCCTGATCCGACAGGAAAGCCTACAAAAAAACCCCTTCAATCGGTCGATTGAAGGGGTTTTTTGTTTAGCTTGTCCACTTCAGTGTGGCGGGCTTGACCGGATTGACAAAGGGCCGCTTTTCGGCGCGTGCCTGCATCCATTCCCGTTTCAGCTGCTGATACCACTTGGCCTGGGTATCGGCATCGTCGATCCAGATGAGGGCCGGATCGTATTTCAGTCCCTCGTTCTGCAGATTGACCATATCGCCGTCCTGCTTGAGGAAGGCCTTGGCGCCATAGCGGAACAGGGGCGCGATGAAACGGAACAGGCCGTGATCCGACCAGAATATCTGGGTGATACGGGTTTTGTTGTCATCGATCGGCGTCAGGCAGGTCAGGCCCAGCACCTGCTGGCTGCCGATCTCGATATGCTCGTAGCGGATACCCGGCAGGCGGAAGGTGATCTCGGTAGCCGGTGCGCCCCCCAGAATCTTGTAGGCGCGGCTGTTGGAAGACGGCGCGTGGCGAACCATCGAGAAGCCGTATTCGCGCGGCTCGAACTGCTTGATTTTCGAGAGCTGTTTCTTGGCCGAACGCCACCACCATTGCTGATGCACATAGGGGCCATGCGCCGGGTCCATCAGGCCAACGACGGCATGATCGATATGGCTGTCGAAATCCATGGTCTCGACAATGAGGGGCTTACCGCCAACGACACCTGGCAGGACCGGCGGCTCGTGATCGGGCTCAGCCGGGCGGCGCGAATCGGCGGTGATATAGATCCAGATAATGCCCTGCTGCTCGCGGATTTCATAGGAACGGACCTTGATCTTTTCCACGTCCATCGGTTGATCGGCAGTCAGAGACGGGATGGTCTTGCAGGTGCCTTGGGTATCGAAGGTCCAGCCGTGGTAGCAGCACTGGACGACGCAGCCACCGCCCTTACCGTCACGGATCATTTCACCGGCGGAAAGCGGAGCGGCGCGGTGCGGACAGATATCGCGCATGGCATAGGCGCGGCCATCGAGATCGCGCGCCAGCAGGACCGGCTCGCCCAGAATGACATAGCGCTGCAGCTTGCCGGGCACCAGATCGCCTGAAAGCGCGGCAAACCACCAGCAATCCTTCAGGAAACCCTGTCCGAAGACGATTTTCGTATTGGCGGCAGGCGCGGATTGATCAGGCATGGGGAAACTTCGGCTGTGACGACATCAGCAATATAGATAGCTTAGCGCGTTCCGGCAAATAATGCGACATTTCCGCGCTGCAGCATTTTGCCTACCGCGTCGCCGCAAATCTGCCCAGCGCCTCGATCACCGCCTCATTTTCCTCGTCCTTGCCGATGGTGATGCGCAGGCACTGCGGTAGACCGTAGTTGGCGACATGACGGATGATGATTCCCTGCGTCATCAGGAATTCATTGGCCCGCGCCGCCTCTTCCGCATCACGGAAATAGATCAGGATGAAATTGCCGATGGTCTTGCGGATATCATAGCCCAGGCCGGCGATCGCCTGGCGCAGGCGCGGGTGCCAGTTCAGCACCTGTTGGCGCGAGGCCTCGATATGCACCGCGTCCTGCAAGGCGGCCACCGCGGCAAACTGCGCCGGCAGATTGGCATTGAAGGGCAGGCGAACACGGTCGATGGCGGCGATGACATCGACCGGGCAGTAGCCGAAGCCGATGCGCAGGCCGGCCAGACCGTGAATTTTCGAGAAGGTGCGCGTGACGATCACATTGTCGCTGTCGCGCGCCAGCGGAAAGGCGGTTTCCCAGGTCGGTTCATCTACGAACTCGGCATAGGCCTCATCGACCACCAGCAGGATAGATGGATCGAGGCGCGTCCGCAGGTCGGCGATTTCTTCCGGCGTGTTCCAGGTGCCGGTCGGATTGGCCGGATTGGAGAGGTAGACGATCTTTGTCTTGGCATCGACCAGTTCCAGCAGCTTTTCGATGCTGACGCGCTGATCGGGTTCTTCCGCCAGCCTGACCTCGGCCTGGCAGGCAAGCGCCGAAATGCGATAGGCCAGGAAGCCGTGTTCGCCGGTGACGATATTGTCGCCGGCTTCGAGATAGACCTGGTTCAGCAGGGCGAAAACCTCGTCAGAGCCATTGCCGAAAACGAGGCGCTCCGGCTCCAGATCGTGATATTCGGCGACGGCGGCGCGCAGGGGTGCAGCATGGCCATCCGGGTAACGGAAGAGCTTTTCCTTTGCCTTTTCATAGGCCTCGATGGCACGCACCGAGCAACCCAGGGCATTTTCATTGGAGGACAGCTTGATCGGCTCGGCCACGCCCTCGATCTTCGACTTGCCGCCGACATAGGGGGCGATATCCAGTATGCCCGTCTTCGGGGCCGGAGATTTGGTCATAACGTGCTCATTCATCGCAATAGTCCTGCGCCTGTGTATTTGGGCGCTTCATGAGGGGGATTAACCACGAAAAACACGAAAAGCACGAACGTCTTTGTGTGGCTGCCTTGCGCGCAGTGCCTTTAATATAGTCCACTCAAAAACCTGAGTGCCCTACGGGCATCCGGTCCTGACGCGTCTGTTCGTGCTTTTCGTGTTTTTCGTGGTGAAATCCGAGATTAGATCCGGGGGGCCGCGCCGATAATGCCCGTCAGGCTGCCAAGCGTCTGGGTCGCCAGCCGCTCGTCATGTTCCTGCACATAGCCGATGAGGCCAAATAGCTTAAGCCCTTGCGCGGTGCAAAGCCATTCTGCGGCAAAACCGCGCTGGCCCAGGGTTTCGATGATGTGGTTTTCGTGCTCGGCCGAGTCAGACACCCAGAAGGTCATGTCGTCGCCGGTTGGCTCAGGCGGGATGGCCGCCAGCGCCACGGCGTGCGGCCGACCGCGCGACAACTCCGGCAGGGCGGCGATGATGCGCACCTTCGGTTCGGCCAGCAGGCGCGCCCACCAGGCGCCGCCGCGCGGATCGAGCGACAGGACCGAGATATGGCGGACATCGCGCGCTGCCTGGATGGCCGCGGTCGCGTCATTCACATAGCCGAATGACGGCGCGAAGCCGAAGCGTTCCCGCGCCCACACCAGCACCTCCTTGGAGTGTTCGGCGGTGCTCAGATTCAAATGAAGGCCCCCATTACTGGAGGCCCCCTGGATGCGCAGGTTTTCGGAAATCAGCTCACGCCAGATGCGCACGACCACACCATCGGAAGCCGCCTGGCGCGGCATGGCCAGCAGCTTGCGGATCAGCATGGCCTCGCGGTCCGGACGCAGCAGGGAGACCTGGCTGTTCGCCGGTTCTTCCTTGGCCTTGGCCTCACCAATGGCCTTGCCCAGCGCCGCGCGGGCATCGACAAGGCGCAGCAATTCGGCATCGAGCGCATCGATCTGTGTGCGTAGGTCGGCGAGTGTACTCAAGTTTACGGTTCCGTCAGCGTAAGGAAGGCCGACATTAGGCCGCAGATGCCGCCATCACAAGTCTTGTTTGAGTGAAGGTCAGTATAATTTCCGCTTAGGGCAGTATAGGTGCATCTGAAACTTTCAGCGGCCCAATCCAGGCGCTGCCATCGTGGAATTCGATGGTGAACTTCTGCGTGCCCTGGGTCGCCAGGGTCAGGTTGAGCAGTGGCCGGGCGATGGTCATGTTCTCACGTGAGATAATATGCAGGGCGCCCAGCACATCGATCGGGTTGAAGGTGCCGGATATTTCAATACCCAGCTTGCCCTTGATATGAGAGGTCTCATCCAGCACCAAGGCATCGCTGGTGGTGAACAGGCTGAGATCGCCAGCCGTCAGTTTGGCCTTGTAACCGGTCACCTGCCCACCGATACGCCGCCAGGTATCGAGACTGCCGGTGAAATCCTCGCCCTTGAAGCCCGACATGTGGCTGATCGTGCTTTCGACCTGCAGGCTGAGCGGCTTGCCAGGTGACAGATCGCCGACAATGCTCTGCGGATCGCCATAGGCGTCGGTCAGGCGGATCATCATGTCGGCGCTGTCGGCGACATTGGCCGTGGGCCGCAGATAGGCCTCGAAGTTCTCCGCTTTCGAAAAAGCAAAGGGGTGCAGGGTATCGGAGGCGGTCAGGCTGAGGCCCGTGCCCTGCAGCGCCACGTGGTAGATCGGCTTGTTGAGATCGGAAACGCTGGCCTTCAGGCTGCGGCCGCTGACCACCACCTTGCCGAGATCGATGACGCCCTCGCCGCCGCCCTGATGCACCCGGCCACGATAGAGGGTCAGGCCCTGCGGCGCCGTCATAACCCACTTGGTCAGGGCATAGGCATTCGCTTCCGCCTCAATGGCGGGGGCAGAGAAGCCCTTGCCTGAAGGCGCGATGATATTGACGTTGTGGAAATCGAGGAACATCCGGTAGGGATAGCCCTCGACCTTGATCGGATCGAAACTGGCCTGATACCCCGCCTGGATCAGGCTTTTCTGCGTCGCGATCACCCGCGCCTGCACCTGATTGGCCGTATAGACCCAGTAGGCGCTCCAGCCGGCGAACAGCAGGGCCAGCAACAAAACGGGACCGAACAGACCCCAGCGGCTGGCCTTTTTCTGCGGTTTGGTCGGCAAGGTCAGATCGTCAGTCACAGTGAGGTCCTCAGATGACTTCGCCTGCCCCATTTATGGGGAAGGTGGCATCCCGCCTCGGCGAGATGACGGAAGGGGCCATTCCACCGGCTTCAGCCCCGCCCACCATCGCAAGCGATGGTCCCCCCTCCCCATAAATGGGGAGGGCGAAGAGATTAATATCAGGCGTTAACCAAACGCACAGCCGGCAGAAAAGTCAATCTATACCGGGTAGAGAAACATCTCGATGGCGGCAATCGCCTCGGCCAGGGTGCAGCGCTGCACCAGGACGCCTTCCGGCAGGCCGGAGAACAGGCGCGTCGGGGCGGCGGAATCGAGCATGACGAACACGCCCCGGTCATCCTTTCGCCGGATCAGGCGGCCGAAGGCCTGGGCCAGTTTGGCGCGCGTCAGGGCGTCGTCATAGATCCGGGCACCGAAATGCTGCCGGCGCGCCCGATGAAGCGTATCGGGCCGCGGCCAGGGAATGCGGTCGAAGGCAATCAGGCGCAGGGCCTGGCCGGGCACATCGACCCCGTCGCGAATGGCATCCGTGCCCAGCAGGCACGAATGATGCTCGGCGCGAAAGACGCTGATCAGGTCGGAGACATCGAGCGGATCGACATGCTGGGCATAGAGCGACAGCCCCTGCTCGCTCAGCGGCTTGTTGATCTGGTCATAGACAGCACGCAGGCGGCGGATAGCGGTGAAAAGCCCCAGCGCCCCGCCCTTTGCCGCCACGAACAGCGCCTGCATGGCCGCGCCGACCGAACGGGCGTCATCGCGGCTGACATCGGTAATGACGAACAGGCGGGCCTGGGCCGCATAATCGAACGGCGAAGCGACGCGGATCGCCTTGGCGCCCATGACGAGATGATTGGCGCCGGTCCGCTGACGGGCCAGGGCGAAGATATCCTTGTTTTCACCTTCTGCCACCTGAGTGGCATCGCTAAGCGTGGCCGAGGCCACCAGCACGCCATGCGCCGGTTTCAACACATATTCCGCCAACGGCAGGGACGGATCGACATAGTGACGGTTCAGGCAGACATCGACGATCCGGCCGCGGATGACCTCGGTCGAAAACCAGTCCACGGTCTGGGCGCTCTCAGGAGTCAGTTCATCATCGAGCGTCAGTTGCTGCAGCAGGGCGCGCCAAGCCGGCAGCAGCATCCGCGCGCGGCGCTCCAGCCCACGCAGGGCGCCTTCAATGCGGATACGGTCTGCCGGCTCGATATCTTCCTTGCCACTGCTCAGGCGGTCTTCCAATGCACGCACCAGGGCCAGCAGCGGCGCCTCGATGGCCGCCAAAGCCCGCGCCGCCGTCTTGGCCGCCAGAGCCACGCCCTCGATGCAGGGATGCGCCTCGCATTCGCCACCCTGCTCGCCATCGGCGGAGAAGCGCGACCGCAGTCGCGCCTCGCCCTGACGGATATCGATCTGTTTGTAGACCTCGACCAGCAAGGCCTCGATCGGCCCGACCGGATCGAGGCCGCCGCCATCCTGGGTGCGCACGGTAATGCGCTGCGAAAAACCTTCCGCCGGCAGGACGGCTGCGGCACGCACCAGATCCTGCATGGCCGCCTTCGACGCGTCGTCACCGGAAAGCAAGTCGCCCAGCCGCGCCTCAAGCCCCCGCCCCCGGCGCGACCGGCCTTCATTGCCGCGTATCCACCGCCGCAGCTCGAAGGCCTCAAGCCCCGAAAGCCGCGTGGCGAAGGCCGAGTCCGCCGCCTCGAAGACATGGTGGCCTTCGTCGAAGATCAGACGCGACAAAGCGGGGACGGCCACCTCATCCTGCATGTCCTCGCCGTTCATTTCCGCTTGCATCTCGGCACGCGCCGTATCGCGCAGGTCGTACGCCGCCTGCGCCATGACGAGGGCGTGGTTGGCGATGACCAGCGAAGCAGACTTAGCCTTGCGCACCGACTTTTCGATGAAGCAGACGCGATAATGCGGACAGGCGGCATAGGTGCATTCGCCGCGGCGATCGACCAGGGCCTGCGGCGCAAGGGTCTGGAAGACATGGGCGGGCGAGGTCGGCGGCAGGAGCGACGGCAGCCAGGTCGGAAAGTCGCCGCTCATGATGTCGCCATCGCGGCTGTAGAGCACCCAGCGCGCCATCAGCACGGACATGATGATTTCCGGCTGGCTGTGGGCGCCGTTCAGCCGTTCCTGGAAATTGAGCAGACAGAGATAATTTTCCCGTCCCTTGCGCACCACCACCTGTTCGGCGCGCTCGTGCGGGTTGTCGAACAGGGCGCGGGTATCGTTATAGATCTGCTTCTGCAGCGCCTTGGTGAAGGTCGAAACCCATACCTGCCCCTGTGCCTTGCGCGCCCATGCGTGAGCAGGCGCCAGATAGCCGAGCGTCTTGCCAACCCCGGTGCCCGCCTCGGCCAGCAACATATTCGGCTGGTCCTTGACGAACTTCGGCGCGAAGATATCGCGTGCCTTCTGGGCGAATTCACGCTGCTCCGGCCGGCGCTCGTCCAGTCCGGCGCGGGCCAGGTTAGCATCGAGCGCAATGCTGACCTCGTCCTCGGTGAGGGAAACGGCGCGCGCCGCACCTTCAGGCGGCTGGTCTTCCCATTCCTCCAGCAGGGTCCAGACATCGAGCGCCGGCGGCATGACATAATCCGGCGGGATGGCGGTCTGGTCGAGCACGGCCTGCAGCAGCGCTGCCCACGGCCAGCCCTGCTTTTCCATAAGCCGCACGCCCGATTGCGCCACGAGGCGAAAGCCGAGCGAGGCATTTTTCAGTTCGTCACACAGGCTGGTAACAATATCGAACAGGACGTGGGCCTGGGCTTCCGGCGTCTGCGGTTCGGGATAACCGCAGGCCAAGGCCAGCCCCGCCACCGAAGGCGCACAAAACTGAGCCGGACGAACAAAGGCGAACAGTTCCAGCACATCGTAATGACGCGCCTCGCGATGCTGGCGATTACCGAACAGGCGGATGCGGACCATGGCCGCATTGGCGACGATCAGGGCCTCGCGGCCCCACAGTTCGCGCAGTTCATTAACCGGAAGATCACGTGGCTCGTCACCGGCGACGAAGGCGCGCACCAGTGAATATCCCAGCGCGCTTTTGGGCGCATGGTCTCGCCACCAGGGCGTGGTCGTTGCGGTCAGGGCTACATCGTCACTCACACGCAAAGCTTAACGTGCGCCGAGAGGTATGAAAAGGAACAAACTGTGAAAATTACCCTGCCGACTCAGAACCGGACTGCGCCACCTGACCGCCATCGCTGATCGGGGTGAAGCGGGCTACGGCGTCATCAGCGCGGGCGCGCTGCTCATCGCTCAGCTGCGAACCGAGATCGGTGGCATAGGCCTTGGCGCCATCGGCACCGTTATTGGCGGCAATCTTCATCCACTTGTAGGCCTCGCTCGGATTAAGCGGCACGCCATTGCCGCTCTGATACAGCAGAGCCAGGTTATACTGACCGTCGACCACGCCGCGCTCAGCGGCCTTGCGGAACCAAAGGGCCGCCGTCGGACGGTCCTGGGTGCCACCATCGCCATTGTAGAACATATAGCCGTACTGGTTCATGGCCGCCGGCACACCGCCTTCGGCCGCCCGGCGAATCCAGGCCCGCGCCTCGGTCTTGTCGACCGGCACCAGATTGCCTTCGCCGGCATAGAGGGTGCCCAGAGTGAACTGAGCCTGGGCATAGCCCTGGTTGGCCACCACCTTCATCGCCTCGACAGCCTTCGGATCATGCGCCTGCACGGCCTGCAGGGCCAGGTCATAGCGCGTCTTCAGCGCCTGCTGTTCATCCGCTGAGGGCGGGCTGACAGTCAGGGCCGAGGCGGCAATGGCCGGCTGGGCTTTCTGTTCGTTGGCCAGCCGGTTGGTGACTACCCAGCCGGTGGCACCGATCGCAACCACACCAACCGCAACCGAAGACGCCTTGAGCGCGTTCAGCAGGGTGCTGCCGCTCTTGGCCTTCTTCGCGGGTTCCGGCTTCACGCCTTTAGCGCGCGACGGACCTGCCTTCAGCAGGCCCAATCCCAGACCACCCGACTTGCGCTCGTCCTTGCCCTCGATGCTGGCGCGCACGGCGGCGCGCGCCGCCGCCAGGGCATCGCGGGTGGATACTGACACCGGCGCCTCTTCCGGCTCACCGAAATCGGCCTCGTCCTCATCGTCAAAGGGATGGCGCACCTTCGGCGCCTCTTGAACCTGCGCCTGGACCGGAGAATGTACCATGGGCGCCTGCGGAATGCTTTCCATGGCGACCACCGGACGCGACGCACTCTTCGGCGCGGTCTTGCGCGACACCTCGATATCGGCGAACGGATCGCTGTCGTCGTCATCCTCATCCGGTGACAGAATCGGACTGGCCGGCCGCGCAGGCGCCGCCTGCGAAAGCGGCGCGCTCATTTCCAGATCGTCTTCCAGATCTTCCGACTCGAAGGGATCGAAATCGGGCTTGAAGGCGCCGGTCTCCTTTTCGGCCAGGCCCAGCAGGTGACCGGTCAGGTCCATCGGCTTTTCAGCTTCTTTCGCGACCGGGCCCGGAGCCGGAACGGGTGGATCGAAATCGTCCGCCTCGTCATTTACGTCCTCTTCTTCGTCAAGCACGGGCGTGCTGGTCGCGAAGGGGTGCGCGGCAAAGGGATTGGACAGTCCGCCATCGAGATCGTCGTCATGCACGGTTGGACGAGCCGCGGTTTCGGCGAGCAGGCTCTCGGTCTGCACCTTGGCCAGGCGGGAATCGATCTGGGCGCGCGTCTCCTCCAGCAGCTTCGCCGTGCGCGCCTCGCTGGCGCGGATGCGGTCAGACAGGTCGCTGCGCTGGCGCTCGAACTGCTCACCAACCGCGCCAAGGACTTCCGCCGTGCGGCGTTCGCTGTCTGCTATCTTGCCGCTCAGGCGCTCGGAGATACGGGCGATCTCGCCACCGAGACGTTCCAAGGCCTGGGCATGACCGCCTTCGAGACGGTTGAAGCGGCCATCGACCGCATCGGCGACACGCTGCACATCGCGGCCCATGCGCGTCAGGCCGTCATGGTTTGCCGTCTCGACGCCAGCCACACGGCGGTTGAGGTTCTCGGCGATACGCAGGACGTCCTGTCCCATGCGATCGATAGCGTCAGCGGAGCGCTTTTCCGATTGCTCGATGCGTTCGCCCACCACCTTGACGGCCAGCTCGATGGTTTCCTGCTTGCCGGTCTGCAGAGCGCTGAACAGGTCCTGACGCGAATCCTCCACCCGACGCGACAGATCGGCGGCCAGGCCGGACAACGACTTCACCGTCTCGGCGTCGGTGACATCGCCACCGGCCTCGACCTGCGCCAGACGACCTTCCAGCGACTTGAAGGCCTGCTCCAGAGTGCGGATAGCGCCGGTGGTCTGGGCCTCCGCGGCATCCAGGCGATGGGCCAGCTGCGAAACAACCTTGTCGATCAGAGCTTGCGCGGCGCGGTCCGGATCGCGCATTTCCACATGGGCCACGCGATGCGACAAGCCCACCAGATCTTCGCGCACACCGGTCAGGCTGTCGCGGGCGCGGGCCTCGCCCTCATAAAGTTGGTTAGCCAGTTTGCCGAGCGCGCCCTCCACGGCGCGAACGGTTTCGCCCACCTGAGGCGATTTCAGATCCTGCTCAAAACGGGCCATGCGCTCGCGATCCTCGCGCACATGGCCGGACAGGCCTTCCAGACGCTCGGCCTGGGCATCGATCAGACGTTCAGCCTGTTCGAGGCGGTCGGCGAACAGGCCGCGATCCGCCTCGGCGCGAGCCAGCCGCTCGAACGACGACTGCACGTCCTGGGACTGGGCCTCGATACGGTCCTGCACATCGGCGTGCGCAGCTTCGGATCGCTCCAGGCGATTGAGCACGGTTTCGACGGCATGGGAGACACCGCGCACCGCTGTAGCCGACCGCGCCTCGGAATTTTCCATCCGGGCGCCCAGCGATTCCAGCGCACGGGCAACACGGCTCAGATCGCTGGAGGCTGCGGCATAACGCGACTCTTCAGCGGTGTAGCCATCGTCATATTCCGGGCGATCGGAGAAGATCGACTGGCGGCGCAAATCACGCGAACTCATTTCACGCGCACTGAGGGGCTGGGCGGCCGACGAATAGGGTGCGGCCGGTTTGCGAGGCTTTTGGGCCATGCGGCCTCCCGTATGGTACTCGGTTTCAGCTGCGCGGTGTCGGCGCGGCGCTACATAGTCGTCTTCGTCTTCATCGATTTCGGCGGGCTCGGCATGGATGCGCGCCTTCTCACGGCTGATCAGCGCACTGACGTCTTCGCCTTCGAGAATCATCTGGTTGAGCCATTCGCCAAGGGTCAAGCCGGAGCGGCGCGCCAGGTCCTTGGCGACTTCGCGCGCCCTGGCGTCAATACCCTTCACACTCCACGGTGCGTTCGCGCTCATGCGATTCCCCTAGCTTCGTCAATCGACGAGGGTAAACAACATTATGTGGGGTGTAAACACCTCGTTAACCACTATATATGGCGCAAACGTTAATCTTCTGTGGAAATTTATAACGCCGAATTCGCGGTACGGGAGAATTTTCAGACTTCGCCAATGGCGCGAGAAATCGTCAAGCGACTTGCCTGTGCGTTCATTCCACGACATATGCAGCGGATGGAACTGAGTTTAACCCTTACCCTGATTCTCGCGATTGTCTTCGGTCTTTTTACCGCCCTGTTCGGTTTTCTGGGCGCGCGGCCGATGGACCCCAACAAGGGCCCGCGCATGGTGCCGTGGCGGTTCTTGATGCTGCTGACCTTCACAGCGGCCCTGCTGCTGGTCGTGCATCTGCTCAACCTGATGGGCATCCAGACCAAACCGCCGGAACGGTATTGATCCGAATTACGCCCCGGCGAAGCACCAGGCCAGGATGGCTTTTTGCGCGTGGATGCGGTTCTCGGCCTCGTCCCAGATCACAGATTGCGGACCGTCGATGACGTCTTCCGTCACCTCCTCGCCACGGTGGGCAGGCAGGCAATGCAGGAAGAGCGCGTTATCCTTGGCCAGCTTCATCAGCTCGGCATTGACCTGGTAATTTTGGAAGGCTTCGAGACGCTCGTCGTGATCGAGATCGCCCATGCTGACCCAGGTATCGGCCAGCACGACATCGGCGCCGCGCACGGCCTCTTCCGGATCTTGCGTCACCATCACGCGGGCGCGCGATTCCGAGGCGAAGACCATGGCGTCCTGCGACGGCTTGTAAGCAGCCGGACAGGCGATATTCAGCGTGAAACCGAAGCGCGCGGCCGCATGGATCAGGCTGTTGCAGACATTGTTGCCGTCGCTGATCCAGGCCAGGGTCTTGCCCTCGATGGCGCCGCGATGTTCCTCGATGGTCTGGATATCGGCGAGGATCTGGCAGGGGTGCGAAGCATTGGTCAGGCCGTTGATCACCGGTATGGTCGAGGCAGCGGCCAGGCGCAGCACATCGTCATGCTCATTAGCGCGGATCATGATAGCATCGACCATGCGCGACAGCACCTTGGCGGTGTCTTCGATCGGCTCGCCGCGGCCGAGTTGCATGTCATTGGCCGTGGAAATGATCGCTTGGCCACCGAGCTGGCGAATAGCGGCATCGAACGAAAAGCGCGTACGCGTCGAATTCTTCTGGAAGATCATGGCCAGCACGCGGTCCTTTGCCGGGGCATCGGCATCGGGGCGGCCCTTGGGCCAGCCCTGGCGCAGGCGCTTGCGGGCGTGCGCGTCATCGACAATGGCGCGCAGTTCTTCGCTGGTCAGGTTGCAGATATCGAGAAAGTGACGGGTCATGGAAGACTCCCCCTTGTGGGTCATCCCATGACCCCATTTTGAACTTTATGCGGTTTGCTTCGCGGCGGCCTGGGCTTTTTCGCGGATCGCGATAAAGGTCTTTTCCAGACGCTCCAGCGCCTCACGGGCATCGGCCTCGGTCAGGTTCAGCGCCGGCAACATGCGGACGCAGTTGTCACCGCCGCCGGCGATCAGCAGACCATTGTCACGCGCCAGGGTCATGACGTCGCGGTTATTCGGCTTGAGCTTGATACCGATCAGCAAGCCCTTGCCGCGCACCTCATCGATCATGTCGGGATAGGTCTGCTTCAGGCCTTCTAGCTGCTGCTTGATATAGCCCGATACCTTGACGACATTTTCCAGCATTTCCGGCTTCGACAGTTCGCCAAAGGCCGCAAGACCGACCGCCATGGCCATCGGATTGCCGCCGAAGGTCGAGCCATGCGCACCGAAGGTCATGCCGGAAGCCGCCTCACGCGTGGCAAGGCAGGCGCCGATCGGGAAGCCGCCGCCCAGGGCCTTGGCCAGGCACATCACGTCCGGAATGACGCCGGAATATTCATGCGCCCACAGTTTGCCGGTCCGGCCCATGCCGCACTGGATCTCATCGAAGATCAGCAACAGGCCGTTGGCGTCGCACAGATCGCGCAGCAGATGCAGTTCGGCGTCGGTCAGGGCACGGGCACCGCCCTCGCCCTGAACCGGCTCGACAATGATGGCCGCCGCTGTCGGTGCCTCAGCCGCCGCGCGGATAGCGTCATGATCGTCAAGCGAGACATTGACATAGCCGGGCAGGCGCGGACCGAAGCCATCGAGATAGCCTTCGTTGCCAGCCGCATTGATGGCGGCATAGGTGCGGCCGTGGAAAGCGCCCTTGAAGCCGATGATGTCGATACGTTCCGGATGCCCCTTGAAGGCATGGTACTTGCGCGCCAGCTTCAGGGCGGCTTCGACCGCCTCAGCGCCCGAATTGGTGAAGAACACCTGATCCGCGAAAGAGGCTTCGCACAGCTTGCTGGCCAGCTCATGCTGCTGCGGGATGGTGTAGATGTTGGAGACGTGCCAGACCTTCTTCGCCTGCGCCGTCAGCGCGTCGATCAGAATCGGATTGGCGTGACCCAGGCCATTGGTGGCGACGCCCTGCACGAAATCGAGATATTCTCGACCCGATCGGTCATACAGTCGGCTACCTTCGGCATGGTCAACCTCGACAGGCGACCGCGAATAGACGGCAAACAGATGATCTTCGGACTCGGACATGACAACACCCAAAAACGGCAAAAAACCCTGCGAACATTCCGCAGAGGAAAGATGGTTTCTAAGCTGTGGGGGGCCTAGGCGGGCCTTTTGTAGAATAATCGCCGGATTGTCAATAATATTCACAGCCTGAAGTACGGCCCGCCCCTTATGTGACAAAGATTTCACAAGAAACGAACCGCACCGCCTGATTTGCCTACTTCTTCTGCAGTTCCGCCTTGAAGGCCTCCAGACTCAGCGGCCGGCCGAGAAAATTCTGGATCAGCACATTGGCATCTTCCGAACCACCGGGCTCCAGAACCAGCTTGCGATAGCGCAGGGCGGTGTCCTTGTTGCGGATGCCATCGGCCTCGAAGCGAGTAAAGAGGTCGAGCGCAATCGCCTTCGACCAGACATAGGTATAATAGATCGCCGAATAGCCATCGAGGTGGCCGAAGCTGGCATAGGCGTGGGTGCCCGGCACCGGCGGATAGAGCGCATACCGGCTGAGCTGAGCATCGAACTGGGTCGCCAGATCGAAATCCGGCTTGCGATTATAGAAGTTGAGCGAGATCGCCGAATAGGCCAGCTGTGTCTTCCACTGGCCGGGCTCGCCGAAATGGCGGCCGGCATTCATCTTCTGCACCAGGCCTTCGGGGATCGGTTCGCCCTTATCATTCGAGGCAAAACCCTTCAGCGTGTCGTAGTTCCAGGTCCATTCTTCCAGCAGTTGCGACGGCGCTTCGATGAAGTCCCACTGCAGATTGCCCATGGACTGCACGCCATATTCGGTATGGCCGGAATACATGGCATGCAGCAGATGGCCGAATTCATGCAGGAAGGTGGTGACGTCCTCATGATCCATCGGCCCCGAGGCCGGGAAGTTGCAGATCAGGGCGCCGACCGGAATCTGGCGGCCTTCGATGCCGGTGCGGATCGGAAACTGTGCAGCGTGGTTATACTTGCCGTCGCGCGGGCTCAGGTCGAGATAGAAGCGCCCGACCAGCTTGTTGTTGTCATACAGTTCCCAGGCGGTGACCGACGGGTCCCACACCGGTGTGTTCCATGGCCGGATATCGGCATTGAACAGATCGGCCACCAGCTTGAAGATGCCCATGCGGGACTTATTCAGCGTGAAGTATTCCCGCACCTCGGCGGAATCGACATCGTACTTGGCCTTGCGCAGCTTGTTCTCGAAATAGCTACGGTCCCAACGCTGGAGTTCAGTGACCGTCGGGTCGATTGTCTTCGCAAAGGCCAGCATCTCGGCATAGTCGGCCTCGGCGCCCGGTTTGGCGGCGGCATTGACGTCATCGAGGAACTGTGCGGCGCGCTGCGGATTGCCGATCATCTTGTCGGAGGTGATCAGGGTGGCGTAGTCAGGATAGCCCAGAGCTTGCGCCAGTTCGTAGCGCTTCTCAAGCAGGCTTTTGAGCACGGCTTCGTTGGCGGGCCAGCCGCGATTATTGAAGGCCGTGACCACCTTGCGGCGGGTTTCGCGGATATCGGCGAAATCCATGATCGGGAAGACATCGGGATAGGCGAAGGTCAGGTGCACCAGCCCGTCCGCGCCCGGCTTGTGGGCATCGATATAATCCTGCGGCATGCCCTTCAGCTCTTCGGGCTTCAGCGGAATATCGCCGGTGTCGTCGCGGGTATTTTCGGCGAATTTCAGGCCGATCTCGGTGATCTCCTTCTGGAGCTGGGTCACCTTGGCCCGCGTCGCCTCATCCTTGTCGACGCCGGCCAGCCTGTAGTTGGTCAGCATCTTGTTGAGCGAAAAGCGCGTCTTTTCATCCAGATCTTTTGTCGGGATGGCCGCCAGACGGTCATAGATAGGCCGCGACAGTGAGACCCTGGTGCCAAGATCGGACAGTTTCGGAATACAGGCCTGCGCCGCGTCGCGCACCGGCTTGAGCGGGCTGGTTTCCGATACCAGATACATCTCATTGCCGCCATCTGACAGGATCAGCGACAGGGTATCGAAGGCTCTGAAATCACCGCTAATGGTGGCCTTGCCGGTGCGTGCCTCCAGCGCCGTCTCTGCCTTTGCCGTCAGCTCCAGGGTCGCGTCGCAGCGCGCGCTGACCGCTTCCGGCGTCGTCAGGGTAAGCGGCAGGGTCTGGAGATATTGCGTGACCTCATTGTCGAGGGCGGTCGGCGCCGCAAAAGCATGGACGGGAATGGCGGCACCGGCCAGAAGCGTGGCGGCCAGGCTCAAACGAACACTCAGGCGTACAAGCGACATGAAAAGACCCCTTCGGCATGAACAGGGTCAAAGTGTTAACGCGCCGTCGCGCCTTGCGCAATCGCACATTTCACGATTGAAATCTCAGTGCTGTGTCATCCGCACCAGCGACCAGTCATACCCGAGGGCGCGGACGCGGGCTTCGATGGTATTGCGCACCATTTCGTGCGGATGGGCGGTGCGGCTGAGCAGCCACAGATAGCGTCCCGAAGGCTCGCCGACAATCGACCAGGCATAGTCATCGGCGTGATCGAGCACCCAGTAATCGCCAACATAGAAGGGACCGAAGAAGGAGACCTTGAGCCTGGCATTGCCGCTGCCCGGCACGATCTTCGCCCGGCCATGAGCGGTCTTGATGGGTCCCGACAGGCTGCCGCGGTGGCAGGAATTGATGACATCTATATGGCCATCCGGACGGGCGCGGTATTCGGCGGTGACGCCTTCGCAATCCTTTTCGAAACGGTTCTCATAACGACCGATCTCGAACCACAGGCCGGTATACTGATCGAGATCGACCGGTTTCGCCGGCTGCGGCACCGCCTTGTTGCCGACCGGCCCCATGGCGGTCAGCGAAGCGCAGGCAGTGACGGCCAGTGCGGCCCCGCCGAGCACGGCAAGCGGAAAAATCAGGCGAGTAGGCTTCATGGCGAACCTCCGGACAGAACAGCTTCTGTAAAGTCCGGTTTGCGCGATAAATATTCAATGCGCCGCGTGCGCGTTCCGCGTAAGGGACGGCTTGTCCGGCAGGGTGAAGGTGAAGGTGCTGCCCTTGCCCGGCTGCGAGTGGACAGTAATATCCCCGCCGCACAGGCGCACGAACTTGCGGCAGGTCGAAAGACCGATGCCCGTGCCGATATAGTCGTCAAAACTGTGCAGGCGCTGGAAGACCTGGAAGATGCGTTCGTGGAAGACCGGATCGATGCCGATGCCGTTATCAGTCACGTCAAAGCGCCAGCCCTTGTTCTCCCGGTGGGCGGAAACGATGATTTCCGGCGTGCGGCTGCCATCCTGGAATTTCAGCGCATTGCCGATGAGGTTCTGCAGCAGGACGCGCATCAGGGTCGGGCTGGTCTGGATGACCGGTAAATCCCTGGCCGCGATCACCGCCCGCTTCTGCGCCACCACGTCGGCGAAATCCGGCACCAGGGTATCGAAGACCGCCTGGCAATCGACCGTTTCGAGCTTGACCTCCTCACGCCCGATACGGGAGAAATTCAGGATATCGCGGATCATCGTCTGGACACGGATGGCATTGTCGCGGATGTATTCGGCATAGCCCTGGGCAGTCTCGTCCATCTGGCCGGCTACGCCTTCCGCCAGCAGGCTGGCATAGGCGTTCATCATGCGCACCGGCTCCTGCAGGTCGTGCGAACAGACATAGGCGAAGCGTTCCAGTTCTTCATTCGACTGGCGCAGATGGGCATTGAGCTGCAGGATCTGCTGACGCTGGGTGTAGAGGTCGAGATAGACCTTGACCTTGCTTTTCAGGATATCGGAATTGATCGGCTTGAAGATGTAGTCGACCGCGCCGATCTCGGCGGCCTCAGTGGCGAAATGATCTTCCTTGCTGATGGCGGTGACAAAGATGATTGGCACCGCCTGCATGGACGGGCGCGTCTTCATCAGGCGGGCGGTCTCGAAGCCGTCCATGACCGGCATCTGCACATCGAGCAGGACGATGGCGAAGTCTTCCCGCAGCACCAGGTCCAGCGCTTTTTCGCCGGAATCGGCCGTGGTGATGGCCGCGCCCAACGGTTTCAGCAAGGCCTCGGTGGCCAGCAGGTTTTCCCAGCGGTCATCGACAATGAGAATCTTCGGCCGCACGCCGGTCGGCGGCAGGTCCTCGCTGCGAAGCGTATTCATTGCGCTCATAGGTGCCTCTCATCCCTGTGGCGGACGGTAACCTATGCCGTGTTCCCGCTCGGGTGAAATCACAATTTGTTTTTACCCAATCAAACAACTATAAGTTTAATAATCTGTTGTCAGGTGTCAGGCGAACAGGGCGTCGATATCCATCTGGCTGGTTTCCGGGCCTGCCAGCGCCGGTCCGTTCAGAAGCAGGTTGCGGGCGCGCAACTCGGCAGCGGTGAGTTCGGCAACGGCCACTTCCTCGCCAGTGCCGATGGCCGCCGCCAGATCGGCGACACGTGCCTCGATCTGGTTCAGCAGGCGGACGATCTTAGAGACGCGCTGGCCGGTGATGTCCTGAAAGGCGCAGGCCTCGAACATCTTCATGACCTCAGTCATCACCTGATCGCCAATCTGCGGATCGGCGGAATCCAGCGCCATGATGGTTTCAGCCGCCGTCATGATGGTATTGGTGGCGTTTTCCGTATCCTGGGTAATGGCCGCCAGTTCGGCGCCGGCATTGGGAAAGGCGCCATTGGGATTGAGTTCACCGATCTCAGCCCGCGCCTGCGCGATGGAATCGGCAATCGACTGGAAATCCTCGGACCGGCGGGTATCGAGCTTGGTATAGAAGTTATGCAGCAGACCGACCAGGGTTTCGGAATGCTGCATCAGGCCAAGCAGGCGGGACAGGTCGCCGTCGGGATCGGGACGGCGGTTTGGAGAAGACGCGGTCATGGCTGGATTGCCTTACTGAGCGACAGCCACGGCGCTGGCGCGCTCAACCTCTGCCCAATAGGCATCGACATCGCCGCACACCTGCTTCACGTCATCGAAATAGAAGGGCTTGGGCAGGAGAAACTTGACGCGGGCACGACGCGCCTTGTTGAGCGCCGAAGCGCCGGCATCCGGATTATCCATCTGGCCGGCCGTCATGATGGCGATCGGCACCAGCGGCGCCAGCTGGCGATAGGCTTCGAGATCGTCGAGCGTGTTATAGTTCTCGATGAAGACATCGAGCACCAGCAGGTCAAAGCTCTGGGTCTGGAGCTGTTCGAGGGCTGTCGTCATATCGGTCACGCAGACCGACTCATAGCCGGCACGCTGGAACATCTTGCTGATAATGATGGCCTGGGTCCGGCTATCTTCCAGTATCAGTACCTGTCTCGACATGAACTCGCCCTTACACGCTTATTGGATAACCATTAGAGCGGGTAAAGCCTAATATAAGGTTAGATTTTCAACGGCACAGCGAAATTCATCATATGAAAAAAGCGGCCCCTTTCGGGACCGCTTTCATTTATGCTCTTTTGGCTTCCTGAGCCGCCTGGATCGCCAGGATTTCGTTGGGCATGACCTCAACGAAGGCCTTCAGACTGTTGTCCCAGTCATCGAGCAGGGTCTGGGCCCGCGGCGACAGGGTCTTCTCCAGATGGGCCGAGATCAGGTCCTTCAGGCGGGCCACGTTTTCATCGGGTACCGGACGGAGCGTGATGCCTTCCGGATTGATGTACGAAGCCAGCTTGCCATCCGGATCGTAGACATAGGCGACACCGCCGGTCATGCCCGCGCCGAAATTGGCGCCGACCTTGCCGAGGATCACAACCTCACCGCCGGTCATATATTCGCAGCCGTGCGCGCCGACGCCTTCGACCACGGTGGTCGCGCCGGAGTTACGGACCGCGAAACGCTCGCCGACCGTGCCCGCGATATAGAGCTGGCCGGAGGTGGCGCCGTAGAGGATGGTGTTGCCGGCCAGGGCCTGGTTTTCCTGCCAGACCTTGGGGCGAACGACGATAGTGGCGCCGGAAAGCCCTTTGCCGACATAGTCATTGGCTTCACCAATCAGGTTGATCGTCAGGCCCTTGACCGCGAAGGCGCCGAGCGACTGGCCGACCGAACCCAGCAGTTCGAGCTTGAGGTGGCCCTCGTCGAGCGTATTGCCATACTTGCTGACGATATGGGACGAGGTGCGGGTGCCGACAGCGCGCATGGTGTTGCGCACGTCATAGGTCAGCTGCATCTTTTCCTTGCGTTCCAGCATATAGGCGGCGTCGCGCACGATCTGGGCGTCCAGCGTGTCGGCTACTTCGTTGATCTCGTCGGCCGCCGTAATGGTGGCGCCCGGATCGAGGTCGACGCGGACCAGCAGCGGGTTCAGGTCGAGGTCATCCAGATGGATGCCACCGCGCGACACCTGCTTGAGCAGATCGGTGCGGCCGACGGCTTCCTGAAGCGAGCGCAGACCCAGCGAGGCCAGGATTTCGCGCACTTCGCGGGCGACGAAGGTGAACAGGTTGATGACCTTTTCCGGCGTGCCGGTGAACTTGGCGCGCAGGCGTTCGTCCTGGACGCAGACACCGACCGGGCAGGTGTTGGACTGGCACTGGCGAACCATCAGGCAGCCGACGGCGACCAGCGACGCCGTGCCCATGCCGAACTCTTCGGCACCGAGCAGGGCGGCGATGACGATGTCACGGCCGGTCCGCATACCGCCATCGGCGCGCAGACGGATCTGACCACGCAGGTTGTTGAGCGTCAGCACCTGGTGCGCTTCGGAGAGACCGAGTTCGAACGGCAGGCCGGCGAACTTGACCGAGGTCAGCGGCGAGGCGCCGGTGCCGCCGACATTGCCAGCCACCAGGATGGCGTCGGCCTTGGCCTTGGCAACACCTGCGGCGACCGCACCGATGCCCGACTGGGACACCAGCTTGACAGTGACGCGGGCGCGCGGGTTGATCTGCTTCAGGTCGTAGATCAGCTGGGCCAGGTCTTCGATCGAATAGATGTCATGATGCGGCGGCGGCGAGATCAGGCCCACACCCGGCGTCGAGTGACGCATGCGGGCGATGAACTCGGTGACCTTGAAGCCGGGCAACTGGCCGCCCTCGCCGGGCTTGGCGCCCTGGGCCACCTTGATTTCGATTTCGCGGCACTGGTTGAGATATTCCGCGGTAACGCCGAAACGGCCGGAAGCGATCTGCTTGATGGCCGAATTCGGGTTGTCGCCGTTCGGGCGGCGGTGATAGCGCTCGGGGTCTTCCCCGCCCTCACCCGACACCGAACGCGCGCCAATGCGGTTCATGGCGATGTTCAGGGTCTCGTGGGCTTCGGGACTGAGCGCGCCCAGCGACATGCCCGGCGTGACGAAACGCTTGCGGATTTCGTTGACCGATTCCACTTCCTCGATGGCGATGGGGGCGTCCTTGCCTTCCCAGGCCAGCAGGTCGCGCGGGCTGGTGGGGGCGGTCTTGGACATGCCGGCGATCAGGGCCGAGTACTTCTTGAACACCTGATAGTCGTCACGCGTGGTGGCGTCCTGCAGCAGGTGGATCAGCTTCGGCTGATAGTAGTGGGTCTCGCCGGCGGCGCGCATCTTGTAGAAGCCGCCGATCGGGGTGACCGGCTTCTTGGCCCAGGCATTGAGATGCAGCTTGGTAAGCTTCTGCTCGATGCCGGCCAGGCCGATGCCGGAGATACGCGAGGTCACGCCGGGGAAGTATTCCGCCACCAGCGCGCGCGACAGGCCGAGCGCCTCGAACTCATAGCCACCGCGATAGGAGGAGATGATCGAGATGCCCTTCTTGGCCAGGATCTTCATCAGGCCGGCTTCGATGGCCTTCTTGTAGTTCACGAAGGCCTTGTATTCGTTGAAACCTTCATAGCGACCCTGCGCCAGACGCTCCTGCAGCAGTTCCAAGGTCAGATAGGGGTTGATCGCCGTGGCGCCAACGCCGACCAGAACCGCGAAGCTGTGCGGGTCCATGGCTTCCGAAGTGCGAACAACGATGGAGACGAAAGAGCGCAGGCCCTTTTGCACCAGGCGCGAATGGACGGCAGCGGCGGCCAGGATCATCGGCACGCCGAGACGCTCGGCATTCAGCCCCTCATCGCTGAGGACGATCATGCTGGCCTTGTCCTCGCTGACGGCCTTGACGGCCTCGTCACGCAGGCGTTCCAGCGCGGCACCGAGGCCTTGCCCGGCGATCGCATCTTCCGCCGGCACCTCGAAGGTACAGTCGAGCTTGGCGACATGGCCGACATTGTCAAACGTCACCATACGCTCGTACATCAGGGTGCTGAGGAACGGGCTTTCCAGCACGAACACGTCGGTCTGGGCCTCGTCCTCGGCCAGGATGTTGCCAAGGTTCTTGAAGCGCGTCTTCAGCGACATGCCCTGCGCTTCGCGCAAGGGGTCGATGGGCGGGTTGGTGACCTGGGCGAAGTTCTGGCGGAAATAGTGCGCCAGCGGACGCCACTGCTCGGAAAGCACGGCCAACGGCGTATCGTCGCCCATGGAGCCGATGGCTTCCTTGCCGTCCTTGACCATGGCGTCGAGGACCGTATCGAGATCTTCCAGGGTGAAGCCGGCGGCGATCTGGCGGCGATGCAGTTCCTCGCCGAAATAGACACGCGGCTCCGGCCCCGGCATGATCAGGGGCTCCAGGTCGACCATGTTTTCCAGCCAGCCCTTGTAGTCGTGCTTCTGGGCCAGGGCGTCGATGATGGCATCTTCGCCATAGAACTGGCCACCTTCGAGATCGACCGCGATCATGCGGCCCGGCGCGATGTGGATGCGGCGCGACACGCGCTCTTCCGCCACGCCGGTCATGCCGGCTTCGGAGCCGACGATCAGCAGGCCGTCATGGGTTTCGGTGACGCGCAGCGGGCGCAGGCCGTTGCGGTCCTTGCCGGCGATGACCCAGCGGCCATCGGTGGCGCAGATGGCGGCAGGACCGTCCCACGGTTCCATCACGGCGTTGCAGTAGGCATAGAGCGCCTTGTTGGCCTCGGAGACATTGTCGTCCTTGCCAGCGGCTTCCGGGATCAGCAGGGCCTTGGCCATCGGCGCCGAACGGCCGGCGCGGACCAGCAGTTCGAACACGTTGTCGAGCGCGGCAGAATCCGAGCCGCGCGGCTGGATCACCGGCTTCACGTCCGAGGCCTGGTCGCCGAAGGTGGTGGCTGCCATGCGGATCTCGTGCGACTTCATCCAGTTGATGTTGCCGCGCAGGGTGTTGATTTCGCCGTTGTGCGCCAGCATGCGGAAAGGCTGGGCCAGACGCCATTCGGGGAAGGTGTTGGTCGAGAAACGCTGGTGGAAGATGGCCACCGACGAGGTGAAGTCCGGGTCCTTCAGGTCGAGATAGAAGTCATCGACCGACTCGGCGCGGAACATGCCCTTGTAGATCAGGGTCTTGGCCGAGAAGGAACAGAGGTAGAAATCGCCGAGATTGGATTCGTCGACGCGCTTTTCGATGCGGCGGCGGCAGAGGAACATGGCGCGTTCCAGGGCTTCGCCTTCCAGGCCTTCCGGGGCCGCCATCATGATCTGCTCGATTTCCGGGCGCGTGGCTGAGGCGCGCTCGCCCAGCTGCGTCACGTCCACCGGCGGCTGGCGCCAGCCATAAAGATAGAAGCCGGAGCGCAGGATTTCGGATTCGACGATGGTCCGGGCGGTTTCCTGGGCGCCGAGATCGGTGCGCGGCAGGAAGACCTGGCCGACGAGGATCGGGCCGGAGCGCGGCTTGTGACCGATGTTCTCGACCTGTTTGCGGAAGAAGGCTTGCGGCACATTGATCATGATGCCCGCGCCATCGCCCGACTTGCCGTCGGCATCGACCGCGCCACGGTGGAACAGGGCCTTCAGCGCCTTGACGGCCAGCTCGACCACTTCGCGCTTTTGCGAGCCATCGATGGAACAGACGACGCCGACGCCGCAGGCGGAAATTTCGGAGGCCGGATCATAGGCATGGCCATCGATCAGGCGCTGACGTTGATCCTGGTAGTGCTTAAAGGAATCGAATTTGGTCATGATTATTCCGCGGCTCCCAGCTGGAGCTCTTCGTTGGCGTTGGCCGGGACAAGGAGTTCGGTTTGCAGATAGTGGTGGATGTCGGCAGCGGCGTCTTGCCCCTCGCGGACAGCCCACACGACGAGCGAGGCGCCGCGGACGATATCGCCCGCCGCGAAGACGCCCTTGACCGTGGTCTGGAATTCACCGGCCATGGTCTTGATGGTGCCCCAGCGTGTCACTTCGAGCTTGGGCTCGTTGAACATCACCGGCATGTTTTCCGGTTCGAAGCCGAGGGCCTCGATGATCAGGTCGGCCGGCAGGTCGTTTTCGGCGCCGTGGATATCCTCGATGCCCTGACGGCCTTGCGCGTCCGGCGTGGTCAGACGCATGCGCTGGATCTTCAGGCCCGAAACGCTGTCGGCATCGCCGAGCACAGCCTTGGGGGCCGAGAGCCACTCAAAACGCACGCCTTCTTCCTCGGCATTGGCGACTTCGCGATCCGAACCCGGCATGTTGGCGCGGTCACGGCGATAGACGCAGGTGACCGACTTCGCGCCTTGGCGGGTGGCGGTACGGACGCAGTCCATGGCGGTATCGCCGCCGCCGATGACGACGACGTTCTTGCCCTTGGCGTTCAGACGGCCATTGGTGAAGTCCTCGATGTCATCGCCGAAGCTGACCTTGTTCGAGGTGATCAGGTAATCGAGCGCGGCGACCACGCCCTTGGAGCCACAGCCCGGCACCGACAGGCGGCGGGTCTTGTAAACGCCGGTGGCGACCAAGATGGCATCGTGCTTTTCGCGCAGTTCGTCAAAGCTGACATCATTGCCGATGTCGCAGTTCATAACGTACTCGACGCCCGACTGGGCCAGGCGGTCGGTGCGGCGGGCCACGACGTGCTTTTCCAGCTTGAACGACGGGATGCCGTAGACCAGCAGGCCGCCAGCGCGGTCATAACGGTCATAGATGGTGACCTTGTAACCCAGGGTGCGCAGGCGGTCGGCGGCGGCGATGCCGGCCGGACCGGCACCGATGATGCCGATCGATTGTGCGCGCTCGACTTCCGGGGTGATCGGTTCGATCCAGCCGTTCTCAAAGGCCATGTCGCCGAGATAACGTTCAACACTGCCGATGGTGACGTTCTGCCAGCCGGATTGCTCCAGCACGCAGGAGCCTTCGCACAGACGGTCCTGCGGGCAGATGCGGCCGCAAATTTCCGGCAGGGTCGAGGTGGCCGACGACAGCTCCCAGGCTTCCTGCGGGCGGCCTTCAGCGGTCAGGCGCAGCCAGTCGGGGATGTTGTTCGACAGCGGGCAGCCGTGCTGGCAGAAGGGCACGCCGCATTGCGCGCAACGCGACGCCTGGTGCGATGCCTGTGTCGGCTTGAAGTCAGCATAGATTTCATTGAAGTTCTCGATGCGTGTCTTCGCATCGGCCTTCGCCGGAGTCTTCTTGACCTCAATCACGAAACGGTTCGTATCCATACGACTACCCTTCTCTACACTGCAGCCGTTGCCGGCCCATACTCTTTATAAAGCCTGCTAAAAGCGCAAAAGCCCAATAAAGAAAAGTTCAAATCCCTATCGCGACTTGTCTTCGGCGGCTTTTTTACCACAGATGACATATTTACCGCGATGGTATCATTCGATACCAGTAGCTCAAGCGCCGCATGGCTTCCCTCGCCCAAAAAACGTTTCTTGGCTCGGGCGGCCACTTGGCCTTGCCGAAGGGTAAGCCCTTCGGAACTCTTTTGCACATCGATACCATGACATGCAAACCCCCTCGGCTGATCCCGTGGCCGCCCCGTGTGGGGTGGGCCTTGAGGTCAATCGCGAGGGGGAAATCTCAGTCCAGCTTTTCAGCCTTTTGATTTTATCCGTGCAGGGTCTCCCCGTGCTGCGATTGATCGAGGCCCTCGATCTCCTGTTCCTCTGTCACACGCAGGCCTGTTGTGTATTTGCAGACCATGAGGATGAGGAATGTGACTACCGCGCTCCAGCCGATGACCACCACAAGGCCAATGAACTGTTTGAGCACTGTGGCGTGCGCCGCCGCATCGCCTGTATTAATTGTTTTATCCACGAAGATGGCTGTCAGCAGAGCGCCGACAAACCCGCCGATGCCATGCACGCCGAAGGCATCCAGGCTATCATCGTAGCGGAACAGGTTCTTGACATAGGTCGTGCCGAAATAGCAGGCCACGCCGGTGATCAGGCCGATGGCCATGGCGCCGGTCGGATTGACGAAACCGGCGGCCGGGGTGATGCCGACGAGACCGGCCACCAGGCCCGACACCATGCCGAGCAGGGTCGGCTGCTTGCGCTCGATCCATTCAGGCAACACCCAGCCGACCGCACCGGTCATGGCGGCAACGATGGTGTTAAGCATGGCAACGCTGGCCAGCGAGTCCGCCGCCCATTCCGAACCGGCATTGAAGCCGATCCAGCCGACCAGCAGCATCGAAGCGCCGATCATGGTGTAACCGAGATTATGCGGTGCCATGTTGTCGCGGCCGAAGCCCTTGCGCTTGCCGAGCACCAGACAGGCAACCAGGCCGGCGATACCGGAATTGACGTGGACGACGGCGCCGCCGGCGAAATCGAGCACGCCCATCTGGCCGAGGAAGCCGCCGCCCCAGACCCAGTGCGCCACCGGCGCATAGACCAGTACGCTCCACAGGGCGATGAACAGGATAAAAGCGGAAAACTTCATGCGCTCGGCGATCGAACCTGCGATCAGGGCTGGGGTGATGATCGCGAAGGTCATCTGGTAGGCAATCCAGAGATATTCCGGCAGGTGCGGCGCGGCGCTGTAAGCCGTGTCCGGCTTGACGCCATTCAGCAGGGCGACATCGAATCCGCCGATGATCTTGTTCAGGAAGCTGCCGGTGTCACCGCCGCCAACGCCGAAGGTCAGGCTGTAGCCGATGAAGATCCAGATCACCGAGGCGATGACCGAGGTGGCAACCGATTGCGCCAGGGTCGACAACAGGTTCTTCTTGCGGACCATACCGCCATAGAAGAGCGCCAGGCCCGGCAGGGTCATGAACAGGACGAGACAGGTCGCGACCAGCATCCAGCCGGCATCGCCCGCGCTCAGATCGAGCGCAGCCTGATGCGCCAGCAGAACGGGCTTCGCCGCTTCCGCCGTCGTCGCTGCAACACTGGCCTGTATCATCGCCATAGTCCGTTCAGTCCCCTAAAAACCTACACCCAAGCGGCACATCGCTGTCCGACCACGGACAAAGTCCGCGGGTTTGCACACGCGAGATGGAGGGCATTTTTTGTCCATAGCGGAAGATTGCCGCGATTAAAAGACAAATTTTTCCCGCCCGCCCGCAAAATTTGAGAAATTTTACGACCGCACGACAAAATACCGCATCCGGCCGTCATATTGACCGCCGATGCAGGCAATCTGTCACTCACCCTTTAAAAGAGAGAACAGCCGCGACGATTTCATCCTGTGTCGCCTCATCCAGGTAAGGGCTGAAAGGCAAGCTGATCACGGTCTTCGACTTGGCTTCCGAGACCGCCAGGTCGCCGGTGCCGGAGGTGAACATGGAATAGCCCGGCTGCTGGTGCAGCGGGATCGGATAATAGACCGCCGACGGCACGCCCTTTTCGCGCAGGTGAGCTTGCAGGGCGTCGCGGTTCTCATGCTCGATGGTATATTGCGCCCAGGTCGAGACATAACCTTCCTTGACGAAGGGGACCGAGATCACCTTGCCGCCGAGCAGTTCGTTGTAGCGCTTCGCCACCTTCTGACGCAGCTCAATCTCCTCGCCGAAGATGGCCAGCTTCTCAACCAGCACCGCCGCCTGGATGGTATCGAGGCGCGAATTCATGCCGATACGCACATTCAGGTACTTGGCTTCGTGGGTATAGTTCATCGTCGCCGCGTCGGTCGGCGTGGCGCCGCCATGGACGCGGAACGAGATCAGGCGCTCCAGCAGGTCGTCATCATTGGTCACCACCGCGCCGCCATCGCCATAGCAGCCCAGCGGTTTGGCCGGATAGAAACTGGTGGCGGTCGCCACGGCCCATTCCAGCGGCTGCTTGCCATCGATGGTGCAGCCGAAGCCTTGCGCGGAGTCGCTGATCAGATGGATGCCGTATTTTTGGGCGATGACCGACAGGGCCGGATAATCGGCCGGCTGGCCGAACAGATCGACCGCGATAATGGCGGCCGGCTTCAGACGGCCCTCCTTGATCACGGCTTCGATGGCGGCTTCGACCTTCACCGGATCGATATTGTAAGTGTCCGGCTGGATATCGACAAACACCGGCTCGGCGCCAGTCATCGGCACCACCTCGGCAGTCGCCACGAAAGTGAAGGCCGGTACGAACACCGCGTCGCCCTTGCCAACGCCAAGCCCCAGCAGGATCAGCTCGATGGCGTCAGTACCGTTGGCGCAGGAAAGTGTGTGCTTCGATTTTGCGAAGGCCGACATATTGGCCTCGAACGCCTTGACCTCCGGGCCCATGATATAGGCGCCGTGCTTGATCACCTTGAGGACGGCGTCCTCGATCTTCGCGCCGATACGTTCGCGCTGGATGCCGAGGTCAATAAACGGAATAGCCATGGGAAACACGCCTTTATCTGTCGCGCCAAAATCCGGCGTCACATGCGCTTTATCAGCATATGAAGGCAATGCATCTCAAAAGGCGTTTCCCAAAATTTCACTAAAAAGATTTCAGTAAAAATTTTCGGCAAAACAGCCGTTAACAAAAACGTATACGATTTTGCTTGAAGCTGTCACATAGCGGCGATATAGAGGCCACGCATCAAGAGCGGATACCCTCCGCGCCAACCTGCCTTTCCGGGCAAGGTGGCGGCCGCCTGACCGGCGGCGATGCGGCCGATGACCGGCAACGAAACGGGACAGACCTGCCTTCCCTTTCGAGACTCCTGATCCTTAAGGGACCAGACCTTGAACGCGCGTACCCTCTTTACCGAGCCCGATGACCTGATGGCCGCCGAACTGGCGGGACACCTGCACCACATCATTACTCTGACCGCGCTCGAGCCTTTCGATATCGCGGGCCGCATCGACCGGGCAATCTGCGGGTATAAGCAATCGCGCTTCGCCGATACATTCCAGTACCGCTTCCGCCTGACAGGCTTGACGCCGGGTGAGGCGCGTCGCATGACGGACCGCCTGGCCGCCCTGCCCGAGATCGCGGGAATCCAGATCGAACACATGATCAGCCGCTTATGAGAATTATTTCGAAATCGCGGGCTCGCGCCGATGACAAATGCATATTGTCTGACTATATAAAAGCGCACAACATTCACTTGTGAGCGCTAACATGACGGCCTATAGAGCCGTTCCAGTGCTTGCTTATAATGCCACACATCCCAGGAGAGCTTCGGCCATGACCACTAAAGGCAATCTGATCAACGGCGAATGGGTCGTCATCGACAAGACCTTCAACGACATCAACCCTTCGGACACCAACGACATCATCGGCACCTATTCGACCGCCGGTGAAGCCGAGGTTTCGGCGGCCATCGCCGCCGCCCGCGAAGCCTTCAAAACCTGGCAGTTCTCGACCCCACAGCAGCGCTTCGACGTGCTCGACAACGCCGGCACAGAGATCCTGGCCCGCAAGGCCGAACTCGGTGCGCTCCTGTCGCGCGAAGAAGGCAAGACCCTGCCGGAAGGTATCGGCGAAGTCACCCGCGCCGGTCACATCTTCAAGTATTTCGCCGGCGAAGCCCTGCGCGCCCATGGTGAAGTGCTCGATTCCGTCCGCCCGGGCGTCAAGGTGGAAATCACCCGTGAACCGGTCGGCGTCATCGGCCTGATCTGCCCGTGGAACTTCCCGATCGCCATCCCGGCCTGGAAGATGGCTCCCGCCATCGCCTTCGGCAACACGGTCGTCTGCAAGCCGGCCGAACTGACCCCGGCCTGCGCCTGGGAACTGGCCGACATCCTCACCCGCGCCGGCCTGCCCAAGGGCGTGCTGAACGTCGTCTTCGCCCGCGGCTCGGTCGCCGGCCCGCTGCTGATCGACGGCTGCGACGCCATCTCCTTCACCGGCTCGGTCCCGACCGGCACCCGCGTCCGTGACGCCGCCGTCGCCAAGGGCAAGCGCATCCAGGCCGAAATGGGCGGCAAGAACCCGGTCGTCGTGCTCGACGATGCCGACCTGAACATCGCCGTCAATTCGGTGCTGAACTCGTCCTTCTTCTCCTCCGGTCACCGCTGCACGGCCTCGTCGCGTATCATCGTCACCGAAGGCATCGCCGACAAGTTCGTGGAAGAACTGGCCAAGGCTGCCAAGGCCATCAAGGTCGGCGACTCGCGCGCCGATGGCGTCCAGATGGGCCCGATCGCCAGCCAGGAACAACTCCAGATCGCCCGTGACGCGGTCGCCAAGGCCAAGGCCGAAGGCGGCGTGATCCTTTCGGGCGGCGAAGACCTGACCTTCGGCACCCCCGGTTACTATTACGCCCCGACCCTGATCGACAAGACCACCCCGGACATGGCGATCAACAAGGAAGAAGTCTTCGGTCCGGTCGCCTCGGTCATCCGCGTCAAGGACCTGGAAGAAGCCATCAAGGTTGCCAACGACACCGAGTTCGGCCTGTCGGCCGGCATCTGCACCTCGTCGCTGAAGTCGGCCGAGACCTTCAAGCGCCGTTCGGAAGCCGGCATGGTGATGGTCAACCTGCCGACCGCCGGCGTCGACTATCACGTGCCGTTCGGTGGCCGTAAGGGCTCGTCCTATGGCCCGCGCGAACAGGGCGCCTATGCGAAAGAATTCTATACCATCGTGAAGACGGCTTACCAGTTCGCCGGCTAAATCGTCCGAATACGGATAAATGAAAAGCGGTCCTGAAAGGGACCGCTTTTTTATTGGCCTATGCGACTTCCATCATACCTTCGCGCAATTTCAATACTTCCGCCAGCGGTTTCGGGCGGCTGTAATAATAGCCCTGCATATACTGGCAGCCGGCCAGTTTCAGCAGGCGGACATGATCTTCCGTCTCCACACCTTCGGCCGTAACCGAAATATTCAGCGCCTGGGCGATGGCAACCGTGCCCGCCACGAGGGCGGCGGCCTGCGGATCGCGGTCGACGGTTCCAGCCATTGACTTGTCGATCTTGATCTTGTCGAACGCATAACGGCGCAGATAGCCGATGCTGGAATAGCCGGTACCAAAGTCATCGAGCGCCATGGAAACGCCCAGCGCCTTGAGATTGGCGATGGCGGCAATGGCACGTGCCGGATTTTCGATCAGATAGCCTTCGGTGACCTCCAGTTCCAGCCGATCGGTCGGGAAGCCGGTTTCTTCCAGCGTCCTCGCTACCTTGGCCTCAAGTTCCGGATCGCGGAACTGCGCTGGCGACAGGTTGACGCTCAGGCGCAATCCCGATACGGCGCCCAGATCCAGACAGGCTTTCCTGAGCACGAACTGGCCCAACGGATGGATCAGGCCACTCGATTCCGCCACATCGATGAACTGGTCCGGGAACATCGGTCCTTCCGGGCGGCGCGGCCAGCGTACCAACGCCTCAACACTGCACATGGCACCGGTGCGGGCATCGATGATCGGCTGGTAGACAACATCAAACTCGTCATTATCCAGCCCCTTGCGGATGCCAGCCTCTATATTGGCCTTGCGCAGGCGCTCGGCATCGAGTTCGGCATCGTAAAGGGTGATGCGGTTTTTGCCGGCGTTTTTAGATTCGTACATCGCCATGTCGGCGCGACGGAAAAGTTCCTGGCTGCGCACCTGCTTGATATCGGCCGAGGCGATGCCAATGCTGGCGCCAACCTGCAGACTGCGTTCCCCGATACGCACCGGTTTGGCCAGAAAATCGAGAATGGCTTTGGCGAAATCGAGACAAGGCTTCATGGCCTCAGGGCCGGTCAACACCATGGCGAATTCGTCGCCGCCCATGCGCGCCAGCATGGCGCCCGGTGGCAATATGCCCTTCAGCATGGCCGCCACGATCATGATCAGCTTATCGCCCGTGGCATGGCCATAGATGTCGTTGACCTCCTTGAAGCCATCGAGATCGAGGTAGACGACGGTCTTGTAGACCGGCCCGCGGCCGGATTTCGACTTCTGCACCAGTTCGAACAGGGCACGTCGATTGGGCAGGCCGCTCAGGCCATCCGTCATGGCAAAGGAGCGTGCGAGCTTCTCGCTCTTCGACAGACGGTAGAGACCGAAGGCGCTGGCGGCCGTGAAGAGTAAGATAATCAGGGCCGTGGCCAGGGCCACCTTGCGGATCCCCCAGGCGGCGGCGCGGGCCGCTTCCATGCCGGGCTTGCGCGACTTCCAGGTCAATTGTCCGATCGGCCCTGCCGGACTGCGGAGCGCCTTGGCGGGAACGATATCTGCTCCCGAAGGCGCCAGACGCAGATCGGCCAGACCGAAGGTAGCGCCGATCGGCTTCAGCATGGCGGGCGTCAGGTGGCGCGTCATCACCAGATAGCGCCGCGCCTCACCCAGGCTGTCAATACCGGAATCCGACCGGCGGATCAGGCTAAGGCCGACAATGGCCGGCCCCTTCCAGGTTTCGGAGAGCCCCACGGCCACGCGTTCGCCCGAGGAAATCTGCGCCGGATCGGCCTTGATCAGCGCGTTAAAGCCGGCGCCGAAGCGGGCGATACTGCCGCCCGGATAGGGCTTGCCGTCGATATAGCCCCACAGGATACGATAATCCGAATCCAGCAGGAATATGCCGTCATAGGCATTCTGATCTTTGGCCTTGTTACCCCAGGTCGAATAGAGCCACCTGGGCTCGATGCCCCGGCGGTAAACTTCTTCCTGAGCCCCATTCCACACTGCATTATCGGTCAGGGTGGCGGAGAGATTGTCTATAGCGGTAGTAATGGCGGCCTGCGCGGTCTCTTCCGCGCGGCGCGAATCCAGTTCGTTGGTCTTTTCGGCGACCATGCCTAGCGACGAATGCAGCAGGATCAGGATAGCCAGCAACAGGCCGAAACCCGCCGCGAACACGAGCCCGAACAGGGTTCGGGCTTTCAGATTCATCACTCCGTGCAATAGCTTCTGCATTTGCGCCCCACTGTGAGAGGACGCAACCTACGGTAAAATCGTGAATTTCTTCCTTACGCGGACGGTAAGTGCAGAACTTCGCCTTCCGGCGCGCCACGGTGCAGGCGGTCCGGAAGGGGCTGGTTTTCGGGCACAAACTCCATCGCCACCGAATTCAGGCAGTAGCGCAGGCCGGTCGGGCGCGGCCCATCCTCGAAAACATGCCCCAGATGGGAATCGCAACGGGCACAGCGGATTTCGATGCGCGTCATGCCGTGCGAGCGATCGACGATATTGCGGATATGATCCTTGTCTATGCCCTGGTAGAAGCTCGGCCAGCCGGAGCCGGAATGGAACTTGGCGCGGCTATCGAACAGCGGCAGGTCACAGAGATTGCAGATATAGGTGCCTTCTGCCTCATATTCATCGAACTTGCCGCAGAAGGGCGGCTCGGTACCGGCATTGAGCAGGATGCGGCGGGCTTCCGGATCGAGACGCGCGGCCAGCTCATGCTTTTGCGCATCCGTCGGCGGGGTGAGATCGAAGCCAAGAGCTGATTTGGTCATGTGGTATCTCCTTCACCCTTTATATACGGTTTCTTCGCCCCACCAGTTACGATTATCGTTAAATTTCCGGCGAAATTCCGCCCAGTTCACCGCCGACTGCTCGAAAATATGCAGGTCGTGGCGAATGTCACCCTTTCGGGCATGATCCTTCAGAACGCCGACGTGGGTATAGCCGTTGAACTGCTGCAGGCGCACCGTGCGGCTGTTCCAGTCGACAATATGATTGACCAGCTTGTGCAGGCCCATGGTGAAAAAGGCATGGTTCAAGGTGCCGACGAAATTGTAGATGGTCAGCTCCTTAGGTGCCTCAGGATCGCCAATATAGACGCCGATTTCGCCGATCTGCGAGTGCCGGTCGGTCACGGTGATCGAGGCATAACCGACATCACGACCCTCGATGCGGATGATGGCGTGCTGATAGTCGTCACGCGCGTTGCAACGCTCGATCCAGGCGGTCTGGCGCACGATATCATAGGGCACATCGGTCAGCATATATTGCGTGATATGCGGCGCCGTGCGCCAGTCCAGCAACATGCGGGCATCGTCAGCCACAACCGGACGATAGGACAGGAAATCATACATGCCGCATGGCCTCCAGTATGCGCTCAGGCCCCAGACCATCCACCACCGCATGGGCCCGGCGGGCGATTTCGGCCCGGTGGTCAGGATCATTCATCAGCGCTTTCACCCGCGCCCCCAGATCTCCCGGCAGGCCATGGCGCGCATCGATGACCGGAAACGGGCAGGCCTTCAGCGCCGCGGCCTGATTGTCATAGACCACCAGAACGAGGGCCGGCAAGCCCATCGCAGCCACCTCCCCCACGCTGCCGCCAGCTGCCGTGATCACCAGATCACTGCCTGCCAACACATCGGCCACACGTGCGGGCGAAGAGAAAACCTCAATAGACGTGTTTGTTCGCGATAGCGCCATCAGGCTTTCGCCATGTCGGTTGGCCGGCCCGGCAATGATCCGGATGCTCGTATCCGACAGAGCAATATGCACGGCTTCAGCGCATCTACCGCTCAGTTGCATCGGATCGCTGCCGCCAAACATGAGGGTAATCGCGCCGCTTCGGGGGCTTACAGGCGGCTCAGAAAACTCCCTGCGGATCAGGGCATAGTCTGCACCCAACAGGAGCTTGGCTCTGGTCTTGCGTTCATAGTCAATCGTCCGCGCCGCCTGGGCCGGATTGACGATCAGGTCGCAATCGAAATGCGCCAGCGCATTGAGATCATCGATCACCGCCACACGTACGGCGTTTTTCTGGAGCGTGATATAGTCTTCAGTGGCGGCGTAGCTATCGATCAGCAGCCAGTCCTGGCGCGTAAAGCATAAAGCGCTCATCGCCATGAAGTCGGCGGCGCCTCCTAAAGGCCCATCGACGGCAATGCCTCTGGCGCCGATCTGCGTCAGCCGCGTACTCACCGCTTCATCTAGGGCATTGAGCAGGAAGGTCACCTCGATACCTTGCGCCCACGCCTCTTCAGCGATGGCGAAACAGCGCATGAAATGGCCCATGCCGATCTGGGTCGAGGCTTCCGTCCGGATAAACAGGCGCATGCTTATCCCCTGAAAAAGACCTTGAGTTCAGCAATAACCTCACGAGGTGCTTCCATATGCGGCAGATGGCCAACGCCTGGCAGAAGCCGGATACAGCTATGCAGGGGAAGGCTGCCCTCGTGCGGCGGCGGCACAATAACATCATGGTCGCCGCGCATGACAAGTATCGGGCAGCGCAACTGCGTCAGTTCTCCCCCATTGAAGGTGGCATTGGATTGAAAAGACGGCATGGCGCCGCCTTCATTCACATTCAGCAGATATCTCAGGGCGTCGAGGCGTTGCGGATTCGCCACCGTATCCATCATGCCGGCGCCCAGAACCCGAACTAGGTCTTCACGACCGGGAGCCGCCAGCCGACGGGCAAAAGCTTCAGCGCGCTCAAGAGACGGGCTTTGCAGCCATTGGTTTAACGCCCCGTGGTCAGCGACACCCCCCAATCCCGCAGGCGCGATCAGAGCCAGTCTACTGACGCGCTCAGGCCTCAGCAAGGCGTAACCGAGGGCGATCTTCGCCCCCATCGAATGCGCGACAAATCCCGCTTCGCGCACATCCAGCAGGTCCAGTGCCTCGTCCAGCCATTCGGTCATGGCTTCCAGACTGGCATCGCCGACATCCAGGGTCGAGCGTCCGTGCCCGGGCAAATCCAGCGCCACCAGACGGAACTCCGTCACCAGGGGCACGAGACACATATGCCAGGCGAGAAGATCAGCACCGAAACCATGAATGAACACGAGACACGGCCCGTCCGGATTGCCCATTTCAAGATAGCTGAGCGACCCGCGCGAATGGCCTTCCCGCAACGCCAGCGACATCCGGCGCGACGGTCTTGAGAGAGAGGCCGCCACCGTTTCGCTCACGCCAGGAACCCGCCATCTACATTGAGCACCGTACCGGTCACCCAGCGGCCGGTATCGGCAATCAGATAGGCAATAGCGGCGGCGACATCATCCGGCCGCCCCAGGCCGAGCGGTTGCAGGCTGATGACGTGTTCAAACTTTTCCGGAGAAACGATATTGCGGAAATTATCCGCCATCGGCGTGTCGACCATAGCCGGCGCCACGGCATTGACGCGCACGCCATCGCGCACCAGCTCGTGGCTCAGCCCCTTGACCGCCGAAACCAGCCCCCCCTTGGTAGCGGCATAGACGACATTGCCCGGCGCCGCCCGTAACGCCGCCGAAGATGAACAGAAGACCAGCGAGGCCGGCGTTCCGCGGCAGGCTTTCAGGCGGTAGGCCTGCGCCAGCATCAGGGAGGCGCCGAGATTCTGCGTCAAGGCATTCTCGACGAAATCGGCCGTGATCGCCTGAATCGGACGTGTCGCCTGCACGGCGGCGCAATGAGCGATGCCATTGAGCGGACCGATTTCCGCGCACAGCGCCTTCAGCCACGGCACGATCTGATCGATCTGGGCCAAGTCGAACAGGCGGCCGATATGCCCCTCCCCTGCCAGTTCAGCCATGACCACGTTCAGGCGCTCTTCATTCCGGCCTGAGGCCACCACGCGCGCGCCCAGCCTTGACAGATAAATGGCCGTGGCTCGACCAATACCGCTGGTGGCGCCGGTGACCAGGACAGTCCGACCTTCAAGGGACATCGGGTTGAAAGCAACAGTCATTACAGAACTCCATCCATGCGCTTCGCATAGGCCTTCTGGAAATGCGCGATACGGCCTTCCAGCTCACACAACACCGGCGGACGGTCAGGCGGCGCATCTCGCGTTCCCAGTTGGGCGATGGCGCAGATATCGCGGTCCTCGTTGCGCACCTGTTCGGAGAAGGTTTTCAAGCTGTCGATCACCATGCCACGCGCCGCGCGGCCGTTGTTCTTCGCCAGCCAGGAATTAGAATGGATACGCAGGTTTTGCGGCCCCGTTGGCTCGAAGGTCTGGAAGGTCAGGAAAGACCCGGCCGAAAAGGTGACAACGATATTGGGGAAGATAAGGAAGTTGCCATACTGCGGGTAGCGCTCGGAAGGCTCCAGCTTGATGCTTTTCGACACCTGACCCCACCATTTCAACGACCGTTCCTTCAGATTGCCGACATAGCGGCTGTGCTCGGCGTCGGTCTGAATTTGCAGATCAATGCTCAGGATAACTCCGAAGCTGTCGGCATGAACCAGCGGCACGTGATAGCCTTCGGCGGCATTATCCATACCCAGCTTCCAGTTGGCCGCCCAGTCATGGCTTTCCTGCTCGAAATGGTCCGGACAGACCTCACTGACATGTTTCAGGTCGTCATAGAAGCTGCCGAGAAATTCACGCAGGGAGGGGCCTGGCGATTTCATCCGCACAAAGACGAAGTGACCAACCACTTCCAGAGCGTAGGATTCGAGAGACAGTTTGATCTTGTCCGCCTCGTCAAAACCGAAGCTCTGCTTGTTGAGCGGAATACCGATTGGCTTGCCGGCGCCATCATAGGTCCAGCCGTGGTAAGGGCATTGCAGCACGCGGTTGCCCTTGCCGCACTGAATTTTCGAAAAACGATGCGAACAGACATTACGGAAAGCCTTCAGTTCGCCGCCGAAATTCTGTACCACGATGGAATGCGGACCGAACTGCGCCGTGATAAAGTCCTTGTCGTTCTGCAGATCGTACATATAGCCGACGCACAGCCAGGACGGCTTGAAGACATGCTCGATTTCAGCGGCGAACACGTCCTCGCGCCAATAATGATCCGCCGGTATCTGGCCAAGTCGTTCCTGATACATCAGGCCATTTCCACGACCTGCGGGGCCACCATCGGACCAACCGTCAGCTTCATGGCGCCCCATGACCAGCCAACCCCGAAGCCAACGAAGGCCAGCTCGCGCGGCTGATCAAACGCCTCCGATAGTTTCGCGGCGATGGTCAGGGGAATAGACGCCGAGGAGGTATTGCCGAAGGTCTCCATGGCAATCGGCACCTTCTCTTCCGGCAAGCCGGACTTCTTGCGCAGATGGTTCAGCATGAAAACATTGGCCTGATGGAACACCACATAGTCCACATCCTCGACCGTGGCATTCGAAGTGGCGAAAATGGCCTTCACCAGGGCCGGCACGTTTTTCAGCGTGAAATTAAAAACCTCTGTGCCATTGAGATGCAGACGTGAACGGCGGAACAGATCCGCGACCACTTCAGGGGCGTGTGGTTCGGCAGGCGGCAACAAGGGCGTTTTGAGAGCGCCGGCTTCAATGATGATATGCTCGACGCCGGAACCATCCGTACCGAATACACCGAACATTTCCGGTGCGTCGGGATCGGTTTCCAGAAGTGTCGCCGTACCCGCGTCTCCAAACAGCGGAATCACGCTGCGGTCACCCGGCACCATGCGCGCCGAGCTGATGTCGCCGCACAATACCAGGGCGCGCGCCGGACGATCCGCCACAGCAATGCTGTTCAAAAGGCTGGCCGCCGTCCACAGGCCGTAAGGATAGCCCGAACACCCCAGATTGATATCGAAGGCGAGGCACGACCCCAGGCCCAGACGTGCCTGCAGAGCGCAGGCCGTGGCAGGAATAACATAATCAGCGCTCTGCGTGACAAAGATCAACACATCGATGGTATCACGCGCCCACCCCAGCTCATCCAGCAGCCCATCGGCGGCCTTCTGGCAAAGGTCGGAGGTCAGCATGTCCGGACGGGCAATATGGCGCGAGCGCACACCGATCGAGCCGATCAGCCGTTCGCGTTCCGCTTCATCGGGGATAATGTTTTCCGCTGCCAGGTCGCGCGTCTCCGCCGGCACGCAGGCGCGAATGCCACGAACACGGATACCCTTCATTGTCGCTTCGGTCATAACCGGCACCTTGAATTACAACAGGCCTTATAGGTGATTCGCACGAGACGAACCAAGCCTGAGCCTGCGCCTGCACCCTTTAAGGGATTATTGACGGAATCGGCCTTTATTAACCTTCATATTTCAGGAGTTCCCATGGATAAGCCCGCCTTCTTTGCCGCCGTTGCCGAAATTCTCGAAGCCGATTCCTCAGGCCTGACCGGCGAGGAACAGATCGGTGAAGTCGGCAACTGGGATAGCCTTTCCGTCATTTCCTTCGTTGCCATGGTAGACAGCGATCTGGACCAGGTTGTCGATGCCGAAAAATTGAAGGGCGCCAAGACGCTCAACGACCTGGCGGCCCTGGTCGGCCTTTGATGGCCACCTTCGCGGAGCGCCTGCAAACGCGCGTGCCCAACTGGCAGCGCTTCTTCGAGCGCGCCCGCGAAGACGCCCGCAACCCGGCCTATGACCTGCTGCCCGTGCTGGGTCTGGACCAGCGCAACGCCTTCTCGAAAACGCTGGCGGCTTTTTCCCCCAAAACGCCGGGTTTCAAGCTGAATGCCCGCCAGGCCGATCTGCACGATCAGTTGGGCCGGGATGGCTTGACCTCTCTGCAAGCCCCCCTGCCCGCCGATGTGCTTGCCGATATGTTGGCCTGGTTCAAATCGATCCCGGTCCACGACCCCTATCGCGCCCATCTAGGCACCTTTGTCTGGGACAGGCCGCCGACTGAAGAGACCAATATCGGTTACTACAGCTGGGAAGAGGTTCTGCGCGCCCCGCATATGATCGCGCTGATGAACAATCCCGATATACTGGCCGTGGCCGAGGCCTATCTCGGCTGTAAGCCGGTGATCGACAATATCGGTGCCGCATGGGGTTATCCCGGCCGTGACACCGCCAAGGGCGTGCAGCGGTTCCATCGCGACTACGACTGTTCGCGCTGTTTCAAAGCCTTCTATTATCTGACCGATATCGACACCACTTCAGGGCCGCACAAATACGTCAAGGGCTCGCATCAGGACCGCCGGCTGGAAAGCGGTAAGGCCCAGACCGACGACGCGATTATCGAGGCCTTCGGGGCCGAGGCGATCGAGACCATTACCGCGCCGGCCGGATCCTGGTTCCTGGAGGACGTTTACGGCTTCCATAAGGGGCAGTTGCCGGTCGACCGGCCGCGCCTGCTGCTGGCCATCGAATACAATCTCTACCCCTCGCCACTCTCGCCCAAGGCGCCGCTGATGGCGCGCGAACCGCTATACGACCCCTATATCAACAAGCTCTTTTTGAAATGAAACGCGTCGCCATCATCCCGGCGCGCGGCGGCTCAAAACGCATTCCGCGCAAGAACATCAAGCCGTTCTTCGGTCAGCCGATGATCAGCTATTCCATCCGCGCCGCGCAAAACTGCGGCCTGTTCGACAGCGTCGTCGTCTCGACCGACGATGAAGAGATCGCCGATGTGGCGAGATCCTTCGGCGCCGACATCCCCTTCATGCGACCGGCGGACCTGGCCAATGATCATGCCGGCACCGGCGCGGTGGTCATTCACGCCCTCGAATGGTTCCGGAAAAATGGAATTGATTATGAAGCCGCTTGCTGCATCTACGCCACCGCGCCCCTGATCGACCCAGAGCGGCTGAAGGAAGGCTGGGAGAAGCTGCAGGGCAAGCGCTTTGCTTTCTCCGTCACCTCATTTCCCTTTCCGATCCAGCGCGCCCTGCGCCAGACAGCGGACGGCAGCGTCGATATGTTCTGGCCGGAAAACCTGACCAGGCGCTCGCAAGATCTGGAGCCTGCCTATCATGACGCCGCACAGTTCTACTGGGGCTGGACCGATGCCTGGCTGAATGGCGAGATCGCCTTTTCGCCGATCTCCGCGCCGGTGATCCTGCCGCGCACCCATGTGGTGGATATCGATACGCCGGAAGACTGGGAGGTCGCCGAGGTCACCTACCGGATATTGAAGGGTTAGTATTCGGTATCCCCGCCGCCCCGGGCAAATCCCGGCAGGCGCAGATTGTAACGGATGGCGCAGGCGCGCAAAACCACCCCGGCGAAGAAGGCGACCATGGCCGCCAGCCAGAAATCCGCCCCCATCAGCTTGAGCCCCGCAAAGACGGCCGAACTCAAGAGGGCCGCCGTGACATAGATTTCCCGACTCATCAGCAGGTTGGGCTCGCCCGCCAGCACATCGCGGATCACCCCACCGAAACACGAGGTCAGCACGCCCATGATGATGGCTGAAAAGGGATGAACGCCGAGACTCAAAGCTTTCGCCGTGCCGACCACGGCATAGGCCGCCAGACCCAGGGCATCGAGCCACAGCAGTGCCCGGAAACGCCAGCCGCGCCGGGCGAAGATCCATACCGCGACCGCGACCACGAGGCTCATCATGACATAGCCCGGTCGCTGCACCCAGAAGACCGGCGCGCCGATCAACAGGTCGCGCAGGGTGCCGCCGCCAACGCCGGTAATGGCGGCGAAGAAGCCGAAGGTGACGATATCCTGACGGCTGCGCGCCGCGGCCAGCGCGCCGGAAGCGGCAAACACGGCAACGGCCGCATAATCCAGCCAGTAAAGAGCCAGGGATATCTGGGAGGTCAGGGATGCAGGCGAGGTCAGGGAATCCATGGCCCTGCCCTTAGCATATCCGGCTCAAGTCTTACCAGTGGCGGTCGAAATAGGGCCGATCGTGGAAATGACGATAGCCGTAGCCATAGCCGGGCGTGCTGTCGAAGAAGACGGTGACATAGCCGCGCGGCGGCCGCGGCGGGGCATAATAGCCATCGTCATAGGCATAGTAGGCGTTCTGGTAGCATTCGACACTGCCCTGACCGACGGCATTGCCGATCACGCCCCCCACCAGCGCACCGCCGACGGTATTGCTGCCGCGATCCCAGCGGTTGGACAGGCTGTTGCCAACCATGCCGCCCAGAACGGCGCCGACAATCGTGCCGGTCGTGCGGGCATTGGCCTGGCGCTGGTAGCAGTAACCGGCCGGTTCACGGCCTTCCGGCGGACGGCCACTATCGCGCGCCTGATCGGCGCGGTCGCGCTCATAGGCTTCGCGCAATTCGACCTGGCTGTAGGGGCGCAAGGTGGGCGCCGTCGTGCTTTCCACCTGACTCGTTGCTTGAGTCGTTGCTTGAGTCGTTTCCTGGGCCAGAACCGGTTGGGCCAGCATCACGGCGGCACCGGCGATCAGGCAGGTCTTTGTGATCAGGGATTTCATTACGCATTACTCCGCTTTGTGGGTTTATCCTTACCATAAAATTATGTCCGGCGCATGGCCAGGGCCTTGACCCTGCCACGATAGGGGTTCAAGCCTGCCGCCACAGTTGGAGTGCCTTCCCATGTCAGATATGAAACCCGTCATTGCCCTTCACTCCGCCTATCGCGACGATATTGGCGACCTGGTCACGCGGCGTCCGGTGCCTTCGCGGCAACTGAACAATATCGGCGCCTTCCTGTTCCTAAATCATCACGGCCCGCAGACCTATGCGCCGAATAATCGCGGCCTGCCCTTCGGCCCGCATCCGCATCGCGGCTTCGAGACCGTCACCTTCATTCTGGAATGCGATCTGGCCCACCGCGACACCGGCGGCCATGAAAGCATCATCCATGCCGGCGGCGTGCAGTGGATGACCGCGGGCAGCGGACTGGTGCACGAGGAGGTCTCGCCCGAAGCCTTCAAGCGCTCAGGCGGACCGATGGAGATTTTGCAGCTGTGGGTCAATCTGCCGGCGCGGCTGAAAATGACCGCCCCGCGCTACACCGGCGTGCAGAAGCCCGAAATCCCCGCCAGCGAAGCCGAAGGCGTGACGCTCAACCTGATCTCCGGCCACTGGCGCGGACTGGATGGCCCGATTGAGTCGCTGACCGGTGTTTTCATGACGACGCTTGAGCTGAAAGCCGGTGGCCGGATCAATTTTGACGGTCTCGAAGGCCGCGATGTGTTTCTATACGTTGTGCGCGGCGATCTGGCGGTTAATGGCGCCGATGTACCGCACTGGAACCTGGTGCAGTTCGGCGAGGGCGATCTGATCGATATCGAGGCGGTCAAGGACAGCGTGGTGCTGTTCGGCCATGCCGCACCGATCAATGAGCCGATCGTATCACACGGGCCATTCGTGATGAATACCGTGCAGGAAATCCACCAGGCCTATGCTGATTACCAGGCGGGTAAATTTGGATGATTGGAATTTACATCAAACTTCTAAATATATAGTTTAGAGTATTTTTGCTATTTTTAGATATGTACTTAGCTGTAAAATCTATTTCTGGAAATAAATATTTTTCATTTATAGCCATCCTATCCAGCTGAGAAATTATTTTTGCTTTATTATCAGAATTTATTTTTATTTTACTTAAATGAATATTTTTTTCATTAGATATTGGAATTTCTTTCTTTAATCCAAAAATAAAAAAGCCGCCAGACTGAGCAATAATACGTCTATTATTTTGTTTTGGCTTCACAAGAACAATATCATCTAAATCTTGAGGCAAAATTTCTGGCAAAAAATTTGCCTTTTCTTGATTTATAAAATGCAATAATCTTTTTATAGGATTTTCTTTATTAAAACTCTCCTTATCTGTAGATAGATTTATTTCATCTTTTAAATCCCAATTTAACCTGGCTAAATTTGACAAACAACTAACTTTATCACTGTCAAAATATTTTATACTGTTATTAAATACACTTGCAACAACAACCTCCCCATCCCGCTCAACCATTTTTCTCTTTCCATTTAGCATCTTTATACTTTTTTTATTTGGCAAGCATGCAAAATACAAAGCAACTAATGGATTGTAAGTAATATCAAGCAATCTAGTAGGCAGTGAATAATGCTGCATACGAGCCAATAATTCTAACGTGGTTAAATCACTCGCAAATTCACTTGGATGCGATGCAATAAGCTCTCTAAGCATTAAATGTTCATTTTCTATATACTCTTCTTTTCTAAATATAGACGGCTGCATTATATACGAATGATCATTATGCCCCCTATAAACGAGTGTATAGTCAGTCTTCGCCGTCAACTGCGTGACGATCTCAATATATCCGCTTAGACTAGAAACAATACTCATTTTTCGTTTCCTTAATATTACTATTCCTTACTGTCTAAGCTATTATCATCTCGTCGCTCAGCGGTTCACCCCGCGCGATATCGCGGCTGGCAGTCTTGCCGACGACATCCCATAGACGCGAGGGCGGCAGGCCGAGCCCCGGACGGATCGAGCGGATATTGTCATGGGTCAGCACTTCGCCGGCCTTGATAGCCTTCACCACATAGAGCGAACGGCGGAAGGTTTTTGAGCCCTGCTCCGTGCCCAGGGTTTCGTAATGGATGCGGCCCAGCGCTTTCCAGGCGTCCTTGCAGTCACGCACCAGGGCCGTGAATTCCGCCGGTTCCAGCGAGAAGCCGGAATCCGGGCCGCCATCCGCCCGCGCCAAGGTAAAGTGCTTCTCGATCACGCAGCCGCCCAGCGCTACCGAGGCCACCGAAGCCGCCGTGCCGAAGGTATGATCCGACAAACCCGACACGCACCCGAACTTGGCTCCCAGGTCCGGTACGGTGCGGACATTGGCATCGGCGATATTGGCCGGATATTCCGACACGCAATGCAGCAGGACGATCTCGCCCGAACCGAACTTGCGCGCCGTCTGCACGGCCGCGTCGATCTCACCGGCATTGGCCATGCCGGTGGACATGATCATCGGCTTGCCCTGCTGCGCCACATAGGCGACCAGCGGCAGATCAACCAGCTCGAACGAAGCGATCTTGTAGGCCGGCGCTCCCAGGCTTTCCAGCAGGTCGACCGCCGTATTATCGAACGGCGAGGAAAACAGGGTCACGCCGCGCTGTTTCGCGCGTTCGAACAGGGCCGGATGCCAGTCCCAAGGTGTATGCGCCTCGTTATAAAGATCATAGAGCGAATAACCGTCCCACAGCCCGCCATGCAGCTGGAATTCCGGCCGGTCGGATTTCATGGTGATGGTGTCGGCGGTATAGGTCTGCAGCTTAATGGCATCGCAGCCGGTCTCGGCGGCGGCATCGATCATCGTCAGCGCCCGATCGAGCGAGCCGTTATGATTGCCCGACAGTTCGCAGATGATATAGGGCGAATGATCAGCGCCGATTTTGCGACCGGCAATCGTGACTTCGAGGGTCATAACACTTCACTCAAGGCTTGAATGACCCGCGAGGGGTCGTCATCCGCCATATCAGCATAGAGCGGTAAAGAGAGTGTGTTCTGGTAGAAGCGGTCGGCGCCGGGCAGTTCGCGCTGCGCAAGGGCCCGGGTCTGCCACCACGGCTGGCGATGCACCGGCGCATAGTGAACCTGCGTGCCGATGCCGCGCTCCCGCAATCCAGCCATCACCTTGGCCCGCGTAGTGCCGAGCGCGGTAAAATCGATATTCACGGCGAACAGATGGAAGACGGTATCGTATGCCGATGAGGTCCAGCCGACCGGAATATTCGCCGCCGCCAGCGCCTTCCGATAGGCCGCCACCAGCGTTTTGCGCCGCGCCGCGAAATCCGGCAGGCGCTTCAGTTGCGACAGGCCGAGCGCGCAATTGATATCCGGCAGCCGATAGTTATAGCCCAGGCACTGCTGCTCGTAGACCCATGGCCCCGTATCACCTTCGCCATCGTAACGCAGGCCGACAAAGTGCGTCGGATCGCGCTCGATGCCGTGCGAGCGCAGCTTGCGCAGCTGATGCGCCAGCACCGGGTCATTGGTGGTGATCGCCCCGCCCTCGCCGGTCGTCAGGGTCTTGACCGGATGGAAGGAAAAGCAGGTCATGGTCGAGGCCTGACACGACCCGACCGGTCCTTGCGGCCCCACGGTGCCGATGGCATGGCACGCATCCTCGATCACGAAGGATCCGTGCTCCTCGCATACGTTATGGATATGCGACAGATCGACTGGCCGGCCGGCATAATGCACCGGAATGGCCCCACCCAGCCGGAAGCCGTGATAATCGCGCTCAAGCGTCTTCAGCGCCTCATCGAAACTATCGTCGGTGATCAGGCCGGTGACAGGGTCCACATCGGCGAAGATCACCGGTGCCCCGCAATAGGCCACGCAATTGGCGGAAGCCGCAAAAGTAATGGCGGGCACGATGACGGCGCAGCGCGGCGACAGTTCCTCGCTCATCACCGCCAGATGCAGGGCCGCCGTGCCGTTTGAAACCACAACCGCCTCTTTCGCGCCCACCATCTCGGCCAGCGCTGTCTCGAAGCGCTCGACCATTGGGCCGGTGGTCAGGAAGTCGGAACGCAGGGTCTCGACCACGGCCTCGATATCGGCCTCGCTGATCGATTGACGGCCATAGGGGAGAAAGGTCATCTCATCACCTTTTCTGAAACGCTCACCCCAGATAGGCCTTCATCATACCCTTGATGCCATCCGCGTCCAGACGTTCTTCATTGTTATCGGACGCATAGGAAAAGCCCTCCGGCACCTTTTTGATACCGCGTACCTTGGCAAAGCTCTTGCGGGTATATTCGGCGAATTCCGGTTCGATCACGTAGCGGTCGTCCAGCTCATAGGTCGAGCGGGCGTCATCGGCCGAGATCATCATTTCGTGCAGTTTCTCGCCGGGGCGAATGCCGATAACGGTCTGTTTCGCCTGAGGTGACATGGCCGTGGCCAGATCGGTGACCAGGGTCGCCGGAATCTTCGGCACGAAGATTTCGCCCCCTTGCGTCAGTTCCATGCAGGACAGCACGAAAGCCACACCCTGGTCGAGCGAGATCCAGAAACGGGTCATGCGCGGATCGGTGATCGGCAATTCGGCCGCGCCCTTTTCCAGCAGACGTTTGAAGAACGGCACCACCGAGCCCCGCGAACCGACGACATTGCCATAGCGCACCACACAGAAGCGCGTACCGATATCGCCGGACATGTTATTGGCCGCCACGAAGATCTTGTCCGAGGCCAGCTTGGTGGCGCCATAGAGATTGATCGGCGAACAGGCCTTGTCGGTGGAAAGCGCCACCACCTGCTTGACGCGCGTGGCAAAGGCGGCGGCCACGACGTTTTCCGCGCCAGTGATATTGGTGGCGATACATTCCGACGGGTTATATTCCGCCGCCGGCACCTGCTTCAGGGCGGCGGCATGGATGACGATATCGACGTCGCGGAAAGCCATGATCAGGCGCTCGCGATCACGCACATCGCCCAGAAAGAAACGCAGCCTGGAAAGTTGCTGCTTATTAAAGCGCTCCTCCAGCTCGTTCTTCATCTCGTATTGCTTGAGCTCATCGCGCGACAGGATGATCACCTTGCGTGGATCGTAACGCTCCAGCAAGGTCTGAACCATGCGGCGGCCGAACGAGCCCGTGCCGCCGGTGATCAGGACGACCTTGTTCTTGACCGGATCGGTCTGGGGCGAAAAATCACGATGGAGACACTCGGTCATGCGGCCCTGCGCTGCGTAAACCGGACCTTGTACGTCCGTGCCCGGCATGTTGCCCTGCCCCGGTTAAAGGGTCGTTAACCATGATTGTTAATGGTCACTTCCAAGGATTTCTGGCAGCCTGGCCTCAGGCCGGTTTCTGCCGCCGCATCAGATCGCGCAAGGCCTGCGGGATCAGCCACCACGGCTCGATGAAATAGCGCTCGAACAGGCGCCGGGGCTCATGGAAAAAACGCACCAGCCATTCGATGCCCAGTTGCCCGGTCCATCGCGGCGGGGTGTACATGACACCCGCCTCGTAATCGAAGGCCGCCCCCACCGGCAGGATGACGCAAGGCGGCAGGTGGTCGAGATTGTTGAGTATCCAGGTTTCCTGACGCGGCATACCCATGCCGACCAGCAGGACGTCTGGCTTTTTTTCGCGCAGACCGGCCAGCAAAAGCGCATTGGCCGGGCCGTTGATATCGAAGAAGCCAGTGTGCAGGTCGAGATGCACCTGCGGATAGCGTGACAGGATAGCCGCCTTCGAAGCCGCATTGTGCGCCGTTTCGCCGCCGACATGATAGACGCGCCAGCCTTTTGCCTGCGCCAGCGCCCAGAAATCCTCACGAAAATCGAGATAGGTGCAGCGATGCGCGCGTGAAACCCGGTGGCCCATCAGCCTGGCCCAGGCGATCATCGGCGTGGAGTCGATCTCGATCAGGTCCGCCCTGGCATAGAAAGCACGCATATCAGCCCGTCGCTGGAACAGGTACAGGCTGTGCAGATTGTGATTGGCCACGATGGCGCGTTCCTTCGCAGCCACTTTGCGGTCAACGAAATCCATCACATCGGCCGGGGTGATCACATCAACCTCGGCCCCCAATAAATGCAGGCGGCACGGTTTATCCATGCCGCCTGTTCTACAGGTTTAACCTTGATATTCCCCAAAAGGAAAAGGTTAATTATTCCACCGGACGCAGGGTGATTTCCACACGGCGGTTCTTGGCGCGGCCCTCGGGCGTGGCATTGGTGGCAATCGGTTGCGTATCGCCGGCGCCGGCCACATAGATGCGCTCGGCCTTTACCTTCTGGCCTACCAGATAACCGGCCACGGCATTGGCGCGGCGCTCTGAAAGCTCCTGGTTGCTGGCGGCATTACCGGAACTGTCGGCATGGCCCACCACGTCAATATAGGTCGAGGGATACTGGTTGAGGATGACCCCGACATCGTTCAGCACCGGCATGAAGCTGGAAGAGAGATCGGCACTGCCCGAGGCGAAGGTGACATCGCCGGGCATGTTCAGGACGATGTTGTCGCCCGAACGGGTGATATAGACGCCACGACCTTCCAGCTTGGCGCGCAGGTCCTTGTTCTGGCGGTCCATATAGGCGCCCACGCCGGCGCCTGCCAGGGCACCGATGCCCGCGCCGATGACGGCATTCTTGCGGCGATCGTTCTTGTTGGACAGGGCGCCGAGCACAGCACCCGCGCCGGCACCGATCAGGGCGCCCGACTTGGTATTGCTGCTGGTCTTGACGCCGTTGCTGGTGTCGACCGTCTCACAGCCGGCCATTAAAAAGGCAACGCCGGTCAGGGCTAAAATGGCATTACGGGTGGCATTCTTGCCGGAAATATTCAAATTAAGCATAGGATTAAAACTCCTCAGATGATTTACGGAACCCGTTATGGTTCCGCATAGGAAACCGATCTCGGGTCGCTACCTTTGACCATGGCATAGCCGGGGTAAGAACAGGGATCGGAAAACGCCACAAACTCGTTAGAAACCCATAAGGCGATAGCCGGGTTCATGAACAAGCACTACAAACCTTCGCCTGAACACAGGATGAAGACGGCCGTGAGGGCCTGTTAACCGGCGCACTTTCCGAGAAGTATGCCGCACTTTTTGGATTAAAAAGTGCTGTAAAACTAAGAATGAGAGCGCCGACCTGATGCAAGCAGATCGAAAGACGCTCTAAACTAAACGGCCTTGCAGCGCCAGACGGTTTTGGTTTCCGCCGGCATGGTCAGGTAAGAGAGGGAAAGCGTGCGGATGCGGGCGAGATTGTCGCCCAGCGCCGCCAGGGCGCCGGCATCGGCATTGGCCGAGCAGCGCAGCGAGCCCAGCGCGTTTTTCTGAGCCACAAAGGTCTGGTATTGCGCTGGATCGAGCCGGTAGTCATAGCGCGTGAAGAGGCTGCCATCGGCCGATAGCTCCATGCGCGCCGCCACCGGATTATCAGTGCCGGTCGTGAAGCGCAGCAGTTCGCCATTGGCCTGACGTTCATAGGGCGTACGGCCGTTGACGCAGGCATGGACGAGATCGAAATCGAATTCGATATGACCGGCATCGGCCAGCGGATTGGCGGACATCGCCTTGTCGACATCGCACGACATGTGCTGGATGGCGGCCGCGGCCACGGGCGCCGCCACCTTCGGCTTGCTGAGACGGCTGTCGATCTCGCGTTCCTTGATCAGGAAGCCGACCACAGCCACGACGATGACCAGGGCCAGAGCGATCCAGCCCCAGGGAATCGGATGCTTGATGCCGGGCAGCTTGACGCGATCGTGCGGCACCCACTCGGCCTTCGGCTTCTCGACCTTTGGCGGCTTCACCTTTTCAGGCTTGGCCGGTACCTCGTCAAAAGCGGTCGGGGCCAGCGGCTCCTTGCTGTGGATCTCGTTGCGGTGGCGGATTTCACGGCGGATAATCAGGCCGATCAGGATCAGGACCAGTACGGACAGCACGATCATGGCGCCCAGTTGCCAGATCTCCATGGCGGCGCGATCGGCCTCGGCCTTCTTCTGCTCGGCCAGGCGCTGGACCTGGGCTTCGGCGGCAGCGGCCAGGACGCGCGACAGGGCGTCGTCCTTGACGATCTCGTCCTCGCTCTTGGCGTAACACGGCGTGCTGACCACGGTCGGGGTCACGCCAGCCGAACTCAGGAAGGTATTGAGCGCCGATACATGGGTGGCGACATACTGCCCGGCCGAGACATCGAGATTGCCGGCATTGGAGACCGATGACGGTGCCGTCCAGGTATTGACGCCCACCACCTGACCGCATTCATTGAGCAGCGGCCCACCGGAATTGCCATGATTGATCGGCGCCGTATGGAACAGGGTATCGACGCGGCTGCCATCCGGATTGGTGGAGGCGAACAGGGCGATCGAGCCCTGCGTCACATAGGCGTCGGCCGGCTCCAGCAAAGCGGTGCCGGAGCGGTTCAGCAGGTGATCCGTGACATCGGGATAGCCCATGGTCACGACGCGTTCGTTCTTGTAGGGCGTCAGGTAGAGCTTGAGCGGCGGCACCTTCAGGCTGGGCGCGGCCAGCAGGGCCAGGTCGCCTTCCACCCACTTCTTCATCAGCTGTACCGGCTGGTAACCGGCGCCGGAATCCTTGTGCGGCACGATATAGATATCGGCGCTGGAGGCTTCGGGCGGTACCTCGACCACATGATAGTTGGTGACAATATAGCCGGGCGCGACCACGAAGCCGGATCCCATGCCGACCGTATCGAGCGGCACGCCGCCATAGCCGCGATAGACGACAAGCACGCGCACCACCGACTGTTCGGAGGTTTTCAGGGCCTTGGTGGAATTGACGGGCTGCAGGTCGCTGTCGACGAGATCGGAAAGGGACTGGTTGGCAGAAGAACTCTCCTGGGCCGCGGTCTGGTGCGGCAGGACGCACAGGACAGTGGCAACCGCCGCCAGCAGCGCCGCCGTGCCCATCACCCATTTCCGCATATGGCGCCCCGCGCCCGTACCCGCAAACACTGAACCTTGCCTTATAGCCGAATCAAAACACCGCGGTCTCTTGCGAGTCGCGGCCAGACAAGCGGTTCATAACCGAGTTTGTTACAAAAATCACCCCTGCTCCATAGGTTATTCCGGGTTGTGGGATTTAGGAAACGGCCCATGGAGATATCTCAAGAAACAAATTGCCTGAAAAGGCAGGCCCGGATTAAGAAGAAACTTCGTTTTCTTCCCCGCAGAGTGCCTGTCATGCCCGATTCTTCCCAGCCGGCGGTTTCCGCCATTCCGCCCGTACCGATGGCGCTGTATGAAGCGGATTTTCCGGCTTTTTCGCAAAAGCTGGGCGCGGCCTTCGAGCGTTACGGCTTCGCCGTCCTGGGCGGCCACGGCCTCGATCCGGCCCTGCTTGACCGCGCGCTTTCGGCCACCAAGGCCTTCTTCGCTCTGCCGGACGCGGTCAAGCGCCAATACAAAACCGGCATCGGCGGCGCGCGCGGCTATACGCCTTTCGGCATCGAGACCGCCAAGGGCGCCACGCACCACGACCTCAAGGAATTCTGGCATATCGGCCGCGAACTTCCCGCCGGTCATCCGTACACGGAATATATGCCGGCGAACGTCTGGCCAGAAGAGATCGCCGACTTCCACGCCAGCACCTATGCGCTCTATGAAGCGCTCGATGCTCTGGGCAAGAAGGTGCTGCGCGCCATCGCCGTCTATCTGAAACTTGATGCGGATTTCTTCGAGGCGCCGGTAAAAGAAGGCAACAGCGTCCTGCGTCTGCTGCATTATCCGCCGGTGACGACACCGGGTGAGTCCGTTCGCGCCGGCGCGCATGGCGATATCAATGTCATCACCCTGCTGCTGGGCGCCGAGGAGCCGGGCCTGCAACTGCTCGACCGCGACGGTCAGTGGCTGCCGATCACCCCACCGGCCGATTGCATCGTCTGCAATATCGGCGACATGCTGTCCCGCCTGACCAATGGCGTTCTGCCGTCCACCCAGCACCGAGTGATCAATCCGGCGGAAGCGCGCAAGGACTTCGCGCGCTATTCAACGCCCTTCTTCCTGCATTTCGAGCCGCCCTACCTGATCGAAACCCTGCCGAACTGCATCACCGCCGAACATCCCGACCTGGGTGCGGAGCCAATCACGGCGCAGGATTTCCTGATGCAGCGCCTGCGCGAGATCAAGCTGGCATAACTTACGGGGTTTGGGGCCTGCGGCCCCATAAGCCTAAGCGACCTCTCCGGCAAACTGCTCCATATAGGCCTGCATCTGATGTGAGCTGTTACGCACCTCGCCCGCGGCGGCTTCCACCGCCTGCGCTGTGCGACCCGCATCCTGCGCGGTGGCGCTGACATGCCCGAGGTCCTCACGGATCAGGCGCGCACCTTCCACAGATTCGGCGACATTGGCCTCGATATCCGACATCACGCCGTGCTGCTGCGAAACGGCCGCGGCCACCGATTTGGTTGCTCCCTGCACTTGCACAATCGTCGTGCGGATCGCCTCAACCGTACCGGCCGAATGTTCCGCCGCCGCCTGCACCTCGAAAATCTGATCGCGGATATCATGGCTGGCGCGGGTAACGCGTGTGGACAGATTCTTGACCTCCGTGGCCACCACAGCGAAACCGCGTCCCGCCTCGCCCGCCCGTGCCGATTCAATCGTCGCATTCAGCGCCAGCAGATTAATCTGTGCGGCGATGTCCGTGATCAGGCTGACGATCTGGCCGACCTTGTCCGACTTGTCCGTCAGTTGCAGCAATGCTTGGCTGGCCGCCTCGGCCTGCTGCGCTGCCTCAACCGCCAGATCCTGCGAAACCGCGCTCTGGCTGGAAATTTCGGCGATTGATCTGGCCAGTTCATGCGTCGAGCGCGCGATGGATTCGGACCGCACCGCGGCTTCATTGGACACATCCGCCACGCGCCCGGCCTTCAGATGCGTATCCTTCGATATATCCCCCACCTTGCGGGCGCTGATCGACAGGCCCTCCGCCGTTCCGGTCACATTGGCCAGGACGCCCTCGATATTTTGCCGGAAATCCCCGATCCGCGCATGCAGGGCCTGCCGCTGCCGGGCTTCAAGCGTCGCCGCCTGTGTTTCAGCGGCCAGCCGGTCGGCCTGGAGCCGGCCAACCTCCTCGGCGCGCAGGGCGGCTTCCTGCGCGGTCAGCAGCGCCGCCGTCCGCAGACGATAGACCACCATGCCCGCCACCACCGCCACCACGGAAGCGATCAGCAAGCCGAGCAACACAGATATCCGCAGCCGGACCAGATGGTTCAGATAGGCGGTAACGCGAATATCGACCCCGACCGTACCGACAAACCGGTCTCCGTCCCAGATCGGCGCATAGGCCGAAAGAAAGGTGCCCCAATTATCGGTATAGGTCTTGTCCTCAACCTGCGCCTTGTGGGTCCGGAAAACGGTTTTCAAGGTTTCAGACGCATCCGGATAGGTTTGCAGCACATCGGTCGGTATCTCCTTCTCGCCGGGTTTGGGGATGGAGGAATCGACAATGAAGATCAGTTGGCCGTCACGTTCGACATTCGTATAGATATAGGCCAGGTCCGGATTGGCTTTCAGCAGGGCAAAGTAAGGTTTGCGAACGGTCTCATAGTCCTCATTGCCCTTGTCTTCGCGGCGTTTGATCGCATCATGCGCCCGGACATCAGTGAGATGGGCGGCGCTTTCCGCAATGGCCAGCAGGTTGCTCTGGACTTCGCGCTTCAGGCTGTAGCTGGCGCTGAAATAAACGAACAATCCGACCAGAGCACCGACGGCGAAAATACTGGCGCCGAGCAGGACGGCATCGCGCAGAGCAAGTGACCAGTTGCGCACAAATTCCCCCACAAAGAATACTGTTTTCCCAGCTGAGCTATGCGGGGAGAACGGTGAACTAATGGTTAAAAATTACCGCTTCGCCTTCTTTATCCACGATGAGGTGACGGGATATAACGTATGGGGTCTCGCCCCCACAAACCTTGCCTTGTTTCAAAGAAAAACCCGACCCCTGAGGGCCGGGTTTTTTCTTTGGAAAGAGAGAAGACTTGGGGCCGCAGGCCCCAAACCCCGTAAGTTATATCTCGCCATCCCAGCCGCACTGCTGACCGGCATTCTGTTCTTCCAGCCAGGCATTGAGCGGGGCAAAGTAGTCCATGATCGCCGTGGCATCCATCTCGCGCTGACCGGTGAAGGTTTCCAGAGCATCCGGCCAGGGCCTGGATTGCCCCATCTCCAGCATGGCATTCAGTTTTTCACCAACAGCCCGCTCGCCATAGATCGAACAGCGCGACAACGGACCCTTCCAGCCGGCTTCCTCACAGGCCGAACGCTGGAACTGGAACTGCAGGATATCGGCCAGGAAATAACGCGTATAGGGCACGCTGGCCGCCACATGATACTTCGCGCCCGGATCGAAGGCCGATTCCGGACGCGGCCCCGGCGCCTGGATGCCCTGATACTTGCGCACCAGTTCCCACCAGCGCTGATTATACTGCGCCTCGGTGATCTGACCGGAGAAAACCTCCCAGCGCCAGCGGTCGATTTCCAGACCGAACGGCAGGAAGGCCACCTTTTGCAGGGCCATCTTGAGCAGGTAGGGAATATCCTCGGATTCCCCCGGCACCTTGTCCAGAATGCCGATCTGCTTGAGATAGGTCGGCGTCACCGAACTCAGGCCGATGAAATCGCCGATCGCCTCGTGGAAGCCGTCATTGGCGCCGTTCTTGAACAGGAACGGCTGATCCATATAGGCGCGCTGGTAGAAATTATGTCCCAGCTCATGGTGGACCGTGTAGAAGTCCGTGCCATTGACCTGAAGGCAGGTCTTGATGCGAACATCCTCATTATTATCGATATCCCAGGCCGAGGCGTGACACACCACTTCACGATCCTTTGGCCGGGTGATCTGCGAACGCTCCCAGAAGGTCGACGGCAGGGATTTGAAGCCCAGCGAGGTATAGAAGCTCTCGCCGGTATGGACCATTTTCACCGGGTCGTACTTCTTCTTCACAAGCAGCTTGTCGAGACTGTAGCTCGACTTGATGCCTTTCGGCGCGACAACATCATAGATGTTAGACCAGTCCTGCGCCCACATATTGCCCAACAGGTCGGCGCGGATCGGGCCGGTCTTCGGCTGGACGGCATCGCCGTATTTCTCATTGAGCTTGCGCCGCGTATAGCAGTGCAGATTCTTGTAGAAGGGCGCCACCTGGGTCCACAGCTTGTCGGTCTCGGCAGCGAAGGCATCCGGATCCATGTCATAGCCGGAGCGCCACAGGGCGCCGGTATCCTTGAAGCCCAGCCCCTGCGCCCCCTTGTTCGAAAGCGCGGCCAGCTTGGCGTAGTCGTCCTTCATCGGCGCGGCGATACTCATCCAGCCTTCCCACATGGCGCGGGTGGTGGCCGGATCGCGAGTCTTGGCCATCACGTCCGAAGCGTCGTCGAGATTGTAGGTCTTGCCCTTCCAGGTAAACTTGCCGGTCGAATAGGTGGCGCCCAGCTTGGCGGCCACGGCCGAAAGCTCTTCCGCCGCGCCCGGTTCGGCTGCCGCCGGCAGGGTCTGGGAAATGCGCAGCAGGTCGAGCTTGCGGCGCGTCACCGGATCGGCATCGACATCGTTATACTGCGCCGATTCCATGGCGTACTTGACCGTGGCCTCGTTCAGCGCGGCATCGGCGCGAGTTTGCAGCCATTCCGTATCGTAATTGATGAAGGTGGCGCCCATCCACTGCACGTGCTGGTCATATTCGCTGAGATCGGCCAGCTTGGCCTCGGCGTCAGTGATAAAGGCCGTGGCCTCTTCCGGTGTCGGCTTGGCGGGAACCGGTGTGGCCGGCGGCGCGGGCTCGACCGGCACGGTATAGGCACCTGGCCCTGTACCGCCACCCAGCACCACAGAGGGCGCGGAAGGCGCGGTCGTGGTAGCGCACCCGGTAAGCAAGGCCACACAGGCCGCAGATGTCAGCAGATACTTCATGACCAGTCCTCCCAATGGTTAACAAATCGCAGGGAAGGCCATTTGGTTGCAGGCGTCAAGGCATTAAGGCGGCGTTATACTGCTGTATACCTCCCAAGCCTTTATCATCCTCCCAGAATTAATCGAATTGCATTCTTGGCTTGAGCAACCAACTCAAAGATATAACTCCCCAGGAAGAGAAGAGTCGCCCCCATCAGACCAATCAAAGTGGCATTGATTTTGCTTTTGACGGCTCCGTAGTACTCGAAACGCAAAATATACAGGCGATGCAACCATCTCATCGCCCAGCTTCCATTCTCTACCAGATATTTAGCTGCTCGGTACATCATATTACCGCGCATTATCATAGGTAAAACCATTGCAACCAAACACAGTCCGCTCGCTCTTACACAAAGATCGACGGCCTGATTAGTCGTGTCATGGCCGGTTATTGACCAAAACACAACACCGACGCCCAAAATGGTTGCGCCAAAAAATATGCGTAAAAGAAAATACACACGATCGTATAGTTGCGAAGCCTGGATGTCCCTACCTTTACGCGCGCCTCCCGTGACCAGCCCAGCGATACCGATAAGAGTATAAATTCCCCCAATGACCGCAGGCAGCAGTCGTAAAATCAGGTCTGCATCAGCCATATATTCCCCCTCATTATACCGGAGACGCTTTATTCTTGAATAGTAAGAATATAAAATCCCCTTCTGCTATTTTTTATTCCGCCGCACAGGCATCCAGTCCCTGGCTGACAACCGTGCGCGCATTGGCGGCGATACGGCCGGAGCGCTTGCTGCCCTTGCCCGCCTTACGCTTGATCGGATTGGGCAGGATGGCCGCCAGTTGCGCCGCCTCGGCCTTTGAGAGCGTCGCCGCGCTATGGCCGAACCAGTATTGCGAGGCAGCCTCGGCGCCATAGATGCCCGGCCCCATCTCGATCGAATTGAGATAGACCTCCATGATCCGGTCCTTCGACCACATGTGCTCGATCAGGAAGGTGTAATAGACCTCGAACCCCTTGCGGACCCAGGAGCGATCCGGCCACAGGAAGACATTCTTGGCGGTCTGCTGCGAAATGGTCGAGGCGCCGCGCTTCTTCTTATGCGTGGCATTATAACGCTCGGCCTTCTCGATGGCCTGCATGTCGAAACCATCGTGCGTACAGAACTTGGCGTCTTCCGAGGCGATGACGGCGCGCTTCAGGTTGTCGCTGATCTGATATCCCGGCACCCAGCGATGATCGAGGCCATTGCCCTGGGTCAGCTTCTCGATCATCAGGAAGGTCACCGGCACCGGTACGAAGCGGTGAATGGCGACGGACAGGATCGAAAAGGCGAAGAAGCCGACAATACAGGCGCCCACGAAACGCAACGGGCGGAACTTACGCTTTACAGTTACTGGCATCGGTTTGGGAGTCGTGGTCTCGGTCGGGTACAGGTCTTTTTCCGGCGCGGGTGAAGGCGGCGGCGCAGCGTCATAGATGGTTTCTTCACTCAGGCCCGGAACCGTCTCTTCCGGCTCATCGTCACGCTCACTCATTTAAGGCAGCCCCCACAGCCACATACGCCGAACCGATATCGCGTTATGAGACGGCGAAAAGGATTAGCTATCGAGAAACGCAGGCAGCGTACTCAAGTACGTGAGCAACGTATCGCAGATAGATGATGCTTTGCAGCCTCTCAGAACGTGATATCACGCCTCGAAGATATAGACCACGCCATCTTCATCGCCAAACAGAATGCGATTGGCCTCGCCGGAGATGGCCAGCGCCGTGATCGGCGAACCTTTCTCGCCCTTGATCCATTCCACATGGGTCGATTGCAGTTCGGCCAGCCAGACGCGGCCATCCTCGGTGCCGGCGCTGAGAATGGTCTCCTCGGCTGCCCCCGCCACCACGGAGACCATGCTGCCTTCCAGCGGATTGATCTCGGAAGCTTCCTCGCCCATCGGACCATTGGGACGCAGGAACGGCCAGACTACCGCGCCATTGGCCCCGGAAGTGGCCAGCAGCTTGCCCTTGGCGAAGAAGTCCATCGACTTGATCTTGGCGGGGTAGCCGCCCATGCGCATGTCTTTCGAATCCTTCAGGCGCCAGCCGTGCAGGGCGTTTTCCTGCATGGCGGTGATGACGAACTCCCCCGAAGGCGCCATGGCGACCTTGGTATGCGAACCGGCCCAGAACAGCTTGGTCGGCTTCTGTTTTTCATCAATGCGGGCAAACCACACGACCACGCCATTATAGGTGGCGCAATAGAGCTTGCGCGCCTTGGGATCGAAGACGAGATCCGAGACCGAATGCTCATGCGTAAAGACCTTGGTCTCCTTCTTGAGCAGATCGAGCACATGCACCTTTTTGGCCGTAGCATAGGCGATGACCTGGCCTTCAGGCGCTACGGCGATGACATCGACCCAGGCGCCCTTATGCGCCGCCAGCTCGATAGGCCCGGCATCCTTGGTGGTCCAGACCACGCGTCCATCGTCACCGCCGGTGATCACGCCGAGGCCGGTCGGGTGGATGACGGCGGTCAGGATTCCGGCATTGGGGTGCGCCTCGAAGGTCTTGTCGGCATCGGGGAAGACGATAACGCCATCGCCCAGCGCCACAATGGGCTCATCGAGTGCATCGAACAGAGCGGCCACAACAAAGGCATCGAAGGATTTTTGGTAAGCAAAGGTCATGGAGGCGCTTATAGGGAGTGAAAGGACGATTGAAAAGTGGTCTAGCGTTTCAGGGCCTTGAGCCCGAGATCGGCAATGAGGTTGCCGGTGATCAGGGCGGCGATGAAGGGCAGTATGGCCAGCGGGTCGATGCCCAGCCAGACCAGGGCCGGTCCCGGACAGATGCCGGCAATGCCCCAGCCGATACCGAACAGCGCCGCGCCGCCGATCAGGCGTATATCAATGAGGCGCGATGGCGGCTCGACCGGCGTGCCGTCGAGCGCCTGGCCCCGGCGGTTCACCCACTGGAAGATCGGCAGAGCCACCAGAACCGCACCGCCCATGACGAGGCCCAGCCCTGGCCGCCACGCGCCGGAAATATCGAGAAAGCCTTTGACATTGGCCGTATCGATCATGCCGGAAACGACCAGCCCCATGCCGAACAGGAGGCCAAAACCCAAGGGTGTCAGATAACGCCTCATGACGGCACGCCCCCCATCAGGTGGCGCACGATAAAGACCGTGATGATGGCCGTCGCCATGAAGATCAATACGGCTGTCAGTGATCGCAATGACAAGCGCGCCAGTCCGCAGACCCCATGTCCGCTCGTACAGCCATTGCCCAGACGCGTGCCGATCCCGACCAGCAGGCCCGCAAGGATCGTCAGCGCAAGCGGACTGCCGATACCGGGCGGCGTTACCCCCAACAGCCGCGCGCCCAGCCCGGCCAGAACGAGGCCGAGGATGAACAGGCCGCGCCAACCGCCCCTGGGGCCACTCAGGGCATTGCCAAAAATGCCGCTGATGCCGGCGATGCGGCCAGAGACCAGATAAAGCCCACCTGCCGCCGTTCCGATAAGGACGCCACCCGTCAGGGATAGCAGAAGGCTTTGTGTCATCTGTTATGCTGCGATGGTGGCTTCGAAACCGGCCTTGAGGGCTGCCGTATCGAGGTGACGACCGATAAATACGGCACGCGAGATGCGTGGTTCATCGGCCTGCCATTCGCGCTGCAGGTCGCCTTCCAGGATCATATGCACCGCCTGGAAGACCAGGCGCTTGTTCTCGCCCTTGACGTTCAGAATGCCCTTGGCGCGCAGAATATCCTGGCCCTTTTCCGCCAGCAGGCGATCGAGCCACTGGGTAAAGCGCATGCCATCGATCGGCTTGTCGGTGCTGAGCGACAGGCTCTTGATCTCTTCGTCGTGGATCGGATTGATGGTGTGGCTGCAATGCTCGTCATGGACGTGACCCGCCTCGCCATGCGCCGGATTATGATGGTGATGGCCGTGGTCATGATGATGGTCATGATGATGGTCATGGCCGCAGTGTTCGTCATGCACATGGCCGGGTTCGCCGTGCGCCGGATTATGATTATGATCATGATCGTGGTGGTGATCATGATGAGGGGGGTCATCGTGGCCGACCTCTTCCAGCTTGGTCAGGTCGAAGCGGTGCTGGTTCAGCAAGGTGGCGATATCGACGAAGGAACGCTGGGCGCGCACAATGCTGGCCAACGGGTTCAGCCCTTTCAGACGGCCCTCGATCTCGTCCAGCTTCGCGTCATCGACCAGGTCGGTCTTGTTGAGGATGATCTGGTCGGCAAAGGCGATCTGTTCCTTGACCACGCGGTCGGTATTCAGCGCGTCCTCGAAGTGCTTGGCATCCACGAGCGCCGTCACCGAGTCGAGATAGGTCTTCGCCTTGATGTCCTCATCGACAAAAAAGGTCTGCGCCACCGGGCCGGGATCGGCCAGGCCCGTCGTCTCGACGATGATGGCGTCGAACCGGCCTTTGCGCTTCATCAGCTGCGACAGGATGCGGATCAGGTCCCCGCGCACCGTGCAGCAGACGCAGCCATTGTTCATTTCGAACACTTCTTCATCCGCGCCGACGATCAGGTCGTTATCGATGCCGATTTCGCCGAACTCGTTGACGATGACGGCGTACTTCTGGCCGTGGTTCTCGGAGAGGATACGGTTGAGCAGGGTCGTCTTGCCCGCGCCCAGATAGCCGGTCAGGACGGTGACGGGGGTCTTTTGCGATTGGTGCGCGGTATCGGCCATGAGGTGTTACTTTATAAAGGAAATGGGTCTGGCGCTTAGTTAAGCCTTCGCGCCACGAAATCAAGCGGAAGTGAAAAACACAGCAAAAGATTCGGTGTCGGATGACCGGTCAATGCAGTAAACACTTAGCTTGAGGGGAAAAACCATGGTCTTAGCTGCGAGTACACCGCCTGCCGTACATGCGCCTGCGGAAGCTTGCGCGGACTACACACCCGTCAATCTGCATGTTTTAAGAACCACTATCGCCACGTCACCCGATTGCCGCTGGGCAGTGGTGGTGGTCGGCAGCGAAGATATCGAAGCCGGCCAAAACAACCCGACACCATTCAAACTACCCAAGCTGACAGAAGAAACCGAAAACGCATTCGTTATAGAGCGCGCTACAGGCAAGATCACTTATCGCTTCGAAATGGTACGCAGCGCCAGCCTGCACTGGTTGAAAGACAATCGCCACCTGATCATCAACTATTTCGAGGGCAGCGGAACGGATATCCCCCTTCTTTTCGTTCTGAAACCATCCCAAACACATAACCCTGTCAAACTGTCAGAACTTGTATGGCCCTCGGTCCTGAAAAGAGCCGGCATTCCATACACACCTACCAATGCATCAAGCCATTGGGTGTACCATTACTATGTCAACTTCATCGAAGATAAGGACGAGCGGCTTCTGATCTCGGCACAGCCCTGGTACACGCAGAAAGGTGATGAAGGCCCTGGCATCGTTAAATGTTACATTTACAGTATCAGCAAGGCGACATTGCGCTATCGCTTCGTTCGGGAAGACAATATAGATAATTGCCCTCGCAACCCGGATGAGAAATGGAATTAGCGGCGCGAACCGCGAACAAACCCGTTGACTCACCGAGATATCCTTGTATAAGTCGCCGCCTCTCGCCCGGAGCCTTTGGTTCCTGGGGCGTTTTTCCATTCTCCCGCGCAGGACTTTTCGCTTATAAAGCCCGGCGCCACGGCATAAGGTTCCTGACCATGTACGCGGTCATCAAAACAGGCGGTAAGCAATACCGTGTTTCGGCTGGCGATCTGATCGTTGTCGAGAAGCTCGAAGGCGAAGCCGGCGCGGCTGTCAAGTTCAACGAAGTGCTGATGCTCGGCGATGCGGCTGGTGCCGTTGTCGGCGCGCCGCTCGTTGATGGCGCCGTGGTCGAAGCCACCCTGATCGAAACCCGCAAGGGCGAGAAGGTTCGCATCTTCAAGAAGATCCGTCGTCAGGGCTATCGCCGCACCCGCGGTCATCGCCAGCTGCAGTCGGTCCTGCGCGTCACCTCGATCCTCGGCGCCGGCAAGTCTGCCAAGTGGGAAGGCACCGTCTCGCTGACCACGAAGGCCGAACTGGACGCTCGCGCCCGTAACCTGGCGCCGCGCAACCTGGCCGCCGCCATCGAAACGCCGGAAGTCGTCGCTGAAGAAGCTGCTCCGGCGCCGAAGAAGAAGGCTCCGGCCAAGAAGAAGGCCGCTGAAGCGACCTCCGAAGAAGCGTAATCACAGAACCTAAGGAGCACCTCCCATGGCACACAAAAAATCCGGTGGTTCGTCCCGCAACGGCCGCGACTCACAGTCCAAGCGCCTCGGCGTCAAGAAGTTCGGTGGCGAACTCGTTCTCGCCGGCAACATCCTCGTCCGTCAGCGCGGCACCAAGTTCTTCGCTGGTGACAATGTCGGCCTCGGCCGCGACCACACCCTCTTCGCCACGGCGAACGGCAATGTGAAGTTCACCACCAAGCGCGATGACCGTTGTTACGTGTCGATCGTTCCGACAGCCGCCGCTGCCGAATAAGTACGACCTGAAGATTTCCGGATCGTGCTTAAGATTTTAAGCCGATCCGGACCGAATATCAGAGCGGGAGTCCGGATAAAACCTGGCTCCCGTTTTCGTTTTTGGTTTTAACATAAACCAATCGTGATCCCGCTCTTTAAGACCTGTGGTGGAACCGACACAGTTCGACCCTAAATAGACCTCAAGGTGGTGCGAAGACAGCCGCCGGGGTCAGAGGAGTGAGAGACATGATCGCGCGCAACGAAACCCACCGGGCCGCCATCGGCCCACAAAAGCCTGATCAGATCAGCGTCGAAACGACGCGCCTGAGTCTGACGGCGCTGAAACCCAACGACATCGACGCCTTCATGGCCGTCTTCGCCGACCGGAATTCGGCACGGATGACGCACGCCATCCCGCATCCGCTGGATCGTAACGAGGCCGAGCGCCTGCTGGCCGATATGGCGGCCACGCCTTTCACACATTGGGCTATCCGCCTGGATGACGAACAGCTGATCGGCGTGATCAGCCTGACCAAATCGGCCTGCGGCACGGCTGGCGGCATCCATTCGTTCGGCCCGAACCTGAGCGTCTTCATCGCCCCGCAATGGCAGGGCCAGGGCTATGCCATCGAGGCGACCGACGGCCTGCTGCGCTGGGTCAAGAAGCGTAAACTGCACCGCATCATCCATGCGGCGCACTTCGCCGATAATGAGCCCTCGGCCAGCGCCCTGATCAAGGCCGATTTCCTCTATACCGGCCGCCGCACGATGGAAACCTCTCTGGCCCGCGAAGGCGCCCATCTGGCGCTCCATATGATCCGCATACTGTAGTCAAACCGGCAAATCCGGGAGCCCCGGCACGCCATTATTCGTGGCGTCGCCGGGGTTTCTTGCTTTTTCGACCGTTTTGCGTCAAAGAACCGCGATGAAATTCCTCGATCAGTGCAAAATCTTTATCCGTTCCGGCAACGGCGGCGCGGGCGCCGTTTCGTTTCGGCGCGAAAAATTCATCCCCAATGGCGGCCCCGATGGCGGCGATGGCGGCAAGGGCGGCGACGTGTGGATCGAGGCCAAGGATGGCCTCAACACCCTGATCGACTACCGCTACCAGCAGCATTTCAAGGCGAAGACCGGCACTCACGGCATGGGCCGCCAGATGCACGGCGCCAATGCCGAGGATATCGTGCTGTACGTGCCCGTCGGCACCGAGGTCTTCGAGGAAGACCACGAAACCCTGATCGTCGATCTCGATCAGGCCGGCAAGCGCCACCTGCTGGCCCTGGGCGGCAATGGCGGCTGGGGCAATACGCGTTTCAAGGGCCCGATCAACCAGGCACCGAAATTTGCCATGCCCGGCCAGGATGGCGAGGAAAAGTGGATCTGGCTGCGCCTGAAGTTGATCGCCGATGCCGGCCTGGTGGGCCTGCCCAATGCGGGCAAGTCGACCTTCCTGGCAGCATCGAGCGCCGCCAAGCCGAAGATCGCCGACTACCCCTTCACCACGCTCGTGCCCAATCTCGGCGTGATCGACTTAGGGCCTGAGCAGCGCTTTGTGCTGGCCGATATTCCCGGCCTGATCGAGGGGGCCTCCGAAGGCGCCGGCCTCGGCACGCGCTTCCTCGGTCACGTCGAACGCACCAAGGTCCTGATCCACCTGATCGACGGCACGCAGGAAGATCCGGTCAAGGCCTACAAGATTATCCGCAAGGAACTGAACGCCTACGATGAGATTCTGGGCTCGAAGACCGAACTGGTCGCCATCAACAAGGTGGATTCGCTCGATGCCGATGCCCGCAAGAAGCTGGTAACGAAGATCAAGAAAGCGTCCGGCCAGACGCCCTGGCTCATCTCCGGCGTTACCGGCGAAGGTGTGCGCGAACTGCTGTTCGCCGCGCTGGAAACCATTCAGGGCGAGGCTGTCAGCAAGGACGAACCGGCACCGGAAGTCTCCGTCCCCTATAATCCGTGGGACAACGCATAGGCATGTGGTTCGCAGGCCTGGCCCCGATGCGGCCCGCTGTTTCCGCGGGTGGATTGCGCAGCGGCTTCCATCTGGAGCCGGGCATGACGGTTGGCCTGTTCGGTGGCTCTTTCAATCCGGCGCATGAGGGCCACCGCCATGTCGCCGATACGGCGCGCCGGCAGCTGGGGCTCGATCGCATCCTCTGGCTGGTTTCGCCGCAGAACCCGCTGAAATCGAAAGCCGATACCGCCCCCTTAACCGAGCGCATGGCCGGGCTCCAGCCCTTTATCGGCCATGGCGATGTCATTTCCGATTTCGAGACCCGCATTCACGCCACCTATACCCTCGATACCCTGCGCGCCCTGAAGGCCCGTTATCCTGGCGTGAAATTCGTCTGGATCATGGGCGGCGACAGCCTGGCCGGCTTCCACAAGTGGCGCGGCTGGGTCCAGCTCATGCACATGGTGCCGATCGCCGTCGTTTCGCGACCTGGCGCCCTGATGAAGGCTCGCTTCTCGCCCGCCGCCCAGCGTTTCGCCCGCTATCGCATCGATGAACGCGCCGCCCGCATCGTGCCCTATCTGAAGGTGCCCGCCTGGACCTATATCAAAGGTCCGTTACATGGCCATTCCTCGACCGCCTTGCGTTTGAAAATTAAAGCCAAATCCTGAAACCAGTAAATTTCCATCAATGGGTGACCTGAAGCGCATTTTGTGCTATTAGGGCTCTATCGTGGATCATAAAGGAACCCTAGCCCTGTCTCGTCAACCTGCGCAAACCGCGCCCGAAACCCCTCAGTCTGAGGCTCCCGCGTCCGCTGACGCCCACGAAGATCATAGTACCGATACCCTGCAACCGCTGGAAACCCTGATCGTCAACAAGCTGGATGACGACAAGGCGCAGGACATTGTCTGCATCGACCTGCGAGGCAAGTCCTCGGTCGCCGACACCCTGATCATCGCTTCCGGCCGATCCCACCGCCATGTCGGCGCGCTGGCTGACCACGTCGTGCGCGCGCTGAAGGAAGCCGGCCACGGCAAGGCCAAGATCGAAGGCCTGCCGGCCTGTGACTGGGTGCTGATCGATGTCGGCGATGTCGTCGTCCATATCTTCCGCCCGGAAGTTCGCAGCTTCTACAATATCGAGAAGATCTGGTCGCTCTCGGCCGAGGGCACTGGCCACACGGTTTCCGTCTAAGTGAAACTTACACTCTGCGCCGTCGGTAAGCTCGGCGCGACCGTTGAAAACAATCTCGTCAAAGATTACCTGAACCGCGCCAATTCAACCGGGCGCGGTTTAGGCATTTCGCCGGTCGACCTGCTGGAAGTCGAAGCTAAAAAAGGCGCCAAGGCCGCCACCTCCGCCCTGCTGAAAGCGCAAGAGATGGAAGCGATAAAAGCCGGATTAGGGGAAGGCGGCATATTGATCACCTGCGACGAGCACGGCGAACAATTGACCTCGCGCCAGATCGCCCAGCGCCTCAATACCTATAAGGATCGCGGCGAGCGCCGAGTGACCTTCCTGATCGGCGGGGCGGATGGCCTCGATCCGGCCCTGCTGAAGTCATCGGCCTTTTCCCTGGCCTTCGGACCGCAGACCTGGCCGCACGCCCTGGTGCGCGTCATGCTGGCCGAACAGATGTACCGCGCCACCACCATACTGGCCGGCCTGCCCTATCACCGCGATTAAATTCTCAACTTATTTCGCACCGCACTACTGACTTTTTGCGCTGCAACAATTATGCTCGGATTACAGGTATCCGTTTAGCGTCAGGTGCGATCATGAGTGAGAATGCGTTATTGCAAGGCCGGTATCGCGCCTTCCTGTTCGATATGGATGGCACGGTTCTCAACTCCATCGCCTCCGCCGAACTTGTCTGGGGCGCCTGGGCGAAACGCCAGGGACTGGACGTGGAATCCTTCCTGCCCACCATCCATGGCGCCCGGTCGGTCGATACCATCGCCGCGCTCAAACTGCCCGACATAGATCCGGCGGCCGAGGCCCTCAGCATTACCTTGGCCGAGATCGAGACCGCAGACGGGATCGTTGAAATTTCCGGCGCCATCCGCTTCCTCAAGGCCCTGCCGGCCCATGGCTGGGCAATTGTCACCTCGGCGCCGCGCGCGCTCGCCGAAGCCCGCATCAAGGCGGCCTGCCTGCCGCAACCGCCCTTGCTGATCACCGCGGAAGACGTCACTGCCGGCAAGCCCGATCCGCAGGGCTACCTGTTGGCGGCGCAAAAGTTGGGGGTCGATATCGCCGACTGCCTGGTCTTCGAAGATGCTCCGGTCGGCATTGCCGCCGGACATGCCGCCGGCGCGCAGGTCGTGGTCATTACCGAAACCCACAGCCATCCGCTCGTATCGCCGCACATCCATATTGCCGCCTATAACCGGCTGACGCCGCATCTCGACGCCGAAGGCTATATCCGCCTGAGCGCCTGAATACCTGGGCGCCCGAATACCTGAGCGGTTCGTTAAGCCCGTTTATTGAGAATTAAGCCGAACCACCTTATCTCAATGGCATGCTCGCCTCATCGCGTCATCTGCTGCTGACCGGCCTGGCCGTGCTGGCCCTGGCCGGCGCGGTGCAAAGCGATGCCCAGCAACGGACGCGCGACCTCAGCGAAGCCGACCGCGCCACGCTCGACACCCTCTCCGCCCAGCGTCGCGCCGAGGAGCGCAAGAGCGATACCCAGCGCCGTTCCGCCCGCCAGATCGCCCAGGAAATCGAGTCCCTGCGCGACCAGATCGTCGAGATTTCGCGCAAGCAAGGCACCGGCGAAACGCGTTCGGCCATCTATCGCGCCAAGCTGGAAACCCTGAACCAGCAGGAAAACGACATTGCCCGCCGGCTAATCGCCGAACGCGACAAGCAGACGCGCCTGCTCAGCGCCCTGCAGATTTATTCGCGCAATCCGCCGCCGGCGCTGTTCGTCACGCCGCGCAAGGCCAATGACGCCGTTCTGGCCGCCATCATCATGCGCGCCATCACGCCGGAACTGCAAAAACGCACGCAAAGCCTGGTGCAGCAGAACAGCCAGCTGGTCAATCTGCGCCGCCAGGCGGCCCTGCAGAACGAGGCCATCTTCATCTCCGAGAGTGAAGTTTCGGAGCAGCGCAGCCAGATAGAGCGCCTGATCCGCGAAAAGGGCGCGCTCGAAGACCAGCTGATGGGGCAGGCCGACCAGATGGACGCCCGCGCCGCCGAGCTGAAAGCGCAGGAAAACCGCATCACCGGCAACCTGCCGCTGAAATTCTTTGGCTCTCCGGCCGTTGAGGATGCCCGCCTCGGCGCACCCGTGGTCGGCGACGTCACCCGCACTTTCGGCCAGGCCGATGGTACAGGCCCCTCCAATCGCGGCACCTCCTATGCCGCCCTGCCCGGTGCCCAGGTGACGGCCCCGGCGGAAGGCGAGGTCGAATATGCCGGTCCGCTGGAATCCTACGGCCAGGTGGTGATCCTGAGCATCGGCAATAATTATCGCGTCGTCGTCACCGGGCTTGGCCGGGTCTATGTCGAACAGGGCCAGACGGTCGCCCGCCATGAACCCCTGGGCCGGATGCCGAACCTCTCCGACAAGAAGACCACGCTCTACATGGAACTTCGCCGCGGCGAAGACCCGGTCAATCCCGCTACAACCCTGCAGATTTCGAGCAAATAGTACTCAAGCCATGCCCTTAAACAGCGAAGCGGCAGGGCTACATTCATGAGCGGTAGCACAACTAAATGCTTCCGCCCCGTTTACGCCATCATCGCGCTCTTATATGCTAAGCCTATAGCGTGTCTTTCGAGGACCTAATGAAGAACATTTATCTTGCCGGCGCCGCCGCTGTCGCCCTCAGTATCGGGGCCGTGGCCTATGCCAGCCAGCCGGCATTTTCCCCGCGTTCGGATACCTACAAGCAACTGGAACTGTTCGGCAATGTGCTGGCCATCGTCCAGCAGGACTATGTCGTGCCGGTCGATTCCAAGAAGCTGATCAATGCCGCCCTGGAAGGCATGCTGGCCTCGCTCGATCCGCACTCGAACTATCTGTCGGACGACGACTATACCGACCTGAAGGAAAAGACGCGTGGCTCCTACGGCGGCATCGGCCTGGAAGTGACCGGCGAGGATGGCGCGGTCAAGGTTGTCACCCCGATGGACGACACCCCCGCCCAGAAGGCCGGCATCGAATCGGGCGACTACATCACCGCCATCGATGGCACCTCGATTCTGGGCCTGCCGCTCAATGACGCCATCGCCAAGATGAAGGGCGATCCCGACACCAAGCTGACCGTCACCATCGTCCGCACCGGCAAGACAGAACCGTTCGATCTCTCCCTGACGCGTGAGATCATCACGGTCAAGTCGGTGAAGACCCGCATGGAAGGCGATTACGGCTATATGCGCATTGCCTCCTTCTCGGAGACGACAGCCAACGACGCCAAGACGCAACTGGCCGACCTGATCGCCAAGAATCCGAACATGAAGGGCCTGGTGCTCGACCTGCGCAATAATCCCGGCGGCCTGCTCGAACAGTCGGTTGGTGTGGCTGACCTGTTCCTCGATGGCGGCGAGATCGTCAGCCAGCGCGGCCGTGATCCGAAGGACATCATCCGTTATCAGGCCAAGAAAGGCGACATGCTGAACGGCAAACCGATCGTGGTCCTGACCAATCCGGGCACGGCTTCGGCGGCGGAAATTGTCTCGGGCGCTCTGCAAGACCAGAAGCGCGCCACCATTGTCGGCCTGACCACCTTCGGCAAGGGCTCGGTGCAAAGCGTCATCGACCTGGGCGATAACCGCGCCGTCAAGCTGACCACTGCTCGCTACTATACTCCTTCGGGCCGTTCGATCCAGAAGACCGGTATCGAACCCGATCTCGAAGTGGCCATGAGCAAGGACCAGGCGAAATATATCGCCACCTCGGCCATGCAATATACCGAAGCTGCTTACGGCAATGCGCTGGATGCCGATGAAGGCAAGGTCCGCCGCTCAGCCCATGCCGTTCAGGAAGTGCCGCCCGATGATTTCGACACCAAGACAGGCGATTTCGAACTGACCCGCGCCCTGGACGTGCTGAAGTACAATGGCGACGTCAAACTGGCCGCCGCCCATCCGCGCGGCGCCAAACTGGCCGACAGCGACCTGATCGACAAGCCCGGCGCGAAAATCGAGGCCAAAATGAAAGCCACGACGCCCGCAGGCGCTGTAGCGGGCGGCAGTACGTCATCGGCCGCCTCAAGTACAGCGGCCAGTTCCGCCACTTCGGCTGAAAAGAAGTAAGACAGGGCCTCTCCTCAACGGGAGAGGCCTTTTTCTTTGCGGAACCGGATTGATTCAGCATTCGTTAGTCTTTGTTAACCCTGTTCCGGCACTATCGGGCCCTGAGTTTCTCCAGTCGGCCTGATCATGTTCGCCAAACCCAAGCCCTCGTCAGACCTGCCCGGACGCCCGCGTTTCGATCCGCCGCGCGGCGCGCGTCCGGCCCTGCGCGACCTGCCGAAGGTCTGGGGCGGCCGCGTTCTCGATTTTTTCCGCAGGCCCTATGTGGCACCGGCCTCGGCGCTCGGCCTTCTGGCTCTGGCGGCCGTTGTCTTCCTGAATGTGGCAGGCGATCCCGATGCCGGTGCGCCTTCGGTGCGTATCAATCTCGCCAAGGACAAGGCGCCGCCCCCCGCCAGCCATGCGACCGCCCAGAACACCACGCCGCAGGCCTTCACCCTGGATGGCCTCGGCATGTTCGGTGACGCCAGCGCCGATACTTTCAACGACCCCAATGCCGCCGCCCCGGTCCAGGGCACAGCCGTCATTACCTTGCCGGGCGATGACGGCACAGGCGCCATGCCCGCACCGAAATTCACCGCTTCGCCGCTCACGCCAGCGCCGATTGCCGGCCTGGTGCAGTCCACTGACAGCGGCGCGCTACCCATGATCGGCGCCAACGGTCAAACTCCGGCCTCAGCCTATGCCCGCCCCTTCAAGAGTGATGGCCGCCCGACAGTATCTCTGGTCGTCGGAGGGCTTGGCCTGAACCCGGCCACCACCAAACAGGCCATCGAGCAGCTGCCGCCGCAGGTCACCCTTTCCTTCGTTCCCTATGTGTCTGGCCTGCAGGGCTGGATCGACCAGGCGCGCGCCGCCGGCCATGAGGTGATGATCGAGGTACCGATGCAGCCGACCAACTTCCCCGACAACGATCCCGGCCCGCAGACCCTAATGGCCAATGCCCGTCCGGATGACTTGATCGGCCACCTGAACTGGGTACTGTCGCGCGCCACAGGCTATTTCGCCGTCTCCAACTATCAGGGCGGCGCCTTCTTCAAGGACAAGGCAGGCACCGGGGTCTTCCTGCAGAACCTGAAATCACGTGGCGTCGCCTTTGTCGATGACGGCCAGGCGCGCGGCCTGAGCGGCGCCTGGGGTCGCGCCTCGGCCGACCGCATTGTCGATAATCAGCTCAACAGCGCGGCGATTATGGCGCAGCTGGCCGGGCTGGAAACCACTGCCCGCAACCGCGGCACGGCACTCGGCACCGGCTTCGCCTATCCGGTCACCCTGGCCGCGGCGCTCAAATGGACTCAAGGCCTGGACGCAAAGGGCATACAGCTTGCCCCCGTCTCGGCGATGGCGCATCAATGACTGTGAATAAGGGCCCGGAAGGGTATCGCCCCAATGTCGGGCTTGTTGTTTTCAATGCCGAGGGCAAGGTGTGGATCGGTCATCGCTACGGGGTGGGCGGCGATCATGCCTGGCAGTTTCCGCAAGGCGGTGTGGACGAAGGCGAAGAGCTTGAAGCGGCTGCCTTGCGCGAACTCTATGAGGAAACCGGCATCCGTTCGGTCGAGCTGATCGGCCGCACGAAAGACTGGATCGTTTATGATTTTCCGCCCGAAGTGTTGGCCAACAAGCGCATTGGCAAGAATTTCAAGGGCCAGAAGCAGATCTGGTTCGCCTATCGCTTTAACGGCCCGGAGTCCGAAATCGACCTGACCACGCACGGCGAACAGGAGTTTTCGCGCTGGGAATGGTGCGATCTCGATGCGGTGATCGATCGCGTCGTCCACTTCAAGCGCGACAGCTATCGCCAGGTCATCGCCGAACTGCGCACACTGATATAGCGCTCACGCATCTGTGTTGATCGCGGTCGCACTTCCTGCCTGATTCTGACGCAGAACGGAGGGATAATGCCACATCGGATAACAGGTGAGGCTCCCATGGCAGATATTCCCTATATCGACGGTTTCGTCATCCCAGTCCACAAGGACAGGAAGGACGACTATCTGAAGACGGCGAAGATGGCCGCTGAAATCTGGCGCGAACACGGTGCGCTGGAGATCATCGAATGCTGGGGCGACGATATTCCCGAGGGCAAACACACCTCCTTCCCCATGGCTGTAAAGGCCGAGCCAGACGAGGTGGTGGTGTTCTCCTGGGTGCGCTGGCCATCCCGGGCCGCGCGCGACGCCGGCAATGAAAAGGTCATGGCCGATCCGCGCATGCAGATGACCCCGGAGCAGATGCCCTTCGATGGCAAGCGCCTGATCTTCGGCGGCTTTACCCTGCTCAATGCCGGCTGATAAAAAAAGCCCGCCGAGACAACTCGGCGGGCTTCTTATCTCTCACCACTCAACTGATTTCCAAAGCAAAGCTTTGGCAAGGCCGACTGGCCGCCGCGCCTGATGGCGCGTAAGCCCCGCGGCGCCTGAGCGAAAACTAGTGGACGTTTTCGCCGTATTCATTGGCGTGTTCGGCCAGGATGGTCATGCCGTCCTCGTTGACGTCGGCAAAGCCGCCGCGCACCTGGAAGACGCGCTTCGACGTACCGTCGAGGATGGTGACATCCCCTTCGGCCAGCGTGGTCATGAAGGGCGCGTGGTGCGCCAGAACGCCGAATTCACCTTCGACACCCGGCGCCACGACCTGATCGACCTCGCCCGCGAACAGCTCGCGTTCGGGCGTCACCAGAGAAACATGCAGCTTATCGCTCATGATTACTTACCTTCGCCGGCCAGCTTTTCAGCCTTGGCGATGGCTTCCTCGATGGTGCCGACCATGTAGAAGGCGGCTTCCGGCAGATGATCGTAGTCACCGTTGCAGATGCCCTTGAAGCCCTTGATGGTGTCTTCGATCGACATCAGCACGCCCGGCGTACCGGTGAAGATTTCGGCGACGTGGAAGGGCTGCGACATGAAGCGCTGGATCTTGCGGGCGCGGGCGACGGTCGCCTTGTCTTCTTCCGACAGTTCGTCCATGCCCAGGATGGCGATGATGTCCTTCAGCGCCTTGTACTGCTGCAGGATTTCCTGAACGCGCGTGGCGGTTTCGTAGTGTTCCTGGCCAACGACGCGCGGATCAAGGATACGCGAGGTCGAGTCGAGCGGATCGACGGCCGGATAGATGCCCTGTTCGGCGATCGAGCGCGACAGAACGGTCGTGGCGTCGAGGTGGGCGAACGAGGCGGCAGGCGCCGGGTCGGTCAGGTCGTCGGCGGGGACGTACACGGCCTGGACCGAGGTGATCGAACCCTTGTTGGTCGAGGTGATGCGTTCCTGCAGACGGCCCATTTCGGTGGCCAGGGTCGGCTGATAACCAACGGCCGACGGAATACGGCCCAGCAGGGCGGACACTTCGGAACCGGCCTGGGTGAAGCGGAAGATGTTGTCGACGAAGAACAGAACGTCCTTGCCTTCGACGTCGCGGAAGTACTCAGCCTGGGCTAGGCCGGTCAGGGCGACGCGGGCGCGGGCGCCGGGAGGCTCGTTCATCTGGCCGTAGACCAGGGTACAGCGCGAGGTACCGCCACCGCCGTGCTCGTTCACCTTCGACTCGATCATTTCGTGATAGAGGTCGTTGCCTTCGCGGGTACGTTCACCGACACCGGCGAACACCGAGTAACCGCCGTAGGCCTTGGCGATGTTGTTGATCAATTCCTGGATTGTAACGGTCTTGCCGACGCCGGCGCCGCCGAACAGGCCGATTTTACCGCCCTTGGCGTACGGGCAGATCAGGTCGATGACCTTGATGCCGGTGACGAGCAGTTCAGCCGCCGTCGCCTGGTCGGCGAAGGCCGGGGCGTCAGCGTGGATCGGGTTGAAGAACTTGGTCTCGATCGGACCGGCTTCGTCGATCGGCTCGCCGATGACGTTCATGATGCGGCCGAGCGTGGCCGGACCGACCGGCACGGTGATCGGCGAACCCAGGTCGGTGACGTCCTGGCCACGAACCAGGCCTTCTGTGGCGTCCATGGCGATGGTGCGGACGGTGTTTTCACCGAGATGCTGGGCGACTTCCAGAACCAGACGCGCGCCGGTGGCGGTGTTGGTGGTTTCCAGAGCGTTCAGGATGGCGGGCATACCGCCTTCGAAGGAGACGTCGACGACGGCGCCGATGATCTGGCTGATCTTGCCTTTGGCGGCGGTGATCTTTTGTTGAGCGGACATGGGTCTGTTCCTACAGGGCTTCGGCGCCGGCGATGATCTCGATCAGTTCGGTCGTGATCTGTGCCTGGCGTTTACGGTTATATTTCAGGTTCATGGCTTTGATCATTTCGCCGGCATTGCGCGTGGCATTATCCATGGCGCTCATCTGCGAAGCGTAGAAGCCGGCATTGTTTTCCAGCAGGCTGGAAAGGATCTGCACCGACAGGTTACGCGGCAGGAGCGTTTCGAGAAGTTCCTCTTCGGACGGCTCATACTCATAAACCGCGCCATGGGTATCTTCCATGGCGGAGAGATCGACATCGGCCGGGATCAGACGCTTGGACGACGGCACCTGGGCGATGACCGACTGGAAGCGCGAATAGAAGAGGGTCACGACATCGGCGCGGCCTTCGGAAAATTCGCGGCCGATCAGGTCGGCGATCGGCGCCACCACATCGATCGTCAGCACCTTGGAGCCCGACAGATCGAAGCTTTCGACGATCTGGTCGCCGAACTGACGCTTCAGCTGGTCACGGCCCTTACGGCCGATCGTGATGATCCGCACCTTGTTACCGGCGGCGGTTTGCTGGGCGATGAATTCGCGGGCGGCGCGGACGATGTTCGAGTTGAACCCGCCGGCCAGGCCGCGGTCAGCGGTGGCGACGACGACCAGTTGATTGGTCGTGGCGCCATTGCCGACCAGCATCTGCGGCGCGGAATCGCCGGTAATGCCCTTGGCCAGGTTGGCGATGACAGCCGCCATGCGCTTTGCGTAGGGACGGGCATTTTCAGCCGAGTCCTGCGCGCGCTTGAGCTTGGCCGCCGCCACCATCTGCATCGCCTTCGTGATCTTCTGCGTCGCCTTGACGCTTCCGATCTGCGTGCGCATGTCCTTTAAGCTTGCCATTTGTTCTGACTAACTCTCTGGATCTTAAGCGAAGTTGGAGGTGAAGTCGGCGATGACCGTCTTCAGTTGCTCTTCGAGTTCCGGCGACAGGGCCTTTTTGTCGCGGATCGCGTTCAGCAGGTCACCCTGGCGGGTGCGCAGCAGCGACAGCAGGTCCTTTTCGTAACGGCCGACGTCAGCGACGGCGACGTTATCGAGGTAACCACGCGTACCGGCGTAGATCACGGCAACCTGCTCTTCGACCTTCAGCGGCGAATATTGCGGCTGCTTCAGCAGTTCCGTCAGACGGGCGCCACGGGCCAGCAGGCGCTGGGTCGCGGCGTCGAGGTCCGAACCGAACTTGGCGAAGGCGGCCATTTCGCGATACTGGGCCAGGTCGCCCTTGATGGCGCCGGCGACTTGCTTCATCGCCTTGATCTGGGCCGACGAACCAACGCGCGACACCGACAGACCGACGTTAACGGCCGGACGGATGCCCTGATAGAACAGGTCGGTTTCGAGGAAGATCTGGCCGTCGGTGATCGAGATCACGTTGGTCGGGATGTAGGCCGAAACGTCGTTGGCCTGCGTTTCGATGACCGGCAGAGCGGTCATGGAACCGGCGCCGTTCTCTTCGTTGAGCTTGGCGGCGCGTTCGAGCAGGCGGGAGTGCAGGTAGAAGACGTCGCCCGGATAGGCTTCGCGGCCGGGCGGACGGCGCAGCAGCAGGGACATCTGGCGATAGGCGACGGCCTGCTTCGACAGATCGTCATAGATGATCAGCGAGTGCATGCCGTTATCGCGGAAGTATTCGCCCATGGCGCAGCCGGCGAACGGGGCCAGGTATTGCAGCGGGGCCGGTTCCGAAGCCGAGGCGACGACGACGGTCGTGTATTCCAGGGCGCCGTTTTCTTCCAGGGCCTTGACGATCTGGGCGACGGTCGAGCGCTTCTGGCCGATGGCGACGTAGATGCAGTACAGCTTGGCCGACTCGTCCGAACCGGCGTTGACGGCCTTCTGGTTCAGGATGGCGTCGATGGCGACGGCGGTCTTGCCGGTCTGACGGTCACCGATGATCAGTTCGCGCTGGCCACGGCCGACGGGGATCAGGGTGTCGATGGCCTTGATGCCGGTCTGCACAGGTTCATGCACCGACTTGCGCGGGATGATACCGGGCGCCTTCAGGTCGGTACGGCGGCGTTCCGTGGCAACGATCGGGCCCTTGCCATCGATCGGCTCACCCAGCGGGTTGACGACGCGACCGAGCAGGCCCTTGCCGACCGGCACGTCGACGATTTCGCCGAGGCGGCGGACTTCGTCGCCCTCTTTGATGTCGCGGTCTTCACCGAAGATAACGACACCGACATTGTCCTTTTCCAGGTTCAGGGCCATGCCCTTCACGCCGGCACCGGGGAACAGAACCATTTCACCGGCCTGAACCTTGTCGAGGCCGTAGACGCGGGCGATACCGTCGCCGACGCTGAGTACGGAACCAACGTCCGAAACATCGGCTTCTTCACCGAAACCTGCGATTTGAGCTTTGAGGATGGCCGAGATTTCGGCTGCACGAATGTCCATGGGTATTACGCTCTCTTAAGGGCGAATTTGAGGGAATCAAGTTTGGTCTTGAGCGAAGCGTCGAAGAGACGCGAACCTACGCGGACCTTGAGCCCGCCCAGGAGAGCCGGATCAACACGGGTGTTGATTTCGGCGGATTGACCCAGCGTCTTGGCCAGGGTCGTTTTGAGGTTTTCCAGCTGACCCTCCGAGAGGGCGATAGCCGAGGTCACTTCGGCGCTGACAATGCCCTTCTTGGCATCGTACAGCTTGTTGAAGGCCGTGATGAAGGGGAACAGGTGGTCCAGGCGGCCATTGGCGGCCAGAACGCCGAGGGTCTTGGTGGTCAGGGCATTGAGCTTCAGCCCCGCGCCCTTCTTGTCCTGAGCCACGGCCAGCAGGCCATCCAGCTTCACGCTCGACTTGTAGACCTGCGACGCCACGAAGGTGCGCAGTTCCGGACTGGAGAGCAGCAGGGCCTTCAGAGCGGCCACATCGCCATGCACCTTGTCGAGGACCTTGGTATCCTCGGCGAGGTCAAAGGCGGCCTTGGCATAGCGCTCGCCGGCTTCCGTTTCTCGGTATTGATCGTTTCCAATAGATTCAGGCACGCCGTCTTCCTAGAGTGTGTCCAACAGATATTTTGCACGCAAAGCCAGAGAAAAAACACGGCTTCGGATAATGGGCACAAGCCTGCGGGCGCTGAAACATAGCGCCTCTGCTGGCTCAAGCCGCGGGCTCCTTAGCATAGGGTTTTTGCCATCGCAACCGAACAGGCCTAGATTCTTGAGCTTAAGTCCACTTATGAGATCAAAGTTACGCGACGCACCGATTTGTAAGGGCCTGCGCCTTGAGATTCGGACTAATTCTTTTATTTATAATAGATAATAACACTGCCATCCGAACAAGAGACAAGACATCATGGCCGACCTGACCGCCCTCGCGACCGATCCTGCCGCCTGGGCAGCCCTTCTGACCCTCGTCGTCATGGAAGTGGTGCTGGGCATCGACAACCTGATCTTCATCTCCATCCTGACCAACAAGCTGCCCGAATCCATGCGCGCCCGGGCCCGCGCCGTCGGCCTGTCCGGCGCGCTGCTGATGCGGATCGCCCTGCTCTTCACACTGTCGCATCTGGCCGGCATGAAGGACCCGGTGATCTGGCTGTTCGGCCACGGCTTTTCGTGGCGCGATATCATCCTGCTCGGTGGCGGCCTGTTCCTGGTCTACAAGGCCACCAGCGAGATCAATCACTCGACCGAACACAAGGCTGAAGACGGTGACAAAAAGCCGCAGGGCAAGTCGCTCGGATTCGCGGCGGCCATCGCCCAGATCCTGATGCTCGATCTTGTCTTCTCTATCGATTCGATCCTGACCGCCGTCGGTATGACCGACCACCTGCCGATCATGATCATCGCCGTTCTCATCGCCGTCCTGCTGATGTTCGTGGCCTCCGGCCCGATCTCGGCCTTTATCAACCGTCACCCGTCCATCGTCATGCTGGCCCTGGGCTTCCTGCTGATGATCGGCACCGTCCTGATCGCCGAAGGCTTCGGCGTCCATGTTGAGAAGGGCTATATCTACGCCGCCATGGCCTTTGCCGGCTTTATCGAGGCGCTACAGATGTTCGCGCGCGGCCGGGCGAAAAAGACCCATTGACGGTTCAGCGGATGCCTTTCGCCACCAGGTATGAATAGGCGTAGCTGACAAAGCAGACGGTCAGTATGGCCGCAATCAGGATCGGCGACCGCCAGTCAACCGGTGCGAACAGCGCGCCCGCCACGGTTATCGCGCCGCCCAGCATAAACAAGGGACCGGCGAAACGATGGGTCTTGTCCCACACACGTTCGTCCGAAAGAGTCCACGGCGTGCGAATGCCCATCAGCCAGTTCTTACGCATCTTGGGCATGTAATTGCCGAGAATGACGAACAGCAGCCCGACACCGGAGAAGATAATCCGGATGCGGTCCATGACCAGACCCGCCGCGGAGAGGACCATCATGATCTGCAGGGCGGTCATCAAGGCAAACAGACTCATCGCGACAATGCCATACACCGCTTCGGAGCGTTTGACGGCAGGGGCGAGCGGCGGCAGGATCCACAGCATCAATACCATCGCCACCAGGCTGATGCCGGGGAATATCATCAGGGCCACGTCCCGTGACTGATAGCCATCCGCCTGACCATTCGCTCCGAAATGAACGGCCAGGGGCGTATTCACCAGATTGAAGTGCCCCCAAATGGCGAAGCCCGCCATGATCAGCAGCAAGGCAAGACCCAGTAATTTTTCAGTTTTCAGCATTGGAAATTCCTCCCTTGATATCCGCCGGCGCCGCCAGCCCGATCCGGAACGCATTCATCAGCGCGAAAATGGCCTCTTCGAGCACGGAGGTGTTCAGCCGATAGATCAGGGTCGTGCCCTGGCGCGTCACATCGACTAGTTCCGCGGCCTTCAGTACATTGAGGTGGCCAGAGAGGGTCGGCTTGGAAACCTGCACCCGATCGGCGATCTGGCCGGCGCTCATTTCCGATTGCCGCAGCATCTCCAGAATATGCCGGCGGGTTGGATCGGCCAGGGCTTTATAAACTTCGGACATAGCAAAACCTATTTTGTTATTTTGGCAAATACCAAATAAAAGCAAAACAGGCAAGCCGTACACGAAAAATTTGCCACAAAGGGGTATTAGGGTCTATCTTGCCTCCGGATCAAATCGTGAACACCCATGTCGCTTATCGCCTACCCCATCGCCGCCAGCGCCCATGACGCCCTCAGCCGCCTGAGGGCGGGCGAAACCTTGCGGGCCGTGCGCGAAAAAGAGGCGGAACTGGCGGCCAAGGCGCGCGTCGCCTTCGTTACCGAGACCGTGGGACCGGTTTATGAGACCCGCGAAGATGCCCTTGAAGCCTATGCCGGGCTGATTGAAGACGACCGCAAGGGCCGCCTCTTCATGCCGGACGCCACTGACCGGTTTTGCGTATTGGTCTGCCGTATCCGCGATCCGAAACGCGGCAAAAAGCCGATGCAGCCCGTCTTTGCCGAAGGAGAACGCTGGCCGAAACAGCGTGAGGCATCGGCGTCGGTCTGGCAACTTTCTTTAAGCTACTGGAAAATCATGACCGTGGCGCAGGCGAAGGCCGCCGGCATCCCGCCGATCGGCCAGGCCCGCCACCTGCGCAAGCGCGCCAATGGCCGCGATTTGACGCCGGAAGAGATCATGGCCCTGTCGCAAAGCCCGCTCACGGCGGCACGCCCGCAAAAGGCGCTCGATTTCGGCCTGTTCGATTTCCCCCTGCCGGAAAACCCGGCCATCATCATCGCGGATGAGTAGGTTTAAGGTTTAACCACGGGAAAACGCGCTGTGCCCATCCGTGGTTAAAACCTACTTGGGCGCCCGCTTGGCCAGGATGCGCTGCAAGGTGCGCCGGTGCATGTTCAGGCGGCGAGCGGTTTCCGAGACATTCTGGCCGCACAGGGCATAGACCCGCTGGATATGTTCCCAGCGCACCCGATCGGCCGACATCGGGTTTTCCGGCGGCGGCGGGGCGTGATCCTCGACCGCCAGCAGGGCCTTGACCACATCGTCGGCATCGGCCGGTTTCGACAGATAATCTATGGCGCCCGACTTCACCGCCGCCACCGCCGTGGCGATATTGCCGTAGCCGGTCAGCATGATGGCTCGCGCCTCTGGCCGCTTGCGGTGCAAAGCCTCGACGGCCTGCAGACCATTGCCATCCTCCAGCCGCATGTCCATCACCGCGAAGGCCGGCGGATTGGCGTCGATGATCTCCATCGCCTGGTGCACGCCCTCGGCCACCACCACCGTAAAGCCGCGCGCCTCCAGGGCCCGCGCCAGACGGGTACGGAACGGCGCATCGTCATCCATCAGCAGCAGGGTCTTGTCAGCCAGCGCGGCAATCGCGGTTTTCAGAACTTCGTGGGGATCGGCGTCCATAACGGTATACCTTTAAATATCCGGTGACAGGATATCGATTTGGTTGCGCTGCCACAAGGCCCGCACATAGGCACCGCCGATCTCGCGGTTGCCGAAAGTGACATTGGCGCCGGTATGTTCGAGCAGGGTCTTGGCGATAAAAAAGCCCAGCCCCATGCCGGAATGGCTTTGTTCGCCAAGCGTTTTGCCCGCCTTGACGCCCTCTTCGGCATCGTAGCGCGAGGAGATATAGGGCTCACCCAGCCGCGACAATATGTCCGGTGCAAATCCGGGTCCGTCGTCCGAAATCGTCAGCGCCACATAGCCGCGCGTCACTTCCGCGGCGATGCGCACCTCCGAGCGGGCGAAATCGACGGCGTTTTCGATAAAGGCCGAGAAAGCGTGCAGCCATTCCGGCCGCCGGTGGATCAGGATGCGATTATCGGCATCGTCGATGCCGCGCGCTTCGATCTCGATATGAATGGCCACCCGCGCGCTCTGATAGGGCTCGGCGGCGCTGGAGAGAAAGACCTTCAGCGGCACCTGATCATAAACGGCATCGCGCGTTTCGGGACGGGCGGAGAGCGCCTTGAGGATATCGCGGCAGCGCTGGCTCTGCGACACCAGCAATTCGGCATCCTCATAAAGCGGGTTGTCCGGCTTCAGGCCGTGCAGCATTTCGCGCGCCACCACCTGAATGGTGCCGAGCGGCGTGCCGAGTTCGTGCGCCGCCGCCGCCGCCAGGCCGCCCAGCGCCGACAGCCGGGTTTCCTTTTCCAGCACGGCCTGGGTGGCGGCCAGGGCCTGGGCCATGCGCGTCGCTTCCAGTGCCGCCTGCCAGGCATAGCCGGCGGTAAAGGCAATCCCGACGAGGATGGCCGCCAGAAAACCCAGTCGGTACATCTGCGGCAGAACAAACACTTCCCCGGCTTTCCACGGCAGATCGAGCGACCAGAAGGCCAGGGCGATAGCGGCCGCCATGGACACCACGACCACGATCAGCCCGTGACGGGTCGGCAGGTTGGCGGCTGCCACGGTCGGTGGCGCGATCAGCAGCAGGCAGAACGGATTATTCAGCCCGCCGGTCACCCCCAACAGCAGGCCCAGTTGCACGGCGTCGAAGCTCAGCTGAAGCGCGGCTTCCCAGCCTGCCACGCGCTGATGGCGACGACCGAGGCTAAGAATGATATTGAGCCAGGCGCTGCCCATGATGATCCCCAAGGCCAGCCACAGGCGGATCTGGTAAGTGAAACCATAGGCGATCAGCAGGATCATGGCGCTCTGGCCCAGGATCGCCAGCCAGCGCAGCATGATCAGGGTGCGCAGGCGCAAATGATCCTGTTCGCCGCCACTGATCGGCGCTGCGACATCGGGGCCGTTTAAAAAGGCGGAGATATGGTTTAGGGTCTTGCTGACAAACATTCCGGCGTGAAAGTCCTGCTGCCTTATGACGAAATTCCGACTGGCGATCATCGCCGCCGCCTTTGCCCTGCTGATCGGCCTGGCCGGCTATAACTGGTACAACAGCCTGAAAGGCGGTGCAAATGGCGCAAGGTCGCAGTATGCGTCGCAGGTCGATCCGTCGGTAACCATCGGCGGCCCCTTCGCGTTGACTGATCAGGACGGCAGAAAAGTCGACCAGTCGATCCTCAACGGCAAATGGACAGCGGTTTTCTTCGGCTATACCTATTGCCCGGATGTTTGCCCGCTGACCCTGCAATCCCTGGCGCGCACGAAGGCCGCATTGGGAAAGGATGCTGACAAACTCCAGATCGTCTTCATCACCGTCGATCCGGAACGCGATTCACCGGCCAATATGAAGGCCTACCTGGCCAGCGGCGGATTTCCACCTGGCGTGATCGGCCTGACCGGTACGCCGGATGAGGTCAAGGCCGTCGAAAAAGCCTATCGCGTGACGGCGATCAAGAGCGGCGACGGCGATAATTACACCTATAATCACACAGCCGTGATCTTTTTGATGAACCCGAAGGGCCAGTTCGACTCCCCGCTGATGAGCGACATCACCCCTCAGCAAAGCGCCGACCAGATCAAAGACTCAATGAAGGCAAATACTTAAACTTTTACATGCACCGCGACAAATCTTAAGGGTGCAGGGTCCGTGACCCTGCCCTGGTAAACTTATGTTTTCGGGCGTCGTAATGAATTGGCAGGACATGTTTGCTATTGTAAGTTACCGCTAACGGTAACCAGAGTACACATGACCTCCATGCTTTATTCGTTGCACGAGTACGCCTACTATTCCGCTGCCCCGCTGCGGGCCATGGCGCAGATGACGCGCGACTTCTGGGGATCGAAGCTCAATCCGGCCTCGGACACCGCCATTGGCCGCACGCTCTATGCCTCGGCGGAACTGTTTTCAAACGTCACCAAGCGTTACGGCAAGCCCGAGTGGGGCATCAATACCGTAAAGATCAATGACGTCGACGTGCGCGTTCAGATCATCGAGGACTGGTCCAGCCCCTGGTGCCGCCTGCTGCGCTTCCAGCGCGATACCACCGACCTGCGCCGCGCCCATATCCGCAAGCCGGCGCCGGCCGTGCTGATCGTGGCGCCGCTCTCCGGCCACTACGCCACCCTGCTGCGCGGCACGGTGCAGGAATTCCTGCTCGATCACGATGTCTATATCACCGACTGGGTCAATGCCCGCCAGGTGCCGGTACTGGAAGGCCGCTTCGATTTCTATTCCTTCATGGATCACATCCGCCAGATGCTGACCGCTATCGGCAGTCGCGCCCATGTGGTCGCCGTCTGCCAGCCGGGCCCGCCGGTGCTGGCCACGGCCTGCCTGATGGCCGAGGACAATGACCCCTGCCGTCCGGCCTCGATGACCTTCATGGGCTCGCCGATCGATGCCCGCTTCAACCCGACCGTGACCAACGATCTGGCGCAGGAAAAGCCCTTCACCTGGTTCAAGTCGAACATGATCCACACGGTGCCGCCGCCCTATCCGGGTCTCGGCCGCCGCGTCTATCCCGGCTTCGTACAGCTCTACAGCTTCATGAGCATGAACGAGGAACGCCACGCCGACGCGCACTGGGACTATTTCCATTCGCTGGTCGAGAACGACGGTGACGCCGAACACAAGCACCTGGAATTCTACGATGAATATCTGTCGGTGCTCGACCTGACTGAAGAGTTTTATCTCCAGACCATCGACCTGGTGTTCCAGAAGTTCGCCCTGCCCAAGGGGGAACTGACCTATAAGGGGCGCCCGGTCCTGACCTCGGCCATCACCGATATCGCCCTGATGACGGTGGAAGGCGAGAAGGACGATATTTCCGGCGTTGGCCAGACCCAGGCGGCGCACGCCATGTGCCCCAATATCCCGGAAGACAAGAAGGAACTGTACGTTCAGAAAGGCGCCGGCCACTACGGCGTCTTCAATGGCCGCCGTTTCCGTGACGAGATCTATCCGCGCATCCGGGACTTTATCGCCGCCAATGATAGCCTCGCTTAAGGCGCTCCAGCGTCCGGCGAACGCCTACGCCGCCGGCGACGTGCTCGACTGCGGCGAATATAAATTACGCCTGAAGGTCAATGCCCGCGCCCGGCGCATCAGCCTGCGCATAGACGCCCGGACCGGCGAGGCCGTGGTCACGGCGCCGCGTCCGCGCAGCCTGCCCGATGCCGTCGATTTCGCCCGCAGCCGCCACGACTGGATTCTCCAGCATCGCCGCGATCAGGGCGCGCCTCAGCCCTTTGCGCCCGGCATGACCATCCATATCAAGGGCCACGCCGTCACCCTGGCGGAAAAGGCCGGCGTCATTACCGCGCGTCCCCTCCAGTCCGAAGACGGATCGTGGCAACTGGTCACCAGCGGCGATGAAAAACTGTTCGCCCGCCGCATCGAACGCTATCTGCGTCAGCAAGCTTTAAAGGCGCTCCAAACCGAAACCGACCGTTACGCGGCGATGCTGAACGTTTCCGGCGTGAAGATTTCGCTGTTCGACGCCCGCGGCCGCTGGGGTTCCTGCACGCCGTCGCGCAAGACGATCCGCTATAGCTGGCGCGTCATACTGGCGCCGCCGAAGGTGCTGGAATATCTCGTAGCCCACGAATGCGCCCACCTACGCCATCCTGATCATTCGGACCGCTTCTGGAACGAGGTGACGGCGATGTTCGGCGATTACAAGCCCGCGCGCAAATGGCTCAAGACCGAAGGCAATACGCTGTTTAAATACAGCAGTTAAACAAGAAGCCCCGGCGCAAGACCGGGGCTTCAGGACTTCTGGTTGAGGCCCGTGGCCTCACTGGTTCTTTTTCTGCGCTTCCGAGAAGAGATCGTCCAGCGAACTGTCCTTCTTCTTTTCCTCCGGATTGGGGATCGGCTGCATGGTGACGATCGGTGGCTGTTCCTGCGCCTGACCGTTATCATTGGCCGCCTGCGAGGCCGCCACGGCGTCGGCCTGTGTGCCCAACAGGTCGCGCAGAGCATCCTCAGCCACAGGCGTCAGTTCGCCTGAAGCGGGTGGGCCTTCCGGAATGGGGCTGGCCTGGATGCGCTTCAAGGCAGAGGACATGTACATCTTCCAGATACCCGAAGGCGTGCCGGCGCCGGTCACCTTGCCCTTCATCGGCGTGTTGTCGTCGCGGCCGACCCAGACCACGGTGACGAAACCACCGGTGAAGCCATCGAACCAGGCATCGCGATAATCGCTGGTGGTGCCGGTCTTGCCCGCGAGGTCATAACCCGGAACCGCGGCGCCTGTACCGGAACCATGCGCCATGACACCGCGCATCATCAGAGTCATGTTGCTGAGGGCCGGATTATTGACGACGCGCACGCGGCCGCCGTCCTCGCCCGGATCGCGATACTGGTACATCACCTTGCCCGAAGCCGTACGGATACGGATGACGCCGTGCACCGTGGCGCGATAGCCACCGTTAGAGAAGGGAATATAGGCCTGAGCCATTTCCAGCGGCGTGGCCTCGGAGGTGCCGAGCGCCATGGCCGGATCGGTATTGATCTTCGCCGTCAGCCCCATGCGGTGCGCCGTGGCGGCGACATTATCGCGGCCGACATCATTGGCCAGTCGCGCCGCCACCGTGTTGATGGATTGCGCCAGCGCCGTTTGCAGGTCGATCAGGCCGAGATACTTCTTGGTATAGTTTTCCGGCGACCAGTTGCCGATGCTGTAGGGCTCATCCACCACCGGCGTGGTTGGCTGATAGCCCTTTTCCATGGCCGTCAGGTAGACGAATGGCTTGAACGACGAGCCTGTCTGGCGATGGGCGTCAGTGGCCCGGTTGAACTGCGAGTCGGCATAGGAAACCCCGCCGATCATGGCCCGGATACGGCCTTCGCCATCGACCGAAACGACCGCGGCCTGTTGCGGCCCCTTCTTGGCATCACGCGCCATGATGGTCTGGACCGCGCGTTCGGCATCGGTCTGGATCGGCAGGTCGAGCGTGGTTTCGACGATCAGATCCTCGGTATTCTTGGGATCGATCAGCGAGCGGATATCCTTGTCCAGCCAGTCGACGAAATATTGCGCATGGGCCGAGGCCAGGGTCTTGGAAACGCTGATCGGCTTGGCAATGGCTTCATCACGCTGTTCGGCGGTGATGACCTTGGACTGCACCATCTCATTGAGCACGACCATGGCGCGGCGGCCGGCGCGTTCCTGGTCGGACAGCGGCGAATAGGAGTTCGGCGCCTTCATCAGGCCGGCCAGCATGGCGGATTCGCCGATGGTCAGCTCCTTGGCGTCCTTGTTGAAATAGCGCTGCGAAGCGGCCTCGATGCCATAGGCGCCCGCACCGAAATAGACGCGGTTGAGATACATCTCGAGTATCTGCTTCTTGGTGTACTTGTGCTCCAGCCACACCGCGATCATCAGCTCCTGCACCTTGCGCTTCATGTTCTGGTTGGCGCTGAGGAACAGGTTGCGGGCCAACTGCTGGGTGATGGTCGAACCACCGGCCAGATTGGCGCCCTTGCGCTTGGTCAGGTTGCTCAGGAGCGCGCGGCTGATCCCCAGCGGATCGAAGCCCGGATGGGTAAAGAAACGGCGGTCCTCGATGGCCACGAAGGCCAGGGGCACATAGTCAGGCAGTTCCTCGATCTTGACCGGCGCCGAGGCCTGGCTACCGCCGCGCACGGCGATCAGCGCGCCGGAGCGGTCGAGATAGGTGATGGAGGGCTGTTTGTCCGGATGATCGAGCGACGAAATATCCGGCAGGTCGATCGCCATGAAACCGATGAAGGCCACACCGAAGATGGCCACCCAGATGACCGCGATGGTCAGCCAGTAAAACAATGTCTGCAGGGGCGAGCGGCGCCCTGATCTTTTCCCCGTCCCCGCATCTTCGCCGGGGCCCCTTGCGTTAGCCATTCAATCCTCACTCATGAACCGGTTCCGCATCGCCCGCTGCGGTCTCAAAGCGTCTTATAGCAAATTCAGGGAGACTGTCGCGTGAAGATTGGTTAACCCGCGCATCCCCCGACGCCGCAAGGCTCTATAACACACACAGTTGGGCCAAACTAAGGTGCGAAGCGCCCTGGTGCTAAGTTTGTCAGCGCTCTTCCTTCGCCTTCTGGCGAGCGGCCCGCAGGCTGCGATCCGCAAGAAGCGTTCCGGCAACCTTCGGGACCGCAATGCGTTGTGACAGATAGATGCCGGAATGGCCGCTGCACAGATAGGCGACAAAGCAGCCGGCGGCGATATAGACGCCATGGCTTGCGCCAAAAAGCTCGATCCCCATCAGGGTGCAGGCGAGCGGTGTATTGGCGGCGCCGGCGAAGACCGCCACGAAGCCCACGGCCGCCAACAGATCGACCGGCACGCCCAGCACAGCGCTCAGCGCATTGCCGAGCGCTGCGCCGATAAAGAACAGCGGCGTCACCTCCCCGCCCTTGAAGCCGCAGCTCAAGGTGACGATGGTGAACAGCATCTTCAGCGCCCAGCTCCACGAGTGGATATCCGGCCCGAACAGACCCGGCAGGGTGATATCGCCGGGATGGGGCGACCAGACCCCCAGGCCGAGATAATCGCGCGTGCCGCAGATATAGACGAGGGCGATCACCGCCAGACCGCCGATAAAGGGACGCAGGGGCGCATAGGGCACGCGTGCCTTGATCCAGGCGCCCAAGGTATGGTTGGCTTCTGAAAAAGCCAGTGCCGTCAGACCGAAAGCAATCCCGGCCACGATCACCTTGCCCAGCAGCAGGGGATCGACCAGCTGAACGCCCGCCGCCACATGATAAACCGTATGATGAATGCCCCAGGCCTGACAGACCCAATCGGCCAGCACCGCTGCGCCCAGGCAGGGCACCAGGGCCAGATACTGCATTCGTCCGATCGCCAGCACCTCCATGGCGAAGACCGCCCCGGCAATGGGCGTGCCGAAGACCGCACCGAAACCGGCGGCGATCCCCGCCATCAGGATAATGCGTATCTCGTCATCGCCGAGTTTCCAGAGGCGACCGAAGGCACTGGCCAGGCTGCCGCCCATCTGCACCGCCGTGCCCTCGCGCCCGGCCGAACCGCCGAAGAGATGGGTCAACACGGTCGAGGCCAGGATCAGCGGCGCCATGCGGAAGGGCACCCCGCCGCCGGGCTCATGAATCTGGTCGACGATCAGATTATTGCCGCCTTCCGCCGGCCCTCCCTTCCACAGATAGACAAGGCCGATGGCGAAACCAGCCACCGGCAGCAGGTAGAGCAACCAGGGATACTGGAAGCGCAGGGCGGTGGCGGCATCGAGCGCCCACAGGAACAGAGCGCAGGCCGAACCGACCGCCGCTGCCATGGGCGCCAGTATGGCCAGCCAGCGCAACACGATCAGGCCATGGCGCAGGCGTTCTGTCAAAAAGGCGGAGAGGGTTTGGAAAACGCGCATGAGTCTACTCCTTGCAAAATGGCAACCGAGTAGGAATCATCAGCTCATCGGGGGAGCGGTTCGGCTCAACAGGCCAGGCAGAAATCCATTACCTTGAAACCGTCTTAGCCAGGCCATGCCTTGCCGGTCAAGCGCAATTATACCTCGCCGCGCCTCTTTGTCCTTGGTCCCCGGCACGAAACACCCTATCGCTTAAGCCATGCCCGCCTCCGCCGACACCCTGAACCGCCCCGCCAGTGATATGGCCCGCGCCGAGGATATCCTGCGCACCGTATTCGGCTATGAGGCCTTTCGCGGCAAACAGGCCGAGGTCATCGCCTCGATCCTTTCCGGCCATGACACCCTGGCCGTGCTGCCGACCGGTGGCGGCAAGAGCCTGTGTTACCAGATTCCCGCCCTGCTCAGGGGCCGCATCGGCGTCGTCATCTCGCCGCTGATCGCCCTGATGAGCGACCAGGTCATGGCGCTGAAGGCGCGCGGCGTTCGCGCCGAACGGCTCGATTCCAGCCAGTCGCTCGATGAGCGCAGCCGCCTGTGGGACGATGCCCGCGACGGCAATCTCGACCTCCTCTACCTGTCGCCGGAAGCCCTGTCGCCCTTCGTGCTCGACCGTCTGGTCAAGCTGCGCCCCTCGATCATGGCCATCGACGAAGCCCACTGCATCAGTCAGTGGGGCCATGATTTCCGCCCGGAATACCGCGCGCTCGGCCAGTTAAAGGCTCTGTTGCCCGATGTGCCGACCCTGGCCCTGACCGCTACGGCCGATGCCCATACGCGCGGTGATATCAAGGCCGCCCTGCATATCGACGACGCCATAGAGGTCGTCGCCGGCTTCGATCGCCCCAATCTTTCGCTGCGCTTTGTCCGCCGCAAGGGCGCCGTGCTGAAATCGATCGTCGATATCCTGCGCCGCCAGAAGGGTTCCGCCGGCATCATCTACTGCGGCTCGCGCGATGGCACCGAAAAGCTGGCGCAAAACCTGACCAAGGAAGGTTTTTCAGCCACCGCCTACCATGCGGGCCTTTCAGCGCAGGTGCGAGAAGACCGGCTGAAGGCCTTCATGGCCGGCAAGTCGAAGATCATGGTGGCCACCATCGCTTTCGGCATGGGCATCAACAAGACCGACGTGCGCTTCGTCATCCATGCCGATCCACCCTCTTCCACCGAGGCCTACTGGCAGGAAGTCGGCCGCGCCGGACGCGACGGCCTGCCCGCCGCCGGCATCTGTTTCCATAATCCCGGCGACCTTGGCTGGGCCTTGCGACGTTTGGGCCTGCGTGAGAATGAGGGCGCTGCAGACCAGAGCGTGCAGAAGGAAAAGGCGCGGACCTTCTTCCAGATGGTGCTCGGTCATGACTGCCGCAAACAAGCGGTCCGGCAGTATTTTGGCGAAGACCCCGGCGAGGCCTGCCGCTCGTGCGACAACTGCCTGAACCGAAACCGGACCGTCGATGTCACCGAACCCGCCCAGATGCTGATGTCGGCCCTTTACCGGCTGAACGGGCCACGCGGCCGCAAGAAGCTGATCGAGCATGTGCTGGGCAAGGCGGAAAAGCCCGACTATACCACGCGCCTGCAGACCTTCGGCATTGCCCGCGATTATGATGCCGGTCTGCTGACCCATGTGCTGGACCAGTGCGAGGCGCTCGGCATCATCGAGGAAGAGCTGTACGATAACAAGATGCCGATTGTCGGCCTGAAGGATGCCGGCAAGCTCAAGCAGCTTTTCAAGGGCGACATTCGAATAGAGGCGAAGCTCTGATCAGCGCAGTTTTCTTCCGCTGAGCAAAATCAGACTGGCCAGTATCCCAAACAGGAAGTTCGACACGCCCACTTCAATCAGATGCACATGCCGGACCGCCCAGGGCATCAATGGATTGGGATAAAGCAGCGGCAAGGCCATAAGCAGGGAGAAGGCCGCGCCCGTCAGAAGCGCCCGGCGCCATACGCCCCCGGTCAGGCTGGTCACGCTCAGCCAAGCCAGCAGCGCCCAGATCAGCCCACGCCCGACCTGCAATAGGGCCAGCTGCCCCTGATCTATATGGAAGCCTTGTGCGTAATAGGCACGGACATCGGCGCTTTGCCAGGCGATCAGCGCGCCGGCGCCGAAGTAGAAAACGACATAGAGCGAAATAATCACGGGTATCTTCCAGGCCAGTCCGCTCAATGGTTCCGCCGGTTGCGCCTCTCCACGCCATAGCCAGGCGCAAACCACAGCGACTATCGCCGACTTGACCAGATTGCCGATCGCCATCTGCGTCAGAAGGCTGTTCGACATATGCAGGTAGCTGTTGAAATAAAGCGCCTCGATCTCGGAAAGCCCGCTTTCCAGTACATACAGAAGTATGAACACGGTCAGCGCACGTCCTTGGAAGGTCCAGCGCATCCTTGCCGTCATGGCCGACAGGATCAAGGCATACAGGGCTGAGGACAGGACCATCGCCGTCATCAGATCGAAGGGGCCATCCGGTTTAAACGCCTGTACAACGCCCGGCGTTACCATCTGCCCCACAAGGCCGCCCGCTATCTGCCCGATGATCAGGGCCAGCCATACGCCGGCGAACTTCGCTACAAGAATGGCCGTCTTCTTCATAACATCTCCCCTTTTATAAGCGCTTTTCGGGCCTCGGACGCCCAATGCGCCGAGGCCTCTATTGTCTTGAAACTATGCAGGACCGCCAGGCGCGCCTGTAAGGGCATGTCCGCGCCATCGCCCGCCAGAAACCGTTTGAGACCGGAAACCTGCGCCATGGCGGCGCTTTCAAAGGAGGTCAGGAAATCGAGCGTAACCTGCCGCTCCGGATAGTCATGCAGGAAGGCGAAGCGCAGCAGGGCATCACCGGTGGAGCGTGACAGTTCCTCCACGGTCACGAGCATACGCAGCCAGACATCGAAAACCTGTTCACCGGCGGGCGTGATGGTCAGGATTTTCCGGCGGGCACCCATGGCTTCGGACATGATCAACCCTTGCCTCTCCAGGCTTTTCAGCGCCGGATAGATGCTGCCGGGACTGCTGGAATAGCTGCCCATCGGCGTCGTTTCGAACACCATGCGCAAGGCATAGCCACTACGCGGTTCGGCGCGGATCAGGCCCAGAAGAGCATAGCCCAATGTGGTGACGGCAGTCGACATTAATACGATCCGTACTATTTTCGGTGACAATAGTACGGATCGTATCAACGGGCAAGATTTACAGGGATACCGGTCCGTGCAGGCGGTCGAGCATCAGTTCGACATAGGGCCACAGCGTCAGGAAACCGATCACTGCCGCCCCGAAGGCGCAGACCAGAACAGCCCCGGCAGCGATATCCTTGGCGCGCTTCACCTCTTCCGAATAGCCGGGCGAGACGACATCGCAGACATATTCGACTGCCGTATTGAAGGCCTCCGCCACCCAGACCATGACCATGGCCACGATCAGCCAGCGCCAGTCTTCCAGGCGAACCTGAAGAAACGAGGCCACCAGGATCACCACGACCGTCGCCGCCAGATGCAGCCAGGCATTATGCTGGGTTCTCAGCATGAAATTCAGGCCGCGCAAGGCATAGCCGACGCTTTTCAGGCGGGAAGACAGACTAAAGCCTTTTGATTGCGGCGCTTCGTCGGCCATGCTCATAACCCCTCTCCGCCAAACACGGTCTTCAGATTTCGGGCGCCGTGAAGAATGCGCACAATACGCAGTCGATCCGGATAGATAATATAGAAAATGACATAGCGACCAAAAGGAACCGAACGCATGTTCGGCCCCAGTTCCGGTCTGGCTGCGCCACTTTCAGGCATATCGCCGAGCGACAGACAGCGCTGACGGATGTCTTCCGTGAAACTGAACGCCCGCTTCGGACTATCCAGCGCTATATAATCAGAGATTTCATTGAGGTCTTTACTGAATGCCGACGAGAAAACGACTCTCACCGCGCATTTTCCTTGTCGATCATATCCTGATATTTTTGCTGCAAAGGCGCAAACACCTCATCTGCGGTCAAATCCGGCCCTTCCAGACCTTCCCTGAGCGCCGCGCGCAGGCTGTCTAGATCCGCCTTGAGCCGTGACTCCCGCTCCTCGATCACGCGCAGGCCGTCGCGCAGGATTTCGCTCTTGGAATTGTAACGACCCGACCGGATCAAATCGTCCATCAGGGCTTCAAAATGCGCCCCCAGGGCATAGCTGCTCGGCATAGGATGGCTCCATAAGAAAACGACCCATGATAATAATTATCATGGGTCGTTCTTTTCTTCAATCTTAAGGGAGCAGGCACGCGCTCCCGCTAGGCGTCCACTTCCGCATCCAGAGCGTTGTCCTGGATGAACTCGCGGCGCGGCTCAACCAGATCGCCCATCAGCTTCGAGAACATCTCATCGGCCTCGTCGGCGTGATTGACCTTGACCTGCAGCAGGGTGCGGGCGTCCTTATCAAGCGTGGTTTCCCACAGCTGCTCGGCATTCATCTCGCCCAGGCCCTTATAGCGCTGGATGGTCATGCCCTTGCGCCCGGCATCGAGCACCGCCGACACCAGATCGAGCGGGCCGCGGATATCGGTCGACTTGTCCTTGCGGGTATAGATCGAGACCGCCTTATAGATATCGCCCAGCCCCTCGGCGCGTTCGCCCAGACGGCGCGCGTCCTGGCTGTGCATCAGGGCCTCATCAAGCACGATCTTTTCGGTGACACCCCGGCGGACGCGCTCAAACACATAACCACCGAGTTCGCCGGCTTCGACCTTCCACGGGCCATCGCCATCCTGATTGAGGCGGGTCAGGGCCTTGGCCACGCGGTCAAGATCCGGATGACCACTGAACAGGCCGCCCAGCGCCGCCTGTTCCAGCGCAAAGGCCGGCGCACGCGACGCGAGGCGATCGACCGATCCCTTGAAGGTCTTGGCGGCACGGATCTGCGCTTCCAGATCATTGCCGATGATGCGCTCGCCGGTCGGCAGGCTCAGCACGGCATCGTTGACGCCTTCCTCGATCAGGAAGGTATCCAGTTCGCTATCGTCCTTGACGTAGCGCGAGGACTTGCCCTTGGCCACCTTGTAGAGCGGCGGCTGGGCGATATAGAGATAGCCGCGTTCGATAATTTCCGGCATCTGGCGATAGAAGAAGGTCAGCAGCAGGGTACGGATGTGCGCGCCGTCGACGTCAGCATCGGTCATGATGATGATCTTGTGGTAGCGCAGCTTCTCGATATTGAAATCGTCACGGCCAATACCGGCGCCCAGCGCCACGATCAGCGTGCCGATCTGTTCGGAAGAAAGCATCTTGTCGAAACGGGCGCGCTCGACATTCAGCACCTTGCCGCGCAGGGGCAGGATGGCCTGGTTTTCGCGATTGCGAGCCTGCTTGGCGGAGCCGCCGGCGGAATCACCCTCGACGATGAAGATTTCGGACTTGGCCGGATCGCGTTCCTGACAGTCGGCCAGCTTACCGGGCAGGCTGGAGATATCGAGCGCTGATTTGCGGCGGGTCAGGTCGCGCGCCTTGCGGGCGGCTTCACGGGCCGAGGCGGCTTCGACAATCTTGGAAACGATCGCCTTGGCTTCCGCGGGATTTTCCTCGAACCATTGCGACAGCTTGTCATAGACCAGGCCTTCGACGGCCGGACGCACTTCGGAGGAGACCAGCTTGTCCTTGGTCTGCGACGAGAACTTCGGATCGGGCACCTTGACCGACAGCACGCAGGTCAGGCCTTCGCGGGCGTCTTCGCCGGTGACCGAAACCTTTTCCTTCTTGGCCGCGCCGGAAGATTCCATGTACTGCGTCATGACGCGTGTCAGGGCGCCGCGGAAGGCCGCCAGGTGGGTGCCGCCGTCACGTTGCGGAATGTTGTTGGTGAAGCACAGCATCGTCTCGTGATAGCTGTCGTTCCATTGCAGGGCGAGATCCAGCTCCACCTTGTCACGCACGCCGCGCACATCGACCGGCGCCTTGAGGATCGAAGTCTTGGACTTGTCGAGGTGCTTGACGAATTCGACGATACCGCCGTCGTAGTGCAGGGTGACTTCGTAAGGCTCGGCTTCGCGCATGTCGGCGAAACGGATCGAGACGCCGGAATTGAGGAAGGCCAGTTCGCGCAGGCGGTGTTCCAGCGTCTTGCGATCGAAATCGATGAAGGCGAAGGTGGTGATGGAGGGGAAGAAGGTTACTTCCGAACCGGTATAGTCCTCACCATTTTCGCGCTTGGGCGCATCGCCGATCACTTCCAGCGACTTGACGGTGTCGCCGCGCTCGAAGCGCACCGAATGCTTCTTGCCCTGGCGATAGATGACCAGATCGAGCCAGTCGGACAGGGCGTTGACCACCGAGACACCGACGCCGTGCAGGCCGCCGGAAACCTTGTAGGAATTCTGGTCGAACTTGCCGCCGGCGTGCAGCTCGGTCATGATCACTTCGGCGGCGGAAACGCCTTCGCCTTCGTGAATATCGACCGGAATGCCGCGGCCATCGTCGGTGACCGTGCAGGAGCCGTCCGGATTAAGAATGACCTGAACCTTGGTGGCGTGACCGGCCAGCACTTCATCGATGGCGTTATCGACCACTTCGTAGACCATGTGGTGCAGGCCGGAGCCGTCATCGGTATCGCCGATATACATGCCGGGGCGTTTGCGCACGGCATCGAGCCCTTTCAGAACCTTGATCGAATCAGCGCCGTATTCGGACTGCCCGTTAGCATCGAGGCCTTCGGGGTTCTGATCGGGGGTATCGGACATGAAGAGCCTTTATTTAATCAACAAAATCAACGAATTGCCCGGCCTCCACGCGCACACCCAAGGCGCGATTTTTCAGGCCGTCGAACAGGCCCAAATCAGTGCCCGTAAAGACCGTTTGTAGCCCCAAAGCATGGGTCTCGTCAAACAATGCGTGGCGTCGCAGGGGGTCGAGATGGGCCGCCACCTCATCCAGCAAAAGGACAGGTTTGGAAAGGGATTCACCCTGTGAGCTCAAGCGCCGCATGGCTCCTCGCGAAGGCTCGGACGGGCGGTTGCCCTTGCCGAATGGCATACCGCCATTCGGAGATGCCAGACGCGCTCCCTGCCCCAGGATGATGTTGAGCAAAAGCGCCTTCTGCTCGCCGGTCGAACAATCGGCGGCCGGCCGGTTTTTCTCGCGGTGAACGACCGTCAGATCCATGCGATGGGGCCCGAAAAGCGACCGGCCGGCAGCGCCATCGCGCCCGCGGGCGCGTCTGTACCCATCGATCAGATCGGCCTCGGCAATCTCGCCGGTAAAATCGAGATCAGCTTTCGGGAAGGCGCCCTGGTGGCTCTCAATTTCGGCCTGCAAAGCTTCCAGAGCCGACCGCCGCGCCGCCATCATCCGCGCGCCCGTCTCGGCCAGTTTATGTTCCAGCAGGGCCAGCCAGGCCTCATCCGGCGCGCGGTCGGCGGCATAGGCCTCTGTCAGCAGCTTCAGACGTTCCCGCAGGGCCTTTTCATAAGCACTGACCGTCTGCGCATGGCCATGATCGGCGGCATAGACCAGACGATCGAAGAAACGCAGCCGTTCGGACCGCGCCTCGATAAACAGGCGGTCCTGCGCCGGGGTCAGCCAGATCTGGCGCAGATGCTCCAGCAGGCGCGACGCCGGCACCGTTTCGCCATCGAGGCGTACAATACGCTTGTTGGGATCGCGCGGATCGGACCCCGTACCCAGATGAACCTCGTCTTCGCCTTCATGGAATTTCGCCGCCACGGCCCAGGGGCGCCCCCTGTCTTCGGCGGGCAGACGTCGGCCCAGATCGCTGAAAGCCGCGCCCCGCAACCCCTTGCCGGGGTTGAGCACGCTGATCGCCTCCAGCAGATTGGTCTTGCCGGCGCCATTGGGCCCATAGAGATAGACGCTCCGGCCACCCACGGCAAAGTCCAGCCGCTCATAGGACCGAAAATCGGTCAATGAGAGGTGCTGAAGCGCATGTTTATCGGGAGTCACGGGCTCCGCTTAGACCCGCAGCGGCATCAGAACGTATTGCACGCCGTTATCGACCGGGTCGAGCACCAGGGTCGGCGAGGAGGCGTCCGAGAAGCGCAGCTCCACGGTATCGCCGCCGATCTGTCCCATAACATCCATGATGTAGCGGGCGTTGAACCCGATATCGAGCGTCTCGTTATCGTAATCGATCTCGGCCTCTTCAACCGCCTGGCCGGCTTCGATATTTCGGACCGAAAGCGTCAGGCGGCCGGTTTCGATGGTCATCTTCACCGAGCGCGACTTTTCCGCCGAGATGGTCGACACGCGATCGACGGCCTTGGAGAGGATGCCGGCAGAGACCGTCATCACCTTGTCATTGCCCTTGGGGATGACGCGGCCATAATCCGGGAATGAGCCGTCGATGATCTTGGAGGTCAGGGACGCATTACCGAACTGGAAGCGGATCTTGGCCGGCGAAACGGTCAGTTCCACATAGCCGCTGCCGTCATCCAGCAGGCGGCGGGCCTGGTCGATGGTCTTGCGCGGCACGATGACGCCCGGACCGCCGGCGGAGCCTTCAGGCGCCGGCATTTCAGCGAGAGCCAGGCGGTGGCCATCGGTGGCCACGGCGCGCAGATAGTTGGAACCGTCTTCGGTCAGGGTGTGGAGGAACAGACCGTTCAGATAATAGCGGGTTTCCTCGGTCGAGACGGCGAAACGGGTCTTGTCGATCAGGCGCTTCAGGTCGTCGCGCAGGATCTGGTAGGTAACGCCGTCATGGTCAGTCGACATGATCGGGAAGTCGCCGGCCGGCAGGACCGGCAGGGCGAAGCGCGAACGGCCGGCGGAAACCGACAGACGGGGATCGTCGCCGGCAGCGAACTTCAGTTCGACATCGGCGCCATCCGGCAGCTTGCGAACGATTTCATAGAGGGTATGGGCCGGAGCTGTGATCTGGCCGGGGACCGAAACGACGGCATCCGCGGCATCGACGATTTCCATATCGAGGTCGGTGGCCGAGAAGGACACCTGACCGCGTTCGGCGGACAGCAGGACGTTGGACAGGATGGGGATGGTGTTGCGGCGTTCGACAACATTCTGGACGTGGCCCAGGGCCTTCAGCAGCGCGCCACGTTCGATGGTAAATTGCATCTCTTATCCTACCAGCTCTGTTGTCCGGCTCTCAGGATACGGGCCGGGAGGCGGACATTAGAACAAAATTTACGAAATTCAAACGGTTTGTCCGTGGAAATCCCGAACAAACTTAAGGGGTGTGGGGCCAAGAGCGTCCTTGCGACCCCACATCTTTATTCTTCAACTGTCCTCGCCTGAAGGTGGGGCAGTTGAAGAATATAAAAGGCATGGGGCCACAGGCCCCAAACCCCTTAAACGTTGCGGAGTTTACGCGTCAGCGCCTCGACATCACGCGCGATCTGGTCATCGGCCTGCAGCAGCTCCTCGACCTTCTTCACGGCGTGCAGAACGGTCGTGTGGTCGCGACCGCCAAAGCGGCGACCGATATCCGGATAGGAACGTGTCGTGTGCTGCTTGCACAGCCACATGGCCACCTGACGCGGACGCGCCACGGAACGCGTGCGGCGCTCGGACAGAAGATCGGCCTGCTTCAGGCCAAAGTGATCGGAGACCAGCTTCTGGATCTCATCGACGGTCACGCGGCGCTCAACGGCCACCTTCAAATTCGGCTGCAACAGCGCCATAGCTTCTTCCAAAGTCAAACTCCCAAGACGCGGCCCAGCGGACGCCACCAGGGTATTGACCGCGCCTTCAAGCTCGCGGATCGACCCCGGCACACGCTCGGCCAGAAAATGTAACACATCGGAACGCGGGTTCTGAGCCGAACCCAGACGTTGCGACAACTGTTCGAGCTTGCGCTCGATAATGCCCATGCGCAGAGACTGATCGGCCACGTCCAGCGCGCAGACCAGCCCGGAGGACAGGTGCGAGCGCAGGCGCGCTTCGATCTCGCTCAGCTGCGAGGGCGGACGATCGGCCGTGAAAACGACACGGCGATTGTTTTCGATCAGCGAGGTGAGCGTATGGAACAGCTCTTCCTGGCTGGAGGTCTTGCCACCGATGAAATGCACGTCATCGACCAGCAGCAGATCGGCGCTGCGCACCTCGTCCTTGAAGGCGGCCGTCGACTTGTCCATCAGCGCCTTGACGAAGGTGGAGGTGAATTTTTCCGCCGTCAGATAGACGATCTTGGCGTCCGGACGGCGCTGTTGCGCCTCCCAGCCGATGGCGTTCAGGAGGTGCGTCTTGCCGTAGCCATAAGGCCCGTGGAAGAACACCGGATTGAAATGGCCATCCGCCCAGCTCGCCACCTGACGCGACATCTGGAAAGCGAATTCATTGCCGCGGCCCGCCACGAACGACTCGAAGGTCAGGCGCTCCTGCAGGCCGGTAATCCGGTTCTGCGAGACGGCCTCAATAACCACAGGCGCCACGGCGACCGGCGCCGGGCTCTCGGCCACAACCGCCTCAACCCCGCCCTGGCCGCGCGCTTCATCCTCGTATTCGACGCGCGACTTGATTTCGAGCACACGCGAATCCGGATCGTGCTGCGTCCACAGCTCCTGCGCCCGGCGGGCGGCATTGCGCGAGATCCAGTCCCGCGCATAGGCCGTCGGCGTCACCAGCACGGGATCGCCATAAGGCCCCGGGCGCACGTTCGACGGCGCCACGTAAGAGTTGAAAGGACCCTCCCCCAGTTCCTTCCGGAGGACTGCCGCTACTTTTGACCATACCGTTTCAGGTAAAATCGGCGACCAGCTTGTCATGCTTGGCATTCTTTTATCGCCCCGATCATTTGCCTTCACCCACACCACTTTACGCATACTCGCCATTGCTGGCACCAGCCCTGTCCGGCGCGCGGCAGTTCCGCACACCGTTCCCAACGATCACTCACCCTCACCACAGGGCGTATAATCGCCGCGAAACCTGCCCGCACAGATGACAAGATGCCACGCGCGCACAGCCTTCATTTTTCCCCCTTTACGAGAAGAGGTTGGCGACATCTTTAGCCACAATCCTCCAACCGCCAGCACCATAAAAAACCGCGGCGCGGGCGTAGAAGAAAGTCAAATTCAGGTGATCCGGACCTGTTGTCCCATCCGCCTGAAAAAGTCGGCTAATCCGTCTTGTCAAGGCTTTCGGCCACATCGGCCCAAAAGCCGCTACGCCCGATTCTACAAGCCTTTGAGCTCAGCAACACCCAGCGGTAACCCGATGGTGAATAGCCTGGCCCGAGTATCCGGCCGCTGGCCGGAGTGACCGCTCAATTCCTCCGTATCAGGAAGAGTTCAGCGGAGAAGGGACAAATTAACGTCCTGCGCCGCCGGGTCAATGAACTAATTTATCAACAGCAGCGGATATTTCTGTTGACTCTGATAAACCGTTCGCCCGTAACGAGAAATTAAACATAGTCCCTGGCAATTATTTTTGCCGGTAGCCGGTTGTCAAACGAGACGCTCGAAAAACCGGATTACAGGCGACAAAAATCCCTCGCCCGCCGCAGCGTTCGTGGGTGCAAAGCCTTTTATTTTCAGGAATTCAGGAAGAATGGACGCCAAGCGCGCCGCATCTTCCCTTCAGGCACAAAAAAAGCGACGACACCAAAACGGTGCGCCGCTTCTTCCGGTATAATTAGGCGGTGGCCAGCTTCTTCAGCTGGGCGGCCAGACGCGACACCTTGCGCGAACCGGTGTTCTTGTGAACCACGCCCTTGGAGACGGCGCGCATCAGTTCGGATTGCGCGACCACGAAAGCGGCCTTGGCGGCTTCGGCGTTGCCGCCGGTCAGCGCTTCTTCAAACTTGCGCACGAACGTACGAACGCGCGAACGACGCGCCTTGTTGACTTCGGTACGGGCAGCGATCTTGCGGATCGCCTTGCGGGCGCCAGGATTATTGGCCATTCATCACCTTACAGGACGAGATTATAGTCAAAAGCCTCCGCCCGGACGGCGAAGACATGAATTTCAAGGGGGCGGGATATAACCGAAGACCTTCGCCGGGTCAATGCACGCAAGTGCGCTTTTATGGCTTAGGAGATAAAAATTATTCACACCCGTGGTTAAGACTTATTTCTGGCAGACCGGACAGTAGAAACTCGACCGTCCCTGATGGACTTTGCGCTCGATCAAGCCGCCGTCATGGCGCGGGCAAGGCTGCCCCTTGCGGTCATAAACGCAGAAACGATGCTGGAAATAACCCAGTTCGCCCGAAGCCGCCGCGAAATCGCTGATCGAAGAGCCACCGGAAGCCACGGCTTCCTCCAATACGGTTCGTATAGCCTCGACCAGCGCCTCGGCTTCCTTCGGCCTGAGCGCGGAAGCCTTGTGGTCGGGTGAAAGCCGGGCCCGCCACAGCGCCTCGCAGACATAGATATTACCAAGGCCCGCGATCCCGCCCCGCTTTTCATGCCCCTGCGCCATCAGGAGCGCCTTCAGGTTGACATTGCGCCCCTCGGCCATCTTCAAAAGCACGCCGGCATTCAGTTCGTCGGAGAGCGGCTCGACGCCCAGCCCCTTGAACCATTTGCTTTGGTAAAGTTCATCGGGCTTCAGCAACAGCATGAAGCCGAACCGGCGTGGGTCGTAATAGTCGATACGGCTGACCTTGCCATCGGGCAAGGTGGCCAGGCACTGGAAATGCAGGTGCTTCTCATCGGGCGCTACGGCGTGATAATAGTTCGCCAGGTCTTCGGGACTGTCGTTGACCTGAAATCGGCCTGTCATGCCCAGATGCGTGACCCAGACGTCCTGCGTATCGAGATAGAACAGCAGGTATTTCGCTCGCCGCTCCAGCCGCAGCACCACCGCCCCTTCCAGCCGTTCGGCAAAGCGCTCCGGAAACGGATAGCGCAGGTTCGACCGGTGCAGCCGCACGGCGCTCAGCTTCGCCCCCGCCAGGTGCGGTTCCAGCCCGCGCCGGACGGTTTCAACTTCGGGCAGTTCGGGCATGGCGATGGTTCCGTGCGGTTTAAGAGCAGGGGACACAGTCCCCTGCACCCCGATACTCGACAATGAATAAGGATATCAACATGAAAAAATCCGGGCCCAAGGGTCCGGATTTTTTCATGTTCAGGTCTTTAACTACTGTATAGTTCCGGGGTCCAGGGGTCCGCGACCCCTGGCCTTCACGCCACCTGCACAAGCCGCCGGGTTGCCTGCTCGCCCAGATCAGCGAACCATTGCGAAGGATCGAGCGCCACCTCGTCGGTGAGCGCCATGGCGTCCCAGTTGAGCTTGGGCGCCTTGCGTTCCGATGCGGCCACGATGGCGCGCAGTTCGGCCGCCGAGGCGACACCGACGATCACGGTCGAGACACCTTCGAGATTGAGCGCGAAGCTTAAGGCTGCGTGCAGCGGATCGGCACCGCTTTCGGCCATCATGCGGCGGACGCGCGAGAGGTGTGGCCCGACCGGGATCAGGTTCGCCGGCAGGTTTTCCCGCGGCAGAAACAGCAGCCCCTGCAGGAAGACCGAGCGTATCTGCACCTCAATGCCGAGGTCGGCCAGATTGCTGATTGTGCCGTTCTTCACCAGGCGCTGATCGAGGATCGAGACCGGCACCTGCATGAGATCGGGCTTGAAGCGCTTCGCCAGCAGCAGGGGCTGGTCGGCCGCGGTGGCGCTGATGCCGATCCGGCTGATCAGGCCTTCGCTTTTGAGTTTTTCGAGGCGCGCCCACAAGGCATCGCCATCCGGCCCCATCAGGTCTTCGGCGCGATCGACCAGGGCGGCATGGGCACGCGCCAGGCCCATGTGATCGACCGAGCGACGCAGGCGCGATTCCAGCCATTCCAGACCGTTTTCAAGGCGAAGGGTACGGATTTGCGGCTTGAAGGGCGAGGGAAAGGGACAGTTGCGGCCGACAATGCGTTCGACATCGCCATCATGGTGCGACACGTCGAGGTTCAGGATCTTGCAATCGGCAGCCAGGTGCAGAATCTGGCGCACTTCATCCTCGCCCACGCGCCCACGCGTGTTCGAAATGCCGTAATCACCGCCAAACTGCGCTGAACCGAGACCGAGAGTGGCCGCCATTGTGTTCCCGAACTTAACCAGAATCCTTAACCACGTAAGGACAAGGTCGAATGTGGAGGGGAAATGTTAAAGAAGGTCTTTACAGGAAATAAGAAACCCATGTGGCGCATAGGCTTTTTTTATAAAAAACATGGTTAATCGGGAATTAATTTTTCTGTTTACGCCCCTGAATCAGACTTTTACAACAATAACACCGCTATGGGAATCGATCCGGAAATTAATTTTTCAATCTCATTAAATATCGAAAACGCGCTGGCGATCGTCGAAATTGGCGACGCTCACACCCTGGTCGGTCACCAGTCCGTTGGCGATCGAATAGACCCAGCCATGGATGGTCAGGGGCTGGCCCGAGCGCCAGGCGTTCTGCACGATCGGCGTCAGGGCGACATTGCGCACCTGGGCGATGACGTTCAGTTCGCACAGACGGTCGAAGTGCTCGGTATCGTCGTGGATTTCAGCCAGTTCGTGCTGGTGGCTGTGTGCCACTTCGCGGATCGGCGACAGCCAGTGATCGATCAGGCTGTCACCCTGGGATTCGATGGCCGCGCGCACGCCGCCGCAGCCATAATGACCTACCACCATGACATGCTTCACCTTCAGCACCTGGACGGCATATTGCAACACGCTGAGATAGTTGGCGTCCTGCGACGGGGCGAGATTGGCGACATTTCGGTGGACGAACAGCTCACCCGGATCGAGATTGACGATTTCATTGGCCGGCACGCGCGAATCCGAGCAGCCGATCCAGAAATATTCCGGCGATTGCTGGGCGACGAGACGCTTGAAGAATTCGGGATCGATTTCGGTCTTCTTGTGCGCCCAGTGGCGGTTGTTTTCAATCAGTTGATCCAGCATGACCCGTATCCCTCACAGAAGACTTGCGGCCTTATAAGGCGATAAACGTCGAGATCAAGTCCTTTTGTCGCAAGGGTCCGGGAATACAACCAGGCTATGTGGCGGCGTGACCGCTCGCGTGAATCTTAAGCCAGTCGATGCCCTGGTCGATGGTCAGGCCTGCTTTTTCAAACGAGCCATAGCGGAAAACAAGGATCAGCAGCACCACGCCGAGCAGGCCGAGCAGGCCCTCGACAATGCTGAGCACCAGCGGCCCCCACTGAACGCGCCTGACCCTGGCATAGGAGGTCAGGCCCTCGGCGGCACGCACGGGTTCGGAAAACTTCATCATGCACCCCCACAGAACAGTTTCGCAAATTGCACCTTAACCATAAATTGCAAAATGCGCCAGAGTCCATGGCGAATGCGACTGAATAGCCTTGTCTTGTGAGGTATTTCGGTCAATACCCTTAGTAATGCCCGAACATACGGGCTTTGCAGGGGCCCAAATGACGACGGAAAACAAAAAGGACTTGCGTACCATAGTGATCGCCTCGGCGGCGGGCACGACCTTTGAATGGTATGACTTCTTCATTTTCGGCTCCCTGACCGCCATCATCGCGCAGAACTTCTATGCCGGGCTGAACGATACCCTGGCCACCATCGCCGCCCTGGCCACCTTCGCTGTCGGTTTCATCGCCCGGCCGCTGGGCGCGCTGGTCTTCGGCCATATCGGCGACAAGAAGGGCCGCAAGGGCACCTTCCTCTACACCATCCTCGTCATGGGTCTGGCCACCATCGCCATCGGCCTGCTGCCGACCTACAAACAGGTGGGGATACTGGCGCCCATCCTTTTGATCGTCTTACGCATCGTTCAGGGTTTCGCGCTCGGCGGCGAATATGGCGGCGCGGCCATCTATGTCGCCGAACACGCGCCCGCCAACAAGCGCGGCGCCTATACCGGCTGGATACAGACCTCGGCGGGTTTCGGCCTGATCGCTGCCCTGCTGGTCATCCTCGTCACCCGCAAGACCACCGGCGAACCTGTCTTCGCCGACTGGGGCTGGCGCATTCCCTTCATCGTTTCCTCCGGCCTGCTGGCGGTTTCGGTCTATATCCGCGCCAGGACCGCCGAAAGCCCGGCCTTCAAGGCCCTGCACGAAAAGGGTCAGCTGGCCAAGTCGCCTTTGAGCGAAATCTTCACGCGCTGGCCGAACCTGAGGGGCATGCTGATCGCCCTCTTCGGCTTCATGACGGCCCAGGGCGTGGTCTGGTACACCACCTTCTTCTACACCCAGGTGTTCCTGACCTCGATCGTCAAGCTCGCTCCCGCCGATATGAACACCTTGGTCATGGGCATGACGCTCGTTTCCGCCTGCCTTTACGTTGCCTTCGCCGGGCTTTCCGACCGCATCGGCCGCAAGCCGGTCATGGTCTTCGGCATGGTGCTGGCCTGCGTGGCCTTCTTCCCCGGCTATCAGGCGCTGATGAAGCTCGGCAATCCCGATCTCGAAGCCGCCCAGCGGACAAATCCGGTCTATGTGGTGGCCGACCCGGCGCAATGCAGCTTCCAGTTCGATCTGTTCAGCACGGCGCAGTTCACCACACCCTGCGACCTCGCCAAAAGCGTGGTGACCGGGGTCGGCACACCCTATGTCAACAAGACGGATCGCGCGGCGGGCCAGACCGCCAGCATCCACATCGGGACGCAAGCCATCGACGTACCCTCGGGCGCGGGCCTCGACAAGGCCGGCATCAAGGCGTTGAAGGCCAAGGCGACCGGCGAAGTAAAGGCCGCGCTCAAGGCCGCCGGCTATCCTGAAAAGGCCGATCCGAAGAAGGCCAACCTGTGGGCCATGTTCGCCATCATGTGCGTCTTCGCCGTGGCCTGCACCGCGCTCTATGGCCCAATGGCTTCGGCCCTGGTGGAGATGTTCCCGACCCGCGTGCGCTACACCGCCATGAGCCTGCCCTATAATATCGGCACGGGCTGGTTCGGCGGCCTGCAGCCGGTCCTGTCATTCGCCATGGTGGCGGCCTCGGGCAATATCTATTTCGGCCTGTGGTATCCGGTAGCGACCGGCCTTTTGGCGGCGGCAGTCTCACTGCTGTTCCTCAAGGAAACCCGCGGCCGCGACCTGCACAAGATCGAGTAAAGAAAGGGCCGGCGTAACGCCTCCGCCGGCCACCGCACCAACAATACCTATGCGCCCAGAGACTTGAGATGATCCGTGGCATTGGTATTCTGCGGATTCAGAACAAGGGACTGACGGTAGGCGGCAATCGCCAGAGCCGCATCACCATGATCGGCATAGGCCTCGCCCAGACTGTCGAACGCGTTCCAGTCGTCGGGATGCAGATCCGTATTCAGCTTCAGGATGGCGATGGCCTCCGGCAGGTCATTCCGCGCCAGCAGATCGTAGCCCCAAGATACCAGCTCCGCCGGCGTCAGCGCGAAGTCCGGATCACGCGTCCTGAACGCCTGATAGACCACCGGCGCCTGATCGAACCCCTGGCGGCCGAGTTCGGCGGCGAAGGTCACGCGCGTGGGCGGCAGGGCTTCGGCGTGGGTGACGCGCGAGGTAACCAGATCGACCGACGCCCCCGCCTCTGCCGGCGGCAGATCGAGGAAGGCGTGGCTTTTACCGTCATCCTTCAGATAGGCGTCGAGAAAGCGCAATGTATAGGTTTCCATCCAGACAGTGGCGCTCGATAGCTTGCCCATATCCTGGCCAGCGATACCCGGCCCTATCCCGAAGCGCAGGGCCGTTTCGGAGAAGTTCTGATGCATCATCGGCGCCAGGGTTACCCGGTAGATATCGGCATATTTCATATGGTTGATCGGGCTGTCAGGTCGGTCGAACGACACCCCCTTCATTCCGGCAGGCACGGTCCCCGACGCCACGTACAGCATCGGCGCCGTAGCACGCGCCTCGGTGGCATAGGTTGCCTGCCCGAACAGCGGGGACGGATTGGTGACCGAGCCATCCAGCACGACCAGCGCGCCGATGCGGCTGTCTTTCGCGGCGGCCAGAACATTGGCCAGCCCCCCCCAGCTATAGCCGATGACCGCCAGGCGGTTCGTATCCGCCTGCGGCAGGCTGCCGGCATAGCCGATGGCAAAACCGATATCGGCGGCCTGGGCTTCTGCGCCTTCCAGACTTATCGTCATCAGGCGCGAGGCCTGGCCGATGCTGTCGACACCGATCACGATATAGCCCTGGCTAGCGAGATATTCGCACAGATCGGCGTTTTCAAGCGGCGTGGCATTGAAACTGGCGGCATAGATGATGACCGGAAACCGTCCGGTCTCGGCCGCGGCCTCACGGTGGGCAGTCAGGGGCGTGGCCAGTTTCGCCATGAATTGCTGCGGCGTCATCACACCGGATACCGCCTCGGCCATATTGCCGAGCTGCGCCCTAACCAGCGCCACACGATCAGCCGGCGTCGACGGAAAACTATCGGCTGTGGCCGCCAGTTTTTCGTAATCGCCCAGGGTCATGACGGGGGCAGATGTCTTGTCGGCCGGATACCACACCCAGGTCTGGACCGGCCGCGCCCGTTCGCCCATGAAGGGCTTACCGGTGACCGGATCAATGGCGCCGCGATAGCTACGCGCCCGGTCGTACTGCTCGACCAGCTTGAAACCGACCGCATGCGGCCCGGGGGTATTCATATGGGTAAAGGTTGTCTCGGCGGCCATCGCCGATGGCGCGCTCAGGATCCCGACAATCAGACACAGTAGACGCATGCACTTTTCCTTCGGCAAGGGCGGCCGAAGCCAGCCCGGTTAAACGGTGAACAAGAGGTTCATATTTTCAGAATATCTTACATAACACTTTACTATGTTATGCAAGGTATACATTTTTAACCGTGCGTTTCAATATATTTTTTACCGGAAGGTTATGGGCAGGACTCTTAGTTCTCTTCGCCCGCGCGGATCGCTTTGACCCGGACATGGCTCTTGTCCTCGTGCCCCTGCGCATCGATCACCGACAGCTCGAAGAAGCCCTCGGTCGGCGGCGACCAGCTCCACTCGCCGTTTTCGTCCAGCTTCAATGGCTGACCATCGACATACCACTGCACCGGCCGGATACCGCGCGCCGACAGCTTCAGCGGCCGCGCCACATCCAGCTTCACCGCGTCACTTTTGACCTCGACATAGACCGTGGCATTATTGGGCGGAAAGAGGATCGATGCCTTGCCGGTGTCGCCGCTCATCATCTTCAGGCCCTTCGGCGCATTGCCCGGCGCGATCGATTGCGGCACCTGGCTCGGTGCCTGCAACTGGTCGAAGACATCGAACAACAGCGGCGCCGAGGCCTCGCGGCCAGTCTGATCCGCCCGCGCCCCGCCATCCGGACGGCCGGTCCACACCAGCACGGCATAACCGCCGGCCACACCCACCGCCAGCGCGTCGCGATAGCCGTAAGATGTCCCGGTCTTGAAGGCCGGACGGTTGGCATTCTTCATCAGCGGTCCCGGCAGGCGGCCTTCTGGGGGCGGCGTTTCGCGCAGGATCGAAATAACCCGGTCCGCCGCTTCCGGCCGCATCAGCCGCTGGCCACCACTCGTCTTTTCGTCGGCCAAGGTATAGGCCAGAGGCCGCGCCAGACCATGATCGCCCAGCGCCGCATAGAGCAGAGCCAGGTCGCTGATGCGGATGCCCTCGCCGCCCAGAGCCAGGGCGAGGCCCGAGTCCTTCAGGCCGGATTTCGGCACGATCAGCGGTACATTCACCGCCTCCAACCGCCCCTGAAAAGCCTCTGGCCCGATGCGATTAAGCACCGCCACGGCCGGCACGTTCAGCGAATTGATCAGAGCCTCCTTGGCCGAGACCTCGCCATGGAACACCCGATCGAAATCCTCCGGCTGGTAATCGCCAAAACGCGTCGGCGCATCCATCAGGCGGGTATCCGGCGCCACCACACCGTCTTCGAACGCAAAGCCGTATATAAAGGGTTTGAGCGCCGAGCCGGGCGAGCGGATCGCACGGGTCATGTCCATCCAACCGCCGGGCCGATCCAGTCCGCCGCCGCCGACACTGGCGCGCACCCCGCGCGTTTTGATATCGACCACGATAATGGCGACCGACGAATTAGGCCCCTGATCCTTGGCCGTAGCCGCCGCCATGGCTTCGAGGCGCGTTTGCAGATTGGCGTCGATCGTCGTCACCACCGTCGCCTGCAAGCCCTTGACGCCACGCGCCAACCGTCCGGCCGTATGCCAGGCGAGCGTCGGGAAGGCGAATCTTGACGTCACCATCGGCTCGTTCATCGCCTCGCCGGCCTGGGAAGCGCCGATGATATTGGCCTCGGTCATGCGTTTAAGGATCAGGTTGCGCGCCTTCAGGGCATTGGCCGGCTTGCGATCGGGCCGGCGCGCTTCCGGCGCCTGCGGCAGGGAGATCAGCAGCGCCTGTTCGCCCAGGGTCAGGCTTTCCGGTTCATGGCCGAAATAGGACAACGAGGCCGCACGCACGCCTTCGAGATTGCCGCCATAGGGCGCGAGCGTCAGGTAGAGCGCCAGAATCTCGCGCTTCGAATAGCGCATTTCCAGCTGCACAGCGCGCAAGGCCTCGATCAGCTTGTTGCCATAGTCGCGTGGGTGCGGGCTGAGCAATCGCGCCGTCTGCATGGTGATGGTCGAACCGCCGGAGACAATATTGCCGGCATGGATATTGGAGAGCAATGCCCGCACGATGGAGGTCGCATCGACGCCGGGGTGAAAATAGAAGCGCTCGTCCTCGACGCGCAGCAGGCGGCAAATGAAAGACGGATCGGTGCGGTCGAGATCGGCGCGGATACGCCAGCGGCCATTATCGACCGGCAAGGCCCGCAACCAGGCGCCGTTGCGGTCCAGCGCCACGGCGGAGGCGGTCTGGGCGCGCGACATATCCGGCGGGAAGATCAGGTTCGCCGCGGCGATAACGACCTGAAACCCCATCACGCCGATCAGGGTCTTGACCAGCGGCCGGATCAGGGAGTCGGGATTGAGAGGCTTCAAGCTAAACAAGATGATACATACTCCCGCCTGCCCCATTTATGGGGAAGGTGGCACGGCGCGTTAGCGACGTGACGGAAGGGGCAATTCCACATAAGGAAGCCCCGCCCACCGCTGCGCGGTCCCCCCTCCCCATAAATGGGGAGGGCGAAGATTTGTCGTACTCTACACCTGTCACCTTGCGCTGATCACCGTGCGGCTACCCTGCGTGCGGGCGAAGGTGTCGGGACGGTAGAAGTCCTTGGCCTCGGCCCCCGGCAGGTAGAAGTCGCCCTGCGTCACCGCCCGCGCGATATAGGCCATGCTGAAGCTGTCGGACGAAGACACATCGAGCGCCGCGATAAAGCGGTCGTCACGCGCCTCCGAGACCTTCAGATCGGTCAGCTTGCCGATAAAGCGGAACGGCCCGTTCTCAGCATCCTCATTGGTGAGGGTGGACTCGATCTCGAAGCCCGCCGGCAGCGGATCATCGACCACGATCGGCCGCAGTTCGGTACGGTCGGAGCGGCCGGAGATCACCACCAGCACCTTCTGGCCTTGCGTGATATGCGACGGATCGAGGCGCGAGCCATCGAGGTTGTAGAAGGTCTTGACCAGGTTCAGGCCATGACTTTCCGCGCCCGGCGCCGAGACCGGCGTACCGATCACCGTCACCGTCCGCCACACCGGCCCCGCGCCGCCGTTCTTCACGCTGGCACCGGCGATCTGGCCGACACCGAAGCGCTGGACATTCATCCCCGCCGGCAGGGTATTGACCCCTTGCGCCTGTATCTTCAGCGGACCGGAGGCTTTCAGCATGTAGGACGCCGCCTTGAGCACATAGGCGCTTTCGATGGTGTTCATCTGAGCCGGCGACTTCATGGCGTTTTCCAGACGCCCGGTCAGCGAACGGGCGATATCATCCTCACCTGACTCATAGGCGAGCGCAATGACCCCGGCCAGATCGCGCAGCGGCGTCTGATACCAGTCGTTCGGATCGGAATAGCCCAGGGACTGGATCGCCTCATTGAAGGCCAGGCGGGCCCGTGCGCGATCCCCCATCATGGCCAGACCGGCAGCTATCTGAGCACGGGAAAGCGGCGACTTCTCCGCCTTGAACTGGACATCGTGATACCAGCGCAGGCGCGCCAGATCGCCGGACTTGCCCTTGGCCAGCACATAAAGCGCATAGGCCGAGGCACGTGAGCGCATCTGCTTGGTCAGTTGCTCGCCGGAAACACCGAACCAGTTCCAGTAGGACGGCACGCTCAGGCGATAATTGACATTGGCATAGCCATCCGGCCGCGACATGGCGCGCATGGCGTTCAGCGACTTGTCGATGGCTTCCTGCGGCACATAGGCGCCGCGGGCACGGGCTTCCAGCAGGAAGTCGGTGGCATAGGCGCCGATGAAGCCATCCGCCTCGCCATCGCCCGGACGCCACAGCCCAAAGGCCCCGTCTTCCGACTGACGATCAAGGATCTTATCGACGGCGATCTTCAAGGCATTCACGCCGGGCTTCGCGGCCGTCTTGCCGACCAGCGATTCCGAGACGAACAACCACGGCATGGCGGCCGAGGTCACCTGTTCGGTGCAGCCGTAAGGATACTTGGCCAAGTTCGCCGCCAGCGGCGCCGGATCGATATTGCGGAAGGGCGAGTACGACACTTCTACCGTGGCCGAACCGGGTTGCAGGCCAGCGAGCAGGGCGGCATCCGGCGTCCAGGTTTCATTGACCTTCTGCGAGGCGGTGGCGACACGGGTCTGCGGCCCCCAGCCATTGCGGGTTTGCAGGTTGAAGCTGTCATTGAAGCTGTAGCCCTGACCATTCAGCCCGATCTGCACCGTCGAAATGCCGGTGGTGTTCGGCGCCTTCATGGCGATGGTCTCGATGGCCTGTTGGCCATGATTGAGGTTGAATGCCTTCTGGAAGGCCAGGACCAATCCCTTGATACCCTTGACGATGGCCGTATAGAGCCCCGGCTTGCCGTCGGTATTATCGAGCTGCAGGGTAGCATAGGCGGTATCGCCCGGCGCCAGGAAGCGCGGCAGGGCCAGATCGGCCACCACCGGTTCGCGGATGATCATGCGGCCATCCACCGAGCCCACAGCATCGTCGGTCCAGGCCACGGCCATGACACGCAGCTCGCCGTTGAACTTCTGGATCGGCAGGCGGACATAGGCCTTGCCGTCCATCGTGGTCTGCACCACGCCGGACCACAGCGAAATGGTGCGTATCGGCGTCGTGGTCAGGCCTTCGCCGCCGAGCTGGTCGCCGCCGAAGGTGGGCGCGGCGGCCCCGAGGTTCGGATCGAGCAGACGGCCATAATCGTCGTTATAATCAACGCCCAGCGCGCGTTTGCCAAAGTACCATCCGGTCGGATCGGGCGATTTGAACTTGGTCAGGTTGAGAATGCCCTGATCGACCACGGCCACGCTGACCTTGGCGCGATCACCCAGCTTCACGCCGGAGACCTGGATCGGCACATCGATGAAGTTGTTGCCGTTTTTATCGGTCTGCGGACGCTGCGGCTGGTCGGATGCCAGGATCTTGACGCCGAGCTTGCGCGATTTCGGATCGAGCGGCACATAGATCAGGCCGATGGCGCGGCGCGGCTTCGAGGCATTGACCGGATCACGCGGCTGCATGACGCTGGCCATGATATAGGCCCCGCCACCCCATTCCGCCGTCGATTTCAGACGCACCGTCGTGCCGCCTTCGCCGATGGAAACGGTCTTCATCTCGATCACATGATCGGTGGCGACCGCGATCTGCGCCTCGCCCTTGTAGGGGCCTTTCAGCGTGACTTCGACCGTATCGCCCTGGTTATAGTTTTTGCTGCCGGCGGTGATGCGCACAAAATCCGGCGCATCGGTGCCTTTTTGCGTCGAGCCCCAGCCGGAGGAGAAGCGTGTCACCGTCTTGGCCTGTCCCGGCACCTCGACTTCCAGCCGGTAATCGCCCCAGTCGAGATTGCGCTCGAAGGTGGCGCCGGTATTGGCGTTCAGATCATAGGCCTTGGAAGATACCACCACATCGCGGTGAGTCGAGCGCCAGTTCCACTTGCCGTCGGAAATATACCAGTCGTAGTCCCAGACCTCGGAGATCAGCTTGACCGTCACGCCCTTGACGGCGCGCTTGTCGCCCTGCGGCGTCAGGCCCACAATATTGAAGGCCATGCGCGGCGCATCACGCCACGAACCGTCCTTTTGATCGACCTTCACGCCGAGATAGAGCGGCGCGGTCTTGATGCGCAGGGTCTGGCTTTCGCGCACCGGACGCCCGCCCGGCTCGAAGACCGAAGCGGTCAGCAGCACGGTCAGCGGCGCGGTGGTGTCGCCCGCCAAAGACGCATCGAACGGGAACAGCGCATTGCCCTGACCGTCCGTCGTGGTGGCCGGCAGGTCGACATATTTCTCTTCGTAGGGCGCGGTCTCGTCACCAAAGCGATAGTCGGCGAATTTCGGGAACGGATTGCCGTCAGCACGAATGCGCGCCTCACCCGTCACCTGCAAACCGGAGGCGATGGCGCCGTAGAGATAGCGCGCCGCCACCGTTACCGGACGGGATTCCGTGGCGCTCATCAGCGGCTTGTTCGCATCGGCCTTGATATCGACGGCCAGGCGCTGCGGCGCGAAATCTTCCACCGCAAAGCTGGTATTGCCCGCCGGTTCATCCATGCCTTCCAGCTCGACCCGCGCCGACCACTGGCCGCGCGGCGCCGTCTTCGGCAGGGTGACATTGGCCCCGGCATAGCCCATCGGCGTCTTGTCGAAGACCAGGCGATAGGCCTCCACCCCGCTCGGGCGCGTGATGATGATGGCGCCCTTGCGGTCCTTGATGGCGCGGCCCTGCGGATCGCGGATCATGGCGACGACGTGTACCGCCTCGCCCGGCCGATAGATGCCGCGATCGCTATACATATAGGAATCGACGCCCATGGTCGCCGTGCGGCCATCGCCGGCCTCGCCATCCTCACTGCGACCGCCCACACCATGCGAGGTCAGGTCCATCGGCGAGCGGTCGAGATCGGTGGCGGTGAAATCGTCACCCACACCATAGGCCATGATCATTTTCGGCGTCAGGGCGTCCTTGCCCTTGAGCAGCGCGCCGGCAAAGGTGGCGCGGCCATCGACGCCGGATTTCACTTCGCCAAGCGTATCGCCATTGGTGGCCACCAGATCAACCCTGACCCCGGCCAGCGGCTTGGCGGTCTTCAGCGAGCGCACCACGACATCGAGACCGTTCTGGCCCTTGTAGGTGGTCAGGCCCATATCGGTATAGAGAATCCAGCGGCGCGCCTGCGCCGGCTCGTCATTGTCGTTCTTGTCGCGGCCACCGGAGGCATCACGCACCTTGACGACATAGGCGCCCGCCTTCAGCGTTTTCAGCACCGCGCCCAGCGGGAAGACGGTCGTGACGCGTTCGCCATTGCCAGACTTCACAGCTACCTTGCCGGTCCATATCTTGACGCCGATATCGTCGGCGGCATCGTCGCCATAGGCATAGTCGTATTCGCCCTCGGCCACCGGATCGGGGGCGGAGACCGACTTGCGCACCAGATTGCGGTCCGAAACCTGCCAGACCTCGAAGGCCAGGGTCGAGACATTGACCGTCTCCACCGCCACGCCATCGGCATCCTCGCGCGGCAGGATCACCCCATTGCCGGCGAAACCGACATAGGGCGGCTTTTCGCCAAAGGTGAAGTCGAGATCGGCATTGGCCTTGAGCTGATCGCTGCCCTTGGCCGGCAACCCCTTCAGCAGGGTGACGCGACGGTCGGTAAAGCCGAAGCCGGAGACACACAGGGTATCGTCCTTGACCGAAATCGCCGGCGATGACGGCAGGGCGGGCGAGACAACGACATAGTCGCCATAGGGCTTGGCCGGATCGAGTGGCTTCGAGAACTGGATACAGGCCTTGGGCGCATTGCCGGAGGTATCGAGGTTTTGCTTCCAAACGGCGAAGCCATCGGGCTTGCGGTCACCAGCGCGCGGGGCATTCTTGTCACGGATCTTGCCGAACAGGCCGGTGGCGGGCTGACTGACCTCAGCCGTGGCGTCGGCCGCCTTCTGCCGGGCGTTGCTACTTATGGCATGATCGGTCAGGAAACCGATGCCGAACCCGGCGATAAGAACGGCCGCAGCGCCCGCAATCAGGGTCCGGTTATGCCAGTCGATCATGATGAATTCCCCGCCTCGGCGGCGCTTGATGCGCGCGATTTATCCGCAGAAGCGAATCAAGAGCAGAACGACATAAAGATCAATCTTTAGTTTGTGAATTTCGCAAATAAGGATAGTGATTCTCGCCAAAGGGCTGACCGGACGATACGCAACCCATGAGGCATATGCGTCGCAAAATGGTTGGCTGATGCCCCGGAGATCGCGCCTTGAGTCAGTTTGCACGCGTAATGGTGCTGGTGGTCGATGATAACCACTATATGCGGGTCATCGTCAGCACCATGCTGCGATCCATGGGCATCACCCTGATCCGTGAGGCCTCGGATGGCGCCGAAGCCCTGGAAATCGTGCGCGACTGGCGACCGGATGTCATCGTGCTCGACCTGGTGATGGAAACCATCGACGGCATCGAATTCACCAAGCTGGTCCGCCGCGGCACCGACAGCCCCAATCCTTATGTGCCCATCATCATGATGACCGGTCATACCGACCGCCGCCGTGTGCTCGAAGCACGCGATGCCGGGGTCAACGAGTTCGTCGCCAAGCCCCTGACCGCCCGCGCCCTGATCGACCGGCTGAAAAGCGTGATCAATAACGAACGCGGCTGGGTGAAATCGGCCACCTATGTCGGCCCTGACCGTCGCCGCCGCACCTTGCCCGATTACAAGGGCCCCTTCCGCCGCGTCGCCGACAAGGCCGACGGCAAGCTCTGAAGGGCCCCAGGCCCTTCACCCGTATGGCCCTTCACCCGTATGTTTGACAGTGTTTAATCGAACAAGGCGGCGATTTGCCGCTGCCGCAATGCACACTTAACTACTTTTCCTCTTCGCAAATTTACCGGTTTCGGGCTACAAGGCCCCTTATGACCGATACAGTTACCTCCCCCTTTGGTTTCAAGGATGTCGACGCCCGCGAAAAGGTGGCGATGGTCCATGATGTTTTCAAAAACGTCGCCTCGAACTACGACCTGATGAACGACGTCATGTCGGGCGGGGTCCACCATCTGTGGAAGGATGCCGCCTGCGCCCGCCTTAACCCGCAACCGGGTGAGGTCATCATCGATTGCGCCGGCGGCACCGGCGATATCGCCCGCCGCCTCGCCAAACTGGCCCGCGCCGCCAAGGCCCGCCGCGAAGCGCGCGGCTATGCGGCGAAGGACGCCGAGATCCGCATCATCGATTATAACGAAGCCATGATCATGGCTGGCCGCGAGAAGTCGCAGCGCCTGCATCTCGATGAGCCGGAAATCTCGTGGTCGGTCGGTGACGCCATGAACCTGGCGATCGAGGACAACAGCATCGACGCCTACATCATCTCCTTCGGCATCCGCAATGTCGCCGATGTGCAGGTGGCTTTGAACGAAGCGAAACGCGTGCTCAAGCCGGGCGGCCGCTTCTTCTGCCTCGAATTCTCGCACCCGACCTCGTCGGTGATCTCGAAAATCTACGAGACCTATTCCTTCAAAATCATCCCCTTCATGGGCGAACTGGTGGCCAAGGACCGCGACAGCTACCAGTATCTGGTTGAAAGCATCCAGCGCTTTCCCGATCAGGAGACCTTCAGGGGCATGATGGAAACCGCCGGCTTCCGCAGCGCGCGGTATACCAACTATTCCGGCGGGGTCTGCGCCCTGCACGAGGGCTGGGCGTAGTCTTGGCTACCTTAAGTTCATGGACGCGCATGTTCCGCACGGGATTTATCCTGCTGCGCTACGACGCCCTGTTACCAAAGGAGACGGCGCACCTTCTGCCGCCCGTGCCGCGTTTCGGCATGAGCCTCCTGCGCGGCCTCTTCGCCAAGAAGACGAACTTACGTCCCGGTGAACGCTACGCCATCGCCTTCCAGCAGCTGGGCCCGGCTTTTATCAAACTCGGTCAGGTGCTTTCCACACGTGGCGATATCTTCGGCAAGGAATTCATCAACGACCTGTCGCATCTGAAGGACAACCTGCCGCCCTTCCCGCGCGAAGTCGCCCTGGCCAGTGTCGAAGAGTCGCTCGGCAAGCCGGTCGACGCCATTTTTTCAGAATTCGGCGCGGTGCTGGGCTCGGCCTCCATCGCCCAGGCGCATGAAGCCGTGCTGCTCGATGGCCGCAAGGTGGCCGTCAAGATTCTGCGCCCGGATATTGAAGAGGTGGTCGCCGCCGATATCGCCATGATGACCTTGTCGGCGAAAATCATTGCGACCTTTTTCGCCTCGGCGCGACGGCTGGAACCGGTGGCCTTTGTCGGCGCCGTAGCGCAGTCGCTGCTGCTCGAACTCGACCTGCGGCTGGAGGCCTCAGCCTGCGACGAGATCGGCAAGACGATCAATGAAGAACCGTGGATGAAGGCGCCCAAGGTCGTCTGGCATCAGGTCTCGCGCCGCGTGCTGGTCACCGAATGGGCGTCAGGCACCCCGCTCAGCCGTCCGGAAGCCCTGAGCCTGCCGGGTTTGCAGCACAAGGAACTGGCCGACAACCTGATCCGCGCCTTCCTCAGCCAGGCGCTCGATCACGGCGCCTTCCATGCCGATCTGCACGAAGGCAATCTGTTCGTGCAGGCGCCAGCCCAGCTGACCGCCATCGATTTCGGCATTATCGGCCGCCTGCGCCCCAAGGAGCGCCGCTATCTGGCGGAAATGCTGTGGGGCTTCCTGCGCCGCGATTACAAGCGCGTGGCCGAGGTCCATTTCGAGGCTGGTTATGTGCCGCGCCACCACAATGTCGATTCCTTTGCGCAAGCCCTGCGCGCCGTCGGTGAACCCGTACTGGGCCAGAAGGCGACCGAGGTCTCCATGGGTCGCCTGCTGACCCAGCTGTTCGACATCACCGCCCAGTTCGATATGCACCTGCGCCCCGAACTGGTGTTGCTGCAAAAGACCATGGTGTCGGTCGAAGGCGTCGCCCGCCGCATCTATCCAGAACACGACCTGTGGGAAGCCGCCCGCCCGGTGGTGCAGGCGTGGATTTCGCGCGAACTGTCCCCCATCGCCCAGGCGCGCCAGATCGCCGAACGCCTGATCAGTCGCCTGCGCAGTGAGGAAGAAGAAGGCGCCGAAACCCGCCAGACCGTCGAACTGGCTGCCCTGCAACTGGTGGCGCAACAGGGCCGCACCTTCGGCCTGATCGCGCTGGTCGTCTCGGTGATCTCCCTCGGCGTGCTGATCTGGATGGCCGTGCGCTGATCAGCTATCGCTGTCCCGCCTTGGCGTCCGGCGCTCGCTCTCAATGATTTTCTGCTGCCGCCAGTAGGCCGCGCCAGTATCCGGCCGGAACATCGTGCGCGGCGCACCGGCCTTGGTCATCACCGCGAACACATTGCCTTTCGGATCGTAGAACAGCGTATCGCCATTGCTGCGTTTCAGGGTTTCGGTACCGGCCGGCGGATTATGAATAAAGCCATGCACCATGGCCATATAATCGGGATAGGACTTCGCCGAAAATTCCGGACCATGCTTCTGGAAATGATAGTGCGCGTTTTCATCGGCCGAATATTTGCGGTTCTTCGACCACAGCGGCCAGTCGCCATAGCTGGTTTCGCTAATCTGTGCCCGTTGCGCGGCGATCGGCAAGGGCGCGCCAGATACCGGCGCGGCCTCCACCAGGGGCATTGACGCTTCTTCGACCGGATCAGCAGATGTCTGCGCGCTTTTTTGCGACCAGACCGGTGCTTTCGCGGGCTGAACCTGTTCCGCCGGCGCTTTTCCCGCGCCATCGGGCAGCACGGCGGACGGCCCGGCATCGCAGGCGGCAACGCCCAGCAAAAGCAAAGCCGATAACCAGATTGCCCGCATAGCCTTGCCCCCTTGCACCCTCAACCCCACCTATGGCACAACCCGCCGGCAAGTTAAAGGATACCTCGTCATGACGGATCAGCCTGTTTCAAAGCGTATTTTGCTGATCATCGGCGGCGGCATTGCGGCCTACAAGTCGCTGGAACTGATCCGCCTGATCAAGAAGGCCGGCCTGAATGTCCGCGTGGTGCTCACCAAGGCCGCGCACGAATTTGTCACGCCTTTGACCGCCGCCGCGCTGTCGGGCGATAAGGTCTATACCGATCTGTTCGATCTCACCGACGAGACCGAGATGGGCCATATCATGCTGTCGCGTCAGGCGGATCTGGTTGTCGTCGCGCCCGCTACCGCCGATATGATGGCGAAACAGGCGCAAGGCCTGGCCAACGACCTGGCCTCAACCCTGCTGCTCGCCACCGACAAGCGCGTCCTGCTGGCCCCGGCCATGAATGTGCGCATGTGGCACCATCCCTCCACCCAACGCAATCTGGAGACCCTGAAGGCCGACGGTGTCCTCTTCACCGGCCCCGACGAAGGCGACATGGCCTGCGGCGAATTCGGCCTCGGTCGCATGAGCGAGCCGGAAGCCATACTGGCCGCCATCCAGTTTCACCTCACCGGCGGGGTCGATGGTCCGCTCGCCGGCAAGAAGATCGTCATCACCGCCGGCCCGACTTTTGAGCCGCTCGATCCGGTGCGCGGCCTGACCAACCGTTCCTCGGGCAAGCAGGGCTATGCCGTTGCCGAAAAGCTGGCGCGCGAAGGCGCCGATGTTACTCTGATTTCCGGCCCTGTGTCTCTGCCGACGCCGGTCGGCGTCACTCGCATCGATGTCGAGACGGCACAGCAGATGTTCGATGCCGTCCATGCCCAATTGCCGTGCGATGTGTTCGTTGGCGTCGCCGCGGTCGCCGACTGGCGGGCGAAGGATATCGCCAGCGAGAAGCAGAAGAAGACGATGGATAACGAGCTATCGGTCACCTTCGTCAAGAACCCGGACATCCTTGAATCCGTTTCCAAGCATCTTGAGATGCGCCCGCGCCTGGTCATCGGCTTTGCCGCCGAGACCCAGAAGCTGGAAGACTATGCCCACGCCAAGCTGGCCTCAAAGGGCTGCGATGCCATTGTCGCCAATAATGTTTCCGAAGGCGTCTTCGGCTCATCGCATAACAGCGCCACCCTGGTCGATCTCGATGGCTTTACACCGATACCGGGTCAGACCAAGGCCGATGTCGCCGCCTTTCTCAGCGCCTATATCCAGAAACGTATTGCCTGAAATTAAGATCACGGTTTCGTAATCGTGCTTTATCGGCTATCGATTACGGCGACGCCGTGACCGCACCTTTTCAGCTTTTCAATCTTTGGCAGGACGCATGACTATAACGACGCATGGCAAACGCGCCGATATTCAGGGCATGCGCGCTATCGCTGTCCTGGCCGTGCTCGCCTTCCATGCCAGCCACGCCCTCCTGCCCGGCGGTTTTGCCGGGGTCGATGTCTTCTTCGTTCTTTCCGGTTACCTGATCACCCAGGTTCTATTACGGCCGATGGAGGAAAAGCGCTTCTCCATCCGCGACTTCTATCGCCGCCGCATCCGCCGGCTTTATCCGGCCCTGTTCACGGTCCTGGCCTTTACACTGGTCATGGGGCTGGCCTTTTTCCCGCCGACCCTGCTGAAAGAACTGGTCAAGTCGCAGTTCTTCACCACCCTGTTCCTGTCCAATCTCGCCTTCGCGCGCGAGACCGGCTATTTCGATCTCCAGGCCGAGCTGAAACCCCTGCTGCACACGTGGTCGCTCGGCGTCGAGGAACAGTTTTATCTGCTGTTTCCGCCGATCCTCTATGTCCTGCATCGCTGGGCAAAGCGCCTCCTGTGGCCGGTGCTTGGCTTGCTGGCGCTGTGGTCGCTGTGGTTTTCGCAGACACGGCTGGCCGCCCATCCCGAGGTCGCCTTCTATTTCCCGACGTCGCGCGCCTTCGAACTGCTGATCGGCGCCCTGTGTGTCGGGATCGACCGCCATGTCTCCCTGCCGGTACTGGCCCAGCGCATTCTGGGTATCATTGGACTCGTGGCGATCGCCCTGGGCTTCGTTCTGATCAACGCGGACTCGCCCTTCCCCGGTCTGCTGGCCCTGCTGCCCTGCCTGGGCGCCGCCGCCCTTCTGGTATCGCCGCAGGGCTGGGCCAATCGCTGGCTGGCCGTCAGGCCGCTGGTGCGCGTCGGCGATATCTCCTATTCGCTCTATCTCTGGCACTGGCCGTTGCTGGTCTTCGCCCGCTTCGTCTTCCCGGATGCGTCCTGGGCCATTGTCGGGGCGCTCGTCCTGTCGGTCGGGATGGCCTGGCTGTCGTGGCGCTATATCGAGACGCCATTCCTGAAGGAACAACCGCAGACGCGCCCGATCCCCATTTGGGCCTTTGGCGGCAGCCTCATGGCGGCCTCTATCGCCGTCTGCCTGTGCGTCTATTATGCCGACGGCCTGCCCCAGCGCTTCTCACCCACCGAACGCACTTATCTGGCGGCGACCGACGACTACAACCACGACCGCAACAGGTGCCACATGCGTTCGGATCGGCCCCTGGCCTATGCCGATCTGTGCGTCTATGGCGCGAAAGACGTACCCGCCAGCTATGCCGTCTGGGGCGACAGCCACGGTGCCGAACTGGCCAAGGCCCTTGGCGAACGCCTGAGCGCGCAGGGCGCCAGCCTGAAATCGATCACCATGTCGGGTTGCCGGGCGAGCCTGCCAGGTTCGAAGCCGGTCTGCCGCCAGCACAACATCGATACCATGGCGGCCGTCAAGGCCGATGCCAATATGCGCACCGTCATTCTGGTCGGCAATCTGCATGACGACGACACGATTACACGCGACACGATCAAAGGCATGGAACAGAGCGCGCTTGAACTGCAACAGGCCGGCAAGCAGGTGGTCATTATCTTCCCGATTCCGACCTTTGAATTTGATCCGCCCTCGGATCTGGCTCTGAAGGCCCGGTCTGGTCACGCGCCGGAAACGGTCGGCACGTCACGGGCGCTTTATGAGAGCCGCCGCAAATACATCCTCGATGAGTTTGAACGCTTCACCCAGGCGAACAATATCATCGCGGTCCGACCGGCCACAATCTTCTGCGACACCATCTGCCATGTCTACCGCCCCGGCAAGGGCGTGCTCTATTTCAATGCCGGGCATCTCAGCCTGACCGGCGCCGGCCTGCTGGCCGATGAAATTCAGCGCACCCTGGAAATGCAGTCCAGCGATTGATCCACAGCACTTCAAAACCTGTGCATGGTTTTGTTAACCTTTGTGGCCGGCATTTACCCCGCGATACGCACTCTTTAGGATGGCCTCATCCAAAGAGAGCCCCTCCATGAACGCCCATACCAAGCCCGAAGCCTCACCTGAAGTCACCGCACACGTCGTGCAATTGCCACATGCGGTGGGCCTGGCCTTGCCGGCCTATGAAACCGAAGGCTCCGCGGGTCTCGACCTGCGCGCTGCCATTGCCGAAGGCGAGGAACTGGTACTGAAACCGCTGGCACGGGCCCTGGTGCCGACCGGCCTGAAGATGTCTGTGCCGCTGGGCTATGAGGTGCAGGTGCGCCCGCGCTCCGGCCTGGCGCTGAAATTCGGCATCACCTGCCTGAACTCACCCGGTACGATCGACAGCGATTATCGCGGTGAGGTTGGCGTCATCCTGGTTAATCTCGGCTCGGAAGACTTCGTGATCCGGCGCGGCGACCGCATCGCCCAGATGATCGTGGCGCAACATGCCCGTATCGTCTGGGAAACACCGGAAAACCTGGAGACCACGACGCGCGGTGAAGGCGGCTTCGGCTCTACAGGCAGATAAATCCCGTGGCGAGCGAGTCACACTCGCCAAAATAGATACATTCGTGACCTTCTGATCACACATTTCCACTTTGAGGGAAATGCGAAACAGCGCACCCTCTCTTCATACGTACAAGACCAGCGCCTGATGAACCAGGCGTGAACCACAGCCTCAAAAGAGGTTCAGACTGCAAGCCTTAAGCCGGTTTTCCTGAACGCCACGCTTTTGAAAGTACAGACGTATGAGTGAGTTTACGCAATTCCTGTGGGCTATGTGGGATTCCCTGCAGGCCGCGCTCGTGAGCCTCAATCCGGTGCCGGTTGTGGTCTTCAGCCTGTTCCTCGGCCTGATACGGTCCCGGCGGCTTCCCGCCTGGCTGGCCACCGTGCTGGCGGTCATTCCGGCGATGATCGTGACCGCCCTCTTGCCGATGGCCATGGGCTACCAGGCCATCTGGCCGGACCTGACCCAGCTGGAGATTCAGTTCCAGATCGCCATATTGCTCGCACTGAGCTACGTCCTGATCCGTGCCGTAAGCCTGATAAAGGTCAGTCTCATGACGATGGCCGTGAAACCCGGCAGCCAGAAACCGGTCTGAATGGCCGCTTTCCGCGCCGAAACACATCGTTTTTTGATTTTTGGTTAACCATGGTATCGTGCTGTATCGCCTGTTCCGGCGGAGCGTACCCTTATGCCATTCTGTGACATTAAAAAGGATACCCTATGAACGATATCTGGTCTTTCTTCCTCGGTCTGAGCGATGGCTTCCGTGCCGCCCTGGCGGACGTTAATCCCCTGCCGATCCTGATCGTGGCCATCGTGATTGGCTTGCTGCAAAAGAAGCCCGAGAAATACGCCATGAAGGCCGCCGGCGCCCTGGCGCTGGTGCTGGCCTTCAATATCTTCCTGCCTCTGGTGCGCGGCGGTCAGCCCGCATGGGCCGATATCAGCCGGATCAGCTCGATCGCGCAATATTTCCTGATGTACGTCTTCGCCTATGGCATGATCGGTGTGCTCGGCAGCGTGAAATCGCTGATGAACGTTCAGGTCAAAAAAGCCTAGAGCACTTTCCGAAAAGTGTGACGCACTTTTGGCTACGCCGAACTACGTTTCGGATTAAAAAGTGCGGTAAAGCAAAGAATTTAGAGCGCCGATCTGATGTAATCAGATCGGCGCTCTAGAACCCAAGTACATCCTGCATATCGTAAAGGCCGGGCGTCTGGTTGCGTCCCCACAGCCCGGCCTGGATGGCGCCGCGGGCGAACAGGGTGCGGTCACGCGCCGAATGCGAGAAGGTAATCAGTTCGTCTTCAGAGGCGAACAGAACGCTGTGTTCACCGACAATGCCGCCGCCGCGAATGACCGAGAAGCCGATATCGCCGGCGCGGCGCGCACCTGTGATACCGTCACGCGCAGCCACCTTCACTTCTGCCAGATCGACACCGCGCCCCTCAGCGGCGGCCGCGCCCAGCATCAGAGCAGTGCCGGAAGGGGCATCGACCTTGCGCTTATGATGGGCTTCGGTGACCTCGATATCCCAGTCCTTGGCATTCAGGCGGGCGCTGGCCTGCTTAAGAAGGCCGATCATCATGTTGACGCCCAGCGAATAGTTGCCGGATTTGAGCAGGACCACCTGCTCCGTAAACGGCTTAAGCGCAGTCTCCTGTTCAGGCGTGAAGCCGGTAGCACCGATCACCTGAACCATGGGTGTACCGCGCCGCGTGCCTTCCGACGCGCAGGCTTCGGCCAAATGCAGGGTCGCTTCCGGTGTCGAGAAGTCGATAACGATATCCGAGCCACTCAGATCGAAGGCATCACCCTTGTCAAAACGGGCCGAAATGGTGTGTCCGGCCGCTTCCAGCACGCGGGCGATGGCCTGGCCCATACGGCCTTTGGCGCCATTGATGGCGAAACGTGTGGTGGACATGATCAGAACCTTCTGCATTTTCGGCGTCGCTTAAGCCGAATATGCAGAAGGTCATGTCAGGTCCAGCGAAATATGCGCTCCATGCATAATTACGGGGTCAAGGGGTCTGTGACCCCTTGAACTTAAAGACCCTCGCCTCCAGCAGCTGCGCCTGCCCAAAATCCGGCACTTCATACGCCGCCACCGGCTCCAGCCGCTCAATCGGCAGGGACTTGCGGCCCATATCGCCGACCAGAACCTCGATGCCTTTTGCGACACAGGCCGTGAAAAGTGCCGACATCTTTTCTGCCAATACCGCGTCATAAAAGACGTCGCCGCCTAGGATCAGGTCTGCATCGGGCGGTGCGGTGAGTTCACCCTGCACGGTGGTAAGGGTTACGCCATTGGCTTCCGCATTGAGACGCGCAGCCATCACCGCATTCGGATCGATATCAATGGCCGTCACTGATCTTGCGCCGGCTTTCATGGCGGCAATCCCGACCACACCTGAACCGGCGCCCAGATCGATCACCCCTTTACCACAAACGCTTTCGGGATGATCGAGAATATAACGCGCCAGGACCGTCCCGCCGGCCCAGTGATAAGCCCAGTAAGGCGGGGTATCGCCCAGACGAGACAGTCGACTGCCGGCATGGGCGCGATAGAGGTTGATTTCCGGCAGGCCCGGCGCCGGTTCGAGGCGGAGATTTTGCAGGATAAATTCGCGGGCGTCGGGCATGGGGATTTTGTGACCGACGCGCAGACAGAAAGCAAGAACCCCCACCACCCCGCCCTACGGCGCGGTCCCCCTCCCCAACAAGTTGGGGAGGTATAAAAAAGAAATCTCGCCGGAGACATTCCAGCGAGATTTCCGAACTCTAAAAACTTACGGGTTAAGGGTGCTTCGCACCCTTATTGGGCAGCAGCGCCGGTGATATCGTCCCAGAAACGGCGGGCCTTGTGCATGAAGCCCTGGCTTTGCGCATAGGTCTGTTCTTCGGAAATCTGGGCGAATTCCTTCATCAGTTCCTTCTGGCGGGCGGTCAGGTGCTTCGGCGTCTCGATGAAAAGTTCGACGATCAGATCGCCCTTCTTCTTCGAATTGAGCACCGGCATACCGCGCTCCTTGAGCTTGACCTTATGGCCGGTCTGCGCGCCTTCCGGGATATCGATCTGCAACTTGCACTGACCATCGCAGCCTTCGCCGCCCATCAGGCACGGCACATCGAGTTCACCACCGAGAATGGCCGTGGTCATCGGCACGGGGATCGAGCAGTGCAGGTCGGCGCCATCGCGCTCGAAGATATCGTGCTCGGCCACAGTCAGGAAGATATAGAGGTCGCCCTTCGGTCCGCCCTTGGCGCCCGCCTGGCCCTCGCCCTTCAGCAGGATGCGCGCGCCATCATCGACGCCGGCCGGGATGCGGACCTTGAGGTCCTTGTTCTGACGCACCTGGCCATGGCCACGGCATTCCGTGCAGGGGTCCTTGATAGTCTGGCCCTGGCCGTTACAGGTCGGGCAGGTGCGCTCGACCGCAAAGAAGCCGTTGGAGGCCCGCACGCGGCCATGGCCGCCGCAGGTCTGGCAGGTTACCGGCTTGGTGCCGGCCTTGGCGCCGGAGCCATGACAGACCTCGCAGGTCATGGTCGTCGGGATGGTCAGTTCGACCTCCGCACCCTTATAGGCCTGCTCCAGGGTGATTTCATAATCGGCACGGACATCCGGGCCACGCTGGGCGCCCTGAGGCCCGCGGCGCTGTTGCTGGCCGAAGATATCGCCAAACATTTCCGAGAAGATGTCCTCGACGTTCGAGAAGCCCTGGGCGCCACCGGCAAAACCGTTGAAACCGCCACCAAAGCCGCCTTGCTGGCCGTTTACGCCGTCATGACCATAGCGATCATAGGCGGCGCGCTTTTGGCCATCCGACAGGACGCTGTAGGCTTCGTTGACTTCCTTGAAGCGTGCTTCAGCCCCGGCATCGCCCTGATTGCGATCCGGATGGTGCTCCATGGCCTTTTTGCGGAAAGCCGACTTGAGGACCACCTCATCGACCGTGCGCTCGACGCCCAGCACTTCGTAATAACAACGCTTGCTCATACTCATCGCCCCGATTTCAGCCAAGCCGCCAGCGCATCGCGCAGGCAAGAGGCCTCATCTGTCCATTTTGTTTGGGAAAGGTGCCATCCTGATCGGAAAGCTTGAAGGAAAGGCGGCAAGGAGTCAAACCTCGCCGCCTCATCCGTGCGGGATGCGGCCGGGATACCCGTAAAAAGGTCAGCCGTCGCATCCATATGAGGTCTTAGCCTCGCTTTTGATCGTCGCCGTCGACTTCCTCGAAGTCGGCATCGACCACGCCATCGTCTTCTGCCGGGCCAGCGCCGGCATCGCCTTCGCCGCCCTGTTGCGCGGCGTACATGGCTTCACCGAGCTTCATCGAAGCGGTCATCAGGGCCTGATGCTTGGCCTTGATATCATCGACGTCTTCACCTTCCAGAGCCGTCTTGAGGTCGGCAATAGCGGTTTCGACAGCCGTCTTGTCCTCGGCGGAGACCTTATCGCCAAAGTCCTTTACCGCCTTTTCGGTCGAGTGGATCAGGGCATCGGCCTGGTTACGGGCTTCGATCAGCGCCTTGCGCTTTTCATCCTCGGCCTTGTTGGCTTCGGCGTTCTTGATCATTTCCTCGATATCGGCATCCGACAGACCGCCATTGGCCTGAATGCGGATCGAGTGCTCCTTGTTGGTCGCCTTGTCCTTGGCGTGGACATTGACGATACCGTTAGCATCGATATCGAAGGTGACCTCGATCTGCGGCACGCCACGCGGCGCCGGCGGAATGCCGACCAGGTCGAACTGACCCAGCAGCTTGTTGTCCGAAGCCATCGGGCGTTCGCCCTGGAAGCAGCGGATCGTCACGGCCGACTGATTGTCATCGGCGGTCGAGAAGGTCTGCGACTTCTTGGTCGGGATCGTGGTGTTGCGTTCGATCAGCGGGGTGAACACGCCACCCAGGGTTTCGATGCCCAGGGTCAGCGGGGTCACGTCCAGCAGCAGCACGTCCTTGACGTCGCCTTGCAGAACGCCGGCCTGGATGGCAGCGCCGAGCGCCACGACTTCATCCGGGTTGACGCCCTTGTGCGGTTCGCGGCCGAAGATGTTCTTCACGGCTTCGACGACCTTCGGCATGCGGGTCATGCCGCCGACGAGGACGACTTCATCGATATCCGAAGCCTTCAGGCCGGCATCCTTCAGCGCCTGCTGGCAGGGGCCAACGGTCTTCTGGATCAGGTCTTCAACCAGGCTTTCCAGCTTGGCGCGGGTCAGCTTGAGATTCAGGTGCAACGGGCCAGACGCGTTCATCGAGATGAACGGCAGGTTCAGATCGTATTGCGCGACGGTCGACAGTTCCTTCTTGGCTTTTTCCGCTTCTTCCTTGAGGCGTTGCAGGGCCAGCTTGTCGGAACGCAGGTCGACGCCGTTTTCCTTCTTGAACTCGTCGGCCAGGTAATCGACGACGCGCATATCGAAGTCTTCACCGCCGAGGAAGGTGTCGCCGTTGGTCGACTTCACTTCGAAGACGCCGTCACCGATTTCGAGGACCGAGACGTCGAACGTACCACCGCCGAGGTCGTACACGGCGATCTTCTTGCCGTCGTTCTTGTCGAGGCCGTAGGCGAGAGCGGCCGCGGTCGGCTCGTTGATGATGCGCAGCACTTCCAGACCGGCGATCTTGCCGGCGTCCTTGGTGGCCTGACGCTGGGCGTCGTTGAAGTAGGCCGGGACCGTGATGACGGCCTGGGTGACGGTTTCGCCCAGATAGGCTTCGGCGTCTTCCTTCATCTTCATCAGGATAAAGGCCGAGATCTGCTGCGGCGAATAATCCTTGCCGTGGGCCTTGACCCAGGCGTCGCCCGTCGGGCCCTTGGAGATTTCGTAAGGGACCATGCCCTTGTCCTTCTGGACCATCGGGTCGGAATAGTTGCGGCCGATCAGGCGCTTGATGGCGAAGAAGGTGTTGGACGGGTTGGTGACGGCCTGACGCTTGGCGGGCTGGCCGATCAGGCGCTCGCTGTCGTCAACAATGGCGACGACGGACGGCGTGGTGCGCACGCCTTCGGCGTTTTCGATCACCTTGGGGGTCTTGCCGTCCATGACGGCGACGCAGGAATTGGTCGTGCCGAGGTCGATACCGATAATTTTAGCCATGGATTTCAATCTGCTCCGTTGAGGCGAATGGGTTTTGGCGGCCTTATGGAAGGGAAGCACCGCACATGTCCATCCCCGTTAAGATGAATTAAGGGAATTTTTCAAGCCCCCAACTCAGTCAGAGGCCCGAAAGCTGTAGCCGATATGGGAGATTGAAACGCCCCTGCAAGGGTATGGGCCGGAATAGCCCTAAAATTTTTGCAGGATCGCAGACCCTGCGCCCGGATATGGGACAGCGCAGGCTAAAATGCGCTTGCGGTTTGAGGAAGGGACCGCTTTAAAGCTTCCCGCCTTAAAAAGATTATAGGCTTTTCCGATAAAATTACCGCTCTTTTGAGCGCACGGTCAAATGATCGACACTGAGCGTCCCCACGGACAGCTTTTCAACACGCGCTTCCAGAATACGTAAACGCCCAATCGCCAGCGCCCCTATGGCAATGGCGCCTATGGCCGTCACCCCAAGCGCCACCGCACTCACCGCCATTGCACCGACGGCACTCTTGGTATGGAATGCGCCGGTGCCTGTTTTCACATGTGTCATCCTGTCAGCCTTCCATGTTCAAACCTTGCCGGCTTATAGCATGAAAAGGACTGTGCCTGCGGATGCGTTCCTACAGGCGTGTCCAGACCTGCGACTTACAGAAGACCTTGAGCACACAACCCTGCAGCTTCAGATTGTTGCCGGTTACGGCCGCAGACCCCTCATAGGTCTTGTCGTCCTTGGGGTCGGTGATCTGGCCGTTATAGAGCCCGCCATTGCCCTTCATGTGGCCAATCATCTTGCCGGTATACTTGCCATTGATCAGGGTGATGCAGAAGCCTTCCGGGCATGGCGCGATACGCGCCGTATCTCCCGCCATCGTCTTCCAGTCGCCCTCGATCGGCTCTGCGGCGATCGCCGAACCCGCGCATAACACGAGCGCCCCCACCAGTACAATTTTACGAAACATGGCCGTCCTCCACTTTGTTTCCTGTTATCTCTTTACGCTAAGGCAAGTTTGGCAAGGGTTTTATCCCGCCGCTTAACGTTAGCGTAACCCCGCTCTGACAAGAATGTCAAATTTACTACACGCACGAAAAAGTTGACACAGGCGTCAACAATTCGCTTGACGTGAACGTAAGCGTAATGTGTAGCTTGTGGTAACAGCGTCTGAGAAACGCCGGACAGGCCCCGAACAAAGCTTTTGCGGTCTGCCACCGACAAAGTATGGATTTACAGGAGAAACGCATCATGACGACTTTCCCGATCAAGGCCCTTATCGCCGCTTCCAGCCTCGCCCTGATGGCGGGCATGACCACAGGCGCCCACGCCGCAGGTTTCTACCTGCAGGAGCAGTCCGCCAAGCAGGCCGGTAATGCCTATTCCGGCGCCGTAACCGCCAAGGGCGCCGACGCCCTGTGGTGGAACCCGGCTGCCATCGCCGGCACCACCACCAAGGACCTGACCTTCGGTCTGTCCTATATCGACCCCAAGGGCGATGTCGATGACACCGGATCGGTCATCGTCCGCCCCGGCCAGTCGGCCGCGTCGGTCGGCGGCAATGCTTCCGCCAAGGACCCGATCTCAAGCGGCACCCTGCCGAACGGCTCTTTCTCGATGCCGCTCAATGATCGCGTCGCCATCGGCGTCACCGTCACTTCGCCCTTCTCGTTCGAGACCAACTACGACTCGAACGACTGGGCGCGTTACGACGCCGACAAGACCCGCCTGACTACGGTCGATATCCAGCCGGTCGTCGCTTTCAAGATCAATGAGTGGCTCGATCTCGGCGTCGGCCTCAATGCCGAATACACCAAGGCCACGCTCAACAACGCCCTGCCGAACTATTCCGCCCTGCAGGCTGACGGTGCGCAGACCCTGGAAGGCGATGGCTGGAACTACGGTTATACCGTCGGCGCCCAGGCGCACCTGAAGAAGGTCACCCTCGGCCTGAGCTACAAGTCGGCCATCAAGCACGAACTGTCCGGCAGCCTGACCATGGAAGGCCTGCAGACCCCCTATACCGCCTATAACGGCACTACGGACGGCCTGAAGGCCGATTTCAGCACGCCGTCGCAACTCATGCTGGGCGTGACCATCCAGGCCACCGACAAGCTGGCCCTGCATGCCCAGGCCATCAATTTCGGCTGGAGCGAATTCGACTACATCACCATCAGCGGTTCGGTGAACCAGGCCATTCCGGAAGATTACCGCGACACGACGAGCGTGGCGATCGGCGGCGACTATGTCATCAATCCGAAATGGACCGTGCGCGCCGGTATCCAGTCGGACCCGACCCCGACGCGTGACGGCCACCGCGATGCCCGCGTACCTGATGCCGACCGCATCGATTACGCGCTTGGCACCAGCTACCAAGTGACGCCGCGCTTCGCCATCGACGCCGCCTTCACCTATGTCGATTTCAAGGACAGCGAGCTGAGTACCACCACCGCGGCCTTCGCTGGCACCGCCGCCCAGACCCCGATCGTTATTTCGGGTGAACTGCGCGACGCCAGCGCCACCGTATTCTCGGTTGGCGGCCATTTCACCTTCTAATCAGCCGCAAGCTGGACGGATGTTTAAAGGGAGTGCCGAAAGGCGCTCCCTTTTTTCAGCCCTTTATCCGGCCCCAGGCTTCATCGTAATCGGCCTTTTCGCCGATATCCTCGGCTTTGGCGTTGATCAGACGGGCGGTTTTACGGAAATCTGCTTCGGCTTCCTTGCGCAGGCCGGCCGCCTTGTCGCCGAAACGCTTTTCCCAGGCCGGCGAATAGGTCAGGGTAATCAGGTAGCCGGCCCGACGGTAAAGCTCGGTCAGCCGCTCCCGGTCATGGGCATGCCTGATATCGTCGCGGATTTCGCCGAATAGGCGGTCGATATCGGCCTTGTTTTCCACATGGCCGTATTTGACGTCATTATCTTTCGGTTTTTCAGCAGTCTTGACCATGGTCTGGCCTCCTGATCGTCTCCCCTCCCGGCGCAGTCTCACCATTGGGAGGTAAGAAAACAATCGGAAACCTTACTTCGCTTCTGGCTTCCCGCCCGGCTTCCATTCCGGCTTGAAGTCGCTGTTGACCAGATACTCTACCGGCACGATCAGCGACTGGATGGCCTGGGTCATGAAGGGCAGGTCGAGATGGGCGATATCGTCGGTCTTGTCATGATAGGTCGGAGTCACCGCCCAACCGGAAATCGTGTGCGCGACAATGCCTTTCAGGGCCAGCGAGTAGTTGTCCGAACGCTCAAAGAAATGCTGGTCCGGATAGGGATCGGAAGTCACCTTGGCGCCCTTGGCTTTCAGGGTTTCACCGAGATTGGAGCGCTCGAAGCCGGTCATCATCAGTTCGCCCTTGGCCATTTTCGGGTCCTGGGCCCCGATCATCTCGAATTCGAGATTGGCGACGATGCGGTCGAGCGGCACGGGCGGATGTTCACCAAAATAGGTAGACCCCAGCCCGCCGATTTCTTCCGAACCGTAAGCGACAAACAGGAGGCTGCGCTTCGGCTGTTTGCCGGCGGCCAGCGCATGGGCGACTTCCAGCACCGCTACGGTGCCAGAGGCATCGTCATTGGCCCCGTGCATGATCGTCCCGTCAGGCTGGACACCCAGATGATCGAGATGCGCCGTCACCAGGATCACGCCCGCCGAGGGATCGCTGCCTTGCAGATAACCGATGGCGTTTGTGGTGACGCTGCGCTCCAGGGTGGCGTCGCCGAGGTCAAGTGAAGCCGGCAGGGTTCCGAGCACGCCAAAACCGGCGATGACATCATTAAATGCCTTGTCCGACAGACTGGCGAGATCCGGACGCGCCCCACCCATGCCATTCTGGCCGCTGTCCAGTTGAGGTGCCGTGCCGGTCTGGCCGCCGAAGCGCTTCAGCAGGGCGCGGCTGTCATCGCTCTCGCGCACGACCAGCAGCTTGATGCCCTTGGCCCGCGCCGCACGCCACCAGCCGGCCAGGGGCGTCTTGCCCAAGTCACTCACCAGCACGATATCAGCGGCAGGCAATTTAGCCGGATCATCCGATACAGGAAAACCCAGAATACCCGATACCGGCTTGCCATTGGCATAAAGCAAAGTCAGGCCCTCTCCTTCTGCCACATTGAGAGTGCCAGCCTTCAGTGCGGCATGACCCGTCAGCTTCGGCGTCACCACACCGGCGGTCTGCAGATAGCCGTCCATGCCGGGCGCAGGCTTCAGACCATAGCTCTGGAACTGCGCCGCCACATAGGCCGCGGCGATGGCTTCGTCCGGTGAGGCGCTCTTGCGGCCGCGCAAGGCATCCGAGGCCAGAAAGGCCTCATGCGCCGCCACCCATTCCGGTTTCACCGTCCAGGCCTTTTCGGCCATCGCCGAGGTAGAGGCAAAAACCAGCAGGCTGGCGGCGAGAACGAGACGGTGTTTCAGCATGGAGGCCCCTTCAAATGAGGTCGCCAGTGTTAGTTACAGCCGCAAGGACCGTCAACCCGCCTATGGTTAAGCCCGAAGCGAGCTACCAGATATAGCCGTGAACAAACAGCCAACTGCGCGATGTAAGTGATTCGTCGCCGATTCGTTTCCGTGTCGTTCGTGAGTCTGGAAACACCTAGTTTACCTTTGCGAGGCGTGCACAAAAAAGCCCTCCGGACCGTCATCCGGAAGGCTTCATTGTTTGGTCTTGAATACAGCTCTATTCGGCCTGCGTATCGACCTTGTGCTCGCCTTCCGCGGAACCGCTGTCATAGCCGTTCTTTACTGGCGCATTCTTAGCAGCTTCCGCTGCCGACTTGGCGGCCACGGCCACCATGGCCGGGCGGATGACGCGGCCGAACAGCTCGTAACCGGCCTGCATCACCATGATGACGCCGCCGCCTTCGACCTCGGTCGAGGGCTGCTCCATTACCGCCTGATGCAGGTTGGGATCGAACTTCTCACCCTTCAGCGGATTGATCTTCCTGACGCCGTTCTTCTCGAAGGCACCGGCCAGTTCCTTTTCGGTCATGTCGATGCCAGCGACAAAGTTCTTGAAGGCCGGATCGGCGATATCCGCCGGCACGGAACCCAGCGCGCGTTGCAGTACGTCGGCGACGTTCAGCAGACTCTGGGCGAACTTCTGGATACCGAAGGCGCGAGCGTCATTGCCTTCACGTTCGGCGCGGCGCTTGATGTTCTCGACCTCGGCGGCGTAGCGCAGGGCCTGCTCCTTCAGGGCGGCGTTCTCGGCGGTCAGCTTTTCCAGCTCGGCATTGAGCAGCGCAGTCGCGTCCTGTTCCAGATCGGCGCCTTCGTTCTCGTTTTCGATTTCGTCACTCATATTTCAGTCCTCATAATCTCTTTTGGCCAGTCCTTACCCAAGCAAATGGCCTTACTCAAGCAGGCGGCCCAGAATCCGGGCGGTATAGTCCACAAGTGGGATGATGCGCGCATAATTCAACCGGGCGGGTCCGATCACGCCGATCGCCCCCATCACCTTCGCGGCACCCTTTTGCGGGGACACCATGTAGGGCGCTGCAATAACAGCCGAACCCGATAAAGAAAACAGTTTCGATTCCGATCCGATGAAAATTCTGACCCCTTGCGCCTCTGTCACATCATCGAGCAGGTCGATCAGCTCTTCCTTCTGCTCCAGATCCTCGAAAAGAGATCGCACGCGTTCGAGATCTTCTACGCTCTGGGTCGCTTCCAGCAGGTTGGCGCGGCCGCGCACGATCAGGGCGCGCTTTTCCTTGTCCCCGCCCGACCAGACGGCCAAACCCTCCTCGATCAGCCGGGCGGCGGCCTCGTCCAGCCTCTGGCGCTCGGCCTCCAGTTCGGCCTTCAGCTCGACCCGCGCCTCAGAAAGGGTGCGACCCTTGAGATGCGTATTGAGATAGTTGGAGGCCTCGGCCAGCACGGAAGGCGTCATGCCCGGCGCCAGCGGCATCAGGCGGTTTTCCACCCGGCCGTCATCGAAGACCAGAACCGTCAGGGCCTGCTCGGCAGACAGCGAGATGAACTCGACATGCTTCACCCCAGCCTCGAAAGACGGCGTCATCACTACGCCCGCCCCACCGGCCAGTCCGGACAACAGATTCGAGGCTTCGCGCAGGGCCTGATCGAAGGTCTGGCCACGGCCGGTCAGGCGCGCTTCGATATCGCGCCGCGCCTCCTCGCCAATATCGCCGATTTCGAGCAGGCCATCGACGAACAGGCGCAGGCCCTGATGGGTCGGCATCCGCCCGGAAGAGGTATGAGGCGCGGACAAGAGTCCCAGATGCGCCAGGTCCTGCATGGTGTTGCGGATCGAGGCCGGCGACAGATGCACACCTCCGCGCGACACAGTGCGCGATCCCACCGGCTCGCCGGTTTCCAGATAGGTCTCGACCACATGGCGGAAGATGTCGCGGGCGCGCTGGTCCATCTCGCTCAAGGAGGCGGTCGAACTCAACAGGCCGGTCATATGAGGGGAGTGCTTCATCGACGCTCAGTTTAGCAAAGCCTAAGCCACCCCGCCAAGCCCTATTAACCGCCACAATTATGCCATAAAATGAGCCAAACCTGCAAGCGGGAATGAGGGAGTCCACCATGCGTCCGGTTCAGTTTACCTGCATCATGATACTTTCCAGTCTTGCCGGTCTGGCCTTGGTCTCATCAGCCATGGCGACAGACTATAGCTATGCTCCGGCATCACCGGCGGCCACTCAAGCGCTGCAAACCCCGGCGAAAACACCCGTCGCCTATGCCGATCTCAGGAAACAGACCAATCTACAGGCCATCGATACCACGCCGGGCCTGATCCGTCCGGCCACGCGCATCGCCGAATGGACCTCATATGATGACGCGCATCGCGGCTTTGCCTGTGCCGACAAGAAGTGTAAGACCGTGACCCCGGTCTATAATACGCGCACGCCGTTGGAACAGGAACAGAACCGCTTCGGCTCTGAATAAGCGCTTTCTTTGATCTGCGTGACCTGTTAGGGCAGTCTCAGAATTTTCATGAGGCCCCGCATGTCGCACTTCGACGCCCTTTCCGCGCTCAAAACCATCCGTCCGTCCAACCGCAAGCCCGACCAGATGCGTGCCGTGACGCTGGAAACCGGCGTGACGCGCTATGCCGAGGGTTCGTGCCTGGTCACTTTCGGCCACACCAAGGTGCTGGTCACGGCCTCGCTGGAACAGGGCGTGCCGGGCTTCCTGAAGGGCAAGGGTCAGGGCTGGGTGACCGCCGAATACGGCATGCTGCCGCGCTCGACCCACACCCGTTCGCGCCGCGAAGCCGCCGCCGGCAAGCAGTCGGGCCGCACCCAGGAAATCCAGCGTCTGATCGGCCGTTCGATGCGCGCAATCATCGACCTGAAGGCGCTGGGCGAACGCCAGATCACGCTCGACTGCGACGTGCTACAGGCCGATGGCGGCACCCGCACCGCCTCGATCACCGGCGCCTGGGTGGCGCTCTCCATGGCCTGCAACAAGCTGGTGGCCGACAAGGTGCTGGAAAAGTCGCCGATCCTCGATCAGGTCGCCGCCATCTCCTGCGGTATCTTTGAAAATACCCCGGTGCTCGATCTCGATTATGATGAGGACTCAAACGCCGAAACCGACGCCAATTTCGTCATCACCGGCAATCTGGAAGCCGTCGAAATCCAGGCCACCGGCGAAAAGCGCGGCTTCTCGCGCGATGAATTCAATGTACTCTATGATCTCGGCATCAAGGGCGCGCAGGAACTGTTCGAGCTGCAAAACGCCGCTTTGAAAGGTTAAAAATCGACCGCTATGCCCTTGCGTTCCCAGTCGCCGTAGCGGGTGGGTTCGGGGCCGGTCGGTCCGCCCTCTTCTATCGCCTTGGCAATCTCGGCTTCTTCCTTTGCGCGGCGCTCGGCGGCTTCCGCCAGGGCGCGTTTGGCGGCGGGCGAGAGGATCTTGCGCACCTCAAGGGCACTGAGATCGGCGGGCTTCTCTTCAGATGACATTTTCGTAACCGTCTTGCGGGCAATGGTGCGGATTTCCATATTTAAGCTCCAAATCATTGTTTCTCAAGGAGCCTTATCCAAATGAACCCGTTAAAGACCTGGTTGCTGTTGGCTGGCCTGACCGCGCTCTTCGGCGTGATCGGTTTTGCCCTGGCGGGGCCGACGGGCATGCTGATCGCGCTTGGCCTGGCCGTGGCGATGAACGTCTTCAGTTATTATAATTCCGACAAGATGGTGCTGCGCATGTATGGCGCGCAACGTATTGACGCCAATGCACCCAATGCCCTGCTGCGCGACTACTATGCTGATATCGAGAGTTTGAGCCGCCGCGCCGGTCTGCCCATGCCGGCGGTCTATATCATGGACTCCGACCAGCCGAACGCCTTTGCCACCGGCCGCGATCCGCAACACGCCGCCGTGGCGGCCACCACAGGCCTGCTGCGTATGCTGGAGCGTGAGGAAATCCGCGGCGTGATGGCGCACGAACTGGCGCACGTCAAAAACCGCGACACCCTGACCATGACGATCACGGCCACGCTTGCCGGCGCCATTTCGTCACTGGCCAATTTCGCCATGTTCTTCGGCGGTTCGCGCGATGACGAGGACGGGCACAACAATATCGTGGTCGTGCTGCTGATGGCCGTTCTGGCGCCGATTGCTGCCATGTTGGTCCAGATGGCGATTTCGCGCACTCGTGAATATGCCGCCGACCGCCTGGGCAGTGAAATCTCCGGCGATCCGGAAAGCCTGGCGCGGGCGCTGAAAAAGATCGAGACCTATGCCAAGGATGGGGTGGTCAATCATGAGGCTGAACGCAATCCGGCCTCGGCGCACCTGTTCATCATCAACCCCTTGAGCGGGCGCGGCATGGACAATCTGTTCTCAACCCACCCGGCGACGGAAAACCGCGTAAATGCCCTGATCCAGCTTGGCATGGATATGAAGCGCCGTGGCGCATCTTACGGCCAGACCAGCGTGCCGACGGTGCAGTAAACGCATCACGCAATATGTTTTTTCCGCAATATTGCTAAAGGAAAATTGACGCAGAGGGCGGCCTTGATGGGTCGCCTTTTCTGTTTCATGGGCCTAAGACGGGCGCAGCTTAGTTTGCGTACCTAGTGAAAGCGAGGGCCGGCCATGTCGGACCAGTTTGTCCAGCCGGCGGTCGCGGCCCCGGCCTTACCCAATTTTCGCACCATCGCCCTGATCGTCGCCAGCGCCATGTTCATGGAGCAGCTCGACGCCACCGTCCTGGCCACCGCCCTGCCGACCATGGCGCGCGATTTCGGCGTCAGCCCGCCGGCCATGAGCATCGCGCTCACCTCGTACCTGCTGAGCCTGGCCATATTTATCCCCGCCAGCGGCAAGATCGCCGATCGCTTCGGTTCGCGCACTGTCTTCCGCACCGCCATTGCCATCTTCGTCATGGGCTCCATCCTCTGCGCGCTGGCGCCCAGCCTGACCCTGCTGGTGGTCGCGCGCCTGATCCAGGGACTGGGCGGGGCGATGATGCTGCCGGTCGGGCGGCTGGTGCTGATGCGCAGTGTCGAGCGCAAAGATCTGGTCTCGGCCATGTCGTGGCTGCTTGTGCCGGCGCTGGTGGGGCCTATTCTGGGCCCGCCGATTGGCGGCATGTTCGTTACCTATCTCGACTGGCGCTGGATCTTCTATATCAATGTACCCATCGGCGTGGCCGGGTTCGTGCTGGTCTCCCTGTTTATCAAGGAGGTCAAGGGACCGACCCGCAGCCCGTTTGATGTGATCGGCTTTGTCCTTTCGGGTATTTCGCTGGGCTCGCTGCTGTTCGGTTTCGAGATGACCAGCCGCACCGGCGAGGCGTGGCTGGCGGCCGTGCTGATCGTTACCGGCGTCGTCTTCGGCATCGCCTATCTGCGCTATGCCCGCACGCGCACGGCGCCGATCATGGATTTCTCGCTGATGCGCGTCCGCACCTTCCGGACGTCTGTGATCGCCGGGTCGCTGACGCGGATCACGCAGGGGGCGCAGCCCTTCCTGATCCCGCTGATGCTCCAGCTCGGCTTTGGCTATTCGGCCGCCGCGGCAGGGCGCATATCGATCGCCACGGCGCTGGGTTCGCTGACCATGAAGGCCTTCCAGGGACCGATCCTGCGCCGCGTCGGTTTCCGCACCGGCCTGATCGCCTTTGGCCTGATCGGCACGCTGGGCTATGGCAGTTGCGCCCTGTTGCGGCCGGACTGGCCTGTGCCGGTGATCTTCGGGATCATGTATTTGAGCGGTTTCTTCATGTCGTTCCAGTTCACCAGCTACAACACCATCGCCTATGATGAGATCCCGGCCGACCGCATGAGCGCGGCCACCAGCTTCTACACCACCTTCCAGCAACTGATGCTGTCACTGGGCATCTGTGTCGGGGCGCTGGCCCTGCATGCCTCGATCCATCTCAGTGGCCGCCTGCACGCGCAATTGAGTGACTTTTCAGTCGCCTTTGTGGTCGTGGCGCTGATTTCACTGACCGCCACCTGGTGGAATATGTCGTTTTCCCGCACCGCCGGCGCGGAGATCAGCGGTCATCGGCAGGCGCGGGCTGCGGAGTGATATGCTCCGTTAGATGTGGCGGATAAGCTGAGGCATGTTAATGTCTTTGGAAAGGCCATTAAGTCTTCGGAGCGAGCGTGACCCCTGACCACTATGTTGTCATACACACGCAGAATGATAGGCGCATTTTCGTCATCATTTCTGAGTGCTTTGGTGACTTTGTGCTTACGAAAACTTGCAAACCAGAGGGGTGCATTTGTGTAGGTTGCGCGCTTTTCACAGCCGTAGTTGATATCGAGGGCGAGGAATTTCCTATCCTAGATCTCGATCGATGCGAAATGGTAGGAGACAATCTTGTTGCTTATGCCTTCACTGAGGAAGGTGAGTTATATCTTCATGGGCTCAAACATAAGTACAAGGGATACAGAGGCACGATAAACAAAGAGAAGTTAGATAAGATTTTTCGCATTCCAAATGCCATGCTATTTGTACGTGAGGAGAAAGACGAAACTTTTACAATCTCTTACTGGTCTACAACAGTAGATAGACGGGTCATTTCAAAAGGGTGCAAGCCTCCAAATTGTAGGTGCTTGGGATGTCATATTGGAAATTTAGGATATACGCCTGCTCCGGGTCAGATAATTCCAGTCGTCGATTTCTCAGATGTTCGAAAAACGCCCGATGGAGAACTAATTTTACCAATTTTCGTTGATGATGAGATCATTTCTAAAATGATCATTCGAGACCCTGATATTAGACACGATTTTAGCGACGGAATTTTTGATTCGCCGCTTGAGAAGATGTTCTACGAATTGGCATTTCTTGACTTACATCTACAGCCTCAATACCCCGTTGGAAAATACAAGCTTGATTTTGCTATTCCAGATAAGCGCATTGCTATTGAACTTGATGGTCATGAATTTCACAAAACAAAAGAGCAACGAACTCATGATGCTAAGCGTGATCGTTGGCTCTTTGGCCAAGGATGGCACGTGTTACGATTTACCGGTAGCGAACTTCATCAGAATCTTAATGCATGCATAGATGAGATTTGCGAACTGGCTGGTGTTGAACGATTAAGCTCACTAGATTAAACCCTCCCAAACTTGACCCGTCCGTCAGCGGGGCCTATAGACGCGCCGTCTTCAAAGCATCTTAAAGAAAGCGCCCCTTATGGCCCCGAATAAGCCACCGGCTGGTAAGCCCTCATTTCAGCGCAAGCTCGTCAAGCGTCCACCGTCAAAAGGCATGGCCGCCAAGATCGCTGCCAAGCAGGCCCCGATCAAGCATCCGGAACCAACCATCAATACTGCCGATGATGGCGATATCGGCATGAATGCGCGCATCGCCGCCATGGGGCTGATCGATGCCGCTCTGACCAAGCGTTCCGGCTTCGATGAGGCCGTCACCCGCAGCGAATTTCTGGCCCTCAGCGAAGGCGAACGCGCCTTTGCCCGCGCCATGGCCCTGCTGGTGCTGCGCCGTCTGGGCCAGCTCGATCACATCATCGAAAAGCGCACCCAGAAGACGCCTTCGGCTGCCGTCTGCGATCTGCTGCGTATCGGCCTGGTGCAGATCGGCTTCATGAATGTCCCCGATTTCGCCGCCGTTTCCACCACCGTCAAACTGGCCGAGCGCGCCTCCAATACCCGTCCGTTCAAGGGCTTGATCAACGCCATCCTGCGCGGCGTGATCCGCGAAGGCGGCCTGCCGGCGCCGATCGCTTCGCGTCTCGCCCCTGATTGGCTCTATGCCCGCTGGAAGGGCGCCTATGGCGAGGATAACGCCAATGGCACCGCCTATATGCTGACCGAGGAACCGGCGACCGATCTTACTTTCCGTTCACAGGCCGATCTCGACGCACACAAAGAGGCGCTGGAAGGCACCGATCTCGGCGGCCTGACCCTGCGCTCCGCCCTGCGTGGCGACGTGCGTGAATGGTCGGGCTACACTGATGGCGTCTGGTGGGTGCAGGATGCCGCCGCCGCCGCCGTGGTCAATGTGCTGGGCGATATCAAGGATAAGACGGCCATCGATCTCTGCGCCGCGCCGGGTGGCAAGACCATGCAGCTGGCCGCCAAGGGCGCTGTCGTCACCGCGCTCGACCGCTCGAAGAACCGCCTCAAGCGTGTCGAGGAAAATCTCGAACGCACGAAGCTTGCCGCCGATATCCAGATGGCCGATGCCGAAAGCTATGAAGACGACCGCGAATTCGATGTCGTCCTGCTCGATGCGCCCTGTTCGGCCACTGGCACCTTCCGCCGCCAGCCCGATGTGCTGTGGGCCACGCGCCCGGCCGATATCGCCAAGCTGGCCGATGTTCAGCACCGCCTGCTCGATTCCGCGGCGAAGCGGGTCAAGGCCGGCGGCGATCTCGTCTATTCGACCTGCTCACTTGAACGTGAAGAGGGCGAAACCCAGGTGCTGGCCTTCCTGCGCCGCCATAAGGATTTCAGCCTGGTCAAGCTTTCGCCTGAAAGCGCTGCTGATATGGGCATACCGGCCGAATCGATCCGCACCGAAGGCTGGGCGCGCCTGCTGCCGCATCAGCGCCCCGGCGGTCAGGACGGCTTTTTCATCGCACGGTTAACCCGTCAAGGCAGTTGACCTGCTATAGGCAATCCCCTTAAGCAAAACGATCAAATCCGCGAGTACCCGATCATGACGACCCCGCTCATTTGCCCCTCCATCCTGGCCTCCGACTTCTCCAAGCTGGGCGAGGAAGTCCGCGCCATCACCGAGGCGGGCGCCGACTGGGTGCATATCGATGTCATGGACGGCCATTTCGTGCCGAACATCACCATCGGGCCAGACGTGGTGAAGGCCTTGCGCCCGCATTCGAACCTGCCGTTCGATTGCCACCTGATGATCTCGCCGGTGGATTCCTATCTCGAAGCCTTCCGCAATGCCGGGGCCGACTATATCAGCCTGCACCCGGAAGCCGGTCCGCACCTGCACCGCTCGCTGAAATATATCCGTCAGCTCGGCGCCAAGGCGGGCGTGGTGCTCAATCCGGCCACGCCGGTCGAGATCCTCGACTGGGTGATGGACGATATCGATCTCGTGCTGGTGATGAGCGTCAATCCGGGCTTCGGCGGCCAGAGCTTTATCGACAGCCAGCTTCGCAAGATCGAAGTCATCCGTAAGAAGCTGGATGCCGTCGGCCACCACGCCATCCTGCAGGTCGATGGCGGCGTCAACGCCCAGAACGCGCACAAGTGCGTGGAAGCGGGCGCCACGGCCATGGTCGCCGGCACCGCCGTCTTCAAGGGCGGGCCTTCCGCCTACGCCGCCAATATCAAGCAACTCAAGGGCCTCTGATCCCCGATGCTGGCCTATGAGTCGACGCCCCTGGCCGAAGCCGTCACCGCCACCCCGCCGTGGCAGAAGGTGATTGGCGCCTGGCTGCGCAAGCAGGGCGGCGCCGAACTCTTCGGCATGCCGGGCTATCGCCTGACCCTGAAGGGCCGCATCCCCGAAGGGTTCGTGGCGGCGCCGCATGATGCCCGTCCGGCCAATGCCCTGCTCGGCAAGGCGATCCTCTCCGGCCGCTATACGCTGGCCAATGCGCGCATGAGTGTGCAGGGGTCCGGCGATCCGTGGAACCGCGCCTCGCCGACCCGTGCTTTCGCGCTGGAACTGCATCGTTTTTCCTGGCTGCCGCATCTGATGACTCAGGGCGACGAGGGCGCCAAGGAGGCCGTGCGGCTGTTCCTGCTGTGGCAGAAGACCTTCCGCAGCTGGACGCCCTTCACCTGGGGCGAGGCCGTGCTGGCGCGCCGCCTGATCAACCTGTCGATCTTCGCCCGCCGCCTCGCCGCCGTGGCCCAGCCGTGGGAAGCGCACGCCTTGGCGCAATCTTTGGCCGAGCAAGGCCGACATCTGCTGCGTCTGCATAATAATGCGGCTTATCAGGCCAGCCGCGCCGTGGCCCTGGTGGCTATCGGCTGCGTGCTTTCGGGCAGCGTGGGGGATAGCTTCCGCCGCAAGGGTCTGAAGCGCCTGCCGAAAGCCTTGCGCCGCTGTACACTCAGCGATGGCTCGCACATCTCACGCAGTCCGGAGCAGGGTCTGGAACTGCTGTATGACCTGCTGTTGCTGATCGACGGCCTCAGCCAGCGCAGCCAGGTTGTGCCCGACTTTATCGAAGAACATATCGAGCGCCTGTCGCGTTTTGTGCGAACCCTCAGCCATCCCGATGGCAGCCTGGTCGCCTTCCAGGGGGCGGAATCGCTTCTGGAAGACCAGATTCTGCCGGCCCTGCTGCATACGGATGCCAAGGCGGGCAATACGCCGGCGGTGCTGGAGCAAGGCCGCTATCACCAGATGCTCGGCCGTAGCTTAAGCGTCTTTGTCGATGCCGGCGAGGCGCGTGGGGGTGATTTCGGTGCGGCGGCCTGCGATTATCCGATGACCTTCGAGGTTTCCGGCGGGCGTGACAAGCTGATCGTTTCGCCTGGCTGGTCGCCGGCGCAATCCGACCGGCAGGCCTTCCGCGTGGTCGGGGCGGCCAATACCCTGACCCTGGGCGATGAACTGATCCTCAAGCCGACCGCGGGCGCGGTGGGTGAGCTGCTGAACTTCTCGCTGGAAGGCGCGCGTTACAAGGTGCGCAGCCGCCGGGTCGAGGCTGAGGACTCCGGCACCCTGCTCGAACTGGAGCACGAAGGCTGGCGGCCGCGCCTTGGCCTGAAGCATGAACGCCGGCTGTATGTCGATGCCCAGCGCGACGAGCTGCGCGGCGAAGAACGCCTGACGCCGATGACCACCGGCAAGAAGATGCAGAACATGCCGGTCCAGACGCCCTATGCCGTGCGCTTCTTGCTGCATCCGGAAGTACAGGCCTCGCTGGCGCGCGACAAGAAAAGCATTCTGCTACGTGGGCCCGGCGGCCGGGGCTGGTGGCTGCGCCACGATGCGCCGGAAGTGAGTTTGAGCGAGGGCGTGGTGTTCGAGAAAGGCATGGCGCGTAAGACGACTCTTGTCGTACTTCAGGGCACCGCACGGCTCGATACGCCGACCCGCCTGCGCTGGAAGCTTTCGCCAGCGGAAGCCTAAGAAACCGGGTCTTTATCTCATACCCCGTTTCTCCTGACTGCATCCTTATATCGAAAACTGGATACTCCTGCGTAAATTCGCACTGTGAAAGGTGCGTGTAATCAAAGGAGTAAGCACATGACCCGTATTCTGAAGACCGCCACCGCCGCCATTGTGAGCCTGGGCCTGATCGCCGGTTCGGCCGTGGTGCCGAATATTGCCGATGCCCAGACCTATTACCGTTGCAAGTACGAGCAAAAGAAGGCCGGCAACAAGGGGGCGGTGATCGGCGCCATCGCCGGTGGCCTGCTTGGTAGCCAGATTTCCAAGAACGAGCGCGGCCTGGGCACGGTCGGTGGCGCAGTGGTCGGCGGTTATGCCGGCAGCAAGATCGCCAAGAACAGCGCCAAGCGCCGCTGCGTCGATGAAGTGGCCTACCGGACGCGCACAACCTACGAAACCGACAGGTACGGCCGCCGCCACAAAGTGGTTTACCGCTATGTTCGTGAGTAGTGGACGCAAAATAATTTTTGGACCCTGAAGAACAAAAGGCCCCGCCGGATACCGGCGGGGCCTTTTGTCGTATAGCTGACAGGGCTGTCATTCCCCTTCCAAGATATTCAAAAATAAATGCTTTTCTGAACCAGGATGAACGGCGCTCTCAAATCCCGTTCAGGTTGGGCGGCTTATAACTGTCCTCATGAACGGCACATCGGATCAACCGAAAGCCAAAGACACGAAGGACTAAGATTATGAGCAAGATCTTCAAAAACGGCATGAAAACTTTTGGAGCCGCTGTTATCACCTCCGGCCTGATCATCGGTTCCACGGCCGCTGTCATGGCCCCGACCACGGCTTCGGCCCGCACCACCTATCAGTGCGAGGTTACCAAGTCGAACAACGCCAAGACGGGCGCTATCCTGGGTGCCATCGCCGGCGGTTTGCTGGGCAGCCAGGTCGCCAAGAATGAAAAGGGCCTGGGCGCGGTTGGCGGTGCCGTTGTTGGCGGCCTGCTGGGCAACAAGCTGGGCAAGGACCAGGGCAAGGATACCTGCAACAAGGCCGAAGCCGCCATGGAACGTCAGCGCTGGGAAGACCGCAACTACGGCTACCGCAGCCAGCCGGTCCGCTACAGCAGCTACAAGTCTTACAGCAATGGTGACCGCTATGGGTCTCGCTACTAAAACGCTCCCCAAAAGCGTTCAAAGCGTAGTTTGAGATTTGCGATCATCAGCGAAACCCCCGCCGCGCTCACCCACGGCGGGGGTTTTGTGTTATATGCGGTCGCAACCCGTTACGGCTTGTTATCGAGCTGACCTAGGCAAATGTGACGGCTTCGTGTACATGGCGGGCATCTTTCCCTCCCCCAAATTTGGATATCCCATGCCTGCCGCCCCCGATTTTCCGCCCGCCGCCGATCTGGTCACCCCGAAACGCGCGCTCATTTCCCTTTCCGACAAGACAGGGCTGATCGAAGCCGCCCAGGCGCTGGTCGCCGCCGGCGTCGAACTGCTGTCGACCGGCGGCACCAAGGCCGCCCTGCAAAAGGCCAATATCGCGGTCAAGGACGTGGCGGATATCACCGGCTTCCCCGAAATGATGGACGGCCGCGTCAAGACCCTGCACCCGAAGGTGCACGGCGCCCTGCTGGCCTATCGCGACGCCCCCGAACACGCTCAGGCGCTGAAGGACCACGACATCGCCCCGATCGATATCGTCTGGATCGACCTCTACCCGTTTGAAAAGACCGTCGCCGCTGGCGGCACCTTTGAAGCGGCCATCGAGAATGTCGATATCGGCGGTCCGGCCATGATCCGCTCGTCGGCCAAGAACCACCCCTATGTCAGCGTCTGCGTCGACAAGGCCGGCATGGATGAAGTTCTGGCTGCCATCGCTGAAACCGGCACCACCTCCCTAGGCTTACGCAAGTCCCTGGCCGCCCGCGCCTTCGCCCGCACGGCGGCCTACGATTCCGCCGTTTCGACCTGGTTCGCCTCGCAACTGGGTGATAACTATCCGGTGCGTAAGACCATTGCCGGCGAGCGCCTGCAAACCATGCGTTACGGCGAAAACCCGCACCAATCCGCTGCCTTTTACAAGACCGGCGAAAGCCGTCCCGGTGTCGCCACCGCCAAGCAGCTGCAAGGCAAGGAACTGAGCTACAACAACGTCGCCGATACCGACGCCGCCATCGAGCTGGTAGCCGAGTTCGACACGCCCGCCTGCGTCATCGTCAAGCACGCCAATCCGTGCGGTGTGGCCACCGGCGACGACCTGATCTCCGCCTACAAGCGCGCCCTGGAATGCGACCCGGTGTCGGCCTTCGGCGGCATCGTGGCGCTGAACCGCAAGCTGGACAAGGCGACGGCCGAGAAGATCGTCGAGATTTTCACCGAAGTGGTTGTTGCGCCGGAAGTCGATGAGGACGCCGTTGCCGTCTTCGCCGCCAAGAAGAACCTGCGCCTGCTGGTCACCGGCACCCTGCCCGACCCGCTGGCCGGTGGTCAGGTGTTCCGTTCGGTGGCTGGCGGCATGCTGGTCCAGAGCCGCGACACTGCCCGCATCACGGCGGCCGACCTTAAGGTCGTCACCAAGCGTCAACCGACCGCTGCCGAGATCGAAGACATGCTGTTCGCCTTCACCGTGGCCAAGCACGTCAAGTCCAACGCCATCGTCTATGCCAAGGAAGGCCGCACGGCCGGTATCGGCGCGGGCCAGATGAACCGCCGCGACTCCGCCCGCATTGCCCGCCTGCGCGCTCAGGAAGCCGCCGAGGGCCTGGGCCTGACAGAAAGCCTGGCCACAGGTTCGGCCTGTGCCTCGGAAGCCTTCTTCCCGTTCCCCGATGGTCTGCTGGAAGCCGCGGCGGCAGGCGCCACCGCGATCATTCAGCCGGGTGGCTCGATCGGCGATCAGGCAGTGATTGACGCCGCCGATGCCGCCGGCCTGGCAATGGTCTTCACCGGCGTGCGTGTGTTTAGACACTAATCAAAGAAAAGCCCCGGATGTCTGGCATCCGGGGCTTTTTTTATCCGTCAGACTGGCTTACGCCGGGGCCTTGATCTCACCTGTAAAGTGGCCCTTGAAGGCGATATCCGACAGCGGCAGGCGCTGCGACGGCGCTTCGCGGGTTTGCAGGAAATCGGGCAGGGTCGCGACATCGCCCTGATAACCGATGGCGACGGCGGCTTCCAGCTTGAGGTTTTCCGGGAACTGGAGCACGACCGGGGCCTTGTCATATTCGATGCCGGCCATGCCGTGGGCGATCAGGCCCAGGCTGTGCGCCTGCAGGGACAGCGACATGAAGGCCGAGCCGGCGTCGAAGCTGTTGGTGATATTCTGGCGCTGGCCGTCGAAGGTAGTGACCGAGGCGATGAAGACCAGAGCGCCGGCATTCTTGGCCCAGCCCTCGTTGAACGGGATCAGCAGGGAAAGCAGGATGTCGAATTCCGGCGTGCCCTTGACGCCGTAGAAGAAGCGCCACGGCTGGAGGTTAGAGGCCGACGGCGCCCAGCGCGCGGCTTCCAGAATGGTCAGGACCTGATCTTCGGTCATGGCCTTGTCGGAAAAGGCGCGCGGCGACCAGCGGTCGAGAAATTGCTTGTCGACAGGGTAGTCTGAGGTGCGTGGGGAGGCGGTCATGCGATGATCTCGTGCAGGCTGATAATTTAAAAAGACTGGCTTTTCGGGCCGATTTCTGATTCACCAGAGACATATCCTGCGGCGCACCATAAATCCGTAACTATATGTGTGACAGTTCAGGCGTTTTGCAAGGGGTAATTGATTGCTCGATACGTTAAAGCACCGATTTAATTTGCTTGAGCCCTACATTACCGCCTACGGACCCAAGGATAAGACCGCCCGACCCGCCGTCCTGCTTTTCCATGCCTGCAATGGGGTGCGTGCGCATATCCATGCCTATGCGCAGCAGGTGGCCGATCTCGGTTTCCGCGCCTATGTCGTCGATTCCTTCACGCCGCGCGGCTGGGATGAGACCGCGGCCATGAGCCTGGTCTGCACCGGTCTGGCCCTGCATGGGTATGAGCGCTCCGGCGATGTACTGGCGGCGATCTGGGGGCTGGCTCAGAGGCCGGAAGTGGATGCCGATAACATCATCATCGCCGGCTGGAGCCATGGCGGCTGGGCCATTATGGACCTGATGACCGAAAAGCTGACGCGTGACGGCGAGGCCCGCCTCAGAGACCCGACGCCCGAACCCATGAAGGGTGTAAAGGGTGTCTTTCTGGTCTATCCTTACGTCAATTTCCCGGCGCGATCCAATACCCACGGCTGGCAATATGCGCCGAAAACCCTGGCCGTATTGGCGAAACAGGATTTCCTGACCAGCCACAGTCATGCAGATCATATTCTCAACCATCTCAAGGCCGAGGGCGTGCCGATGCAGCGGCTCGATCTGGATTGCACCCACTGTTTCGACGAAGACAGCGCCCTTCATTTCGGCCCGCTGATGGCCTATGATCGCCGCAGCCATGAAAAAACCATGGCCGCGTTCGAGGGTTTTGTAAGGGAGACCTTCTCCCAGGGGGACTGATTATGGACACGATGGCGCAGCGTTTCGCGTTGCTGGAGCCGGACATTACTGTCTACGGGCCGCAGGATGACACTATCCGGCCGGCGGTGGTCTTCTTTCATGGCTGCGGGGGGATGCGGCCGCATGTCCATCTCTATGCGCAGGCCGTGGCCCTGACCGGGGTGCGCGCCTATGTCGTCGATAGTTTCAAGCCGCGGGGTTGGGACCGTAATTTTGCCGTCTCGCTGATCTGCACGGGCGCTGTATTACAGGGGTATGAACGCGCAGGTGACGTTCTGTCGGCGCTATACGGTCTGCAACAGAGCGGCCGTGTCGATATGGATAAGGTGATCCTGTGCGGGTTCAGCCATGGCGGCTGGTCGATTATGGACCTGATGACCTCGCCCCTGACCAAAGCCGGCAATGTGAAGATTGCCGATCCCGATCCGGCGCTTGTCGATCGTCTGAGCGGTCTTTATCTCGTCTATCCCTATATCAACTTCCCGGCGCGCACCAATACGAGCCAGTGGCGGCACAAGCCCAAGACCTTTGCGGTCATCGCAAAGAAGGATCATCTGACGCCGGCCAGACATTCGCAGAAGATTTTCAATAAACTGAAGGCGCAAGGGGTGGATGTCACCACCCTGGAGCTTGACGCCAGCCATGCCTTTGACGAGGAAGACAATAAGGGGCTGGTGATGAAGTATGACCCCGACGTCATGCAGACCTCGCTGGAGGCCTTGCTGACCTTCACTATTCAGCGGTTCGGCTTAACCGGTGTGCCGTCGGAACGCGCGGCGGTCTGATGGATACGCTGGCGGGGCGCTTCCAGCGGCTCTCGCCGCATATACTGGCCTATGGCCCGCCGGATAACCTGTCGCGGCCGGCGATATTGCTGTTTCACGGCTGCGGCGGCATAGCGGAAAACCTGCTGATCTATGTCCAGGCGGCGGTACAGGCGGGGGTACGCGCCTATATCATCGATAGTTTCGCGCCGCGCGGCTGGTCACGCAAACAGGCCTCGAACTGGGTGTGCAAGGGGCTGAAACTGCGCGGTTACGAACGGTCGGGTGATGTGCTGGCGGCGGTCTATGGCCTGTCGCAGCGGCCGGAGGTCGATGCCTCACGGCTCATGCTGGCCGGCTGGAGTCATGGCGCCTGGGCGATCATGGATCTGATGACGCAAAAGCTGGACAAGCCGGGCGATGCGCGACTGGCCGATCCGGCGCCGCAGTGGCTGGATGGCGTGAAGGGACTGTTCCTCGTCTATCCCTATATCAATTTCATGGCGCGGTCGGTGACGCGACCGTGGGCGCACAAACCGAAGACAATGGCCATCCTGACCCTGAAGAATCATCTGGCCACGTATAAACATTCGTTAGAACTTGTGCGAAAGCTTAGAAAACAAGGGGTTTCGGCTGAGACCGTGACCTTAAACGTCACCCATGCCTTTGATGAGGCGGGCATCGATAAGACGCGCATCATGGCCTATGACGCTGATGCGCTGGAAAGTACGCTGGACGCTTTACGGGATTTTATGAAGGTGATCCTGGCCTGATCACATCTTCATATCGCCGTGATCCATACCGGTCGCTTCGCCAGCCTTGGCCAGCGGCGTATTGGAAACCGGCATGGAAAGCGTGATCGGCCCGGCCTTTTCAAAGACGAGCGTGACATCGACCGTATCGCCGGCTTTCGGGCGCTGTGTCAGGTTTTCCAGCATGATGTGATTGCCGCCGGGGGCGAAGACCAGGGTATCGCCGGAGCGGATGACAAAGCCATCCTTGGCTTCGGCCATTTCCATGGTCGAGCCGTTCATGGTCATGGTGTGCAGCGTGGTCGTGGTGGCGCAGTTGCAGGATGCCGAGATCAGGCGGTCGTCGGTATTGCCCTTATTTGTGATGGTGACGTAGGCGGCGGTATTGGGATTATTGCCCAAAGCGGCGCGCATGGCGTAATCGGTCAGGTTCAGGCTTTGCGCCGTGACCACGCCATTGACATCACTGGTGCTGGATACGGTGGTGGTGTGCTTTTCCACCTTTTCGCAGGCGGTCAGGGCCAAACAGGCCAATCCCATAACGAGTATTGCGCGCATTGCGATCTCCAAGCTTAAGGGGGCGGGGTTAAGCCCCTGCCCAAAGTCCCACAATCTTCTTCACATCTTTCACGACCGGCGCGGCCACTTCATTGGCGCGGTCCGCGCCGATTTTCAGCACGCGATCGATTTCGGCCGGATCGGCCAGCAGGCCGCGCAAGCGCTGCGAAATCGGCGCCATCTTTTCAACCACGACCTCGGCCAGGGCCGGTTTGAAAGTGCCGAAACCCTTGCCGCCGAAGTCCTTCAGCACGTCAGCCACGGAAACACCGGCAAGCGCCGCATAGATGCCGACCAGATTCTTGGCTTCCGGACGGGCGTCGAGACCCTCGGCGGCTTCCGGCAGAACATCAGCGTCGGACTTGGCCTTCTTGATCTTGGAGGTGATGGTATCGGCGTCATCGGTCAGGTTGATGCGCGAATTATCGGAAGGATCGGACTTCGACATCTTGGCCATGCCGTCACGCAGGCTCATGATGCGCGCGCCGGGGCCCTGGTACAGGGTTTCCGGCACGGGGAAATAATCGACCTCGAAATCGTGGTTAAACTTCTTGGCGACATCGCGGGTCAGTTCGAGATGCTGGCGCTGGTCCTCGCCCACCGGCACATGGGTGGCCTTGTAGAGTAGGATATCGGCGGCCTGGAGCACCGGATAGGTGTAGAGACCCACCGAAGCGCGTTCCTTGTCCTTGCCGGCCTTGTCCTTGAACTGGGTCATGCGGTCGAGCCAGCCGAGGCGGGCGACGCAGTTGAAAATCCACGCCAGCTCGACATGGCCGGCCACGGCCGATTGCGGGAAGATGGTCGACTTTTCGATATCGACGCCGGCGGCCAGGTAGCAGGCGGCGATTTCGCGCGTCTGGTCGAGCAGTTTTTGTGGTTCCTGCCAGACCGTGATGGCGTGCAGATCGGCGATGAAGAAGAAGCGCTCGGCGTCATCACCCTGCATATCGGCGAACTTTTTCAGCGCGCCAAGATAGTTGCCGAGGTGCAGGGAGCCGGAGGCCTGGATGCCAGAGAGGATGCGTTTCTTGGTCATGTGGTCTTACTTGTTATGCAGAACGGCGCCGCAACACCGCTTTCAGTTCGCGCGGCTTGATCGCGCCGGTTATAAACAGCAGCCCGATATAAAGGAACAGGCCGGCAAAACAAACCCCCAGAACGGCGATTTCCTTGGTGTGGCTAAAGATCACAGGCAGCAGGGGAATGGCGCGCACATAGGGCACCACGGAACCGATGGCACCCTGTATTAACGGACGTTCGAACGAACTGAGGCCGCAGAAGGCCGCCATGCCGAGGCCACAGAGCAATAGCAGAAGAAGTGTGCGGAAAGCTTTCGGCGTGATGATCCAGGTCTTGCGTTTGGCCAGGGTGAAGACCATCAGCGCCACATTGACCCAGGCGGCGGCCGAAGTGCCGATGGCGAGGCCGGCCGTGCCGATCAGCTTGAACATGGTCAGGCCGACGCTGAGGTTCACGATGACCGAAATGATGGCGAATTTCATCGGCCCAAACGTATCCTTGCGGGCAAAGAAGGCGGGGTTGAGGATGCGGGTCAGGACGAAGGCGGGTACGCCCCAGCCATAGTGAAACAGGCAGCGCGCCACCTGATGCGCGTCATCGAGATGGAAGGCGTCGCGCGTATAGAGGCCGTCCATCAGGAAGAAGGGCATAGCCATCAAAGCCGCGGCGGCAGGCAGGGCGAAGGCCATCGAGAACACGACGGCCTGATCCATCTGGGCCTGCGCCGCTTCATGATCCTCGGCATGGACGGCGCGGGAAAGGGCGGGCAGCAGGGCCGTGCCGATGGCGACACCCACCAGTCCGATCGGCAACTGGTAGAAGCGGTCGGCCATGGCCAGCCAAGAGGTGGCGCCGTGGATCGATGAGGAAAAGATGCCAGAAATAAAGATATTGACCTGTGTGGCGGCCGCCGCCAGCGCGCCGGGTACCGCCAGCAGGAGCAGTTTGTTGATATCCTTGGAGAAGACCGGAAGGATCGACAGGCTGACATGGGCGCCGGATTTTTTGGCGCCCCACAAAAGCAGGCTGGCCTGCAGGATGCCGGCGATCAGGGTACCGATCGACCCCCACAGGGCCGAGGCATAGACCGTGTGCTGAGGCAAAATCGAGATCAGGGTCACGGCATTGAGCAGGATCGGCACGCCGGCCGACATCAGGAAGCGGCCGCGGGCATTGAGCACGCCGGAGAGGTGCGCCACGATGGCCATACACGGCAGGTAGGGCATGGTAATTTGGGTGAACAGCACGGCCAGCTTGTACTTGGCCGGGTCCGCCAGAAAGCCCGGCTTGATGACCATCATCAGCCACGGCATGGTGAACTGGCAGAACAGGCAAAAGGCAACCGTAATAAAGGTCAGGGTAGCCATGGCGTCATGTGCCATCTTGTCGGCGGCTTCTTTGCCGTCACGCTCCAGGGCGGCGGAATAGGAGGGCACGAAGGCGGCCGAGAAAGCGCCTTCGGCAAAGATGCGGCGGAACAGGTTCGGGAAGGCCTGGGCGGTATTATAGGCGTCGGCCATGATATTGCCGGAGGCGCCGAGATAGGCCGCCAGCACCAGATCGCGGGCAAAGCCGGCCAGGCGCGAGATCAGGGTGAAGCTGCTGTTGATCAGCGAATTGCGCAGAAGCCCCGAAGGCTTTTTAACTGGCGTGCTTTCTGGCGTGGAGGCGGGCGCTTCGGACAAGGATCTGCTCTGAAAAGGTGGAACTTCCGCTTTAGGCTGGCTGCGGATTTCCTGCAAGCAGTTATGGGTTAACGCGCCAGCGAAGCCTTTGCCCGCGCCAGATTGCGCTTGGGCGCCTGAGCGGGCTTGTCGAGCACTGCCAGCAAGCTCTTTTTCAGGCTCTGCTTCAGGCCATTGCTGAGCTGCGCCTTGCGATAGTGATCGGCGACATAGAAGGCGTCGACCGCGCGTTCGCCGTAGCAATCGATGTGCGCCGAGGCGATATCGATATGCGACTTGGCCATGACCTCGACAATATCCGCCAGCAGGCCGGGACGGTCGCGGCCGGAGACCTCGATGATCGTGACATTGGCGTTGGAATCGTCATCGAAGACCACGGTCGGCGCGATGGCAAAGGCCGCCGTGCGCGCGGCGAAGGGCGATTTCCACGTCAGGGCTTCCGGCAGACGGCCGTGGGCGGCGGCTTCCAGCGCGGTCTGGGCGTGTTTCTGACGCGGCGGATCGTCGTGGGCGAAGGGTTTGCCGGTCGAATCCTGGACATAGAAGACGTCGAGCGCCTGGCCGGTGGACGAGGTAAAGACCTGCGCCCCGACCACGTTGCCACCGAGATTGGAGAAGCAGCGCGCCAGGTCGGCGAACAGACCGGTGCGGTCTTCGGCCGAAATCGAGAAGGCGGTGGCGTTGCGCACTGTATCGATACGCAGGGCCACGGCGGGAGCGCCACCGGCATTGCGCACCAGCACCGCATGGGCCTTGATTTCTTCGGGGCTGAACGAGAACAGGTAGCTTTCGTCCATGGTCTCCAGCCAGGCGGCCATCTCGGCGTCATTTTCACTTAACTGTACGCGGCGAGCATGGGCGCGTTGCTGGATGTCCTCGCGCACACTGGCCACGGCATCGGACCCCCGACCGCCACGGAAGGCGCTTTCGGTGGCGTCGAACAGGTCGCGCATCAGCTGACCCTTCCAGGCGTTCCACACACCGGGACCGACGGCACGGATATCGGCGACGGTCAGTATGAGCAGCAGGCGCAGGCGTTCCGGCGTCTCGACGATATGGGCGAAGGCTGCCACCGTTTCCGGATCGGAGACATCGCGTTTCTGGGCGTAATCGGAAAGGACGAGGTGGTGACGCACCAACCAGGCCACCTGATCGACCTTCCAGTCCTCGACACCCAGCCGTTCGCAGGCCTTGCGCGCCGCGATCTCGCCGCCGATTTCCTGGCCGCTTTCGCCGCCCTTGCCGGTGTCGTGCAGCAGCATGGCGAGATAGAGCGATTCCTTGTCGACCAGCTGCGGCATGATAACCGAGGCCAGCGGATGCTCTTCCTTGTAGATACCAGTGTCGATGCCGTGAATGATCTCGATGGCGCGCAGCGTATGCTCATCCACCGTGTAGGCGTGATACATATTGAACTGGGTCTGGGCGACGATGCGGCCGAATTCGGGGATATAGCGGCCGAGCAGTCCGGTTTCCGACATCATCGACAGGGTCTTGTACGGGTTCTTGCCGCGCACCAGCAGGTCGAGGAACAGGCGCGCCGCTTCCGGATTGCGCCGCAACGAAGGCGTCACCAGGTCGAGATTACGGGCGATGGCGGTGAAGGCATCCGGGTGCAGATCCAGTTCCAGCCGGTCGGCCATCTTGAACAGCATGAACATCGCCACCGGCGACTTCTGGAAGATATCGGGGCTGTTGACGCTCAGGCGACCGCCGATGACGGTGAAGCCCGGATGATCGGCACGCGTCAGGTTCATGATGCCGGACTGGATCAGGCTGGAAAGCCGCGCCAGCGGCTTGGCCTGCTGGGTCTCCAGCTTGGTGCAGAAGGTACGGGTCAGGGCCCCGATCTCCTTGGCGACCACGAAATAGCGGCGCATGAAGCGCTCGACATTGGGCTCGCCCTCGCGGTCGATGAAGCCCATGCGGCGGGCCACTTCCGGCTGCAGATCGAAGGTCAGACGGTCCTCGCCGCGCCCCGCGGCGGTGTGCATGATGATACGGACCTTCCACAGGAAGTCGAAGGCGCGCATGAAGATGCGGCGTTCCTTGTCGGTCAGGATGACATCGAGCATGTCCGGCGTATTGGGCGTGTCCTTGCTGGCGCTGCCGGTCAGGTATTTGGCGATCCAGTAGAGGGTGTGCAGGTCGCGCAGGCCGCCCTTGCCGTCCTTGATATTGGGCTCGACCACGAAGCGCGTCATGCCGGCCTTGACGTGGCGCTGGTCACGCTCTTCCAGCTTGGCGGCGACGAAATCGAAAGCGTGCGATTTCAACCCGTCGTGATTCAGGCGGTCTTCGAGATTCTGCGCCAGCTCGGTATCGCCGGCGATCAGGCGATGTTCGAGTACCGCCGTCATGATGGTGTGGTCGCTCTTGGCGTATTTGAGCGTCTCTTCCACCGTCCGTGACGAATGGCCGACCTTCAGGCCCAGGTCCCACAGGGTATAGAGGATGAATTCGATGACCGATTCCGAGTGCGAGGTTTCCTTCCAGGCGCGCAGGAACAGAAGATCGAGGTCGGAATAGGGGGCCAGCTCGCCACGACCGTAGCCGCCCACCGCCAGCAGGGCCAGACGCTCGCCCTCGGTCGGGTTGCGGGCGCGATAGACGTGGGTCAGGGTGAAGTCCCACAGGGCCGAGATGATTTCGTCCGTCGCCTTGGCCAGGGCCTTGGCCGTGGCGTAGCCGCCCTTCTGGTCATCGGCGCGGTCGAGTATGCTGGCGCGGCTCATATCGAGCGCGGTCTTCAGGATCGAAACGGCGCGGCGCCGCAAATCGAGCGTGTCGCCGGACGAGGCCTCATAGGCTTCCGTCAGCGCCATGCGCAGATCCGTACCGTTGATACGGTATGCGGGGGCCGCCGGATGTGTCTGGGTGAGCATGGGGGAGGGGTCACTCATGAAACAAAACTCGGCAAACCAAGGCTATTACAGCAATTTGTGTAAATTATAGATAACTTCCAGGGCCTCTTTCGGGCTTAAATCGTCGGGATTTACGCTTTTCAGCAGGCTTTCCAGCTTTGAAGGGGCCTGAGACGCCATCTGGTGTGCGGGTTCGGCCGGGCGGGTGGCCGAAAACAGCGGCAGATCATCAAGCTTGAGCTGGGTCTGGTTTTCTTGCTCCAGACGGGTCAGGATATCGCGGGCGCGCTCCACCACCACTGGCGGCATCCCGGCCAGACGCGCCACCTGCACACCGTAAGAGCGGTCGGCCGATCCTTTTCGCGCTTCGTGCAGGAAGATCAGTTCGCCATTGTGCTCATGCGCGGTCAGCGACAGGTTGTTGAGATGCTTCATCCGCCCTTCGAGGCGTGACAGCTCGTGATAATGGGTGGCGAAAAGCGTGCGCGCCTTGATCACGTCATGCAGGTTTTCCGCCGAGGCCCAGGCGATGGCCAGGCCGTCATAGGTGGCGGTGCCGCGGCCGATCTCGTCGAGGATGATGAAGGAGCGCTCGGTGGCCTGGGTCAGGATGGCGGCGGTCTCGACCATTTCCATCATGAAGGTGGAGCGGCCCTGCGCCAGATCATCGCCGGCGCCGACGCGGGAAAACAGCTTGTCGACCACCCCTAGGTGCATGGCCTTCGCCGGGACGTACAACCCCGCTTGCGCCATGATGATCAACAGGGCGTTTTGGCGCAGATAGGTCGATTTACCGGCCATGTTCGGGCCGGTGACCAGCGACAGCCGCGCCGCATGGCTGCCGGCAGCATCGAGATCGACATCATTGGGCGTGAAGGGCTTGCCCTGGCTTTTCAGTGCCGCGACCACGACCGGATGGCGTCCACGCGTGATTTCGAGCCGCAGGCTATCATCGACCATTGGCCGGATGGCGTCCCATTCCTCGGCCCAGGTGGCGTTGGCGACGGCGACATCGAGCGCGCAGATGGCGTCATGGCCGCCCTGGATCTCGGCGGCGGACAACCGGACTTCCTCGCGCAGCTGCTCGAAAACCTCCAGTTCCAGCGCCAGGCCCTGCTGGGCAGCGCGCTGGATGCGGCCGTCGAGTTCGATCAGTTCGGTGGTGACGAAGCGCACCTGATTGGCCAGGCTCTGGCGGTGGATGAACTGCTTCTGCGTGTCCTGCGCCTGGAGTTGCTCCGCCAGCTTGGCCGACAGCTCGATGAAATAGCCCAGCACATTGTTGAACTTGATGCGGATGGCGATGCCGGTCTCGGCCGCCAGCCTCTGTTCCAGCGCCAGTATGATCTGACGGCTGTCATCGCGCAGGGTTCGGGCCTCATCGAGATCCGGATTGAAGCCGGGGCGGATAAAGCCGCCATCGGAAAGCTTTAGCGGCGGTTCCTCGACCACGGCACGGTCCAGCCGGTCGCGCAGCTGGCCGAGCGACAGGGAGGGCACCAGCGCCGTGACGATATCGTCAATTTCCTGCGGGATGGCGGGCGGATTGCCGGCCAGGTCGTCGTGCTCCTGATGACGGGCATCGTTCAGCTGGCTGGCCAGGGTCTCGCTGATGCTGAGCGCCTGGGTGATGACGCACAGGTCGCGCGCGCTGCCGCGCCCGAGGGACAGGCGTGACAACGCGCGCGCCTGATCGGACAGGGACCGCATCAGATGGCGCAGGGTCTCGCGCACATCGCGCCGCGGCAGCAGCCATTCGATCGTATCCAGCCGGGCATTGATATCGGCGGGCTTGTAGAGCGGACGGGCCAGTCGGCTGAGCAACAGGCGGCCGCCACCGGAGGTCACAGTCAGGTCGAGCGCCGAGATCAGGCTGCCTTCGCGTTTGCCTTGCTGAGTGCGGTCGATTTCCAGCGAATTGCGCGTGGCGGCGTCGATGGCGAGATAATTATTGGAAATCACCCGTGCCGGCGGCTTGAGGGTCGGTATCTTGCCGGCCTGAGTCAGGTCGATATAGGCGGCCAGCAGGCCGAGCGCCGAAACCTCGGCCGGGCTGAAGCTGCCGAAACCGTCGAGCGTGGAAACGCCATAGAGCTTGAGCAGGCGCGCCTCGCCGGCCGTCGGATCGCACAGCGAAGCCGGCTGCGGCTGGATGACGCCGCCATACATCTTGAGCAGCGGGTATATGGTTTCATCCTGAATCAGCCGGTCGGCGACCAGGCTTTCCGAGGGCCGCAGGGCGGAGAGCTGCACGCCCAGTTGCGCCGGCTCGACCTCGACCACCTCGACATCGCCGGTCGAAAGCTCCACGGCTGCCAGGGCCAGGATGCCGCCGCGCGTCGTCAGCGCCACCAGACGATTGGCGCCGCGTTCCTCCAGAAGCGTATCTTCGGTCAGGGTACCGGGCGTTACAACACGTGTAATACCGCGTTTGACGATGGCTTTTGAGCCGCGCTTCTTGGCTTCGGCGGGGTCTTCCAGCTGGTCACAGACAGCGACGCGATGACCCAGGCGGATCAGCTTGGCGATATAGGCGTCCGCCGCATGGGCAGGCACGCCGGCCAGCGGAATATCCTTACCCTGGAACTGCCCGCGTTTGGTCAGGGCGAGCGACAGGGCTTGTGCTGCCACCACCGCGTCCTCGAAAAAGATTTCGTAGAAATCGCCCATGCGCATCAGCAGCAGGGCGTCGGGATACTGCGCCTTGAGCTGGATATATTGCGCCATGACAGGCGTGGCCCCCTCAACATTGGGAAGGGCGGCTTCGGGGGACAGGTTGTGCGGGGCGTTCATGCGCCGGAGGTTAACCATTGTTAACAGCGAAGAGAAGGGATTTCGCAAAGGAAAGTGTGTAAAACTTCTCCAGCAGCCTGGCTGCTGGCAAGGGCAACCGTCCGCCCGAACTGATGCGAGGAACCATACGGCGATTGAGCTAAAAGGATGCTAAAAAACAACAGCTTGCAAATTCATTTGTCAGACAATAAAGAAAAGTTCCCGTGACGGGCGGTTCGCCCTTTATAAGCCGCCGCTCTTGTTCTATTCCGTAAGGGCACAAGTCCTTAAATTATAATATAATTCGCCACACCGCTCAGAGTACTCCAGAACATCATGCCGACCGAAAAACAAACCTTCAGCGACGACGAAGCCCTGCACCTCCACCAGTACCCGCAGCCGGGCAAGATTGCTGTGCAGGCCACCAAGCCGATGGCCACCCAACGCGACCTGGCCCTGGCCTATTCGCCGGGCGTGGCAGTGCCGGTACGACGCATTGCTGAAAGCCCGGATACGGCCTATGACTACACCTCCAAAGGTAACATGGTGGCGGTGATTTCCAATGGCACAGCCATCCTGGGACTCGGCAATCTCGGCGCGCTGGCCTCAAAGCCGGTGATGGAAGGCAAGTCGGTACTCTTTAAGCGTTTCGCCGATATCGACTCGTTCGATATCGAAGTGGCGACGCAGGATCCGGATGAATTTATTACGGTGGTGAAGAACATCACGGCGGCTTTCGGTGGCATCAATCTCGAAGACATCAAGTCGCCGGAGTGCTTTATCATCGAGGCCGCCCTGCAGGATCTGGCCGATATTCCCGTCTTCCACGACGACCAGCACGGTACGGCCATTATCTGTGCGGCCGGTCTGCTTAACGCGCTGGAAATCACAGGCAAGCGTATTGATGAGGTCAAGGTGGTGTTGTGCGGCGCTGGCGCAGCCGGCCTGTCGTCGCTCTCTCTGGTCAAGACCATGGGGGTACGTAAAGAAAACACCACGATCGTCGATATTCACGGCGTGGTCTATGAAGGCCGCGGCGTCGACATGGACCAGTGGAAATCGGTCCACGCCACCAATACGCCCAAGCGCACCCTGGCAGAAGCCATGGTCGGTGCGGACGTATTCCTTGGCATGTCGGCCAAGGGCGTGCTGACGCCGGACATGGTGGCGACTATGGCGCCCAATCCGATCATCTTCGCCATGGCCAATCCCGACCCGGAAATCGCGCCTGAAGATGTGGCCAAGGTGCGTTCCGATGCTATCGTTGCCACCGGGCGTTCTGATTACCCGAACCAGGTCAACAATGTCCTGTGTTTCCCCTATATCTTCCGTGGCGCGCTCGATGTCCGTGCTCGCCGGGTCAATGACGAGATGAAGCTCGCCGCCGCCCGCGCACTGGCCCAGCTGGCGCGTGAGGATGTGCCTGACGAAGTCGCTGCCGCCTATCAGGGCCGCCATCTGAAGTTCGGCCGCGACTACATCATCCCCTCGCCTTTCGATCCACGCCTGATCTGGTACGTGCCGCCGTATGTTGCCCAGGCGGCCATGGATACCGGCGTCGCCCGCCGACCGATCACCGACATGGAGGCCTACCGCAAGTCACTGGAGCAGCGTCTCGATCCATCGGCCGGTTTCCTGCAAACCATCACCTCGGCCGTGCGGTCCCGGCCGTCCCGGCGCATCGTTTTCGCCGAGGGCGAGGACATATCGGTGATCCGCGCCGCTCACGCCTTCAAACTCCAGGGTCTCGGCACGCCGATCCTGTGCGGCCGGGAAAACCTGGTCGAGGAAAACATGCGCGCCGCCGGTATCGATCCGAAGGAAGAAGGTATCGAGATCGTCAATGCCCGCCTTAGCCATCGTAATGCCGCCTATTCGCAGCTGCTCTATTCGCGCCTGCAGCGCCAGGGCTATCTGAAGCGCGATGTCGATCGCCTGATCAACCTGGACCGCAATTCCTTCGCCGCCGCCATGGTCATCTCGGGCCACGCCGATGGTATGGTCACCGGCGTAACGCGTTCGTTCGACAAGTCGCTGGATGACGTGCTGCGCGTGGTCGATCCGGCGCCGGGTGGCCGCATCATGGGCCTCAGCATCGTTCTCGCCAAGGGCCGGACCATCTTCGTGGCCGACACCACCGTGGCCGAGACCCCGACCCCGGAAGAACTGGGCGATATCGCCATCGAGGCCGCCATGGCCGTGCGCGCCATGGGTCATACGCCGCGCGTCGCCTTCATGAGCTATTCGACCTTCGGCAACCCACAGGGCGAGCGTTCGGACCGCGTCAAGGAGGCCGTGCGCCTGCTGGAGGAACGTGGCGTCGACTTCGAATTCGAAGGCGAAATGCCGCCCGATGTCGCGCTGGAGCCCGCCATGTGGGCCAACTATCCTTTCCAGCGCCTGACCGCGCCGGCCAATGTGCTGATTATGCCGGCCATCCAGTCGGCGTCGATCTCGACCAAGATGATCGAAGCCCTGGGCGGCGCCACGGTTGTCGGGCCGTTGCTGCTGGGCCTCTCCAAGTCGGTGCAGATCTGTCAGCTGTCGGATTCGGTCTCGAAGATCCTGACCATGGCCACCTTCGCCGCCTACGATATCCGGGCGTCGGCGAAAGGCTGATGCTGTGATTATGGGGTCGAGGGGTTCGCGACCCCTCATTTTACCTGAGAAACAAAAAGGACGGCCTCGAAAAGGGGCCGTCCTTTTTGTTTATTAAGATGAAGACGAAGGGGCCTCAGGCCCCTTCACCCGTAATACGGGCGTCAACCTTCCGGCGGAAGTATAGCCAGAACGACATGGCGATGGCGACAAAGCCGATCACGATGGTGTAGGCGAAGAAGGTGAAATAACCCGCGCCCAGGGCTGCCGGCGTCACCCCCAGCTTGGCGGCGGGCGTGACATAGGAATCGGCGTGCAGGTGTGTCATCAGGCCCGTGAAGAGGGAGGCGACGCCCCCCTGGTCTGCCGCCCTGGCCGAGGCTTCGACAATGCGCCCCGATTGCGAGGCGACCAGCTTGCCGAGTATCGAATACAGGCTGGAAAATAGCGCATATTGCGACGCCGTGAACGAGGCCGAGGTCAGGGAGGACATGTAGGCGATCAGCACCGTGCCTGAAATGCCGGCCGAGATATTGTCCATGGCCATGGCGATGGCGAATACCCGGATATCGTGACCCGCGCAGGCCAGCCACATGAAACCGGCGTGGCTCAGTGGGCCGACCAGGGCGCCTATGATCAGCGACCGCATCAGGCCGAACTGCGCGATGATCCAGCTGGCGAACCCTAAGCCAATCATCGACATGATCACCCCCCAGACCTTGCGCATACCGGCGATGGTATCGACATCGAAGCCGAGGTCGACATAGAAGGGGTTCATGATGTTGAGCACGAATTCGCTGACACGATAGACCAGGATCAGGGCCAGGATAAACGCCGCCCAGTTTTCATAGCGCTGGAAGAAATCGGCGACCGGCGCGACGAAGGCGCCTTTGAAATAGGCGCCGGGCCGGGTGGCCCACGGCAAGGGCAGGCAGCAGGCCGCCAGCAGGCCGAAACCGATCAGGAAGGCTGGGATTTGCAGGAAAACGCCCGTGGCCTTGGCGGTCCAGATGGCTTTCAGAGCCTGTTGCGCGTGATCGCTCAGGCCGACCAGCCCCAGCAGGAAATCCAGCACATCGACATTGCCGGTCAGACCGCAGCCCATGAGAATGGCCGCCAGAACGATCAGAATGCCGCGCATCGTCCATTCCAGTATCTCACGCCATGGCTGCGGCGTCAGGCCTTCCATGTGGATCGGGCGGATGGTGTGCGCTTTTTCGCGCGGCGCCAGCAATACGGCGGCGATGCCCACCGCCATGAAGGCCGCCATCACGGCATAGGCCATGTTCCAGCCCAGCGGCTTGGACAGGATGAGGGGTAAGACACCGGACAGGATCAGCGAAATACGGTAGCCCCACTGGTAACAGGACGCCATCAGGCCTTGCAACTTCTCCTCCACCGCCTCGATACGCCAGGCATCCATGACGATGTCCTGCGTGGCGGCGATAAAACCGGTCAGTGATGCGATGATAACCATGCCGACAATGCCGCGTTCCGGATGGCTGAGCGATATGCCCAGCAGCCCGATCACCAGCAGGCCCTGGATCAGCAACAGCCAGCCGCGGCGATGGCCGAGATGACGGGTCAGGAAGGGCAGGTTCAGCCGGTCGATCACCGGCGCCCACATGAATTTCAGCGTGTAGCTGAAGGTGGTGAAGAGGAAAAAATAACCGATATCGGCCAGGGAAACGCCCGCCTGCCGCAGCCAGATACTGGCGGTGTCATAAATCAGCAGGTAGGGCAGGCCGGAAGAAAAACCGAGCGCTAGCATGACCGAAGCGGGCCACAGATTATGCTTCAGCCGGGTGCTTTCATCCGCCACAGATTTTTCCGACATGCCTTGCTCCGTCCATTTAAAAGGAAGGTATGGGGCTTCGACATTTTAGTCTAGGCGGATTTCGCCGCGCGCTGTTCGCCGCTCCAGGTCTGCAGGCGGTGGCGCAGCGCCGTGATCTCGATCGGCTTGGTCAGGAAATCGTTCATGCCGGCATGGATGCTGGCGCGGCGATCTTCCTCATAGGCATTGGCAGTCAGGGCGATCACCGGTGTGCGGACTCCCATGGCGCGGATTTCACGCACCGCGCCGAGTCCATCAATCCCCGGCAGGCCCAGGTCCATGAAAATGAGGTCGAAGCGATTGTTTTTGACGATATCGATAGCTTCTTCGCCGGAGGAGGCGCGCTCGACACGGCAGCCTTCGCGCTGGAGCAGAATCTGCGCCAGCAGGGCATTGACGGGATTGTCCTCGACCAGCAGCACGGTCTTGTTCGGTGCGGACTCGCTGACGATGCGCTCATCGTCATTCTGCGGCTTCGGCGCGATCTTCGTTTCCTGGTCGTCAAGCGTATCCAGACGTTCCAGCAGGGAGGAGCGACGCAACGGCTTGATCAGGTACCCAGCCCAGCCCTTTTCGCGCCAGGCGGCGATTTCGTCACGCTGTTCGGGGGCCAGCAGGATCAAGGCACGTTCGCAAGGCGCCGGCGCAGGGCCATCAGCAAAAGCGGCACGATCTGCGAGTACAATGACGCCGGCAGCCGGCGTGTCAGTCCGGTCGACCTGCATCAGCTGGCAGTCACCGGCCGACAGATGGCTTTTCGCCCCTTCGGTCAGGATTTCATTATTGCTGACCAAGGTGACGATGTTGGAGGACAAGGTCTGGGTGGCACCCTGATTCAGGCCATAGGGCGCACGGAATTCGACGGTGAAAATCGAGCCCTTGCCGACCTCGCTTTCGAGGGTCAGCGTACCCTCCATCGCCTCGACCAGTTTCTTGACGACCACAAGCCCAAGGCCGGCGCCGCCATAACGCGTGGCATGGCTGGTTTCCACCTGACCGTATTCTTCAAAGATGCGGACGCGGGCCTCTTCGGGAATGCCGGCGCCCGTATCGCGCACACTGAAGCGCACTAGGCCAGCCTCAGTCAGGCCAACATGGATCAGCACGCCGCCGTTCGTGGTAAACTTGATGGCATTGCCGGCGAGATTGAACAGGATCTGGCGCAGGCGGCCTTCGTCGGCATGGATATAGCCCAGGCGCGGATCGAGCGCCCACGCCACCTCAATGCCATTGGCGTAGGCGCGCGGCGACAGAAGCTCAGCCACGCTTTGCAACAACGGCTCCAGATGGACTTCAGTTGTTTCCAGCGCGATGCGGCCGGCGTCCATGCGGGCATAGTCGAGCAGGTCATTGACCAGGGTCAGCAGATGTTCGCCGGAGTCCTGCGCCGTCTGGACATAGGAGGCTTGGTCGGGGGAAAGCGGGGTCTTGGTCAGCAGGGACAACATGCCCATGACGCCATTGAGCGGCGTGCGGATTTCATGGCTCATCAGACGGAAGAAGTCTTCCCGCGCCTTCATGCGCTCTTCGGCCGATAGGCGCTCTTCCGAATCCGGGTCGGCAAGGGAAATGGGCATAGGAATTTTTCCGCCTGAGTGCTTCTGACCCGACGCAGCGTAAAGGCAAAAGGTTAAGTTAGCTCAAAGGCCGGTTGAAAAAGTATCAAAATACCACATTCACCTGTGTTTGGCCCTGCATCCGGCTTTCAACCTGATCGTCCGTAGACGCCTTGCGGCGATAGGCCAGAGCTTCGGCGATATGCCGCCGTAACACTGAACCGGACTGTTCCAGATCGGCAATGGTGCGCGCCAGGCGCAGGGTGCGCGTCCAGCCCCGCGCGCTGAGACCAGTCTGCTGCGCCGCCTGGGTCAGCAGAGCCTTGCCACTGTCATCCAGCGCACAGATCTGCTCCAGGCCCGCGCCATAGGCCGTGGCATTGAGGCCATTATCGTGCGCCAGGTTCAACTGGCGGGCACGATCTAACTGGATGTCACGCGCCGCCAGAACACGGGCAGCGACCTCTTTGGAGCCTTCGGCCGGCGCTGGCAGGGCCAGGTCCATGGCGGTGACCGGCGGGACATCGATCTGCAGGTCAATGCGATCCATCAAAGGCCCCGATACCCGGCTCTGGTAATCCTTCAGGCAGCGCGGGGCCTTGCCGCAGGCCCCCTTGCCCACGCCGCCATACCCACAGCGACAGGGATTCATCGCCGCCACCAGCTGGACCCGCGCTGGATATTTGACGTGATGATTAGCCCTTGCGACGATAATTTCATTAGTCTCTAGGGGCTGGCGTAAAGAATCCAGGGCCTGCGGTGAAAACTCCGGCAGTTCGTCAAGAAACAGCACGCCATTATGTGCCAGCGATACCTCACCCGGCTTGGCGCGCATACCGCCGCCGGTCAGGGCCGCCATCGAAGCCGAATGGTGGGGCGCACGGAAGGGCCGTTCACGCGTCAGCTCGCCCTTGGCGATCAGCCCGGCCATCGACCAGACCTGCGAGGTTTCCAGCAACTCGCGTGAGGTCAGCGGCGGCAATATGCCCGGCAGTCTCTGGGCCAGCATCGACTTGCCGGAACCTGGCGGCCCGACAAACAATAGGTTATGACCGCCCGCCGCGGCGATTTCGAGCGCGCGCTTGGGAACCTCCTGCCCCTTGACCTCATTGAGATCGAGCGGTTTGGTGGATGCCCTCACCTCACCCGGTACCGGCGGATTGAGCACGGCATGGCCCTTGAAATGGTTGATCAGGGCAATCAGTGATGCCGGCGCCAGAATACCGACAGTACCGGCCCAGGCGGCTTCGGCGCCATTTTCCGCGGGACAGATCAGCCCCATGCCGAATTCCGAGGCGGCGATTGCAGCCGGCAGGGCGCCGCTGACCGGTGCGATGCGCCCATCCAGCCGCAGTTCGCCGATACAGACATAGTCTGACAGAGCGTCTTCAGGGATCAGCCCCATGGCCGTCATCAGGGCCAGGGCAATCGGCAGGTCGAAATGCGAGCCTTCCTTGGGCAAATCCGCCGGAGACAGGGCTGCCACGATCCGTTTCCCCGGCAGGCTCAAACCCATGCCGGCAAAGGCGCCACGCACCCGCTCCCGACTTTCGGCCACCGCCTTGTCACCCAGGCCCACGACCTGAAAACCGATCTGACCATTGGTGAGCACAACCTCGGCCTCGACCCGGCGCGCCTCGGCGCCTTCAAACGCAATAGTGGTAATCCGCGCCGGCATACTGTCCCCTCTTGGTATCTGACCGCCTATCCGCTGGTACGCCTATACTGGAATTATCCACAGTCTAGTGCGCGGAAAAATACAAATCAAGAACAAAAATGGAACAAAGGCGCATTTTATCAACCCTGCCTTGCGGAGGGGGATTCAGAATGCCCATTTTACTGTTTATCGACGGGAAACCGGCCTCTTTATCAGGTCAGTTCTGGAGCGTCTCGGCGATGCGATCCCACAAAATCTCGCCGGCATCAACCCCTTCGAAGGCCTTTAATTGCACGGCACCGGTGGGCGAGGTGACATTGATCTCGGTCAGGTAATCGCCGATCACGTCAATACCCACAAACATAAGGCCTTTTTCCTTGAGCACCGGCTTGAGGATTTCGCAGATCTCGCGATCACGTTTTGTGAGGACGAGCGGTTCGGCTGTACCGCCGACGCGCAGATTGGAACGCACGGCGCCTTCTTCCGGCACGCGATTGATGCCACCCACGATTTCGCCATCGATCAGGATAATGCGCTTGTCGCCGGCGCTGACAGCGGGAATGAATTTTTGCAGGATGACCGGCTCGCGGCTCATATTACCGAACAGCTCGATCAGGGCATCGAGATTGCGATCGCCGGCCTTGAGCTTGATGATGCCATTGCCGGCCGCGCCATGCAGGGGCTTGAGGATACAGTCGCCGTGACGTTCGAAGAAATCATGCAGGGCCACCAGATCGGAGGAGATCAGGGTCGGCGGCTGCAAACCGGGAAAACGCGTGGCCAGCAGCTTTTCCGGGGCATCGCGCACGCTGGTCGGGTTATTGACCACGAGCGTCTTCGGATGGACGGTTTCGAGAAAGTAAGTGGCGGTGATATAGGCGATATCGAAAGGCGGGTCCTGACGCATGAGGATGACGTCCAGATCATCGGCCAGATTGAGCTTTTCATACGCGCCTATGGTAACGTGATCGCCTTTCACCTCACGCAGAGTCACCTTGCGGGCACGGGCGAAAGGCTTGCCGTCTTCATAACTCAGATGTTCGGGTTGATAGACCCACAGGGTGTGCCCGCGCCGCTGCGCCGCCATCATCAGCAGGAAGGTGGTGTCGCCACCGATATTGATGTTTTCGATGGGGTCCATCTGGACGGCAACGCGCAGGCTCATAAGCGGTGTTCCTTTATGCTGGCCTCCATATGAGGCGCGGGCCTTCGCATGGCAAGCTCAGAAACGGTCTATTTTCTCAAAGGCATTGATCCGGTGCTGCGGCCAGCGGTCGGGCGCCACACTATAGAGGTCGATCGTCAAGTCGAGCCGACGCAAACGCGGCGTCTTTTCCTGCAAGGCCAGACCGACCTGCCACAGGCGTTCCTGCTGGATGGACGAGACAGTCTCAAAAGCCTCCTCATGCGAGCGGCGTTGCTTGACCTCGACCATGGCCAGGCGCGTACCCTTCTGTGCCAGGATGTCGATTTCGCCCTGGGGCATCTTGAGGCGGAAACCAAGGATGCGATAGCCTTTCAGCATCAGATGGACGAGCGCGATATATTCGGCGAGGTGACCGCGTTTATACGCCCTCGCTCCCCGAAGCGCCTTATCCACGCGCCTTGCCCTGCATCTCCAGCGCCTTCTGGTAGATCATCTTGCGCGGCAGGCCGAACATTTGCGACAGCTGCTTGGCGGCATCGGCGGGGGCATAGGTTTCCAGCGCCAGTTTCAGCGCCTCTTCGAGATTATCAGCCGAGGGCGCGGCCTCGACCGGTGGGGCGATGACCAGAACGATTTCGCCCTTCGGTTCCTGAAGTGCTGGATCGGTGACCAGTTCCGAAACCGTGCCGCGGTGGGCGGTTTCATAAAGCTTGGTCAGTTCGCGGCAGACGCAAGCCTCGCGATCACCGAGTGTGGCCAGAATATCAGTCAGGGAATCGTGCAGGCGCGGGCCGGTCTCGAACATCACCAGGGTGGCCGGTTGAGCGGTAAATTCGCTGAGGAAGGTCTTCCGCACGGCCGACTTATTAGGCAGGAAGCCGGCGAACAGAAAGCGGTCGGTCGGAAGGCCGGAAAGGCATAGGGCGGCCAGCACAGCCGAGGCGCCGGGGATCGGATGGACGCGGGCACCGGCCTTCTGCGCCTCGCTGACCAGCCGGAAGCCAGGATCGTTGATCAGCGGCGTACCGGCGTCGGACACCTGAGCGATGATCTGGCCCTGAGCCAGTCGGTCCAGGATTTCCGGCAGGATCTTGTCGCCGGCGTGATCGTCATAGCGCAGCAGCTTTTTCTTGAGGTCGTAGGCGGCCAGCAGCTTGCCAGCAACGCGGGTATCTTCGGCCAGCACCACATCGGCGGCGCGCAGGATATCAAGCGCGCGCAGGGTGATATCGCGCAGATTGCCGATCGGCGTGGCGACAATATAGAGGCCGGGCGAAACGGCACGCGGTGGCGGAGCGAAGAGGGATTCCATATCTGCCTAACTCAGGCCCAATACGTTAACGGATCGAAGTCGAAGGGTACGTTAGCATCTTCAATTATTTTGTACTTATCCCAACCCGCATTTCGAATGTCCTCGATAGTAGCATCTTTAACTTCCTTCTCCCCCAAAGGAAAACTTTCCGTCGCTACACCTACATTACTGGGGGATTGCCAACTATTTTCACATTCTTCGCATACCAAAAAGAGGCCGCTGATGTCTTCTTTTTTTGCGACAATAAGTCGACCCTCTTCACATTCAGGGCATATCTTAATCCAAAAACTCACGATTCACCCCGCGCAGAAAACATAAAAGCTTGGTATTGAGGCTGTCAGCTTGACAGTCAAGTTCAATGCTTGCTTCAAATAGTCCATTTACAAGCATGTCGCTATTACTTTACCCCAGAAGCTCGAACAGCAGCCGGTCCAGCACCACACGGCCCTTTTCTGTAGCGCGCAAACGATCTTGCGTTAGTTCCATAAACCCCTGTTCGATCAGGGGAGTGGCTTTCTCAGTGATCGACAGGTTCGGCAGGCGGTTCAGCGCCACGCCCTCGACCAAACGCAACCCCAGCATCAGGGCCTCTTCTTCGGCTTCGGAAGGCGTCAGAGGTATGGCTTCGATAGGGTCGGCAGCGGCGGTATAGGCCTTGATATCCTTTTCAGCGACCGTAGCCGTGCGGATGCCATTCCGCGTCAGGCGACCGTGGGCGCCGGGACCGATGCCCATATAGTCGACGCCCTCCCAGATCAGGACATTATGCGCTGAACGGGCGGCCTTACCACGGGCATGATTGGAGACCTCGTAGGCCTCAAAGCCCAGCGATTCCAGAACCGTCTGCGTGCGGAAATAGAAACCTTCGGCCAGTTCCTCTTCCGGCGGCGACCATTGCCCGCGCCGAACCGCCCGGCCGAAGGCGGTCGCCTGTTCGATGGTCAACTGATAGGGTGAGATATGTTCGATGCCGAGAGCTCCGGCAGCGCGCAGTTCGGCCTCCCAGGCATCAAGCGTCTGGTTGGGCAGGGCATAGATCAGATCGAGCGAGACGCGGCCAAAGACCTTTCGCGCCGTCTCGATGCCGCGGATGGCCTCGGCGGCGGAGTGGTTGCGGCCGAGGAATTTCAGCGCTTGGTCATCGAGCGATTGTACGCCGAGCGACAGGCGGTTGATACCGGCGGCGCGAAAGCCTTCATAGCGCGAAATCTCGGCATCGGTCGGGTTGGCTTCCAGCGTGATTTCAATATTGTCCGTATACGGAAAGAGTTTGCCGGCTTGCGCGATCAGTTCCGCCACCCATTCCGGTGGCAGCAGGGAAGGGGTGCCGCCGCCGAAGAAGATACTGGCCAGTTGGCGCGGACCAAGGCTTTCCGCCTGGCGGCGCATATCAGCCAGGATGGCGTCGAAGAGGGCGCGTTGCGAGGATTGTCCCCGATCCCGCGTGACGTTGAAATCGCAATAGGGGCAGATGCGTGAGCAGTAGGGCCAGTGGATGTAGAGGGAAAGAGGTGTGGCCCCCTCCGTCGCTATCGCAGGGGAGGCGGTGTTGTTTGTGATCAAAAGAGCGCCGCCCGCAATTGCTCGAAGGCGAGATGGCGGTGGCTGATCTTGTCTTTTTCTTCCGGTGACATCTCGGCGAAGGTTACATCATAACCGTTGGGGCGGAAGATCGGGTCGTAGCCGAAGCCCTTGTCGCCGCGCTTCGGAAAGACGATCTCGCCGTCAACGCGGCCCTCGAAAACGGCCGCATGACCTTCCGGCCAGGCCACGGCCAGGGCGCAGGTGAACCACGCCCGGTGGTTGGTCTTACCCTTCGCTTCGAAGGCAATCCGCATCTTGTGCTCGATCACCTCCATGGCGCGGTCGAAGTCCTTGTAAGGCCCTGCCCAACGTGCGCTGTAGATACCGGGATCACCATCCAGCGCTTCAATGCTCAGCCCGGAATCGTCGGCCAGGGCCACAAGGCCGGCGCTCATGGCGGCATGGCGAGCCTTGAGAATGGCATTGCCGATAAAGCTGACTTCAGTTTCCGGCGGTTCCGGCAGGTTCAGTGAGCCGGCGGTGATCACTTCATAGCGGCCTTCCAGCATGGCGGAAATCTCGACTGCCTTGCCGGGATTGTGCGTGGCGGCGATCAGTTTCTGGCCGGGGATCAGGTGCAGGGGCATATGCGTCCTCTCGTTTCGTCGCCTTCTAACCTATCCTTACAAATAGGTCACTTGTGTTTTAAGTCCCGGTTGTGACAGGATAAATGAAGAAGTTGAGGACCATGCCATGCGTTTTCTGGGGCCGCGCTCCATTTCCAGCCTGCTGAAGACGGCGCTCGATGTCGTCTATTACGGGCTGTTCAGCCTGGTGGCGGCCGTGGTGGCCCTGTCGGTCTGTCTGCTGACCGTGCCCAATCTGGCCTCGGAAGCGGTGCGGCGGTTCGATGTCGATGCCAGTCTTTCGGCGGGGTCGATGGCCTTCATGCTGCTGGCGTTCGGCGCCTCGCTCGCCGGTTATCTGCTGATCATGCACTGGACGCGCAAGATCTTCCATACGCTGGCGGAAGGCGATGTCTTCCATCCCGACAATACCATCCGCCTGCGCTGGATCGGCACCGGCCTGGGCGCGCTGGAAGTCTTCGGCTATCTGGCGCGCGGCGTGGCCTCAGGTGTCTTCCACCTGCATTTTGAACCGATCTACGGCCTGCGCGCGGTGACGACCTGGTTTACCGTTTTGGTCGTCTTCGTGCTGGCGGAAGTCTTCAAGGAAGGCGCCCGCCTGCGTCAGGAAGTGGATCATACCATATGATCAGGCTGAAATTAGCCGAGATGCTGGCCCGCAAGCGGCTGTCGATCGTCGAGCTGTCGGATCGCTCCGGCATCAGCGTCCGCGATCTCGAAGTGCTGCGCGACCAACAGGCCATGGCCCTGCGTCTGCGCACGCTCGATTGCCTCTGCCGATCGCTTGGCTGTACACCCGGCGATCTGCTCGAATATGCAACGGATGAGGAAGCTTAAACCTTCTGTATCGCTGCCAGGATCGCTTGCGTAGCGGCCACCTGATCGGCGACGCGCGTGATTGGGCGGCCGACCACCACATGCGAGGCGCCATTTTTAAAGGCGTCTTCCGGCGTGGCGATCCGCTGCTGGTCGTCGACCGAAGCGCCCACCGGACGCACACCCGGCGTCACGATCAGGAACTCGGCCGGCACGCGGGCGCGGATCATCGCCGCCTCATGCGGAGAGGCCACCACGCCATCCATGCCGCATTCGACCGCCTGATCAACGCGGCGCAGAACCAGATCGGCCAGCGGCACGCCGTAGCCCATCTCATCGAGATCGGCTTGCGTCAGTGAGGTCATCACCGTGACGCCAATCACCTTAGTCTTCGGATGGCGCCCCTTGATCGCCGCCTTCATCACCTGCGGTTCGGCGTGAACGGTCAGCAGATCGCAGGCGCCGGATGAGGCGGCCTTGGCGGCGCCTTCCACCTGTGCGCCGATATCGTGCAGTTTCCAGTCCTGGAAAACCTGTTTGCCCTGCGCCGCCAGTTCTTCGCATAGCGTAAGCCCACCCTGAGCCAGAAGGGTCAGGCCGATCTTGTAATAACTGACGTTATCACCGAGCGTCTTCACCAAAGCACGGGCCGAGGCCAGATCGGGTTCGTCAAGGGCAACGATCAGGCGGGGATCGGCTTTCAGCATGGTGACACCTGTAACAAGGGGTTGCGGCAAAGGGCGAATTGCTGTGAGGTACGGCAATTCTTCCGTGGGCTGCCAAATGACTCTCATTGAGTTCTACGTCAACTTTTTCATCACGCTTTTCGCCCTGATCGACCCGATCGGCAATGTGCCCATCTTCGCGGCCGCCACCCAGAGCCAGAGCAAGGCTTCGCGCCGGCTGATCAGCCTCTATATCTCGATCTTCACCGCCCTGATCCTGACCGTCTTCTTCTTCGCCGGCCTCAGCATATTGAAATTTTTCGGTATTTCTATGGACGCCTTCCGCATTGCGGGTGGGCTTCTGCTGTTCCTGATGGGCCTGGAAATGGCTCGCGGCGACTTTATCGAGACCTTTACCCGCGCCGATGAAGTAGCGCATGGCGGCGATCCGGCCTCCGGTGTCCAGCCCCTCGGCCATCGTGAAAAGGCGAAAAATGCCTTTGAAAAACTGGTGGTGCCCTTTGCTTTCCCGCTGATGGTAGGGCCAGGCACGATTTCGACTGTGGTCATTCAGGCCGGCGAAGCGCAGAAACTGGGCATAGTCGGCCTCGCCATCGGCGTGGCGGCCATCTGCACCACCGCCTTTGCCGTGCTGCTGACCCTGCTGTTCGCCAACTCGATTTCACGCATTTTCGGCCGCGTTGGCATGGTGGTGGTGGTGCGGGTTCTCGGTCTGATCCTGTGCGCCCTGTCGGTGCAGATCATCATCTCCTCAGTCAGCGAGATCACGCATAATCTGATCCTGCCGTCAGCGGCTCATCCCTATGAGAGCGGAACACATCACCGTTAGTAAGGGGTAACCACGAAAAACACGAAAAGCACGAACGGATGCTTGCTGATACTTTTCAGCCCGCAGGGCGAGCAATCGTTAGCATTCAGATTCAATTGCAAGGCGCTTCGCGCAGGCGAGGCCAAGGAATTTTTGTGCTTTTCGTGTTTTCCGTGGTTAAGCCTTCAGGCCACCATCCACGCGCCTCAGCGATCCATTTTCCTTAACTGGCTGGCTTCCAGTTCCATCGTCCAGTCATCCGGCAATACCTTGAGGAATGCGGCTGCCGCCTTGTTCGGCGCGCCGGGCACACAGGCGGCACGATTGGCTTCGGCGGCCACATAGCCCTCACGCGCCACCTCATCGGCGCCCATCCACGCCCATTCCGGCACGCGCTTGCTCAGTTTCGAGCCGCCGTTCATCGCCTCATGGAATTCCGAATAGGTAAAGCCGGGGCAAAGCGCCGTCACATGCACACCATGATCGCGCATTTCGAGATGCAGGCTCTGCGAGAAACGCGTCAGGAAGGTCTTGATCGGACCGTAAAGCGTATCGCCCGGCGAGGCCGGCAGGAAACCGGCCAATGAGGCCACATTGACGATACGACCGAATTTCTGCTCCACCATGCCCGGCAGGAAGCGATGCGACAGCTCCATCGGCGCCGTCATCATCACCTGCATCAGTGCCTGATGATTTTCCAAAGCATTACCGATAAAGCCACCGGTCAGACCGTAACCGGCGTTGTTGACCAGGCCATCGACCGTGCGGCCGAGTGCCTGCAGGTCCTTCTGCAGCTTTTCCGGCGTGGTGGCATCGGCGAGATCGGCCGGCAGGGCATAGGCCTCCACGCCGAAACGCAAGGAGACCTCATCGACCAGCTTTTCCAGGCGATCGGCCCGGCGCGCCGTCAGCGCCACGTCCCAGCCGTGGGCGGCATAGGTACGGGCAAAGGCAAGGCCGATGCCGGAGGATGCGCCCGTGATCAGGACAAGACGGCGTGACAAGTTATTTTCTCGCTTTATGCCGGAACTTCGACCGGCAGTTCGGCCGTGTGCTTGAGCATGTCCGCCACGGTAAAGGTCGAAAGGCTTTGCGCTGCCGCCATATTGGCCGCCGTCATGGCCTCATTAACCGCTTTGGGAATGGCCTGGCTGACCGGGCAGCCTTCGGCACCTAACGGCACGGACCCCAGGTGCGCGCAGCCATTGACCGCCTTCAGCACCTCGTCCAGCCGGATCTGTTCCGGCCGCTTCAGCAGCCAGGCCCCGCCAGAGACGCCTGAACAGGTGGCCAGCAGGCCGGCCCTGGCCAGTTGAGTGGTCATACGGCGGATAACGACCGGGTTTGTCGGGATCGATGCGGCGAGCACAGAAGAAGATACCGCCTGTTCACGAGAATAGGCGTTACGGTGAGCCAGGTAGGCCAGCGTGTGGGCGGCCACGGGAAATCTTTGACTATCAGACATTTGCCTAACTTTTATACGACATTTTGCGACCCATTGATAGAGGGGCGAACGCCCATACGCCCCGCCTCAGCCGGAATCCGTCGAGAATCCAGATTGAATATGGTAATAAATAGGCGTAATAGCGCCGGGTTCAAGCGAGGGCCTTCCAGAGTGACTATGTGTCATCTTGTGTTTTTGGTGCCCTCAGGAGAGTATGCATGATCGGGGATACCCCTTCCGAGGCGTCGAATTCGTCGGCCGCTTCGGACACAGCCGGCGCCAGTGCGGAAGCCGTCACAGCGGCCAACTGCGCCGCTCCTCAGCCCAATCCAGGCAATACCCCAAATCCCGAAGCCGAAGCTGTGTCCAGCCATGGCCATGGCAGTGAGGGCTTCTGGGCGCTGGCCGTTGGCTCCATCGGCGTCGTTTTCGGTGATATCGGTACCAGCCCGCTCTACGCCATGCGCGAGGCCCTGTTCCATACCCGCGAAGGCACCAATGCCGAACTGGCAGTCAAGGGCGTAATTTCGCTCGTCTTCTGGGCGCTGGTCATGGTCGTGACCGTCAAATACGTCCTGTTCCTGATGAAGGCGGACAACAAGGGAGAAGGCGGCACCCTGGCCCTGATGGCGCTGACCCAGAAGGCGCTCGGCAAATATTCGCCCACCGTCTTCTTCCTCGGCATCTGCGGCGCGGCGCTGTTCTATGGCGACGGCATCATTACCCCGGCGGTTTCCGTGCTGGGCGCAGTCGAAGGCCTGAAGGACGCCCCCGGTCTTGGCGGGCAGGTGCATCACCTGATTGTGCCCATATCGGCGGTGATCCTGATCGGCCTGTTCATGGTGCAATCCAAGGGCACGGCCAAGGTGGCCGGCTTCTTCGGGCCGCTTACCGTGGTATGGTTCCTCGTGCTTGGCGGACTTGGCCTCTATCACATTTTTGACCAGCCGGGCATTCTGGTCGCTCTTATGCCGCAATACGGCATCGAATTCCTGTTCGCCAACGGCTTTGTCGGCTTCGTTATCCTGGGCTCTGTCTTCCTGGCCGTTACTGGCGCCGAGGCCCTCTATGCCGATATGGGTCATTTCGGCAAGAAGCCGATCCAACGCTCGTGGCTGTTCTTCGTCCTGCCCTGCCTGACCCTGAATTATCTCGGTCAGGGTGCGCTGACCCTCGCCGATCCATCGGCGCGTGAAAACCCCTTCTGGCGCATGGTGCCGGAAGTCGCCTATTGGCCGGTCTTCATCCTCGCCACCATGGCCACGGTCATCGCCTCGCAGGCCGTCATCACCGGCGCCTTCTCTATCACCCAGCAGGGCGTCCAGCTCGGTCTCCTGCCGCGCATCGATATCAAGCGCACCAGCGAGACCCAGGCCGGCCAGATCTTCGTGCCGCAGATCAATACCATGCTGATGATCGGCGTGCTGGTCCTGCTGTTCGCCTTCCGCTCTACCGACCGCCTGACCTCGATGTACGGCATCGCCGTCACCGGCGCCATGATGGTCGATACCCTGTTGGCCTATGTCTTCCTGCGCCATGTCTGGAAATGGAAGCGCTGGCAGGCCTGGCTGCTGGTCGCGCCCGTCGGTCTATTGGACCTCGTTTTCTTCGGCTCCAACCTGCTGAAAATCCCGCAGGGCGCCTGGCTGCCCTTGCTGCTGGCCAGCCTGCTGGTCCTGATCATGCTGACCTGGGCCACCGGTACCCGCACCCTGACCGAAAAGTCGAAGCGCGATAGCGTGGCCCTGCTCGACCTGGTCGACATGCTGAAGAAGCGCCCGCCACACCGCGTGGCCGGCACCGCCATCTTCCTGACCTCCGATGCCGACGCCGCCCCCGTGGCCTTGATGCACAATCTCAAGCACAACAAGATTCTGCATGAGAAGAACATCATCCTGACGGTCAAGACGATCGGTGTGCCGCGCGTGCCGGAAGACAAGCGCGTCACCATCGAGATCATCAACGACGACTTCAAGAAGGTGACGCTGAACTACGGCTTCATGGAAAGCCCGAACCTGCCGCGCGCCCTGGGCCTCTGCCGCAAGCTCGGTCTGAAGTTCGACATCATGGCCACCAGCTTCTTTGTCGGCAAGCGCTCGGTGGTGCCTTCGGCCAATTCCGGCATGCCGCTATGGCAGGACAAGCTGTTCATCTTCCTGATGAAAAACGCCACCAACCCGACCGAGTTCTTCCATATCCCGCCGGGCCGCGTGGTCGAACTGGGCACGCAGGTGACAGTCTAGCAAGGGTCGTAACGACCCTTGACCCGTAAGCCATTCGCGGCTTAGTTGGCTTGTGTGTTGGGGGAGTAAATGTTTGGGTTTAGGTGGAAATGCCGCACCTGTGGTCAGAAGCACGACGATATACCCACTTGCTTCGGGATCGAAGCCCCTTGGCGAGCCTTTGTATCCGAGCAGGAGTTCGAACAAAGGGTCGAGCTGACCAAAAGCCTTTGCGTCGTCGATGGCGAGCATTTCTTCATTAGAGGTCATGTCGAAATACCGATTATCGGCCATCACGAAAACCTCGCCTTTTCGGTCTGGAGTTCATTGAGCGAGGAGAGCTTCGTCGACGTCAATGAGCATTGGGATGATCCAAATCGCGCTGCCTGCCCGCCCTATTTCGGATGGCTGTCCAGCCCTATCACGCCATATGGAAACGTCATCAATCTGCCGCTCTCCGTCCAGTCGCGCAAACCGGATATGGTCCCGTTGTTCACAATCAGACAAGCTGAACATCCCTTGGCCATAGATCAAAGAGATGGGATCGCAATACGGCGCTGGCATGAAATTGCCTTGGCTGTCATGCGTTAGTCGCACATTAGGCCTTGCATCCGCCCCCCCAAAACCTTAAAGCGCGCGGGACTGTTTTTAACCCCCTCCCCGCCTTCTGCCTTTAGAAAGCCCGCGCCCATGTCTGCTTCCGATCAAAAGCCTGTCAAGAAAGTCGTTCTCGCCTATTCCGGCGGTCTCGACACCTCGATTATCCTGAAGTGGCTGCAAACCGAATACGGCGCCGAAGTGGTGACCTTCACCGCCGATCTCGGCCAGGGCGGCGAGATCGAGCCGGCGCGCGCCAAGGCGCTGGCGGCTGGTGTGAAGCCAGAAAACATCTTCATCGAGGACGTGCGCGAAGAGTTCGTGAAGGACTATGTCTTCCCGATGTTCCGCGCCAACACGGTCTATGAAGGCCAGTACCTGCTTGGCACCTCGATCGCCCGTCCGCTGATCGCCAAGAAGCAGATCGATATCGCCCGCAAGGTCGGCGCGGATGCCGTTTCGCACGGCGCCACCGGCAAGGGCAACGACCAGGTCCGTTTCGAACTGGGTTACTATGGCCTGGAGCCGGATATCCGCGTCATCGCCCCGTGGCGCGAGTGGGATTTCAAGAGCCGCGAAGCCCTGCTCGATTTCGCTGAGAAGCACCAGATCCAGATCGCCAAGGACAAGCGCGGCGATGCGCCCTTCTCGGTTGACGCCAACCTGCTGCACTCGTCTTCCGAAGGCAAGGTGCTGGAAGATCCGGCCGTTGAAGCGCCGGAGTTCGTCTACCAGCGCACCATTTCGCCGGAAGCCGCGCCGGACAAGCCGACCGTCTTCACCATCGATTTCGAGCGTGGCGATCCCGTCGCCATCGATGGCAAGGCCCTGTCGCCGGCCGCTCTGCTGACCAAGCTGAACGAGCTGGGTCATGATAACGGCGTCGGCCGCCTCGACCTGGTTGAAAACCGCTTCGTCGGCATGAAGTCGCGTGGCGTCTACGAGACCCCCGGCGGCACCATCCTGTTGGCGGCGCACCGCGGCATCGAGTCGATCACGCTCGATCGCGGCGCCATGCACCTGAAGGACGAGCTGATGCCGAAATATGCCTCGCTGGTCTATAACGGCTTCTGGTTCTCGCCGGAGCGTGAAATGCTGCAGGCTGCGATCGACTATTCGCAATCGAAGGTCACCGGCCGCGTCACGGTCAAGCTCTACAAGGGCAATGTCACCATCACCGGCCGCGAAAGCCCCTATTCGCTGTATGATCAGGATCTGGTCACCTTCGAAGAAGGCAAGGTGGCTTACGATCACCGCGACGCCGCCGGCTTCATCAAACTCAACGCCCTGCGCCTGCGCGTGGCGGCAAAGCGCGATCGTCGCGGTAACTAACGGGGTTTGGGGCCTGGGGCCCCAAGACTTTCCCTATCCAATAAAAGAAGCCCCGCCCTTTCTGGCGAGGGCTTTTTTATTGGAATGAAGAGGTTTTATGGGGCCGCAGGCCCCAAACTCCGTTAGCTTAACCGCCGCGCCGCCAGCGGCATAAGCTGATCCTTCGACAAGGGCGCCAAAGGCAGGTCCGCCACATTCGACGGATCGATCCACCGCCGCTCGACAATCTCCGCCGCGACCTCGACATCGTGCGAAATCTCGACCCAGAAGGCCTGAGACAAGACGCTGAAGCCCGTCTCATGTACGGCAGGCGCGCTGAATTCGCCGAGATATTCGGTATCTTCCGGCATCACTGTCAGGCCGATCTCTTCCAGAAGCTCCCGCCTCAAGGCCTCGATGGCCGTCTCGCCCGCATCTATCTTACCGCCCGGCTGAATGAACGTATCGGACCCCCGCTTGCGCACGACCAGAGCCCGCCGGTGCACCCGATCGATCACCAACCCCGTGGCCAGGTGTATAAGCTTCGTTCCGTTCACCATGCCTCACATTGATTCCTTACAGAGTAAGCTCTTACGCCAGACTTATGACCGTGGACAGCTTCAATATCCTGATCAATCGCAAATCCGGCACCGTGCTCAGCATGGGCGAACCCGCCATCGAAGCGGCCATCATGGCCAGCGAAATTCCCGTGGCCGAGCTCTGTATGTCCGATCCGGAAGATATGCAGGTCAATCTCGAACGCCTCACCCAGAAACCCGAGCGCCTGCTGATCGGCGGCGGTGACGGCACCATCCGCGAAACGGCAAAATACCTGGCCGATCACGGCAAGGCCTTCGGTGTCCTGCCCTTCGGCACCATGAACCTGCTGGCCGTCGATCTCGGCTTTACCTCCCTGCCGCAAGCGCTGGAAGCCTATGCCACAGGCACCCGCGAAGAACAGATGGATGCCGGCTTCGTCAATGGTGAAATCTTCCTGTGCTGCGCCAGCATCGGCACCATGCCGCAGGCCTCCGTCTACCGCGAGGCCCGGCGCATGACCAACAAGTTCCTGCTGCTGCCGCAGATGTTCTTCTTCGTGGCCGACAATATGCAACGCCACGGCCGCGAACGCATCGTGGTCGAAGAAAACGGCAAGATGACCAAATACCGCACACCGGCCGTGGTCATTTCCGCCAACCGTTTCGCCGACTCGGAAAAGCTGACCGAGAGCAATTTCAAGCGCGTCTCGCTCTCCGGTGGCGAACTGGCCGCCTATATCTTCAGCACCAAATCACCCACCGGCCATATCCGTCTGCTGTGGCGGCTGATCTTCGGTCACTGGCTGAAGGACCCGGACCTGATCGAGCGCACCGGCACACGCTTCAAGATCTGGAGCCAACACCACAAGCCACTGGTCTCAATCGACGGCGAAGTAATGCGGCTGAAATCTCCGCTCGAATTCACCCTGAAACCGGATCATGTGCATGTGCTGCTGCCGGCAGGTGATACACGATGACAGCAAAACACTGGCTGGAAGTCAGGATGAAGCGGCTGCCTGCACCGCTTCGTCAGGAATGGCGAGCTCTGCTGCTGTTCGGCGCAATACTCCTTATCGCCACCTGGCTCTGCCTTGAAGTCATCGGAGAGGTCTTCCTCGATGACGTCATCTTCGCCCCTGACCAGGCGGTTTATTCAGCGCTGCAGCGCGTGCGGTCACACTGGCTCGACCAGATAATGACCGCCATAACGGAACTGGGCGATGCAACCGTGGTGATCGCCGTTACTACGACCGTCGGAGTCTGGCTTCTCCGCGAACGGGCCTGGCATACCTTGATCTATTGGTTAATGGCGACAGGTGGCGGGTCGCTCATCAATTCCGCTATAAAGATCGGCCTTCATCGCGCCCGGCCCGGCGACATGCAATATGATGGAATCAGTGTCTTCTCTTTTCCCAGCGGCCATTCGACGACAAACGCCGTGCTCTATGGTTTCCTGATCATCATTATGTCGCGCAACCTGCCTTTCATCGCACGTATACCTGTTGTTACAACGCGTGTGCTTCTGGTGGGACTGATTGCTTTTTCTCGGCTTTACCTCGGTGCACACTGGTTGTCGGATGTCGCCGGCGGGCTGTTTTTCGGCACAGCCTGGCTTGCCCTGTTAGGCTTTTTCTACATGTGGCGTCCAGGCGAACCCGTTGAGCCCCTGAAGCTGCTGACTATAACTGCGGTCACACTGGTCATCGCCGGAAGTCTGAACATTCTTTTTCATCACAGCGCGGACATGGCGCGCTATGCCGTACAAAGGGCCATTCCGTGAAAATAGCCCATATCTCCGATCTGCATTTCGGCGCCCACGATCCAACCGTGCGTGACGCCCTGCTGGCGCACCTGATCGATGCCAGTCCGAATCTGGTGATTGCCAGCGGCGATATCACCCAGTCGGCCACCGATGTCGAATTTGCCGCCGCCCGGGTCTTTTTCGACGAACTGCCGATGGAGGTCTTCGTCATTCCTGGCAATCACGATTTGCCGGGAATGGACCTGACGCGCTTTATCAATCCCTTTGGCCGCTACCGGCACCATCTGATCAGTGAGCTGAACCCGGAACTGGCGGCCGGGCCGGTCCATATCAAGGGCATAAATACCGCCCGCCGCGTCCTGCCGCACTGGAACTGGGCCAATGGCGCGGTCAGTGATGTCCAGCGGCAGGACATTGCCCGGACCTTCGCCACCGCCAGCGCGCCCTGGCGCATCCTGGTCCTGCACCATCCACTGATGAGTCCGAAGGAATTCCCGCTCGATGTCACGGTCTTCAACGGCCAGGCCTTGCTGAGCACCATCGCCGAGCAACGGATCGATATCGTGCTCGCCGGTCACCAGCACCACGCCTATATCGAAACGCGCCAGGATACCGACCACAAGACCCTGTTCGTCAGCGCCTCGACCGCCATGTCGACCCGTATCCGCCGCCAGCCGCAGGGTTTCAACCTGCTGGAACTCACCGACACCACCTTGCGTATCGACCAACTGCACTATGCCGATGGACGCTTCACGACATTCGAGGCCTTAAGTCATGTAAAACCGGCTGTTTCACTGTAGCGTAATCAGCCAGACATGCTATGGCCTCGGCATGTCTTTCCCGATCGATCCGCACACCTACGGGGCTTTCTTCGTCACCATGTTCTTCATGGCGATCTCCCCCGGCCCCGCCATCCTGTTCGCCATCCGCACCGGACTTGGCCGGCGCAAGAGTCATGTTTTCGCGGCCGTCGCCGGATTGAATGCCGCTTCACTGGTGTGGTTCATCGCCTGCGCTTTCGGCCTGCAGATCCTGCTGACCGCTTTCCCGCTGCTGTTTCAGATCGTCGCCGTGGCCGGTGGACTCTATCTCGGCTGGATGGCCTTCAAGGGCTTCCGCTCGGCGCTCGATATCCGCAATGAAAATCTCGGCGCCAGCCTGACCGCCGCACCCGATCCGGAAAAGACGATTGCCGCCACCTTCAAGGATGGCTTCCTGGTCCAGCTGCTCAATCCCAAGGTCACGCTCTTCTTTTCGGCCGTCCTGCCGCCCTTCATCAATACTCACCAGCCCGTACCGCCACAGATGGTGGCCTTCGCCGCCACCGCCATTGGCATGGATAGCATAGCCATGACGACCTACGGCCTGGGGGCGGTCACCCTGTCGCATGTCCTCAGCGATCCGAAGAAAAAGCAGGCGTTTGATCTCGGCGTCAGTCTGATCCTGATGGGCATCGCCGCCCTGATCATCTGGCATGCCGCCATGGAACTGATCCGGCTGTATTCGCCCATTGCACACGCGTAAGGAGCGGCCCAATATTGCCACATTGACGGACCATTCTCAGTGATTAATATGGCTAAAAGTTTTGCATCTGTGGGGAGTTACACAATGAAACGCCTGAGTTTGTGCCTTCTGGCCGCCGCCAGCCTGACCATCCTGTCGGCCTGCGCTACACCCACCCCTTACCAGCCGGTTTCCCCCACGACTTCGGCTGCCGCGCAACGCGGCTATTCGGAAACCCGCATTGAGGAAAACCGCTATCGCCTGAGCTTCTCCGGCAATGAGATGACCAAGCGCGAAACGGTAGAGAATTATATGCTCTATCGTGCCGCCGAACTGACCCTGGAATCCGGCAATGACTGGTTCGAGGTCGTTAGTCGCGATACCGATGAAAAGCAACGTGCGACCACCTTCGACGATCCGTTCATGAGCAGCTTCTCGTGGCGTTTCTACAACCGCAACCGCTGGAGCCGCTGGGGCGCTTTCGGTGCCGATTGGGGCAGCGATACCGTGGTCTATTCGCGCTATGAAGCCACGGCCGAAATCCTGATGCACAAGGGTCCCAAGCCCGATGGCAATGCCAATGCCTATGACGCCCGCGCCGTAAAAGCCAATCTGGAATCGAAGATTGTCCGTCCGGTATCGAAGTAAGTCTCATTCAATCCAATAAAAAACCCTCCCGGTTCCGACCGGGAGGGTTTTTCTTTAGCGCGTCTTTTTAGGCCGGATAACCTTCGGCACCTTGAGGCGACGTCGGTTGATATGGTCGTCGACCTTTTCGACCACCTGGCCGGTCGGGTCCGGCTTCTCACCCTTGAAGTAGAACTTTTGCCAGGCTTCTTTCACGGCATCAGGATCGCGGCGCACCAGGCTGTCATTGAATTCTTGACGCGTTTTAGCCCAGGCATCGAACTGCTTCTTCAGGTCCGGATCGCTTTCCAGCGACTTGATCACCGGCTGGATCTCATCCTGCGCCTTGTGCTGCACCACCTGGATAAAACAGAAGGGCTCGCCCTTCTTAAAGGTGACCATGCCTGGCCGGGTCATCAGCCAGTTCATGGTAAAGGGGAAGGGCAACCAGTCGGTTTCGACCAGGCCGGTCAGCGGTGCGATGCCATCCTTGACCTGATTGGGAGCGCCAGTGGCCTGTATGGCGAAGCCCGGCGGGGTGCGGAACATGTAGCCGGTATGGAAGGTCACGACCCCATGCGTGAAGTGCGACGACACCAGGTGTTCGAGATTATAGTTCGGATCGGCATCGCAGGTGATGACCAGATCGTTCTTGCCGATGCCACCGTTCCACACGATGGTGATGTCGGTCGGGCAGAGGATTTCCCAGCCGGTGGTGTTGGCCATGGTCAGGGGCAGGCAGCGATAGGGGAAGCGTGACTGAAAGCTGTCCATCCACTCCCGTTCCGGCCGGCCCGGCACGATTTCCGGCGGATAGGTGGTCATGACAAAGCACTCAAGTTCCATCTGGCAGTTCCATCGTCAAAAAGTTTGCGGTAAAGCCGATGATCATGACCGATCCGCTCTACACGCCTGAAAAACTGCTCGAAGCCTTAAATGATTTGGGCCTGAAAACAAGCACCCTGACCCATGAAGCGGTCTTTCGCGTAGGGGAAGGCGACGACATAAAGTCGCAACTGCCGGGCGCCCATACCAAGAACCTGTTCCTGAAGGACGACAAGGGCCAGCTCTGGCTGATCTCGGCCGAGCAATCGACGCAGATCCCGCTGAAGACCCTGCCGAAGGTGATCGGCTCCGGCCGCCTCAGCTTCGGCTCGGAAGATCGGCTTTATGCGGCACTGGGCGTGCGACCAGGTTCGGTGACGGCGCTGGGCCTGATTAATGATCCGGAACGGAAGGTGCGCTTTATCCTCGACAAGGCCCTGGCTGATGCCGAGATCGTCAATTTCCACCCCCTGACCAATACCGCCACCACCGCCCTGTCCCAGGCGGATTTCCGGACGTTCATCGCGTCTCTGGGCCGTGAACTGATGATCGTGGATTTCGCGGGATTGTTGTAAGACTGGTTTACCCTCAGACAAGCACAGATATGGAGTCCGTCATGAAGCAACCTATGCGATGGATTGGCAGGATAATGATCAGCATTGCCGGTCTGGTATTGCTCTGCGCCGGTTTGATCGTCGTAGATGGCCTGACTGACGACATTCGCCGTAGCGATGTCGCGGTGGTGCTTGGCTCCAAAGTCAATTCGAACGGAACGCCCTCACCTCGCCTCCAGGCGCGGCTCGGTCGGGCGTTGGAGCTATATAAGGGCGGCTGGACATCCCATATTCTGGTCAGTGGTGGCACGGGGATAGAAGGCGTACCCGAAGGAACGGCAATGAAGCGTTGGCTGATATCAAAAGGCGTTCCAGAGACCGCGATCATCGTAGATGATCAGGGTGTTGATACCCGCGCCACCGCGCGTAATACCTCCGTCTTGATGCACGCTCATAATCTGCACAGCGTCATCATTGTCAGCCAATATTTTCATATCTCGCGGACAAAATTGGCCTTTTCACAAGAAGGCCTGACCGGTGTTGGCTCCGCACACCCCGACTATTTCGAAGCGCGTGACCTCTATTCCCTTGCGCGTGAGGTTCCCGGATATGCGGGCTATCTGTTGCATAGGTGATTGTGCGGCACACGGTTTGGGGACAAGCCCTTCCTTGAACTGTTGAACACAGACCCCATCTGAGCTAAGCCACGCTTGAGAGGTACCCCATGGCCAGCAACGACCCCAATATCATCGACGGTTCTGAAAACACCTTTATGGCCGACGTTATCGAGGCTTCGATGACCCAGCCCGTCATCGTCGATTTCTGGGCCACCTGGTGCGGTCCGTGCCGCCAGCTTGGTCCGGCTCTGGAAAAGGTGATCGGCGAGCAGAAGGGCAAGGTCAAGTTGGTCAAGATCGATGTCGACCAGAACCAGGCCATCGCCGCTCAGATGCGCGTTCAGTCCATCCCCACCGTCTATGCCTTTGTCGGCGGGCGGCCGGTCGATGGCTTCATGGGTGCCAAGTCGGAAACCGAACTGCGCGCCTTCATCGATAAGCTGGGCGTGGCCGGTGATGGTACGCCCTCGATCGAGGACGCCCTGACCCTGGCCGCCAAATCAGTGGAAGACGGCGATATGCCGAGCGCCATGGAAGCCTATGCCTTCGTACTGGAACAGGATCCCGAAAATACCAAGGCCATCGCAGGCATGGCGCGGATTTACCTGAAACTGCAACAACCCGATCATGCCAAGGCCACGCTCGATCAGGTGCCGGCCGATACCAAGGATGCCGATATCCTGGGTCTGCGCGCCGCTCTGGAACTGGCCGAAGGCGCCCCAACGGACGTCGCCGGTTTGCGGGCGAAGATCGCCGCGAATGGCCGTGACTTCGATGCCTGGTACGATCTCGGTCGCGCTCTGGCGGCGCAAGGCGAGATGGCCGAGGCGATGAATGCTCTGCTGGAAATCGTCAAGTACGAGCCGGAATGGAACGGTCAGGCCGCCCGCACCTATCTGTTCAAAATCTTCACTGCGCTCGGCGCGTCTTCTGAGCTAACCAAGGCCGGCCGTCGCCGCCTGTCGTCACTGCTGTTTTCTTGAGATCCGTTATGACCGATATCGAAACCTACGCCAAAAACGAGCTTGAGATTGACCCGCGCCTGCTGGAAGCCCTGGTCTGTCCGGTGACGCGCCGTCCTCTGACCTATGACAAGGCCGCGCAGGAACTGGTCAGCCCGAACGCGGGTCTCGCCTTTCCGATCCGCTCGGGCGTGCCGATCATGCTGGTCGATCAGGCCCGCAAGTTTGAACCGGTGAAGGCGTAGGATAAGGCAAAAGATCGGTTTTGGGGTCAAGGGGTCCGTGACCCCTTGCCTTAAACCAACTCGCCCCTAAGCAGCTTCGGCAGATCGCCCGTCGCCGCGCCGGCGTCCTCCATGACGAACTGGCGCAGGGCCGGCACCTTGTTGAACAAGCCGATACCGACACCCCGCACGGCGCGCAGCAGCGGATTGCCATTGGAAAACAGGCGCACGAAACCATCCATGATCACGGACGTGCTGACATTATCGAAACGCCGCCATTTGGCGTAACGCTCCAGCACCAGATCGGTGCCGATGTCCTCGCCCAGACGTGCCGCCTCGATCAACACCTCGGCCAGGGCCGCCACATCTTTCAGGCCGAGATTGAGACCCTGCCCGGCGATCGGATGGATACCATGGGCGGAATCGCCCAGCAGGGCGAGCCGCCCCTTGTGCATCTCTTCCGCCAGACCCAGGCCCAGCGGATAGATGAATTTCGGACCCACCACCGTCAGTTCGCCCAAGAAATCACCAAACCGCGCCAGCAGATGATCATAGAACAGCTGGTCATCAACCTGCATCAGGGCCTTCGCCTTGGCATGGGTTTCCGACCAGACGATGCAGGCGCGGTTATCGTTCAGCGGCAGGATAGCGAACGGGCCGGTCGGCAGGAAATGCTCGTAGGCGACATGATTGTGCGAATGTTCCATCTGCACCGTGCAGACCACGGCGCTTTGGTCATAGGCCCAGTTAATATGCTTGATCCCGGCTTTTTCGCGCAGAGAAGACTGGCGCCCCTCGGCGGAAACGACCAGCGGCGCGCGCAGGGTCTCGCCCGTATCGAGATCGACCTCGGCGAAGGAACCATCTTCGCGGCTGTCGACCACCGCAGCGGGGCTGATCAGGCGGATCCCCTGATTGACGATTTCCTCATAGAGCGCCTTGCGGACCTGACGGTTTTCGACCATGTAGCCCAGCGGTTCATCGCCCGTGCGGTCGGAGATTTCCTCCGAAGCAAAATGCAGGAAAAACGGCAGGGGTTTGGGCGCCGAGGCCCCCGGCAGATGGCCATCCGTCACGAAAATCTCATCCATGCGGCAGGCGTGCTTTTCCAGGACCTCACCGACGCCGAGCGCCTTCCACTGGCGGAAGCAGGCATAGGCGATTGCCGAAGCGCGGCCATCGAACGAGGCATCGAGCTGGGTATCAAAGGGCTGCTTTTCGACCAGCGCCACCTCCAGCCCCCCCGATTTCAGAGCCAGGGCCAGGGTCATACCGGCCATGCCGGCGCCCACGATAATGACGTCATAGGTTTTCATGGGAACCATCATAGCCATGGCGGCGCATCGGCGCAATGCGCTGCAATGACGCGCCAACACTTGCTTTTCTATCTCATGGTAAACAGGTCTTAACCCTTTCCATGGCATCTGGTCAGGGTTTGAAGCCGCGATACGAGTAACATGTCCAGCCTGACCCTGACCGTTTGGAACGCCTTTGAAAGCCGCATGCGCCTTGTCTGGCAGTCGCCGCTGATGGCGCGCCTGCGCGGCGCCTTCACGGCCCTGATGGGATTTGCCGGCTTTGTGGCCCTGGCCACCTATCACGCCGAAGACCCCAGCCTGAATACGGCCGGCCACGGCGATATCCATAATGCCCTCGGTTCCTTCGGCGCCATGATCGCCGATATCGGCAACCAGTCCATCGGCCTGGCCGCCTGGCCCGCCGCGGCTCTGATGATCTATTTCGGCCTGCTGCGCACCTTTCAGCACGACCCGGACCAGACGCGCCTGAAGCTGCGCCTTCATGCCCTGTGGTCGGTCCTGTTTGTGCTGTCTCTGGCGGCCGCCATCGCACCGATCCTGACCGATCCACCACTGGCCGGCGCCGATCTGGCCCTGCGCCAGAGTCTCGGCGGTTTCTGGGGCTCCGGCATCCATAACCTGTTACAGGCCGTGTTCGATTTCATGCACCTGCCAGGGTCCGTGCTTATTGCCAGCCTGGTCTATACCGGTCTTGCGCTGCTTGGTTTCAACAAGGCGCTTAACCTGAATATGGGGCATTACCTCCACCTTTCCGGCCTGATCGGCGGCGTGGCTCAGAAGGGCATGAGCGCCATGGGCGTCGGCCGCGAGGCCGTGATTGCCGAACCGGCGGTGAAGAAGGAAAAGCGCCCCCCCAAGGTGAAGACCTTTGTCGACGAGGAAACCTTCGACGCCGAGCCCGAAACCGCCACCTCCGCTCCGGCGCCGCGCATCTCGCAGAATACCGCCCGCACCGGCGCCCTGCCGCCGCTCGATGACGAGATGGGCCCCTACGAGGACCCCGACTTCCTCGATACGATGGAAACGCCGGTATCGGATATAAAGCCGGTCAAGCCATCGCCGCGTGCCGAGGCCGAAAAGCAGCCGGTCTTCGATTTCCTGCGTCCGGGCAATTTCCGCCTGCCGGAACTGTCGATCCTCGCCAAGCCCAAGGCGCGCAACCACTCCTATGACGAGGAAGGCCTGCGCCAGAATGCCCGCATGCTGGAAAGCGTGCTGGCCGAATTCGGCGTCCGCGGCGTGATCGACCAGATCCGCCCCGGTCCGGTTGTCACCCTCTACGAACTGGCTCCCGCCGCTGGCGTGAAGGGCGCGCGCGTCGTGGCCCTGGCCGACGACATCGCCCGTAATATGTCCGCCCGCTCCTGCCGCGTGTCCATCGTTCAGGGCCGTAACGCCATCGGTATCGAACTGCCCAACCAGATCCGCGAAACCGTTTATCTGCGCGATATGCTGGCCTCGGCCGAATTCGAAAAAGCCGGCCACACCCTGCCCATGGTGCTGGGCGAAACCATCGGCGGTGATCCTTACGTCACCGACCTCGCCAAGATGCCCCACCTGCTAATCGCCGGCACCACCGGCTCGGGTAAGTCGGTCGGCGTCAACGCCATGATCCTGTCGATCCTCTACCGCCTCGATCCCGAACAATGTAAGTTCATCATGATCGACCCGAAGATGCTGGAACTCAGTGTCTATGACGGCATCCCCCACCTGCTGGCCCCGGTTGTTACCGATCCGAAAAAGGCCGTGGTGGCGTTGAAGTGGACCGTCAAGGAGATGGAAGACCGCTATCGCCGCATGTCCAAGGTCGGCGTGCGGAACATCAGTAATTTCAACGAACGCGCCCGCGCCACCGCTGCCGAAGGCAAGAACTTTGTCCGCAAGGTTCAGACCGGTTTCGACGAAACCGGCCAGCCGATTTACGAGTTCGACGAAATGGTGCCCGAACCCATGCCCTATATCGTCGTCATCATCGACGAGGTGGCCGACCTGATGATGGTGGCCGGCAAGGATATCGAAGGTGCCGTCCAGCGCCTGGCCCAGATGGCCCGCGCCGCCGGCATTCACCTGATCATGGCCACACAGCGTCCCTCGGTCGACGTCATCACCGGCACGATCAAGGCCAACTTCCCGACCCGGATTTCCTTCCAGGTTACGTCGAAGATCGACTCGCGCACCATCCTGGGCGAACAGGGCGCCGAACAGCTGCTCGGCCAAGGCGACATGCTCTATATGGCTGGCGGCGGCCGCATCACCCGCCTGCATGGTCCGTTTGTCGGCGACAACGAGGTCGAGGCCGTGGCGCAGTTCCTGCGCGAACAGGGCGCGCCGCAATATCTCGACGATGTCACCTACAGCGCCGATGAAGAGGGCGGCTCAGACGGCGGCATGGGCGAAGGCGGCGGCTCCGGCGACGACCTCTATGACAAGGCTGTCTATTTCGTCACCTTCGACCGCAAGGCCTCCACCTCCTATATCCAGCGCAAACTTCAGATCGGCTATAACCGCGCCGCCTCGCTGATGGAAAAGATGGAACAGGAAGGCGTGGTTGGCCCCGCCAACCACGTCGGCAAGCGCGATATCCTGGTGGGTCCGCCTCCCGGCCACTAGGCAGGGTCACGGACCCTGCACCCATAAGCTGGAGTGCCTCAACACCGGCAAGCATTGATGCAGGTGGCGCAATGCTGTAATAGTTATACATCGATCTTTGGGGGATGAGATGTTCAAGAAAATCGCTATTACGGCGTCGATTCTGGCTAGCCTAGCTGCTTTTTCGCCGGCCTATGCTGGCCCATATACTGATGACCTAAGCAAATGTCTGGTCAAATCGGCAAGTCCGTCCGATCAAAAAGACCTGATCCGGTGGATTTTCGCGGCCATAGCCCTGCACCCCGACATTCGCTCGATGGCCAATATCAGTCCGGACGAGCGGGCCGCAATTAATAAAACCGCAGCCTCGCTTATGGTGCGTTTGTTGACTGAGGATTGTCGAACGGAGAGCGTAGTCGCCCTCAAATACGAAGGGACTGTATCTGTTCAAACGAGCTTCAGTCTGCTGGGCCAAATTGCCGCACAGGGCATATTTACCGCGCCAGAAGTAGCGGCGGGCATGGCGGACCTGACGGCCAATGTGGACGCGGATAAATTGAACGCGCTCTATAAAGAAGCCGGTGTCGTTCAAAAATAAGCCGGTCCGATAGGTTTCCTTAGTTCTGAAAGAAGCAGCCTTGGAAATGCCCGTCAGATAACTGGCGGGCGTTTTTTATGTCCGTTTACAGCCCCAAAAATTATAATATAAATAGCATATAAGGACGAATATCGGATTCGCCAGGTCACCTATGGGGAAACGGGATGCCAAAACTTTTCAAGGCCTTGGGCCTCGCCTTGTCCGCCTTATGCATCACCAGCCCTGCCTGGGCGCAGACATCGGCCTACCCGAAACCCGGCGCACCGGCGGAGTCGACAAAGGCCTATCTTTTCGCCCACATGATGACCGGCGATTACGGCGTCCTCTACTATTCCATCAGCCTCGATGGCCTGCATTGGATCTTCCTCAACAGCGGCAAGCCGGTCTATCCCGCCTATCATGGCCATGCCTCCATCGCCAAAGGTCCGGACAACCGCTTCTATCTGGTCGGCAACAAGAGCGATGACGATCCGCTGATCCGCTTCTGGGTCTCCGATGATCTGATCCACTGGACGGATTACGCCACCTATCAACCCGATTTGTCCAAGGCAGTCGATCACCCGCTCCAACGCATTGGCGCGCCCAAGCTGTTCTTCGACAAACCTACCGGCCAGTTCATCCTGACCTGGCATACACCGAACGTGCCCGGCACGCCTGACGAGCCCGAAACCTACTGGGCCAGCCAACGCACGCTCTACGTCCTGTCGCCGGATTTGAAAACCTTCGCGTCGCCGCCAAAGCGCCTGTTCAACTGGGAAATGGCGACGATCGACACCGTTATCCAGCCGAACCCTGAAGGCGGCTATTGCGCCATCCTCAAGGACGAGCGTTATCCCTCCTATAACTGGATCACCGGCAAGACGATCCGCCTGACCTGCGGCCCCACCCTCACCGGCCCCTATCCGGAGCCCGGTCCCTCGCTCAGCCCCAATTTCCGCGAGGCACCGACGCTTATCCGCTCGCCCAATGGCGCCGATTGGTATCTCTATTACGAACAATATGCCGGCACGAGCTATGGGCTATCGATGGCACCGCGCCTCGAAGGTCCGTGGTATCAGGTCTCCGGTAATACCGGCGTGCCCGACTGGAACCGGTATGAGATGACTCCAAACGCCCGCCACGGCTCAATGATCGAAATCACCCGCGATGAATACGACAAACTGCTGAAGGCCTTCCCGGCGAAATAGCCTCTGGCTTTTTGACGGCAGCGACGGCATTACAGGCCCATGACCGCACCGACCTACCACGCCTATCCCTTCGAGGCCGCCTTTTCCGAGGCCGTGATCCTGGATGGCCTGATCTATCTCTCCGGCCATATCGGCGATGACGACGATGGCAACCTGGCTCAGGGCTTCGAGGCCGAGGTCCGGCAGATGATGGCCAATGTCAAGGCGACCCTAGCCCGTTTCGACCGCACGATCACGGCGCTGGTATCCGTCAAGGTCATGCTGACCGACACGGCGCAAGCGGCGCGCTTCAATGCCCTGTTCGCGGACTATTTCGACGACGCGCCTTTGCCGGCCTGCACCACCTTTGGCGTAGCGGCCCTGGCGCTGAACGCCACCGTCGAAATCGAGTGCATCGCTAAACTTTAATCCGGCTTGAGATCAGCCCTTCCGAGCGCGCGGCGACCGTCACCGGCCCGTTACCCTTGACCTGCACGATGGCCTGCGCCAGGCCATTAAAAGCCTTGCGATATAGCGCCTTGTCCGGTTCGTGGCTGGTGGGGTTGCCATTGCCGACGCCGATCACCTCGGCCGGTCCTTCGACATCGAAGAAGATCAGATTGTCGGCTTTTGGCACCGTCACGCCAGCCTTGTCAAAGACCTCCGCCTTCAGCACCACGATATCGTCGACGCGTTCGGAGGTCAGAACGACCTTTGCCGCCTCGCCCGCCGTCACGCGCTCGGTCTTCATGGTCACCTTGCCACCGCGATAACCATAGGCGGTGATCTTGCCCGGCGCAAACGGCACGGTCCATTCCAGATGATAGTCCTTCACTACGTCCTTGCGGCCGACCGACTTGCCATTGACGAACAACTCGACCGCCTCGCAATTGGAATGCACCCAGACGGAGACATCCTTACCTGGCTCCCAGTTCCAGTGCGGGAAAAGATGCAGCACCGGCTTATCCGACCACCAGGCCTGATAATACCAGTAATTGTCCTTCGGGAAGCCGCACAGATCCATGATACCGAAATGCGAGGTCACCGATGGCCACCAGTTAAACGGCGTCGGCTCACCGCGGTAATCGAAACCGGTCCAGACGAAGCCACCGAGCAGGTTCGGCGTCTTGTCGTAGAGCGGCCACCAGTTTTCCGCCGTATGCCCCCACTTCGGCGCGGTGACATCATAGGCGGGCACATAGAGCTTCGTTTCTGAGCGCTCGTATTCGCCGCGCGTGCACAGGGTCGAGGCCGTTTCCGTGCCCACCACCGGCAGGTTCGGGTACTTCTCGCGCACTGGCCCCAGACGCGTGACGTAATAGTTGACGCCCAGCACATCGAGACTTTCGGTAATGCCGAAGCCCTGACCATTGTTCATGGCCGCCGTCACCGGCCGCGTCGGGTCCAGCTTCTTGATCAGACGGCGCATGTCGTGGGCGATCTTGGCGCCGCGCTCCGTACCCTGCTGCGGCTCCTCATTACCGATCGACCACAGGATGATGGAGGGGTGGTTGCGCCCGCGCCGGATCAGGGTTTCCAGTTCCTCCATGCCTTCCGGCGCCGAAGTCATCAGCCGGTTTTCATCGAGCACCAGAATACCCAGCCGGTCGCAGGCCTCCAGCACTTCCGGCGTCGCCGGATTATGCGACGAGCGATAAGCGTTCGAGCCCATGTCCTTCAGTTGCTGCAAGCGCCAGACATGCAAGCCATCGGGAATGGCCGAGCCGACCCCGGCATGGTCCTGGTGGTTATTCGTGCCCTTGATCTTCATCGCTTCGCCATTGAGGAAGAAGCCATCGACCTTGAACACCACCTCGCGCAAACCGAAGGTGCTGGCGAAGACGTCCACCACCGCGCCATTATCGAGGATTTCAGTGCGGACGCTGTAGAGATGCGGGTCCTTCAGGCCCCACAGGCGCGGTGAAGTGAGTTTGGTCGTCTGGTTGACCGTTTGCTCGTCCTGCGCCGCCAGCTCGACCGGCGTTTCCAGCCGCGCCACCGCCTTGCCGTCGGTGTCGCTGATTGTGGAGACCAGCGTCACCGTCTTCGCCGTATCGGTGCCGTTGACGATGCGCGTCTCGATATCGACCGCGCCGGAAATATCCGATTTGATCCAGGTGCCCCACTGCGGCACGTAGGTGCGCGCCGTCTTGACCAGCCAGACATGGCGATAGATGCCCGCGCCCTCATAAAACCAGCCTTCGCCATAGGAGGCATCGACCCGCACCAGCAGGATATTGGGCTTGTCGTCGGTATTGATGAAATTGCTGATATCGACCTCGAAGGGCGTATAGCCGCTCTCGTGCCGGTTCAGGATATAGCCGTTCAGGATGACGATGGAGTCGCGGAAAACGCCGTCGAATTCCAGGGTCAGACGCTTCAGTTCATCGCCCTTTTCCAGTTTGAGCACCTTGCGGTACCAGCCGACACTGGTTTCCGGGAACTTTCGGCCCACCGGCTTATAACCATGGGCCGCCGCTTCGTCTTCCTCGTATTCCCGGCGTTTGTCGGGTTCGGGCAGGGTATAGGTGTCATTATTGACGAAGGGCAGCTCCACCGCCCAGTCGTGCGGCAGGTTCACCGACCGCCAGGTGCTGTCATCATAATCCGGCTCGGCGGCTGTTGCGCCTGAAAGTCCCTGCTTGGCATGGGTATATTGATAGGCGCCGAAGTTAAAATCGCGCGTCACGTCAGAGGCATGGCCAAAGGCGAAGCGCCAGTCGTCATCGAAGCGGATACGCTGGCGCGGCGTCAGGTCGGCCGGCGCGGGGAGGATAGCGGCCAAGCCGGGCTGTGCCGTCGCTTCAGCACTCAGGCCGGCGCCCAAGACAGCCGCACCCTGCAGCAGATGACGCCGATTTACCTTGACCATATCCATATCCTCTTAAAAAGCCGGAACCATTAAAGACGCCTTTTCCCACCGCACACAAGCATAAAGTATACGATTTAACCTAATGCCTGCATTCATGCCGGGTTCAGTCGCGGCGGACTAAGGTCGTAAATATGCCGCCTTCAGGGGTTTTCTGAAGGCATTGGATTTTTACGAATTTTGCTTCTATGGGTAAACCATGATCGACTTTACCAAACGCGCCCTGCTGGCAGGCCTTGCCGCCACCCTTGTCACCACGCCCGTTATAACACCCGCTTCCGCACAGAGTGGCAAGAACCAGTTCAGCGGCCTGATTTCGCCACCCAGCTTCAATGCCGCTGACAAGGCACGCATCCAGCAGGCGACCAGCTACCTGCAGGGCCTCGGCATGGCGCATGGCCGTTTTGAGCAGACCGATTACAAAGGCCGCAAGACCGCCGGCAACTGGTACCTGGCCCGTCCCGGCAAGATGCGTTTCGAATATGATGCGCCGACCTCGCTGCTGATCGTTTCCAATGGCACCACGGTCAGTATGTGGGATCCACGCCTGCAATCCTTCGACCAATATCCCCTGTCGGAAACGCCACTGTCGCTTTTCCTGGCGCGCCAAATCCGTTTCGACCAGGGCGTGGTGGTCACGGCCGTCAGCTCCAATGCGCAGGGGTTCACACTGAAAGCGCGTGACCGCCGCAAGAATGTCGAAGGCTCCGTGGTCCTCGGTTTCGATCAGGCGACCGACGGCGCCATGGCTCTGCGGGAATGGACTATTACCGATGCGCAAAATCGCGCGACAACGGTAAGGCTGACGAGTTTTTCGCGTGATTCGGGACAAAAGGCTGATTTGTTTGTGTTAAATAAGCCGCAGAAGAAAAAATAACGGCTGTATAACTTTTTTCCTTGTAGTTTTTTGTCTTTAGTGTTATTTTTCACACATGGAGATGAAACGGCGGATTATCTCCCGACCTGAACTTTCAGGTGTGCGTTTTCCCTTTTTTCTCTTCGTGTTATGTGCCAAATCTCTAAACCGATCCGTCAGCGCGGATCGGTTTTTTTTGTGCTTTTTTCAGCTCAAGCGCCGCATGGCTCCTCGCACCAGCTCGGACGGCCAGTCGGCCTTGCCAATGTCTCCGACATTGGAATTATTGAGAGTTTGCCTTTATATGCGCCTTAGCCTTGTCTCATGGAACGTCAATTCCGTTCGCCTGCGTCTGCCCCAGGTCGAACAGTTCCTGAAGGACACCGATGTTGACATCCTGTGCATGCAGGAAATCAAGTGTCAGGAACATGAGTTCCCGCGCGAGGCCTTCGAAGCGCTAGGCTACAACCATATCCACATTGCCGGACAAAAGGGCTGGCACGGCGTGGCGCTGGTGTCGAAAATCCCGTTTGAGGCCCTGCCGACCCCCGCCTTTTGCCGCCGCGGCGAGGCCCGTGCCCAGGCCATCCGTATCGCCGGCACGGAAATCTGGAACTTCTATATCCCGGCCGGCGGCGATTTCCCCGATCGCGTCGGCAATGACAAGTTCGATCACAAGCTGACCTTTTACGAGCGCCTGATCGACGAGCTGAAACAACGCGGCGCGGACAAGCCCCTGCTGATCTGCGGCGACCTCAATATCGCGCCGGGCGAATTCGATGTCTGGAGCCACAGACAGATGCTGAAGGTGGTCAGCCATACGCCGGCCGAGTTGGAGGCCTTCGGCAATCTGATGCAGGCTGGCGCCTTCCACGATCCCTTCCGCGTCACCTATCCCGATCCGGAGAAGATCTTCACCTGGTGGAGCTATCGCGCCGCCGATTTCCGCAAGAGCAATCGTGGCCTGCGGCTGGACCATATCCTGCTCAATCCGGGCCTGCGGGAAAAGATCAGTGGCGATATCACCGCCAAAATCCATGATACGGTGCGCGAATGGGAACGCCCATCCGATCACGCCCCGATCCAGACCGTTTTCGAGTTTCAGCCATGACCGACATTGCCGAAAAGCTTTTGCCTGCCGAGATTTTGGCCAAAGCAGACTTCCGTCAGAACGAATATGCCTGGCGCATTGCCGACCTGCCCCAGGTAATCGAGGCGGCGCGCGCGCTGGGCCTGCGCAATATCGGCGGCCAGCTGCAGATCCGCACACCGGATGCCATCGGTGAATGCGACTGGGTGCAGATCGATGCCTGCCAGCTGATCCCGCCCGTCCTGCCGTGGGAGGCTCAGGTCGAAATGGCCGCCAATGTCGCCCTGCAGGACCTGCAAATGCTCAAGGCGGAATTCAATTTCGGCAAGGAGATCAGTGAGGCCTTTCCAGAGCCCGTGGCGCGCTTTATCGAAGCCGGCGGCACGCTGGAAGAGGCGGTCTGGTTTGTCTGGTACGTCGATACAGAAGAGACGGCCTGAACAAAAAAGCCGACGCTTACGCGCCGGCTTAAACTTACGGGTCAAGGGTTCGCGACCCTTGCCTTAAAATTGCAACCTGTAACCACCGGCATCCGTCATCAACAGACGCGCATTGGCGGGATCGGGTTCGATCTTCTGACGCAGGCGATAGACGTGCGTTTCCAGCGTGTGCGTGGTCACACCAGCGTTATACCCCCAGACCTCGGTCAGCAGTTCCTCACGCGTGATCGGCTTACCGCCGGCGCGATAAAGGTATTTCAGGATATTGGTTTCCTTTTCGGTCAGGCGCGTTTTCTTCTGCGTCTGATCAACCAGCACCTTCAGTGCCGGCTTGAATTCGTAGGGCCCGATGCGGAAGGTGGCGTCTTCGCTGGTCTCGTGCGAGCGGACCTGGGCGCGGATGCGAGCCAGCAGGACGGCGAACCGGAACGGCTTAGTGACATAGTCATTGGCGCCGGCATCAAGGCCCAGGATGGTATCGGAATCCGAAGTCTGGCCGGTCAGCATGATCACCGGCGTGGTCAGCCCGCCCTTGCGCAGCAGGCGGCAGGCTTCACGGCCGTCCATATCCGGCAGATCAACATCGAGCAGGATCAGGTCGGCATTGACACTCTTACCCAGCTTGAGGCCTTCGGTGCCGTTTGACGCCTGGATGACCTTGAATTCCTCGTGAAGTTCGAGCTGTTCCGCCAGGGCTTCGCGCAGTTCATCATCATCATCGACTATGAGCAGGGTTTTTTGTTGCACCATGATCCTGTATCTTTAAGTCTTGTCGTTATGAGATTAAGCAGCGATGGCAAATAAATGATCAATAAGTTTAGTGCCACCGCCGCTGGCCAATTCCACATCAACGAACATAGTGTGCGTTGCGCGCTTGGGAAAGGGGGCGTTCGCCCTGCCGGCGATAAAAGAGAGGGTGACGGCGCCTCTCCTCTGGGAATCTGGCCGATTCGTTATGTTTTTTACCGTCCGGACCGTTTGGCGCCACCGGAAACCGCCCTGGAGCTGGTGCCGTTGTCGCCGGATGACGGCTGGTGCGACGATCCGTCCTCGGAATTTTACAATCGCCATGTGAAGCTGCCCTTTCAGCCGAGTCATGAAAAGCTGTGGCGGGATGATCATGTCTACGATGTGATCGTGGTACTGGGGCATAATGATGACCCGCCGGTTTCAGGCATGGGGTCTGCCATTTTCATGCATCTGGCGCGGGAAGATTACAGCGGCACCGAAGGCTGCGTGGCCGTGGCCCTGCCGGATATGCTGGATTTTCTGAAAGCGGCCAGGCCCGGCGATGCGGTCGAAATTTTGGATGCGTAACGGGGCGTGGGGTCCGCGACCCCACATCTGCGCTTAACTCTTTCCCCGCTTCCGCCCAAAGGGCGAAAGCGGGGAAAGAACAGGAAAGGCATGGGGCCGCAGGCCCCAAACCCCGTTAGCGTGCGCCGAAAATCGCTGACCCCACACGGATCTCCGTAGATCCAAAGGCAATCGCCGTCTCGAAATCGTCGCTCATGCCCATGCTGAGGTGCGTAATGCCATTGCGATCCGCGATCTTTTTCAACAGGGCGAAATAGGGCCCGCGCGGCCCCTCCACCGGCGGAATGCACATCAGGCCCGCGATTGTCAGGCCATACCCCCGGCAAGCCGCCAGGAATGCATCCGTTTCCGCCGGCAGAACCCCCGACTTCTGTGGTTCCTCACCGATATTGACCTGAACATACAGCACCGGCGCCTTGCCTGCCTTCTGTATCTCATCGGCAATCACCCGCACGATCTTGTCCCGGTCCAGGCTCTCGATCACATCGAAAAAAGCCACAGCCTCCGCCGCCTTGTTACTCTGCAAAGGCCCGATCAACCGCAATTCCAGGTCCGGATACAACGCGCGCCTGTCGCCCCAGCGCTCCATCGCTTCCTGCACACGATTTTCGCCAAAACGCCTCTGGCCGGCCTTGAGCACCGGCTCGATGACCTCCCAGGGCTGGTTTTTCGAAACCGCCGTCAGGCAGGCGGCATCGGGCGACCGGCCCGCCGCCTTTAAAGCCTTGTACATCTGGGCCATGAGCCTAGAATAAGCCGTTCCCGACAGGGCATCCTTTTGGGTATCCGCTGATGACATACAAGACCCGCTTCCAATATCTGCTCGACAGGGCACGGGATATAGCGCAGACCGCCCTGCCCCAAAACCCTGAATTGCTGCCGCCTCTGTTCTTCTTCACCGATCCGCAGCGCACACCGCACCCGGAAGATATCGCCGTGCACCTGCCAGAAGGCTGCGGCATCGTCTATCGTCATTTCGGCGAAAACCACGCCCGGCAACGCGCACAGCTCCTGCGCCGGATCGCCCGCGACAACGGCCTAACCCTGCTGATAGGCGAGGATGAGGTCCTGGCACTCGATGTCGAAGCCGACGGCGTTCACCTGCGCCAGACCAGCCTGCCGCACGCCACGCACCTGCACGCCGCGCATCCGCACCTGATCCTGACCGCCGCCTGCCACGATGCCGAAACCCTGCGCAGCCTGGAAAGTAAGGATGGCCTCACCGCCGTTTTTATCTCGCCAGTCTTCGCCAGTCATAGCCCTTCGGCGCAAGGTGTTTCCGCCCTGGGCACCAAGGGCGTGCGCGAAATGACGGACCTGTCCAGTCTGCCGGTCTATGGTCTGGGAGGGATCAATTGCGACAACATACAGTCGCTGAAAGACACGGGTCTTTCGGGCATAGGCGCGATAGACGCCTTCAAACTTTAAAATTTAAAGGTGGTTTCCAGCCGCACGCGGGGCTGCTTCCTGTCGCCTTGGGCGGCACTACGGGCCGGTTCGGGCTTCATGCTATCCGTCTTTTCACCGAAACCAAGCGTGCCGCCAACGCGCAACGACGGAGTCAGCTTGTAGAAGGCACCGGCATCGATATCGTTGGCGCCCGGTGCACTGGTTTCCGGCTGGTTGACGTCGAACTTGACGCCCCACTTGCCATCCAGGTTGAACTGGTAAACCTTTGACTGCGGCTTGGAAAAGCCGGTTGCCTCATCGCTGATGAAGCTGTCGCCTGTCGGCTGGACCAGCGGCGCCAGTCCGGCAATGTTTTCAATGGTTGAAGGCTGCGGGCGAACCGTCTTGGTTTCGGCAACAGCCAAGGTGCTGCGTCCGGCAAACGCCAGAAACATCGCACTCACAGCTATTGACAAGACAGGTTTCATTCTCTTCGCAGTTCGAAACCCGGTTTCTTCCTAAAGCCAGCCCCCCAAAGGGTCGTCTTCCCGAACAGCCACCGGACACTTTGTCGTTATACACAACCATTTTGACGGAGTTATGTCATTCCGAGATAAGACGAATTGGGGTTGGGGTCAATTTGTTATGACCTTAAAACGACCCCCTGACATCATTCCCCTGACAAATGTGTTGAATCCGCCACGGATGGTAAACGGCGCATAAACACAACGGCACATTGCAGCCCTGTCGCAAAGCAGCAGATAAGCTTTTTTTCTTTGCCCCACATCCGCCCTTATTTCCTGTAGAGTTGACAAACTTGTGATGCTACCCCTTGTCATACCCCAGGGCCTCCATGCTATAGAGGGCCGGGTCGCCGGGTCAAAACCGGCAATTGGGGCTAATAAATTCTAGGAATTCCGGCGGCTTAGACGGTCGCGCAATTCAAATCATGCGGAGTGATCAGTCTATGACGACTATGCGGAAACCGGCCTCGATGCGCTACGGTCTGGCCCTGGCCGCCCTTGGCCTGTGCCTGTCCTTCAGCGCCTGCGCCAGCCTGGGTGAAAAGGGTGGCGCTACGACTTCCGCCAATACGACTGAACCCACAGAAGATAAGGTCAACCTGGCTGGCCTGTTCGGCGGCAAGAAGAAGAAAAAGGAACCGGTCTATAACGAGCAGGCTGGTATCGGCGTCAATGCGTATCTGTGGCGCGCCTCGCTCGACACCATCGCCTTCATGCCCCTGACCTCAGCCGATCCGTTCGGCGGCACCATCATCACCGACTGGTACGCCAATCCGCAGACGCCGGACGAACAGTTCAAGGTCACCATCTTCATCCTGGATTCCCGCCTGCGCGCCGATGCGCTGAACGTCTCGATCCAGAAGCAGGTCCGCGCCGGCGATCGCTGGGTGCCAGCCGATGTGTCGCAGCAGACCCAGCTCGACATCGAAAACGCCATCCTGACGCGCGCCCGCGAACTGCGCCTCTCCAACGTCAAGAACTAGGCCTTCGCCTTTTGCTTCAAAAAAGCCGTCGCGGTCATGCCGTGACGGCTTTTTTTATGGTCTTGGGCCGCAACGCGCCCTATAAGCAGCCATCCCTTATTTCAACAGACTCCGCTTAGACTTTTATGGCCCGTTATAATCCTAAAGAAACCGAACCCCGTCAGTTGCAGCGCTGGGCGGACGCGGATGTTTTCCTGACACAACAGGATGCCGAAAAGCCAAAATACTACGTGCTGGAGATGTTCCCCTACCCCTCCGGCCGCATCCACATGGGCCACGTGCGCAATTACGCCATGGGCGACCTGGTGGCGCGTTTCAAACGGGCGCGCGGCTTCAATGTCCTGCACCCCATGGGTTGGGACGCCTTTGGCATGCCGGCCGAAAACGCCGCCATGGAACGCAAGATCCACCCCAAGGGCTGGACCTATGACAACATCGCCAATATGCGTGGTGAACTGAAACGCCTGGGCCTCTCTATCGACTGGTCACGCGAATTCGCCACCTGCGATCCGGCCTATTACGGCCAGCAGCAGAAGTGGTTCAACACCCTGCTGAAGAACGATCTTGTCTATCGCCGCGAAAGCCAGGTCAACTGGGACCCGGTGGACATGACCGTGCTGGCCAATGAACAGGTTATCGACGGCAAGGGCTGGCGCTCCGGCGCCGTGGTCGAAAAGAAGAAACTGACCCAGTGGTTCATGCGCATCACGCGCTTCGCCGATGACCTGATCGAGGGCCTGACCGAACTGGAACGCTGGCCGGAAAAGGTGCGGCTGATGCAATCCAACTGGATCGGCAAATCGCGCGGCCTGAAAATGACCTTCCCGTTCGCCGATGATATCGCGCTCAAGCAGCGAAGCGGTAGCGCAACGGAAAATGCCGGAGTCGAGGTCTATACCACCCGCCCCGATACCCTCTTTGGCGCCGCCTTTATCGCCATCGCCGCCGATCACCCCCTGGCTCAGGAAGCCGCGGCCGCCAATCCGGAGCTGGCCGCCTTTATCAAGTCGATCGCCAAGGGTGGCACCACTCAGGCCGAAATCGACACGGGTGAAAAGCAGGGCTTCAATACCGGCATCAAGGTGAAGCACCCCTTCAAGCCCGGCGAAACGCTCGATGTCTGGGTCGCCAATTTCGTGCTTATGGATTACGGCACCGGCGCCATTTTCGGCTGTCCGGCGCATGACCAGCGCGATCTCGATTTCGCCCGCAAATATGACCTGCCAGTCACTGAAGTCGTTCTGCCGCAAGGCGCCAATCCCGAAGACTTCAAGGTCGGCAACGAAGCCTATACCGGACCCGGCGCGATTTTCCATTCCGCCTTCCTTGATGGTCTTGAAATCGAAGCCGCCAAGGATGCGGCGATCGAAAAGATCGAAGCCATGGGGCTCGGTGAAGGCGCCACCGTTTTCCGCCTGCGCGACTGGGGTGTCTCGCGCCAGCGCTACTGGGGCTGCCCGATCCCGGTCATCCATTGCGATGATTGCGGCGTCGTGCCCGTGCCCGACGATCAGCTGCCGGTGGTCCTGCCGGAAGACGTCACCTTCGACGTGCCCGGCAACCCACTGGAACGCCACCCGACCTGGAAACACGTCAAGTGCCCGCATTGCGGCAAGGATGCGACGCGCGAAACCGACACGCTCGATACCTTTGTCGATTCCTCATGGTATTTCGCCCGCTTCACCGATCCGAAGTCGCCGACCCCGATCAACAAGGCGGCGGCCGATTACTGGCTGCCGGTAGATCAGTATATCGGCGGCATCGAACACGCCGTGCTTCACCTGCTCTATGCCCGCTTCATCACCCGCGCGCTCAATCACTGCGGCTATCTGGAGGTGAAGGAACCCTTCGCCGGCCTGTTCACGCAGGGCATGCTGACTCACGAGACTTACAAGAACGCGGCCGGCCAATGGGTCGAACCGGCCGATGTCGAAATCAGCGCCGAGGGCGGCACCCGCAAGGCGACGCAAATCTCCACGGGTGAAACCCTGTCGATCGGCGATATCGAAAAGATGTCGAAATCGAAGAAGAACACCGTGGCGCCAGAAGACATTTTCGACACATATGGTGTTGATTCGGCTCGCCTTTTTGTGCTTTCTGACTCACCGCCTGAGCGCGATGTCCAATGGTCGACTTCCGGCGTAGAAGGCTCCTGGCGCTTCACTCACCGCGTCTGGGACCAGTTCGACACCCTGCCGGAAGGTGAAATTCCGTGTGCGGACGAAAGCGCCGCCGCCGAACTGCTGAAGGCTGCCCACAAGACGGTCAAGCTCGTAACCGAAGGCTTTGAAAGCTTCCGCTTCAATGCCGCTATCGCCAAGCTGTACGAATTCGTCACCACCATCCGCAATGCCGATGTCGAAAAGACCGGTTCGAAGGCCCGTCGCGAAGCCCTGGCCCTGCTGGCCGGCCTGATCGCGCCAGTGACACCGCACCTGGCCGAGGAATGCTGGACGCGCCTGGGCCATGACGGTCTGATCGCCAATGCGGCCTGGCCGAAATTCGATCCGGCCCTGGCCCAGGATGACGCCTACATCATGCCGGTCCAGGTCAATGGCAAGAAACGTGGCGAAATTTCGATTCCGGTTGGTGCCTCCGAGGAACAGATCCGCGAGATGGCGCTTGCGGACGAAGGGGTTAAGCGGCATCTTGAGGGTGTATCCATCCGCAAGATCATCATCGTGCCGAACCGGATTCTCAACTTCGTGGTGGGATAAGCGACATGAATAAAGTCTTTGGGCGAAAAGTCTTTCGAGCCCTGGCTGTCTGCGCCGTACTCGGCATTTCCGCCACCAGCCTCTCCGGTTGCGGTTTCGCCCCGCTGTACGCCAAGACCGGCCTGACCGCCAGCATGGCGCAGATCGATATCCATGTACCGCAAACACGGACAGGGTATTTTCTCGAACAGGATCTGCGTAATGGTCTGGGCGTAGATGAGTCCACGACCAAGATTTACAAGCTGACTATCGGCCTGAAGGAAAGACATTACAGCGTCGGGTACAAGGTGGACGATACATCCACACGATCGGAAATCACTTCTAACGTCTCCTATGCGCTTAGGGACGTAGCCACCGGCACGGTGCTTTATCGCAACAGCTTCAGCGAAACCGTTACCTACGACACCTCCAAGTCACCCTTTACCGGTGTGATATCGCAGCAGGATGCCCAGGAACGTATCGCGACCGCCGTGTCCGAACAGATTCAACGCGACCTGGCGCTTTATTTCCACGGCGATTTGCTGCCCGCTAAGGATTCAAACGCTTCGGCATCGGCGACGTCTTCAGATGATTCCGCAGACAACAGCGCGGAATCCGATGCCGATAGCAGCAGTGCAGAACCGGGTACCATTACCGATTCCGAAATCACGCCGCCCGATAACCAATGAAACTGGCCAAGCGCGCCGAAATTGACGCCTTCTTCAACAAGCCGCCAGCCAACGTGGCCGGTGCCCTGATCTACGGTAAGGACCGCAGTCAGGTCATTGAGCGCTGCACCGGCTTGGCGAAGAAGATCGTGCCGGATATCACCGATCCGTTCAACGTCTCCTTGCTCACCGATACCGATATCGAGGGCGATGGCGGCCTTCTGGAAGGCGAACTGCAATCCCTGTCGTTGATGGGCGGTAAACGTCTGATAAGGCTGAAATTTTTCTCGGAAAAAGCCACGCTCGACAAGGCGGTGGCCGCCACCCTGAAAGCCCATGCCGCCGGCGAATACAACAAGGATGCCTTCATCATCATCGAGGCCGGCGGGCTTGGCGGCGATTCCGCCCTGCGCCGGCTCGCCGATGCCGACAAGAACCTGGTCAGTATCGCCTGCTATGAGGACGAAGCCGGCGATATTATCCGTATGGCGCGCGAAACCCTGGCGGCTGATGGTGTCTCACTCAGCAATGCCGCCATGGATATATTCGCTCAGCGCCTGCCGAAGGAGCGCGGCATTGCTCGGCAGGAAATAGAGCGCCTGATCCTGTTTATCGGGCCCGGTTCGCACAAGACCCTGAACGAGACCGAGCTTCAGGACTTCCTTGGCGTTGAGCCCGATGCCTCTCTGTTCAAGGCCGCCAATGATGCCTTTGGCGGCCGCATGAAACAGGCCCAATCCGGCCTGCGCCGCGCCTTTGCCGAAGGTGAAGGCGGTGCTGATGCCATGCGGGCGCTTAGCCTGCAATATAACAAGCTGAAACTGCTCAAGAGTTATCTGGAAAAAGGTCTTGGCACCAAGGAGGCGACACGCAATGCCGGCGTCTTCTGGAAGGATGAGGATGACATGCTGCGCCAGGCCCGCGCCTGGAATTTCACGGCGCTCGATGGTCTGGCGCGTGACCTGATCGACGCTGACAAACAGTGCAAATCCACCGGCATGCCGGATCTTCTGATCGCCGAACGGCTCTATCTGCAGATCGCCGGACGCGCGGCCCGGATGGGCGCCTGATGGCGGTTGCCGACGTCTTCGCCGCAGAATGGCGCAGACTGGCGGAATCCCTGAACTTGTCTGAAGAGGTCGCCACTACGGTGCTCAGCACATTGCAGGCGGGCTATAACGAGCCGGGGCGTCACTATCATACACAGCGCCATATCGTCAGCATGCTGGAAGCGGCCCAGCCAATCGGCTTCCAGATGCCGAAAGCCGCGCATCTGGCCACCTTCTTCCACGATCTTGTCTATGAGCCGGTACGCTCGGACAATGAGACCCGCAGCGCGGCCCGGATGACAGAGGCCCTGACCGGCTATGTGGATGCCAAGTGTCTCGAAAAGGCCTCTGAGATCATACTGGCCACCGCCCATCATCGCGCCACCGGCGACCAAGATACCGATCTGGTGCTTGATCTCGACATGGCGATCCTCGGTCAGCCATGGCCGGTTTATGAAACCTATGCCCGTAATGTCATGGCGGAATACGCGCCCTTTTTCAGTCGGGAAGCCTGGTGTCAGGGACGCAACGCCCTGTTCATCGAGCCGACCCTGGCGCGGGAAGCGATCTTCCTTACCGAAACCTTCAGGCCGCTGGAGACCCAGACGCGAGAAAACCTGCGCCGTGAGCAGGCCTGGCTGACGACGGGCGGGCTCTGAGAAGACTTCTGTGGCGCACCAGGACCACCTACCGTGCGGTTTGTGGCACCAAATTCGCCACAGCGGCCCGTTTCAGAAAATAGTGTTTTATTTCATAAGCTTACGGCACAGCTCATCGAGCTGTTCAAGGCTGGCATAGCTCAGGCGCAACTCACCCTTGCCACCCTTATCGTCGAGGCGCACATTGAGACCCAAAGCTTCCTGCAGATCCTGTTCGAGCGACAGAGTGTCGGCATTCTGCTGCGGCCGCGCCTTGGGCGTCGGTGCCGCTTTCGGTCCGGCCTGCTCATCGCGCACCAGGGCTTCGGTCTGGCGTACCGACAGGCCTTTGGCGATGATCTCCTCCGCCAGGCTCTCGGCATTTTCCGAAGTGATCAGCGCGCGGGCATGACCGGCCGACAGGCGGCCATGCATGACATGGTCCTGAACCGGGTCAGGCAGGGCCAGCAGGCGCAGGATATTGGCGATGTGCGAGCGGGACTTGCCAACGACTTGGGCCAGCGCATCCTGGGTGCGGCCGAAGCGGTCCTGCAGCACCTTGTAGCCCCTCGCCTCTTCGATCGGGTTCAGGTCGGCGCGCTGGACGTTTTCGATAATGCCGATTTCCATGACATCGAGATCGTCGAGTTCACGGATGATGATCGGCACGGTATGCAGACCAGCCTTTTGCGCCGCGCGCCAGCGGCGTTCGCCAGCGACGATCTGGTAGTGCCCCGCCTGACCGGGCGCCGGACGCACCAGGATCGGCTGGAGTATGCCCTTCTCCTTGATCGAGGCGGCCAGCTCATCGATATCGGCCTCGACAAACAGGCGACGCGGCTGGTCTGGGTTGCGCACCAGCAGTTCGATAGGTTGTTCCAGGCCACGGGCCGGTTCGGCGGCGCGCGCTTCAGCGGCTTCCGCACCGGTCTTCGGGCTGCTGGTATCCTGATCGCCAAGCAGGGCGGAAAGGCCGCGGCCCAAACCTCTATTTTTTTCAGACATTTATCGTTTCTTTTCTTATCGGAAGCGTTCAGGCGGCCTGGGCACGGCGTGAGCGTTCGCGCGTCACCAGTTCCTTGGCCAGTTTGATATAGGCCTGGCTGCCAGAGCACTTCATATCATAGATCAGAGCTGGCTTGCCGAAGGACGGCGCCTCGGAAACCCGCACATTGCGCGGTATGACCGTATCATAGACCAGCTCACCGAAGTGCGACCGCACGTCACGCTCGACGTGACCGGACAGGGCGTTGCGCTTGTCGTACATGGTCAGGACAATGCCCTGCAAACCAAGCTTCGGGTTCAAGCTGCCGCGCACCAGATCAATGGTCCGCATCAGCTGGCTCAGGCCTTCGAGCGCGAAAAACTCACATTGCAGCGGCACCAGAACAGCATCGGCCGCGCTCATCGAATTGACCGTCAGCAGGTTCAGCGACGGCGGGCAATCGATCAGAATATAGTCATAAGGCGGGTTGGTCTGGTCGAGACCTTCCAGCGCATCGCGCAGACGATAGGACCGACGCTCAGCCTGACCCAGTTCGATCTCGACGCCCGACAGATCCGGATCGGATGGCAGGAGCCATAGACCCGGCACAGCCGTACTAACAGCCGTATCACCAATGGGGCGTTGATCGACAATCACATCATAAAGCGAGCTTTCGCGCTGCTTCTTGGGTACACCGAGACCGGTTGACGCATTGCCCTGCGGGTCAAGATCAATCAGCAGAACGCGCTGGCCGATGGCCGCCAAGGCGGTACCCAGATTGATCGCCGTCGTGGTCTTGCCCACGCCGCCTTTCTGGTTTGCAATCGCCAATACACGCACTTTTTTTTCGCCTGGAAAGCTATTATCGGGCACGTCGCAGCCTTTGGATATGGATGACGCGACCGCGGGGATCGCTCAGGGACTCGAATTGTTCTACGTCAAATTTCCAGTTTTTTCCAGCGTCCGCCAGTTCACTTTCGACGTTTTCCCCTTTTAAAAACCACGCATCGGCCCCTTTGTGGATAAAGCCTTCGGCAAAGCCGAGCAGTTTCGTCATCGGCGCCACGGCCCGCGCCGTGACCACGTCGACCTTGAGCTTTACATTTTCGGCGCGGTCATTGATCACCGTCGCCGGCAGAGCCAGATCATCAACCACGGTCTGCAGGAAACGGCAGCGCTTGGTCAGGGATTCAACGAGGTAAACATGGGGTGCTGCGCCTTCTGAATGCTTCAGTAAAATGGCCAGGATAAGGCCCGGCAATCCCGCCCCTGCCCCCAAATCGGCCCAGGTTCGCGCGTCCAGCCGGCGATCCAACAGCTGTGCGCTATCGAGCACATGCCGAGACCAGTAGTCTGGCAGGGTGGCGGGACCGATCAGATTCATCACTTCATTCTGGACCGCCAGATGGGTGTAGAACTTTTGCAGATCGGCGACGGCCTCGTGTTTCACGTGAAACACCAGCTTGGCGGACATCTCGTCCGGAGTCATATGGGTCATATTGCGACTTTCGCGCTCAGCTTGGTCTGATTGCGAACGTAGAACAACAGCGTCGTCAAAGCGCCTTGTGTCATGCCTTCGATACGGCCCGCCTGCCCCAGGGTCTGCGGACGGATACGGCTCAACTTCTCACGCGCTTCATTTGAAAGCCCCAGAATAGCCGAATAATCGATATCTTCAGGCAGGCTCAGGTTCTCATCCTTGCGGAAGTTCTCGATCTCCGCCTTCTGCCGTGACATATAGCCGGCATAGAGCGCATCAATCTCAACCTGCTCATAGAGCGTATCCGACCAGGTCTTGATTTCCGGCCACAGAATTTCCAGCCGCTCGCGATTGCAGGAGTCATAGGCCATCAACTGTGTGACATTGCGGCGCTGACCATCACCATTGACCTGAATGCCTTGCGCCAGGGCTTCCTTCGGCGTGGCGACCAATTCGGCGGCACGCGTGCGGATAGCCTCCAACGCCCCCTTCTTTTCCAGCCAGACGGATTTGCGAGCCTCACCCACAACACCAATGGTGAGCCCCCGGTCGGTCAAACGCTGATCGGCATTGTCGGCACGCAGGGACAAGCGGAACTCGGCGCGGCTGGTGAACATGCGATAGGGCTCGGTCACGCCGCGCGTCACCAGATCATCGATCATCACACCGATATAGGCTTCGTCACGGCCGAGGATCGTCGGGGCATAGCCCCCTGCCCGCGCCGCAGCATTGATTCCGGCCATCAGACCTTGCGCACCGGCCTCTTCGTAGCCGGTTGTGCCATTGATCTGCCCCGCCAGGAACAGACCCGGCAGGGATTTCAGTTCAAGCGTCGGATGCAGTTCGCGTGGATCGACATAGTCATATTCGATGGCGTAGGCGTAGCGCTTGATCACCACATCTTCGAGGCCAACGATGGTGCGAATAAAAGCTTCCTGTGTTTCTTCCGAAACGCTGGTCGAGATGCCGTTCGGATAGACGGTGTCGTCGTCATAGCCTTCCGGCTCCAGGAATATCTGGTGTGACGTCTTGTCCGCGAACTTGACCACCTTGTCTTCGATCGAAGGGCAATAGCGCGGGCCGCGGCCGGAGAGATGACCGCCATAGACCGCCGATTCCATCAGGCGATCGGCGATGATCTGATGGGTCTTTTCATTGGTATAGGTGATGCCACAGGCAATCTGGTCGCGGACTATGGACGGCGTCAGCATGGAGAATGGCTGAATTGGATCGTCACCCAGTTGCTGTTCGAGACGATCCCAATGGATGGTCTTGCCGTCGAGACGCGCCGGCGTGCCGGTTTTCAGGCGGCCCATATCGAGCTTCAAATCGTAGAGACGCTGTCCCAGACCATTTGCCGGGGCATCGCCCCAACGGCCGGCCGACAGGCGCTTTTCACCTATATGGATCACGCCGCGCAGGAAAGTCCCCGTAGTCAGCACAACGGCCTTGGCCAGATAGGACTGGCCAGTAGCATCGATCACGCCGGTTACCACATACTTTTCCAGGATCAGGTCTTCAACCGCGGCTTCGATAATAGTCAGGTTTGGGGTCTGGAACAGTTCGGCCTGGACAGCTTCACGATAAAGCTTGCGGTCGATCTGAGCACGTGGACCACGCACCGCCGGCCCCTTGGACTTGTTCAGCACCTTGAACTGCATGCCACCGATATCGGCCATACGCCCCATGATGCCATCGAGCGCATCGATCTCGCGCACCAGATGTCCCTTACCCAAGCCACCTATCGCCGGATTGCACGACATCTCGCCCAGCGTTTCCTTGCGGTGGGTTAGCAAAAGCGTCTTGGCGCCCATGCGCGCGGAAGCCGTCGCGGCCTCGCAACCCGCATGACCGCCACCGACGACAATAACATCCCAGAGTGTTTTGGGTTCAGACATAGTCAGGCTTTCGGAAAGGAAGGCGTGGCCTATAGCAGATCAGCCCGCTCAGGTCGATTCTATTTGCCGATGCAGAAGCTGGAAAAGATCACATCCAGCACGCCTTCGACATCATAACGGCCGAACAACTGCTCGAAGCTATTAATGGCCGAACGGACATTTTCGGCCGCCAGTTCGGGCACGGAAAGGTCCGACCGCAGAGCCATTGAAAGCTGATCACGGGCTTCGCTCAAGCGATCGATATGACGCTGGCGCGTCGCCGCCGGGAAGGTCTGGACCGACAACTGTTCACTGACGATGGCTTCAATGGCGGCGAACAGATCGCCCATTCCCTCGCCCATAGCCACACTGACGGCGAAAACCGATGTTTCACGTGAAACACGCAAGGCGTTGACTGCCTCGCGTTCTGACTTTTCAGCCTCATCGATTTTGTTGAAAACCATCAGGTCGCCATCCCGGAAATCTTCCGGCAAGGCGGGTGCAGTTGAATCGATCACCCAAATACGCAGATCGGCCTCATTCGCCTTGGCACGCGCCCGACGAATCCCCTCCGCTTCCACCACCTCGGTCGTTTCACGCAGCCCCGCTGTATCGTAGAGAAGAACAGAATAGGGTCCGATGCGAAACTGCGATTCAATGATGTCACGCGTGGTGCCGGCAATCGGGGTCACGATCGCCGCTTCGGCTTTCAGCAGCGCATTGAACAGGCTCGATTTACCGGCATTTGGTTCACCCAGAATAACGATGCGATAGCCTTCACGGATTTGACGGCCCCGATGTGAATCCGCAATCGCCATATCCAGCGCATTTCGTAACGCACGAATACGGGCCAGAATATTATCGGCCAGCTCCTCGGGCAGATCCTCATCCGGAAAATCGATATAGACTTCCAGCCGTGCCAGCAGATCAACCAGATCAGCGCGCCAGGATTGATATTGTTGTTTCAATCCGCCACCGAGCTGGGTCAGCGCCTGTTTGCGCTGAGCTTCGGATTCGGCATCGACCAGATCGGCAATCGCCTCAGCCTGTGTCAGATCCATCTTGCCATGTTCAAGAGCCCGGCGCGAAAATTCACCCGGCGCGGCAAGCTTAAGACCCATCTCCATCAGAATGAAATAAAGACGGTCGAGAATGGCTTTAGAGCCGTGGACATGCAGTTCTACACAGTCCTCGCCGGTGAAGCTATGTGGCGCCTTGAACCAGACCACCACAGCCTCATCGATAACCTCGCCCTGCCAGACGAGCGGCGTGAAGGTGGCCCTGCGCGGCGTCAGGTTTTTGGCTGTGAGTTGTTGAACCGCCCAGAGCGCTGTGTCGCCGGAGAGACGGATGATCGACACCCCTGCCCGACCCTGCGCGGAAGCCAGAGCGAAAATCGTGTGTTTCACGTGAAACACTTCCTTAATCTTACTTACCAGTACTGAAAGGTTTCAGGCTGGCCTGCGCCGCCGACTGCATCAGCTTAAAGAACTGATCCTGCGCCGTGACACCAAGGCTCGACCAGTTTTTCAGCATTTCTTCCGGCTGCATGGAATGGATATTCTGGGCCAGGCGTTCCTGCATGGCACTCATCATGTAGTCATTCAGTGGCTGAACATCGGGCAGGCCAAGAAAGGTACGCGCCTCTTCCGGCGTGCATTCGACATTGACCGTGACCTTCATGATGAACTCCAGAATGGAATATAAAAACGAATCAACCCGATATGATCCTCTCATACCGGGTTGACAAGAGCTAGGTGGCTTACATCTCCAAACACTTTGTGTTTGGCAAGCACGACTGTGCGCCCGAGCCTTTGCGAGGAGCCCCGCGGCGCCTGAGCGCTTATTAAGTATTCATCGACTGGAAGAATTCGCCATTGTTCTTCGTCTGGCGCAGCTTGTCGATGAGGAACTCGATCGCATCCTGGGCACCCATCGGATTGAGGATGCGGCGCAGGACATAGGTCTTTTGCAGGTTGACCTTATCGGTGAGCAGGTCTTCCTTACGCGTGCCGGACTTGAGGATATCCATGGCCGGGAAGACGCGCTTGTCGGCGACCTTACGGTCGAGCACGATTTCCGAGTTACCCGTGCCCTTGAATTCTTCGAAGATAACTTCGTCCATACGCGAGCCTGTATCGATCAGGGCCGTGGCGATGATCGTCAGCGAACCGCCCTCTTCGATATTCCGGGCCGCACCGAAGAAGCGCTTCGGACGTTGCAGGGCGTTGGCGTCGACACCACCGGTCAGGACCTTGCCCGATGACGGCACGACGGTGTTGTAGGCGCGGCCAAGGCGGGTAATCGAATCGAGCAGAATGACAACATCGCGCTTGTGTTCGACCAGGCGCTTGGCCTTTTCGATGACCATTTCGGCGACTTGGACGTGGCGTGTCGCCGGTTCATCGAAGGTCGAAGAGATGACTTCGCCCCGCACGGTGCGCTGCATGTCGGTGACTTCTTCCGGACGTTCGTCGATCAACAGAACGATCAGATAGCAGTCCGGGTGATTGGCGGCGACCGACTTGGCGATGTTCTGCAGCATGACGGTTTTACCCACGCGCGGCGGGGCGACGATCAAACAGCGCTGACCCTTGCCGAGCGGCGCCACGATATCGATGATGCGACCGGAGCGATCCTTCAGCGTCGGGTCTTCGATCTCCATCCACAAACGCTGGTCGGGATAGAGCGGCGTCAGGTTATCGAAGTGAACCTTATGCTTGATGTTTTCCGGATCTTCAAAATTGATGGTCTGGATCTTGAGCAGGGCGAAATAGCGCTCACCTTCACGCGGCGAACGGATCGGGCCTTCAACCGTGTCGCCGGTGCGCAGGCCATGGCGGCGGATCTGCTGCGGCGAGACATAGATGTCATCCGGGCCCGGCAGGTAGTTGGCTTCGGGCGAACGCAGGAAGCCGAAACCGTCCTGGAGCACTTCCATCACGCCGGAGCCGGTGATTTCGACGCCCTCTTCAGCCAGCGCTTTCAGCACGGCGAACAGCATATCCTGCTTGCGCATGTTGGAGGCATTTTCGACACCGAGAGATTCAGCGAAAGTCAGCAGGTCAGTCGGCGATTTGTCCTTCAGAGTCTGGAGCGACATTTTCTGGCCGGCCATGGAACCAACGACTTCTTCCTCGTCATCGCCTTCTTCTGTTTCCAGATCGGCATCAAGGGTGTCATCGGTCAGGTTATCTTCAGCCTGAATTTCGGTTTCGGGAGTTTCGGTATCGTCGGTCATGGTATTCTCTTCAGCAGATTCAGGATACGCGCAGGGTAATAGCCAAGGCTTTTGCCTTGAGCCATTGCGATGGTACCCCAGCCCATTTTAGCTTAAACGCTTGAAAAGGCTTATAAATTTCAAATGAAGTGGCCATTCCACAGAACGTGGCGCCATCAGGACAGCCGTCAAAACAGCTTTAGTCGGTTGCGATAACTACACCAAGACGGCGGATCGTCAAGTTAATCCTTATGGGGTTTGGGGCCTGAGGCCCCAAGTCTTCCTCTATCTTTTCCTGCTTAAGGCCCTTTGGGCCTAAGACAGGAAAAGATTTAAGACAGATGTGGGGTCACAGACCCCACGCCCCATATGATCAATTTGACCAGAACTGCAAGGTCACCGCCAGCACCATGATGATGGCCAGTACGAACGGCACCTCGTTGATCTTGCGCCAGAACTTTTCCGTCCCAATCGGCTCGCCGCGTTGCAGCTTCTTGAAACGCACCGCCAGAAAATGGTGATAGCCAGTGATCCCGACAATCCCCAGTTCCTTCACCACGAACCACGGCTCCTGGAAAAACTTCCAGCCTTCCATAAAGCAGACATGGTAAACGATCAGGCAGATGCCAAACACCCAGACCGCGATCATAGCCGGGTTCATGATCACCCGCAGCAGATTGCGCTCCATGACCTTGAAGACATCCGTCACCGCTGTCACCTCAGCATGCTTGATATGATAGATGAACAGCCGCGGCAGGTACAAAAGCCCGGCCATCCAGGCGATCACCGCCAGGATATGCAGCCCGCGAAACAGATCATACCAGTTCATGCGATGCGCCTTTTCGGACAGAAACTGTGACACCCGGCGCAGTCATGATCCCCGACCACCGCAGCCGGTGAGCCGAGCGCCTTCAGCACCTCATCATTCAGCGCCTTGATATAGCTTGGGTTGATACCCAGCGCCGGCAAACGGATATAGTCTTTCACACCCGAAGCGGCCGCCAGATGCGCATATTCGATATCCAGTTCCACAAGGGTTTCGATATGCTCGGACACAAAGGCGATCGGCACCAGAATGATCGACTTGCCATCGGCACCCGCCTTCTGGATGCTGGCATCGGTCGATGGCCCGATCCATTTCATCGGCCCCACCCGGCTTTGATAACAGATGCTGTGCTCGATCGGATTGCCAAGCCCGGCCATGATCTTCGCCACGCACGCTTCGACCTGCGCCTGATACGGATCGCCGCGTGTAATAATGCTTTCCGGCAAGCCATGCGCCGAAAACAGCAGGCGATAATGCCCCGGCTGCTTCAGGGTGCCAATCTTTGCGGCAATGGCATCGACATGCGCCTTGATGAAATGGGCATTGTCCGAATAGCAGCAGACCCGCGTGACCTTCGCCGCGCCCTTATAAGCCTTGTCGAAGGCCTCGAAAGACGACAGGCTGGTGGTTGAGGAAAACTGCGGATAGAGCGGCAGCAGCACGATCTCATCCGGCGACCAGGCCTCAATCTCGCGCACGGTTTCTTCCACGAACGGATGCCAGTAACGCATGCCGATAAAGACCTTCGCCTCGATCCCCTTGGTATTGGCCTCGATATAGGCTTCCAGCGCTTGTGCCTGCGCTTGGGTTTCTTTCAGGATCGGCGACCCGCCGCCCATATGAGCGTAGTTCTTTTTGGCCATCGGCGCGCGGCGACTGGAAATCAGCGAAGCCACGCCCTGGCGAAAACCGAACGGCAGGTTGATGATGTTCTTGTCGGCAAAGAGATTATAAAGGAAGCCCTGCACATCTTCGGGGTTTTTCGGTCCGCCGAGATTGAACAACAATACCGCTATGCGCTTCACGATCTGATCCGCTTGAGAGCCTGCTCGACATGAGCCATGGGCGTATCCGGGAAGATGCCGTGGCCCAGATTGAAGATCAAGGGCCCCTGCCCCCAGCTTTGCAGAATAAGGTCAATGGCTTCATCCAGCGCCTTGCCGCCGGAACGTAAGACCACCGGATCGAGCGCGCCCTGGATCGGCACCTTTGTCTGTAATTCAACGCCCAGCTTCATCGGCGTGGCCGTGCCGAGCCCCATGCCCTGCACCGGCACCTGATCGGCATAGTCATGGCAACGCGCTTCCGCGCCACGCGGAAAACCGATAATCGGCAGAGTGACGCCCAGCTCCCTCACCCGCCGGATCAGACGGATATGCGGCTGGATAATCAGGCTGTCGAAATAAGGATCAGGGAAACCTTCCGCCCAGCTTTCAAATATCTTCAGCACCTGCGCGCCATTATCGGCCTGCATCTTCAGATACTGGGCCGAGGCCTCGATGACGATATCCGTGAGATCGAGCACCTTCTGATAGTCATCATAAACGAAAGCCCTGATGAGACTGCGATCGTGAGCCTTCTTGCCGTTCAGCATGTAGGTCATCACCGTCCATGGCCCACCGCAGAATCCGATCAGCGTCGTCTCTGGCGTCAGCTCGGCTTTCACGCGGGCAACTGTTTCACCGACGCTCTTCAACGCTTCCCCTGCCGAGCCTGCTTTTTCCCGCATGGTGTCCAGTGTCGGCAATTCCCCAAGCACAGGTCCTTCACCCGCTGCAAAGGTCAGATCCTGCCCCAGGGCCAAAGGGATCATCAGAATATCTGAAAAGAGAATGGCGGCGTCGAAGCCATATCGCCTGATCGGCTGCAAGGTAGCCTCGGCCGCCTTCTCTGGCGTGAGACAAAAATCAACGAACCCTTTGGTCGTCGCCCGAAGCTCACGGTATTCCGGCAGATAGCGCCCCGCCTGACGCATGAACCATACCGGAGGCGTCTTAACCGTCTTGCCGTCGAGAACCTGAAGTATGGGTGCCTGAATGGGGGCCATGAGTCAACCTGTGGGAAATGGGCCCTCCCCTTTGACCTAATCCAAATAAAAAGAAAAGGGTTTGTAGAAGGTTATAGGGCCGGGGACAGTGCGCAAAAGTGTCGCAGATTTTGCCGGATTCACCGGTTTTTCACATCCTGTCATAAAAGGTTATTGCTTCATTAACAGCCCTGTGAATGGCTTGGATAATTAACCAAATATTAGTATTGCTTAAAAAATTCTTAAGAGCTTGGCCGGCATTCGTGTGAATGGTTAATGAAAAGTTAACTTACGCACAGAGAGCCATAAGGATTTCATACAGAATTGCCCGGAGTCGATAATCGTCGGGTAAAAGCACCGGTTTTGCACGCTTTCCCCCGCTCTTGCGGCCGTTTGCGAATTGCTGGATGATTGTCCACGAAAGAGCCGGACTTATACAATCGCCTTATCCCCAGTTCGGCGCACAGATTTAATTTACAGGACCGCGATGTCAGGCCCCACTTCGAAGATCGGCAGCTATTTCCACGTTCATCTGGTGTCGGATTCGACCGGCGAAACCCTGAATGCCCTGGCCAAGGCGGCGGCGGCCCGCTTTGAAGGCATTTTGCCCATCGAGCATATCTATGTGCTGATCCGCTCGGAAAAGCAGCTGGAGCGAGCGCTTACGGAAATCGAGAGTTTTCCGGGGATTGTGCTGCACACCATGGTCGATATGGAATTGCGCACCATGCTGGAAGCGCGCTGTCGCGAACTGGATATGCCGGCGATCGGCGTGCTCGATCCGCTGGTGGTGGCCTTCTCGCGACATCTGGGGGCAGCCGTCTCCAAGCGGGTCGGCGCCCAGCATAATCTCGACAATGAATATTTCGAGCGCATCGAGGCGCTGAACTATGCCATTGCCCACGATGATGGCGCAGCGGCCGACCGGGTGAAGAATGCCGATGTGGTGCTGGTGGGGGTGAGCCGGACGTCGAAAACCCCGACTTGCATCTATCTGGCGCACCGCGGCATCAAGGCAGCCAATATTCCGTTGGTGCCGGGTCGGGGTCTGCCGGAAGAACTGGATGAGGTGAATGTGCCGCTGGTAGTGGGCCTGATCGCCTCGCCGGAACGGCTGATCTCGATCCGCAAGAATCGGCTGCTCACCCTGAATGATGACCGTCCCTCCTCCTACACTGATACGGAAGCCGTGCGGCAGGAGATCATCGCGGCGCGCCGGCTGTTCGAACGCAAGGGCTGGCCGGTGATCGATGTGACGCGGCGCTCGATCGAGGAAACCTCGGCGACGATTATCAGCCTGCTGAACGAGAAGCGGACCGGGAGGCTCGGCGGGATTTAAAGTCGCAGGGGTCGCGGACCCCTGCACTCCGGAACGTGATAGTGGATAATTACATAATACTAAAAAAGTCGGGGCCTAAGTGCCCCGGCTTTTTTAGTATTAGCGACTAAACACCGTCGTGTTATGGGGTGCAGGGGCCCCCGCCCCTGCAACTTAAAGACCTTCATGACCCAACTTATCCTCGCCTCCGCCTCCGCTTCCCGCTCCGCCCTCCTCACCAGCGCCGGCCTTTCGCACACCAAAATCCCGGCCAATCTCGACGAAGACGCCATCAAGGACGAATGCCTGGCGCGCGGTCACAGCCCCAAATCCGTGGCGCTGAAACTGGCCGAGGCCAAGGCGCTGCATGTTTCGCTGGCCAATCCCGGCCTCGTGCTTGGCGGCGATCAGGTGCTGCAACTTGAAAATGACCTGATCAGCAAGTCGCACAATCTCGATGAAGCCCGCGCCTTGCTCAAACGTATGAGCGGCAAGATTCATTACCTCCATGCTGGCATGGCCCTGGCGGAAAACGGTCAGATTGTCTGGTCGAATGTCGAAACCGCCGAAATGACCGTGCGTCCGTTGTCCGATGCCTTTATCGAGCAGTATCTGGCCCAGACCGGCGACAAGATTCTTTCCAGCGTCGGCTGCTACCAGCTCGAAAGCGAAGGCGTGCATCTCTTCGAAGCCATTCGCGGCGACTATTTCACCGTGCTCGGCCTCCCCCTCCTCCCGCTTCTGGCGCAATTGCGCAATCTTAAGGTAGTAATGGCATGAAAACCGATCTGCCCACGGGTGCCGCCATGGTCGCCGGCGTTGTTGGACAGCCGATCCATCACTCCTTAAGCCCTTTTTTGCATACGGCATGGTTGCGCGACCTTGGCCTGAATGGTGTCTACGCCCCTTTTGGTCCGAAGGATGAACACGGCTTCGACCGCCTGATCCTTTCCTGCCGCTCCAACGGCATCAAGGGTCTGAACGTCACTGCCCCGTTCAAGGAACAGGCCCTGGCTCTGGCCGATACGGTTTCCGATACCGCCCGAAAAGCCGGTTCGGCCAACCTGTTGACTTTTGATGACGACGGTTACGTCCATGCCGATTCCACCGACGGTCATGGCCTGTTGCGGGCTTTCGAACTTCAGGCGCCGGACTGCGATCTGTCCTCGGCGCCGGTGGCGATTATGGGCGCCGGTGGCGCGTCGCGCGCCGTGGTCGCGGCCCTGCTCGCAAAAGGCTGTCCAGAAGTGCGCATCATCAACCGCACCCTCGCCCGCGCCGAGGAACTGGTCTTTGCCTTCCAGACGGGTGTCACGGCCTTCGATCTGACTCAGGTGGATCGCGCTTTTGATGGCGCCATCGCCGTGATCAATGCCGCATCTGGTGGGCCGCACCCTTTGTTTGAAGGTCTGAACGAAAACGCCGCCGTCATGGATATGACCTACCGCCCGCTGAAAACCGCCTGGCTGCAGGCGGCGGAAGTGCGCGGTTTGAAAACGGTCGATGGTCTGAACATGCTGATCGAACAGGCCCGCCCCAGCTTCCGGGCGTTCTATGGGGTCGAACCCTGGCCGGGCTTCGATATCCGCAAGCTGGCGCTGGATTTCCTGGGAGAAACGGAATGATCAAGCTCGGCCTGACCGGCTCCATCGGCATGGGAAAATCGACCATCGCGGCCATGTTCACCGATGAAGGTGTGCCCGTGTGGGATGCCGACCTGGCCGTGCATGGTCTTTATGCCGACTCTGAACCGCTTAAAGTGAAACTGGTCGAAACCTTTGGCGATGTGCTCACCGATGGTGTGGTGGACCGAGTTAAACTGTCAGCGGCGTTGAAAGGTGAAGCGGCGAATTTCGACGCACTCAATGCGCTTGTCCACCCGGCACTGGCGGAGGACCGGCTGGCTTTTTTCGCCCGGCATAAGGCGGCCGCGCTCGTCGTCGTTGATATCCCCCTGCTCTACGAAGTCGGTGCGGATTCCTATCTGGACAAGGTTCTGGTGGTCAGCGCCCCGGCCGATGTGCAGGCCGCGCGCGTGCTGGCGCGTGCCGGCATGACTGAGGCCAAGTTCGAGGCGATCCTGGCGCGTCAGATGCCGGATGCCGAAAAACGGGCGCGGGCCGATTTTGTCATCGACACCTCGAAAAGCCTGGATGACTGCCGCGATGCCGTAAAGGCATTGATCGAAAAATTGCGTTGACCACTTTACAAATCGCACGCATCTCCGCACTTACAGGTAATGGCCCTAGAAATCGTACTCGACACCGAAACCACCGGCATTGACCACCGCAAGGGTCACCGCCTGATCGAAGTCGGTTGTATCGAGATCGAGGACCTGTTGCCCACAGGCCGGACCTATCACCGCTATATCGATCCGGAACGCGAGATCGAGCCGGATGCCATCCGCGTTCACGGCATCACCAATGAAATGGTGCGTGGCAAGCCGAAAATGGCCGAGATATGCGACGAACTGCTTGAATTCATTGGCGATCGCAAGATCATCGCCCACAACGCGTCGTTCGACCGCGGTTTCATCAACATGGAGCTGGAGCGGCACAGTCGTCCGTTCCCGCCGGATGACCAGTGGATCGATACGCTGGAAATGGCGCGCCTGAAATATCCCGGCGCCTCCAATTCGCTAGATGCCCTGTGTCGGCGCTTCAATATTTCCCTGGCCGAACGTGATCTACACGGCGCCCTGATCGACGCCCGCCTGTTGGCGAGTGTCTATCTCGAACTGCTGGGCGGCAAGGAACGGGGGCTCGATCTTGAAATGGTGGGGGCCCGGGCCGCCGCCAGCGCCATTGCCAACCATACCGGCTATGGCCCTCGTCCGCGTCCGCTGGCTTCGCGCATCACCGCCGCCGAGGCAGAAGCGCACGACGCCTTCGTGAAAAAATACCTGAAAGACAAGGCCCTTTGGCCTCCGGTCAATTAAGCCGCTTTACGGCCGGTACGCAGCAGCCAGAGCATATCCTCCAGCACATTCGGATTGACGGGCTTGACCAGGTGAAGGTCGAAGCCGGCTGAAGCCGTTTTCAGGCGCATCTGTTCGTCACCCCAGCCAGTCTGGGCGATGATTTTGAGATGCGGCAGTTCCGGCATGGCGCGGAGGGCCTTGCAAACGGCTATGCCATCCATTTCAGGCATGCCGATATCGAGCAGGACAACATTGGGGCTGAAGTCGGCAGCCAGTTTCAGGGCCGTTCTTCCATCATTGCAGCTTTTGACCTCGTCGCCGAACAGTTCGACCATCCAGCGCAGGGTGTCGGCCGAAGCCTGGTTATCGTCAACCACCAGCACGCGCAGAGAATGGGCGGTGCGATCGTCTGCCTGGGAGTTGGCGGGCAGGGGAGATTTAAAAGACATCTTGAAAACAGGGACTTGTAGGCGGGCGGATTTTCCGCAGGGCGTTCCCTTACCGCGCCGGAAATAAAAAATCGCTGTGGTTCGCCGGAGTGCAAAAAAGCCCGGCGTCACCACCGGGCTTCTTACAGTCTCGAACTCCAAACGTCTTCGCGTTTGGCAAGCGCGACGCGCGCCCGAGCCGATGCGAGGTATCTCTTATGCAAAAACGCTCGATCGCTTAAGCGATCAAGCCTGTCCCACCGTCTGCTGTGACTGGATATTGCCCTTTTGCTGCAGGTACAGCGCGCCGAAATCGATTGGATCGAGGAAGAAGGGCGGGGTGAAGCCGCCATCGGCGGTCGCATCGGCGATGATGCGGCGGGCGAAGGGGAAGAGGTAGCGCGGGCACTCGACCAGCAGGGTCGGCTCGACCATCTGCTCGGGAATATTGCCGAGCTGGAACAGGCCGCCATAGACCAGTTCGATGGCGAACATGGCGCCTTCCGGCGTCGAGGCCTTGACCCCCAGCTTGATATCGACTTCGAACAGGCCATCCGGACGACCCTTGGCGCTCATTTCAACACCGAGATCGACTTCCGGGCGCGAATCCATGCGCAGGGAATTGGGCGCGCGCGGGTTTTCGAAGGAGAAATCGCGGATGAATTGCGCGAGAACCTGCATTTGCGGGGCAGGGGGCTGCTCGGGGATAAAGGCGTCAGACATGAACTTGGGCTCCGGTATATCGTCTCTTGCCGATGGCGAAACCCTCGCAATCGGCATATGTGGGAAATGCGACTATCAGATAAGAAAATTTTAAGCAATGAAACGAAGTGTTCCGTTTCCTTAAACTTATCCTATATAGTTACCGTGCGGGGCGTGCGAAACGCCTGGATGGCCGAATCGGCCCGCGCAAACCAGAAGAGATTACGCCGTGAGCACCCAAGTCCTAGCCCTGATTGTCTTCGCCGTCCTGGCCGTGGTGATCCTGCTGCAGCTTTATAATGTGCTGGGCCGCAAGGTGGGTTTCCGGCCGGAAGAAAAGCCGGCGGGTCCCAAGGGCGAGGATATGGAAGCCATTGCGCGCGCCGAACGGGTGCCCGAAGCCCTGCGCATGCCCAATCTCGAAACCCTGAAAACGCGCGACGTCAATTTCAACGAGATCAATTTCCTGGAAAAGGCGCGCGAAACCTATGAGCAGGTCGTGATCGCCTTCCATAAGGGTGAGCTGGATACGATCCGCGACAAGCTTTCGGAAAAGGTCATGAGCAGCTTCCGCGAGGCCATTGACCAGCGCGCTGCCGCGCCGAAGGATACGGTCAGCTTTGTTGATACGCCGAAGGCCGATCTCGATCATATCGATTTCAAGGAAGACCTGGCCCAGATCCGCGTGCGTTTCCTTTCCGAACTGGCCTATGAGGAAATCGCCGTCCCTAAAAGCGAAGACGCGGGCGAGACCACCGAAGCCGCCGTGCCGGTGACCAGGCTGGATAAGAAGGCCGAACCGGTCAAGCCGCATCGCAGCTACAAGCGCACCGCTGAATACTGGACGTTCCAGAAGGGCATGAAGAATCCTTCCAGCCCGTGGCTTCTCACCAAGGTAGAGGCGGCCAAGGCGTGAAGCTGAGGTCCGGTTTTGCAATAGCGCTGGCCCTGCTAGTCACGGCCTGCGCCGAACGGCCGCTTGCGCCGCCGGTGGTTACGGCGCCGAAAACGCCGGAAAATCCGAATGGCGCGCCGCCGGCCTATCTGCCGACGCCTGTGCCCGAAGGCGCGCGCCTGTCCGACATGCCCGGTTGGCAGGATACCGATCCCTTTATCGCCCTGGAGGCGGTGCGCGCCACCTGTCAGTATAAAAAGGGCCGCCAGTATGCCGAGGTCTGCGCCGATATGGTGCAGCAGGATTTCGAAACCCCGGAGCAGATACTGGCCTGGCTCAATGTCCATTTCCGCGTCGAGAAGGTGGAGGGGCCCAATAATAATTCAGGCTTGCTAACGGGCTATTTCGTGCCGGATTACGAGGCGCAGCTCACCCCCGACGCCGAGTTTTCGCAGCCCGTGCGCACCAAACCGGCGGACCTGGTCTATGTGCCGGGTTCGCAAATGACGCCGGCTTCTTCGGCGCCGAAAGTGGCCGCCCGCAAGCTCGGCGATCTGTATGTGCCCTATTTCACTCGCGCCGAAATCGAGCAGCTCCCGCCGAATGCGCAATATTATATGCGGCCGGAAGACTATTTCTTCATGCAGCTGCAGGGATCGGGTTTCCTGGACCTGCCCGATGGCAGCCGGGTCTATGCCGCCTATGCCGCCGATAATGGCTGGCCCTTCGTCGGTATCGCCAAGACCCTGACCGAGCGCGGCCTTCTGGAAAAGACCCAGACCTCGGGTGACAATATCCATGCCTGGCTGGCGGCGCATCGCGGTCCGGAAGCCGCCGAGATCATGAACACCAATCCGCGCTATGGTTTCTTCGCCATCCAGCCGGAGCAGACCGAACCGGTCGGCGCGTCTGGTCTCGCCCTGCCGCCGGGTTCGGCCATTGCCATCGACCCGACGCAGAACGACATGGGCGATCTGTTCTGGATCGATGCCGATGCCGGCACGCTGAAGGATAGCTTCCCGGCCTACCAGCGGATGGTGGCGGCGCTCGATACGGGCGGTGCGATCAAGGGCAAGATACGGGCGGACCTCTATGTCGGCCATGGTCAGCGCGCCGGTTCGGAAGCCGGCCGAATCAAGCATAGCTTACGCATGTGGCGGATCGTGCCCTATACCTCAAAATGACTTGTCATCTGGCAAGGGCGACTGCTTACCGCCATTTATGCGGCGCGCCGATTCCTGCCGACATTCGTGGCGGCGTTTGAGGCCTTAAACCTAAAAACGAAAAGCGATCCTGAGGGCGTCAAAGCACAGTATGCCGAGAACAGCAGAACTGGCGAGGAACAGGCAGAAGCGGATCATGGTGATATTGACGGTCGATTGTACGATCGAATGGATGATGCGCACGGCTACATAAAGCCAGGCCAGGTATTCCAGCCCCGGATTGGACATGCCGCTCAGGAAGATACCGAGGCACAGGGCATAGAACAGGGTCGGCTGCTGCATCAGGTTGTTGTAGTTGTCCGCCGCCCATTGCGCCTGCGGCGGCATGCGGCGGATGGCATCGCTGCTTTGCAGGCGGGCTTCGGACATCGCGTAACGGACAAGCGCCGGCAGCCTGCGGACATAGAGCCAGACAAGCATGATCATCGACCAGGCAACAAGCGCGAGTACGGGTTGTATCATCGTGCCAGCAGCCTAGCGGCCAAAAGCTAAATTAAGATTGAATAACGTTCCGTTAGCCATAGATTTTAATAACAATGAACACGCATTCCACACGTTTTCCGCACGGACATGTGATGCGAACGGGGGTGGTTCGCGCGAATGGGGAGTGATAAATTCCGCTGCGTCACTACGGTGTTTCAGCCGGGTGGCCCGCCGGAATTCAGGCCATGCCCCGCCTGAACCGTGCGGCAAGGTCCAAAAACGAGATGCCTTGTGCCTTCCCCCCGGCGCAGGCCATCAACCAGACGTAAGGGCCGCCTTCCCCCATAGGCGGCCCTTATGCCTAAGCCGCCGATCCCCGCCGGATTGGCGGCTTTTTATTGCGCAATAAACGCGAAGGTACGCAACGCCGCCAGGGTTGATGCGGCGAGCCCTGCGGCATTTGAGGGGAAAACGTGATCACAATTGTCACAATCGCGGGCAAGTTTGTAGTGAAAGCGTTACGCGCTTTTGTTAAACATTGCCGCGCATACTGCGCCCCGATTTGGGCCTATAATAACGAACCGCGAGCGGCGCCACCCCGACACCCGCGGTCAGGATCAAGTGGAAATACATATGGATACGCTCATCCCCGGCAATAGCCAGTCTCCCTCCAAGGACGCCCTGACAAAGGCTTTCATATCCGATCGGGGGGCGAAGGACTTCCTCCGGCTCGATGAGAGTGAAAAAACCTTTCTGACCCAGATCCTGGAAGATTTCGACGCGGACGAACTGCCGGGCCTAAGCGCCGGCGATCTTAATCGTGTCATTGCTGGCTTCTGGCAATATGGTGAGCAGCGCAGCGGCGCCCAGACAAGCCGTCGTATTTCGCCGATACTGGATGGCAGCAGCCAGCCGACGGCCTATGATGCGGTCGAGATCGTGCAGATGGACTCGCCGTTCATCGTCGAAACCGTCATGGGCGAACTGATTGACCAGGGCGTTTCGATCCGCTCGATGTTCCACCCGGTGGTGACTATCCACCGCGATTTTGACGGCAAGCGCGTCAAGGCGGGCGACGAGGTTCGGGAATCGATGATGCTCGTCTTTATCGAGCGCCAGAGTGGCGAGCGACATGCCCAGATCCTGGATGGCATCGACCAGAGCCTCAATGACCTCAAGCTGGCCGTGCGCGATTTTCCGCGCATGCAAAAACTGCTGGCGGAAGAAATTGCCGCACTCGAAAGGCAGCGCAGCAATCCCAATATAGACCCGGCGGCGCTGGAAGAAAACCTGGCCTTCCTGCGCTGGATCGATGAAAACCATTTCGTTTTCCTGGGCGCGCGCGGTTATGCCTATCCGCGTGAAAGCGATGGCGCCTATGCCAAGGAAGAGCCGTTGAACCAGATGCAGGAAGGTTTCGGCGTGCTGCGCGATGCCGGCCGCACCGTGTTGCGTCGCTCGTCCGAACCGGCGATCCTCAGCCAGCAGCTGATGACGCAGCTACTGAATTCCGAGCCGGTGACCGTGGCCAAGGCCAATATCAAGTCCCGCGTCCATCGCCGTATCTATATGGATTATATCGGTATCAAGCGGTACGGCGCCGATGGTCAGCCTTCCGGCGAGGTCCGTTTCGTCGGATTGTTCACCAGCGAGGCCTATGATCGTCCGGCCTTCGAAGTGCCGCTCATCCGCCGCAAGGCCGAGCATGTGTTGCACGAGGCGGCGGCGCTGGGTTTGCAGGGCGGCTATAATGAAAAGCGCCTGAAAAACATCGTCGAAACCTATCCACGCGACGAACTGTTCCAGATGACCGAACAGGAATTGCTGCGCATCGCCCGTGGCATATTGCACCTCAGCGATCGGCCGCGCGTCAAGCTGTTCACCCGCACCGATCCGTTCGATCGCTTCATTTCGGTGATGCTCTACATCCCACGCGAAATCTACCAGTCGCGGATGCAGAAAGAAGCCGGAGACATCCTGGCGAAGGCCTGGCTTGGCCGGGTATCGGCTTCCTACAGCTATATCTCGGATTCCCTGCTGTCCTGCATCCACTACATTATCGGCGTGACGCCGGGCGATCATTTCGATCCGAATATCGCCGATGTCGAAGCCGATATCGAAAACATCACTCGCTCCTGGCCGCAAAAGGTGGCGGCGCAGGTTTCGCGGCTGGAAGCTGCGCCCAAGGGTATTGACTGGATGACCTGGGCCGCTGCCTTCCCCGGCGGTTACCAGGAACGCTATACGCCGGCCGAGGCGGTGACCGATGCAATCGTACTGAATGGCCTGTCGGCCGAAGCGCCGGTCAATGTCCGTGCCTATCAGCGCCTTGAAGACGCTGACAGCATCTTCTGTTTCAAGCTCTATACCCGTGCGGAAAAAGCCATTCCCCTGTCGGATATCCTGCCGGTACTCGGCAATATGGGTGTCAAGACACTGGAGGAATACGGCTATCATGTGCGCTCGTCGCAGATCGGCACCTATTGGGTCCATGAATTCATTCTCAAACTGCCGCGCAGCCATGCCGGTGTCTTCGCCGATTTCCGTGAGGAATTCGAACAGACCCTGCTGGCCCTGTGGTACGGCAAAACGGAAGATGACGGCTTCAATGCCCTGGCCCTGACCGGCCAGTCGTGGCGCGAAGTGGCCCTGCTGCGCGCCTTCTGCCGCTATCGCGTTCAGTCTGGTCTTGATCCGAGCCCGGATATCCAGCAGGCGGCCCTGCGCGAAAATCCGGACGTGGTCGAGGCCCTGCTGGCTCTGTTCAATGCCAAGTTCGCGCTTGCCGGCGGGGACGCCAAGAACCGGCTGGCCTCGGTCGAGGCGGCCACGGCCACTATCGATACCCTGTTGCAAAAGGTCGCCAGCCTCGATCACGACCGTGTCCTGCGTCGTCTGTCCGCTTTGATCGGCGCCACCCGTCGCACCAACTATTTCCAGACTGACGCGGACGGTAACGACAAGGCCTATATCTCCTTCAAGGTCGCCAGTCGCGAACTGGTCGATCTGCCGGAGCCCAAGCCCTACCGCGAAATCTTTATCTGGTCGCCGGGAGTCGAGGGCGTGCATCTGCGTTTCGGGCCGGTGGCGCGGGGCGGCTTGCGCTGGTCTGACCGCAAGGATGATTTCCGTACCGAAGTGCTGGGTCTGGTCAAGGCGCAGCAGGTCAAGAACGCGGTCATCGTGCCGGTCGGCTCCAAGGGCGGCTTCTTCCCGAAGAAACTGCCGAAGACAGGCACGCCGGATGAGGTGAAAAACGCCGCCATCGTCGCATACAAAACCTTCCTTTCGGGTCTGCTGGACCTGACTGACAATCTTGACGCCAAGGGTCATATTGTCCCGCCGGCCGATGTTATCCGCTGGGATGATCCTGACCCCTATCTGGTCGTCGCCGCCGACAAGGGCACGGCCACCTTCTCCGATATCGCCAACGGGGTTTCGGCGGATTATAATTTCTGGCTGGGCGATGCCTTTGCGTCGGGCGGCAGCGTTGGTTATGACCACAAGGCCATGGGCATTACGGCCAAGGGCGCCTGGGAAGCGGTCAAGAGACATTTCCGGGAAATTGGAAAAGATATCCAGTCCGAGCCCTTCACCGTGGCGGGGGTCGGCGATATGTCGGGCGACGTCTTCGGCAATGGGATGCTGCTGTCAAAAGAAACCCTGCTGGTCGCCGCCTTCGATCACCGCGACATCTTTATCGATCCCAATCCGGATGCGGCCAAGGCGTTTGCCGAGCGCGAACGCATGTTCGCTTTGCCGCGCTCCAGCTGGCAGGACTACAACAAGGAACTGATTTCGAAAGGCGGCGGCGTCTTCCCGCGCAGCCAGAAATCGATCCCGCTTTCGCCGGAAATGAAGGCTTTACTTGACCTTGAGGCAAACGAAGTCTCGCCGTTCGAGCTGATGCAGGCGATCCTGAAGGCCCGCGTCGAGCTGCTCTATTTCGGCGGTATCGGCACCTATATCAAGGCGCCGGCGCAAGCGAATCTCGATGTCGGCGACAAGGCCAATGACGCCATCCGCATCGATGGTCCGGAGGTGCGCGCCAAGGTGATCGGCGAGGGGGCCAATCTCGGCATCACCCAGGCGGGCCGTATTTCGTGCGCGGAATCCGGCGTGCGGCTCAATACCGACGCCATCGATAATTCCGCCGGCGTGGATTGCTCTGACCATGAGGTCAACATCAAGATCCTGCTCGGTCAAGTTATCGCTTCCGGCAAGCTTAAGGCCGATGATCGGGATGCGCTCCTGGCCAGCATGACCGACGATGTGTCGCGCCATGTGCTGAAGCACAACTACGACCAGACCCTGGCGCTTTCGCTGCAGGAAGCGACATCGGCCGACGATAACAGTGCGCAGCAGGCCTTCATGACCGGCCTGGAAAAACGTGGCCGCCTCGATCGCAAGGTCGAAGGCCTGCCAGCCAATTCGGTGCTGGAGGCGCGTAAAATCAGTGGCCATGGTCTTTACCGACCCGAACTGGCCGTCATCACCGCCTATGCCAAGCTGGTCCTGTTCGACGATATCGTCGCCGGCACGGCACCGGATGATGCGGAGCTCATACCGGTTCTGGTGCGTTATTTCCCGCCAGCCCTGCACGACTATAGGGACGCCATTCGCAAGCACCGCCTGCACCGCGAGATCATCGCCACGGTGGTGAGCAACGAGATCGTCAATGTTTGCGGTCCGAGCTTCGCCATGCGCCTGACCCATGGCGCGGGTGTCGATGCCTCGGCCCTGGTGCGCGCTTTCGAGGCCACGCGTCGGTTGTTCGATATCAATGCCCTGTGGAGCGAGGTCAATGCGCTCGACAACCGGATACCGGCAGCGGCGCAGACCGCGCTTTACAGCGATCTCGCCAGCTTTGTCCGTCACCAGACCTACTGGATCGCCCGACGCTTTGCCGGTCAGACGGCCGATCTGGCCGCCATGTTGAAGCCCTATGCGGAAGGAATCTCGAACCTGCTGGCCCAGGGCGATGCGGCCTTTACAGAAACCATCAAAACACGCCTGGCCGATCGTGTGGCCGAACTGGAAGCTCTCGGTTGCCCGGCCGACCTGGCGGCGCGCATTACCCGCCTCAGCGCTCTCCACCACGTGTCGGATATCATCGACCTGGCTTCGGAAAAGAAGAAGCCGCTCGACAAGACGGCCGAGCTTTACTTCCTCACCGGCGTACATTTCGGCTTCGATGGTTTGCAGGCTGGGGCCGGTGATCTGGCCTCCAATGACCCGTGGGACCGCATGGCGACCCGTCGCCTGATCGAAGACGTTCTGGCCGAACAGAAGACGGTGGTGAAGACCATGATGGCCCGTATGTCGCCCAATGAAAGCCCGGCCGAGATCATCGAAAACTGGGAATTCGAGAACAAGGCGCTGATTGAGCCGTTGCAATCGATGATGACCGATATGGAAACCGGCGGCTGGAGCTTTGCCAAGCTGACCATCGTCAATGCCCTGCTGCGTGAGTGGGCGGCGAAGTTATAGGAGAAGGCGAGGGGTTATAATAACCCCTCGACCCCATAACAGAAGATGCCTCTTGTCTTGGCAGCGCTTTAGGCCCATTTACGGCCCAGTTACAGCTTAAGGCGCCGCCATGTTTATCCAGACCGAAGCCACTCCGAACCCTGACGTCATCAAGTTCATCCCCGGACAGGAGGTGCTTGAGAGCGGCACGAAGGAATTCCGTTCTGCTGAAGAGGCCAAGGCCTCGCCCCTGGCAGAGGCGCTGTTCGCGCTCGATGGCGTGGCCGGGCTGTTTTTCGGCAGTGACTTCCTGACCGTGCGCCGCTCGCCTGACTCAGACCTGATCTGGGCCCAGCTCAAGCCGCCGATCCTGGCCGCGATCATGGATTTCTATTCCTCTGGCCAGCCGATCCTGCGCGAAGTCGCCGTGAAAAAGGACGACATCGTCTATGAAGGCGAACTTGGCCAGATTGTCGCCGAAATCAAGGATCTGCTGGATACGCGCGTCCGCCCGGCCGTGGCGCAGGATGGCGGCGATATCGAATTCGACAGCTTTGATCTGGAGTCGGGCACGCTCTATCTGCACATGCGCGGCGCCTGTTCGGGCTGCCCGTCGTCCTCGGCCACCCTGCGTCAGGGCGTGGAGAGCCTGATGAAGCACTATGTGCCGGAAGTGAAGTCCATTGAGCAGGTGCTCTAGTTGGCGCTGCGACTGGTCATCGATACCTCGCTGAATGCCTGCGGCCTGGGGCTGTTTGACGGCGATGCCTGCCTGTTCGAAATCACCGAGGGCATGACGCGAGGCCAGCAGGAACGCTTGCCGGTCATGGCGCTGGAAGCGTTTCAGGCGACCGGGATTAAGGCCAGGGATTTAGACCTTATTGCCGTTACCCTGGGGCCGGGTTCCTTTACCGGTGTCCGCGTTGGACTGTCCTTCGCCAAGGGATTGGCGACGGGCGCCGGGGTGCCGTTGAAAGGGATTGGCACGCTGGAAGCGCTCGGTCATCATGCGGAGCTGCGGGACAAAAAACGTCTGGCGGTGGTGAATGGTGGGCGTGGCCAGATCTATGTTCAGACCTTTCCAGAGGGTATGCCGGTCACGTTGGATATCAATGAACCGGACGCGATCATTGCATTCGCCGCCGCGAACCCGGTAGATATACTGACCGGCCCGGCCGCCGCGCAGCTTCTTGCATATTGGCCGGATGCGACAGAATTCCCCCAGACGTGGCCGTCGCTTGACGCCCTTTCCCGGCTGGCCGTAGGGTTGGGGCATGATGACCTGACCCCGCTGTATATGCGCGAAGCCGATGCCATAGCCTCGACCCGCGGCATTATCAGCCTCAATGCCTGATCCCTATGACCCTGATCCGCCAGCTTGACGCACCCTCCGTGCAATTGGAACACATCCATACGCGATGTTTCGATTACGGCTGGAGTGAAGGCGTCTTCGCCGACCTGCTGATCAAGCCGCATCACCGGACCTATGTGTTCGAGGTGGAGGGCCAGATCGTCAGCTTCGTGGTGATGACCGTGGTGGCCGGCGAGGGCGAGATCATGACCATTTGCACCGATCCGGATTTCCAGAAGCGCGGCCTGGCGCGGATGCTGCTGGAGCAGGTGATCAAGGCCCTGCGCGGGGAGGGGGCAGAGTCGCTGTTCCTTGAGGTGGCGGTCGATAATCCGGCGGCGCTCAAGCTTTATGAAAGCGTCGGTTTCCGCAAGACTGGGCGGCGCAAGGCCTATTACAGCCGCAAGGACAAGCCACCGGTGGATGCCCACATCTTGAGGCTTGCGCTCTGAGGCGCAACACCATACATTTGCGGGACTTTTTGCCTATCCGGAGTGCAGGCCATGGACCGCATTGAAAAGCAGTGTATCGAAAAAGGCATGCGGATGACGGACCAGCGCCGGGTTGTGGCGCGGGTTTTGTCGGCCGCAGAAGACCATCCGGACGTGGAAGAGCTGTATCATCGTGCTGCGGCGGTCGATCCCAATATCTCCCTCGCTACGGTGTATCGCACGGTGCGTCTGTTCGAAGAGGCCGGTGTGGTCGAGCGTCACGATTTCGGCGATGGCCGTTCGCGCTATGAAGAAGCCGGCAGCGATCACCACGACCACCTGATCAATATCAAGACCGGCCAGGTCGTTGAGTTCTTTGATGCCGAGATCGAGAAGATGAAAGAAGCCCTGGCGGAAAAGTTGGGCTACAAGCTGGTCGGCCACAAGCTGGAGCTTTATGGCGTGCCGCTTGGGGAAGAGAAGTGAAGGTTTTGCAGGGGACACAGTCCCCTGCACTCCCGAAACCGTCTTTCATAACAACAAAAAGCCGGACCCCTCAGGGCCCGGTTTTTTGTTATTTTCAAAGAATAGTTATGAGGTGCAGGAGGCTGTGCCTCCTGCAAACCTTGAATTTCTGTCCACAAACGACCATAACGCGCTGATGAACGATCACGTCCCCCTAAAGAAGCTCCATATCAAGACCTATGGCTGTCAGATGAACGTCTATGACAGCGAACGCATGATCGATATCCTGCGTCCGCTGGGCTATGAGGTCTCCGATCAGGCCGAGGGGGCCGATCTCGTCCTGCTCAATACCTGCCATATCCGCGAAAAGGCCGCCGAGAAGGTCTATTCCGAGATTGGCCGTCTGCGCGAGATGCGCGAGGAAAAGGAAGCGCGTGGCGAGGGCCGCATGACCATCGCTGTTGCCGGCTGCGTGGCCCAGGCCGAGGGCAAGGAAATCATGCACCGCGCCCCGGCTGTCGATCTGGTCGTCGGGCCGCAGGCCTATCACCAGCTGCCGGAACTGATCGCGCGCACGCACCGTTCCAAGGGTGAGCGCCTCTCCGCCGATTTTGCACCCGAAGCCAAGTTCGATGCGCTGACGGCCGACCGCGAAGTCTCCGGCCCAACCGCCTTCCTCACCGTTCAGGAAGGCTGCGACAAGTTCTGCACCTTCTGCGTGGTGCCCTATACGCGCGGCGCCGAATGGTCGCGCCCGGTTAAGTCGATCCTGGACGAAGCGAAAGCCCTGGCCGCCAAGGGGGTGCGTGAGCTGACCCTGCTGGGCCAGAACGTCAATGCCTATAACGGTCTTGATACTGACGGTGCGGAATCGACTCTGGCGAAGCTGATGTATGCCCTGGCCGGGATCGAGGGCATCGATCGCCTGCGCTACACCACCTCGCACCCGAACGATATGGGCCAGGACCTGATCGACGCCCATCGCGATCTGCCGGCTGTGATGCCCTATCTGCACCTCCCGGTACAGGCGGGTTCGGACAAGATCCTGCGCGCCATGAACCGTAAGCACGGTCGCCAGGCTTATTTCGACCTGATCGACCGCATCAAGGCGGCGCGCCCGGATCTGGCGCTGTCGGGCGATTTTATTGTTGGCTTCCCCGGCGAGACCGACAAGGATTTCGAGGACACGCTCGATCTCATCCGCCGCGTTGGTTATGCCTCGGCCTTCTCGTTCAAATATTCGCCACGTCCGGGCACGCCGGCCGCCGCCATGCCGGGTCAGGTGCCGGCCGAGGTCGCCGATGCCCGTCTGCAAACCCTGCAGGCCCTGATCATCGAACAGCAGCAGGCTTTCAAGGAAAACCTGATCGGGCAAACGCTCGATATTCTGTTTGAAAAGCCGGGCCGTCTCGAAGGTCAGGCCATTGGCCGCTCACCTTACCTGCAATCGGTTTTCGTGGAAGATGCCGCCCATTTGATTGGCGAAATCCGTCAGGTGAAAATCATCGCCAACAGCAATAACAGCCTGAAAGGTGAACTGGTCTGATGGCCGCCGTGAAGGACGACTTCATTTCCCTGACAGACCCGTGCGTCCTGGCGGTCGTCGGCCCGAGCGAGCGCTACCTCGCCATGATCGAGGGCGCGTTCCGGGTATTGGTCGAAATGCCTGGTGGCGGTCTCGTCGTTTCCGGCGATGCTCGCGCGCGTCAGAAGGCGAAAGCGGTGATCGTTACCCTGGCCGACATGTACGATCAGGGCATCGATATCGCCGAGGACGATGTCCGTCGATTGATCAATCAGCCGCAACTCACGGGCCAGGCCTCCGATAAGACGCGGCCTTCGGCGCCACCGCTCGATCAGCGCAACACCATCGTCATGGGGCGCCGCGGCGCCATTGCCGCCAAGACGGCCGGTCAGGCGGCCTATCTGCACGAACTGGCTTCCAACGATCTCGTTTTCGCCCTGGGTCCGGCGGGTTCCGGCAAGACCTTCCTTGCCGTGGCGCATGGGGTTTCGCTGCTGCTCAAGGGGGCGGTCGACAAGCTGATCATCACCCGTCCGGCGGTCGAGGCCGGTGAACGTCTGGGGTTCCTGCCGGGTGATCTTAATGAGAAGATCGACCCCTACCTGACGCCGATCTGGGGTGCGTTGGACGATATTCTCGGTCCGCAACTATTGGCCAAGAAGCGCGAGACCAAGGAAATCGAAGTCGCGCCGCTGGCCTATATGCGCGGCCGTACGCTGTCCTATGCCTATGTCATCATCGACGAGGCGCAGAACACCACGCGCATGCAGATGAAGATGATCCTGACTCGCCTGGGCGAAGGGTCGAAAATGGTGGTGACCGGCGATCCGTCGCAGATCGACCTGCCCAATCGCGGCGACAGCGGACTGGTTCACGCCGTTCACCTGCTCGATCAGGTCGAGGGTGTCGGCAAGGCGGAACTGAAGGCCGAGGATATCGTTCGCCATGAACTGGTGGCGCGTATCGTTCGGGCCTATGACAACGAGTACAAAAGCTGATGGAACCTGCATCCGAACCTTTAATTGATATCGAGATCGAGGAAGAGGGCTGGCTTGATGCCCTGCCGGATGTGCAGGTCGTGGTGCAGACCGGTATTTCGGCGGTGCTCGCGGCGGTCGAATTCAAGGATCAGGTCGATGTGGTCGTGCTGTTGTGCGACGATGCCGAGATGAAATCGCTCAACAAGGAATACCGCCAGAAGAACGCACCGACCAATGTGCTGTCCTTCCCGGCGCCGCGCATGCCGGGCATCGCCCACCTCGGCGATATCGCCCTCGGCCTGGAAACCTGCGTCCGCGAGGCGGAGGAACAGAAAAAGACGCTGAAAAATCACGTCCTCCATCTCTCTATCCATGGCGCTTTGCATTTATTGGGCTATGATCATATGAACGATGAAGAGGCGGAAGAGATGGAAAATCTCGAACGCGATATTCTGAAGCGTCTGAACGTCGCTGATCCTTACGGAACCTGAACACACACATGGCTGAGCCAGACGACTCGTTCGGAAAATCCTTTTGGTCCTTCCTGGGCTTCAAGCCGAAACCCGCCGCCGGCAGTGTGCCGGAGACGGCGGAGGCCGAAGACCGCGCCGCGGTCGCCGCCAACCTGATCGATCATGCCCGCGCTTTTCAGTCGCTCAGTGTGGCCGATGTCATGACGCCCCGCGTCGATATTATTGCGGTAGAGCTGTCGAGCACGCTTGCGGACGTGGTCAGCCTTTGTGTGGAAAGCGAGCATTCGCGCTTGCCGATCTACCGCGACGGGCTGGATGATCCGGTCGGTGTGGTCCACATAAAGGACATCCTGAAGCTGCTGGCGCCGGAAGCCGGCCGGGCCGCGCCGAACTGGGCCGAGCCGGTGCTGCATCGCCTGCGCCGTGAGCTGCTTTATGTGCCCTCTTCGATGACGACCTCGGATCTGATGCTGCGCATGCAGGCCCAGCGCATCCACATGGCGCTGGTGATCGATGAGTTCGGCGGCACGGATGGTCTGGTGACGCTGGAAGATCTGGTCGAGGCCGTGGTCGGCGATATCGATGATGAATATGACGAGGCGGGCGACGAAGAGATGCGCGAGCTGCCAAACGGCCAGTATGAGATCGATGGCCGTGTCGAGCTGGTGACCCTTGAGGAAAAGCTGGGTTTGAGCCTTTATCCGGAAGAATCCGAGGAAGAAATCGACACTCTGGCGGGTCTGGTTGCCATGCTGGCGGGCCGTGTGCCGCAGCGCGGGGAGGTGGTGCCCTATCCGGACGCCGGTTTCGATATCGAGGTGCTGGATGCCGACCCGCGCCGCATCAAGCGTTTACGCCTGCATCGCCGCACCCCTGAACCGGCGGACCTGACCCCTGCCGATGACTGATTTTCGCGCGTTACTAAAACATCCACTGCTGGCGCCGGTGGTGAACTTCGTGGGCGATCCGCGTCAGCGGCCGCGCATGCTGGCGGCCATTTCCGGCCTGCTGATCGCCTTTGCCCAGCCGCCATTCGGTTTCCTGCCCGGTCTGCTCGGGTACGGCCTGTTGCTCTATGCGCTGGAATGCGATCTCGGCAACTGGCCCAAGCGTACGGCCTTCTTCATGGGCTGGCTGGCGGGTTTCTGCTATTTCTTCGTCTCCTGTTTCTGGGTGGCCGAGGCCTTTCTGGTCGATGCCGAAACCTATGGCTGGATGGCCATTCCCGCCGCCATGCTGCTGCCGGCTGGCATCGGTTTGTTCTGGGGGCTGTTCGCCCTGATCTATACGAAGATGCGGCCGGCCAACTGGACACGTTTCGTCTATTTCGCCGCTCTGTTTTCCCTGCTGGAAATGACACGCGGTTCGATCATGTCCGGCTTTCCATGGAATCCGGCGGGTTCGACCTGGAAAGCCGGCAGCGCCCTGTCGCAGATGGCGGCCTATGTTGGGGTCTATGGTCTGGGTTTCGTCACCGTGCTGGTCTTTTCCAGCGTCGGGATCGTGCGGCGTGGCCGGGGGGTTTCCGGCTATGCGCCGGCTGTTTTCGGCGCCCTGGTACTGGCGGGCTGTTTCGGCGTCGGCGAATATCGTCTGAACACGGTGCAAATCAGAGATACGGGCTATATCATCCGTTATGTGCAGCCGGCGGTCGGGCAGGAAGCCAAGTGGGACGCCCGCAATTTCGCCCACCTGTTCAATCTCTATGTCCGCATGAGCAAGACGCCACCTGAACCGGGTCATCGTGTGCCGGACCTGATCATATGGCCGGAAGGCGCTCTGCCGGTCACCTGGGAAAACCTGACCGATCAGGATACCTGGACCCTGCCGGTTATGGCCAATCTGCTGGCTGAAAACCAGTCCCTGATGATCGGCACCACCAAGCAGGAACCTTCCCCGAAAGGCGGTCTGGTGTGGCGCAATGCCATGCTTGTGCTGAACCGCAAAGGTGGGCAAGAACAGATTATCGGCCAGTACAATAAATACAAGCTCGTGCCCTTCGGTGAATTTACGCCGTACCAGGACATTCTCAATCCGTTGGGTATGTCAGCTCTGACGCATTTCGATGACAGCTTTACGCCGGGTGAACGTACAAAGCCGCATGATTTTACCGGCATTCCCCGTGTTTTACCTATGATTTGCTACGAGGGAATCTTCCCTTCGCTGGACATGACCCGTTACAAACAAAACGACATATTGCGGCCCAAATGGATCGTTAACATCTCGAATGACGCTTGGTTCGGCCCGACCACGGGACCTGTACAGCACCTGAACCTGGCGAGTTTCCGGGCGATCGAAGAAGGGCTTCCGATGGTGAGATCAACTCCGACGGGCATATCCGCCGTTATTGATCCCCTCGGGAGAGTTGTGCCGGGCACGGCGACAGGTCTAGGCGTGGCAGGATACAAGGACATCAACCTGCCAGCTCCCGCAAATATTACCGCCTACGCCATGCAGAGATTTGCATATCTCGGATTCGTGCTCTGTCTTTTCTTGGGGTTGACTGTTCCCAAATTACAGTATTCTTTCGTAAACCGGCTTTTTCTGCGAAAAAATAGGCCCGTTTGCTAAAAAATTGTAGCCGCTAGCGAACAGTTTCGCTATGCGAAAGCGTATAATATAAAGTTCGGCTGAAGTCCGTCTTTGGCCCAGAAATAAAGTATGAGGCATTAAGTTGGACGAAATTTCGAAGGCTGAACGCGGACCTAACCCCGTCGACCTGCACGTTGGCGCCCGCGTCAGGATGCGGCGCAAGTTTCTGGGCATGAGCCAGGAGAGTCTCGCCGAGGTTATCGAGCTGACATTCCAGCAGGTACAAAAGTATGAGCGCGGCTCCAACCGCATCAGTGCTTCGAAACTGTATGAGATTGCCAAGGCGCTCAAGGCGCCGATCGCCTATTTCTTCGAAGGCTATGGCGAGAACGAAGCCGTCGAAGGTTTCTCGGAATCCGAATCCGAACAGTTCGTTCACGGTTTCCTGATGACGACCGAAGGCATCGAGCTGGCTGAAGCCTTCCCGCGCGTCAAGAACGCCAAGCTTCGCCGTCGCATTCTTGAGCTGGTGCGTACGCTCGGCGAAGAAGACGAAGCCTGAATTACGAACTGACCCGATGAGTGGCAAAAGCCCTGCTTTCCCGGAGGCAGGGCTTTTTGCTGTCCGAATAATCGTCTTTTGAGGAAGGGGTCGGGCACTGGTTCTTTCCATGGGAAGTGCCATATATCCAAAAAGCTTCTTGATCATATAAACATATCTTTATATGCTTATAGGCAAGCTTCAGTAAAGGTCCGCCCATGCGCTCAAACTATATCTTCACTAGCGAAAGCGTTTCCGAAGGCCATCCCGACAAGGTCGCCGACCGTATCTCGGACGTCGTGGTCGATGCCTTCCTGGCGCGTGATCCGGAAGCCCGTGTGGCCTGCGAAACCCTGGTGACTACCAATCGCATCGTGCTGGCCGGCGAGGTCCGTGCCAGCGATGATCAGATCAGCGGAATTATCGGCGGCCTGGAAGACAAGGTGCGCCATGCGGTTAAGGATATCGGTTACGCGCAGAAGGGTTTCCACTGGGCGATGGCTGACTATGCCTGTCACCTGCATGCTCAGTCGGCCGATATCGCGCAAGGAGTCGATTCCGGCGACAACAAGGACGAAGGCGCGGGCGACCAGGGCATCATGTTCGGCTATGCGACGGACGAGACCGAAGAACTGACCCCGGCGCCGCTGCAATGGTCGCACAACATTCTGCGCCGCCTGGCCGAGGCCCGTCACGCCGGCGAGCATCGCCTGGAGCCAGACGCCAAGAGCCAGGTCACCGTGCAGTATGAAAACGGCAAGCCGTCGCGTATTCTGAAGATACTGGTGTCGCATCAGCACCAGGACGGCCTGACGCCGTCGGATGTCGAAGCCATTATCAAACCCTATGCCCTGGAAATCCTGCCGGCCGGCATGGTGACCGACGAGACCGAATGGCTGGTCAACCCGACCGGCAATTTCGTTATCGGCGGTCCCGACGGCGATGCCGGCCTGACCGGTCGCAAGATCATCGTTGATACCTATGGCGGCGCCGCTCCGCACGGCGGTGGTGCCTTTTCCGGTAAGGATCCGACCAAGGTCGATCGCTCGGCGGCCTATGCCCTGCGTTACCTGGCGAAAAACGTTGTGGCCGCAGGCCTGGCCAAGAAGTGCACGCTGCAGGTTTCCTATGCCATCGGTGTATCGCGTCCGCTGTCCTTCTATGTCGATACCCACGGCACGGGCCAGGTTTCCGAGGAAAAGCTGGAGGAAATCCTGCCCGAATTGATCGGTGGTCTGACGCCGAAGTCGATCCGCCTGCACCTCGGCCTCAACAAGCCGATCTATGAGCGCAGCGTCGCCTATGGTCATTTCGGCCGTAAGCCGGATGCCGATGGCGGCTTCTCGTGGGAAAACACCGATCTGGTTGACGAACTCAAGCGCGCGTTCTAAACGCCGCGAATGTCATCTGAAGAAAATAAATCGGCCGCTGAATGGGGCCCCATGCGCTCGTTCGGGCGCATCAAGTCACGCAAGCTGAAACCGCAGCAGGCGAACCTGTTCGAGACGCTTCTGCCGCAAATCGAGGCCAGTGACGCGCACGTCACGGAAGCCCTGGACTCCGGTCGCGAGTTGTGGCTGGAGATCGGTTTCGGCGGTGGCGAGCATCTGGCGGCGCAGGCGGCGAAGAACCCGCAGGTCACCTTTATCGGTTGCGAACCCTTTCTCAATGGCGTCGGCTCGGCCCTGCGTCATATCGATGAGGTCGGGCTGGAGAATGTCCTGATCCTGGCCAATGACGCGCGGCCCCTGCTCGATAGACTGCCGCCGGCGTCCTTAAACCGCATCTTTATCCTGTTCGCCGATCCCTGGCCCAAGGCGCGACACAACAAGCGCCGGTTTGTCCAGCCGGAAACCGTCGCTGCCTTCGCTCGCGTGCTGAAGGCCGGCGGTGCGGTACGGTTTGCCACCGATTGGGCTAACTATGCCGACTGGGCGCTGGAACGCTTTCTCGCTTGTCCGGATTTCGAGTGGCCGGCTCAGGGCCAGGCGGATTGGAACGCGCCGCCTGCCGATCATGTCACCACGCGCTACGAGACCAAGGGCCTGGGCGACTGCAGGCCGGTGTTTTTCGACTTCATAAGGCGATAATTCGTTTCCCGATTCACAACCGCGTGATGTGCCCTCTGGCCAAGCGGGCCGGAATGCGACATGGTTAACCCTCGTATCCGGGGGTGGTTTATGGAGCGTCTTCACAAGGTATCGGCGGCATTTGTCTTTGCCTTTCTGTGCCTGCATTTCGCCAATCATTTAGTCGGTCTGCTGGGGCCTGGCGCCCATGCGCAGTTCATGGACGCGGCCCGGCTGGTCTATCGCCATCCTATTGTCGAGGCGGGCATATTGCTGGCCTTTGTCATCCAGATACTGACGGGGATTCCCCTGATCATTGAAATCTGGTCGAAGAAAAAGGATTTCATCCACCAGCTGCAGGCGGCGTCCGGCCTGGTGATGGTCCTGTTCATCCTTGTCCATGTCGGCAGTGTCGCCGTGGCGCGGATGGTCTTCAATCTCGACACCACCTTTGCCTTTGCCGCAGCTACGTTTGCGCCGCCGCTGACCTATGCCGCCTATGGATTTTATGGCGCCGGCGTCTTCGCCCTGTTCGTCCATTTCGGCTGCATCCTCTATGATATCTTCAAAAAGACCAACAAGCCGGTGGGTTGGCTGCTGCTGATCGTCACGGTCGGCGCCGGCGGTTACCTGACATATCTGCTGCTGATGATGTATTCCGGCCATCTCTATCCGGTCGCCATTCCAGAGGATTATCTGCATCCGCATCTGCTTTAGGCAGGCTTGCCAGATTCTTCTTGGCAAAGCCGGAAAGCCGGCCTATATAGCTTGCCAACATGACCGATTGCCGAAAGGCAGCGGCGGCGGCCACAGAGCCTGCCGCCTTTTTTATTGCTTAAGAGACCCCATTTGCGCGCCAAGACCCCGGAAGAACGCAAGCTGCTCGAGATTTTCGATCCGATCGCCGAAACCCTGGCGCTGGATATCGTGCGTGTGCGCCTGCAAGGCTCGCGCCGTCCCGGCGGATCGCGTTTCCTGCAGATCATGGCCGAGCGCAAGTCAGATGGCGACATCAATGTCAACCAGTGCGCCCGCCTGTCACGCGCCATCTCGGCCTATATCGACGAGGCCGATCCGATCGAGGGCGAATTCACCCTGGAAGTCTCCTCGCCGGGCATCGATCGGCCGCTGACCCGCCTGAAGGACTTCGAGACCTATGAGGGTCTGGAAGCCCGTATCGAACTGGATCGTCTGGCCGAGGGCCGCAAGCGCTTCCGTGGTATCCTGGCCGGCATCGAGGACACTCCAGAGGGGGGGCATATCGCCATCGATCTGGAAGGCGAGGAAGAGACCGCCCTCATGCCGTTCGACTGGATCATCGATGCCAAGCTGATCCTCAATGATGAGCTGATGAAGCGCGGCGCCGAGGCCAAGGCGGCGCGCGGTGAGGATGACGACGCCGAAGACGAAGATTTTGAAGGGTTTGACGACGACGACTTCGATGATGAAGCGTTCGACGAAGACGAACCCGCTAATGACGACAAATAGATAAACAAGAGGACGTAACCGATGAGCTTCACCGGAATCAGCGCCAACCGTCAGGAACTGCTGCAGATCGCAGAGGCCGTGGCGCGTGAAAAGTCGATCGACAAGACCGTGGTCATCGCCTCCATTGAGGAAGCGATCCAGAAGGCCGCCCGTTCGCGTTATGGCGCCGAGCACGATATCCGTGTCCAGATCGATCCCCGCACCGGTGAAATGACCATCACCCGTCACATCACCGTGGTGCCGGACGAGGAGCTGGAAAACGAATACGCTCAGAAGACCCTGACTGAAGCCCTGCGCGACGACAAGGAAGCCTTTGTCGGCAAGGAATATTCCGAAGTCCTGCCGCCCTTCGAGCTGGGCCGTGTCCAGACCCAGATGGCCCGTCAGGTGGTGACCCACAAGGTGCGCGAAGCCGAGCGTGAAAAGCAGTACGACGAATACAAGGACCGCGTTGGCGAGATCGTCAACGGCACGGTGCGCCGCGTCGAATACGGCAATGTCATTGTCGATCTCGGCAAGGGTGAAGGCATCATGCGCCGCGACCAGTCGATTCCACGCGAAGCCTTCCAGGTCAATGACCGCATCCGCGCCTATATCTATGATGTGCGCCGCGAAACCAAGGGCCCGCAAATCATGCTCTCCAGAGCCCATGGCGGCTTCATGGCCAAGCTGTTCGCGCAGGAAGTGCCGGAAATCTATGACGGCGTGATCGAGATCAAGTCGGTGGCCCGTGATCCGGGTTCGCGCGCCAAGATGGCCGTGCTGTCGAACGACAACTCCATTGACCCCGTGGGTGCCTGCGTCGGTATGCGCGGCTCGCGCGTTCAGGCCGTCGTCGCCGAACTGCAAAACGAAAAGATCGACATCATCCAGTGGTCGCCCGACGAAGCCACCTTCATCGTCAACGCCCTGGCGCCTGCCGAAGTTTCCAAGGTCGTTCTCGATGAAGAAGAAGACCGCGTCGAAGTGGTGGTGCCGGACGAACAGCTGTCGCTGGCCATCGGCCGCCGCGGCCAGAATGTCCGCCTGGCGTCGCAGCTGACCGGCTGGCAGGTCGATATCATCACCGAATCCCAGGACAGCGAGCGCCGTCAGAAGGAATTCGCCGAACGCACCGCCCTGTTCCAGGAAGCGCTCGATGTCGATGAAGTCATCGCCCAGCTGCTGGTCACCGAAGGCTTCTCGTCCGTCGAAGACCTGGCCTATGTCGATGAAAACGAAATCGCCGCCATCGAAGGCTTCGACGAAGACACGGCCTCCGAGCTGCAGGCCCGCGCCCGTGACTATCTCGAAAAGGAAGCCGCCGAGCAGGATTCCAAGCGCCGCGAATACGGTGTCGAGGATGCCGTGCTCGATATCCAGGGCGTGACCCTGCCGATGGCGGTTGCGCTCGGTGCGGCCGGCGTCAAGACGGTGGAAGACCTGGCCGACCTGGCGACCGACGAAATCCGTGGCGGCTTCGAACAGAAGGGCGGCGAGCGCGTGCGCGTGCCGGGCGCCCTGGAATCCTTCAACCTGTCGGTGGGTGATGCCGAGTCCCTGATCCTCAATGCCCGCGTCGCCGCTGGCTGGATCGAGGCTCCGGTCGTCGAGGAAGCCGACGAAGAGGCTTATGAGGAAGCCGGTGCTTTTGAAGAGCCAGAAGCTTTTGCTGAGGAGGGCGAAGATGTCGCCAGCTCCGAACAATGAGCCCGCGCTTTTAACCGACACTGATGACGCGCTGGTCCTGGGCGAAAGCCAGAAGGGCCAGCCGCAACGGCGCGATATCGCCAGCGGTGAGACCGTCCCCACGGACGGCCTCATCCGCTTTGTCGTGTCGCCTGAAGGTTTTCTGACGCCGGATCTGGCGCAGAAGCTGCCGGGGCGCGGCCTGTGGATCGCGGCCGAGCGCAGCGCCCTTGAAATCGCGCTGAAAAAGAACATATTCAGTCGGGCGGCCAAGCGACAGGTGAAGGCCGATCCCAATCTCATTTCCCTGGTGCATGATCTTCTGCGCCGCCGCTGCCTCGATCTTCTGGGGCTGGCGCGGCGTGAAGGCGGCATCGTCAACGGCTTTGAAAAGACGCTCGCCGCCGTCAAATCGGGCAAGGCGGGCTGGATCATTGAGGCTGCCGACGGGGCGGAAGACGGCCGCAGGCGCATTTTATATGCCGGCAGCCAGCAATCCCCCTCGCCAAACGTCTGCGGAAGCTTTAGTAACGCCGAATTAAGTTTGGCTTTGGGCACAGAAAATGCCATACACGTCGCACTCCTGTCGGGGCGGCGCGTACAGCGTTGGTCTTTGGAAATGAAAAGACTGTCGGGCTTCGAACCCCTGGTGCCGGAAGGCTGGGTGAGAAGGCCGGAGCCCGAAACGCCCGGTTGATATCGGGCGAGACTTGAGAGTGTTGGTTCTTCTGCCCTGACTGTATACGGCCACGGTGCAATGGCGAGCGCTCGTAAGGGACGGCTGATCCGTGATCGGACGTTCCACGCGACGAAATATTATTGAAACAGAAGTCTGGCACTAGGGTCAGGTTTCGCAAAAGGTTAGTAGACAAGCCGGATGAGCGACGGAAAAGACGACAAGAATAACGACCAGCCTGCCAACCGTGAGCGTACGCCGCTCACGCTGAAGCCGCGTGTCGGTGGCAATGTGTCGACAGGCACGGTCAAGCAGAGCTTCAGCCATGGCCGTTCCAAGACGGTAGTGGTCGAAACCAAGCGCCGCATCGGTACGCCGCCCGCCGGTGCGCCGTCCGGTCACGTTCGTCCCGCGCCGCCCGAAATCAACCGTCCGCAACAGGCCCAGGCCCCGCGTCCGGCGCAAGGTGGCGGCAACGCCGGCAATCTGCGTCAGGAAGAGCAGGACGCGCGCCAGCGCGCCATCGCTGCCGCCCTGGCCGATCAGGAACGCAAGGCAGCTGATGCCCGTGCCGCGGCGGCTCGCGCGGAAGCGGCGAAGCCCGCCCCTGCTCCAGTCGTGCCTCAAGCCCCGCAACCGACCGCACCTCAACCGGTCCCGCGGGCTGAAGCGGCCGCGCCGCAACCGACTGTGACACCGGCCCCGCAACCGGCGGCCGAGACCCCGCGTCCGGCAGCGCCGCAACAACCGGCTTTCCGCAATGAGCGTGCGCCGCGTTATGACCAGCGTAGTGAACGCCCGCAAGGCGATCGTCCGCAAGGCGGCTATCAGGGCCAGCGCGGCGATCGTCCGCAGGGTGATCGTCCCAGAGACGGTCAACGTGACGGTCATCGCAACGAAGGCGGCCGCACGCCTTATCCGCCGCGCGGCGATCGTCCGCAGGGCGACCGTCCGTATACGCCGCGTGACCCGAACGCGCCGCGTCCGCCGCGCGATCCGAACCGTCCGTTCACGCCGCGTGATCCCAATGCGCCGCGCCCGCCGCGCGATCCGAACGCCCCGCGTCCGGAGCGGGGTGAAACCGTTCGCTATAACGTCAATTCGCCGCGTCCGCCGCGTCCCGGTCAGGGCGTTGCCGCCAATGCGCCTGCCACGCCGGAAGTGGATCGCATCCGCTCCAGCCGTGGCACGGGTGGCATCGGCAGCAAGGCGCTTGATACCCGCAAGTCAGGGGATGATGATGATCGTGGCGTGAAGCGCGGCAAGGCCGGTGCACCGGTCAAGGCCGTGTCGCAAACACGCGGCGAGCCCAAGCGCCGCGAAGGTCGCCTGACTCTGCAGGCCGTAGTCGGTGACGACGAGGGCACTGCCGATCGCATGCGTTCGCTGGCCTCGGTGCGCCGGGCTCGTGAGCGGGAACGTGAAAAGCGCAAGGGTTCCCAGGTCGAGCAGGCGCGTGTGGCGCGTGAAGTCGTCATTCCTGACGTCATCACCGTTCAGGAGCTGTCCAACCGTATGGCGGTGCGCGCTGTCGACATCATCAAGATGCTGATGAAGCAGGGCATGATGCTGAAGATCAATGATGTGATCGATACCGATACCGCCGAACTGGTGGCTTCGGAATTCGGCCACACCGTCAAACGCGTGTCGGAATCCGACGTTCTGGAAGGCTTCATCGATGCCGAGGATCATGACGACGATACCATCGTGCGTCCGCCGGTCGTGGCCGTTATGGGTCACGTCGACCACGGCAAGACCTCGCTGCTCGACGCCCTGCGTTCGGCCGATGTCGCTTCCGGCGAAGCCGGCGGCATCACCCAGCATATCGGCGCCTATCAGATCAAGGTGCCGTCGGGCGACCGCGTCACCTTCCTGGATACGCCGGGCCACGCCGCCTTCTCGGCCATGCGCGCCCGCGGCGCCAATGTAACCGATATCGTGGTGCTGGTGGTGGCGGCGGATGACGGCGTCATGCCGCAGACGATCGAAGCCATCAACCACGCCCGCGCCGCCAAGACGCCGATCATCGTGGCCATCAACAAGATGGACAAGCCGGGCGCCAAGCCGGAACGCATCATCAATGAACTGCTTCAGCATGAAGTGGTCGTAGAAGCCCTGGGCGGCGATACGCAGGTCGTTGAGGTTTCGGCCAAGACCCGCCAAGGTCTCGACCAGCTGATCGAAGCTATCCTGTTGCAGGCCGAAGTGCTCGATCTGCGCGCCAATCCGGACCGCACGGCCGAGGGTATTGTCATCGAAGCCAAGCTCGACAAGGGCCGGGGCCCGGTGGCCACCGTCCTGGTCAAGCGCGGTACGCTGAAGCGCGGCGATATCGTCGTCGCCGGTTCTTCGTTCGGTCGTGTTCGCGCCCTGATTAACGAGCGCAACGAGCAACTGAACGAGGCAGGTCCGTCGCAGCCGGTGGAAATCCTCGGTCTTGACGGCGCGCCGGACCCCGGTGAAGCCTTCGCCGTGGTGGAAAATGATGCCCGCGCCCGTGAAATCACGGAATACCGCGAGCGCGTCCGCCGCGAAAAGACGATCGCTCCGGTCGGTGCTGTGTCGCTGAGCGACATGATGTCGAAGCTGGCTTCCAACAAGGCCAAGGAACTGCAGCTGATCATCAAGTCGGACGTGCAGGGTTCGGGCGAAGCCATTGTCGGCTCGCTGGAAAAGCTGTCGACCGACGAAGTCCGCGCCCGCATTATCCATTCGGCCGCCGGTGCCATCACTGAATCCGATGTCCAGCTGGCCAAGGGTTCGGGCGCACCGATCATCGGCTTCAACGTCCGTGCCGGCAAGCAGGCGCGTGACCTGGCCGAGCGTGAAGGCGTGGAAATCCGCTACTATTCGATCATCTATGACCTGATCGATGACATCAAGGGCGTCATGTCCGGCATGCTGGCCCCGATTCAGCGTGAAACCTTCCTCGGTAATGCCGAAATCCTCGAAGTCTTCGATATCTCGAAGGTCGGCAAGGTGGCGGGCTGTATCGTCAAGGAAGGCCGGATGCAGAAAGGCGCGCGTATCCGTATTCTGCGTGACGACGTTGTCATCCAGGAAATGGGTATTCTGTCGACGCTCAAGCGCTTCAAGGACGAGGTCAACGAGGTGCAGGTGTCGCAGGAATGCGGCATGGCCTTCAACGGCTTCCAGGACCTCAAGAAGGGCGATTTCATCGAGTGCTTCACGGTCGAGGAAATCAAGCGGACCTTGTAACTCTTGTCAAAAGCATCAGGCCCGGATCATTCCGGGCCTTTTGCTTTTTCGGGGTTGCAACGGCACTTAAATCTCTGAGACTGTTATGGGGTGTGGGGTCCGCGACCCCACGATACTTTAGGGGATTACATGAAGCGGCTTGTTATATTGGCCTGTATCGCTTGCTTGTGTAGTTGTTCGTCAAATCGGCCGCTCAAAGTCTGGCCATATGTACCGCCTGGCACGCCGACTGTAAGCCATACGGAAATAGAGGCGACGGAAGCGGACCTTCTGCCTGTTGTCCTTGACTACGTGCATCAGACAAGGCGATGGTCTGACAAGAATTTTCGCATTAGTTTTCACGGCTATATACGTGAAAGGTATGTGTTCGAGATCACCTATTTGCCTGACGAAAAGTCAGGAAACCACTATGCTGGAGCTTCGATCAACTCATTTGGTGTACTCGTTAGCCCTGTAACTTGGCGCATCGAGAGAGAATTTGGCATTCAATAGCTTTCTTTTGAAACCTTTGACTTTTCTCAATATTTGCGTGCTATTGCCAAACCATGCTCGATACGACCGAATTCGACCCCGCCCATTATGTCCTGATCATCAAGTGCCCGGATACCCGTGGCATCGTCGCCGCTGTTTCTGGCTACCTGAATGACAACGACATCTCTATTGTCGAATCCAACCAGTTTAACGATGCGCTTGGTGACATGTTCTATGTCCGGGTCGTCTTCAAGCAGGCAGGGCCGAAGATGCCGCCGATGGCGACCCTGCGTGACGGTTTCAAGCCGATCGCGCACCGCTTCTCGATGGACTGGGATATCTTTAATCTCTCCAACAAGCCGAAAGCCCTGATCGCGGTCTCGAAGTTTGGCCATTGCCTGAACGAACTCCTGTATCGCTGGCGTTCCGGCCTGCTGCCGGTCGATATCGTCTGCGTGATGTCGAACCACGACGATATGCGGTCACTGGTGGAATGGAGTGGTATTCCTTACGTCTGCCTGCCGACCAAAGGCATTGGCAAGGCGGAACAGGAAGCCGAGTTCCTGAAACTGATCGAGGATTACCAGGCGGATCTGGTGGTGCTGGCGCGCTATATGCAGATTCTGTCAGATGATCTGGCGCGCAAGCTGGAGGGCCGGTGCATCAATATCCACCATTCCTTCCTGCCGAGTTTCAAGGGCGCCAAGCCCTATCACCAGGCGCATGCGCGGGGGGTGAAGATCATCGGCGCTACGGCGCATTATGTCACGTCGGATCTGGATGAGGGCCCGATCATCGAGCAGGATGTCCAGCGAGTCCACCATGGTCTGACACCAGAGCAACTGGTGGCCATAGGTCAGGATATCGAGGCGCGGGTTCTGGCGCGTGCCGTGACCTGGCATGCCGAGCGCCGGGTGATTATCAACGGTGCGAAAACGATCGTTTTTAACTAGAAGATGATCTTGAAGACCGCGACCCAGAAGATGGTGCAGTAAACGGTCATGGCGCCCAAGGTATAGATGAAGGGCAGCTTGCGGTTATCCGCGGCGACTCGCTTGTGACCCTGCGTACCGAACAGACGCTCGAAATCCTGCCGCGCCATGAAGGCGGAAATGTAGGGGGCCTGAGCGTAGCTTATGCTGGCAGCTGTGGGCTTTGACGGGCGTTGCATGGCGTTTTCTTCGCGAGGTTGCAGAGTAATTTAACACGGATTTCGGCTATCAAGCGAATTTAAATGCGAAATCTGGCTTTTTTAGGTGAAAAAAAGAAAAAATTAATAAGTAACGGGCTTGAGGCGGTTAGTTTGTCATCAAGAATGGAGCCAGCGGAGCATGAGAAGTACAGCGCCTGCCCAGAAGCCGCCGCAAATCACCGACATAACCGCCAGTGTCAGGACCAGCGGTATTTTCCGTTCGGATGTTCGTGATTTCAGGGAGTTATCTGCCTCGGCAGGTGAGGGCAGTACAGTATAATCGACGATATATGGCGCTTCGGAAGTATTGACAGGTTCGTCAAAAATGAAAGCGTCCTGCGTTACAAATTTCGCCAAAACAGGTACTCCACGATACGCAAATACACCAAAAACGATTATTTCACTGAAAAGTCAAAAATAATCAACCCATGGAAACCCTCTCAGGGTAAATTTTGTATTAACAAAATCGTGAAGATGGAACCTTTAGCCGCACCCTTGATCCTGACCTGTTTGCGCTGCACTATAAATAGCAGTGCCTTGTCGCGTAAGCTTTTATGACAAACAACCAGCTTCCGAGGGGCGGCGCGATGTTCGATTTACCGCAGGGCAATACGCCTGAGGCGCGAAAAAAATCTGTCGAAACAACTAAATGTGAAATAACTATCGCGGCCTACATCGAAGCTGGCGGCATTGGCATGGGGCTCCTGAGCGATGGCAGTCCCTATCTGACCCAGCGTGGACTGGCCGTCCTGTGTGGCGTGCGCAATGCCCACATCGGCACGATCGGCCGTGACTGGGCGACGGTGAAGCCGCGCATCCGGGCGATCAAAGCGCATCTGGGTCGACCTTGTGCCTCGCCTCACCATATCCTGAACTGGCAAGGCCATCGGCAATATGTCTACAGCGTCGCCGTCTGTGAGGCTGTGCTCGCCTATTACGCCGTTGATGCCGGCGATCATATCCAGCCGGAGGCTCGGTCGAACCGGCTGAAATTCCGCAGCGAAAACCTGGAGGCGTTCATCCGCAGACAAATCACGCCGCGGGATACTCGTCGCTTACCTCTGCGTTTCCGGCCCGTGCATAATCCGACACCGGAGATTTACGAGGCTATCGATGCCGCCATCGCCTATGTCTGCGGGCTGTTCGCCCTGTCGGCATGGCTGGCCAATACCTATATCGATGGCCTTAGGCAGCGGGCGATGAATGCGCCGTGGAACCGGCTGGGACTCTATCTTCCGCTAAAGGCCATACTGGAAATTCAGGCAGAGGCGCTTCTTCGGATAAATGGCACCTTCACCGTCAGGTAAGTTGCCGCGCGCCACAACCATTCCAGTGGACCGTACAGGAAATAACGGAACCACAGGTGAGCAAAAGCAACCTGGGCGATAAAGGCCGGGATGGCAATCAGGATAGCGGTCGATTGCAGCATGGTCGCCTGCTGATTAAGTCCAAAACTGTAAAACACAGGCACGAAGATCAGGGACTGGCCTACATAAAGGGTCAGGGTCATACGGCCGGCCGGCGCCAGCAGATTCAGAAGCTTGTGCGCGAAACTGTAATAGAGGCAGAGGAAACCAAACATCAGCACAGCCGTCAGGCTGAGATCCAGCCAGCTCGCAACCATCGTGTTCCAGAGACTATGCGGCATGATCATCTTGTCGGAACCGGGCACGAGCGCGATCAGTTTTGCTTTGTTTGCGTAAAGGGCGATCGTGCATACTGCGGCAATCAGAAATCCGATCATGCGCGCCCAGGCGAACTTTTGCGGCTGGCGAAAGAAATCGATGCGGCCAAGCACAAGGCCGATCAGTGAAAGCCCCATGATCTGACTCAAGCGGCCCGAAGAATACATGAAATCCCACTTCAGGAGGCGGCCATCACTGGCATCGGCCTGGATGGTAGCCAGCAGGCTCTTGCCGGTCAGATAGGCCTGCGGCATCTTGTCTGTCGAGAAGAAGGGCGCCTGGTTCGCCCACTCCGCGCCATGCAGCGCGCTGATCATCTGGAAGATCATGATGGGTTGCAGCAGGAAGAAAAGGGCTAAGAGGATGATCAGGGCATTGTTCTTGAGGCGATAGAAGGGAAGCAAAAACAGGCCCATTACCGCGAGCACGTCGAGAATATCCCCTCTGTACCAGAGCCCGTGCAGGAAACCGATCAGGCCCAGCAATGCAAGCCGCCAGATAAAGCGGCCGGTGAAATCGACTCCCCGTTTCGCCGAGCGGTCCATGATGATGAAAAAGGAAACGCCGAAGCACAGGGCCAGTAGCGCGAAGGCCTTTCCGGAGAAGAGGGTGAAGATGATGTTGTGCCACAAAAGCTGGGTCGGATCGGTGGTCGGGTGCGCCCAATAGAGTTCATATTCTTCCGGCATATGCACCAGGAACAGACCCATCAGAGCGAAGCCACGCAAAGCATCAAGGCCCTCCATACGAGGGACGAAACCAGATTTAAGAGCGGCCATATCTTTGCCTGACAATTACTCGACTTGCCCTGCATAGCGCATTCGTTTTTTTTGGATAGAAAAATCATCAGAAACGCTTATATGGACGTGATGAAACGCTCTTTTAAAGATAAATCCCACGGCCGGGCGCCGGCCGAACTGGGCCCCACCCAGCGCCAGTTGCGCGCCGGTGAACTGGTGCGTCACGCCCTGGTCGAAATCCTTCGCGAAGAAGAAATCCATGATGAGGCGCTGCATAACGTCTCGATCACGGTCACCGAGGTGCGCTGCTCGCCCGACCTGCGCCACGCTACAGTGTTTGTGGAACCGCTCGGCGCCGGCTTGGGTGGTGTGACCATTAGCAAGGAACAGATTGGCCCGGCGGTTGATGCCCTGAACCGGCACTCCAAATTCCTGCGCGGAATCCTGGGCAAGCATATCGAGATGAAGTTCACGCCCGACCTGCGCTTCCTGCATGACGAAAGCTTCAATGAAGCGGCGCGGATTGACGCGTTGTTCATGCGTCCGGATATTGCGCGTGACCTGCATCACGATGATGAGGACGAGGAATAAGTAAGCGTCTTCTCCTCCCCTGTCGCGAAGCGTACGGGGGAGGTGTCAGAGCGAAGTCGCTGACGGGGGGGCAAACCACCGTCAGCATGGCCCCTTCCGGCGGGACAAGCCCGCCACCTCCCCCGTACGCTTCGCTACAGGAGAGGAGGAATTTATTCATGGCACGTAAGAAAAAAGGCGAAGCGATCCATGGCTGGATCTGTTTCGACAAACCGCTCGAAATGACTTCGACCTCGGCGGTCGGCAAGATACGCTGGCTGTTCCAGGCGCAGAAGGCCGGTCACGCCGGTACGCTCGATCCGCTGGCCACCGGCATATTGCCGATTGCGCTCGGCGAAGCGACCAAGACTGTCCCCTATCTGATGGAAGCGGACAAGGTCTATAGCTTCACCATCACCTTTGGGCGCACGACTGACAGTTACGACGCCGAAGGTCGGACCATTGCCGAGTCCGATGCACGGCCCACGAAAGAAGCTGTTGAAGCCGCCATTCCGCAGTTCATCGGCCTGATCGAACAGGTACCGCCGGCTTTTTCCGCCATCAAGGTCGATGGCAAGCGCGCCTATGACCTGGCCCGCGAAGGCGTCGAGGTTGAACTGAAAGCCCGTGAGATCGAGGTGTTCGATCTGGCGCTGGACGATTTCACCGGCGAGACAGCGATCTTCACGCTCCATTGCGGCAAGGGCACCTATGTCCGCTCCATCGCCCGTGACCTCTGCCTGGAGCTGGGCGTCTGCGGCCATGTCACCACCCTGCGCCGTGAGGCGGTGGGGGCGTTTGAGACAAAAGACTCAATAACACTGGAAAAGCTTGAGGAATTAGTGCATAGAGGCGCCCATCTTGAGGCTTTGCTTGGCGTAGAGACGGCACTGGACGACATCCCGGGCCTGCCTGTAACGCAAGACGAGGCCGCAAGATTGAAGCAGGGACGCGACCTTGCCCTTCTGCCCCGTCAGATTGAACCCTTGAAAGCGGCTCTGAAAGCCCGTCTCGATGACGGCTATCATGAGTTTCCCGATACGGTTCAGGCGGTGTTCAATGGCCAGGTTCTCGCTCTGTGCGAACTGCGCGGCGGGATACTTCATCCGTCGCGTCTATTGAACCTATAGCTTCTCAATAAGGAGAAACCCGATGTCGATTACTGCTGACCGTAAGTCGGAAGTCATCAAGACCCACGCTCGTACCGCCAATGACACCGGCGGCGCCGAAGTTCAGATCGCGATCCTCTCGGAACGCATCGCCAACCTCACCGAGCACTTCAAGGAACACAAGAAGGACAACCACAGCCGCCGCGGCCTCCTGAAAATGGTATCGCAGCGTCGTCGCCTTCTCGACTACCTGAAGAACCGTCACACCGATCGCTACACCGCGATCATCGAAACCCTCGGCCTGCGCCGCTAAGTTTCAACCAAGGGCTTGGGAAACCTCTCAAGCCCTTGTTCTATATTGGCTGGCTTCCAGTCAAATTTCTGTCGCCAAAACGGCGGACTATACACCCTGCCGGCTTGTATCCGGCCTGCTTACACACCCGGCGAAGGACCGTCCTTCGCTTATACGCTGGGCCGAAACGAAAAGGCCCCTTACACGCGCCGCTATTGAAAAGCGGCCACCTCCGCAACGGCATGGGGCTGTTTCGGAGCCGAATGAAAGAAGACAAATGTTCGACATCAAAAGAAAATCCATCGATTGGGCTGGTCGCAAGTTCACGCTGGAAACGGGCCGCGTTGCCCGTCAGGCCGACTCGGCCGTGCTGGCCACCTACGGTGAGACCACCGTCCTGGCCACCGTCGTTTACGCGCGCAAGCCGAAGCCCGGTCAGGACTTCTTCCCGCTGACCGTCAACTATCAGGAAAAGGCCTTCGCCGCCGGCAAGATCCCCGGTGGTTATTTCAAGCGCGAAGGCCGCCCGTCGGAAAAGGAAACCCTGGTTTCGCGCCTGATCGACCGTCCGATCCGCCCGCTGTTCGTCAAGGGCTTCAAGAACGAAGTGCAGGTTGTCTGCACCGTCCTGTCGCACGACATGGAAAATGATCCGGATATCGTCGCCATGGTCGCCGCCTCTGCGGCCCTGACCTTCTCCGGTGTGCCCTTCATGGGCCCGATCGGCGGCGCCCGCGTTGGCGTGATCGATGGCGAATACGTCCTGAACCCGACCCTCGACCAGATGAAGGAATCGGAACTCGACCTCGTCGTCGCCGGTACGCAAGACGCCCTGATGATGGTGGAATCGGAAGCCAAGGAACTGTCGGAAGACAAGATGCTCGGCGCCCTGATGTTCGCGCACCGCGGCATGCAGCCGATGATCGACGCCATCCTCGAAATGGCCGAACACGTCGCCAAGGAACCGTTCGACTTCGAAGCCGAAGACTTCTCGGGCATCGTCGCCGACATCAAGAAGCTGGTCGGCCAGGACATCCGCGACGCCTACACCATCCAGGAAAAGCACCCGCGCCATGACGCCGTTGGCGCCGCCAAGTCCAAGGCCGCCGAAGCGCTCGTCGTCTCGGAAGCCAATCCGGATGGCGTTGACGCCGCCAAGTTCGGCGCTGCCTTCAAGGAATGCGAAGCCGAAGTCCTACGTCGCGACATCATCGAGCACGGCAAGCGCGTTGACGGCCGTGCCGTCGACAAGGTCCGCTCGATCGTCTCGGAAGTCGGCATTCTGCCGCGCACCCATGGTTCGGCCCTGTTCACCCGCGGTGAAACCCAGGCCCTGGTCGTCGCTACCCTCGGCACCGGCGATGACGAGCAGTTCATCGACGCTCTGGAAGGCACGTACAAGGAGAAGTTCCTCCTGCACTATAACTTCCCTCCGTATTCCGTTGGCGAAACCGGCCGCATGGGTTCGCCCGGCCGTCGCGAAATCGGCCACGGCAAGCTGGCCTGGCGCGCGGTCCGTCCGATGCTCCCGGCCGCGGAAGACTTCCCCTATACGATCCGCCTCGTCTCGGAAATCACCGAGTCGAACGGCTCCTCCTCGATGGCGACCGTCTGTGGCTCGTCGCTGGCCCTGATGGACGCCGGCGTGCCGCTGAAGTCGCCGGTTTCGGGTATCGCCATGGGTCTCATCCTTGAGCCCTCCGGCGAATACGCCATCCTGTCCGACATCCTGGGTGACGAAGATCACCTGGGCGACATGGACTTCAAGGTGGCCGGTTCGGCCAACGGCATCACCTCGCTGCAAATGGACATCAAGGTGGCCGGCATCACCGAGGAAATCATGACCAAGGCGCTTCGCCAAGCGAACGCCGGCCGTCTGCACATCCTCGGCGAAATGAACAAGGCCATCTCCGGCGCCCGTGAAGAGCTGGGCGAGTTTGCCCCGAAGATCGAAACCATCAAGATCGCCACGGACAAGATCCGCGAAGTGATCGGCACCGGCGGCAAGGTCATCCGTGAGATCGTCGAAAAGACGGGCGCGAAGATCGACATCGCCGACGATGGCACGATCAAGATCGCGGCTTCCGAACAGGCCAAGATCGACGCCGCGCGCGACTGGATCAAGTCCATCGCCTCGGAGCCGGAAGTCGGCGCCATCTACAAGGGCAAGGTCGTGAAGGTCGTCGATTTCGGCGCGTTCGTGAACTTCTTCGGCGCCAAGGACGGCCTGGTTCACATCTCGCAGATCAAGAACGAAAAGGTCGCCAAGACCTCGGACGTTCTCAATGAAGGCGACGAAGTGAAGGTGAAGTTCTTAGGGTTCGACGATCGTGGCAAGACCAAGCTCTCGATGAAGGTGGTCGATCAGGAAACCGGTGAGGACCTGACCGAGAAGCTGGAAGCCGAAAAGGCCGAACGCGCTGCGGCGCGTGCCGCCGCTGGTGAAGAGCCGGAACTGGAAACGGCTGAAGGTGGTGAGGAGCGCTCGGAACGTCCGCGCCGCCCGCGCCGTCCGCGCCGCGACTAAGAGGATGGGGTGAAGGGTGAGGAGCGCCGGTTTGCTCTATGAGCAAACCGGATGAAATCGAGACTAAATGTCTCGATTTCCGCAACGAACGCCCGGAGCCCTGCGAAGGGCTACAAGGCCGCCTTCGTCTTCTTCTACTAAATAAAAAGAGCGGTCCTTCTTAAGGGCCGCTCTTTTTATTTATCAGGAACAGTTGAGGGGTCACGGACCCCCTCAACCCCATAACTCGACAGCGCGTGTGGCAACATCGGTTTTCTTTTGGCAAAGCGGATTAATCCGATTAGCTTGGGAACATGCTCAAATGGCTTCCAAAACCGATTTATAATCTCTGGCGCCGGTATTTCGGCACCTACACGCTTGATGATCCGCGTCCTATAGCGAAAGAGGCGCCCTATACTTTTTTCATACCGGCTTCTTTTGAGCTTCAGCAAATACAGGCTGGCGACTTGGTCAAACTGATGTTTCGTAGCCATCCAAGAGGGAAAGAATGGGATATGGAACGGATGTGGGTGGAAGTGACTGCCGTTACTTCAAGCACTCTGCAAGGAAGGCTCGCAAATACGCCATTTGACATGCCGCAGATAAAAGAAGGCGACTCGGTTCATTTTGAGCGCAGCCATGTTATTTCGTGGCGAACTGAGCGTGATGTAGAACGCTCCCCGGAATACCGCGAATATTGGGACCGGTGTATGGTCGACACATGTGTCACGAAAGAAAGTGTGCCGGTCTATTATATCTACCGGGAAGAACCGGATATGGCGCAAGATGGCGACAAATATCCGGATAGCGGCTGGCGCATACGTGGTGACTATCGCAATGTTAGCGACGAAGAGTTGGAAGCGCGCAAACAACAATATATTGCTCTGGGTAAGGTCCTGAATGCCGATGATAGCTGGATACATTTAATCGATTCACCGATAGGATCGGCTTTTATGAAAAACTTTGAAACTGGCGTTTATGAACCCTATGACCGAGTCCCATCAGACGATTAGCGACCAAATCCTTGACCGCAATGCCGTCCTTCTGCTGGCCAATAAGGGCGAACCCGTAACCTTGGTTGGCTGCGAACTGGATGAGGTCGATCTGTCCGATATGATCCTCAATGGCTGGGTGTTCGATCAATGCCTGTTCCGTAAGGCGAAGTTCGTCAGCACCAAGCTGGACGGCGCGCAATTTATCTCCTGCAAGGGCGCGCACGCCGACTTCACTAGCGCCGACCTGGCCGAATCCCGTTTTACCGCCTGCGATTTCAACAACAGCAAATTTCGTGGCGCCACAGTTTCGCAGGCGCAGTTCCGCCGCTGCAAGCTGACCGGGGCCAATTTCAACGATGCCAAGGCGCTCGATGTCCTCTTTGAGGAAACGCGTCTGAACGATGCCAAGCTGCGCAATTTCGCCTTCAACAAGCAGACCCTGAAGTCCATCGACCTGACCAATGCGGAGCTTCAGCGCTGCGATTTCCGCGGAGTGGTCTTCGAGGATTGCAGCTTACGCGATGCGGTTCTGACCGATGCGCGTTTTGAAGGCGCCGACCTGCGCGGCACCGATATCGGCGGGGTCCGGCTGGAAGACGCCCGCCGCTTCAAGGGCGCGACCATTTCCCGCGCCCAGGCAGCGGAACTGCTCTCCGAACTGGGGCTGCATGTGCGGTAAACCGCGTCCGTGACGGTTCCGAACTGTCTTTTTTGCACCACAGTCGCGAAAAACCTGTCAGTATGGAGAACGATGTTTTCCCTTGCCGGTAAGGTATTTGCGAATTTACCTGGCGTAAAGATATTCGGCGCACACGTATTACGCGCTTGCGAAGGGCTTGCAATAGGCCTAGGGCGGCGGGCATAGACCCCGAAAATGGGGCTGTAAAAAAGAGGCCAAATATGATTTCCACCCATTCGTGCCGTCTGATGACGGGCACGGCGCTCGCTAGCCTGATGCTGGCGGGGCTGAATACCCCTGCATTTTCCAAAGAGACACAACAAGGTTCCGAGCCTACCGAGGTCATCGTCACCGCACAGAAGAAGGCCGAGCCGCTGAGCCGCGCACCGATCGCCATGTCGGTCGTCTCGGCCGACCAGATCGAAAAGGCCGGGGCGCATGACCTGAAGGACATTCAGACCCTGACGCCCTCGCTGCTGGTCACCTCCACGGCCAACGAGGCCCAGACCACGGCGCGCCTGCGCGGAATTGGCACGGTGGGTGATAATCCCGGTCTCGATTCCTCGGTCGGCGTGGTGATCGATGGCGTGTCGCGCGCCCGCACGGCTACGGCGATGAGCGACCTCGGCGTGCTCGATCGTGTGGAAGTGCTGAAAGGCCCGCAATCGGATATCTATGGCAAGGGCGCCTCGGCGGGTGTGATCCAGGTGGTCAGCAAGCTGCCGTCCTTTATACCTTCACAAACCCTCGAACTGACCGCTGGCGAACAGGGCACCTATGGTGTCGCCGGCTATGTCACTGGCAAGATCGCCGACAAATGGGCCGGTTCGCTCTCGCTGGTGAAGCGTCAGCGCGATGGACAATACAAGGTCCACACCGGCGACGGTCCGCGCACCGAAACAGAGGATGGCGACCAGAACTACTGGTCGGCGCGTGGACAGCTGCTTTACGATGGCGATGGCTGGTCGCGCCTGCGCATCATCGGTGACTATACCAAGCGCGATGAAAACTGCTGTGTCGGTACCGCTATCGCTATCGGCGGCACTCAGGCCTATGTCGATCAGCTGGCCTCCGATGACGGTACGGCCTCGGTGGTCGATGTAAAGGGCCGCGAAGCCTGGTCCAACCGCTCGACCCGCCAGGAGATCCTCGATACCGGCCTGTCCGCCCAGTGGGATATCCGCCTGGCCAATAATGTACAGCTGACCTCGATCACCGCTTATCGCCACTGGGATCACACCAATGGTTATGACGCCGATTTTTCAAGCGCCGATATCTATTACCGCGATCCGAATGGCGGCTTCGGCAACCGGATCGACACCTGGTCGCAGGAAATCCGCCTGAACGGCAAGACGGGCCCTCTTGAATGGATGACCGGCCTCTATGCTAATTCGGAAGACCTGACGCGCCACGACGAAACCCTCTATGGCGCCGACTATGAGTCCTATCTCGGCCTGCTGCTCAGCGGCGGTACGGATATCGACCGCGTATCGGAAATCACAGGCCTGCCGGTGGGCGAATCCTTTGTCGAGGGCGAGGGCAGCCATGACACCTATCGTCAGCATGAGCGCAATATCGCTCTGTTCGGCCATGCCGAATGGTTCATCAGCGATACGGTCTCCCTGCTGGGCGGCCTGCGTTATAATCACCAGACCAAGAGCCTGACTTCCAGCTACAGCAACAGCGATGACGGCATTGCCTGCGCCAGCGCCACGGCTTCCATGAGTACCATCTGCCAGCCTTGGTCCAATCCGGCTTTCAACGACCTGACCCTGACCCAGAAGAACAGCGACGATGCCACAACCGGTTCGATCAAGCTGAAATGGCAAGCGAAGCCGAACCTGATGACGTATGCGTCCTATTCAACGGGCTGGAAGGGGGCTGGCTTCAATCTAGATCGCGAGCAGAACAGCGACCTGTCGGCGGATCACGATACCTCGTTCAAGCGCGAAACCTCGCAATCGGTCGAGATTGGCTTCAAGGGCCGCTTCTTCTCGAAGCGCCTGGCCCTGGATATGGCGGCCTTCGATGAGAGCTTCCGCAACTTCCAGCTCAATACCTTCCTGGGTACCAATTTCGTCGTCAATTCGGTACCGCATCTGGAAAGCCAGGGCGTCGAGGTCGAAAGCCGTTATTCCATCGGCGGCTTGATCCTCAATGGCGGGGTTACCTATGACGAGGCGGTGTTCGGGCCGGAAGCGGTGCCGGGACTAGCGCTGGTGGCCAACGGTACAGCGTCCTTCGCGCCGCGCTGGTCGGGCGTCTATGGCGTCGACTATACCCGCAACATCGGCGGTCATCGCTTCAATGCCAGTTTCAGCGCCAAGTATAACAGTGATTATAACACGGGCTCCGACCTGGCTGCCATCAAGGTGCAGCGCGCCTATACCCTCTATAATGGCCGCCTGAGCATTGGTGCGCCGGACGAGAGCTGGACGCTGGAGCTATGGGGCCAGAACCTGACGGACGTGACCTATTACCAGGTAGCGTTCTCGGCGCCGTTCCAGTCCGGCAGCTACAAGGCCTTTCTCGGCCAGCCACGTACGGTAGGTCTGACCCTGCGGTTAAAGCGGTAACAGTCTTAACCTCCCCGGCTCTGCCGGGGAGGGGGACCGCACCCGCAGGGCGTGGTGGTGGGGTTTCTTGCTTGTAGCGGGTGTTGCGGTTATAGAGCCCGCATGCCAGATACCCAAGACACCCAAAACCCCTATCAGGTCACCGTCCTGACCATGTTCCCGGAAGCCTTTCCGGGCCCGCTTGGTGTGTCGCTGATCGGCACGGCCTGGAAAGAATCTGCGCGCTGGGCCTTGGAAACACTGGACATTCGCAACTTTTCGAGCGATAAGCGCGGCTTTCTTGACGATACCCCCGCGGGCGGTGGCCCCGGACAGGTCCTCAAGGCGGATGTGATCGCACAAGCTCTTGATTCCATGGAGCTAAATGATCGCCCTCTCGTCTATATGAGCGCGCGTGGCAGGCCCCTGACACAAGCGAAGGTCAAGGAATGGGCTCAGAAGCCCGGCCTGGTCGTTTTGTGCGGCCGGTTTGAAGGGGTGGATCAGCGGGTGCTAGACAGCCGCGGGTTCGAGGAAATCAGCGTCGGCGATGCCGTCCTTGCGGGCGGGGAAGCGGCGGCGATGGTGACGATCGAGGCGGTGGTGCGGCTTATTCCGGGGGTTCTCGGCGCACAGGCCAGTCTCGATAATGAAAGCTTTGAGGATGGACTCCTGGAGCAGCCGCAGTTCACAAGACCGCGGACGTTCGAGGGCCTCGACATCCCCGAAGTGTTGCTAAACGGCGATCACAAGAAAGCCGCCAAATGGCGACAGGAACAAAGAGAGGCAACCACGAAGGAACGGCGTCCCGATCTCTGGGCAGCCTGGCTTTCCAAATCACAGCTAAAAGGCAAATAAGCCTCAACGTACTTTCGGGTACATAATTATTAGGAGCGTTCATATGAACCTGCTGCAGCAAATCGAAGCTGAAGAAGTCGCCAAACTGAAGGGCGGCAAGACCTTCCCAGAATTCCAGCCGGGTGACACCCTGCGCGTCAGCGTCAAGATCAAGGAAGGCGACCGCGAACGCGTCCAGGCCTTCGAAGGCGTCTGTATCGCCCGCGCCGGCACCGGCATCAACGAAACCTTCACGGTCCGCAAGATCTCGTTCGGCGAAGGCGTCGAGCGTAAGTTCCCGATCCTGTCGCCGCTGATCGAAGGCATCGAAGTCAAGCGTCGCGGTGTTGTCCGTCGCGCCAAGCTCTACTATCTGCGCGATCGCCGCGGCAAGTCGGCCCGTATCGCCGAGCGTTCGATGAACTCGACGCGCGGTTCCAAGGGCGCCGAGCTGCGCGCCGCCATGGCCGCCGCTGAATCGTCGGGCAATGCCGACGCCGGTACCGAAGCGTAACTCCATTTGCCTGAGTTTACTCGGGCAAATGGCAAGGCCAACTGGCCGTCCGAGCATATGCGAGGAGCCATGCGGCGCTTGAGCTGCTAGAAAAATTGCGAAAGCTGAAATGAAAAACCCGCCTTTAACTAGGCGGGTTTTTTAATGCGCCGAACCTCAGAAACTCGAAGGCGTCGAATCCGGTCCATATTGCTTGCCGGCGCTTAAGCCCGGCGCCGGCGCCAGGCTGGAAGATGAGGCCGCGCTTTCGCTGCCCGAGGGCAGGAGCTGCTTCGGCAATTTGAGCAGATCACGCACATCGGTTTCCAGGTCGCCGGGCAGGCCCAGGTCTTCACGGATGAAGTGATAAGCCCGGTTGCTGGTACAGCTGCAGACGCGCAGCTGGTTATTTTTGTTGCGCCATATGATCAGCGGATAGGCGATATTGACCTTGCTGTTGCGCAGCAGGGGCGCCAGCTCGGTGATGAATTCGCGCGAGGCCCAGACCACGCCGGAGCGCGCCATGTCATTATCCGCCACGGCGATGTTTTCCGCCTTCCAGCTTTCGACCGGCGTGTTGCGCCATTGCTGATAGAGTGGCCAGCTGCGGTTCAGCCACAGTTCGGCAATGGTCGAGCGTTCCTCGGGCGTGGATTGCTTGGTCGTGCCATTATCGGCCAGAGCAAAGGGCACGACGCGGGTTTCGATACCGCCGGCCTGCAGGCGCGGGAACTCGATGTCTTCATAGGCGCGGCAGGGCTCGCAATTGCGGAATGTAACCAGATAGACCCAGCGCTTGGCCACCGGCTGGGTCACGGCGGTGGTGACGCCGGATGCGGGCCCCGTGCTCAGCACGGCCTTCTGGTAATCGGGCGAGACATAGTCGACGCGATCCAGCAGGCTTTGGATGCTGGCGATATCATTGGGCGCGGTGATGGTGACCGGGGCATAGCGCTGGAACTGGTCCCAATAGAACCAGTAGCCCGCGCCGAAAAGCGTTGGCAGGATGACTACCAGGGCCATGGCCCATAGCAGGACTTTTCGGCTTATTATCACCCCCGTAGGCCTCCCCAAACCCTAATGGCGCCGCGCAATTACGGCCGACTATAATCCTGAACGCGCACCGCGAAAACCCATCATGGTTAATATAAGAAATCGATGCAAAAGGGTGTAAAAAACACCCAAAGCCAGAAATCCGGCCTTCAGCTTTGCAGGAACATGGCGAGGAGTGCAAAAACCACACACAAAAGCGTGACGCTCCACAGGCAGATATAGGGAAGAACGGCCTTCGGACGGCGGCGATCTTCGCTGACCGGGGCAGCCATAGGCGCCAGGGGGGACGCGGAAGGGGGCGTCACCGGCGGCCTGAACGAATGAGAAGTGGCATCGGTCATGTGTCGAGTCATACATAGTCCGGCCCCCTTTGCCAAGATGTCCTGATACCGGCCTTGCGGGAGTGTGGCGAAGCGGTCTACCAGATGGCCAGGATTTCCGGACCTGATGGCGCCCTTGCATATTGTCGACGAATTGATTTACGAGCGCGCGCCGCGTCTGGTGCGCTCGCCGGCGTGGCCTGTGGCCCGGCCGCTGCTGTATGGCCTGCTGGGGCGCGACCGGGCCGTGCGCATGGCCGATGCCATTGCCGGTATATCTGGGGCCGAGGCGTTGGATTATATCTCGCAACTCCTGTGCCTGCAGGCGGAGGTACGGGCGCTGGAGCGGCTGCCGGAAAAGGGACGCTGTCTCGTCGTCTGCAATCACCCGACCGGTATCGCCGATGGTATTGCCGTCTATGACGCTATCCTGAAGCGCCGCCAGGATGCCGTTTTCTTCGCCAATGCCGATGCCCTGCGTGTCAATCCGCGCTTCGGCGAGGTGCTGATTCCGGTCGAGTGGGTTGAGGCCAAGCGCACGCGCGAGAAGACCCGCCTGACACTGCAGGGCGCAAAAGAGGCCTTCGAAGCGGAGCGCTGCGTCGTTATGTTCCCGGCCGGGCGGCTGGCGCGGCGCAATGCGCAGAACCAGCTGATCGATCCGCCATGGGCGCCGACGGCGGTTTCCCTGGCGCAGAAGTACGGCGCACCCATCGTGCCGGTGCATGTCAGTGGACCGGACAGCGTCTGGTTTCACCTGTTCAACCGCTTTTCGCAGGAATTGCGCGATATCACCCTGTTCCATGAGTTTCTTAACAAGGCCGGCAAGCGTTTTGACCTGACGGTCGGTCCGCTGATCGATCCGCAGACCGAAGGGCTGGATACCGAGCGTTTGAAGGCCTATGTCGAGTTGCAACTGCCCGCTGCGCCGGATAAGATTTTTCATGCCTGACCTTCTCGATCTTTCCCGACCGCACAGCCTGCATCTGCCGGATGAGGCAGCCACCCTGGCGCTGGGCGGCCGGATCGCGCCGCAGCTTAAAGGCGGCGATGTCGTCTATCTTCTGGGCGAGCTGGGTATGGGCAAATCGTCGCTGGCGAGGTCGATCATCCGTGCCCTGACAAACCCGGAGCAGGACGTACCGTCACCGACCTTTACCCTGATGCAGACCTATGACGGACCGGGGTTCGAAATCGCCCATCTCGATCTCTACCGCCTGAAATCGCCGGAGGAATCCTACGAACTGGCCCTGGATGACGCCCTGGCGCACAGCGTGGTGCTGATCGAATGGCCACAGCGTCTGGAACACCTCGGTTTTGCCGACCGGCTCGATATTGTCCTGACCGAGAGCCCGCAAGGGGGGCGGCAGTTCACTCTGACTCCGCAGGGGAGGTTCCGATGAGCGATCGCGAGGCCCTGAAACAATCTTTTTTGACCACGCACGGTTTTGGGGATGCCGAACGCCACCCCTTACCGGGCGATGCCTCGACGCGCCGTTATGAGCGCCTGATCCGCACCGATGGCCGTCGCTTTATGCTGATGGACCAGCCTCCCACGGGTGCTGTGCCTTGCGCACCAGGCGATACCGTCGATGAGCGCTGCACCAAGGGCTATTTCGCTCTGGCCCGGCTGTCAGGCGGACGTCTTGAGGCCTTTGTCGCCGTGGCGCAGTATCTGCGTGGGCAAGGGCTTTCCGCGCCGGAGATCATCGCGGCCGATACCGCCAATGGCCTGCTGATCAGCGAAGACCTCGGCGACAACCTGTTTGTCTCGCTGATTGAAAAAGGCGAGGCCGAGGCGCCGCTCTACCTGGCAGCCATCGAGGTGCAGGCCAAACTGCATGAGACCTCGCCGCCTGATATTCTGGCTGGAGGGTGGCCGCTGCTTGTCTATGACGGCCTGGCGCTGAAGACCGGGGCGGATGTCTTTACCGAATGGTATCCGCAATATGATCGTTCGATCTCGCTGAACGACCAGGCTCTGACGGAATGGGAAGGCCTGTGGGCGCCACGTCGCAAGCGCGCCGAGGCCGGGGCCAACGTGTTTATTCATCGCGACTTTCACGCCGAGAACCTGATCTGGCTGCCGCAGCGCGACGGCGTGGCGCGCGTCGGCCTGATCGATTTTCAGGATGCCCTGCGTGCCCATCCCTCGTGGGACTTGCTATCCCTGCTGCAAGATGCCCGTCGCGATGTCTCTCCGGCGCTGGAAACCCTGTGCCTCGAACACTATTTCGCTCTGCGCCGGCATGTCGACCGGGCAGATTTCATGCATGACTATAACGCCCTGGCCACGCTGAATGCGGCGCGTATTCTTGGCGTTTTCGCCCGGCTGGTGACGCGTGACGGCAAGCCGAAATATGAAGCCTTTATCCCGCGCATGTGGGGTCATTTGAAGCGCAATCTTGCCGCCGAGGGCATGGCCGATCTGCGTGACTGGTTTATGCGCAATGGATTTGGAGACTACTTGTGATTCCTGAAACCGCCTTTATCCTGGCTGCCGGTCTGGGCACGCGCATGCGGCCGCTGACGGACGACCGACCCAAGGCTCTGGTCGAGGTCGGTGGCCGTACCCTGATCGACCATATGCTCGATCGCCTGAGCGCGGCAGGCGCGAAGCGCTTCGTGGTCAATGTCCACTATTTCGCCGATCGGCTAGAGGCGCATCTGAAGGCGCGCACCGATCTCGATATCGTCATTTCCGATGAACGCGACGCTTTGCTCGAAACCGGCGGCGGCCTGAAAAAGGCGCGGCCGCTGTTGGGCGACGATCCGATCTGGGTGGCCAATATCGACAGTGTCTGGCTGGAAAAAGATCCGGATGGCACCGCTCTAAAGGCCCTGTGCGCGCAGTGGAATCCGGAAGAGATGGATGCCGCCCTGCTGGTTACCGCCATGGAAACCAGTCACGGCTTCGATGGACCTGGCGACTTCTTCCTGACGGATGGCCGGCTGGCCTTCCGCAATGAGGCGCCCTCCGCGCCATGGAACTATATGGGCGTGCATATCACCAGGCCGCAGATCATCGATGCCGAGCCGGAAGGCGCCTTTTCCCTGTCGCGTCTCTGGCGGCAACTGGCGCCGCAAGGCCGCCTGCATGGCACAGTCTTTACCGGCAAATGGATGCACGTCGGCGATCCGGCGGCGCGTGACTATGCCGAGGCACATCTTAGAGCATGAGCGCGACATCAGACCTTTTCGACCGCTCCGGGCCGCGCTGGTTCACCATCCCTTCCGGGCGCTGTTTTCTGAATGATCTGGCGCGCGGCATCTGTGAATCGCTCGGTGATCGTCTGTCGACCGCCCAGATACTGACCCCGACCCGGCGCGGCGCGCGCGCCATGGCACGCTCTTTTTCGCAGCAGGCGCGCGATGGGGCCCTGCTGCTGCCGCAGATACGCGCCATCGGCGATCTCGATGAAGGCGAACCGCCGTTCGACCTCGAAGCCCTGGCGCTCGATTTGCCGCCGGCCCTGTCACCTCTGCGTCGCCGCTTCGAACTGGCGCGCCTGATCACCACAGAATATGACGGGCTCGATGGCCGCGAGGTCTCTGCGAAACTGGCGCTCGAACTGGCCGACAGTCTCGCCGGTTTCTTCGACTCCCTGGCGCTGGAAGAGATCGATGCCGCCGACCGGCTGGAAAGCCTGGTGACCGGTTATGGCGAGGATCAATACACGCTGGAAACCTGGGCGCAGCATTGGCAGGTATCGGCAAAATTCCTCAATGTCGCGGTTCAGGCCTGGCCGAAGCGGCTGGCCGAACTGGGCCTGATGGACCCGTCGCAACGGCAAGTGACCCTGATCCGCCGGCTGGTTGATCAGTGGACGGATCATCCGCCGCAAACACCGCTGATCCTGGCCGGAACCACCGGCTCGGCGCCTTCGATGGCCGACCTGATGCAGGTAGTGGCCAATGCACCTTTGGGCGCCGTAGTGCTGCCGGGGCTCGATCTGTCGCTGGCCGATGATGTCTGGGCGCAGATCGAGGAATCGCACCCGCAAGGCACAATGAAACGGGCGCTCGATCGCCACGGTGTAACGCGTGAGCAGGTGCGTACCTGGCCGGCGGCGATGGAGGCCGACCGCAAGGGCGATGCCCGCCGCCGTCTGCTCAACGAGGCCCTGCGCCCGGCTGAGGCCACCAAGGACTGGCTGGCCCAGATCGCCGTTCTCAAGGCGGAAGAGGGTGATACTCTCAATGAAGGCCTGAAAGGGCTGACCGAAATCCATACGGCGCGCGATGAGGAGGCCGCCTCGGTCATCGCCCTGCTGATGCGCGAAACCCTGGAAACGCCCGGTCAGGTGGCGGCTCTGATCACGCCGGATCTGAGCCTGTCGCGCCGTGTCGCCGCGCGCCTGTCGCGCTGGGGGTTGCAGCCGGATTCCTCGGCAGGCGAACCGCTGGCCAACAGCCAGACCGGGCGCTTCCTGCTCGATGTGCTGGCCCTGATGGAAACGCCGCACGATCCGGTGCGCCTGCTTAGTCTGTTCAATCATCCGCGGTGCCGCTTTGCCGATCATTTCGGCCGTTACGGTCTGGAAAAAGGCGCCCTCCGCGGCGCCACGCCGGTTAGTATCGACAGTATCACGCATATTCTGGTGACGCCGAACCACGAGGGCCGTGTCAATGAGGCGGCCATAGATCTGTGGGAACAATATCTGGCCCTGATGGAGCCGGCGCAGGGTTATGTCTTTGACGATCTCAATCGCTCGGTCGGCCGCATCGTCGCCCTGGCGGAAAGTCTGGCGGTGGAGGATGGCCAGATTTTGTGGTCCGGCGCGCCCGGCTTGCAGGCGTCGGAAATGCTGGCCGAACTGATGCGCGAGAGCGCGGGCTTCACCATCTCCGGCCTACGTGAGGTTTCGGATATCCTGACGCATCAGATCGCGCGCTGCAAGGTGCGCACCGGCGGCAATACCCATCCGCGCCTGCTGATCCTGGGCGCCATCGAGGCGCGTCTGGTCAAGGCCGACCGGCTGATCCTGGCGGGGCTGGAGGAAGGCGTCTGGCCCCAGGCGCCGGAGCTTGATCCCTTCCTGTCGCGTCCGATGCGCCAGAAACTGGGCCTGCCGACGCCTGAGCGACGCACCGGCCTGTCGGCGCACGATTTCGTTCAGGCTGCCGCCGCGCCGGAAGTGTTTCTGGTCACCCGCCATCGTCGCGAAGGCGAGCCGCAGGTAGCCTCGCGCTGGCTGTGGCGGCTGCAAACCCTGTGCGATGGCGCCGGTCTGAAGATCCCTACCGATGGCCGCTATCTCGACTGGGCGCGGGCCATGGATGCGGGTCTGGCGGAAAAACCGGCGACGCTGAAACCGGCCGTTCGCCCCGCGCCGAAGCCGCCGATAGAGGTGCGGCCCAAGTCCATGCCGGTGACCCAGGTCGAGGTCTTCGTGCGCGACCCCTATGCCATCTATGCCCGCCGCATTCTCGATTTGAAGCCGATGGATCGGCCCAATGAGCCGGTGGAGGCCCGCCAGCGCGGCACCGCCATCCACCAGAGCCTGGAGCGCTTTGCCGAGGCCGGGGTGCTGGGCGAAGAAGGCGTGCGCCGTCTTACCGATATGCTGGAAGAAGAACTGACTGAGACCCACCTCTCCCCGGCGCAGATGGCCCTGCAAAGGCCGCTGCTGGCCGGGATGGCGCGCGAATTTGTCGCCTTCGAAACCGAGCGTCGCAAGGACAGGCCGCGCCTGGTCATCGAGCAGCAGGGTGAGCTGAAACTCGGCACTTCGCGCGGCGCGTTCAGCTTGACCGCCAAGGCCGACCGCATCGAGGTGCGCGAGACGGGCGTCGATATTCTCGATTTCAAGACCGGCCAGCCGCCTTCGGCCAAGGCGGTGGCGGCTGGTTTCTATCCGCAGCTGACCCTGACGGCGGCCATTCTGCGCCATGGCGGTTTTGCGGGTATCGAAGCCGAAAAACCAGTCGGTGAGCTGCTTTATGTGCAGGTGACGCCGGACAAGACCGCCACGCGCAATGCCGTGCAGAAGGGCGAGATTGCCACTGATCTGGCCGAAAAGGCGCTGGCCGGCTTGCGCCAGCGGCTGGAAGCCTATGCTGATCCGGACAAGCCCTATCTCTCCTGGACCGCACCGCAATTCCAGAAGGTGCGCGGCGGTGATTACGACCATCTGGCGCGGCTCTACGAATGGAGCGTGCTCGGCGACGAGGAAACCTCGGAAGAGGAGGTTTCGGAATGAACGCCCAAAACCCGAATGCCCAGAATATAGCCGCCGATCCGAAGGCCTCGGCCTTCCTGACCGCCAATGCCGGGTCCGGCAAGACCTCGACCCTGGTCAACCGTGTCGCCCGCCTGTTGCTCAATGGGGCAAAGCCGGAGCGCATCCTGTGCGTGACCTATACCAAGGCGGCGGCCGCCGAAATGCAGGAACGCCTGTTCGATCAGCTCGGCAAATGGGCGGTGCGCAGTGACGAAGACCTGCGTGCCGACCTGGAGCGCATCGACGAGTCGCCGTACGATCTGGCTCGCGCTCGGGCCCTGTTCGCCAAGGCGCTGGAAACACCGGGCGGTCTGAAGATCCAGACCCTGCACGGTTTCTGTGAAAAACTGCTGCGTCGGTTTCCGCTGGAAGCGGGGTTGTCTCCCGCCTTTCAGGTGCTGGATGACCTGATCGGCAGCGAACTGGCGGCCAAGGCGTCCGCCGATCTGCTGACCCTGGAGGCGGCGGAATATGAGGCGGTCACCGAAGCGCGCGACCGATTGATCCGTAAGCTGAAGGTTTCCGGTTTCGAACGGCTGTTGTCCCAGTTCATCCATCAGCACGATGACCTGAAAGCGGCTTTCGAAGACCTGCGGGCGCGTCAGGACAACTGGATGCTGGGCATATTCCAGAGCCTGGGGCTGAATGAACTGACCTCGCCCGAGGAAGTCATTGCCGGCTACGAACAGAGTCTCTATTGGCCAAGCATCGAAGACCTGGCGCGCTCGATGGCGACGACCGAAGGCGCCTATAATCAGAAGACCGGCGCCAAGCTGCTGGCAGTGATCGAGGCGCACAATGCTGGCCGTTTCGATATCCACGACTGGTACAAGTGCTTCTATACCGACAAGGGCAGCTTCAGCAGCCATACCTATTCCGGCAAGGCCAGCGAGGCCGATAAGCAGGAACTGCATCGTCTGGCCGAGGCTGTGCCCGGTGTTATGGACCGGATGCGGGCGGCTGAAATCGCCGACAATACGCTCGATGCCCTGCTACTCTTCCATGCCTTCAGCGGCATCTATCAGGACCGCAAGGGCCGCGAAGGCGCGCTCGATTTCCAGGACCTGATCAACAAGGCCAAGGACCTCTTGTCACGCGGCGATATGGCGACCTGGGTGCTGTTCAAGCTCGATGGTGGGCTGGAACATATACTGGTCGACGAAGCGCAGGATACCTCCGAAGATCAGTGGGTGATCGTCCGGGCGCTGGCCGAGGACTTTTTCAGTGGCCGCGGTCAGTCGAGCGAGGGTCAGTTGCGCACCGTCTTCGCCGTCGGCGATGAAAAGCAGTCGATCTATGGCTTTCAGGGGGCACGGCCGGACAAGTTCGCCGAGGCGCGGCAGTATTTCATCGGCCGGGCCATCGCGGCTGGGCAAAGCCCGCGTGTGCCGGAACTGATCCTGTCCTATCGCACCTTGCCGGAAATTCTCGGATTTGTGGATGCGGTCTATGATGCGCAGGACCTCTCACACGCCCTGACGCTCGATTATAATCACCGCATTACCCACGAAGCCTTTCGCCTGAAGGAAAAGGGCCTGGTCGAGCTATGGCCGCTGGCCCAGCCGATTGATGCGGCGGAGGCGGACGCCGATGAGGCCGATATCGCGCCGGTCGATGCGGGTTCGCGCGATCCGGCGGCCAAACGTCTGGCTAGGCAACTGGCGGCGACCATTCGCTCTGAAATTGAGACGGGCCGGGTGGTTTTCAGCAAAAATGGTGACCCGCGGCCCCTCCATGCCGGTGACGTGCTGATCCTGGTGCGCAAACGCGATGCCCTGTTTGAGCATATCATCCGTGAACTGAAGATTTCCGGCGTGCCGGTCTCTGGCGCCGACCGTTTGAAGCTCGGCGACCATATTGCCTTCCAGGATCTGCGGGCCCTGATGCGTTTCTGTTTGCAGGCTAATGACAATCTGTCCCTGGCCTGCGTGCTGCGTTCGCCCCTATGCGATCTTACTGAAGATGATCTCTATGCCCTGGCGCAGGGTCGTGAAGGGCCGCTATGGGGGCGCTTGCTTGATCATGCTGAAACCGAGGGCCGTTTTGCCGATGTGCGGGTCTTCCTGCTGTGGGCCAGGGAAGCGGCGCGGCATCTGACGGCGTTCGATTTCCTGGCGCGCGTGCTCAATCGCCGCGATGGCGAGGGCCGGTCGATCAAACAGCGTTTCCTGACGCGCCTGGGCGATGAGTGCGAGGATGTGCTGGAAGAAACCCTGGCCCTGGCGCTGAAAGGCGAGGGCATCGGGCTCAATGGTCTCTCCGCCTGTCTCGACCTGTTCGAATTCCGCGCGGCGCAGATCAAACGCGAACAGGAGGAAGGCGGCCGCAGCGTCCGGGTGATGACGGTGCATGGTTCCAAGGGACTCGAGGCGCCATGGGTCATCCTGCCGATCGGGCCGCAGCACACCAGCGCCAGCAAGGACGATCTGCTGATGCGCGGCGAAGACGGCAGCCTCTATCTCTGCGCCAATGGCCGCAAGGGCGACACGGCTGGTATCGGCGAAATCCGTGCCGGCAAGAGCCTGAAGGACGAACAGGAGGGCCTGCGCCTGCTCTATGTGGCGCTGACGCGCGCGCGTGACCGTCTGACCCTCTGCGGCTATGCCGGCAAACGGGCGGCCTCTAAAAATGCCGCCTTCGACCCATGGTACGATCTGCTGGTCAATGCCTTTGACCGGGTGGAACACAGCCTGGAAGCCATGCCGCTGAAAGCACCCTTCGATGATCTGGAGCAGGCCAAGACAGCGGTGATCCGGCTGTTTGGCCAGCGTTCGGCAACATTGGCAGCCGAAGCGGCCATTGCGCCGCCAAAAGTGATCCTGCCCGGTTTTGTCACGCAGATCGTGGCCCAGGCCGAGGTCGATCTCGAACGTGGCCGCGAACGCTGGGCGGCTATCTCGCAGATGGGGGATGAGGACCGCGAAGAGGAGGAACGCGCGCCGTCGCCGCTCGATTCACGTAATGGCTTGGGGCGTTATCGGCGCGGCAACCTGATCCACAAGCTGTTTGAAATTCTGCCGGATATCGCCACGGACAAGCGCAGCGATGTGGCGGCGCGCTATCTTGATCGTCAGCCCGATCTTAACGGCAGTCAGCGTCAGGAAATGGCCGGGGCAGTCATGGCGGTGCTGACCGATCCGCGCTTTGCCGAAGCGTTTGGACCGCATTCCCGTCCGGAAGTGGCCCTGGCCGGCAGTCTTGGCCGCAGCGCCCGTGGCGATGAGATCATGCTTTCCGGCCGTATCGACCGGCTGGTGGTGACGGATGATCGCGTGCTGATCATCGATTACAAGTCCAATCGCCCGGCGCCGGATCGCGCGGAAGATGCCGCCATCGCCTATCAGCGCCAGATGGCCGGCTATGTCACCCTGCTGCGCCAGATCTATCCGCAGAAGACCGTGGAGGCCGCCCTGCTCTGGACCGATGGGCCCAAGCTGACCCCCTTAAGCGAGGCTTTAGTAAATCTCAGGCTTGATGAAATTCTGGCGCGTTGATTTCCGTCACCAATGCTCTTACATATTGGTCAATTGTTTGAAAGGAGCCGAGTATGGCTACGCATAAAATTACCGACGAAAGCTTTGAAGCTGACGTTCTGAAGTCCGACACGCCGGTCCTGGTCGATTTCTGGGCCGAATGGTGCGGTCCCTGTAAGCAAATCGCGCCGATCCTCGAAGAACTGGCCGATGGCCTGGGCGAAAAGGTGAAGATCGCCAAGCTCAATATCGAGGACTCGCCGATGACCCCATCGCGTTTCGGTGTGCGCGGCATCCCGACCATGATGCTGTTCAAGAATGGCCAGATGACCTCGATGAAGGTCGGCGCCATGCCGAAGGCCAAGCTGCTCGAATGGCTCGGCGAAAACGAAATCGCCTAAGATCGTTTTGCTTGCTGGAATATAGCCTGTTGCGTCCGCGCAGCGGGCTTTTTCGTTTGGGCTCCGGCGATAGCGGTAGACGTTAATGTGGCCAGGTGTCTTCAGACAGTGCCAGGCAATCACCGACCAGATAGAGCGAGCCGCAGATCAGCACCCGGACCGGCTCAGGCGGCAATGATGTGACGGCATCGAGCGGGCTTGTGGCCAGGCTCGCTTTCAGACCCTTAGTTTGTGCGGCGGCGGCCAGTTCAGAGGGCGGAATGGCGGCGTCGCTGCTGAAACCGACGCAGGAGACCTGCGCGTCCAGTCCGGCGAAATAACCGAAGAATTCGCCGGCGTCCTTGGTATTGATCAGTCCGCAGATCAGGTGTAGTGGCTTGGGATCTCGTGATTGCTGGCGGTCGATGAAATCGCGCAAGGCCCGTGCGGCATGGGGATTGTGTCCGCCATCGAGCCAAAGTTCCGAAGCTGGATTATCGAGCGCCTTATATAGCGGCCCGGCTTTCAGCGCCTGCAAACGCCCCGGCCACTGAGCGGTTTTCAGGCCGGTCTCTATGGCCTCGGCCGGGATACCGAGCCTCAAGGCCGCCTTGATGGCCAATGCAGCGTTTTCGATCTGATGGGCGCCGGGCAGGGCCGGCAGAGGCAGGTCGTACAACGCATCCTCGTCCTGAAAGATCAGCCGGTCACCTTCGCGCCAGGCGTCGATGCCCTGGCCCATGCTGGTGAGGGATATGCTGTGCTTCAGGGCCTGCCATTCCAGTGCCTGTGCCGCTTCATCGGGCTGGCGGGCGCTTAAGGCCGGCGTGCCGCGCTTGAAGATACCTGCCTTCTGTCGGGCGATGGTCGCCAGATCGTTACCGAGGAAGGCCTGATGGTCGTAATCGATCGGCGTGATGATCGTCAGCTTCGGATGGGCGATGATATTGGTGGCGTCGAGCCGGCCGCCGAGACCGGTTTCCAGCAGGAGCAGATCGGCGGGCGTTTCCGAAAAGGCGAGAAAGGCGGCGGCGGTGGTCGATTCGAAGAAGGTCAAAGGTGCACCGGCATTGGCGGCTTCGACACGACTTAAGGTATAGGCGAGATAGTCCTCGTCGATCAGGGTGCCCGCGAGGCGGATACGCTCGGCGAAGTGCACCAGATGCGGCGAGGTATAGACATGAACGCGCAGGCCCTGCGCTTCGGCCATGGCGCGCAACAGAGCGATGGTCGAGCCCTTGCCGTTGGTGCCCGCCACATGGACGACCGGCGGCAGCCTGTCCTGTGGCCGCCCCAAGGCTTCGCAGACGCGCAGCATCCGGTCGAGATTGAGATCGATCAGTTTGGGATGCAGGGCTTTCAGGCGTTCAAGCGGGGCATCGAAGGGCAGGAGGCGGTCGGTCATAGTCAGCACTGCGTTATGGAGTTTGGGGTTCGCGACCCCATATCTTCTATTTTCAAATGAAAAATCCGGCCTGCAGGCCGGACATTTCATTTGAAGAAAGGTTTGGGGCCACAGGCCCCAAACCCCATGACTCAGGCCGCCTTGCGCTTGCCGCTCATCAGCATGGACATAAGCGCGCCCAGCACTTCCGGTAGCTCGGAACGCGAAACCACCCGATCGACCATGCCCTTTTCGACCAGGAATTCCGCCCGCTGGAAGCCTTCCGGCAGCTTTTCGCGGATGGTGGTCTCGATGACACGCGGGCCGGCGAAGCAGATCAGCGCGCCCGGCTCGGCCAGATGGATATCGCCCAGCATGGCGTAGGAGGCGGTGACGCCGCCGGTGGTCGGGTCGGTGAGGACCACGAGATAGGGCAGTTGCGCCTTTTTGAGTTCCTGAATGGCCAGGGTGGTGCGGGCCATTTGCATCAGCGACAGCGCGCCTTCCTGCATACGCGCACCACCGGCGGCAGTAAAGACCACCATCGGCACCTTGCGTTCTACCGCAGCCTTGGCGGCGGCGATGAAGCCCTCACCCGCGGCCATGCCGAGTGAACCGCCCATAAAGGCGAAATCCTGCACGAGGACAATACAATCGACGCCCTGCACCTTGCCGTAACCAATGGCCATGACGTCGCGCTCGCCGGTAGCGGCGCGGGCGGCTTTCAGGCGATCCTTGTAGGGCTTGCCATCGGAGAAGTGCAGCGGGTCCTCGAACACGTCCGGTGTTGGCAAGCTCTCGAACTGGCCGTCATCGAAGGTGAACTTCATGCGGGCCTTGGGACCGATGCGCATATGCCGGCCGGAAGGCGTCACCCACAGGGCGGCTTCCAGGTCGGAGCGATAGATCATGTCGCCGGTATCGGGGTCTTTTACCCACAGGTTTTCCGGCGTCTCGCGCTTGTTGCCAACAAAGTTGGAAATGCCGGGGGCGATTTTGGAGAGCCAGCCACCGCGCTCACGGCGCTCGGCGGATTTAGCGGCGGGGGGCAGTTTGGGGCCCTTGTCGGACTTGTCAGCCATAGCCATACGTCATCTTACTCCGGTTACACCTTACTACCATTTTGGGCCACCAGCCGAGCAGAATGGACAGCCTGTGCCAAATCTGCGGCCTTGGCCAGAACTTTCGTCGCGGAACGGTTATTTTCCGGTAAAGAATTTTTGATCTCGTCCACCAGGGCCGAGCCCACAACCGCCGCATCGGCAATGCGGGCAACACTTGCCGCACTTTCCGGCGTGCGTATGCCGAAGCCCACGGCCACCGGCAGATTGGCGGCGGCGCGCACCCTGGCCACCTGATCGGCAATGGCGTCGGCATCGACCGCCTTGACGCCGGTAACACCGGCCACCGAGACGTAATAGATAAAGCCGCGCGTGCGCTTGACCACGGTTTCCAGACGGCTGGCGTCCGTAGTCGGGGTGGCCAGACGGATCAGGGCGATATCGTTGGCATCGAGCGCATCGGTCAGTTCGTCGGCCTCTTCCGGCGGGCAATCGACCACGATCAGGCCATCGGCGCCAGCTTCGGAAGCCGTCTTGGCGAAGCGTTCATAACCCAGGAACTCGACCGGATTCATATAGCCCATCAGAATGATGGGCGTATCCTGGTCGATCTCGCGAAAGCGCTTCACCAGCATGAAGACATCGCGCAGTTTGGTGCCAGCGGCCAGTGACCGTTCGGCGGCGCGCTGAATGGTCGGCCCCTCGGCCATAGGATCGGAGAAGGGGAAGCCCAGCTCGATAATATCAGCACCGGCGGCCGGCAGACCCTTCAGGATCTCGAAAGTGGTTTCCAGATCCGGATCGCCGGCCATGATATAGGCGATGAAGGCGGACTTGTTCTGTGCCTTCAGGTCGGCAAAACGCTTGTCGATACGGGCGATACTCACGAGGCAACTCCCTGCTGGCCCATATGTTTGGCGACTGTGGCGATATCCTTGTCGCCGCGACCGGAGAGATTGAGCACTACGATCCCGCCCTTGCCGACTTCCTGAGCCAGTTCGCCGACGCGGGCGATGGCGTGCGAGGATTCCAGCGCCGGAATGATGCCTTCGAGCTTGCAGGTCAGGGCGAAGGCGGCCAGCGCTTCCTCATCGGTGGTGGTGACGTACTTGGCGCGGCCGGTATCGAAGAGATAGGCGTGTTCCGGGCCGATGCCGGGATAGTCGAGCCCGGCGGAGATCGAATGGCCTTCGAGAATCTGGCCGTCATCGTCCTGCAGCAGGAAGGTGCGGTTGCCGTGCAGTACGCCGGGGCGGCCGCCATTTAGCGAGGCGGCGTGACCGTTATAGACATCGAGCCCGTGACCGGCCGCTTCGACACCGATCAGTTTCACGGTATCGTAATCGATGAACGGGTGGAACATGCCGATGGCGTTCGAACCGCCGCCCACGGCCGCGATCACGGCATCCGGCAGGCGGCCTTCCTGTTCCAGAATCTGCGTGCGGGTTTCCTTGCCGATCACGGTCTGGAATTCGCGCACCATTTCCGGATAGGGGTGCATGCCGGCAGCAGTACCGATCATGTAATAGGTGTCGTGCACATTGGTGACCCAGTCGCGCAGGGCCTCGTTCATGGCGTCCTTCAGCGTGCCCTGGCCGTTGGTGACCGGTGAGACGGTGGTGCCGAGCAGTTCCATGCGGAAGACGTTCGGCTTTTGACGTTCCACATCGGTGGCGCCCATATAGACGGTGCAGGGCAGGTTGAAGCGGGCGCAGACCGTGGCCGAGGCGACGCCGTGCTGGCCCGCGCCGGTTTCGGCGATGATGCGCGTACGGCCCATGCGCTTCGCCAGCAGGATCTGGCCGATGCAGTTGTTGATCTTGTGCGCGCCGGTATGGTTCAGCTCTTCGCGCTTGAAATAGATCTTGGCGCCGCCGAAGTGTTCGGTCATGCGCTCGGCGAAATAGAGCGGCGAGGGGCGGCCGACGAAATGCTTCAGCAGGGAATGGTATTCGGCCCAGAAGCCTTCGTCGTTCTTGGCGTCTTGCCAGGCTTGCGTCAGTTCCAGGACCAGCGGCATCAGGGTTTCGGGAACATAGAGTCCGCCGAAAGAACCGAACCGGCCTTTGGCGTCCGGCTGGCTGTAGCTGTTTCTGAGAACGGGATCGCTCACCGTGGGCATTCCTTCAAGTTAGGGTGGGGCAGGTTAAAGGTCAGGCACTGGCCTTATAGAGCTTTTGCGACGCGAAGGAAGCCCGAAATCAATCCGGCGTCCTTTACGCCCGGCGCGGATTCCACGCCGGAAGAGATATCCAGCATCGGCGCCCCGCTTAAAGCGATAGCCTCGGCGGCATTTTCGACGGAGAGCCCCCCGGCCAGGAACCAGGGGGTTTCGCTGGCATAGGCCTGCATGATCGTCCAGTCGAAGCTCAAGCCCATGCCGCCGGGCAAGGCCGCGTCCTTCGGCGTCTTGGCATCGAACAGCATATAACGGACATATGGCGCATAGGCGGAAACACCTGCCAGGTCGCTTTTTTCGCTGACGCTGATCGCCTTGATCAGGGGCAGATTGGTTAATGCGGCGATCTCCGCCACACGTTCCGGCGTTTCCTTGCCATGGAGCTGGATCAGGTCCGGCCTGATCTCGTCGCGAAGCGTTTTAAGCGTGTCATTTTCCGGATTGACGACAACGCTGACAAGCGGAATGGTAGCGTTAACGCCACGAATCGCCGACATCAGGTCTTTCATGGCGTTGAGCGTCAAATGACGCGGACTTTTCGGGAAGTGAATAAAGCCCAGAAAGTCAGCGCTGTCATTTATCGAGGCGAGTGCCGCATCGATTGTCCGAATTCCGCAGATTTTGACCTTTGGGGGCATGAAAAGTCCTCGCATGCGCGGTGTTTTGGCCAGAAGCTTTAGTAAAAATCAAGGTTTGGAATTTATTTTCCCGACTTAATTAAGCCGGCTCATAAAAATACAAAGGCCGGTCATAAAAATAAAAAACATAGGGCAAGGATACCATGACAGATTACGTGCTGCTGAGTGACATCAGCAACGGGAGCTATTTGAAACTCGCCTTGGCGCGACGCGGCGAACGGCCGAAGGAAGCCTCACACTACGCCTGCAACAGTCTCGAAAGCTACAAGACAGCCATTTCCGACTTCCTGGAAGCGCATGACCGGCCGCGGCTGGCGGGTGCGGCGATTTCGGCCGCCGGCTGGGAACGCGGCGGCATAATCCAGCTGCCCAATCACGGCTTTTCGATCGATCGCGCCGAGATGCGCGATTTCCTCGGTATCCAGCGCATCAATCTGGTCAATGATTTTGTCGCCAAGGCCCTGGCCATTCCGCGCCTGCAGGCAGGTGAAGCGCAAAAGATCTGCGGGGGGGAAGCGATGGATGAGCAGGTCATTGCCGTCATCGGTCCGCACAATGGCCTGGGTATGTCGGCCCTGGCGCCGGATGGTGTCGGCAACTGGACGGCCATGCCGACTGAGGGCGGCCATTCGGACCTGGCCCCGACCTGTGATATCGAGGAAGCCGTGCTGCGCGTGCTGATCGGCAAGTACGGCCATGTGTCGCGCGAGCGGGTGATTTCCATTCCGGGCGTGGTCGACCTGTGGTCGGCCCTGGCGGTCATCGAGGGCGATGAGGCGATGGCGCATTCGATCGAGGAAATCATTGCTCTGGCCTCGACCGGCGAGGCGCGTGCCAGGCAGGCCATCGATCTCAGCATGGGCTGGTTCGCCGCCATGGCCTCGGATGTCGCCCTGATCCTGGGGGCACGCGGCGGCGTTTATCTGGCGGGTGACCTGCTCGACATGATAGGCGACCTGTTCGATGTCGACGCCTTCTGCCGCCGTTATGCCGACAAGGGCCGCCTGAGCGACTATGTGTCGGAAATCCCTGTCTATCGTGCCCTGGCGCCGGATATGGAAATCATCGGACTGGCGACCCTGTTCGACTGATCAACCGCCACAGGACTCACGAATAACCAGTTGGGTCGGGATGCGCGTCATCTCGACCGGTTCGCTGTCGATCAGGGCAGCCAGGGTATCGACCAACACGCGGGCAGCCGTGGTGGTATCCTGCCGTACGGTCGAGAGCGTCGGGTTGATGCAGGTGCAGACCCACAGATCGTCAAAGCCCATGACAGACACATCTTTCGGCACGTTCAGACCGCGCTTTTGCAGGGACTGGATGGCGCCGATGGCCAGCAGGTCGGTGACGGCAAAGACGGCATCGAAGGCCACGCCCTCGTCCAGCAGGCGATCTATGGCCGCTGCCCCCTCTTCGCGGGAGATGAAGCAATCGACCGCCAGGGCCGGATCAGGTGTCAGCTTGGTTTCGGCATGGGCGCGTTGGTAACCCTTATAACGCTCGAAAAACTCCGAATGGGCTTCTGACGCCTCTCCCAGGAAGACGATGCGCCGCCGGCCCAATTTGATCAGGTGTTCGACCGCCGAATGCGCACCCTCTTCGTTCTGAGAGCCGATAAACAGGTTTGGCGTTTCCGGCATGACCGGCCCGAAAACCACCCAGGGTTCGCCCACCTGCTGCAGTATGGCCACCTTGCGCAGGTAGGAGTCGAAATCGCGATAGCCCAGAAAGATGATACCGTCGGCGCGGCGTGAAAAACCGTAATCGGCGCCCCAGTCGGCATCGGCCTTCTGCAGCGACATCAGCACATCGACGCCTTTTGAATTGGCATAGTCGAGGATCGAGCCGATCAGCGGCAGGAAGAAGGGATTGATGCGGTTGTCGGAATGGTCGAGGTCTTCCGAGACCAGCACAGCAATGGTGTTGATCTTCTTTGAGCGCAGTTTTCGCGCATTGACATCGACCGTGTAGTTGAGTTGCGTGGCCGCGTCAAAAACGCGCTGACGTACGGCCTCGCTGACAGAGGCGGCGCCGGAAAGCGCCCGCGATACAGTAGCCTGGGAGACGCCGGCAAGGGCGGCAATATCGAAGGAGGTGGGGCGTTTCATTGTGATCTGTGTTGTGGTTGAGGCAAGATCGCACTGGCGGTCGATTTAGTCCAGATAATCGCGCGTGATGATTTCGGCCACCCAGTCCATGAAGGCGCGGACCCGCCGGGCCTGATGGCGGCGGCGCGGATAGATCAGGGACATCGGCAAGGGTTCGGCTTCATATTGCGGCAGGATCTCCACCAGCCGGCCCTCGGCTACATGATGACGATTGCCGGTGCGCGGAGATTGCAGGATACCCAGTCCTGCCAGCGCCGCGCTGCTGAAAGCCTCGGTATTATTGACCGTTATTCGCCCCGGCATGTCCACCACCTTGTATTCATCCCCGTCACGATATTCGAAACCAAAAGGGCGGGCGCCCAGATGCAGGGCATAGTGGATCAGGTGGTGGTGAGTGAGATCATCGAGCGTTTTCGGTTCGCCATGACGCGTCAGGTAGGCCGGACTGGCATAATTGCCCATGCGCATCAGGCCGAGCGGGCGTGACATCAGGGCCGAATCGCTCAGAGCCCCGACGCGGACAACGCAGTCGAAGCCTTCCGCCACCACATCGACCCGGCGATCGGTACAGGACAGCTCGATATCCAGGCCGGGATGCTTGCCCAGAAATTCCGGCAGGCGCGGCACCAGGAAATTGCGTGCCAGGCTGACCGGCATATCGACCCGCAGGGCGCCGGTTAGTTCGCTGGTTTGCGAGAACATCGAATCCAGCTCATCGAGTTCGGCTAGAACCTCGCGGCAGCGCTCATAATAGGCCTGGCCGTCGTGGGTCAGCTGTACGCGCCGGGTCGTGCGATACAACAGTTGAACTTTGAGATGCGCCTCCAGCTGACTGACGGCTTGGGACGCACTCGATTTCGGCAGGCCAAGCGATAGCGCTGCCGCCGTGAAGCTTTGCAATTCGGCGACCCGGACGAACAGGGACATGGCCTCAACGCGGTTCATTGTTCATATTTTTCGAACAGTGATGTCTGATATGGTGAATTTATCATCGAAATGAAAAACAGTACATCGTCTCCATCAACTCAAGGAGATTTTCCATGACTAAGATCGCACTCATCACCGGCGGCAGCCGTGGCCTCGGCCGCAACATGGCCCACCATCTGGCAGCCAGGGGTACGGATATCCTTTTCACCTATCGCGAGCGCAAGGACGAGGCCGACAGCCTGATCGAAGAACTGAAGCTGATGGGCCGCAAGGCTGTGGCCCTTCAACTCGACACCGGCGTCTCGGCCGGCTTTCCCGTCTTTGCTGCCGAAGTGAAGGCCGCGCTGAAAGCCAACTGGGGCCGCGACGATTTCGATTTCCTGATCAACAATGCCGGCATGGCGCTCTATGCCCCGTTCGCTGAGGTCACCGAGGCGCAGTTCGACGGCATTATCAACGTCCATTTCAAGGGCGTCGTTTTTCTGACTCAGGCCCTGTTGCCGCAGATTAAGGATGGCGGCCGCATCATCAACCTGTCGTCGGGACTGGCGCGCTTCAGTTACCCGGGATCGTCCGTATACGGAGCAACAAAGGCGGCCATCGATACCCTGACGCGCTACATGGCGCTGGAACTGGGGCCGCGCCGCATAACGGTCAATGCCATTGCACCCGGCGCCATCGAAACCGACTTCGGTGGCGGTCATGTCCGCGATACGCCAGACCTTAACGCCGCCATCGCCAGCCGCACGCCGCTGGGCCGCGTCGGTCTGCCGGACGATATCGGCGGCGCGGTTTCGGTGCTGCTTTCGGATGAAGCCGGCTGGATCAATGGCCAGCGCATCGAGGTCGCCGGCGGCATCCACGCTTAAATATTGCTGAGGTCGACCACGATGCGACGTGTATCGAGGTCGACTTCCGGCACGTTTTCGTCGCTGAAGAGCAGGTAGAAGCTGGGCCCTTCCAACGGCTTGATATCGAGCAGGTCGCCGGCGCCGAAATTTTCGACATTCATCACGCGTCCGACCTCGGCCCCGGCAACATCATACGCTTTCATGCCGATCAGGTCGGTGATGTAGTATTCGCCGTCCTCGGCTTCGGGCAGATCGGCGCGGTCGATATAGAGCTTCAGGCCCTTGATCCGATCGGCGGCGGTGCGATCGGGTATATCTTCGGCCCTCACCACCAGCGTCCCCTTGTGCTCGCGCGCCTTTGTCAAGATGAGGGCCGGCTCGCCCTTGTCATTCAGCAGGGGCGTATATTCAAGCACGCTATATGGATCGTCCATATAGCTCAGCAGCTTGAATTCGCCCTGAAGGCCAACAGCAGCGCTTACCTGCGCGACAAAGATCAAATCGGGTTTCTGGCTCATGGCCAGAGCCTATAAATAGAAAAGGCGCCGGTGGCAAATCGCCGTCTATTCGCCGACCATATCATGTGCAGAAGGCTTAACGGGCCTATAGCGGTTCCACAGGGTCAGCAGCCAGTCCTCAAAGTGGTAAGCCATCTTTTTGCGCTTCATCACAGGCTTTTCCAGCAGATGCCAGGAAACCACTGCCGCCAGCAGGGTGAGAGGCAGGCTGATCAAGCCGTTGATATACCAGCTGTGTGCCCATGCCTGAGTGGCGACCATTTGTTGTATGGGGAAGCTGAAGAGGTAGATGCCGTAGGAATAATCGTTGGATCGCAACCAGGCTGGCATCTTGGGGGACATCAGGCTGAGCCAAACCGTGAAATAGGCCGTGGGAATGGCAACCAGTAGGGTGCCGCAATTCAATGACAACAGGCCGATCATGGCCAGGAGGGCCAGCAGGCCCAGGGTACCGTGCCACGGGATCCGGTGGCGGAATTTATAAAGTCCTGCGCTGGCCGTAAAGCACAGACCCAGCTCCAGCCCCGTCATGCGCGTTATGATCAGGCCGGGATGGGTGACAATCCAGAAGACGAACATGGCCTGAAACAGGACGAAGAAGATCAGCAGAAGCCATTTGTATCTGAGCGCGACCAAAGACAGGACCGCCAGCCCGAAATAGCATCCCATCTCCGCCATGATGGTCCACAGCTGACCATTGACGACCTCCGGCAAGGGATTGTCAGCGAAGACGCCGGGCAAGTCCTTATGGATGATGCCAAACGCATTCAGAAAATAGGCCCAGAAGGCTTTGGCGGAAAAATAGTCACCCAGCGGCAGGTGTGTCAGCAGGGGGCCCAGCACCAGGGCGCATAACAGAGTTTCCAGGGCAAGCGCGGGAAAAATACGCAAAACCCGAAGGCCCAGGAAAGATATGGGGGTGCGGCATCTGTCGAGACTGGCACTGACCAGAAAGCCGCTCAAGGCAAAGAAAATCGGCAGCATGAAGATATTAGCCGCACGATATGGGCCGAGCCATATCTGATCCTGCACCGCCTGGCCATAGCTGGTGACGACGGTATGCCAGATAACGACGCTTGTCGCCAGGAACAGGCGCATATAGGCAAAACCATTGGAATGGCCGCCGCTCAATTCCATTTTCTGGGCGATCGTTATCGCGTTACGGAATGTCAATGCTCTATGTCTCTGCTTTGTCAGACAGTAGGCATGTATAGGTAAAAAAAGGGACAAGGCCGGATTGGCCTTGTCCCTTTAATGTCTCGAATTCGAGAGCCTTATTCCGAAGCGGGGGCTTCTTCTTCGGCAGCCGGGGCTTCTTCAGCCGGAGCGGCTGCCGCAGCGGCTGCTTCTTCCTTGGCGGCGGCTTCAGCGTCCAGACGGTCCTGTTCGCGCTGGGCGCGTTCAGCGGCGCGTTCCTGCGCCTTCTTGCCCGGCTGGCCCTTGTTCGGGTTGTTGCCGTGTTCCCACTTCACCAGGCCTTCTTGCGACAGGAAGCGCGCGACGCGGTCGGTCGGCTGGGCGCCCTTCTTGAGCCATTCGGCGATGCGCTCGACCTTCAGGGTCACGCGCTGCGCGTCCTTCGGCAGCATCGGGTTATAGGTGCCCACCTTTTCGATGAACTTACCGTCGCGCGGGGCGGCGGCGTCAGCGATGACGATGGTGTAGTAAGGGCGCTTCTTGGAGCCACCGCGGGACAGACGAATCTTCAGCATTTCAGTATCCTAACTTTAAGGTGCTATTTCTTTGTGGGGTCGAACGGCTTTGCTCCCGGCAAACCGGGAAGGCCACCGAACAGGCCCGAAGGAGGTTGTGCGCCTGGCAGCTTGCCGCCGCCGAGCGCCTTGAGTTTGTCGAGATCGAGCGCCGGGTTCAGGCCTTCCAGCGGATTGCCGCCGGCACCGGCCTGAGGGTTGACGCCCATCTTCTTGGCGATATCGGCCATGTTGGGTTGCGCGCCGCCGCCCATACCGAACATCTTGGCCATCTGACCCATGGCGCCACGGCCATTGGAGCGCGACATCATCTTGAAGGTGTCGGCCATCTGGCGGTGCTGCTTGAGCAGGCGGTTGATCTCGGCGACATCGACGCCGGCGCCGGCCGCGATGCGGCGCTTGCGCGAGGCATTGAGCAGGTCCGGCTTCTTGCGTTCCAGCTTGGTCATCGAGGAGATGATGGCCACCTGACGGTCGAAGATCTTGTCGTTGAAATTCGACTCTTCAATCTGTTTCTTGACCTTCTGCACGCCGGGCAGCATGCCCATAATGCCGGTCATTCCGCCCATCTTCTTCATCTGGGTCAGTTGGTCGGAGAGGTCGTTCAGGTCGAACTGACCCTTGGCCATCTTGCGCGCCATGGCCTCGGCCTTGGAGGCGTCCAGTTCCTGCGCGGCCTTTTCAACGAGAGCGACGATATCGCCCTGGCCAAGGATGCGGCCGGCGATACGACGGGCATCGAAGACATCGAGCGCCTCGACCTTTTCACCGGCGCCGAGATACTTGATCGGCAGGCCGGTCGTGGCGCGCATCGAGAGCATGGCGCCGCCGCGGCCATCGCCGTCAGCACGGGTCAGGATCAGGCCGGTCAGCGGCAGGCGCTCATGGAAGGCGGCGGCCGTACGCACGGCGTCCTGACCGGTGAGGCTGTCGGCGACGAGGAAGGTTTCGGTCGGGTTCGAGATTTTGGCGATCTCGGCGGCCTCGGCCATCAGGGCTTCGTCGAGCGTGGTGCGGCCGGCGGTATCGAGGATCAGGACATCATAGCCCTGAAGCTTGGCCGATTGCAGGGCGCGGCGGGTAATGTCAGCCGGACCCTGACCCGCCACGATCGGCAGCACATCGACGCCCGTCTGCTCGCCCAGCAGCTTCAGTTGCTCCATAGCGGCCGGACGGCGCGTATCGAGCGAGGCCATCATGACCTTCTTGCGGTCGAATTTCGTCAGGCGCAGGGCCAGCTTGGCCGAGGTGGTGGTTTTACCCGAACCCTGCAGACCGGCCATCAGGATAACGACAGGCGGCACGGCATTGAGATTGACCGGCACCGGCTCTTCGCCGCCCAGCATATCGATCAGGCCGTCATAGACGATCTTGACCACCTGATCGGCGGGCTTGACCGCCTTGATGATGGCTTCGCCGGTGGCCAGTTCCTTGGCGCGGGCCATGAACTGGCGCACGACCGGCAGGGCGACATCGGCTTCCAGCAGGGCGACGCGCACTTCGCGCAGGGCTTCGTCGACGTCCTTTTCCGAAAGGACGCCGCGCCCGCTGAGGCGGTCAAACAAACCGGAAAGACGGTCGTTCAAGCTGTCGAACATGGCCAAAAACCTTTAATCTGGAGCCGTGCAGGGCCGCACTTTACGCAAAAACAAAATCCCCGAGGGCGCAACGCGCTGTCGGGGCGCCTTCCCAACCCCCTGTTCGATCGCTGTCGAACCTCGTGTTGGCAAAGGGTTTTTGCATGAAGCGCAGATTATGCGCGGATGTGGCGGTGTCTTTGACCCATCAGACCGGAAGAGTCAAGCCTTAAGCCACACATTGAACGGTAGTTCAGCCAGGGCCTCCCGCTGCCAGGGCTTGTGCAGGTCGCGGATAGCCTGGATGCCGGCCTGGCCGAGTTTACGGCGCAATTCCGGCTGGTCGGTCAACTGGCGGATATCCGTTACGGCCTCGAAGATATGCGGATCGGCCCAGACCTGTGCCGGATCGCGCCTGACCTGGCCATAGGCGCCTTCCGGATCGGAGACCGGGATCAGGGACGATTTGACCAGCCGCGAATTTTCCGGGGTCATGAAATCGGTATTGCCCGACCAGTCGGTGGCGATCACCGGCACGCCGGCGGCCATCGCCTCAGCTAATGTCAGGCCGAAGCCCTCGGCGCGATGCAGCGAGACCAGCAGGTCGAAGGCGCCGACAAAGGCCTCCATGTCAGGCTCACTCAGGCGCTGGTCCATGATGCGGATATCGCTGCGTCTGGCGGCCATTTCCAGCAGGCGGCGCTCGGTGGCGCGATCGCCGGAGAGATCATTGACCTTGACCGTCAGGCGGGCAGACTTGTTCTCCTCCGGAAAGGCCTCGACCCAGGCGACAAGGACGCTCCACGGGTTTTTGCGCGCAGCCGACGACTTGGTGTCGAACAGGCACAACACCTCGCACAGTTCATCGGACAGGCCAAAACGCGCACGGGCCAGGGCATGGCGCGCCGGTGGCGGCAGTGGCACCGGATGGGGCATGAGGCGCAGGCGCGAAACGAGGTCGGCACGCCGGGCAGCCGTAAAGGTGGCGGTGAGCGCGTCATGCACAAAGCGACTCGGCACCCAGATTTCGTGGAGATAGTCGGCGGCCAGCACCCAGTCACGCGGCGCCTTGGGGGTTTCCCACGCCCAGTAGGCGATGCGGTAACGATCGGCCCATTGCACGGGCTCGTGCGCCATCAGTGCCACCAGAACCTCCGGGGCATTGGCGTGAATGAACCAGACACCGCCTTTGCCCGGCAGTTCAGCGCCTTCACTGACATACTGTTTGAAACACGGGCGTATGTCATGCTCGATGAGGTCATAGCCCGCTGCGCGGAAAGCGTTCGCGCTCAGACGGCCGCCCTGGGCCACGCCCGTGCTTTCGTTGAAAAAGGCGGAGATGACGAACGGCCCCTTTTCCAACCCATCGGTCACCGCCTTGCGCCAGCCGCGCGCCTTGGCGTGGCCGAGCAAATTGAGCGCGCCATGAATGAGTGGCAGCCGATATTTGAGGGGAAGATGTCTCAGACCAAGCATGGGAAACCGGTGGAATGTCCAACCGGTATGGCTATAAGGCCTCTTATCCTAAAGGCCAAGCCATTTGCGGCGCTGTGACCAGTAGGACTGAAACTGGTCAGCTTGGTCCTTGTCCTCGAAGGTTACGACCTTGACCTGATGATCGCCTGCCGGATCGGAGCGCAGGGCGATGGAATCGGTATCCGTGACGGCGGCGGCCTCAACGAACTTGAAGAAGGCCCCGAAGAAGGCATCCTGCTCGGAAGCGGTATTCAGATCGAACTCTAAACTGACCACGCTGGCACCTCTGACTTCATTATCCGTAACAGCTACAGGCTGTATACCCTGACCGCCATGCGGAAACCCGATGGAAATTATCAGGGTCCTGCAAATTACGGTGCGCTGCACAATGGATAGTGAAACCTATTCTGGAACGCGAGTCAAAAAGATTAAAGAAAATTTAAAGTCGTGGCACGACGCCTGTGTCCGCAAAGACGCTTAATCCGGGGATGACAGCCTTGTCATCCCCGGCATCAATTTATTTTGAGACAGTTTGAACCGCTCCGTTTGCGGACAATAGGCGAAAAAAATTATACTTTTTCCGCCGTCTTGATCGTCTTCTCATTCGGCAGCAGCAGCTTCTTGATATTGCGCGCGGCTTGGCGGATGCGGTGTTCGTTTTCAACCAGGCCGATACGGACGTAGCCTTCGCCGTATTCGCCGAAACCGAGGCCGGGGGCCACTGCGACATGGGCCTCCTCGATCAGCAGCTTGGCGAATTCGATCGAGCCCAGGTGCTCGAACTTCGGCGGGATCTTCGCCCAGGCGAACATCGAGGCTGGCGGCGGCGGAATATCCCAGCCGGCGCGCTTCATCGAATCGATCAGCACATCGCGGCGCGACTTGTAGGTGGCGCGGATTTCGGCGACATTGTCCTGCGGACCGTTCAGCGCGGCGGCAGCGGCCACCTGGATCGGGGCGAACCCGCCGTAGTCGAGATAGGACTTCACACGGGCCAGGGCCGCGCAGATCTGCGCATTGCCGACCACCATGCCGACACGCCAGCCGGCCATGGCGTAGGTCTTGGATAGCGAATTGATTTCCACCGAGCGCTCTATAGCGCCCTCGACCTGAAGGATGGAGGGCGGGGGGTTGTCCTCGAAATAGATTTCCGAATAGGCGATATCCGACAGCACGATCAGGTCGTGCTTTTTCGCGATGCGGATAACTTCCTTATAGAAATCGAGATCGACCCACTGCGCGGTCGGGTTCGATGGGTAAGAGACGATCATCACCGAGGGGGTCGGCACCGAGTGCTTCACAGCCTTTTCAATACCAGACAGATATTGCTCCGGCGACAGGGCCGGGACGTGGCGGATCACGCCGCCGGCCATCAGGAAGCCGAAGGCGTGGATCGGATAGGCGGGATTGGGGCAGATCACCGTATCGCCCGGCGCGGTAATGGCCATGGCGAGGTTGGCAAAGCCTTCCTTCGAGCCGAGGGTGGCCACGACTTCCGTATCCGGATTGAGCTTGACGCCGTAACGGCGGTCATAATAGCCGGCCATGGCCTTGCGCAGGCCCTGCACGCCCTTGGACACCGAATAACCGTGCGTCTTGGGCTTCTGGACCGTCTCGACCAGCTTGTCGACAATATGCTGGGCCGTCGGCATATCGGGGTTGCCCATGCCGAAATCGATGACATCCGTACCGGCTGCGCGCAGACGTGCCTTCACCTTGTTGACTTCTTCGAAGACATAGGGAGGCAGGCGGCGGATACGGTAAAAGTCACGCATGACGGAAGAAGGATCCTTACTTAAAGGCTGAACGGGAGGGGTCATATGACGCATCCCTGTTCGTTTGTCATCCCATGGCGGCCATTTTTTTCGGAATATTTTGCACAAATGTCGGAAATTATCCTAACGCACAGTGTGCGGTGGTTCCAAATTCATGACAGGCGCAGACGCCGGCGGTTGTCCCACAGCGCCACCAGCCAGATGGCGAAACCGCCGAGCGCCAGCAGCACGCCGACAAACCCAGTTTCGTTAAACGCCGCGCCACGGGCGATTACCATGCCGGCCAGAAGCGGCCCCAGGGCGTTTGCGGTATTGAAGGCCGAGTGATTGAGCGCCGCGGCCATGGTCTGGGCGTCGCCGGAGACATCCATCAACCGCGTTTGCAGCATGATCCCCAGGCCCCCGCCGCAACCGATCATGAAAACGACTATGCTGATGGCCCAGACATTGTGCGCAGCGAAAGGATAGACGGCGAGCCAAAAAGCGCTCCACAGCAGGCACAGGCCGATGGAAGGCATCTGCGCCTTGTCGGCCGCCCAGCCGCAGACCAGGGTGCCGAGCGTCATGCCGAGGCCGAACAGGCACAGCACCACCGGCACGAAGCCGGCAGTAACGTGAGTCACATTCAGCAGGGTCGAGGCAACATAGGTATAGACGGCGAACATGCCGCCAAAGCCGATAGCGCCGATGCCGAGCGTCAGCCACACCTGGCCGCGCTTGAGCGCGCCCAGTTCGCGCATGGGGTGGGCGTCAAGGTCGCGCGGCTGCTTCGGCGCGAACATCCAGACGAGCAGCATGGTCAGCCCCGACAAGGCCGCCACCAGCGAGAAGCCGGCGCGCCATCCGATCACCTGCCCCATCCAGTTGGCCGCCGGCACGCCGATGACGGTGGCAATCGTCAGGCCCAGCATGATGCGCGCCACGGCCGAGGCGCGGCGTTCCACCGGCACGATGGAGGCGCCGACCAGGGAGGCGACGCCGAAATAGGCGCCGTGCGGCAGACCGCTCAGGAACCGGAAGAACAGCATGGTATGATAGTCGGGCGCCAGGGCGCTCAGACCATTGGCGACGCCGAATACCAGCATGAGCATGATCAGCAGGAACTTGCGTGACAATCGCGCCGCCAGGACCGCAATGGCCGGTGCGCCGACCACGACGCCTAAGGCATAGGCGCTGATCACATGGCCTGCCGTCGCCGGATCGATGTGCAGGTCTTTCGAGAAGTAAGGCAGCAGGCTCATGGTGGCGAATTCGGTGGTGCCGATGGCGAAGCTGCCCATGGCCAGGGCGAACAGCACGACGCCTGGCCTTTGTGCCGGTGTCGTGTCTATCTTGATATCGGGAAGGGCGCTTTCCATGACAGGGTCTCCGTAACAAACGGCAGGCCCGTCGACACACCGCACACACACACATTTCAGCTCAGGCGCCGCATGGCTCGCGCAAACGTGCGCGGCAGGCGGTCGCCTGCTCTCAGCAACAAATGAGATGTGTATAGGGATTTTGTAACGGATTACGAGGCTTGGACGCGGCTTTTCGCCGCTTCGCCTTCACAAAATGTTGCACTGCCGCATTTTGCGACAGTCAGTGGTCCTCGACATGGGTTCGCAGCCGTTCAAGCGCGCCGTCCCATTGCTTTGAGATGATATCGAGATAATGGCGCGCCTCATCCAGACGCGGGCGCTCCAGCTGCCACACGGTCGTGCGACCGATGTGCCGGCGGGTGACAAGGCCCGCTTTTTCCAGCACATGCAGATGCTTGGTGACCGCCTGTCGGCTCATGCCGGCATCATCGGTCAGGCTGACAATCGAAGCCGATCCGCTTTGCAACTGCTCGATCAGGGCCAGGCGGGTTTCATCCCCCAGGGCGGCAAAAACGGCGGCCTCAAAGGGCAAGATACGCCTCGATCAGCTTGGTCTGCGCGGCCCAGCCACCGTCATTGGCGGTAAAGGCCTGAGCGCGGCGCGCCAGTGGAATATTTTCAAAACCGCTTTCGGTAATGACCAGCCGCACGCCTGCCGCTTCCTCACTCAGCGCAAAGGTACAGAGCGTCATTGGCTCCCGGCTGTAGTCGTAGTCTTTTTCGACGCCATAGGGATGCCAGTAAAAGGAAAAGCGCGTCTGCGGTGTGATCTCGCCAACCACGATCTCGAACGGCGTCCCCTCATAAGGCTTCTGCATGGCCGCGATCTCATCATTGACCGTGGTGGGCATAATGACGCCCTTCAGCTTTTCGCCGACCTTGAACGGCCCGTCGAAACGGACACCAAACCACTGGCCAAACTGGCCAGCATCGCTGATCGCCGTCCAGACCTTGTCCAGTGGCGCTTTCAGCACGATTTCCTTGCGTATTTCTGGGCGAATTTCATTTTGCATATGGCAACTCCCTTTGGCTGCCTTTTACGCCTCTAGGCGGAAATAAGCAACTGAAAGGTTGCCTATTCGATCTTCACAGCCACCGGTTCCTGCTTACGCAGGGACAGGGTGATGACGGTGATCAGGATTAGAGCCGTGCCCAGCCAGTCATAAAAACCGAAACGCGTGCCGAGCCAGATCATGGCCAGCAGCGCCGATGACAGGGGTTCGGCGCAGGCCAGCAGGCTGGAGGTTTCCGGTCCAACGATGCGCACCGCCGTCAGATAGGCATAGAAGGGGATCAGGGTGCCGAAGACGATGACAAAGGCGAAAGCGCCGATAGCGGGCGCATCCCATGTGCCGGCCATCACCCAGGGGGGATGAATGACACTGAGCGCGAGCCCGCCGATCAGCATGCCCCAGCCTATGACGATCGGCGGTGAATAGCGCGACATCAGACTGAGCGGCTGAATGGAATAGAAGGCCAGGGCCAGGGCCGAGCCCAGTCCCCAGACCAGGGCCATGGGCGAGATCGACAGGCTGTTCAGGCTGCCATGGGTCACCATGAAGAAGGTGCCGGCCACGGCCATGGCGACGCACAACAATTCGAGCGATGTCGGCCAGCGCTTTTTCTGAAAGGCGAACCAGCCGACGATCAGCACCGGGCCGGTATACTGGATGACGGTCGCCGTTGCGGCATTGGACGCATTGATGGCGGCGAAATAGGTGTATTGCACGGCCAGCATACCGAACAGGCCGAACACAGCCATGCGCAGAGCGTCTGTCTTGTTCTTCCAGATGGTGAACAGGTCGCGCGGCGTGCGCAGGGCGACATAGGCCAGCATCAGCACGCCGGCCATGAGCATGCGCACCGCCACCAGCCATTCGGTATTGACCCCGCGATGGGCAAAGAGGAACTGCCCGGCCGTGCCCGACACACCCCAGAGCATGGCGGCACCAAATGCCAGTCCGCAGCCTTTGAGATAGTCGGGTTTCATGGTGGGCATACTCCGCATAATGACAGCGGAATATTAGGACGCGCCGCCTGAGGCAAGCGCTCTCTTTTGCGGCCTTAAGTGCAACAAAATTGCACGAACAGGGCCGGAAATGAGCCGGAACAGGGGCGTACCCCTATTCCACCGTCACCGATTTGGCCAGGTTGCGTGGCTGATCGACATCCGTGCCCTTATGGACGGCGGTATGATAGGCCAGCAACTGGATTGGCACCGAATAGACGAGCGCGGCGATAAACGGATCGCAGTCCGGCGCCTTGATGATCTTCAGCGCCTTGGCGGCATCGCCGGACAGCGCCGGCACCTTATCGGGGGCATTGGTGATCATGATTACCCGGCCGCCCCGCGCCGCCACTTCCTGCACATTGGAAGCCGTCTTCTCGAACAGCTCGTCATCCGGCGCAATGACCACGACCGGCGTGTTTTCGTCGATCAGGGCGATGGGGCCATGTTTCAGCTCACCGGCGGCATAGCCTTCGGCGTGAATATAGCTGATTTCCTTGAGCTTGAGCGCGCCTTCCAGTGCCAGCGGATAGGTGTCGCCGCGGCCGAGATAGATCACATCACGCGCCTTCGACAGGTCGTTGGTGATGCGGACGATATCGCCATCCATGCCGAGCGCCTCGGCGATCAGGCCGGGCGTGGCCAGCAGGGTCTGGACCAGGCGGGCTTCCTCGGCTGCATCGATGCGGCCGCGCTGGGCAGCGGCGGTCACGGCCAGCGACAGCAGGGCCGACAGCTGGGCGGTGAAAGCCTTGGTCGAGGCGACGCCGATTTCCGGGCCGGCATGGGTCGGCCACAACAGGTCGGCTTCGCGTGCCATGGTCGAGGTATGGACATTGACCACGGCGGCCGTTTTCAGGCCCTGTGCCTGGCACCAGCGCAGGGCGGCCAGGGTATCGGCGGTTTCGCCCGACTGGGAGACGGCGACCGCCAGAACGCCGGGCATCATGGCAGGGCTGCGATAACGGAATTCCGACGCCACCTCGACATCGACCGGCAAACCCGCCAGTTTTTCAAAGGCATAGCGCGCGATCGAGCCGGCATAATAGGCGGTACCGCAAGCGATGATCTGCAGTCGCGAGACGGTGGAAAAATCGACGCCCGCCTTGATATCGCCGCGTACATGGCCGGTGACCGGATCGAGATAGGCGGCCAGGGTGCGCTGCGTACTTTCCGGCTGCTCATGCACTTCCTTTTCCATGAAGTGGCGATAGCTGCCTTTTTCGACCAGGGCGGCCGAGGCGGAAACGGTGACGGCCGGGCGATTGACCAGATGCCCCGCGGCATCGTGGATTTCGGCGCTGTTCTGGCCGAGGACGACCCAGTCGCCTTCTTCCAGATAACTGACGCGGTTGGTGAACGGCCCCACGGCCAGGGCGTCGGAACCGAGATACATCTCATCGCCCCCCCAGCCGACCACCAGTGGCGAACCACGGCGTGCGCCCAGGATCGTGCGGTCTTCGCCGTCGATCAGGATAGCCAGGGCATAGGCGCCGTGCAGCCGGTCGAGCGTGGCCTTGAAGGCGTCGCGTAAGTTCGCGCCCGTGGCCAGTTCGGCATTTAGCAGGTGGGCGATGACCTCGGTATCGGTATCGGATTCGAACGCCTCGCCCTGCGCCATCAGGCCGGCTTTCAGCTCGGCGAAGTTCTCGATGATGCCGTTATGGACTACCGTCACCTGACCAAACCGATGCGGGTGAGCGTTGCGCACAGAGGGCGCGCCATGGGTGGCCCAGCGGGTATGGCCGATGCCGACCTGGCCCGGGAGTGGTTCCTCTTCAATAACGGCTTCCAGATTACGGATCTTGCCCTCGGCGCGGCGGCGCTGGGTGCCTTCGATCGTCTGCACGGCGATGCCCGCCGAATCGTAGCCGCGATATTCCAGGCGGCGCAGAGATTCCAGAAGACGGGGAGCTGCCGGCGCATTGCCGATAATGCCGATGATTCCGCACATGTGCCGTGGTTCCTTTTGGCCAAAACCGCTAAAATGCGACTTTCAAATAGCACATAGAAAATAAATTTGCTATAAATTCGTATTGCGAAAGATTGCGACCTGGCGACCGAGTTTGGTTCAAAATTAGCCATTAATTGACTAAATTTACTATTTGCGCATAAAATAATGCGAAGTTTACAATTTGTGACAGGGTAGTACGCGTGTTTGTGCAATAAATTAATTGCAAATTAGGTGCTGCGAGCTTATCAAGCGGCGAATGGGGCACAAGGAGCCGGACAAATGAGCGAAAGCAAGTGGGAAAAACTGCAGGCCGCGGTCAATGCGTCCGGCATTTCCATCAAGGATGTGGCCGAGGCCGCCTCTATTGCTCAGAGCAGTATTTTCCGCGCCCTGAACGGCTCGACCAAAGCGCCGCGCCCAGAAACGGTCGACAAGCTCGAAGCGGCCTTTGTCTCGCTCCTGACCCAGAAAATGGCCGATTACCGTCAGGCCCTGTCGCTTTACGGCTATAACCCCATCCGCAACCGCAACGAAGAAATGGCCACCCACATGCCCGCCATGACACAGACCCGCAAATATTTCGGCACCGATGGCATTCGTGGCCAGGCCAACAGCTTCCCGATGACCGCCGAGGTCGCCTATCGGGTCGGCATGGCCGCCGGCAAGATGTTCATGTCGGAAACCGACCGCCGTCACCTGGTCGTCATCGGCAAGGATACACGTCTTTCCGGCTATATGATCGAACCGGCGCTGGTGGCCGGTTTCACCAGCGTGGGCATGGATGTGCGCCTGTTCGGACCGCTGCCGACGCCGGGTGTAGCCATGATGACTCGTTCGATGCGCGCGGATCTCGGCGTCATGATTTCGGCCTCGCACAATGCCTTCGCCGATAACGGCATCAAGCTGTTCGGCCCGGATGGCTACAAGCTGTCCGACGAGGTCGAGCTGGCTATCGAGGCGCGCATGGATGGCAATATCCTGCTTGGTGTCGCCGATCCGCACAAGCTCGGCCGTGTCGCCCGCGTCGATGACGCCCAGTGGCGCTATGTTGAAATTGCCAAGGCGACCTTCCCGCGCCACCTGACCCTGAATGGCCTGCGCATCGTGCTCGATTGCGCCAATGGTGCGGCCTACAAAGTGGCCCCGCTGGCGCTCTATGAACTTGGCGCCGAAGTCTTCCCGCTGGGCGTGACGCCGGACGGCCTCAATATCAATGAAAAGTGCGGCTCCACCCAGCCTCAGGCCATGGCGCAGAAGGTCAAGGAACTGCGCGCCGATATCGGCATCGCACTCGATGGTGACGCCGACCGCGTGGTGATCTGCGATGAGAACGGCCAGATTGTCGATGGCGACCAGATCATGGCCATCGTCGCTGGTGCTCTGGCACGCAAGGGCTTGCTCAAGGGCAACGGGCTGGTAGCGACGGTCATGTCGAACCTCGGTCTGGAACGCCATATGCAGAAGCTTGGCCTGTCGCTGGAGCGCACCAAGGTCGGCGATCGTTATGTCATGGAGCGGATGCGCGAGGGCGGCTTCAATATCGGTGGCGAGCAATCCGGCCACGTCATTCTCAGCGACTATGCCACCACGGGTGACGGCCTGATCGCCGCCCTGCAGGTGCTGGCCGAACGTGTCGAATCCGGCAAGCCGATGAGTGAACTGGGTCGCCAGTTCGATACGGTGCCGCAACTTTTGAAGAATGTGAAATATACCGGCCAGAACCCGATGGAGCGCGAAGCGGTCAAGCAGGCCATCCGCGATGGTGAGGAAAAGCTGAAGGGCACAGGCCGTGTGCTGGTGCGCCCTTCCGGCACCGAACCGCTGATCCGCGTCATGGCAGAAGGCGACGATGCCGATCAGGTTAAGAATGTAGTCAATTCGATTATCGAAACGATGAAGGCATAGGTCGCAGGGGCGGCCGCGCAACAAAAAAGCCCCTGCACCCGTAAGGTCTCAGAGGTAGCCGAGCCACCATTGGCGGCGTTTCAGTTTGTAGCGGCCATAGGCGCGCGACACCGGATAGAGCAGACACAAGATCACTAGCCAGGCCAGATAGACCTGCCAGAGGTTCAGGCCCCAGCCGGCGGGGGCCGGTTCTGGCTGGCTGATGAAGTTGGTGAAATGTCCTATTGGCGCGCCGGTTATCAAGCCGAACACGGTCGCGACGCCATGCACGATGTAGATGTGCAGCAGATAGGTCAGGAAGGGTGTGCGCCCGAAGGTCAGCAGGGGCGCCTGTATGACGCGCGGCAGGTGCGTCAGGGTGAGGGTCAGGCACAGGGCGAGGCCGAGCATCAGCAGGGTGTAATCGAGCGACGGCGGGTATTTCGAGACATTGAGGATATCGAGCAGCATCAGGCCGGGATTGCTTTGCCACTCCCAGGGCTTCTGGTCGCCATAGAGATTGGGCAGGCGCAGGATCACGAACAGCCCGAGACAGCCGGCCGCCAGAAGAGTGATCGCGCGCCGCCGAGCCAGGGTTTCCAGCGTGAAAACGGGCGCGAACCCATAGCCCAGGCACAGGATGCCCAGCCAGGGCAGGAGCGGATAGGCAACAAGGCTCGGCAAGCCGTCCAGCTTGCCGGGCTCCATCAGCAGCCGCCAGGCGATCTGGTCCGCGCCTTGAAGGTCTTCCGCCTTGATGGACCCAAAGAAATTGTGTCCGGCAACCAGGGCGATGCCGATGATCAGGACCGAACGGCCGGGCAGCCAGTGCAGCACCGCCATCACCACCATGCTGGCGCCGATGGCATAGATGACCTGCAAGAAAAAGAACGGATAGCCGAAATTGAAGCCGAAGCTGATCACGGTCAGTTCGAGCCCGATCAGCCACAGGCCACGCGCCAGCAGATGGCCGGAAAGCCGCCATCCGGTCTTGCCGCGCCGTTGCTGCAGCCAGATCGATACACCTGATAGGAAGACGAAGACCGGAGCGCTCAGATGGGTGATCCAGCGGGTGAAAAAGAGGAGGGGCGTGGTCTTTTCCAGATCGAGCGGATCGAAGATCAGGGCATCGGCATGAAAATAGTCGCGCGTGTGATCGAGCACCATCAGGATCAGCGCCAGGCCGCGCAACAGATCGACCAGCTCAACCCGCCGCGGTGCGTCCGTCTCGATCATGGGCTGATCGGCTGCCGACATCAAACATTCCCCCAAATGCCTCGCCTGTGGATAAGCAGTGTATCGCAAAGGTTGAACTTGGCAAGCGGGCATGAAAAAGCCCCCGCCGATGAGGGCGGGGGCTTTTAAATTCAGAGACTTGCGGTCTTAGAGAATGCTCTGGCCGGTCTTGGCCCAGTCAGCCAGGAAGGTTTCCAGGCCCTTGTCGGTCAGCGGATGCTTGAACATGTCGCGGAAGGTCTGGGGCGGCAGGGTGGCGCAGTCGGCGCCGGCGATCGCGGCCTGGGCGACGTGGGTGTTGTTGCGCAGGGAAGCCGCCAGAATCTCGGTGTCGAACTCGTAATTGTCGTAGACGGCGCGGATATCGTGGATCAGTTGCATGCCGTCAGCGCCCTGATCGTCGAGGCGGCCGACGAAGGGCGAAACGAAGGTGGCGCCGGCCTTGGCGGCCAACAGGGCCTGGCTGACAGAGAAGCACAGGGTGACATTGGTCATCAGGCCTTGTGCCGAAAATTCCTTGGTGGCCTTCAGGCCGTCGATGGTCAGCGGCACCTTGATGACCACATTGGTGGCGATCTTGGCCAGCTTCTCGCCTTCCTTGATCATGGTCGCGGCATCGGTGGCGGCCACCTCGGCGGAGATCGGACCTTCGCAGAGGTCGCAGATTTCCTTGATGACCTCGAACATGTTGCGGCCAGACTTGGCAATGATGGTCGGATTGGTGGTAACGCCGTCGATCAGGCCGGTTTCCATCAGTTCGGCAAGAACCTTGGTGTCGGCGGTATCGGCAAAAAGCAGCATGAGACTGTTCCTGTGTGGTGGCCCGTCAGGAATAAACTTCCAACCGGCACGATAATTCTGTATGGGAGGCTTAAGCCATCATCCCCCCACAAGTTCAAGCTTTTTCCTATGACCCGTTCTGTCGCGCCCAAAATTTCCGATGTCCAAACGGATGCCCAGCCCAAGGTCGGCTTCGTATCCCTGGGTTGCCCCAAGGCCCTGGTCGATTCCGAACGCATCCTGACGCGCCTGAAAGGCGAAGGCTACGATACCTCGGCCTCCTATGCCGGCGCCGATGTCATCGTGGTCAATACCTGCGGCTTCCTCGATTCCGCCAAGGAAGAAAGCCTGAACGCCATTGGCGAAGCCCTGGCGGAAAACGGCAAGGTCATCGTCACCGGCTGCATGGGCGGCGAAGAAGACCTGATCCGTTCGCGCTTCCCCAATGTCGCCGCCGTCACCGGCGCGCACCAGTATGACGCGGTGATGGACGCTGTCCATAACGTCGTGCCGCCGAAGCCCGACCCTTTCCGCCCGCTGGTGCCGGAAGGCCCCGGTGTGCGCCTGACGCCGAAGCACTATTCGTATCTGAAAATCTCCGAAGGCTGTGATCACCGCTGTTCCTTCTGCATTATTCCTTCCCTGCGTGGCGATCTCGCCTCGCGGCCGGTGGCGGATGTCTTGCGCGAAGCCGAAACTCTGGCCAAGGCGGGCGTCAAGGAACTGCTGGTCGTCTCTCAGGATACCTCAGCCTACGGGCTCGATATCAAATATGCGCAAAGCGAATGGCGCGGCCAGAACTGGGACGCCTCGTTCGAGGACCTGTCGCGCGGCCTGGGCGAACTCGGCATCTGGGTGCGCATGCACTATGTCTACCCCTATCCGCACGTCAATGCGGTCATTCCGCTGATGGCCGAGGGCAAGATCCTGCCCTATCTCGATATCCCCTTCCAGCACGCCTCGCCCAAGATTCTCAAGGCGATGAAGCGTCCCGGTAATCAGGAAAAGACGCTCGACCGCATCCTCTCCTGGCGCGAAATCTGCCCGGACCTGACCCTGCGCTCCACCTTCGTCGTCGGTTTCCCCGGTGAGACCGAGGCCGATTTCAACTTCCTGCTCGATTGGCTGGAAGCGGCGCAGATCGATCGCGTCGGCGCCTTTGCTTACGAAAACGTCGAGGGTGCGGCCGCCAAGCTGCTGCCCGATCATGTGCCGGAAGAGGTCAAGCAGGACCGCCTGGCGCGCTTCATGGCCGTGGCCTCGCGCATTTCGGCGCAGAAGCTGGCCAATAAGGTGGGCCGCATCGAGGACTGCCTGGTTGACGATATCCGCAATGACGGCACCGCCATCGCCCGCACGAAAGGCGATGCGCCGGAAATTGACGGCCATATCTTCCTCAAGGGCTTCAATGGCCTGAAAGCCGGCGACATCGTTAAGGCGAAGGTCACAAAGGCCGACGCCTATGACCTGTGGGGCGAGCCGGAAGGCCTGATCAAGCTCAATCGCGTGCCTGGTGCCACGCCGCGCCGGATGCACAACCTGATTATGCGCCGTTAAGCCACTTTCAACGCGGCAACATCCGCGCCTTCGATGGCGGTGAGATGGGCTTCGATCCGCTCGATCGGCCAGTCCCACCATTTTATTTCCAATAAATCGGAAATGATTTCATCGGAGAAGCGTTGACGGATAACCTGCGCCGGATTGCCGCCGACAATGGTATAGGGCGCGACGTCCTTCGTCACCACGGCACCGGACGCGATAATCGCCCCCGAACCGATGGTAACGCCCGGCATGATCATGGCGCCATGACCGATCCAGACATCATGCCCGACCACGGTGTCACGGTGCGGCAGCTTGATATAGTCGATCATGGTTTCCGGCCTGAAGACGCGGAAGGGATAGGTGGAGAACCCGCCCATCGGATGATTGGCCGACGAGGTGATGAAGGTCGTGCCGTGGGCGAACTGGCAGAATTTGCCAATCATCAGCTTCTCCTGGCTGATCGGGAAGAGATAGGGCGCCAGGGTCTGCGCCCAGTTGGTCTGCGGCATGAAATTCGACGCATAGGAATAGGCGCCGACCGAAATGCGCGGATGGTCGATGACGTTTTGCAGATAAACCGTATTGGTGATCACCGTGCCATCGGGCGCGGTGATCGGATGGACGGCATCCATATTGAGCAGCGGCATAAAACCTCCTCAGAACTTGGCCGTCAGGCGGCGTGACAGGCGCGTCTTGATGCGTGCCAGGGCGGCTTCGGAGGCCGGATGGATGAAGTCGTAGCCGATTTCGGCCCAGTCGGGATCATCTTTCTCGTAACCCAGACGCGGCAGGATTTCGAGCGAGGTCACGAAGGCCTGCTGGCGGTAGGGCAGCAGGACACCGCCATGAGCCGCCTGATGCGCCCTGGCCTCCTCGTAATTGCGAAACCAGTGATTGATCGAGTCCTTCAAACCGGGTGCAGCGAAGATTTCGGAAAAATCGACCTCTTCTGCGGCGTTCTTCAGCGCTGTCCAGGTCGGGAAACCGGCCTCGTGGGCGATCACGGTCAGGGCGTGCTTGAGCTGCAGGCCGGCGGGGGCGTTTTCCAGGTGGCGGAAGCGGTCACGCGCCGTGGCGTCATCGGCGCGCGCGGCTTTCAGCAGTCGGGCGGCGTCGCGTTTATACTGGTCGATGGGTTTGAGGTCATGCGTATCGGGCATGAAAAATCTCCTTTGTACAAAGGCTTTTCCCCATCCCGGAAAGCCACAAAAGAGCAGATTATGAGCAGCAAGGTCTTGCAGCAGGAGGACGTAAACGTCTTTCGCGGGGCTGAGCCGTCCTGCCGGCTCGATGGCTCAGATAGCGGCAAAACGCCTGAAAAGCAAGCATCAGGGGAAAGTCCTGTCAGGGCGTTTGCATTTTCTTCATGATTGGGGCGCGAAGTGATGTTAAGATTTCGAGCGCATCCCAAAAAGTGTGCTGCACTTTTCGGATTAAGATGCGCGTTAAAGAACGACAGCGTACCCCATAAATACGGGCGGGCAGATTGATCAATCTCAAGGACACGCTTCAGGGCTTAGGCCATGCGCCGGACGTTGTGCCCGATCTGGGCGCCGCGATCGGTGGTGTGCTGAAAAAGGGCCCGGCCTATCAGGACCGCTGGTGGCTCACCGAAGATGGCCTGCGCATGTATGCCCGCGATTACCCCGCTGCGGCCGGGCGGGTGCGCCTGCCGGTAATCTGCCTGCATGGCCTGACGCGCAATTCTTGTGATTTCGAGGAGGTGGCACCTTATATTGCCGCGCTCGACCGCCGCGTTATCGTGCCGGATTTTCGCGGACGCGGCCTGTCGGAAAACGATCCCAACGTACTCGATTATCATCTGTGGACCTATGCCCGGGATATCCTGCAGCTCTGCGACGCCTTCGGCATCGGTCAGGCAATCTTCATCGGCAATTCGATGGGCGGTTTGGTGACTATGGTGCTTTCCACCCTGCGGCCCAACCTGATCAAGGCGGCCATACTCAACGATATCGGCCCGACTCTGGCGTCGAAGGGACTGGCGCGGATTTCGGCCCTCGCCGCCATGCCGCGCCGGGCGATGCGCAACTGGCAGGATGCCAGTGCTTTTGTCGCCGAACAGTATCGCATGGTCTTTCCCGGCCATACCTCGGCGGACTGGCTGAAATTTGCCCGCCGCGTTTTCCGCAAGGGGCGCGACGGCAATCTGCACCTGGCCTATGATCCGCGTATTACCGATGCCTTCAAAGGACTTACGGTCGGCGAAGCCGCCTATGACATGGCCCCCTGCTATGCCAGCCTGGCGCATGGCCGCAAGATATTGCTGCTGCGTGGCGCCCTGTCGGATGTGCTCGATGCCCCCGAGGCGAAAAAGATGGTGGTCTCCAAGGACGTGCAACGCGTCGATATCGACAATGTCGGCCATGCGCCCCAGCTGACCGAGCCGCAGGCGCGCACGGCCATCACGGACTTTCTTGAATCTCTGGGTTAGAAGGCCCATATCACACCTTATAGAGTGAGGGTGCTGATGACGCGGACCGTGGTTTTTGACAGCCCGTTTTTGCTGGGTTTTGACGACATGCGGCTGCTGATCGAGCGTGTCGGCCGCAGCCATGACAATTACCCGCCCTATAATGTCGAGGCCTTGAGCCCGGATCATATCCGGATCAGCATTGCCGTGGCCGGTTTTACCGCCGATCAGCTGCGCATCGAGGTCAAGGGCGCGCACCTGACCGTTTCGGCTTCGCGTGACCGCACCGGCGAGGCGCCCGAACGTGACTATCTGCATCGCGGCATTGCCTTGCGCGGCTTCAATCGCGCCTTCGTCTTGAGCGATGGGCTGGAAATCATAAGGGCCAGCCTGGCCTATGGGCTGCTGCATATCGATCTCGCCCGGCCCGCGCCAAGCGATGAGGTCAGGATTATTCCGATCGAGATAACGGATTAAGCGGCGTTCGAATCCGCGATATCGGTCAGCAGGGCGTAGAGCGCGTCAGTATTTTCCGTCTTGCGCAGCTGTTCGCGCAGGTCCTTCTGACGCAGGACGCGCGATACCTTGGCCAGGGCGCGCAGGTGCTCGGTGCCGGCATTTTCCGGCGCCAGCAGGGCGAAGATCAAATCCACAGGCATGTCATCGATGGAATCGTAATCGACGGGGTTATCGAGGCGCACGAAAATACCGTGCATGCGCTCCAGGCCACGGATTTCGGCATGGGGCACAGCGACACCCAGGCCAACGCCGGTCGAGCCCAGCTTTTCGCGATCGAGCAGGGCCTGATGCACTTCGGTGGCATCGACGGCCAGCAGGCGTGCGGCTACGTCCGCCACCATCTGAAGCGCCTGGCGCTTGGAATTGACGCTGACATTGCCGAGTATGGCGCGGCGATCCAGCAGGGTGGTCAGGAACATGATAAATCCGTGGTCGTCATTACGGCTTCCCCATTAGCCTCACGCGGCGACCGGGTCGCGGTGCAGCCTTGCCATAGAGAAGCACAACCCGAAGGTCAAGCGACTCTCGTGACAAGGCTGGCGCGATCGCGTTCGTCGTTCCCCGGATACCTGTTCTTATCGGTTACTGAGTGGTGACCTTGGCGCGGGTGCGTTCAGGGTCGATCCAGCCGATATTGCCGTCCGGACGGCGATAGATGACCGACAGGCCGCCATGGGCCGCATTGCGGAACATGATGGCCGGATAGTTGGACAGTTCCATCTCCGCCACGGCGGTGGAGACCGTCATGGTGCGCAGCGCCGTCTCGGTTTCGGCGATGATCATGGAATGTGGGGGCGAGCTGTGGTCCATGCCGTCATCCAGCTCGACCTCGGCCTCGCCATCGTCATCGAAGGCGCGCAGCACCGTCACATTCGCCGTTTCCTCCTTGGCCGGCGTGCCGTTATGATGCTGCTTCAGGCGGTTCTTGTAGCGGCGGACCCGCTTTTCCATATTGTCCAGGGTTCCGTCAAAAGCGGTATGGGCATCCCCGCCGAAGGCGTGCGATACGAGCGTCTGTCCCGACGCCAGTCGTATCCAGCAATCCGCCTTGAAGAGATAACCCTGCTTCGAAATGGTGACTTCGGCATCGCCGCCGCGCTCAAAATACTTGGAGATACCTTGAGTCAACTGCGTTTCGATGCGCTCGCGCAGAGCCTCACCGACTTCAACCTGTTTTCCATTGACTTGAACTTGCATAGCGATATGTCGCTCCGTTCTTAAAAAACAAAAGAACCGTCGCCGATCTGGAGGAGCCGGCGGCAAATGAGTGTCCGCCATTTTGGCGGCGGACAGGAGAAGCTTACGCCTCTGCGTGACAATGGGAAGTCAATAAAATGTGTAGGGGCTGCGTCATATGGGCGCCCCATTCACCTTGATTATTATGGACTATTTACCAATTTCGCGCGCATACTGTCGCCGCGAAGACGCCTGTCGGGTGATTATCGACTTTGCCGCTTGCGTTCTACGGACGAAGGAATGCGCAGGGCCTCGCGATATTTGGCCACGGTGCGGCGGGCGATATCGACCCCGGCTTCCTTCAGAATTTCGACGATCCGGTCATCCGAAAGGATCTCGCCGGAGGTCTTTTCGCCGTCAATGAGGGTCTTGATCTTGTGACGCACAGCCTCCGCCGAATGGGCCGAGGTGCCGTCATTCGAGGCGATGGACGAGGTGAAAAAGAACTTCAGCTCGAAGACGCCACGTGGGGTGGCGACATACTTATTGGAGGTCACACGCGAAATGGTCGATTCGTGCATGCCCACGGCATCGGCCACGGTTTTCAGGTTCAGCGGGCGCAGATATTCGACGCCATAGACGAAGAAGGCATCCTGCTGGCGGACGATTTCGGCCGACACCTTGAGGATGGTGCGGGCGCGCTGGTCCAGGCTCTTGATCAGCCAGTTGGCCTGGTTCAGGCATTCGCTGAGATAGGTCTTTTCCGCATCGGAACGGGCCGAGGTCGCCACCTTGGCGTGGTATTTCTGGTCGACCAGAACGCGCGGCAGGGTATCGGAATTGAGGTCGATGCGCCAGCCGCCGGCGGAATCCGGACGCACGAAGACATCCGGCACCACGGCCTGGGAAGGTTCGGCACCAAAGGCGGCGCCGGGGCGGGGATTAAGCGATTTCAGCTCGGCGATCATCTCGGCCAGGTCTTCATCATCAACGCCGCAGGCCTTGCGCAGGGCCGACAGATCGCGGCGGGCCAGCAGTTCGAGATTGTCGATCAGGGCAGCCATGGCCGGATCGAAGCGATTGCGCTCGATCAGCTGTAGCTTCAGGCATTCCGGCACGCTGGTGGCCATGATGCCGGTGGGCTCGAAGCCCTGGCAGGCGGTCAGCACCTTTTCGACCAGTTCCAGTTCGCAGCCCAGGCGATCGGCGATTTCAGCCAGCGAGGCGCGCATGTAACCCGCTTCATCGACCGCATCGATCAGGATCTGCGCGATGGCCATTTCCGGCGCACTGAAATGGGCGATCAGGGCCTGGTCGGTCAGGTGTTCGGTAAGGGTCTTTTCACGGCTGAGGGCGCGCTCCAGGCTGTCGTCGTCGCCGTCATAGCCGCTGCCACCCTTGCCGGCCTTTGACCAGTCGACCATCGGGCCTTCGCCGGCATCAGCGGTTTGCGATTCGCGTTCGCGCACGACCGGCTCGTCATCGCCATAGACATCGGAGGCCGAGGCGTCGAGATCGGCATTGGCGGTTACGGTGTCGCGGTCGCCGAGCTCCAGTTCGCGGGATTCGCCGGTTTCGCCCGAAGGCTCGGCTTCGCGCGGTTCGCTGACCTCGCCTGCGGGGTCGCTGTCATCGCGCTGGAGCAGGGGATTGCGTTCCAGTTCGGTCTCGATCACCGCCTCAAGCTCAAGGTTCGACAATTGCAGCAGCTTGATCGCCTGCTGCAACTGAGGGGTGATGACCAGCCCCTGACCTTGCTTGAGTTCTAACCTTTGACCGAGCGCCATTGAGAGCCTTTAAGCGCAATCCGAAAAGTGGTCGCCACTTTCCGGATTGCGCGCCAACTGAATAGACCGTTTGCGTCATACTGGCCGCAAATCGTCTATATTTCTTTAGCCCCGGCAATTTTTGCGGCAGCCATGTGAAAATCAGCTGCCATTCTGCGTTAACAAATGCTGTCGAATGGTTAATGCGCGGTCATAAATCGGCAAATTATGCCCAGCGATCCGATGTTTAGGCGAAGCCTAGTTGAAGGATTCACCGAGATAGACGCGCTTGACTTCAGGATCGTGAGTGATCTGCTCGGCCGTACCTTCGAAGAGTACTTCACCGGAATGAATGATCGAGGCGCGATCGACGAGATCGAGCGTTTCGCGGACATTGTGGTCGGTGATCAGTATGCCGATGCCGCGGCTTTTCAGGTACATGACCACTTCGCGGATGTCGGAGATGGCCAGAGGGTCGATACCGGCAAAGGGCTCATCCAGCAGCATGAAGGAGGGCTTGCCGGCCAGTGCGCGGGCGATTTCGACGCGGCGGCGCTCACCGCCGGAAAGGGCGGTAGCCGGGGAGTGGCGGATATGGGTGATACGCAGTTCTTCCAGCAGGCGGGTGACGTCCTCGCGCACCTTGGCCGGGTCTTTTTCATTCAGTTCGAGCACGGCCAGGATGTTCTGTTCCACCGACATGCCGCGAAAGATCGAGGCCTCCTGCGGCAGATAGCCCACACCCATGCGCGCGCGCTGGTACATCGGCTGGTGCGTGATGTCCTGGCCATCGAGGCGAATGGTGCCGTAATCGGCTTCGACCAGGCCCGTGATCATGTAGAAGCAGGTCGTCTTGCCTGCACCGTTCGGACCGAGCAGACCTACGACTTCGCCACGTCCGAGCCTGAGATTGACGCTCTTGACGACGGCGCGTTCCTTGTAGGTCTTGCCAATCCCTTCGACCACAATGCCTTCGTTGGCGGCATCGGGATGGGCGGACGGGTTAAGCTCTTCGGCGGCAAACATAGGCTTACTTCTTGTCCGAATAGATGACGGCCTTCACACGGCCGCTGCCGGCATCGGCATCGAAATTGGTCGTTTTTTGCGTCAGATCATAGACGAGGCGGGTGCCGGTGGTAACGTTCTGGTTCTGGGTCAGGATGACATCGCCGGTAACGACCATCTGATCGGTGGCCTTGGTATAGACCGCCAGGTCGCCCTTCATCGTGCTGTCGGAGGTGACATAATAGATATTGCCGGTGGCGACCATGGTGATAACTTCCCCAAAGCCCTTGCCGTTCGGACCGGGCTGGCGGGTAATGACCACCTTGTCGGCACGCAGGCGGGCATCGTCCTGGGTAACTTCCACCCGGCCAGTAACGGTCTGGGTGTGGGCCAGTTCATCCATGTGCATGGAATCGCCGCCGACCAGGACCGGGCTGTCGCTGCCCGAAACCTGTGCGTGGGATACGCCGATAGCCGCCAAGCAAGCGGCGCCAATTCCGGCCGCGCACATTGCCATCACAAGCTTTTGCCTTTTCATTCCGTCGCTGTCCCTTTGATAGCGGTCTGTGCGGCTTTGGGCCGCCCGTGGCCGCTCGTTAGTCCGGTTATTCCTTTATCAAGGCCCAGGCCTTTGTATCGCCTCTGCCCTTGACATCGATGGAGCGGCCCTTGTCCATCACAAGGAAGGATTCCCCCACTATATGCCCCGCCGTGCCGTCTCCTTCAACGTGTTTGTCGCCATAGACAATCGATTTATCGATATCGACAATGGCCTTCTCCGTACGCAGCACGAAATCCGATCCGCCGGCTTCGATCACCACGTGGCCGGTCATGGTGAATTTATTGGTGGTCTGGTCGAAAACGCCATTGGCGGCTGATACCTTGGTGGGGCGCTCGGTATCGTCGCTGCGGAATTCCATGTTTGGCGCCTTGAGGCTGATCTTTGTAGCGTTCATGCCCTTGCGGACCGCCTCAAGGCCGCTGATGACATAACGGTCGCCATTGTCACCCTGTCCGTAATAGCGCGGGTTGGTGTAACGAATCTCATCGAGATTGCCGCCATAGACATTCAGCGAATTGATGAGGGTCTGGATGCCGATCCAGCCAACATTGAACACGCCGAGCGCGATGATCAGACCCGGCAGCAGCCGGCGCAGCAGATGGATCAGGCGCGAGCGACGGCGCACGGCGGCGACCTGTTGCGCCAGCCGAACGTGGCGCTCGGCGGTCTCGGCCTCCAGATCTATCGGTGCGGCCACGCCAAGCGGCTGGAGTGGTTCATGAAGCTCGGTCAGGGTCATCGGATACCTTGGGGCGGGCTATGCCCAGCTATGGGCGAAGATATCGCAATCTTCCCACCCTGCCAAATCCAGTTTGACGCGGTGCGGCAGAAATTCCATTGCGGCCTTCGCCAGATGGTCGCGGCCCTCGCGCGCCAGCATGATGTCCAGCTTTTCTTTCAGGGCATGCAGGTGCAGCACGTCGGAGGCGGCATAGGCCAGCTGTTCCGGCGACAGGTTGGCCTGTCCCCAGTCCGAGCTTTGCTGCGCCTTGGACAGATCGACCGCCAGCAGTTCGCGGGTCAGGTCTTTCAGGCCGTGGCGGTCGGTATAGGTGCGCGCCAGCTTGGAGGCGATCTTGGTGCAGTAGACCGGAGCCGTGGTAACGCCGAGATGCAGTTCGAACATGGCCATATCGAAGCGGCCGAAATGGAACAGCTTGAGCACGGCCGGATCGGCCAGCAGCTTTTTCAGGTTCGGGCAATTGTAAGATGCGCGGTCCATGCGCACGACATGGGCATGGCCGTCACCGGCGGAGAGCTGGACGACGCAGAGGGGATCGCGGCGGAAGCGCAGGCCCATGGTCTCGGAATCAATGGCAACGGCCGGCCCCAGGTTGAGTCCGTCCGGCAGATCGCCTTCGTGGTAAAATACGGTCAAGTCAAATGCCTCTTCGCTAGGACGATAACGCCAGTCCCCGTTTGCGTTTTGGCCTAATCCCAAAAACCGGAAAGGTCAATCGGCTACAGCTTCGCGCGCAGGAAGGCCATCATCCGTGTCCAGGCCTGTTCGGAGGCCTGCGCGTCATAGACTTCCGGGCGCGTCTTGTTGAAGAAGGCGTGATCGGCATCGTAACTGTAGATTTCAGGCGTGTTGCCGGCGGCGGTCATAGCGGTTTCGATATCGGCCACGACGGCCGGCGTCACCCAGTCGTCCTTCTTGCCGAAATGGCCCTGGAAGGGAATTTTGATGTCGGCCGGGTCGGCAAAGGCTTTCGGTGGAACGCCATAGAAACAGACCGCGGCCTTGAAGCCATCGAGACGGGCCGAGGCACCGATGGCCAGCGCGCCGCCCATGCAGAAGCCTATGACGGCGACCGACGGATTGAGAGTCTTCAGATAGTCCAGCGCCGCCGAAATATCCTCGTGTACCGCACCGGGGAAATCCAGGCCGTTCATCATATGGCTGGCTTCATCGGCATCGGCGGCGATCCGGCCGTGATAAAGGTCCGGCGCCAGGGCATTGAACCCTTCGAATTCGAAACGGTCGACAATCGATTTGATATGGTCGTTCAGACCCCACCATTCCTGGATGACGATCACGCAGGGACGCGATTTATCGATATCGGAGAGATAGGCGTCGAGCGAACCGCCGTCCGGGCGGGTGAGGGTGATCATGCGGCCCATGGGCGGACTCCTTGCGTCGGGTTCAAGGCGGTGTTTTTAATGCAGTTCACGTCCGTATCACAGGCGCTGGCGAGACTTTTTTTGATATCCGTGTTTTATAATTTGACTCAGGCATTAATTTAACCGATAGGTTATTTAACGAATTGGTTAAATTGAGGCCCGGCACCATGTCCTCCGATCGCCTGTCCCAAACCCTGAACGCTTTGGCCGACCCGACGCGCCGTGCCATACTGGCCCGCCTGTCACTCGGTGAAACCTCGGTCAGCGAACTGGCTGAGCCGTTCGATATGAGCCTGCCGGCGGTTTCCAGGCATCTCAAGGTACTGGAAAAGGCCGGGCTGATCTCGCGCGGCCGGGAAGCGCAGTGGCGCCCCTGCAAGCTGGAGCCGGAACCGCTGAAAGAGGTCGATGCCTGGATCGGTGAGTATCGCAAGATGTGGGAAGCCCGCTTCGATCGTCTCGATGCCTATCTCAAGACATTGAAGCCCGACGGTCCCACAAACTAATTTGAATTGAGGCGGTGGATATGTGGTGGCAGTACTACAGGCAGATCTGGGAAGCACGCCTTGATCGTTTGGCCGTTTATCTGAGAAGCTTTAAGGAGAGGGAAGCGAAACATGACTGAGACAACCGATACGCCGGCCTACAAGGTGATCAATCGCCGCCGCCTGCCGTTTTCGGCCGCCCAGGTCCATGGCGCCTTCGCCGATCCGGAACAGCTGAAAATCTGGTGGGGACCGCACGGTTTCACCAACCGCATCGATACTTTCGACCTGCGCGTGGGCGGCCGGTGGCTGTTCACCATGATCAATGAGAACGACCGCGAATTCGATAATATCAAGGAATTCCTCGAAGTCTCGCCTGAGCGGATCGTCATGCAGCATATCGAGCCGATGCACGATTTTGTCATGACCATGAGCTTCGATCCGGTGGACGAGAACGCCACCGACCTGACCTGGATCATGAATTTCGCCCCCGGCCAGGACCCCAATCTGGCACCTTTCCTCGAAGCCGCCAACGAACAGAATTTCGACCGGCTCGAAGCCCACCTGCAAACCCTCTGAGGACTAAAAAATGACCCTGGAAACGCCCGCCGCCGAAGACGAGGTCTTCACCCTGTCCCGCACCTTCGATGCGCCGCAGGCCCTGTTCTGGGAGGTCTGCACCAAGGCCGAACACCTGGCCGAATGGTTCGGTCCGGCGGGCATGAAGCTGATCGTCAAGTCCCTGGACCTTCGGATTGGCGGCACCTTCCTCTATGGCATGCAGATGCCGACCGGTATCACCATGTGGGGCAAGTGGGTCTTCCGTGAAATCGAAGCGCCGAACAAGCTGGCCTATGTCGTCTCGTTCTGCAACGAGGCCGGCGTGCCGGTGCGCCACCCGATGGCCCCGCTGTGGCCGCTGGAAGTGCTGGCGATCCAGACCCTGACGCCCGCAGGCGACAAGACCATCTATGAAAGCCGCTCCTATCCGATCAATGCCTCGCCAGAGGAACGCGCCATCTTCAAGGCCGGCCATGCCAGCATGCAGATGGGCTTTGGCGGCACCTTCATGCAGCTGGAAGCCTATCTCAAGAAGATCAAGTCATGATGCAGCCGGGTTCCATCCGGGCGGCAAAGCCCGAAACCTTTACGGTCGAGCGCCGTTACGATCATCCGGTTTCGCTTGTCTTCTGGGCCTTCACAAACCTTGAGGCCAAGCGGATCTGGTATGGCGGGGAATCAACCTGGGAAGTCAGCAAGCACACGCTCGATTTCACGGTCGGCGGCTGGGAACACTGGCGCGGCCGCCCCAATGCCGAGGCGCCATGGATGACCAATGACGGGCTCTACCTCGATATCCTGCCGGATGAGCGCATCATTCACCAGTACAACATGACCATGGCGGACAGGCTGTTCACCGTGTCTCAGCAGGTGCTGGAATTTTCCACGCAAGGCACGGGCTCGCATATCAAGCTGACCGAGCAGATCCTGTTCATCGATGGCGTCGACCACCTCGAAGATCGCATCGGGGGCACGCAAGGTATGCTGGACAATCTTGATGCCTACCTTAACAAAATTCCGGAAAACGTGAAATGATTATGCTGATTGTCATTCTTATCGTCGCGGCGGTGGCCACCCTGCTGATCGTGGCGGCCACCAAGCCGAATAATTTCCGCCTGCAGCGCTCCCTGACCATCAATGCGCCGGCGGCTGTCATCTATGGCCATATCGACGACTTCCGCCAATGGAAGGACTGGTCGCCCTGGGAGCAGCTCGACCCCAATCTCAAGCGCACCTATAGCGGCGAAACCTCCGGTATTGGCGCAGTCTATGACTGGGAGGGAAGCGGCAAGGCCGGCCAGGGCCGAATGACCATCCGCGAGGCGGCGCCGGCGCATCGCCTGCTGATCAATCTCGACTTCATCAAGCCATTTCCGGCCACCAACAGCGCCGAGTTCCTGCTCCAGCCGTCTGGCGACAGCACGGTGGTGACCTGGGCGATGTTCGGTCCCTCGCCCTTCATGTCCAAACTGATGGGCACGCTGATGAACATGGATGACCTGATCGGCAAGGATTTCGAGCGCGGCCTGGAAAACCTGAAGCGCCTGAGCGAACACGCTTAAACGCATATAATTGACAAGGAGACGACCTATGAAACGCCTGCTCATAACGTGTACGGTCCTGAGCCTTTGCGCCCTGAACCTGGCCGCCTGCACCCCGAAAAAAGCCGACCAGCCCGCCGCGGAGTCGGTTTCGGCTTCGGCCTCTGCGGCGCCATCCGTGGCCAATATTCCCGCTGGTGATTACAAGACCGATCCGGCCCATACCTCCCTGACCTTCGGGGTCGATCATCTCAGCTACTCGCACTATACGGCGCACTTCACGAAGATTGATGCGCAGCTGAAGCTCGATCCCGCGCATCCCGAAACGGCTACCTTAAGCGCGACCATCGATCCGCAATCGCTCGAACTGAACAGCCCGCCCAAGGGCTTCCATGACGAGATGATGGGCAAGATGTTCTTCGATGCCGCCAGCTTCCCGAAGATCACCTATACCTCGACGAAAATCGACATGACGGGCGCCAATACGGCCCGCGTCACCGGTGACCTGACCCTCCATGGCGTCACCCGGCCGGTCACCCTCTATGTCACCTTCAATGGCGGCTATCCCGGCCTGGCGGGCATGGACCCGAATGCGCGCATTGGCTTCTCGGCCAAGGGCAAACTCAAGCGCTCCCTTTTCGGCATGGGCTATGGCGTTCCGGCGCCCGGCACCACTATGGGCGTAGGCGATGACGTCGATTTCAGCATCGAGACCGAGATGACCGGGCCGGCGCTCAAGACGGCGGAGAAATGACCATGAGTTATTCCACGCATCACCACCACTTTACGATCAAGCGTGACTTCGATGCCCCGCCGGCGCTGGCCTTTCTGGCCTGGGCTGACCCGGACGCCAAGGCGGCGTGGTTCCGCGGCCCCAATGACTGGCAGTTGCTTGAACGTCATTTCGATTTTCGCGAAGGCGGCACGGAACGGGTCAAGGGGCGGTTTCCTTCCGGCCAGGTCAGCGATTTCCATTGCCGCTACAGCGACATCGTGCCGGATCAACGCATCGTCTATACCTACGACATGTATGTCAACGACAAGCGGATTTCCGTGTCGGTGGTGACGGTGGAATTCACGCCGGCGGCGGGCGGCACGCATCTGGAACTGACCGAGCAGGTGACGCATCTTGACGGTTATCCGACGCCTGAAGATCGCGAACGCGGCACCGCCTGGGGCATCGATAATGCGATTGCCTACATTATTTCTCAAAAATCAGAAGTATAAAGGAAGCGACCCATGAAAATCACCCCCTATCTCAACTTTCCCGGCACCTGCGCCGAGGCCTTCAAATTCTACGCCGAGACCCTCGGTGGCGAGATCACCTTCATCCAGACCCACGGCGACAGCCCGATGAAGGATGTGTTCGGGCCGGAGTGGAAGGACAAGGTCATGCATGCTACGCTTCTGGTCGGCGATCATGAAATTTCCGGCTCGGATGCGCCGCTGCATATGTTCGCCAAGCCGGCCGGTTTTATGGTGACGATCAACCCGAAAGAGCCGGAAGACGCAAAACGCATCTATGCCGCCTTTGCCGAGGGCGGTGAGGTGAAGATGGAGTTACAGGAAACCTTCTGGACGCCGCTTTTCGCCATGGTCACGGATCGCTTCGGTACGCCGTGGATGATCAGCCTGGAAGCGCCGTTGCCCGCATGACCTATCAGACCGATTTCACGACCGAAGCCAGCGATATTGTCCTGTCGCGCTTTTTCGATGCGCCGCGGCCGCTGGTCTTCATGGCCTGGATCGATCCGGTCATGCTGGCGGAATGGTGGGGCCCGGAAGGCTTCACCGCGACGGTCGATATCGACGTGCGCGAAGGCGGTGAGATGTCGCTGGTCATGCACAGCCCCGATGGCGAGGCCTATCCGATCGGCGGGCATTTCGGCGAGATCGTGCCGAACGAAAGTCTGGTCATGATCATGGATGCCAGCCGCCATTCGGAAGGCTGGCATGAGGCGGTCAAGGCTGGTTTCATAGAGGCCGGCGGCAAGGCGGAAGACTATAATGCCGATCCGATCCGCACCCTGATCACCTTCACCGACGAAGGTGCGGGCACGCGGGTCATCGTGCGTCAGACCTTCACCATGGCGACGATGCGCGACGCTCACGTCAAACTTGGCAGCAGCGTTGGCTGGAGCGGCAGCTTCGACAAGCTGGATGCAGTTCTCGAAAAGGCGGGCCAATGAGTACGGAAATCACCGGCCCCTTCGATGTGAAGCGCACGGCGGAGCCGGTGCACGACAAACTGACCGGCCTGCTGGGGCGTCATGCCCTGGAAAAGACCTATCATGGCGACCTGTCCGCCACCGGCACGGGCGAAATGCTGAGTGCCGGCGGCACGGTGCCGGGCTCGGCCGGTTATGTCGCCATCGAGCGGGTAGAAGGCACTCTGAACGGGCGCAAAGGCTCTTTCTATCTGCAACACAACGGCCTTATGAACCGTGGTCAGCCGTCCTTGAGCATTGTCGTTATCCCCGATAGCGGCACCGATGAACTGACGGGTCTGATAGGCACAATGGACATTACCATCGCCGAGGGTGGGGCGCACGGCTACCGGTTCGTGTATAGCCTTTGAAGGCTTGCTAACAGGAACCAAAATGTTACCCTCCGTCTAAGGGGGGCATCATGATAAATGTGTTTTGGCTCAGCTTGCTTCTTGCGGGTGGTGAACTTCCTTCCGAGGCTGTTACGCCACTTGAATTTTATACAGAGATCGGTTCAATAAGCACTTCGCGCGATGAACTGGGTCCAGTCGGCGCCCGCATGGGTGTAATTTCTATTTTATTGGGCGACACGAAATTGACGGATGTGTCCCGAGCGATTGGCTCGGGAAGTGTCATGCAACAGGGAGATGCTGGAGACGCATTGAGGTACCTTTGCTATACCTTAAAAGGCAATGGAACATCTGAGCGGTTATGGTTGACGTCAAGTGAGCTTGGCGGCGGCGAATACATTAATGGATTGACGCTCATTGCGATTAAGGCGACGCCCGATACGGATAGATGTCCGTCTATTGACCGTTCAACATGGGTGGTCACCTTGGATAATGGGATGACGATAGGTATGGATCAGGACAGCCTTATTCAAAAGCTGGGCGAGCCTTCGAAGCGGGCCGGCAATTTCATGGCCTACAGATACTATACTGTTCGTGTTCAGAAGGGCGTCAAGTACGATGCAGACGGACGCCTCAATCTTCACATTGCAGAAGGTAAGCTGGACGGGTTTTCGGTCGATCACACCGAAACCAACTAGGCCTGTTTTTAAAGCCAGCCGTCCTGTTTCAGTGCCTTCTGATAGCTGCGGCTGACGGGTGCGCTGAAATCGCCTTTCAGCGCCAGTATGACCCGGCCATCGGCGCGGCGAATATCGGTGACAGCGTCCTTAGCCACCCACCAGGAGCGATGGGTCTGCGAGCCCTCGATGCCGTCGAGTTCGCGGATGGCATCGTAAAGGCGCATAAGGATCAGGGTGTCGCCCGTCGAGGTATGGACGCGCAGATAGTGGTCCTCGGCCTCCAGCGCGTGGATATCGGCATGGCGGAATTTGAACGGCAGGCGCTCGCGGAAGGTCGCGCCGGGTTCGGTCTTCACATCGGGCGCGAAGGCATGGCTTTGGACCGGTTCGCGCCGGACCATGACATGCAGGGTGGCCATGGCCAGCGAGATCACCAGCACCGGCGGCACATAGACCGGCAGGTTTGCGGCTTGCGGCGGCTGGCGGTTGACCGCCGCTGTCACCAGCCAGGCAAAAACGGAGATCGCCGGAGTGATCATCAGCATCATGGCGGTGATGGTCTGCCACAGGCCGAGATTGGTGAAGCGATCGAGCAGCCGCCCGGTGATCTGGGCGATCAATGTGCCGCCAAACATCAGCACTAGCCAGTAGAGCAGGCGCGCGGGCAGGGGCAACGGGCCGGTATTGTTGGCGGCGGTAAAGGACAGCAGCGCCGCCATGCCGGCCGCAATGCCATAGGTGCGCAGCCAGTCGGGGCCGACAATAGTCCTGATCAGCCCTGTCACTGACGAAGCGTCAGTGGCGCGGGGCGTCATTTCACGAATTTGGTCAGGCGATTCACGCATACAGACAGGCATCCCGGAGCAGATGGGTTCTTATGGGTTATATCGCACCCATTTGGAAGTTCCCTGACATGCCGTTTCTCAGCTATTTCACCCATCCACACTGGCCCACCCTCTCCCTGATCAGTCAGCAGAGCCTTGTCATCCAGATCCATCTGCTGGCGGCGGTGGCGGCCTTCGTGGTCGGCGCCATCCAGATTTTCGGCCCCAAGGGCACGATGATGCACCGTATTCTCGGCTGGACCTGGGTGATCTTCATGGTGACGGTGGCGATCTCCAGTCTGTGGATCAAGATCATCAATCACGGCCAGTTCAGCTTCATCCACCTGTTCTCGATCGTCACCCTGATTGCGGCGCCGATGCTGGTCTATGCGGCGCGGAAACATAATGTGAAGCGCCATTCCGGCATCGCCATCCGTCTCTATGCCGGGGCGCTTCTGGTCGCCGGGCTTTTCACCTTTTTCCCCGGCCGGCTGATGTACACGATGTTTTTCGGCTGATTTCGCAAGGCTCATTGTTGGCTTGCTGTGTTTGCCTTGTCATAATTGTCTGACTATTCAATCGATTGTGCGGGTGCGGCATGAATTCCCTGACAGCGCTGTCTTCGTTATGACGTATGTGATAGCGCTAACATTCTTATCGCCACAGGCAAAATCCTGATCGCCAAAATAACACCAATGCTCAAATTTGTGTGTGTGAGCGGTTGCACACAAGCGCGCGCCTCTTTATAAAGCCCCCCGTTCAAAGGACGGGCGCAATGACCCGCCCTGCATGTTTTTGCTGTATCAGCAACATTAAAGACCGGTTTCATGAACATTCACGAGCATCAAGCTAAGGCCGTCCTCAAAGAGTTCGGCGTTGCCGTTCCGCGCGGATTCGCCGTTTTCTCCCCCGATGAGGCCCTGAAGGCCGCCAAGGACCTGGCCAGCGAGGCCGGCTCCAAGGTTTTCGTCGTCAAGTCGCAAATTCACGCGGGTGGCCGCGGCAAGGGCAAGTTCGAAGGCCTGGGCGCCGACGCCAAGGGCGGCGTCCGCGTCGTCAAGACCCCTGAAGACGTCAAACAAAACGCAGATGAAATGCTGGGTCGCGTCCTGGTGACCCACCAGACCGGCCCGGCCGGCAAGCAGGTCAATCGCCTGTACATCGAAGAAGGCGCCGATATCGCCAAGGAACTGTACCTGTCGCTCCTCGTCGACCGCGTCTCTTCCAAGGTCTCGGTCGTCGCTTCGACCGAAGGCGGCATGGACATCGAAGACGTGGCGCACAACACGCCCGACAAGATCCACACCTTCACCATCGATCCCGCCACCGGCGTGTGGCCGACCCACACCCGCGCGCTGGCCAAGGCGCTGGGCCTGAAGGGCGACGTCGCCAAGCAGGGCGCGAAGCTCCTCCAGCAACTGTACGCGGCGTTCAACGCCAAGGACATGGACATGCTGGAAATCAACCCGCTGATCATCACGGGTGACGAAAAGCTGATCGTGCTCGACGCCAAGGTGTCGTTCGACTCCAACGCCCTGTTCCGCCATCCGGACATCTTCGCCCTGCGCGATGAAACGGAAGAGGACCAGAAGGAAATCGAAGCCTCGAAGTTCGACCTCAGCTACATCGCCCTCGACGGTGAAATCGGCTGCATGGTCAACGGCGCCGGCCTGGCCATGGCCACGCTCGACATCATCAAGCTCTACGGTTCCGAGCCTGCCAACTTCCTCGATGTCGGCGGCGGCGCGACCACTGAAAAGGTCACCGCGGCCTTCAAGATCATCACCTCCGATCCGAAGGTGAAGGGCATCCTGGTCAACATCTTCGGCGGCATCATGAAGTGCGATATCATCGCGCAGGGCGTCATCGCCGCTGTCAAGGAAGTCGGCCTCAAGGTGCCGCTCGTGGTTCGCCTCGAAGGCACCAATGTCGAACTCGGCAAGAAGATCATCAACGAGAGCGGCCTCAATGTCATCGCCGCCAACGATCTGGCCGATGCGGCCGCCAAGATCGTCAAGGCTGTGAAGGGTTAAGTAGCAATGTCCGTTCTTATCGATAAAAACACCAAGGTCATCACGCAGGGCTTCACCGGCGCGCAAGGCACCTTCCACTCCGAACAGGCCATCGCTTACGGCACCCAGGTCATGGGTGGCGTCACGCCGGGCAAGGGCGGCCAGACCCATATCGGTCTGCCGGTCTTCGACACCGTCGCCGAAGCCAAGGATCGCACCGGCGCCACCGCCACCGCCATCTACGTGCCGCCCCCCTTCGCCGCTGACTCGATCCTCGAAGCGATCGAAGCGGAGATGGAACTGATCGTCTGCATCACCGAAGGCATTCCGGTGCTGGACATGGTCAAGGTCAAGAAGGCGCTGCAAGGCTCCAAGTCGCGCCTGATCGGCCCGAACTGCCCCGGCGTTCTGACCCCGAACCAGTGCAAGATCGGCATCATGCCGGGCAACATCTTTTCGGCCGGTTCGGTCGGCGTTGTCTCGCGCTCCGGCACCCTGACCTATGAAGCCGTGTTCCAGACCACGAACGCCGGCCTCGGCCAGACCACCGCTGTCGGCATCGGCGGCGACCCGGTCAAGGGCACCGAGTTCATCGACGTCCTGGAAATGTTCCTGGCCGACGAAGCCACCAAGTCGATTATCATGATCGGCGAAATCGGCGGTTCGGCTGAAGAAGAAGCCGCGCAGTTCCTGCGTGACGAGGCCAAGCGCGGCCGCAAGAAACCCATGGCCGGCTTCATCGCTGGCCGCACGGCGCCTCCGGGCCGTCGCATGGGCCACGCCGGCGCCATCATCTCCGGTGGCAAGGGCGGCGCGGAAGACAAGATCGCCGCTATGGAAGCTGCCGGTATCAAGGTGGCCCCATCCCCGGCGGCTCTCGGCGAAACTCTGCTGAGCGTCTTAAAGGGTCTTTAAATAGTCTGATTTATGCCCCAGAGCCTTATGGCCCTGGGGCATAATTTCGTGTAATAGGGTTATTGCTGTACGGTCCGCCGTGCAGCGCCAACAGCCGGATCGTGGTGTCGTTATTGGCCAGGGTCCACCCCGTCCTCAAGCCCTAAGGGTGGTTGGACAACAAGCATATTTCGAAAGGCAGGCGGTGTCGTAATTGGCCGTCTGAACAGGAAGCACAATGGCAGACGATTCCAGTCGGCTTAATCAGGTCTTTGCCGAGACCTCGTTCCTCTACGGCACAAACGCGATCTTCATCGAAATGATACAGGAACGCTGGGCGCAGGACCCGAATTCGGTATCTCCCGAATGGCGCGCCTTCTTCGATTCCCTCATGGACCGGCCGGAAAATGTCGCCGCCAACGCCAATGTCGGTGGCTGGGCGAACCCGGTCAATGCCCCGCGCGACGAACTCATGTCGGCGATGGATGGCGTGTGGCCCGCCGTGCAGGCCAAGGTCGAAAAAGCCATTGCCGCCAAGACGCCGGGCGTCTCGCCGGCCGACCTGCAGGCCGCCTCGCGCGATTCGATCCGCGCCCTGATGCTGATCCGCGCCTACCGTATTCGCGGCCACCTGCAATCGAACCTCGATCCGCTGGGCCTGGAGCCCAAGGGCGACAACCCGGAACTGCACCCCAACTACTGGGGCTTCAGCGACGCCGACATGGACCGCAGCATCTTCATCGATGGCGTGCTGGGCCTGGAATCGGCGACCCTTCGCGAAATTATCGCCATCGTGCGCCGCACCTATTGCGGTAATGTCGGCGTCCAGTACATGCACATCGCCGATCCGGCCGAAAAGGCTTGGGTGCAGGAGCGCATCGAAGGCCGTGACAAGGAAATCTCCTTCACCAAGGAAGGCAAGGTCGCTATCCTGAAGAAGCTGATCGAGGCCGAGGGCTTTGAGCGTTTCTGTCATCGCCGTTTCCCCGGCACCAAGCGCTTCGGTCTCGATGGCGGTGAAGCCATGATTCCGGCGCTGGAGCAGATCATCAAGCGCGGTGGCGCGCTTGGCGTGAAGGACATCATCTTCGGCATGGCCCACCGCGGCCGCCTGAACACCCTGACCGCCGTGATGGGCAAGACCTATCGCGCCATGTTCCACGAGTTCCAGGGCGGCACCTCGCTGCCGGCGGATATCGAAGGCTCCTCGGACGTCAAGTACCACATGGGCGCTTCCTCGGACCGCGAGTTCGATGGCAACACGGTTCACCTGTCGCTGACCGCCAACCCGTCGCACCTTGAAATCGTCAACCCGGTCGTGCTCGGCAAGACGCGCGCCAAGCAGGCCTTCCACCTGCAAGGCCAGACCGACGCGGCGAGCCTGGCCTCCGAAAAAGGCCCGAACCGTGGCATGGCCATGGGCCTGCTGATCCACGGTGACGCGGCCTTCGCCGGTCAGGGCGTCGGCATGGAATGCCTGGCGCTGATGGACCTGAAGGGTTACAAGACGGGCGGCACGCTGCACTTCGTCATCAACAATCAGATCGGCTTCACGACAGCACCGCGCTATTCGCGTTCGTCGCCTTATCCGTCCGATGTCGCCCTGATGGCCCAGGCGCCGATCCTGCACTGTAACGGTGACGATCCGGAAGCCGTGGTTTTCGCGGCCAAGATGGCGACCGAGTTCCGCCAGAAGTTCGCCAAGGACGTGGTCATCGACATGTTCTGCTATCGCCGCTTCGGTCACAACGAAGGCGACGATCCCACATTCACCCAGCCGCTGATGTACGCCAAGATCAAGGACCATCCGTCCACGCGTGAGCTGTACGGCTCGCGCCTGATCGCCGAGGGTGTGCTGACGCAAGCCGAGGTCGATGGTTTCATCGCCGAGTTCGACAGCTTCCTCGATGCCGAATTCGAAGCCGGCAAGACCTACAAGGCCACCAAGGCCGACTGGCTGGACGGCAAGTGGTCGGGCCTCGGCCTGCCGGAAGAAGACGAGCGCCGGGGCAGCACTTCGGTGCCGCGCGCCAAGCTTGTCGAGTTCGGCACCAAGATCACCACGATCCCGAACGATGTCGACGCGCACAAAACCCTGCGCCGCGTCATGGAAGCGCGCCGCCAGATGATCGAGACCGGCGAGAACCTTGACTGGGCTACCGCCGAGTCGCTGGCCTTCACCTCATTGCTCGATGAAGGCTTCCCGGTCCGCCTGTCGGGTCAGGACTCGATCCGCGGCACCTTCTCGCAGCGCCACTCGGCCTTTGTCGACCAGCGCACGGAAAACCGCTACTTCCCGTTCAACCACATCCGCGACGGCCAGGCCCTCTATGAAGGTATCGATTCGGCCCTCTCGGAAGAGGCGGTGCTGGGTTACGAATACGGTTACTCGCTGGCCGATCCGAACACCCTGACCCTGTGGGAAGGCCAGTTCGGTGACTTCGTCAACGGCGCCCAGGTCATCATCGACCAGTTCATCTCGTCGGGTGAGCGCAAGTGGCTGCGTATGTCGGGTCTCGTCATGCTGCTGCCGCACGGCTACGAAGGCCAAGGCCCCGAGCACTCCTCGGCCCGTCTGGAGCGCTTCCTGCAAATGTGCGCCGAAGACAATATGCAGGTCGCCAACTGCACGACGCCGTCGAACTACTTCCACATCCTGCGCCGCCAGATCCACCGGCCGTTCCGCAAGCCGCTGATCCTGATGACGCCGAAGTCGCTGTTGCGTCACAAGAAGGCCGTCTCCTCGCTGTCGGAAATCGCTGAAGGTTCATCCTTCCACCGCGTGCTGCACGATGATGCCGAGCGCCGTCCCGAAGTTTCCGGCATCAAGATCGCTGCGGATGACAAGATCCGCCGCGTGGTGCTGTGCTCCGGCAAGGTTTATTACGACCTGCTCGAAGACCGCGAAAAGAAGCAGATCAAGGATGTCTACCTGATGCGCCTTGAGCAGTTCTATCCGTGGCCGATGAAGTCGCTGATGACCGAGCTGGGCCGCTTCAAGAATGCCGAACTGGTCTGGTGTCAGGAAGAGCCGAAGAACATGGGTGGCTGGACATTTGTCGAACCATGGGTCGAACTGACGCTTGCCCGCCTGAACATCAAGGCCAAGCGCGCCCGTTACGTCGGCCGTCCGGCTTCGGCTTCGACCGCTGCCGGCACGATGAGCCGCCACCTCAAAGAACTCGAAACATTCTTGAACGAAGCCTTCGCCTAAGGGCGGAGGTTTCCTCAACGTTTCACACATCCATTCGCTGAACAGCACACAAAATTTCAAAATTGGAGCCTGACCTATGGCTGACATCCTCGTTCCCGTTCTGGGAGAATCCGTAACCGAAGCCACCATCGCCAAGTGGACCAAGAAGTCCGGCGAAACCGTCAAGAAGGACGAAATCCTCGTCGAGCTGGAAACTGACAAGGTTTCGCTCGAAGTCGCCTCGCCTTCGGATGGCGTTCTGCAAATCCTCGTCGGCGAAGGCGAAACCGTCACGCCGGGTATCGTACTCGGCACCGTTGGTGGTGCTGGCGCCGCTGTGGCTGCTCCGGCTGCCAAGCCTGCCGCCGCTGCTGCCCCGGCTCCGGTCGCTGCGGCGCCCGCCGCTTCCGGCGCTGCCCTCATCGACGTCAAGACGCCGGTCATGGGTGAATCGGTCGCTGAAGGCACGATCAGCACCTGGTCGAAGAAGGCCGGTGATGCCGTGAAGAAGGACGAAGTCCTGGTCGAGATCGAGACCGACAAGGTCGCGGTTGAAGTCTCCGCCCCGTCCGATGGCGTGCTGGTCGAGATCGTTGCCGCGAACGGCGCCACCGTGACGCCGGGCCAGACCATCGCCCGCATCTCTACCGACGGCAAGGCTGCGGTCGCCGCGCCTGCGGCTGCCGCTGCCCCCGCTGCAGCACCGGCCGCCGCATCGCCTTCCACAGATAAGCCGCTGTCGCCTGCCGTCCAGCGCATCGTTTCGGAAACCGGCCTCGATCCGAATGGTGTTGCCGGCACCGGCAAGGACGGCCGCATCACCAAGGGCGACGCGCTCGCTGCCCTTTCGACGCCGGCTCCGGCTGCTTCGGCCCCGGTTCCGGTAGCTGCCGCCGCAGCGCCTGCCGCGCCGCGTACCATTGGCCCGCGTGAAGAGCGCGTCAAGATGACCCGCCTGCGCCAGACCATCGCTCGTCGCCTGAAGGAGTCGCAATCGACGGCTGCCCAGCTGACGACCTTCAACGAGGTCGACATGACCACGGTCATGGCCCTGCGCAACACCTACAAGGACGCCTTTGAAAAGCGTCACGGCGTCAAGCTCGGCTTCATGTCGTTCTTCGCCAAGGCCGTTGTCGCGGCGCTTAAGGATATCCCGGCTGTCAACGCCGAGATCGACGGCACCGACATCATCTACAAGAACCACTACGACCTCGGCATCGCCGTCGGCACCGAAAAGGGCCTGGTCGTTCCGGTCCTGCGCGATGTCGACACCCTGTCGCTCGCCGGCATCGAAAAGGGCATCGCCGCCCTCGGCAAGCAGGCGCGTGATGGCTCGCTGTCGATCGACCAGCTGCAAGGCGGCACCTTCACCATCACCAATGGTGGCATCTACGGTTCGCTGATGTCGACCCCGATCCTCAACATGCCGCAGGTCGGCATTCTGGGCATGCACAACATCGTGCAGCGCCCGATGGTGGTGAATGGCCAGATTGTCGCCCGTCCGATGATGTACCTGGCGCTGTCCTACGATCACCGTATCGTCGATGGCAAGGAAGCGGTCACCTTCTTGGTTCGCATCAAGGAAGGTCTGGAAGATCCGCAGCGCTTTATCCTCGACGTCTAGGATAAGGTGTTTGTCCAAACCGCTTGCGGTTTGGCAAGGGCAAGCGCCCGCCCGAGCTTTTGCGAGGAGCCTCGCGGCGCTTGAGCGACAAAATAAGAAGCCGCTCCTTTCGGGGCGGCTTTTTGTTTACCTCGGCTATGGTAAGATCATGCGTAAAGAGGCCTTCATGTCATTCCTGATGTTCCGTCTTGTGCTGACTGCCTGCGTGATGCTGTCGCTCAGCGGCTGTCTGACCGTGCCGCGTGACGCTACCGTGCTCAATGAGGCCGCGGCGGCGACCGTGCCGGAATTTCCCAATGCCCGCTTCAATGCCGATGATCCGACACTGGCTGGCCGACTGGAAAAGGATCTGCGCGCCTCGGCGGCCAAGAACCCAACCACCGGCCCTTACCAGATACTGGCGCTTTCCGGCGGCGGCGCCGATGGCGCTTTCGGTGCCGGCGTGCTTTTGGGATGGACGAAGCGCGGCGATCGTCCGCAATTCAATGTCGTCACCGGGGTCTCGACCGGCGCCCTGATCGCGCCCTTCGCTTTTCTGGGCCCGGACTATGACGCCCGGTTGCGCGATGCCTATACCAGTGGCGCCGCTGCCAAGCTGACCCAGAAGCGCGGCCTCTACGCCGCTTTCACGCCGGGTATTTTTCAGGCCGGGCAACTGCGCGACCTGGTGGCGCGTTATATCGATGACGATCTCCTGACTGCCATCGCCCGTGAACACCTGAAAGGCCGCCGGCTGTTCGTCGCCACCACCAATCTCGACAGCCAGGAAGGCGTGGTCTGGGATCTCGGCGCCATCGCTCTTGAGGCGCAGACCCACCCTTACAAGCGGGCGGCGGCGCGTGAGTTGTTCTGCAAGGTGCTGGTCGCCTCGGCCAGTGTGCCGGGCGCCTTCGCGCCGGTGATGATCGAGACCGATACGGTCGGCGACCAGAACCCCGACGCCATGGGCCCGAAAGGCCATCCGCTGCAGGAAATGCACGTCGACGGCAGCGTCACCCTGCCCTTCTTTATTCTGCCGGAATCGATGCTCGACTGGACCGTGCCGGCCGATCTGCGCCACGGCGGCCATGTCTATGTGCTGGTCAATGGCAAGATCAATCCGGCCTATGCGGTGACCAAGAACAACGCCGTTACCATTGCCGCCCGCAGCCTGGAAACCATCACCAAGGCGCAGGCGCGTGTTACCTTGGTAGCGCTCAGGGCCTTTTCGGAACGCAATGACCTGAGCATGTCGGTGACGGCCATGCCTGACGATTTTGTCGATGGCGGCATGCTGGCTTTTGATACGGCCAGCATGAACAAGGTCTTTGACAGGGGTTATGCCGTTGGCCTGTCACCGCAGAACTGGACCGACAAATAGGTTAGCGCGGGCGCAGCATGACGAAGCGGGCGTCTTCGGAAATCGTGAAATAGTCACCCGGACCGCCGCCGCGCAGCAGAGGTGCGGCGGCAATCGTCTGGTAAACGCCATCTTCGATCAGCCGGTCATCGATATGGACACAGACCACTTCGCCGAAGGTCATGACGGCTTCGGTGGCTGAACCTTTGGCATCCAGCAGCGGAAACTGCTGGGTCAGGCGGCATTCGAAAGCTACCGGGCTCAGGGCGACGCGCGGCGGGTTGACCAGATGCGATGCGACCGTTTCCAGTCCCGCCAGATCGAACTCATCGACGTCCGGCGGCACGGCGGCGCAGGAGGCATTCATCGCCTCTGCCAGGGGGCGCGTGGCCAGGTTCCACACGAACTCGCCGGTCTCCGCGATATTGCGCGCCGTGTCCTTCAGGCTGGTCGAGGAAAAGCCGATGATTGGCGGCGTATAGTTGAAGGCGTTGAAGAAGCTGTAGGGCGCCAGGTTACGCTGGCCTTGCCCATTCACCGTCGAAATCCAACCGATCGGGCGCGGCCCGACAATAGCATTGAAAGGGTCATGACGCAGGCCATGACCCTTTGATGGTTCGTAGGAATGGATCAAGCCTTGGCCTTGATGCGCTTCTTGCCGCGCTTGCCGCCCTTAGGACGGTTGAGGCGGACGACCTTGTTGTCGTCGGCCTCGATAAAGCCGCGCGGATTGGTCAGGCTGCGCGGGCCGAGGCCGAATAGCGAGGCCATTGGTGCGTCGTCGAGGAAGACGGTGTCCGTTTCGCCGTAACCATTGAAGCGCGTACCCATGGCCACGCCGTAGGCGCCCAGCATGCCGATCTCGACATAATCGCCTTCATCGACATCAGCTGGCAGCCAGAAGGGGCCGGGCATGGAATCGATGGAGTCGCAGGTCGGGCCGTAGAAGCGGAACGGCTTCAGGGTATCGCTTTCGGCCTCGTCCTGACGATGCAGGCGCACGGGGAAGGGCCATTTGGCGTGGGTGGCATCGAACAGATTGCCGTAGGAGCCATCATTCAGATACAGGGCGTCGCCCTTGCGCAGTTCCACCTTGGTCAGCACCGAGGTTGATTCCGCCACCAGGGCGCGGCCGGGTTCGGCCCACAGCTGGGTGGTTTCGTGCACCTTCATTTCGTTGAAGGCGCGGTCGATGGTGTCCATGTATTCGCTGAGCGCCGGCGGGATCATGCCCGGATAGACCGACGGAAAGCCGCCACCGACATCGACGATATCGGCGAAGACGCCGGCGCGCACCAGTGAGCGCGAGGCCGAAGCCATGGCTGCGGCATAGGCGGTGGGGCGCATGCACTGCGAACCGACGTGGAAGGAAATCCCCATCATGTCCTGTGTGGCCTGGCGCACGGCCAGCAGCAGGTTGGGGGCTTCATGCGTCTGGGCGCCGAACTTGTTGGTCAGTGGCAGGTTCGAGCCTTCACCGGAGGTGGCGAGGCGCACGACCAGGTTCAGATCCTTCGCGTGGCCCGTCGCCTCCAGGATCTTGGCCAGTTCCTCATGCGTATCGAGCGAGAAGGTGCGGACGCCGAAATCGAAATAGGCGCGGGCGATCGACACGCGGCTCTTGACCGGGTGCATGAAAGCCAGACGCGCCGCCGGCAGGGTCGAACGGACCAGTTCGACTTCCTGAATCGAAGCCACGTCGAAGGACCGCACGCCAGCCGCCCACAGGGTTTCCAGCACCCACGGGGAAGGATTGGCCTTCACGGCATAGAAGACATCGCCTTTGAAATTAGCCTGAAACCATTGCGCGGCAACTGTGACGGGCGCACGTCGCACGAGGGCGACGGGGCGTTCCGGAGGCTGCTTGCGGACCAGGTCCAGGGCTGACTGGTAGTTATCCACCACAGTGCACCCTAAAGTTCGTTAAACCCAGACCGGCGTTAGCAGCGATGCCTGAGCCTCATGGCCTTCAAGGATACGCTCCTTTTGTGAAGACAATGAGGCAGGACCATTTGAACTCGGGGTCCGCCGGAAATTGGCGCGTAAAATAGTGAAATAGTTGCGCATGTAAAGGGATAATGCCGCCACGGCTCGTAAAATTTTTCGCAGACGCGAGTGAAGCGGTTGCCAGCACCTTCAAATCCCCCATATCATTCGGGCTGGCGGAAACCATGGGGACGATGAATTGATAACGAGCAGTGCCTTTTCGCGGAATGCCGCCCTGGGCCTGATGGTGGCTGTGTTGGCCGGTTTAAGCCTGTCTGCCTGCGAGCGCCTGGGCAATGGTATCAATGCGCGCCGCGAAATCGCCTTCTCCGTCCTGTCCGCCGACAATGCCAGAACCCAGGCCCTGTGGACACCCCTGCTGACCGACCTGCAGAAACAGACCGGCATAGAGGTCAAGATCGTGCCGGCCGTCAATTATGAGGCCCAGGTGATCGCCTTCCAGACGCGCAAGGCGCAGGCCGGCTGGTTCCCGAACCTGACTGGCGCCGAACTGGTCGCACGCAAACATGGCGAGGTGTTCGCCGAGGCGGACGGCCTGACGCCTTACCAGAGTCTGATTATTATCCCTTCCAGTTCTAAGCTGCGCGTGGAAGAACTGTTGAAATGCAACAGGCGTCTGACCCTGGGGCTGGGAGAGACGCGCGATGCCGCTGCCGGCCAGGCGCCGCTCTATTACCTCTTCCATCCGAAATCCGTGGAGCTGAATACCTGCTTCAAGACGGTGACGCGCGAACCGGCTGCGGAAAATATCGCCGGGGTGATCTCCGGCAAGCTGAGCGCGGCGGCCATCGACAGCGATGACCTGCAGGCGCTGAAACAGATGGCGCCGGAGAACTTCGCGAAGGTGAAGGTGATCTGGGCGTCGGAACCCCTGCCGGAAGACGTACTAATCTATCGTCCGGACCTCGATCCGGTGACACGCGAGAAGCTGCGTTCCTTCTTCCTCAGCTATGGTCGTGCCCCCGGCGCGGAAGGCGACCGGCAGCGCGCCATCCTCAGGGCGCTGGAGATGGAAGGCTTTGCCCCGGAAGACAACGATCACTTCATCCCCATACGGCTGATGAAGGCCTCGGTCGACCTGATGCATGCAGAGGCGAGGGATGACAAGGGCCTGATTGCGAGGGCAAAACAGATTCTGGAAAAGGTCCGCGCCGAAAAACGCGCCGCCGACGCCGATACCGCGCCTCAGGCCCCGGCGGATGCCGTGGTTACGTCGAGGGAAAGCAACTCCAAAGGGCAATAATTGCTCTTTGGCAAGTATGACCGTGCGCCCGCGCCGCCGGTAATCTGTATCAGGCGGCTTCCTTTTTCTTGCGGCGGATTTTGCGCGGTAGCTGGCGCAGCTTGGTCCACAGCTTGGTCTTGGCCGGTTCCGGATAGGGCTCCAGATTGCGGATGAACTCGGCGGCGCATTCCGGCCACGAAAACTTCTCGGCATAAGCGCGCACAGCCTTGCGGTCGATCTTCAGCGCCTCTTCAATGGCGACCTTGAGATCGTCATTGATCGCGCCCGCGCCGGAACCGGGAATGAGATCGATTGGGCCATGCGCCGGAAAGGCGGCCACCGGCGTACCGGCGGCCATGGCTTCGGTAATGACCAGACCGAAGGTGTCGGTCAGGGACGGGAAGACGAAGACGTCGGAGTCGCAGTAATAGCGCGCCAGGTTTTCGCCGAACTGCGGACCGGGGAAGACGGCATCCGGATATTTGGCCTTCAGTTCTTCCAGCTGTGGCCCCTTGCCCACCAGCACCTTGGTGCCGGGCAGGTCCAGCTTGAGGAAGGCTTCGAGGTTCTTTTCGATGGCGATGCGGCCGACATAGGTCATGATCGGGCGAGGCAGGTCGCCATTGATCGGCTCAAGGCCCGGGTGGAAGGTCTCGGTATCGACGCCGCGCGTCCAGGGCGAAATATTGGTGAAGCCGCGCGATTCCAGATCCTTTTGCAGGGTGGGCGTCGCCACCATGACCCGGCCGGACGGTTTGTGGAACCAGCGCATGAAGGCGTAACCGACGCTCAACGGAATCGGCAGGCGCGCCGAGACATACTCCGGGAACTTGGTGTGATAGCTGGTGGTGAAGGGCAGTTTGAATTCCTGGCAGACGCGGCGCGCCGCCATGCCAACAAAGCCTTCAGTGGCGATATGGATGGCGTCCGGTTCGTAATCGAGGATGATTTCGCGCACTTCTTCATAGCAGCCGAGCGCCAGCTTGACCTCCGGATAGTCCGGCCAGGAAACGGTCTTGAACTGGTTGTAATCGATGATGTGAAACTCGTGGCCGAGCTTTTCACATTCCTCGATGGTGCGGCGAAGCGTTGTCACCACGCCGTTGACCTGGGGGTCCCATGCATCGGTTGCCAGCAAGATACGCAATTCACAGTCCTTGAGATCGTTGGGCTTGTGCCTTCAATGCCGTTTGTCAGGGGATTTGGCAAGGGCAAAGCCGATCTCCGTCCGGATTGACGTGTGACAGGCGTGAAATCTCCGTTTTCGCAGATTTGTGCGTCGCACAATTTTGACGCCTGCGAAGGTAATAAAAGGAGAATTGCACTTTTGCCGCTTGCGTAAAGGTCAAAAACCTTTATTTTTAAAGTCAAGTCCCCCTTCGGGCACGAATAACTGAAAAAGGCGCCTGGGGCGGGGGCGGAACAGGATAGTATGGCTGAGAGAGTAAAGGCAACGCAGGTGCGAGATAAAGACGGGGGCGCCAAGGATACGCCCAAGTCGCGGCGCACACGCGTCCAGATTCTGGAAACCGCCATGAAGCTGTTTGCCGAACTGGGTTATGATCGCGCTGGCAATGCCGCCATCGCCGAAGCCTGCGGCCTGACCCGCGGCGCCATGCTCTATCACTTCCCCACCCGCGAAGCCTTGGTTGAAGCCGCCGCCTGGCATATCCATACCGCGCGCGAAGCGGCCTTCGAGGCCGAGGCCAAGAAACTGAAACCCGGGCAGGATGCGCTGGATGGCGCCATCGATGCCTACTGGCGCCTGCTCGATTCCGTGCCCTTCGCCGCCTTCCTCGCCCTGGAACGCGCCGGCCGCCAGGATGATGATGTCGCCAAGGCCATCAAGCCGGCTCAGGAAGCCTTCGATAATGCCGCCATGGGCCGCGCCACACCGGGCTTCATCATGGCCGGCAATGATGCCCGCTTCCAGGCCAGCCGCGATCTGGCGCGTTTCGCGCTCGACGGTATGCACCGGGCAGCCCTGACCTATGAAAATGACGCGCGTATCGAAAACGTGCTGACCGTGATCAAGCGCGCCGTCCATATGCTCAACCGTAAGGGCGACGTCACGGATTTGTGGGGCGAGTAACCCTGTAGCCAATTCTTCCGTCATACGCTAAGCTCCGGTTAACCATAACCCAAGTGAGCAGGTGACAGGATGAAGTATGTGCGCGGCTTCCTCGTTCTGGTGGTGCTGGCCTATGTGGCCTGGATCGCCTTCCCGGTCGTCAAGGCTTTCCTGTTTCCGGCGGTCGATAACGGCCCGACCATCTCGGCGCGCTCGATGGATACGACTGATTATTCCGGCGGGTTCGATTCGCCGATGACCGGTTCCACGGCCACGCCTTCCACCGATTCCATCCAGGGCGACACGGCAGTTACCGCCATCGCCACCGACAACAAGCCGGTCGTCTGGCTGTGGGGTGCGGTGATCACGTTGTACTTGCTGGCGGCCTTCCTGCACGCCAACGGCAATTTCCGCGCCGCCTTCATCTACATGCTGGGTTTCGCCGCCGATCTGATCCTGACCTACCTCACCAATGGCGATAAAAGTCTGGGCATAGCCGACAAGCTTTTCACGGTGCTGTCCGGCTGGGATCCCCGTTACACCCTGACGCTTGTGGCGCTGGTGCTCGGCTTTTTCATCTACATGTCACGCTTCCGGCCGATACCCAGGGCGGGGCGGACAGCGCTGTCGGGTGGCCTTTCCTGATTTTCGCCTAAAAAAGTCCCCTGTACCTGTTTAATTGACTTGACCCAGGGGGGCGAGGCTCCTAGCTAACGCTCAACATATTTCCTTGTGTGAGAGGGCTTTCGCATGGCTGACGACAATTTCGACGTGGTGATCATCGGTGGTGGTCCCGGTGGTTATAATGCGGCGGTGCGCGCTGGCCAGCTGGGCCTGAAAGCCGCCATCGTCGAATCGCGCGGCACCCTGGGCGGCACCTGTCTGAACGTCGGCTGTATGCCGTCGAAGGCTTTGCTGCATGCCTCGGAACTGTTCGAAGCCGCCGGCCATGAATTCAGCACCATCGGTATCGAAGTGCCGGCGCCCAAGCTCAACCTGGTTCAGATGATGAAGGCCAAGCAGGACAGCGTCACCGCCCTGACCAAGGGTGTCGAGTTCCTGATGAAGAAGAACAAGGTCACCTACTATGCCGGTTTCGGCAAGATCGCGGGGGCCGGCAAGGTCGTGGTCACCGGCAATGACGGCACGACCTCGAACCTGACCACCAAGAACATCGTCATTGCCACCGGCTCCGAGCCGACTCCGCTGCCGGGCGTCGATGTCGACCAGAAGCAGATCGTCGATTCCACCGGCGCCCTCAGCCTGCCGGCCGTGCCGAAGTCGCTCGTCGTCGTTGGTGCCGGCATTATCGGTCTGGAACTGGGTTCGGTCTGGCGCCGCCTCGGCGCGCAGGTGACCGTGGTAGAGTTCCTCGACCGCATCACGCCGGGCATGGATACCGAAGTCGCCACCGCCTTCCAGAAGACCCTGACCAAGCAGGGCTTCAGCTTTAAGCTCGGTACCAAGGTTACGGCCGCCAAGACCGGCGCCAAGGGCGTGGAACTGACGCTGGAACCCGCCGCCGGTGGCGCTCAGGAAAAGCTGAATGCCGACGTGGTGCTGGTCGCCATCGGCCGGCGCCCGTTCACCCAAGGCCTGGGCCTGGAGACGGTCGGCGTCGAAACTGACAAGCGCGGCTTCATCCCGACCAACCACTTCAAGACTTCCGCACCGGGCGTCTGGGCTATCGGCGATGTTATCCTTGGGCCCATGCTGGCGCACAAGGCGGAAGAAGACGCCGTGGCCTGTATCGAACTGATCGCCGGCAAGGCGGGTCACGTCGATTACAACCTGGTGCCTTCGGTCGTCTATACCTCACCGGAAGTGTCCTGGGTCGGCCAGACGGAAGACCAGGTCAAGGCGTCGGGCGTTGCTTACAAGACCGGCAAGTTCCCCTTCACCGCCAACAGCCGCGCCAAGATCAACCACGAGACCGATGGCTTCGTGAAGTTCATTGCCGATGCCAAGACCGACAAGGTACTCGGCGTTCACATGATGGGCCCGCAGGTCGGCGAAATGATCGGCGAGGCCTGCGTGCTGATGGCCTTCTCCGGCGCCTCGGAAGATCTGGCCCGCATCTGCCACCCGCACCCGACGCGTTCGGAAGCGGTCCGTCAGGCCGCTATGGGCGTCGAAAACTGGACCATGCAGATGTAAACTTACGGGGTTTGGGGCCTGTGGCCCCAAGTCTTCTCTCTTCTCAAAGAAAAACCCGGTCCTTTAAGGGCCGGGTTTTTCTTTGGAATAAGGCAAGGTTTATGGGGCCACAGGCCCCAAGCCCCATAAGACTAATGCTGCAATTATTGCACGGTGACAATTCGGCTGTAGCGTCTGCCGTCCGGCGCGATAGAACGCACTTCGACCGGGCCTTTGACGGCCGTGGCACCGGCATAGGTCCGCCAGGATGAACCCTTGGTCCGGTATTGGATTTTCAGCCCGCCATAGGCCAGGTTGGCTTCGAAGATTCCGCCGGTCACGCGCGCGCCTGGTGTCGGCAGGCGATAGAAGACACCATCGCGGTCCAGCTCGGCGAGGCGCGGCGTCAGGCGGTCGGTGAAGCTCTGCCAGTCCGCCAGCAGCGCCTTGCCATCCACCTGACGGTCGCCATAGCTGTAGGACCGGCCGGGAACATAGGGCGGTTCCCAGGCGCCTGTATGCCAGGCACGTTCGGAGAGGGCTAACAGGCGCGGCCAGATCATGTAGCTGGCGATATCGTCGCTGCGTACGGATTCGCTCCACAACTGACCCTGCATGCCGGCGATCTTCCGGCCTTCGATCAGCGGCTCGCTGTCGGCGATGGTCTCGCCATGCGCCTGGATATCGGTCATCACGCTGGCATTGGCTGGCAGGTTTTCCGGCATGAAGGCGAAGACCTTGAACAGGTCGACGCTGCGCGCCGCCCAGTCCGCGCCGCGTTCCTTCGGATCGACCGCCCAGGGCATGTCGAAATAGAGCACGTCCGGCGTGGACATCACCACGTCCCAGCCGCGATTGGCGTGGCGATAGGCTTCGGCCACACCGCCGCCGAACAATCCGCCCCAGGCATTGGATTGCACCGTTTTCGGCATGTCCTCGGGCTTGACATGGCCCATGCCGTCACTCCAGCCGGCGGGTTCTATGCCTTTGCGGCCCAGTATCTGCGACACCTGGGTGATGAAGTAGGGCGTCATGTGCGCCGGATCGAGGCCCTTTTCCTTGACCAGGGCCTGGCAGGCGGGGGAGTTGGTCCAGGCGCCCGCTGTCTCGTCGGCGCCGATATGATAGGTCTTGAGCGGCACGCCCGCCTCGGCATGCATGTCCCGGATATCGTCGAGCACCGTCTCGATAAAATGATAAGTCGAGGGAATGCAGACATTCAGCGTGTTATCGTCATAGTGCTGGATCGAGTCATAGACCGTGGTGTCGTCCGGGTCCTGCAGGCGGAATTCATTGGCGGCATCGGGTTTGCCCTCGGCCATCAGGCGGCGATAGCGCGCCTCCATCGAACGGACGGCGGCGCGGGAGTGGCCCGGCATGTCGAATGACGGAATGACCTCGATATGGTGCGCCTGTGCAGCTTTTAGAATCTCGATATAGTCGGCCTTGGTCAGATAGCCATCGACGATCTTCGAGCCTTCCGGCCCGGCGCCGAGCTGCGGCATCAGGCAGTGGTCTTCCTTGAGATCATGGCAGCGATGGCTGCCGATTTCGGTCAGTTCCGGCAGGGGCGCGATGGCCAGCCGCCAGCCTTCGTCATCACCCAGATGCAGGTGCAGGCGGTTGAGCTTCAGTTCGGCCATCTGGTCGATGGTCTGCAGAATGAAGGCCTTGGAATGGAAGTTGCGTGCCAGATCGAGGTGCATGCCGCGGAAACCGAAGCGCGGAGCGTCGCTGATTTCGATCGGCTTCAGACGGTCATGTTCGAAGGCGGCCTGTTGGGACAGGCTGGCAATGGCATAGGCGGCCCCGGCGGCATCGACGGCGGTGATGGCGATCCGGCCGTCCTGCGCCAGCAGGTGATAGGATTCCGGCTTGCCAGTTGTCTGGCCAGTCGTCTGACCAGTCGTCTGACCAGTCGTCTGGCCAGCGCCGATAGTGATTTCGACGGGAAGCCCGCCAGAAGTCTGCTTAAGGTGCGATTCATCGAGCGCGGCCTTGATATCGGCAAGGGACAAGCCGGAAAGTTTGACATTTATGCCTTTGGCGAGGTTCAGCGGCGGGCCGCTCAGATGCTTCGCTGAAACCGGCGTCGGCAGGATAACGATATCGGGCTTTGCCTGGGCCACGGTGCGGGAAGCGTTCTGCACAAAGGCGCGCTCAGGCGTCAGCCATTCATTGGCGTCAGTGGGGGCTTTCTTGACGGTGGCCTCATCGGTGATCGGCGTGACGAAGGGTTCGGATTCCAGTCCCGTGGCCGGGTCGAAACGGGTTTTTGAGGTGGCGATAACGACAGGCTTCAGGCCTTCAGCCACGACATAGGCGTTGGGCAAGGCCTGGAATTCGGTCGGTTCGTGTCCCGCAAAGGTGATGGCGTAGGTCTCGCCGGCCTTAAGAATGGCGCCGGGCTTCGGAGTCAGCTTGTAATTGTCGCCATTGACATGGATGAGGTCGAACACACTGTCACCCACCACGGTGAGAGGATGGACAGAACCGAAATAAACCGACCAGTTTGCGGCGGGCACGCTTTTGGGCAGGGTCAGGTCGAGGCGAGTATTGAAGCTGCCTTCGGTCGCGCCTTTTACGAAGGTTATGCTGTAACCGGCTTCGCTGGCGAAACGGTCAAGCGCCGCCTGGGGGGCAGCGGGTTGAGCCGCCTGGACCGGAGCGCTCAGTGTAACGGTCAGGAGGGCAGCGCTGACAAGGCAGAATCGATGGGTGCGAATGAATCGTGACATGAAAACGTCCCCTCTCTGTTATGACCGCAGGTTGGCTTACCCGGGAAAGCTTGTCAATTCTTTGGCAGCACCTATCGAGCTTAATTTGCGCTCCAATGTATAACCAATGTGAGCCCATTGAGTCTTATTTTAAATTGAATTATTTGCGGAATTTGCGCCGGGACAATAGTACCAATTACTCGTCTCGGACGGTTGGTAACCATGGCACACTCAGTGTAATTCTTAGACGCAATCGCATTTTCATTCTATCTGGCTGAATTTTTATGTATAAATTTAACCGTGGCGTAAGTGAAGCGCCTTCAAGAAGCCATGCGAACATGAGAGAGTTGGATTGACGTAACAATACCAATATCATAGATTGCAATGTTGAAACGCTGTTCTTTTAGCAAGGACAACTGTCTGCCGAAGCCAGAGGCTTTGGTAACGGGTGCGACAAGGACCAAAGGCAGACCTGCAGAACGGGCCGGGGAGGGCATATGTCATTTATAGAAACCGTCGGTGGGCTGATCAGCGATGATCCGGCGCCGCTTTACATGCAGCTCCAGAGGGTGCTGCGTGACGCCATTCTGTCCCGCACCCTCACCCCGGATGCCGCCATTCCGCCCGAACGTGACCTGGCCGAAGAGTTCGGCGTATCGCGCCTGACTGTGCGCAAAGCGGTAGATGGACTGGTGGAGGAAGGCCTGATCACGCGTCGCCGGGGGGCGGGTACCTTCGTTGCCAGCCGGGTCGAGAAAAGCTTTTCCAAGATGTCTTCTTTTTCGGAAGACATGATTTCGCGCGGCCGGGTGCCGCATTCGGAATGGCTGTCAAAATCCGCTGGCGCGGTGACGCCCGAGGAATCCCTGTCGCTGGGGCTGTCGCCCGGCACCCTGGTCTATCGCTTTCAGCGCCTGCGCTATGCCGATGGCCAGACCATGGCGCTGGAGACCTCGACCATTCCGGGCTATTGCCTGTCATCGCTCGATGCGGTCGGCGAGTCGCTTTATGCCGCGCTGGAAACCACCGGCCACCGGCCCGTGCGCGCCCTGCAGCGCCTGCGCGCCATATCCTTCAGTGCCGATCAGGCGGAGATTCTGGGTATCCGTCCTGGCGATGCGGGTCTTTTTATCGAGCGTCGCGGTTTCCTGGCCGATAACCGCGCTGCCGAATTTACCCAGAGCTGGTATCGCGGTGACGCCTATGATGTGGTGGCCGAGCTCAACGGGGTTTGATCGACGGCAGACTGTAAGCTAAACCTGCCATATGTCCGATATGCCCGCGCTTCATATCAATAAAAAAGCCCGCATGGAAATGCGGCGGGTGGGCCGCGAAGGCCATCCGTTGCTGATCATCGATGACGTTATTACCAATCCGGAAGTGCTTATCGAAGCGGCCGCGACGGCTGATTTCACTGCGCCGGCCCACACGCGCTATCCCGGGTTGAACGCGCCTCTGCCAGATGCGTACAGTCAGGCCATGGTGCATGCGGTAACGCCCCTTCTGCAGCGCGGTTTCGGCTTGCCGTTCGACAAGCCAAAGCGCTTCTTCGGCTTTTTCGCACTGGCGACGGCGGGGCCGGAGGAACTGGAGCCGATCCAGAAGGTCCCGCATCATGATTCCCCCGATCCCTTCCGTATCGCGCTGGTGCATTATCTTTGCCAGGGCCAGGATTCGGCGCGGGTCGCGAACCAGAAACAGGGAACTGCTTTCTTCCGTCACAAGGCCACGGGCTTCGAAGGCGTCGACGGGCGCCGGCGAGAGGAATATGTTCGCCATGCCACGCTTGAACTCGAAGCCGTTGGCGGAGGCCTCGACCGGCACGTCAATGACGAGACTCCCAATTACGAGCTGATCGAGTTTGCCGAATTGAGGTTCAACCGGTTGATCCTCTACCGTAGCCATGTACTCCATTCCGGTCTGCTTGAGGGGGCGAACCTGAGCGCTGATCCAGCTGTGGGACGACTGACGGCCAATAGCTTTGTCGACATAGCGCCGCCGGCATAGCCGTTCGTTTATTATCGGCTGTAGCCTGACATATATCATCCTTGCGGATCCCCTCCCTATGATTTGCCCTGGCCACAGGATCAGGGAGTTTTCGTCATGCTTGGCACCATACTGATTGTCGTTCTGCTCCTGCTGCTGATCGGCGCCCTGCCATCGTGGAACCACAGCCGCAGCTGGGGGTATGGGCCCAGCGGCGGTTTGGGTCTGGTAGCGGTGATTGTCATCATTCTCGTTCTGACAGGCCGGATATAAAAAGACCCCGTGACACCAGGGAGATGTCACGGGGCGAAACATGTTCCGGGTTGAGCGAAACAGCCAGTTTAGGAAGATTGACTGCCTCTGCGCGAAACAACAGAGGCGGCCGGTTACACAGCCTCGCGGCCATGTCGGGTGCGACCGTCAGAGCGTGCGGTTGGCCTTGGCGACCTGTCCGTACCAGCGGCCGGAATCCTTGATCGTGCGCTTTTGGTCATTATTGAAGTCGACATAGGTCAGGCCGAAACGCTGGCTGTAGCCGGAGGCCCACTCGAAATTGTCGATCAGGCTCCAGGCGTGATAGCCGCGTACCGGCACGCCGTCATGGATGGCGCGCGAAAGAGCGTCGAGATGGCCCTTGTAATAGGCAATGCGCTTGTCATCATGGATGACGCCGCTGGCATCCGGCCCGATATTGTAGGCTGCGCCGTTTTCGGTGATCTCGATCGGGCGGTTGCCGGTGACCGCCTGCATGCGTTTGAGGATGTCGTAGAAGCCTTGCGGATAGATATCCCAGCCGAAATCGGTCTTTTCGTGATCGCCGAACGCCCATTCCGTATCTGGCAGCAGGAAACCCGGAATGCCGGACGGTTTCTTCGCGTCCCAGGCGCGGGTGCGCGAATAGTAGTTGATGCCGATGAAGTCGAGATCGGCCTGCATCAGTTTGTCGTCACCCGGCAGGAAGCCGAGGATGTCATTCTGTCTGTCCGCCGGCAGGACCCCTTCCGGATAGGCGCCGTTAAGGACGGTCTGGACAAACCACAGGTTCGACAGCTTGTCCATGAAGACGGCGGCGGCCTTGTCCGCCACGCTGTCGGTTGAGGGGATTTGCGGCGAGACATCGAAAACCGAGCCGATCTGCAGCTTCGGATTGATGGCTTTCATGGCCTTGAAGCCCATGCCATGCGCCAGGTTGACCGTGTGCGTCGCCTTGAAGAAGGCCAGCGGGTCCTTGCGACCTGGTGCCCAGTTGCCCTGCCAGTAGCCGATCTGGGTAAAGGCCTTGGATTCGTTGAACAGCGACCAGTTGGTGATGCGGTCGCCGAGCGCGCGGACCATGATCTCGGCATAGTCGGCGAAACGTTGCGCGGTATCGCGGTTGGGCCAGCCGCCGCGGTCTTCCAGTTCCTGCGGCAGGTCCCAGTGATAGAGCGTCGGCAGTGGGCGGATGCCGGCTTCCAGCAGGCTGTCGGTCAGGCGCGAATAGTAGTCTAGCCCCTTCGGATTGGCCGGGCCCGTGCCATCGGCCTGGATGCGCGTCCAGGCAGTCGAGAAGCGGTAGGATTTCAAGTTCATGGCCTTGAGCAGGGCCACGTCTTCCGCATACTTGTGGTAGCTGTCGCAGGCCACATTGCCGGTATCGCCATTGACGATCTTGCCCGGCGCCAGGACAAAGCGGTCCCAGATGGATTCCCCCTTGCCGTCCTCACGATAGGCGCCCTCAACCTGGTAGGCAGCCGTGGCGGCGCCCCAGATGAAGTCTTCGGGAAAGGTGCCTTCGACGAATTTGGTTTTTTTGGCGTTGGCTATACTGGGCATAAGGGAGACGGCCCCAAGGGCCAATGCAGAGGTGAACAGATCGCGGCGCTTCATGGTGTTTCCTGTGACGGTTTTTTGCGGTTATATCCGCAATTGTCTCACAGGTGCGTTATAATGACATCGATGTCAATAAAAATCCGTACGGGAGACTCGCAAGGCGTAAGCTCGATATATGTCGTTACTCGGCCATCATCTTGTCGCGTGTTTCGGCATCGTCATTGACGGCCCGCGGCACCGTTTTTGCGGAAACGCCCGCCTGACTGACCACGTCGGATGGGGGCGCCAAAATCTATTCGGAAAACCCTGACAATCGCTTCTATTTGTCTGGTTACACGTAAAGCGACATCAACATCGAAATACATGTCAGGCTCAGTTAAACAGGCGGTTAGCTGAAAGAGAAGACGCAGGAGACAGGTTGAGCAGGGATAGGCCTTGAAAAGACATATGAAAATGGCTCATATTGAGGCGGCGCCCTCGAATAAGAACAAGAGGCGCCAAAACGAAACAAGCGGCGGAAGACCAGTCATCATGAATGAAGCCACGGCCAGCAGCGCGCCATCGGGTTCGCGCCCTGATCAGCGGGATATACTGATCGTCGGCGGGGGCGCGGCGGGATGGATGACGGCAGCCTATCTCGCCAAGCATCTCGGCGCCGATCGCAGCGGCGGTCCCAGGATCACCGTGCTGGAATCTCCGGATATCGGCATTATCGGCGTGGGGGAAGGTACCTTTCCGACTATCCGCAACATTCTGCGCTCGCTCGGTATCGACGAAGCGGAATTCATGCGTGAAAGCCATGCCACCTTCAAGCAGGGCATCCGTTTCGATGACTGGGAAGTGGCGCCGCAACCTGATGAAAAGGGTGACCTGAAACACAGCCATTATTTTCACCCTTTCGAGCCGCCCTACTGGTCGCGTGAGGAACTGAACCTGCTGCCTTACTGGTTGCTGCAGGACAAGCAGACGCGGCCACCTTTCGCTCAGGCCGTCACCTTCCAGAAAAAAGTGGCCGATGCCGCCCTGGCGCCCAAGGCTATTCACCAGGGGCATTACCAGGGGCCGCTGAACTATGCCTATCATTTCGATGCGCATCGGTTCGCCGGCGTTCTGGCTAAGTTTGCCAAGGGGTTGGGGGTCAATCACCTGTCGGGCAATCTGACCGACGTGACCCTGGCAGCGGATGGCGCCATCGACCGTATTTCGACGGTCGAGCATGACGATCTGAAGGCCGCGCTCTATATCGATTGCACCGGCTTCCGCGCCGAACTGATCGGCAAGGCGCTCAAGGCGCCTTTCAAGCCGATACGCGACATTCTCTTCACTGACCGTGCCGTTACGGCTCAGGTGCCTTACGACAAAGCGGGCTGCCATCTGGAGAGCTACACAGTGTCTTCGGCCCATGAAGCCGGCTGGACCTGGGATATCGCGCTCAGCGACCGGCGCGGCATCGGCTATGTCTATTCATCGGACTACACGACTGACGACCGCGCCGAAGCAGTCTTGCGCGAATATATCGGCCGCACAAGCAAGGCAGAGATCACGCCGCGCCGTATCAGCTTTACCGCCGGTTATCGTGAGCAGCAGTGGGTTAAGAACTGTATCGCGGTCGGCCTGTCCGCCGGCTTCCTGGAACCGCTGGAATCGACCGGCATGGTGCTGATCGAATCCGCCGTCAACAAGATCGTCGAATTCTTCCCGTTCAGCGGTCCGATTGATGCCTCGGCGGCCACCTTCAATGACCTGATGACCCGGCGGTATGATACGATCATTGGCTTTATCAAACTGCATTACTGCCTCAGCAAACGGCCAGAGCCCTTTTGGGTGGATAACACCAGACCGGAGACTATTCCGGCCCATCTGCGTGACCTGCTGTCCCTGTGGAAGTTCCGCCCGCCCTCGCGTTTCGACTTCGTGCTCGACCATGAGAGCTTCGCCTATTTCAGCTACCAGTATATTCTCTATGGCATGAACTTCGAGACGGATTACGAGGCGGCGCGGTCTTCGCTGTACAGCCATGACCTTGCCAACCAGCTGTTCGCCCGGATTATCGCCTTTGGCGAGCAGGCCTCGAAGGACCTGATCGGTCACCGCGAACTGGTGGACGCGGTCTATCGCGATGGCTTTGTCGAGCGGCAACCGCAGAAGACGCTGATAACCCGTAAGGCCTAAAGCCTTGCCGTGGTTTCACGCACGATCAGTTCATGCGGGATGATATGGCGCACCTGCCGGTCGCTGGCGGTAACGGTGTCTCCGGCGGCATCGAGAATCTCGATGCTGCGTCGGGCCATTTCCAGATAGGGTTGGCGCACCGTGGTCAGGGCCGGCCAGACGGAGGATGAGATCGGCGCATCGTCAAACCCGATTACGGAAAGGTCTTCCGGGATGCGCAGGCCGGCCTTGTGCGCCACCGAGCAGGTGGCGGCGGCCATTTCATCATTGCCGGCGAAAATGGCCGTGGGGCGCTCGGGCAGGGCCAGCAGGCGCTCGGCGGCTTCAAACCCGGATTTGAAAAGGAAGGTGCCCTGTTCCATATAGTCGGCGGGCGGGCGCGACAGACCGGCGGCATCATAGGCCTCATAGAAGCCGTTGCGACGCAGGATCGAGGCGGCATGGTCCGGATGGCCGCCGATATGGGCGATCCGGGTGTGGCCGAGGCTGAACAGATATTCGACAATATCGCGCGCCGCCAGCCGGTCGTCCATGGCCACCGAGGCATAATGGCTGTCCGGTGTGGAAGGCGAGATCAGGATGCAGTTGATATTCCGGCTTTTCAGGAAACTTTTGAGCGGCCCGAAATCGCACAAGGTCGGCAGCAGGATCATATCCCGAATACCGGCATCGGTGATGAAGCGGTCGAGATAGGCCTGCCAGTCGGCCAGGCCAGCTTCATAGAGCTCGACCGCCAGATAGCGGCGCGACTCCATGCAGGCGCTGAGCATGGCGTGATGAAAGCGGCCCTGATAGCCGCTGGTCGGATCTTCGAGCAGCAGGCCGATGGAGGTCTTGCTGCCCATGCGCAACTGGCGCGCCTGGGCATTGGGGCGATAATCCAGCTCAGCCATTGCCGCCAGCACCTTTTCGCGCGTGCTAGTCTTGACCGCCTTGTCTTCATTGACCACGCGCGAAACGGTTTTCGCCGAAACGCCAGCCAGTTCGGCGACATCATAGATGGTTGACATGATTACAAAAAAGCCCCGATTTCGCGAGAGTCTAGACCCATGTCAGCGTTCACGCAAGATCACCCCTTTGCTGGCCTATCCTTGGGCCCGTCTATCCCTTTGCCCGTCTATCCTTTGGGGTGAGCCGCGGCATAGGCGCTGAGCAGGCGCTCTGTATCGACCTGGGTGTATTTCTGGGTGGTGGACAGCGAAACGTGGCCAAGCAGTTCCTGGATAGAGCGCAGGTCGGCGCCGGAGCCCAGCAGGTGGGTGGCGAAGGAGTGGCGCAAGGCGTGCGGCGTGGCGCGATCCGAAAGGCCGAGCCGGGAGCGCAGATGCTGGAGGCTGGCCTGGACATGACGGGGCGACAGTCTACCGCCGCGTTTGGCGCGAAACAGCCTGTCTTCCGGCTGGAGCGCAAAAGGCTGTTGCCGGCGATAGGCCTCTATGGCCTCACGCACGGCGGCCAGAACCGGCAAGGCGCGCATCTTGTTGCCCTTGCCGATAATGCGCAGGGTGTCTCCCAGCGGCGCGTCTTTCACCTGCAGAGAGAGCGCTTCGGAAATACGCAGGCCCAGGCCGTAAAGCAGCATGTAGACGGCTTCGTCGCGGGCGTTTTCCCAGTCGTCCCGGCCAGAATCATAACCGCCATCCATCTGGGTTTCGGTCAGCAGGCCCTGCATCTGGTCGATATTGAGCGGACGCGGCAGGGTGGCCTTCAGGCGCGGGCCGCGCATCAGCGCCACCTGGGCGTTGGGCCTGTCGAAATGCAGATCCAGAAAGCTGTGAAACGACTTGATGGCCGACAGATGCTGGGCCAGGGAGCGCGCGGACAACGGATTGTCCTTGGCGCGCAGATGCGCCATCCAGCCGCGGATATCGTCGGAAGACACCGCCACCACATCCTCCAGGGTCAGGTCATGGGAGACAGACTTGCCGAGGTGATCGAGGTAATAGCGCAGGGCATGGGCATAGGCCTCCAGTGTGCGCGGCGAGCAGCGCTTCTGGTCCTTGAGCCAGCTGATCCAGGCAATCTGGGCGTCGAACAGGGAAATCACGAGTAATGCCCCCCTGCGCCGGGGCGGCCTCCCTCCCCGTCCTTGCGGAAGGGCAGGAGTGGTGAGAGGGCTTGCTCCATGCCGGACCCCAGGGGGGCGCCAAACCTTGGCGTGGCAGGGAAGGAAGCCTCAGTGGCGCAGGGGCGCATCCTCAGATGACAGATATAATAACACATGTGGACCATTTTAAGGTCAAGTCATAAGGAATTCTTAAGCGCGATTGTCGGGCGGAGAAAAGCGCCGTAAAAACTAGCTCAGGACTGGCCAGCGTTCGGCCACGCGTTCGATGACACGGGCGACGAAGGCGACCAGTTCGGCGCCCATATCCGGCGAGAAGCCGTCAAAATCGTTCGAGCCGAAAGCAACGAGGCCGGGGCGGCCCTCGCGCCACAGGGCGATGCGCAGCACGGCCGCCGACTTGACGCGCTTGACCTCATCATCGAACAGCACGCGGCAAACGGCATCCGGGCCGAGCAGGCTCAGACCCGTCTCGCCGATGATGTAGTCCACGCCGCCGTAGTCGAGCGTCTTCCAGCCGAGCGGCACGGCGCCGGTATCTTCCAGCGCGATGGTGGCGGCGACCAGGCCGAAACGGTTGCGCGCTTCCTCATTGAGGCGGCGGGCAAGATCGGAATGATTGCGCGCTTCCATGAGGCTGAGGATCAGGCCGTGAGTCTGGCTCTGGGCGTCGAAATTGGCCCGGGCGGTCATTTCGAGCTGACGGCGGATATCGAAATCCTTGAGCGCGCGGGCTTCCAGACGCGCCAAGGCGGCCGGGCCGAAATCGATCAGATGTTTCGAGCGGCTCTGCAGGCCAAGTGCTTCGAGCAGGGCCGTGTCTCTTTTGATATCATCCGCGTGTTCGATCAGGTGGCGGCGCAGGGCCTGCCAGTTATCGAGATCAAGAGAGGTTGTGCCGCCTTCGGTGCTCATGTCCGGCACCTTAGAGGGGCTTGCGACGTCTGTGAAGCGGTTTCCGCTTCCGGCTATGACAAAGCCGGGGATTTCGTGTTAGAAGCTAGATCATGAGTCTCGCCGCCCGCGATCTGTTCCAAAATCGCGAATCCATTACCCGGATTGCCAAGGTCATTGTGCTCGCGCCGATGGCCGAGGCGCTGGACTATGCCGTGCCGGCGGGTATGGACCTGGCAGCGGGCGAACACGTCATCGTGCCGCTCGGCCATGCCAAGGTGCGCGGGCTGGTGATCGGGTTCGAGACGCCGGAGGCGGATGAGGACCTGTCGCGCATCAAGGCGGTGATCGCGAAGCTGGATGATCCGATCGTGCCCGAGGCGAGCCTGAATTTCTGGCTGTGGGCGGCGGGCTGGACCCTGACCCCGCCGGGCGTTTTCCTCAATGGCTGCATCCGGGCGCTGAAGATCCCGCGTCCGGCGCCGAAGCAGGGGTATGTTCTGACAGGCGCCCAGCCAGGTCGCATAACGAAGGCCCGGCAGGCGGTCATGGATACGGCGCTGGTGCCGATGAGCGCCGCCGATCTGGCCATGGCGGCGGGCGTCTCGACCGGCGTGGTCTCCGCGCTGGAAAAAGAAGGCGTGTTGCAGAAGGTTGATCTGGCACGCGAGGAAAACTACCCGCAGCCCGATCCGGATTTCGCGCCGGCCCGGCTGAACGACAGCCAGGCGGCGGCGCATCAGTTGCTGCAAATGGAGCAGGCGAAGGGAGCTTTCGCGCCGATCCTGCTCGATGGCGTGACAGGTTCCGGCAAGACCGAGGTCTATCTCGAATCGGTGGCCGATATCCTGCGCGCCGATCCGGAGGCGCAGGTGCTGATCCTGCTGCCGGAAATCGCCCTGACCCAGGCCGTGCTGGGACGGCTGGAAGCGCGGTTCGGCGTCGAGGTGGCGCAATGGCACGCCAATATCACCAATTCGAGCCGCCGCCGGATCTGGGAAGGCGTGGCCTCGGGCAAGGTGCGGCTTGTGGTGGGGGCGCGTTCGGCCCTGTTCCTGCCCTATCGGCGGCTGGGTCTGATCGTGGTCGATGAAGAGCACGACGGTTCCTACAAGCAGGAGGAAGGCGCGCGTTATCATGCTCGTGATCTGGCGGTCTTTCGGGCACGGCTGGATGGCGCCATGATCATTCTCGCCTCGGCCACGCCATCGCTCGAAAGCCTGACCAATGCCGAAAAGGGCCGCTATGCCTGGGTCAGGTTGGAGCAACGCCATGGCACGGCGGTCCTGCCGGATATTTCGCTGATCGATATGAAGCAGCACCCGCCGGAAAAGGGGCAGAATGGCGAAACCCGCTGGCTTAGCGATCCGCTGGTCGGGGAGATATTGGCGACTCTGAAACGGAGGGAGCAAACCCTGCTGTTCCTCAATCGCCGCGGCTATGCGCCTCTGGTGCTGTGCAAGGCGTGCGGCGAGAAGATGACCTCGCCCAAGACCGATTCCTGGCTGGTCGAGCATCGGGCGTCCGGGCGGCTGGTTTGTCACCTGACCGGCTTTTCGATGCGCAAGCCCAAGACTTGCCCGCACTGCGGCGCGCAGGACAGTCTGATTTCGGTCGGGCCGGGGGTGGAGCGTATTCTGGAGGAGGTGCATAGCCGTTTTCCGGAGGCGCGGGCAGAAGTGTTCAGTTCCGATACCACACCGGACGCGGCCTCTTCGGCGGCCCTGATCAAACGGATCGAGGACGGCGAGGTCGATATCGTCATCGCCACCCAGGCCGCCGCCAAGGGGCACAATTTCCCGAACCTGACGCTTGTGGGGATTGTCGATGCCGATCTGGGCCTGAGGGGCGGCGATCTGCGCGCGGCGGAGCGCACATTCCAGCTTCTGGCGCAGGCCACCGGTCGGGCGGGGCGCAAGCTCAAGCCGGGCCGGGCCGTGCTGCAAACCTATACACCGGAACATCCGGTCATGCAGGCGCTTCAGCATCAGGATCGCGATGCCTTCTATGCCTATGAATCGATGGCGCGCGAGGTGGCGAAATTCCCGCCCTATGGCCGGCTGGCCGCGCTGATCCTGACGGGTAAGGATCAGAACCTGCTCAATAAATTTTCGCGCGAACTGGCGCTGTTTATTCCCAATACCGAAGGTGTCGATGTCTATGGCCCGGCGGATGCCCCTCTGGCCCTGGTGCGCGGACAGTGGCGCAAACGGTTCCTGGTGCGGGCGGACCGTAATCGCGACCTTCAGGCCTTTGTCAGTCACTGGCTGGCGGCGATCAAACGGCCCAACGCCATCCGCCTTGTGGTCGATATCGACCCCTATAGCTTTCTGTAGCGCTCAAAAGCCGGTCAATTGGCAATGCAAATACATCTGCAATTGCCTTAAGTGATATCCCCAATGGATGCGGTAGCTATCCACGAACGCGTATTGGCCTGCGGCCTCTCCATATTTTTTGGCTATACTCAGAACTTCTGAGAGATCGACCGCTATGTCAGCCAAGTCGTCCAGCGGATCACCAGCGGCCAGATTATCGGTCTTAGCCGGATTGTTGATGTCGAGAACGGTACTGTAATCGCTGTAATCGGGAAAGTGCTGTGTCAGGATTTTATATGTGTCCTGATAGTTCAGCCGAGATTCATCTTCCTCCTCAGAACCGGCAAAAATAACCGACTGTTCATGCGTGCGAACAGCCAGCGCATCGAGAATCTGTATCAAGGATGATGCCTTGACATGGGTATCCTCGCCTATACGTTTTGACGATTGGATGTAGTCAAGATAATGCTCGATGAGTTGTGTTAAGGACTGTTGTTTGAACACGGTGGTCTTTTGCTGGATTAAGCCTTCAGCCCCAACCTGACAGCCTCTTCGCGCAGGACGGCATGGGTAGGGTAAAAGCCGCCGTCATTGGCGCCGTCGCAGTTATAGAGCATGGCCACGGTGAGTTGTTCGAAGGGCAGGCTCAACAGCTGGCCGGTAAAGCCGTTGATGCGGCCGCTGTGCGTGAAGAAGGGCTGGCCGCCGATAAAGCCCAGCCGCATTCCCAGACCGTAACCCGGTGAGCGGGTGTTTTCGCGATCCATGGCAAAGGCGCCATCCTTCAGCCGCACGGGGGTCAGCATTTCGGCCAGACTGGTGGTCTTCAAAATCTTGCCGGTCATCAGGGCCGAATGCCAGCGGCAGAGATCGGCCGAGGTTGAGCGCAGGCCGCCGGAACCGCCGGCGAAGCTGGCCGAGACCGGCCACACCTGTCCGAAACCATCGCGCAGGGAGCGATTGGCGCGATGGCCTTCGCAGATATCCGGATCGCCGATATTGAGCTGGTCGATGGCGGTGCGCGTCATGCCGGCGGGGCCGAACAGGCGCTGGCGGCAGAATTGGGCGAGCGGCAGGCCGCTCAAGCGTTCGATCACGATGCCGAGCAAGGCAAAGCCGGTATTACTGTAGACCCATTTCATGCCCGGCGGGCAGCGGAACAGGGGATCGGCACTCTTGATCGCCTCTATCAGGCCCTGTTGCGTATAGTCATGGGTTTGCGCGGTGGTGAGCATCTCGGCGTGGCGGCCGCTTAGATAATCATCGAGACCCGAGGTATGGCTGAGCATCTCGCGCAGGGTCATGAGATCGGCACGCGGGAAATCCGGAAGGAAACGCGCCAGCGGATCGTCGAGCCGCAGCTTGCCGTCTTCCATCAAAAGGAGAATGGCGGCGGCGGTGAACTGCTTGCTGATCGAAGCGATACGGAAGCCGGTCCTGGTGTCGACCGTCTGTTTCGGCGCCAGCTGCGCATTGCCGAAACCCGCCGAATAGAGCATGACCCCGGCCTTCATGACGCTTAAGGACAGGCCTGGGGTGACGTGACGCTCGATCATGCTGCCGGCCAGGGTATCGAGCGAGGGCCAGTTCAGCAGGGGCGGTGGGGGTGGTGGCGCTGCCGGCTCGGCGACCGGCGCCGAAGGCCTGGGAATGTGAACGTCTGTCTTCGGCAGAAGCGACAAACCGGCCCACAGGGTCAGTGCACCGCCAGCGAGGCCGGTGCCGATGCCTGTCAGGACATCGCGGCGCATCAGCAGGGCGCGGGGCGCGGGCTTGGTCATTCTGACTCCGAAAACATGGGCAGGGTGAGTGTTTGCCGATTTCAGCGCGCGCGTAAAGCCGAATTTTGCTGCGCTGGCGAGATCGTGATCGATCGAAAACCCTGCTTTTTACAGGCGAATCATCTTGCTCTATAGTATCGGGAACAGTGATTCGTATGGATGCCCTGATGGCTATTGCCTCTATCGCCTATACCGCCGCCGCTGGCGGATTGGCCCTGGCCCTGTCCACCACATGGCTGGCTCTGCGCAATCGCCTGCGTTTCACCAAGGTCCGCGATGAACTGTCTGCCGACCTGACCGCCAAGTCGGGCATGCTGCGTGAGCTGGACGCCGCCACCACGGCCTTCGATGAAGCCTTTCTAGCCGTCGAAGGCGATGTCGTACGCCTGGTCTGGGGCGAGGATACCTTGCGCCATTGCGCCGAGGCGCTGGGCCTGAAAATCACCGACACTTCTGCCATCGCACCGCAGGTCATGCAGGCTCTGGGCGATACCTCGGCCGAGGCCGCTGAAGGCCTCAAGGCCCTGATCAGCGAAGGCAAGGCCTGCCGCTTCGAAATTTTCGCCGAAACCCCGCAGGCCCTGAGTGGCAATCCGCCCTCCGGCCTGACCCTGATCGTCGAAGGCAAGGCTTCCGGCGCCACCGCCTGGATACGTCTGGCCATTGCGGGCGCCAAGGCTTCGCTCTCCTCAGGCCCCTTCGCGCAGATGGCCGAGCGTCTGCCGGCGCCATGCTGGATCTGTGCCCGCGACGGCCGCATCGTCTGGGCCAATACCGCCTGGCTCAAGGCGGTGGAAGTAACGAACCTCGAAGAGGCGATCAAGAAGGATCTGTCCTTTGATCGCAATGCCGACAGCCTCGTCATGGAGGCGATGGATCAGCACATGCGTCGCGAAGGCTTCCGCTGGCTGACCGTCGGTGGCCAGAGGCGCGCTTTCCAGATCATCGCTGAGCCGCTGAACGACGCCTATGTGTGCGCCTATGCGGTCGATGTCACCGAGGCCGAGGACAGCCGCGAAGCCCTGAAGCGCCATGCCAAGGCGCATGACGAAACGCTCGACGCGCTGGAAGACGCCGTGGCGATCTTCGGGCCGGAAAAGCAGCTGATGTTCCACAACCGCGCCTTCGAAACCCTCTGGGAGCTGGAGCCGGCCTGGCTGGCCGAACGCCCCACCCATGGCGAATGGCTTGATCGCCTGCGCCAGAAGCGCCGCCTGCCGGAAACTTCCGACTATAGCGGTTTCAAGGCGCGCGAAAGCGAGGCGTTCAGCCTGACCCATACTTCGGATGACGAGATGTGGAGCCTGCCCGATGGCCGTTCCCTGCGCGTCGTGCGTCAACCGCATCCACTCGGCGGCCTGCTGATCCTGTTCTCTGACAAGACCGGCGAGCTGAAGCTGAAGGCGCAGTTCAATGCTCTGATTCAGGTGCAGAAATCGACGCTTGACCAGTTGAACGACGCCGTGTCGGTCTATGGCTCGGATGGCCGCCTGCGCCTGCGCAACCAGGCCTTTGACCGCTTCTGGAATATTCAGCCGGATGATGTGGCGGCCGTGATGGATTTCAGCCAGATCGCCGAGCTGTGTCTGCCTCTGGTGCATGATCGCGGCTTCTGGACCGAGCTGAAGGCGCGCGTCACCGATACCGATCCGCTGGCCCGTGCGCCGCAACTGGGCGAGGTGAAGATTTCCGATGGTCGTCTGGCGCAATGGCGCACCCAGCCTCTGCCCGATGGCGCCACCCTGGTCGCCTTCTCGGACATCACCGCCACGCGGCAATTGGAAAAAGCCATCGACGCGCGCGACGAGGCGCTGAATGAGTCGGTGCGGCTGAAGCGCGATTTCGTCGCCAATGTGAGCTACGAACTGCGCACGCCTCTGACCACGATTGTCGGCTATGCCGATCTGCTGCAGGCCCAGACAAACGACAATCCGAAACAGAAGGCCTATCTCGATTCCATCCAGAGCGCGGCTCAGGAACTGGCGCGCTCAATCGACGATGTGCTCGACATGGCGCAGATCGATGCCGGTGAAATGTCGATCCACCGCGCCGATGTACGTTTGCTCGATGTCGTGGCCGAGGTTGGCCTGCGCCTGTCCGATACCTTCAAGGCGCGCGGGGTCAGCTTCGATTATGACGGCGTGGTCGAGACCGGCCTGATCCGCGTGGATGCCAAGCGCCTGGCGCAATGCCTCGAACATCTGCTGGGCAATGCCATCCGCAATGCCAGCGCCGGCAGCGCGGTGAAGCTGCACGCACAGAAGGACCAAGATAATCTGGTTCTGGAAGTGGCCTATAGCGGCCGCGGCATTCCCTACCATGTGCAGGCGCATATCTTCGATCGTTATATCGGCCGCGAACGCGGCGGGCCCGGTCTCGGCTTGGCTCTGGTCAAGGCGCTGGTCGAATTGCATGACGGCTGGATCACGCTGGAATCCGAGCCCAATGAAGGCGCCAGCTTCAAGATTCATCTGCCCGGCCAAAGCGAGGCCGGAAAGGACGATGCGCCGGCCGCGCCGAAACTGGAACTGGTGGAACCGACCCACGCCGATGACGCGGACCATAGCGACGACGCCTCGGTGGTGGACGTCGCCTAAGCCCGGCCTAACACTCTGCAACGTGAAGTGAGGCCCGGCGGGGTTGATCCGACAGACTAAAAAGGACGATAGGATCAGAACCGTCCTGTTTCCTGAGAGTTTTTCATGGCCAAGGATCTGCGCCGCCTCCGCCCCCTTATTTCCCGCTGGAAGACCCTGGGTCACTGGCGTTCGCAGGTGGTGTTCTGGGGCGGCGGATTATTGGTCGGCGTCGTGGCCGTGTTCGTGGCCATGATTTGCGACAAGGCGCTGGAAGCTTTTCGTATAGGTCGTGAGCATTATCGCTGGCTGCCGCTGATCCTGACGCCGCTGGGCTTTGCCCTGTCCGCCTTCACGGCCCGCCGTTGGTTCGGCGGCACGCAAGGGTCCGGCATTCCACAGGTGATTGCCGCCAGCGAGATCGTCCGTCATCACCCCAATGCGCTGGACCGCCTGGTTTCGCTGCGCATCGTCATCGGAAAGACCCTGCTGCTGTTCTTCGGTCTGTTGTGCGGCGCTTCGATCGGACGCGAGGGACCGACCGTGCAGATTGGCGCTTCGCTTATGCGGGTAGCGGGAAAGGTGGGGCGGATCGGCAATGAATCGGCCCTGTTGCTGGCCGGCGGCGCGGCGGGCGTGGCGGCGGCCTTCAATACACCCCTGGCCGGTATCGTTTTCGCCATCGAGGAACTGGGGAAAAGCTTCGAACAGCGCACCTCCGGCACAGTGATCTTCACCGTCATGCTGGCGGGGATCGCTTCGCTCGGTCTCCTGGGGGATTATACCTACTTCGGCCGCAACACCACGCATATCATGGGCTGGCAGGACGCCGTGGCCGTGCTGGTCTGCGGCATCGGTGGTGGTCTGATCGGTGGCGGGTTCAGCCGGGCTCTGGTCTTCGGCACCCGGCGTCTCGGTAGTGTTTTCGGTGGGGCCCTGGCGAAGCGGCCGGTGATGTTCGCCGGGCTGTGCGGTCTGCTGGTGGCGATCATCGGGGTTACGACCGGCGGCACGATCTTCGGCACGGGTTATACGGAAGCCAAGTCGCTGCTGACCGGTGGCGGGCATATCCCGCATGGCTACGGCCCGCTCAAGGTCCTGGGGACGCTGCTCTCTTGCGTCAGCGGCATTCCGGGCGGTCTGTTCGCCCCTTCGCTGGCGGCCGGCGCCGGTCTGGGCGCTGACATGCAGATGTTCGTGCCCATGGTGCCGGTAGTGACCATGGCCCTGCTCGGCATGGTCGGTTATTTCTCCGGCGTGGTGCAGTCGCCCCTGACCTCATTTGTCATCGTGCTGGAAATGACCAATGACCATGACATGGTCATCCCGCTGATGGCGACCAGCCTGCTGGCTTACGGGGTCTCCAAGCTGGTGTGTCCGCGTCCGTTGTATCACAGCCTGTCCCAGGGCTTTGTCCGGCAGGAGCGCATCTTGCGGGGCGAGAAGAGTCAAGACTCGGATGTGCGCGACGAAAGCAGCCGTCCCAGCACAAAATAGCCGATCACGCCGGCCAGAACCGAACCGGCCAGTACGCCGATCTTGACCACATCCTGAATCTCCGGATGAGTCGGAAAAGCCAGCAGGCCGATAAACAGACTCATGGTGAAGCCGATGCCGGTCAGGATCGACAGGGCATAGAGTTGCGCCCAGCTTGTCCCCGCCGGCAGGGCGGCGATGCGCAGTTTTATGGCAATGACGCAAGCGCTGAAAACGCCCAGTTGTTTGCCAAGGAACAGACCGAGCGCCACGCCGAGCGGCACGGGCTGAAGTAGGGTTTCCGAGCTGAAACCGGCCAGTGAAACCCCGGCATTGGCGAAACCGAAGATCGGCACGATCAGGAAGGCCACGGGCTTGTGCAGGGCATGTTCCAGACGCACCAGCGGCGAGGCATGATCGTCGTCGCTGCCTTTTTTATGTGTATGCAGCGGGATGAAAAGCGCGAGGGCGACACCGGCCAGGGTGGCGTGAATGCCGGACTGGAACACGAAGACCCACAGGACCGCGCCGACAAGCAGGTACGGCCACAAGGCCTTCACGTGCAGGCGATTAAGGATGGTCAGTCCCAGCAGGCAGCCCGCCGCACCGGCCAGCATCGGCAGGGATAGGCCGGTAGTGTAGAAAAGAGCGATAATCAGGACGGCGGCGAGATCGTCGATGATGGCCAGCGCCGTCAGAAAGATTTTCAGGCCCACCGGTACGCGCGAACCGAGCAGGGCCAGGACGCCGAGAGCAAAGGCGATATCGGTCGCCGTCGGGATCGCCCAGCCGCGCAAGCTATCCGGTGAAGCGCGGTTGACCATCTGGTAGATGACCGCTGGGGCGATGACACCGCCCAGTGCCGCCAGGCCGGGCAGGGCGCGCTTCGGCCAGGTCGAAAGCTCACCGGTCAGAGCCTCGCGCTTGATCTCCAGCCCGACCATCAGGAAGAAGATGGCCATCAGGGCGTCATTGATCCAGTGCAGTAGGCTCAGGGGGCCGATGTGGTGGTGCAGGCTTTCGAAATAGACGCGGGAGAGCGATGAATTGGCGACAATCAACGCCAGGGCGGCTGCGGCCATCAGAATCAGCCCGCCGGCGGCTTCGCTGTCGAGGAAGGCCTTGGTCATGGTCAGGGTCTTGCGGATCATGAAGGGCTCCCGTACTGACCGGTAATCCTAAAGTGCTTTGCTGCCCATGTCTCTCTTAAGCGGCGTGATAGACGGTTCGCATCACATCCGAGGCGCTGATAATGCCGATCAGCCGGCGGTCGTCATCGAGCACCAGCAGGTGGCGTTTGTCGCCCTGGCTGAACAGGTCCATGCGCGCCTCCAGAGAATCGTTGAGGTTTGCGGTGGCAAAGGTTTCGCTCATGATCTGGCCACACACTTCCGGTTTTTCGGAATGAATGGTGCCGGTGGGGGTGAGCAGGGCATCCAGCCCGCCGCAGGCTGCGGCCGCCGACAGGATATCGGCGTGGGTCAGCAGGCCGTGGACGCGGTGGCGTCGATCGACCACCGGCAGGGCCTTGATGTCATGCGTCTTCATCAGCGCCCAGGCCTCCTTGAGGTGCGTGCCGAAATGCACGCTCCAGACAGGCCGGGTCATGACCTCGCCGCAGGTGCGCCGGCCGGAAAGGCGCTGCCAGGCATGCAGTTCGCTGCGTTCCAGCAGGCGCGCCAGATCAGCCACGGCGATATCGAGCACCTGGCCCTGGCTGCGCAGAGCTTCGGCCAGGTCAGCCTCGGTGATGCGCAACAGGCCGGAAGCGCGGGCCGTAGCCGGCGGAGCGACATGCGGATAGGCGCGGCGCGTCAGGTTGTTGTAGAGCAGGCCCATACCGACCAGCAGCAACGAATTTGTGAAGGCGGGGAACAATGCAAAGAGGGGGGCGTGTGTGTGGGTCAGGACCACCAGCAGAGCCATGGCGCCGCCCGGCGGATGCAGGCAGCGCAGGGCGAACATGGTGCCGATGGCGATGCCCACGGCAAGGCTGGCGGCGATCAGCGGATCGGGGATCAGGTTACAGGTCAGAAGGCCGCAGATGGCCGAAATCGTATTGCCGCCGACTACCGACCAGGGTTGCGCCAGCGGACTGGCCGGCACAGCGAAGACGAGCACGGCGCTGGCGCCCAGCGGTGCCACCAGCCAGGGCGACAGACCCAGCAGGCGCGACAGGCTGAGGCAGATCAGACCGGTAACGAAAATACCGATGGCACCGCCGAGCGCGCCGCGCAGACGTTCACCGTGACTGACGGCCATGGGGCGGGGATAGAGGGCCTTGAGGCCTTCGGACAGGGTCATGCCGGGGTCCGTTCAGACATGCAAAGAGGACCGGTTGTAGCCAGCTATGTGTTTTCCGCAAAACCTTTTTTCGCGGTTACCAGGGGCGGTGCGCCCATAACTTGCGCCAGAAGGGTATGGGTCTGAACAGATTGGCAAATACGGCATCGAACGCCGCGCGATGACGAGCAATCTGGTTGTATTCGACCTCGTTGTGATCCAGCCATTTGAACATCTGCTCGGCTTCGGCGGGTGTGCGCACACGACGCGGATCCTGAGGCATCAGCGACGCACGCCCCCGCGCGATCTTGCGGTCGAAGTCCTCGCGGGATTTGACCTGGTAATGATTCAGGTGCGCGATGTTGTGGTGAATATCGTCGGAAAGACCGAGCGCTTCGGTCATGGCCAGGGGGTGTCCGTCGGCGTGGACATAGCAGCCGGATTTCAGAATCGCGGCATGAACGGTCATCTCTGCAAGGTTCGCCGATCGAACAATGGTCTTGATATGGCGATTATTGCGTGAATGGGCGTAACCGCCGCGGGTGAAAGCATCGATGACCAGGTCATAATCGCTCTTCAGCCGGCCCGATGAGCCGAAACCCAGCCAGTTCAGACCGATGGCCCCGACTTCGGGCGCGAACCGGGCCAGAAAGGTCGATATAGTCTCGTCCGTATTGAGGACCAGGAACTCGTCGCAGTCGAAAAATGCGACCCAGTCATAGCGCGGGGCGATATGGATGCGCGCCCATTCATAAGCGGTGATTTGCGGAGACTGGCCCTCGACTGGTTTCCAGCTGATCCGCTCCACCGGCCAGGCGGTGCCGATACGGGTTATGGTCGCTGCGGTCTCGTCCGTGCTCTCATTGTCGAAGACGAAGATGCGGTCAAAACCCAGTGCCAGATTATGTGCCAGCCATTCGGCGATAAACCGTCCCTCATCCTTGGCGATACAGATCAGGGCGATGGTCATGTGCGGGCGTGGCCTAGTGTTGATTTTCCGGCATGCGGACGATCAGGCCATCCAGCGCGTCCGACACGATGATCTGGCAGGAAAGGCGCGAGGTCGGTTGCAGGTCGTTGGCGAAATCGAGCATCGACTCTTCCATCACCGAGGCCTTGCCGGTCTTGTCGGCCCAGGCGTCATCGACATAGACATGGCAGGTGGCGCAGGCGCAGGCGCCGCCGCAATCGGCATCGATACCGGGGATATTGTTCTTGACCGCGCCTTCCATGACGCTCTGGCCCGGCTTGACATCGATGATGTGTTCTTTGCCGTCGTGTTCGATATAGGTGATCTTGGCCATGCGGGTCACTTTAAAGAAAAGCCGAAGCTATGCTTCGGCTCTTGAAAACAAAAGTAAAAATTTGCGACGAGCCGTCTCTAGCAAATTTTTTCCTTATAGGAAGGGGGCACATGGGGGGAAACGCCGTTTCCCCCCATGATTACTTCGCGGGCATCATCTTCTTGATTTCGGCGATCGCCTTGGCGGGGTTGAGACCCTTCGGGCAGACCTGCGCGCAGTTCATGATGGTGTGGCAGCGATAGAGCTTGAACGGATCTTCCAGCGATTCCAGACGCGCCTGGGTGTTTTCATCGCGCGAGTCGGCGATCCAGCGATAGGCCTGCAGCAGGGCCGCGGGGCCCAGATACTTGTCCTGGTTCCACCAGTAGCTGGGACACGAGGTCGAGCAGCAGGCGCACAGGATGCACTCATAGAGGCCGTCGAGCTTGTCGCGGTTTGCCGGGGTCTGCAGGCGTTCCTTTTCCGGATCGGGCGTCTTCGATTCCAGCCACGGCTCGATCGAGGCGTACTGGCTGTAGAAGCCCGACAGGTCGGGGATCAGGTCTTTGACCACCGGCATGTGCGGCAGGGGCGAAATGGTGATATCGCCGGAGAACTCGTCGTGACCCTTGGTGCAGGCCAGGGTATTACGGCCGCCGATATTCATGGCGCAGGAGCCGCAGATGCCTTCGCGGCACGAGCGGCGGAACGCCAGGGTCGAGTCGACATTGTTCTTGATGTAGATCAGGCTGTCCAGCAGCATCGGGCCGTGATCGGCCGAGTCGACCTCATAGGTATCCCAGCGCGGGTTCTCGCCGGAATCGGGATCGAAGCGGTAGATCTTGTAGGTGCGCGTCGTCTTGGTCTTCTTCGCGGCCTTGAAGCGCTTGCCTTGTTTGATCTTGGAATCGCGGGGGAGGGTAAGCTCAACCATATCAGTAAACCCGTGCTTTCGGCTGAATGTAGGCGATGTCGTTGGTCATGGTGTAGGTGTGCACCGGACGGAAATCCGTCTTTACCTGACCGGTATCGGTGTCGATCCACATCAGGGTGTGCTTCATCCACTTTTCGTCGTCGCGGTTCGGGAAGTCCTCGCGGGCGTGGGCGCCACGGCTTTCCTCGCGGTTGACGGCCGAATTGACCGTGACGACCGCCTGATTGATCAGGTTGTCATATTCCAGCGCTTCGACCAGATCGGTGTTCCAGATCAGGCCGCGATCCGTGATGCCGATGTCCTTCGAGGCCTTGTGGATCTCGTCGAGACGGGCGACGCCTTCCTTGAGGGTTTCGCCGGTCCGGAAGACAGCGGCGTCCTTCTGCATGGCTTCCTGCATGGAAAGACGCAGTTTGGCAGTCGGGGTCGCGCCCGAGGCGTTGCGGAATTTATCGAGGCGGGCCAGGTGCTTGTCGACCTGAGTGGCGCCGATATCCTTGTGGGCGACGCCCGGCGTGACCAGTTCCTTGGCGCGCAGGCCAGCGGCGCGGCCGAAGACCACGAGGTCGATCAGCGAGTTGGAACCGAGGCGGTTGGCGCCGTGCACCGACACGCAGGCCGCTTCGCCGACAGCCATCAGGCCCGGCACGACCGTATCGGGGTTGCCATCCTTAAGCGTCAGGACCTCGCCGTGATAATTGGTCGGGATGCCGCCCATATTGTAGTGGACGGTAGGGATGACCGGGATCGGCTCCTTGGTCACATCGACGCCGGCAAAGATCTTGGCCGATTCCGAGATGCCCGGCAGACGCTTGTGCAGGATTTCCGGCGGCAGGTGGTCGAGGTGCAGGAAGATGTGGTCCTTCTTCGGGCCGACGCCGCGGCCCTCGCGGATTTCCATGGTCATCGAGCGCGATACGACGTCACGCGAAGCCAGGTCCTTGGCGGAGGGGGCGTAGCGTTCCATGAAGCGCTCGCCGGCCGAGTTGGTCAGATAACCGCCTTCGCCGCGCGCGCCTTCGGTGATCAGGCAGCCCGAGCCGTAGATGCCGGTCGGGTGGAACTGCACGAATTCCATGTCCTGAAGCGGCAGGCCGGCGCGCAGCACCATGGCGTTGCCGTCACCGGTGCAGGTGTGGGCCGAGGTGGCGGAGAAATAGGCGCGGCCATAACCACCGGTCGCCAGGATGACGAGGTGGGCGCGGAAGACGTGGATGTCGCCGTTGTCGAGCTGCCAGGTGGTCACGCCGCGGCAGACGCCGTCATCCATGATCAGGTCGAGGGCGAAGTGCTCGATGAAGAATTCGACATTGTTGCGGACCGACTGGCCATACAGCGTGTGCAGCATGGCGTGACCAGTGCGGTCGGCGGCGGCGCAGGTGCGCTGCACCGGGCCTTCGCCGTAGTTCTTGGTCATGCCGCCGAACGGACGCTGATAGATCTTGCCGTCCTCGGTACGCGAGAAGGGCACGCCCCAGTGTTCGAGTTCGTAGACAGCCTTGGGGGCGTTACGCACGAGGTATTCGATGGCGTCCTGATCGCCCAGCCAGTCCGACCCCTTGACGGTGTCGTACATGTGCCATTCCCACTTATCCTCGCCCATATTGCCGAGCGAGGCGGCGACGCCACCCTGGGCGGCCACGGTATGGGAGCGGGTCGGGAAGACCTTGGTGATACAGGCGGTTTTCAAGCCGGCTTGTCCCGCGCCGAGCGCGGCGCGCAGGCCAGACCCACCGGCGCCGACCACGACCACGTCATATTCGTGATTGATGATGTTGTACGGCTTTTTTGCGTTATTTTGGGTCATGACTTAGGCCTTGAATGCCAGGAACAGGCCGCCCAGCGCAGCGGCAAGCAGAACGAGGCAGAACAGCAGGTTGAGCAGCTTCAGGAAGCGCGAATTGGGGAAGTAGTCGAGCACGTTGGCGTTCAGGCCCATGTGGGTGTGCCAGACGGTGATAATGAAGGTCAGAGCCATCAGGCCGGCATTGACCGGGGCTTTCACGAAGGCCAGCGCGGCTTCATAGCCATTGCCCATCAGGCCGAAGGCGCTCCACAGCGCCCAGCCACCCAGAACGATCAGGGCGACGGAGGTCCAGCGTTCGGCCAGCCATTCGCCGGCGCCATGCTTTTCCGATTTCTTCCAGTCCTTCGAGGACCGCTGACGCAGATACGAGTCAACCATTAGAGCGCCACCTTGCCAGTCGCGAACAGAACCACCCAGAAAATGATCGTCAGAACAATACCGCCGATCAGACCCCACCACGACATCGCGTTGGCCGATTTAAGCTGGAAGCCGATAACCATGTCCCAGACCAGGTGACGCAGGCCGCCGGTCAGGTGCAGGAAGGCCGCCAGGCTCAGGCCGAACCAGACCAGAAGTCCCAGCGGGGAGGCGCCGAAGGTCAGGAAGGCGGTATAGGCCTGCGGGCAGATGCCCGATGCCGTTATGCCGATGGCCAGCAGCCAGGCTGCCACCAGAACCGCGCCCACAACCAGCGCAAGGCCTGTGGCCCGGTGCAGGATCGAGGTGAACATGGTGATGTGGAAGCGCCAGACCTGCAAATGCGGTGATAAGGGGCGGTGAGGAGTCTGAGACATATGTGTGGCCTTAACCAATGTCTTGTACGGGACGGCAGGAAGCCGTAGCCGGAAACGTTACACTTGCCGGTCTTTTAGACCCTGAAAGCGGTGTGTCAATCAAGCTTTTGTGCACAGCAACCCCTTTTTTGCGCAAGGTTTGTGAGAACAATTCGCATCCGCACTATTATGGCTTTTCCCAGACTTCACGGCGATGTGATTCCGTCCTTGCCCCAGCTTGGACAAATTTCTGTAGTTCACTCATGAGGTGAAAGAATTCTTAAGATGCGCCTGATTAGCTCATGATGAACGGCGTACCGCTTTCGCCCCTTCCGACAAACAGAGCCTGTAGTAGAGAGTGTACCCTAGTGATTTCTGCCCTGATCCTTTCGGCCGCCCTGATCGCACAAGACGACCTGCTGCCCGCTGGCCCGCAGCCTTACCAGTCGGCCTCGTCCGCCGCTGCTGCACCGGCCCAGACGGCGGTTCAGGCACCGCAGGCCCCGGCGCCGCAGCTATCCGGCGCGGCCGTCAGCGTCGATGCCTACCGCCGCGATTACGAAGGCCCGAAGGACTCGCGCGAACTGAGTTACGATTCCGGCCTGCTGTCGGCCTATGTGAACAAGGAAAACAGCATCGGCAATATGGAAGGCTCGTGGGTCGTCTCTTCCAGCACTGGCCAGAAACTGCTGGGTCTCGAACTGCGCAGTGAAAATGCCGTCAGCGGCCGTCTGGAAGGCGCCTGGCGTTCGATGCTGGCGGGCTTCGGCCTGAACAGCTCAGGCTTTGTCTCGGATATCGATATGACCGGCCGCGACATGGAGGTCACCTACTATGCAGATGGCGCCCGCTCCCCGACTCTGCTGCACTTGACAAAGGGCGGCGATGCGCAATGGCGCGGCTATATGCTCGATCCCAAGGGCGATAAGACGTCGGTGACCATGTCACAAGTCCGGATGGGGAATTAATTCAAGTAAGAAGCCCCAATTAATCCCATTTAAATGCCTACCCGTTACCGGGATATCACTTTTTCCGTTGCTGTGCAGCAAACCGCCTGCGGGGGACTTGCGCACAGGCCTTAACAGGACTAGGACGCGGGCAGATTTCCGCGCCCCGGCTGCGAAGGCCGCAGCGCCAGATCGTTATTGCGGCATTTTTAAAGGGAGTTCCCATGGCACGCGCAAAGATTGCTCTGATTGGTTCGGGTATGATCGGGGGCACGCTGGCCCACATCGCCGCCCGTGAAGAACTGGGCGACGTCGTCCTGTTCGACATCATGGAAGGCACGCCGCAAGGCAAGGCGCTGGATATCGCCGAAGCCACCGCCGTTTTCGGCAAGGACGTGACCCTGAAGGGCGCCAATGACTACTCGGCCATCGCCGATGCTGATGTCTGCATCGTCACCGCCGGTGTGCCGCGCAAGCCGGGCATGAGCCGCGATGACCTGCTGGGCATCAATCTCAAAGTGATGAAGGCCGTTGGCGAAGGCATCAAGCAATACGCCCCGAACGCCTTCGTTATCTGCATCACCAACCCGCTGGACGCCATGGTCTGGGCGCTGCGCGAATTCTCGGGTCTGCCGCACAAGAAGGTCATCGGTATGGCCGGCGTGCTCGACTCGGGCCGTTTCGCCTACTTCCTGGCTGAAAAGACCGGCGTATCGGTTGAAGATATCCATGCCTGGACCCTCGGTGGTCACGGCGACGACATGGTGCCGATGGTGCGTCACTCGACGATCGGTGGCTTATCCCTGCCGGAATGCGTGGCCCAGGGCTTCTTCACTCAGGAAGAACTCGACGCCATCGTGAAGCGCACCCGTGGCGGTGGCGGTGAGATCGTCGCCCTGCTGAAGACCGGTTCGGCCTTCTACGCCCCGGCGGAATCGGCCATCGCCATGGCCAAGTCCTACCTGCTCGACAAGAAGCGCGTCCTGCCGTGCGCCGTGTACCTGAACGGTGAATACGGCCTGCGCGGTCTGTATGTCGGCGTCCCGGCCGTAATTGGCAAGGACGGCGCTGAGCGTATCATCGAGTTCTCGACCAATGACGAGGAAAAGGCGATGTTCGCCAAGTCGGTCGAAAGCGTCCAGGGCCTGATTGCCGCCTGTAAGACGATCGATCCGTCGCTCGCCTGAGTCCGGTAAAATTCGACTGAAAAGCCGCCTGTGAAAACGGGCGGCTTTTTTATTTTCGGATATGCTAGGCTGCCCTATCAAAGGCAATGCGGGAGGTCGGGTCATGAAGAAAGTAACACTGACGGTCATGGCGCTGGCCGGGCTTTGCCTGCTGGCCGCCTGCGCCACGCGGCCCATGGGGCATCACAATGATCCGGCCCTGGTGCGCGGCATCATCGACGGCCTGCTGGCACCGATCTCTTTCGTCCTCAGCCTGTTTTCCGATACCATCCGCATGTATGCCTATCCCAATATAGGCCGCTGGTACGATCTGGGCTTTCTTGCAGGCCTTAGCGCCTGGGGCGGCGGCGCCTCGACGGTCACGCGCTATGTCTATATAGACCGCCGTACCGGCCGCACCCTGGATATTGAGGATCGCTGAACTTGACACTGCCCCATACGTCACCCCTCGGTCCCACATTGGAAACCGATCGTCTGATCCTGCGTCCGCCGGTCGATGCCGATTTTGACGGCTTTTGCGCTTTTCATGCTGATGAAAAGGCCATGACCTTTCTGGGTGGGCTGTCTTCGCCGCCGGTGGTCTGGCGCATCATGCGCACTATCGCCGGATCATGGGCGCTGGACGGTTTCGGCATGTTCAGCGTGATCGAGAAAAGCACTGGCCAGTGGATCGGCCGGATCGGGCCGCTGTGCCCGCATGGCTGGCCGGACCGCGAAGTGGGCTGGGGCCTGCTAACCGAGGCACAAGGGCAGGGTTATGCGAAGGAAGCCGCCATGGCCTCTATGGATTTCGCCTGCGATGTATTGAATTGGGATGTGATCATTCATACGATCGCGCCGGCCAATCTGCCTTCGGCGAAACTGGCCAAGACGCTGGGATCTTACGTCATGCGGCAAGCCTATCTGCCCGATCCCTATGCGGATTTGTTGGTCGATATCTGGGGACAGACGCGCGACGAGTGGCGGAAAAACCGCGAAAGCTTTATTTAACGCGCCGCCGGTTGGCGCTGAGCATCCGTATGGGCGCGATTGCGCGGCGTTGCCATGGCCGAGACGAAGGCGGCGGCACATTGCGCGGGGGCGCAGGAGCGCGCGGCGGAAATCCAGTTTACGGCTTCAATCTTTTGCATTCAGCGAATCCTCTACGCACTCATCACTGGATCGATCTGAAGCCGATCCTTATTGGGAACCTGTCTTGCGTTTATAGCAGATAATTATCAAGATTCGATGAGGAAGACCTGAATCCGGCGTTAACCCTGTTGTTGTGGCTTTCAGGTTGTCTTTTCAATGGGCGCGTGCACCAGGTCTTCGCCTTCGGCACCCGGCGCGGCACCTTCCGAAAGCGGCGGGAAGGGCAGCTTCTTCATCTTCTTGGCGCTGAACTTATCTTTTTTCTTGCCCGGCTTTTTCTCGCGTACGGGCTTCTCGGCTTTCGGCGCCTTGGGCACCTTTTCCTTGCGTGGCTTGACCTCGCCAGACAGTTCGCTTTCGCGTGCGCTGGTCAGCTTGCGCAGCAGCTTGACGAAGCTGTCGCGTTTGGGCGGGGAAAGCAGGCTGAGAATTTTCTCATCGGCGGCCAGCACGCGCGGTTCCATATCGGTCAGGGCCGTCTTGCCGCCTTCGGCGATGCGCACCAGATTAGCGCGGGCATCGGTGGCCGAGCGCTCACGCACCACCAGTGCCTTGGCCAACATGCGCGACACGAGGTCGGCCAGGGTGGAACGATCTATGCCGGTCAGCTTGACGAGATCGGTCTGGCTGAGACCGTCAGTGCCTTCCAAAGCCTTCAGCACCGCGTACTGGCGTTGGGAAAGCGCGTCTTCGCCGGCCTCGGCATTATAGATATCGAGGGCGATCTGCAGAACGCGGTGCAGCAGATGTGAGGGCGATTCATCGAGCCCGTTTTTAGACATGGTTTTCTCGCCTGACTTCGACTTCTTCATGATGCCACCGTTTTCGCTGGGACCGATGAAGGTAACCTTGTCATGACTCTACGACATTTTCACGACAATTCAATCCGCACACGGAGGAATGACCGTCAGTGGCCGGCGGTTTCCGGTTCCGTGATCATGTTTTTCATCATGAAAGGCAGCAGGCAGATGGAGAGCAGGATCGGCCCACCGACCATGGAGCCCATTTTCCAGATCATCCAGACGCTGTCGGATTGCGTACGCCAGACCCCTTCATTGATCGCGGCCATAGCGAAATAGAACAGGGCATAATAGAGGGTCAGGCGCGGCCAGGCGGCGTCCTTCAGTTTCAGGGCATCGCCGAGTAGCAGCTTCAGCGGTTCCTTTTTCATCAGCAGCGCACCGAGCAGGATGCCGCCGATCAGCACATCGACAATGGTCATCTTGATCTTGACGAAGACCGGATCATGGGTGAGCACGGTCAGGATCGTCATCGGAATGGTGATGACGCAGGAAACCAGCGGAATCCAGGCGATGCGCTTTTCGGCGATCAGTCCGGCGATCAGCGCCAGTAGTGAGGCCGCGCCCAGCACGCCGGAGGCCCAGATCAGGGCGTCTTTCTGCGGCGTCAGTTTCAGCACCTTCCACACCAGGAAGGTCAGGCCGAAGGCGATCAGCGGGCCGTAATCAACGGCCATCTTGATGTAGTTCTGTTTGGGGGTGTCGGGCTTCAGCGCCAGCTCGGGATTGCTCTCGCCGAACTTTTCCGCCACGCCCGCCAGCGCCTTGTCCACGGCCTGATCGCCGTGTGTCACCGTATCGTCTACCGGCAGCTTGTTATCGGTCATCACTTATCTCCAAGCGGTTCGAGGCCGACCATGGAGCGGGCGAAATCACGCGCTTTGAAATCGTGCAGATCTTCGATGTCTTCGCCGACGCCGATCAGCTTGATAGGCGCGTCGGAGGCCTTGGCGATGGGGATCAGTATGCCGCCACGCGCCGTGCCGTCGAGCTTGGTCATGACGAGGCCGGAGACAAAGGCCTGACGGCCGAAAATCTGTTCCTGGCTGAGGGCATTGCGGCCGACCGTGGCATCGAGCACCAGCAGGGTTTCATGCGGCGCTTCGGGATCGACCTTCTTGATGACGCGGACGACCTTCAGCAGTTCATCCATCAGGGCCTGCTTGTTCTGCAGGCGGCCGGCGGTATCGATCAGGACGACATCGTAGCCGTCTTCCTTAGCCCTGATAAAGCTATCATAGGCCAGGCCCGCGGCATCAGCGCCGGTCTTGCGACCCATGAAATCGGCGCCGGCGCGTTCGGCCCAGACCTTGAGCTGCTCAACGGCGGCGGCACGGAAGGTATCGCCGGCTACGATCAGCACCTTGGCGCCGCTCTTGACCAGCTTGGCGGCGATCTTGCCCAGAGTCGTGGTCTTGCCGGAGCCATTGACGCCGACGAACAGCACAACATAGGGGCGCGGACCGGACAGGGGCTCAAACGTGCCTTCGTGGCCGACCAGCTCGTCCGAAAGCGCTTCGGCGAGCGCCGCGCGAACGGCATTGGGGTCTTTGGCAGACGTGAACTTCTGCTGCGCCATCTTGCCGGCGATAGTGGCGGCGATCTGCGGGCCCAGGTCGCTCTCGACCAGCAGGTCCTCCAGTTCCTCCAGCGCGGCATCGTCCAGCGCTTCCTTCTGCTGGAACACCTGCGTGACCGACTCGGTCAGGTTCTGCGAGGTCCGCGAAAGGCCATCGGTGAGGCGCTGGAACCAGCCCTTTTTCTTTTCTTCAGTCATACCGCTTGCTGTAGCTGAGTTTGGACAAGGCTGCCAATGACATGTTTGCCATCGTGGCCATGGATACGGATATCGCTGATGCCGCCGACCTCTGCCTCGCCTTCGAACACCACCTCTGTAAAATCGGCGGCGCGGGCGAAACCGGGCTTTTCGACAACGCACGAAAGCACACGGCCCTGCTGGCGATCGAGATGCCGAACCAGCGCGGTTTCTGCCTTGGCGCGCAGACGTGCGGCGCGTTCCTTGATCAGCGGACGTGGCAGTTGCGGCATCTTGGCCGCCGGGGTTTGCGGACGTGGCGAATAGGGGAAGGCGTGGACGAAGCTGAGGCCGGCCTCATCGACCAGCGACAGGCAGTTCTCGAAGGCCGCTTCGCTTTCGGTCGGGAAACCGGCGATCAGATCGGCGCCGAGCGCGATATCCGGCCGAGCGGTGCGCACCTTTTCCACCAAGGCCAGGGCATCGGCGCGCAGGTGGCGGCGCTTCATGCGCTTGAGGATCAGGTCGTCGCCATGTTGCAGGCTGAGATGCAGATAGGGCGCCAGGCGTTCTTCATCGCGCAGTACACCGAGCAGGGTGTCGTCTATCTCGGCGGCATCGATGGAGGAGAGGCGCAGGCGCTTCAGATCCGGCACCAGCTTGAGGATGCGCGCCACCAGATTGCCGAGTTGCGGCGTGCCCGGCAGGTCGGTCCCCCAGGAGGTCAGGTCTACGCCGGTAAGCACCACCTCATTGTAACCCTGCGCCACCAGCTTTTGCGTCTGGCTGATAACATCGCCCGCCGCTGCTGAGCGCGAATTGCCGCGGCCATAGGGGATGATGCAGAAGGTGCAGCGATGATCGCAGCCATTCTGCACCTCGACAAAGGCGCGGGCGCGGTCCTTCAGGCCATCGATCAGGTGACCGGCGGTTTCCTGTACCGAGAAGATATCGTTGACGACGATGCGGGCCGAATCCGGCGTCAGCCTGTACGAGCCGGCCTTTTGCTTGTCGCCATTGCCGATGATGAAATCGACCTCCGCCATGTTGGCGAAGGTGTCCGGATCGGTCTGGGCGGCGCAGCCGGTGACGATCAGCTTGGCGTCCGGGTTTTCCTTGCGGGCGCGGCGAATGGCCTGGCGCGCCTGACGCACGGCCTCGCCGGTGACGGCGCAGGTATTGAAGATGATGGCGTTGTCGAGCCCGTCTTCGGCGGCGGTCTTGCGGATGACCTCGCTCTCGTAGGAATTCAGGCGACAGCCGAAAGTGACGACATCTACCTTACTCACAGCGTGCCCTCGAACTCGACCTCGATCGGGCCGGTCATGATGACATGATCATTCTCTGCCCATGAAATGTGCAACGGACCGCCATCCATAATAACGGTGGCTGAACGATCCGTCAGGCCGCGACGGGCGGTGGCCACGAGCGTGGCGCAGGCGCCGGTGCCGCAGGCCTGGGTGATACCGGCACCGCGTTCCCAGACGCGCATGCGGACGGTCTGGCGGTCGATCACCTGCGCGAACTCGACATTGACGCCTTCGGGGAAGAGGGGGTGATTTTCGATCAGAGAGCCGGTGGCGGCGACATCGACGCTCATGACGTCATCGACGAAGAAGACCACATGCGGATTGCCCATGCTGACCGCGCACGGCGTATGATAAAGCGGCGCGTCGTAGGGGCCGACCTTCAGTTCCAGCCGCAGGGTGTCCATTTCCTCCGACAACGGAATTTCCCGCCAGTCGAGGCGCGGCTTGCCCATATCAACCGCCACGGTTCCGGTCTTTTCATCGGCCTTGATCACAATGGCCTTGGTCGCGCCGCCCAGCGTGTCGATCTTCAGGGTCTTCTCAGCGGCCTTCGGGTTCAGATACCAGCCCACGCAGCGCAGGGCATTGCCGCAGGTCTCGACCGTGCCGCCGTCATTGTTCCACACGCGCATAAAGGCATCGCCATCGTCGCTGCCTTCGATAGCGATCAGCTGATCAAAGCCAATGCCGGACGCACGATCACCCCAGGCGCGGATCTGCTCCGGCGCCGGTGTGAAGGCGGTGTCGCGAGCATCTACGACAATGAAATCATTGCCGAGGCCATTCATCTTGAGAAAAGGACGGGTCATTTCCGGCCTATATAGTCGTAATGACGCTGAAACTGTAGTGCTTTCTTGAATCTAGTGGGGCGTGGGGTCTGTGACCCCACATCTTCGACCTAATAAAAAAGCCCGACCTTAAGGCCGGGCTTTTTTATTAGGCAGGAAAGGCATGGGGCCGGAGGCCCCAAACCCCATAAGTTTAAGCGAAGCCCCGCAGACGCATCAACGCATCACGGTTGACATCGCGGCCCAGGAAATTGCGGAAGGCCACGTCCTGCGGGATGGTGTCGCCCACGCTCAGGATATGATCGAAGTAGTTTTTGGCGGTCGGGCCGTCGAAAGGCCCACCCTCCTTCATGAACTTCTCATAGGCGTCCGCCACCAGGGCATCCGACCACAGGTACGAGTAGTACCCCGCCGAATAGCCGTCATCGGCGAAGATGTGCGCGAACTGCGTCGGGCGGTGACGCATGACGATTTCCTTCGGCATGTTCAGCTTGGCCAGTTCGGTCTTTTCAAAGGCATCGATGTCGATATCCGTCTCGCCAGCCAGGTGATACTTCATGTCGATCAGCGCGCAGGCCAGATATTCGACCGTGGCGAAGCCTTGATTGAACTTCGATGACCGCACCAGTTTTTCCTGTAATTCGGCCGGCATCGGCTTGCCGGTTTCATAGTGGATGGCGAACTGGTTCAGCACCACCGGCAACGGCAGCCAGTGCTCGTTGAGTTGCGACGGGAACTCGACGAAGTCGGTCGCCGTATTGGTGCCGCCCTGCGATGGATAGTAGGCGTTCGAGCTGAGCGCATGGATGGCGTGGCCGAACTCATGGAACATGGTTTCGGCGTCATCCCACGAGATCAGGATCGGCTTGCCCGGCTCGGCCTTGATGAAGTTGCAGTTGTTCGAGCAGATGCAGATATGCTTCAGCATATAGGACTGGCCCTGATATTCGGTCTCCCAGGCACCGGAGGATTTGCCTTCGCGGGCGTAGGGGTCGTAGTACCAGACGCCGACCTGCTTACCGGCGCGCATCACCTTATAGGTCGTCACGTCCGGATGGAACACCGGCACATCGCTGACCTGGATGAACTCGAAGCCGTACATCTTGTTGGCGGCCCAGAACATGGCGTCCTGGATCTTGTTCAGTTGCAGGTAGGGCTTCACTTCCGACTCATCGAGATCGTACTTCGCCTTCTTCACCTTCTCGGAATAGAAGCGATAATCCCAGGCGGCGATGGTGATGTTGGCGCCTTCAGCATCGGCGATCTTCTGCATATCGGCCACTTCTTCGTGGACGCGATTGACCGCCGGACCCCAGACGGCTTCCATCAGGTTCATGGCGTTGTCCGGCGTCTTGGCCATGGCGACTTCGAGGCGCCAGTGGGCATGGGTCGGGTAGCCATAGAGCTTGGCGCGCTTTGCCCGCAACTTGAGAATCTGGGCGCCGATCTTCTTGTTGTCCCACTGGTCGTTATTGTCGCCGCGCATGATATAGGCGCGCCACACTTTTTCGCGCAGATCGCGGCGCGTCGAATAGGTGGTGAAGGGCTCCATAGCCGAGCGGGTGTTCTGCACGGCGTACATACCGTCCTTACCCAGTTCCTTGGCCTTTGAAGCCAGAGCCGCGATGAAGGGGTCCGGCAGGCCGGCGAGATCGTCCTTGGTGATGAAGGTGGCCTGAGCCTCGTCATGCTTCAGATTGTTGGAGAAGCTGTTGAACAGGGTGGCCAGTTGCTGGTTGATGTCAGCGACCTCCTTCTTCTGCGCATCCGAAAGCTTGGCGCCGGCGCGGACGAAATTGTTGTACTTTTTCCACAGCAGGCGGTCCTGCTGCGGATTGAGTTTCAGCTTCTCGCGCTGATTATAGACCGTCTCGATACGCTGGAAGAGGTCCGCATTCTGCATGATCTCGTCGCCAAAGGCCGCTTTGATCGGCGACAGCTTGGCGGAGACATCAGGGAAGCCGCCGGTCGAGAGATTGGAGTCCCACACATTATAGACTGTACCGACGCGATCATAGGCGGCGCCGGAGGTCTCGTAGGCCTCGATAACGCTCTGAAAGGTCGGGGCCGAGCGCTTCAGGGTGATCGCCTTGATCTCGGCGCGCATTTCATCCATCGCGGCCAGGGTTGCCGGCTCGAAATCGGCGATCTTCACCTTGTCGAAGGCAGGCACACCGCCATAAGGGCCGGTCCAGGGCTGGGTCAGATAGGCGGTAGCGATGGCGACGCCTCCTTGCGCAAAGGTTGGCCCGGCAAGGGCGGCAGTGCCGGCACCGGCCATAAGACCCAGGGCGGTGCGGCGGTTCATTTTGGATGAAGGCATTGTGAACTCCTTTATGGGTTCAGGGTAGAAAAAGTCCGTTTACGGCACAGGACAAAAGTCGTAACTGATGAACCTATAGACCGCAACAAACGCGGCCAAATTAAGTTTTCGTAACACAGGAAATCAGTTCATGGCGTTTGGCGTTTTTGATTCCGGCATTGGTGGTTTGAGCATTCATCGCGCCCTGGTCGACCGGATGCCGCAGGCTGACTTCGTCTATCTCGCCGATCAGAAACACGCGCCCTATGGCGATCGCTCCGGTGAGGAGATCGTTGAGCTGACCCGCCAGGGCTGTGAGACCCTGTTCGAAGCCGGCGCCTCTCTGGTGGTGCTGGGCTGCAATACCGCTTCCGCCGTGGCCCTGCGTCGTTTGCAATCGACCTGGCTGGCCCAGTTTCGCAAAACCTATAAGCGTCCGGTCAATGTGCTGGGGATTATCGTCCCCACCATCGAGGCCGCCACCGGCCTGCCCTGGGAGCACGAGGCCGAACGCCGTGGCGAGAAGATCGAAAAGCTGGATGTGATCGGCGTGTTCTCGACCGTCGCCACCGCCCGTTCGCGCGTCTATGAAATCGAGATCGACAAGCGCCGCCAGGATATTGCCGTCTTCTCGGAAGCCTGTTCGGGACTGGCGGATCTGATCGAACGCGGGGCCTCGCGCGAAGACCTCTCGGCCAAGATCAAAGGCCATGTCGAAAGCTTACGCATTCGCATCGGCCGCTATCCCGATCGTGCCATCCTTGGCTGCACCCACTATGAACTGGTGGCCGATCTTTTCCGCGAACACCTGCCGACGGGTACACCTCTGATCCATCAGCCGGCACCGGTCTCCAAGGCTCTCGCCGACTATATCGAGCGCCATCCGGAATATGAAATCGGCAATGCCGGCCGCCGCGAATTCCTGACCACCGGCGAACCCCGTATGCAATCCGCTCTGATCGAGGCCTTCTGGGGCGCGCCTTTGACTTTCAAAGCGGCGGACGCGGTCAAGGCCGCGTAAAGATTTGCGCTTAAGAAGATGCGGAAAATGAAATCTCAGTCGTTGATTAGTGCATTTATCTGCTTGTTACTTGCGTCCTGCTCGGCGCACGACGTCGTAACCTACGCCACTTTTAAAAAAATATCAGCAGAATACACGGCGAATCCGACTGGAATTCCGTTTGCTGATGTGCGGAAAATCGTGGGTTCAGAGCCGAAATTAAGCAAGGGCGAGAATGTAGATGGCATTTTAGTTGCCAAGGTGCCAGGGGAAGCCGTGTATTATTGGATAAATAAAGATGGTTCAAACATTAGCGTCACAGTGGATAATGGAATGGTAACCGGTCTTGCCGAATCTGCACTTGATTAAAGGAATATAATATTATTTCACAAAAGGTAATGTCTGCCACTTTGTTTCCTGTTGTAAACGTTTGAACTGCATAAAAGAGTCATAATATGCGGGTAGGCTGACAGTTCTTCCCAGGAATGTGCCATGTCCCGCCTGAAAGCCCTGATCGCTGTGCTTATTCTTCTGGTCATGCCTCAGATGGCGATGGCTCAGGAAGACTGGCCCGATACGGAAATCGTCGTGAAGGGCAAAATCGCTGCGGGGCCGGCCCTGTGGCGCGTTACCAAGGGCGACAGCCAGGTCATTATTCTGGGCATACTTCCGGTTTTCCCGAAGAAACAAACCTGGAGCACGAAGCGGGTCGAAGGCGCCCTGCGCGGCGCCAATGGCCTGATCACGCCGCCGGCCAGCAGCACAGGCGTTGGCGATCTCTGGCTGATGATGTCGAAAAAAGGCCTGCCCAATCGCCGCACGCTTAAGGAAGACCTGCCACCGGCGCTCTATGCCCGCTATGAGTCCACCGCCAGGCGCGCTGGCATTCCGATCAAGGATTTCGCCCGCGACAAGCCGGTCTGGGCCGGTGCCCGCCTGCGCCGGGAAGTCCTGCAAAAATATGGCCTGAGCGATGATGCCACCGTCTCGGTTGTCCGGCGTCTGGCCGGGGAGGCTGGCGTGCCGGTCCGCGCCGCCGGGCGTTATGACATGGGGCCGCTGTTCAAGACGGTCAACGCCATGGACGATGCCGCAAGCCAGGCCTGCCTGACCTATACGCTGGACGATATCGACTTCGACCTCGATCGCGCCCCTGTTGCCGCCAGGGCCTGGGCGGTTGGCGACATCTCGACCGTCCGCGCCAATTACCAGGGATCGGCGCTGATGAAATGCCTGTCCGGTTCACCTGCCGCGGCCGCCATGCTCGATCGCGGGGTCAGCGATTCCCTGCGGGCGATCACTGCCGCCACCGCCCGGCCTGGCAAGACAGTGGCCGTTTTGCCGCTGGCGATTCTGCTGCGCAAGGGTGGCGTTCTGGAACGCCTGCGCGCCGCCGGATACAGCGTGTCGTCGCCGCAGGAATAGGGCAGGCAAGGGGTCACAGACCCCTTGACCCCTGAACACGATAGCGATTAGTCCACTAAACAACAAAAAACCGGGCCTCAAGAGGTCCGGTTTTTTGTTGTTTAAACGATTAAACATTGTCGAGTTATGAGGTTCAGGAGGCTGTGCCTCCTGGCCTTAACCTACTCCGCGGCAATATCCACCGGCACCGATGTCCGGATCAGGTGATCGAAGGCCGACAGCGCCGCCTTGGAGCCTTCGCCCATGGCAATGACGATCTGCTTATACGGCACGGTGGTGGCGTCGCCGGCGGCAAAGATGCCGTGCGCCGAGGTTTCGCCGCGGTCATTGATCTCGATCTCGCCACGCGGGGAGAGGTTGATCGTGCCCTTCAGCCATTCGGTATTGGGCAACAGGCCGATCTGGACGAAGATGCCTTCCAATTCGATCGTGTGCGTTACGTCATGGATGCGATCCTTGTAGACCAGGCCGGTCACCTTGGCGCCATCACCCAGGACTTCCGTGGTCTGGGCTTCGGTGATGACCGTCACGTTCGGCAGGCTGTAGAGCTTGCGTTGCAGCACGGCGTCGGCGCGCAGTTCCGGTGCGAATTCCAGCAGGGTGACATGGGCCACGATGCCGGCCAGGTCGATGGCCGCCTCGACGCCGGAATTGCCGCCGCCGATGACCGACACGCGCTTGCCCTTGAAGAGCGGACCATCGCAGTGCGGGCAATAGGCCACGCCCTTGTTGCGGTACTGATCTTCACCGGGCACGCCCATCTGGCGCCAGCGGGCGCCGGTGGAGATGACCACGGTGCGGGCGCGCACGGCGGCGCCGCTTTCCAGACACACTTCCGCCAGACCGCCGGGCTCGGACGCCGGGATCAGCGCCGTCGCCTTTTGCAGGTTCATGATGTCGACTTCGTATTCCTTGACGTGCTGCTCCAGCGCTGTGGCCAGCTTTGGCCCTTCGGTGTGCGAGACCGAGATGAAATTCTCGATCGCCATGGTGTCGAGCACCTGGCCGCCGAAACGCTCGGCCACCACGCCGGTGCGGATGCCCTTGCGCGCTGCATAGATGGCCGCGGCCGCGCCGGCCGGACCGCCGCCGACGACCAGAACGTCGAATTCCGACTTGGCGTCGATCTTGGCGGCTTCACGCTGATGCGCGCCGGTATCGATCTTGGCGAGGATCTGCTCTAGGCCCATGCGCCCCTGACCGAAAGGTTCGCCATTGACCAGGATGGTCGGCACGGCCATGACCTGGCGCGCCTCGACCTCGTCCTTGAACAGGCCGCCATCGATAGCGACGTGCTTGATCTTGGGATTGAGCACGCTCATCAGGTTCAGCGCCTGCACCACATCGGGGCAGTTCTGGCAGGTCAGCGAGAAATAGGTCTCGAATTTCAGTTCGCCGTCGATATCCAGCGCTTTGACCTGCTCGATCACGTCGGCTTCGACGCGTGGCGGGTGACCACCGACTTGCAGCAGGGCCAGAACCAGAGAGGTGAATTCGTGGCCCATCGGCAGGCCAGCAAAGGTGACGCTGATATCGGAACCGGGGCGAACGATAGCGAAGGAAGGCACGCGGGCATCGCTGCCATCGGTCTTCAGCGAGACCTTATCCGAGGCCTCGACGATATCGTTCAACAGCTCGACCATTTCGCGCGATTTCGCGCTGTCATCGACCGTAGCGACCAGTTCGATCGGCGTCCGGAGGTTTTCCAGATACGCCTTCAGTTGCGTCTTTAACCCTGCGTCAAGCATGGTGATACTCCGTTAGAAATAGGGGGAAATCATTGTCCATATTCAGGCTCCGCAAAGCCTGGATAAGGAGAATAACTCTAAGCAAAGAAGTGAAAAGCGCCCGCAGGGTCGCCCCTAGGGCGCTTTTCTCAAATTCAAAGGGGGTTCATGGGGGAAAGATCGTTTCCCCCATGCCTTGGATTAGATCTTGCCGACGAGATCGAGCGAAGGGGCGAGCGTCTTTTCGCCTTCTTCCCACTTGGCCGGGCAGACTTCGCCGGGGTGCGAAGCGACGTATTGCGCGGCCTTGACCTTGCGGAGCAGTTCGGTGGCGTTACGGCCGACGCCTTCCGAGGTGATTTCCATGAACTGGATGATGCCGTCCGGATCGACCAGGAAGGTGCCGCGGTCGGCCAGACCGACGCCCGGACGCATCACGTCGAAGTTGTTGGTGATGGTGCCGGACTGGTCGCCGACCATGTAGTAGTTGATCTTGCCGATGGCGGGCGAGGTGTCGTGCCAGGCCTTGTGCGAGAAATGCGTGTCGGTCGAGACCGAGAACACTTCGACGTTCAGCTTTTGCAGTTCCGGATAGATGCCGGCCAGGTCTTCCAGCTCGGTCGGGCACACGAAGGTGAAATCGGCCGGATAGAAGAAGAAGATGGACCACTTGCCCTTGGTGTCGGCATCCGAAACGTCGACGAACTTGCCTTCCTTGTAAGCGGTCGCTTTGAACGGCTTAATGGCGGTGTTGATGAGAGCCATGGTGAGTATTTCCTTGATAAGTGTGAAACCGGGTAAGCGGTACGGCCGGACAATCGCTTAAAACGTTCAATAGGGCAAATTTCTTTTATTTTATTTTTGCATAGATTTTTCTTATAAAGACGTGTCCGGATGAATTGACGCGCTCTCGGCACGCAGCACGGCTGAAATGGCATTGACCGTGGCGGCGATACGCAGGGCCGCCTGCACCTGGAGCGCGCTGACGCCATGGCCGCGCAGCACCTTTTCGTGGCTGTCCATGCACAGGCCGCAGGCATTTACCGCCGAAACTGCCAGCGCCCACAGTTCGAAATCGACCTTGTCGATGCCCGGATTGGTCAGGATGTTCATGCGCAGACCGGAACGCATCTTTTCGTATTCCTTGTTCTGCATCAGATGCAGGGCACGGAAATAGACATTGTTCAGGCCCATAATGGCCGCGGCAGCCTTGGCGGCGGTGATGGCTTCGGGCGCGATGATCTTTGCGGCGGCCGCTTCGATATTCTGCACCACGGCCGGCACGCCGATGGCATGGGCGCAGGACAGGAAGGCCCCCCATTTCTGCTGCTCGTTCAATATAGTCTCTGCCAGCAGGTTGGTCAGGTTCAGCGACAGATCGCGGGCATAGGCGGGGATCAGGCTTTGCAGGGTTTCGATAGACATTACGGGCCTCGGATTTGGATTAAATACTTCGTATCGAATATGTTTATGAATTTTGACAATTCAATAAACTGATCTTATATTGCCATCATGCTTCCCACTCTCAGACAATTGCAATATCTCAAGCTGCTGGCCGAACATAAGAGCTTCGGCGGCGCGGCGGAAGCGGCTTTCGTGTCGCAGCCCGCGCTCTCATCCGGCATCGCCGAACTGGAAAAGATCCTGGGCGTGCGTGTCGTTGATCGCTCGCGCGGACAGGTCATCCTGACGGCCGTCGGCGAGGAAACGCTCAGACGTTCGGAAGACATTCTGGCGCGCGCCGAAGATCTGGTGGAAGCGGCGCGCGGCGCCAACCGCCCGCTGACCGGACGTTTCCGGTTGGGTGTCATCCCCACGGTCGCGCCCTTCCTGCTGCCCAAGGCCCTGCTCAAGCTGCGCAAGGATTTTCCCGACCTGCGGCTCTTTCTGCGCGAGGACCAGACGGCCCGCCTGATCGCTTCGCTGAAATCCGGTGCGCTCGATGCCGCCGTCATTGCCCTGCCCTATGATCTGGCGGGACTCGATCATGCTTTTATCTGCAAGGACGAGATTGTTGCTGCCACGCCGCTGGGCCATCGCCTGTCTGGTGGCGATCGCATTGCGCCGGAAGACCTGAAAAACGAGGAACTAATCCTGCTGGAGGACGGCCACTGCCTGCGTGATCATGCTTTGGCTGCCTGTTCCTGGACCTCGCCGACCGGTACCTCGGAATCGCTGTCGACCTATGCCACCAATCATGGTGGCGGCTTCGCGGCGACCTCGCTCAATACGCTGGTGCAGATGGTCGGTTCGGGCCTCGGTGTCTCCCTGCTGCCGGCGATGGCGGTCGAATCGGGCATGGTGAAGGCCGATGAGGTCTGCGTGCGCCCCCTTGCCTCGGATCACGCCTTCCGCGATATTGTCGTTATCTGGCGCGCCGGTTCGAGCCGTGCGGCTGAGGCGCGTTTGCTGGCCGAAAAGCTCAAGGAGTAGATATGCGCATTGCCTGTGCTGCCCTTGTTTTGCTGGCTCTGACCGGATGTTCGAAGCCGGCACCGGAAGCGGCCGATGCCTCTGTTTCCGCCGAAGCGCCGCCGCCGGTCAGCGATGACTGGCCCGGCAAGTACGAGGGCGACCTGATGGTGCGGGTCAGCGGCACGCCGGGCGCGCACAAGGTGGTTCTGGTGGCCGCGACGGCCGATGGCTGCACCGGCGATATCGGCCTGGCCGGCGGCGAGACGGCAAAGGATATATCACCCGACGCACTCGGCCTGACCCTGCAACCGGACGAGACTACGACCTGCACGGTTACCATCAAAAAAGACGGTGACCGGCTGACCGTTTCTGAAAGCGGCATCTGCACGACCTATCATGGTTTATCGTGCAGCTTTAATGGCTCGGCGGTTAGGTTGAAATAGTCAGAGCGTCAATGGAGCGGCATGTTTACGAAGCCACGGCTCCAAGGCTTCAAAACGGAAGCTGTGCGTATCGTAAAGACAATTTACGAATACCCATAGATCATCATCCGGCACGACAATATCCAGACCGTTGAGGTTCAGGAACATCAACATCGAAGACAGGGCCGTCCGTTTATTGCCGTCGACGAACGGATGATTTTGCGACAGACTTTCCCAGAGAGCGGCCGCTTCCGCTATCAGATCGGCATAATAGCCTGTCTGCGGACGGAATAGGGCGGACTCAAGTTGTCCGGGATCGCGCACGCCTGATGCCCCGCCATGACGCATAAGTTGATCCTCATGAATTCTGAGGACCTGCCGGACAGTTAGATAACGGGTCACCTACTTGGCAAGTTTCTCGAAGACGCTGGCATAGCGGTCATGGTTACGCTTCATGAGCATTTCGAAATCGGGTTCCGTCTTGGTTTCTTGCCGCGCTTCCAGCAGCTTACCGACGGCTTCCTCGACCAATGATTGTAACTGCCGGCCTTCTGACTTAGCCAGGGCACGCAATTCGGCCAGCAGGGCGCTGTCCATCTGGGTGGCGAATTTTTCTCTGGGCTGATGTTCGGTCATGGTGGTCTCTTCGCTGGACTCCTGACAGCACCTTATCATGAAATTTCATGATAGGCTATATCTCCGGCACGTTCGCCTTCAATTCCTCCAGCCAGATCTTGGCATTGGCGTCCGAGGGCATGCGCCAGTCGCCGCGCGGGCTGAGGGCGCCGCCGGAGATCAGTTTCGGTCCATTGGGGACGGCCGAGCGTTTGAACTGTGAGATCGTAAAGAAGCGGAACAGGAACAGTTCCAGCCATTTCCGGATTTCAGGAAGCGTGTATTTTCCCTGCCAGGCCTGCCAGCTCAGGAAGGCGACCTTGGAAGGTTTCAGGCCATAGCGTGTGATGTAATAGAGGTTGAAGTCCTGAAGCTCGTAGGGACCGACCTTATCCTCCGTCTTCTGGATCACGCCGGCCTCGATCGGTACCAGTTCCGGCGAGATTTCACGCGTCAGTACCGATTGCAGAATACGGCCGGTTTTCACGTCGAACTCCCGCGCCGCCGCCCAGCGGATCAGATGCTGGATCAGGGTCTTGGGCGCGCCGCAATTGACATTGTAGTGGCTCATATGGTCGCCGACACCATAGGTACACCAGCCAAGCGCCAGTTCGCTGAGGTCGCCCGTGCCGACAACAAACCCCTTCTTTTCACCCGCCAGCCGGAAAAGGAAGTCGGTGCGCAGGCCCGCCTGGACGTTCTCGAAATTGACGTCATAGACCTTTTCGCCGCGCGAATAGGGGTGGCCGATATCCATCAGCATCCGCTTAGCCGCCGGGCGTATATCGAGCACTTCACCCGAAATGCCCAGCGCCTTCATCAGCTTCAGCGCGTCGTTCTTCGTGCCGGTCGAGGTGCCGAAGCCAGGCATGGTGTAGCCATGGATATTGGCGCGCGGCAGGCCCAGCCGGTCGAACGCCTTGCAGGCGACTATCACGGCATGGGTGGAATCGAGCCCGCCGGAAATGCCGATGACGACATTCTGCGTGCGGCTGGTCGAGAGCCGCTGCATCAGGCCATGGACCTGAATATTGAAGGCCTCATAGCAATCCTCGTCCAGCCGTTCCGGATCGGCGGGCACGTAAGGAAAGCGCGCGACGTGACGGTGGAAATCGATCAGGTCGTGTGCGTCGTGGTCGAACAGATTGACGGTGATGTCAGCGGCCACGGTTTGGCGGGCATCGTTGAAGGTAACGGTGCGCAGGCGCTCATTGGCGATGCGGTCGACATCGATATCGGCCAGGGTCAGGCTGTCCGAGGTGAAGCGCTCCCCCTCGGCGATCAATTCGCCCAGTTCATAGATCAATGACTGACCATCCCAGGAAAGATCGGTGGTCGATTCGCCCGGTCCGGCGGCGGAATAGGCATAGGCGCAAAACATTCGCTCGGAAGCGGCGGCGCACAGACGCTTGCGGGCGCGCGACTTGCCAACTACGACCGGAGAAGCGGACAAATTGACGATAATATTGGCGCCGTGCAGGGCCAGTGCGGTTGAGGGCGTCTGCGGCACCCACAGATCCTCGCAGATTTCGACGCCGAAGGTGAAGGCTTCGAAATCCTGCGCGCGGAAAATCTGATCTGTGCCGACCCGGACCGGCTGGCCCGCCAGTTCGATAAAGGTCGGCGCCAGGTCGGCGGCCGAGGCAAACCAGCGCTTCTCATAATATTCACGGTAATTGGGCAGGAAGGTCTTTGGCACTATCCCTAAGCACCGTCCCTGATGAATGACGGCGGCGCAATTATAGATGGCACCTTCGATCCGCATCGGCAGGCCCACCACAAGGACCGGCCGTATATCGCCGGAAATGGCGATCAGTTCACTGAGCGCGCCTTTTGCGGCCTGCAACAGGACATCCTGCGTGAACAGGTCGTCAATGGCATAGGCCGATAGCGACAGCTCCGGAAAGACGACCAAATCAGCGCCAGCGGCTTCCGCCCGGCGCGCCAGCACCAGATGTTCGGTCAGATTGGCCTGCGGATCGGCGATATGGACCTTCGGGGTGACGCAGGCGATGCGAACGAAACCGTGAACAGCCGGAGAGAAGAAGTCGGGCACATTTTCGATCATTTTCGCTATTCTCCGGCTGAATTTACACGCAACATAAGCATTAAGTTGCGTGAATCCAAACAAGCATACGCCATTTGAGTATTTTTGCGGTCAAATTTGGAAAATTTTGATGAAGCCAGATCAAAATTGTAAATATAATTTCATTTGTAATTAAATATCTAATGTTTTTCGATACCGTGGCATTTTTTGAAAGCCACGCCCGGTCGCCTCTGGTAAGGGAGGCCCATTATGACCGTTACGTTTTCAGATATCGAAGCCGCCGCCGAACGCATCCAGGGCCATGTCGTGCGCACGCCCTGTGCCTTCTCGCAACGCCTGAGCGCGGTGACGAAGACGAAGCTGTGGCTCAAGTCGGAAAACCAGCAATATACCTCGGCCTTCAAGGAACGCGGTGCGCTCAACAAACTGCTTCAGCTGAACGCAGATGAAAAGTCGCGCGGCGTCTTCGCGGCCTCTGCCGGCAACCACGCCCAAGGTCTGGCCTATCACGCCAAACGCCTCGGTATCCCGGCCACCATCGTCATGCCGATCGGCACGCCCTTCGTGAAGGTCGAGAAGACCCTGGGCTATGGCGCCGAGGTGGTGATCGAGGGCCACAGTTATGACGAGGCCTCTGTTATCGCGCAAAAGCTGTGTAACGAAAAGGGCGGGGTCTATGTCCATCCGTTCAATGATGAGCAGGTCCTGACCGGCCAGGGTACCCTGGTTATGGAAATGCTGCAGGATGTGCCGGAACTCGATGTTATTCTGGTGCCGATCGGTGGCGGCGGCCTGATCGCCGGCGCGGCCATCGCCGCCAAGGCGATGAAGCCATGGATCAAGATCATCGGTGTCGAAGCGGCCATGTTTCCTTCCTTCACCGCCCGCCGCCGGGGCATGCCGATCCCGATGGGAGGCGCCACCATTGCCGAGGGCATCGCGGTCAAGGAAGTGGGAGATATCAGCTTCGATCTGGCCAATCCACTGGTCGATGATGTGCTGATCATCGATGAGGCCGATTTCGAACACGCCATCGCCGCCCTGGCCAATGTCGAGAAAACCGTCACCGAAGGCGCCGGCGCTGCCGGTCTGGCCGCCGTCATGCGCTATCCTGACCGTTTCGAGGGTCTGAATGTCGGCCTGATCCTCTGCGGTGGCAATATCGATCTGCGTCTGCTCGCCAGCGTGCTCCAGCGCGAACTGGTCCGTGAAAAACGCCTTGTCACCTACCGCATTCTGGGTGACGATCGCCCCGGCATGTTGTCGCGCATGGCCGATGTTATCGCCGAAAAGGGCGGCAATATCGTCGATGTGGCGCATAACCGCCTGGTGCTCGATGTCCCCGCCAAGGGGGCAGAGTTCGACATCATGGTGGAAACGCAAGGCCCGCGTCATGCCTTTGAAATTTCAGAAGCCCTCAGGAGCACAGGCTATGCCCTCCGCATGGATTAAAAAGACCTCCATCTTCGCTCTCGCTTTCATTCTTACCGCATGTGGACAAGCCATGGACAAGACAAACGCCCAAACCGTATCCGAGCAAAATCTGCAAAAGGGTCAGGAATTCCTGACGCAAACCGCCAAGGTGCCGGGCGTCAGCGTTCTGCCCTCCGGCGTGATGTACAAGATCGTGTCGCGCTCGCCCAATCCTGGCGCGCAACCGACCGTGGCGGATAATGTGACCATCAATTATGAGGGCAAGCTGCTGGATGGTTCGGTTTTCGACTCCTCCTTTGCTCGCAATGAGCCGGCCAACTTCCCGCTCGGCCGCCTGATTTCGGCCTGGCAGCAGGTGATCCCGTTGATGCATGTCGGTGACGAGATCATCCTCTATACGCCGCCGACCTCGGCCTATGGCGAACGCGACCTGGGCGAAATCCCGCCCAATTCGACCCTGATCTTCCGTGTGCAATTGCTGGGAATAAACGAGTAATGCGCATCCTTCCGCTCCTCGCTCTGGCAGGCCTGCTGGCCCTGACCGCCTGCGGGCAATCGCCCGACACCACGGCGCAACTGGCCGCCATGCAGGCCTCGGCCGATGCCGCCGCCGCGCAGAACCTGAAGGATGGCGAGGCCTATCTGGCCGATATCGCCAAGCAGCCGGATATCATCAAGCTGCCTTCGGGCGTGATGTACAAGATCGTTTCGCATGCCGCGACTCCCGGCGCCCAGCCGACAGTCAGCGACACGGTCAAGATCAATTACGAAGGCAAGCTGCTTAATGGCCATGTCTTCGATTCGTCCTATGCCCGTAACGAGCCGGCGGAATTCCCGCTGGGCCAGTTGGTGCCGGCCTGGCAGCAGGTTATCCCGCTGCTGCACGTCGGCGACGAGATCACCCTCTACACGCCGCCCAGCCAGGGCTATGGCGAAAAAGGTGCCGGCGACGATATCCCGCCTAATTCGACCCTGATCTTCCGGATTCAACTGCTCGGCGTGCAGGGGAAGTAAGCAGCCCTATCTTCTTAAGGTAACTGCTGTTGCCTTGAAGGCTGGCGTTCGGCTGCGCGGATCGACCGCCGTGCCGGTCAGGCAGTTGGCCTCCGGATAATAGGCCATAACCGAGCCGCGGGCGATATCGAAGGCACGCAGGGTGACATCTTTCATGGTGCCCGTGTCGGATTCCAGGGTGGCGATATCGCCATCCTGAAAGCCCTGTTCCGCCAGATCCTCGGCATTGAGCATCACGCTCCAGCGGTCGATACCACCGCGATAGCTGTCCTTGCGCTCATAGATGATGCTGTTGAACTGGCCTTCCGAACGCACCGTGGTCAGCCACAAACCATCATGCCGCTTCGGCATAGGACGGGTGACGAAACTGGCCTTGCCGTCGAGGGTGTGAAATTCCGGTGTGTGCAGCAGACGGCCGCGCACATGGAATTCGCGTTTGGCCACATCGATATCCGCCAGATCCTCCAGTCCGGGAACGATGCGGGCGATGGTCTCGCGCACCGTTTTGTGCTGTTTGAAAGCGGCGAAATCGATGGGGCTCTCCGGCAGCAGGCGCTGGGCCAGATCGCACAGGATGTCGCTCTCCGGTCGGACAGTGCGCAGGCGGGTAATGCCACCATCGGACATACGCACGAAGTTGAACATCGATTCCTGCGTCGTCGGCTGCCATTCCTCATCGCGCGCCGTCACCGGTAAAATCAGCGCTTCGGACTGGTCGCAGCCGTGGATATGGCCCTTGTTCAGTGTGGTTGTCAGATAGAGCTTGAAGCCGATCCGGTCCATGGTCTCTTCGGCGAACCGGCTATCCGGATTGGCCTCGAAGAGGTTGCCGCCCATCAGCAGGGCCGCACCCATGCCGCCGGCGTGCGCCGTCTTCATGCAGGCCATGGTGTCGAGGCCCTTGTCCTGCGGCAGGTCGATACCGAAAGCGGCCTCCATCTTTTCCAGCACCTCTTTCGCCAGCACCGGCTTGACACCGATGGTGCCAATGCCCTGCACATTGGAATGACCACGTAGCGGCAGAAGCCCGGCGCCCGCCCGACCGATCTGGCCGCGCAACAAAGCGAGATTGGCGATATATTCGACGTTATCGCAGCCATTGAGATGGTGCGTGATGCCCATGCCCCAGGCAAAGACGGCCGATTGCGCCTTGCTGTAAAGACTCGCCACGCGCTCGATCTCAGTACGGTTCAGCCCCGCCTGTACCTCGATTTCCTCCCAGCCGGTGGCTTCGATATCGGCGCGGAAAGCCTCGAAACCATTGCTATGGGCGCTGATGAAAGCGTCATCTTGCGCGCTCGCCGACAGCACCGCCTTGGCCAGGCCTTTCAGCACCGCCATATCACCGCCGATACGCGGCTGGAGATAGTCCGAGGCAATCCAGTCACCACCTGTGAGCATGGATTTGACGCTCTTCGGCAGGGCGAAGCGCACCAGGCCGGCCTCCTTCGCCGGGTTGATGATCACTACCTCTCCGCCGCGATCGCGCACGCCCTTCAGCTTATGGATAAAGCGCGGATGGTTGGAGGAGGGATTGGCGCCGATGACCATGACGAAGTCACAGCGGTCGAGGTCTTCCAGTTCGACGGTTGAGGTGCCGGTGCCGATGGTGCTGCCGAGCCCTACGCCGGTCGCCTGATGGCAGTAGTAGGAGCAGTTGTTGACATTGTTGGTGCCAAAGGCGCGCGCCAGCAATTGCAGGATAAAGCCGGCCTCGTTGGAGGAACGCCCTGAAGAATAGAAGAAACTACGCTGCGGCGTTGCGGCTGCAAAGCGCGCCGCCGCCAGATCGAGGGCTTCGTCCCAGCCGATGGGCTGATAACAGTCGCTGTCTTTCGGCTTGTAAATTGGCGTGGCGAGGCGGCCGAGATGCTCCAGTTCGTAGCCGTCGAGTTCACGCAGGTCGGCCAACGAATGAGTCAGGACTTCAACCGGGATGCTGGGCTGGATATCGGTCGATTGCGCCTGGATCGACTTGTTGCAGACGGCGGGGAATTCGCCGGCCTCATTGGTCATGCCGCCTTTTTGCCCGCCCATGCCGAGCCCGCAGGCCTTGCAGGTATTGTGGGCGGTTAAGGCCTTGGCGGTATTTTCCAGACCGATGCGCTGGGCTGTTTGCAGGGCATACAGCACCTTCTTGACACCACCACCCACAACCGGCCTGGACATATACGCTTCCTCATATGGCTGAAGGGCCACAGAACGTTTCTTGGGGGCCTTCGTCTTACCCCTTGATACGCTTGATCAGCGCCGTGGTCGAGGGATCGTGCGCGGCAATTTCGGACCCTTGAATATCCTTCAGCACATTGACGCCGAGCGTCTTGCCCAGCTCAACGCCCCACTGATCGAAGCTGTTCAGACCCATAACGATGCCTTCGACAAAGGTCTTGTGCTCGTACAGGGCCAGCAGTGCGCCGAGGGTTTCCGGCGTCAATTCGTTGAGCAGAACTGTGGTCGACGGCTTGTTGCCGGGGCAGACCTTCTGCGGGGCGATCTGGGCGGTTTTGGCGTCATCGAAACCGAGCTTGCGGCATTCGGCTTCCGAGGTTTCCAGCGATTTGCCGACCATGAAGGCTTCGCCCTGGGCGATGACGTTCGACAGCAGTTTTTGCTGCATGTCGGTCGAGGCCTCGGCATTGGTCGCGGCGGCGATCAGTTCCAGCGGCACGATGTCTTCCGACTGGTGCAGCATCTGGAAGAAGGCGTGCTGGGCATTGGTGCCTTCATCGCCGAAGACGACCGGGCAGGTCTGGGTATCGAGCCGTTCACCGGTCGGCGAGGTACGCTTGCCGTTCGATTCCATTTCCAGCTGTTGCAGGAAGGCGGCGAGGCGACGCAGGCGGTGGATGTAAGGAATGACGGCGCGAGACGGACGGTTCAGGCCGATGCGGTTATAGAGCTGGGCGGCGGCCAGCAGAACGGGTGCGTTCTTTTCCAGGGGCGCGGTCAGGAAGTGCTGGTCCATTTCATGCGCACCCGCCAGCAGGCGCTCATAAACGTCGTAACCGGCGGCAATGATCACCGACAACGAAACCGCCGACCACAGCGAATAGCGGCCGCCGACCCAATCCTTGAAGCCGAAAACGCGATCCGCGGGGATGCCGTAGGCGCCGGTCTTGTCGGGTGCGGCGGAAACGGCGGCGAGATGCGCCTTCGCGCCTTCCTCGCCCAGTCCCTTGATCAGCCAGTCGCGCGCAGCCAGGAAGTTGGCCAGGGTTTCCTGGGTGGTGAAGGTCTTGGAAACGGCGATGACCAGGGTTTCCGCCGGATCGAGGCCGGCCGTGGCCAGGGCCAGTTCGGAGCCATCGACATTGGCGACGAAGCGGATATCGATTTGCGGGTTGAGCGGAGTCAGGCCGTGCCAGACGAGGCGCGGACCGAGGTCGGAACCACCGATGCCGATATGAATGATGGTCTTGAAGGCCTTGCCTGTGGCGCCGGTGATGGCGCCCGAACGGATACCGTCGGCGTAAGCTTTCATGGCGTCGCGGGCGGTCTTGACGTCCGAGGTGATTTCCGACCCGCGCAGGCGCTGGTTTTCGGCGTCATTGTCACGCAGGGCGACGTGCAGCACGGCGCGATCTTCGGAGACATTGATGGCCTTGCCAGTCCACATCTTTTCGCGCGCTTCGGCGATGCCCGATGATGCTACGGCGGCGATGGCGGCTTCGAAACCGGCTTTGGACCAGCTCTGCTTCGAGACATCGACGAAGATGCCGGCGACATCGAGGCTCATGCGCGACAGGCGATCCGAATCGGCTGTGAACTGGTCAACGATCTTGAGGTTGGCGTCGGCGGCGGCCTGGGTTTTCAGGGTATCGAGGGTCATGTCAGTTTCCTGTGGTCGATATCACGGCGGGCAATTTTCAGGAGGTTCCATGTCAAGCTTTTGGCAAGCCGTAAAGAGCCTATCTGTCGCGTTTTCTGAATAAGTTTTCGATGTTCGAGAATTGGTCTTAAGCCCTGCCAGGCATCGCGCAGAGCGCGGAAAACCAGATGGCCCTTGCCTTTGAGCGTATCCTTTGTCGCGCCGGGCAAGGTGAGACCAATGTGAAACGGCAGTGTCAGGATCAGCAGCGCCAGAGGCATGGTCTTGAGATAGAGCCACAGGCGATTGCGATAGCCGTGGTAGAGGGCGAAATCCGACCGTACGCCGAGGGAGGCCGAGCCTATATGGCTGACCACGGCCTTCGGTACGAACAGGCAGTGCTCTCCCAGCAGCCGCGCGCGGAAACCGAGGTCGGCGTCCTCGCAATAGCAGTAGAAGTTCTCGTCGAAGCCGCTTAAGCGTTCCCACAGATCACGGCGGATCAGCATGGCGGCGCCGCAGGGGCTGAAGACCTCGGCGATCTCCATCTGCGCCGGCACCTTGTGGCCGATGCCGGCGCGATAGGGGAAGCCGAAAAAGGTCAGGGCATCGCCGGCACCATCGAGCCGGTCAGGTTGCCCGGCATCCAGTTGCAGGGAGGTGAAAATCCTTACATCCGGATGGGCGGTGATGGCCGCCTTCATGGCATCGAGCCAGCCGGCATCGACAAACGCATCCGGATTGATCAGGCCGATCCATTCGCCGGTGCTTTGCGCCACGGCGCGATTCATGCCGACGGCAAAACCGAAATTGACGGGGTTGGCGATCTGGCGAACCGTGGGGAACTTCGCCGCCAGCGCGGCCATGTCGAGATCGCCGCTATTATCAGCATGGATGATCTCGGCATCCTGCGCCGCCAGCGCGGAGAGGCAGCGCTCTATAGTGTCGCCGGAACGATAGCTGAGAGTGATCAGGGAAAAGGTCATGCCTGCCATTCTTCTTGCACGGCTTTATCCGTTTCGGAAGAGGCATATTGCGCTCGCATCTCTGCGAAATCCATCGCGCTCACCCCCTGCTTCAGCGCCCAGACTGCCGCGCCGCGCACGATCGCACTCTCATCGCGCAGGCTGCGTAATAATACCGCTTTTGTTTCTATATTACCGGAATTTTTGAAATGATTTCCTAGAGCATAATGGACATTGCGCAGGAAGGAGTCGCGCCCGATCCGCTTGATGGGTGATTTTGAAAACAGTGTCCGAAAGGACGGATCATCCAGCCCCGCCAGATCGGCCAGCTTCAGGCCCTCGAAGCCTTCGCGCGCTTGCAGCTTGATCTCGTGCGTCGCGCTGGCGAACTTGTTCCATGGGCAGGCGGCCAGGCAGTCGTCGCAGCCATAGATGCGATTGCCCATGGCATGGCGAAAGGGTTCCGGCCACGGGCCGCGAAATTCGATGGTCAGGTAAGAGAGGCACTTGCGGGCATCCAGCCGGTATGGGCCTTCGAAGGCGTCGGTCGGGCAGGCCTCAAGGCAGGCCTGGCAGGAGCCGCAGTGATCGCGCTCGGGCGTATCGCTTTCAATGACCCGGTCGAGCAGAATGACGCCGAGAAACAGCCAGGAGCCGAACTCGCGCGACACCAGATTGGTATGCTTGCCCTGCCAGCCGAGACCGGCCAGCGCCGCCAGCGGCTTTTCCATCAGGGGGGCCGTATCGACAAACACTTTCAGTTCGCAGCCGGTTTGACCCACGATCCAGGTTGCCAGCTGTTTGAGCTTCTTCTTGATCAGGTCGTGATAATCATCGCCGCGGGCATAGACGCTGATATTGGCCGTATCGGTCTCGGCCAGCAGGGTCAGGGGATCGCTGTCCGGGCCATAATTATAGCCGAGCACCAGGGCCGATTGCGCGCCGCTCCACATATTCTGCGGATGTTTGCGGCGCTCCAGCGTTTCCTCCATCCACGTCATATCGCCATGGAATCCGGCTTCGACAAACACCTGCAAGCGCTCAGACGCCGCCCACACATCGGGGAGGGCAGCAAAACGGGCGGCGCTGAAACCGAGATCCAAGGCCTGCTGCCGGATGAGGGCGGCCAGATCTTTCATGGTCAGAAGTCGAGCTCTTTATAATGTGCCGAAGGCGCCACGCCCGGCAGCTTGTCATTGAGCAGCGGGCGGAAGCAGGGGCGCGACTTCATGACCATGTACCAGGTCTTGAGGTGCGGATAACGCGACCAGTTGATCTCATCGAGATAGTCGAGGATCGAGAGCTGTCCGGCGCAGGCGAAATCGGCATAGGAGAGGGTGTGTCCCGCCAGCCAGTTGCGCGCGGTCAGCAGGCTTTCGAAATAGCGCAGGTGATCGCGCAGCGCTTCGCGGCCGGCCTTCATGGTGGGGATGTCGGGCACGCCGCCGCCCATCAGCCGCTTTTCCATCTTTTCATGCAGCAGCAGGGCATTGACCTCATAGTCGAACTTGCGCTCGAACCAGCCGACCAGGCGGCGCGCCTCGGCGCGTTCGTTGATATTTTGCGGCCACAGGCGGATATCGGGATAGGCTTCTTCAAGGTGCTCCATGATGGCGCGATCCTCGCAGATGCGATGGGTCTGATCGCCTGACTCCTGTTCCGGCATTTCCACCAGGATCGGCAGCAGGCCGGAGGGGTTGAGCTTGAGGAACGAATCGTCCGGCTCCCAGTAGCGCACCAGGGTTTCCTCGAAGGCCAGCTTCTTCTCGCCCAGCGCCAGACGCACCATGCGCGAATGCGGATCGAAGGCGAAATGGTAGAGCTGGCGGGTGTAGGCGGTCATGTGTCATCTATGCCTTATTCGGCGTGACCAAGTCAAAGTCTGTTGGGCCTTCTGCACTGAAAACGCCGCCCGAGAACACATTGGTATGCGCCTCGGCCTTACCCTTGGGATCAGGATGGATCAGGATATCGGCATTGGGGAAGGCGGCCAGCAGGCGCGTTTCGGCGGCAATGATGACTTGGTGGGCCGTATCGAGCGTCAGGGCCGGGTCCATCTCGACATGGGCCTGAATCTGAATATAGGGGCCGGTCAGGCGGGTGCGCAGTTGATGAACGCCCAATACGCGCTCGTCATCGCCGATCAGGGCGGCGATCCGCGCCACATCGTCATCGGCCAGGGCGCGGTCCATCAGGTGGTCAGAAGCTTCGCGCAGCACGCCGATGGCGCCCCAGACAAACCAGGCCGCCATCAGGAAACCGGCCACGGCGTCCATGAAGCCGAAGCCGAGAGATGCCAGAATGACACCGACCAGGGCCACGCCATTGCTGACCAGGTCGGTGACATAGTGCATCCGGTCGGCCGAGACCGCCACCGACTGGCTGCTTTTCAGGGCCAGGTTCTGCACATAGACCAGACCCAGGGTCAGGACGATCGACAGGATCAGCGCGCCGATGGCCAGTCCGGATTGCCGGACCGGCTCCGGGTGTTGCAGACTGTGGAAGCACGACTGCATGACCAGGGCGGCCGAGGCGAAAACCAGCCCGGCCTGGAACAGGGCGCTGAAGGCCTCGGCCTTGCCATGGCCGAACGGATGCTCCTTGTCGGGCGGCGCCTTGGCATAGCGCACGGCGCCGAAGGTGATCAGCGAGGCCAGTAGGTCCAGCCCGGAATCGGCCAGCGAGGCCAGAACGGACTGAGAGCCGGAGAGATAAAGGGTGATGCCCTTCATCACGACCATGACGCAGGCCGTAACGACGGACAGGGTACTGGCCAGCAGAACCAGTTTTTGTCCGGGCAGGGCGGGGAAGGATTTCGAGGAAGCGGATGTCATTGAATTGATTTAGCACTTTTGACGTGTACCTGCAAAGCCGCAGGAAGGCCTGCTTGTGGTCCCATTTTGGCCCTATTGGCCTCCGAGATTTTCGCCTGCGCATCCTGACTCGGGATTCGTCAAAAAAACATGTTAACAAAGTGTGAATGTGTATTGGCGTCCGGTCTCAAGCGTGCAAACGTGCAATAATCAATCTTGATAATTGCCCCGGTTTTGGTTTCGTTTTTTGAGCAGGATGCCCATGTCACGAGTCTGGATCAGCCGAACGGAAGCGCTTGAGCGCCTCGACGTCAAGCCGCAAACCCTCTACGCCTATGTCAGCCGTCAGCGTATCGCCGCCAAGAGCGATCCTACGCATCCGCGCCTGAGCCTCTATGCGCTGGACGATGTCGAGCGCCTGTCGCGCCGCACGCCGGGCCGTACCGCCCGCACCCATCATCATCCGGCGAAACCGCATGTTGCCGGCAGCCTGGTCGGCGGCACCATCATGCGCGGTGAGGCGGCGATCGATACCGAAGTCGCCATCACCTATCACGGTCATCACTATGTCCGTGGCCGCGATCTGGTCTCGCTGGCCCAGTCCGAGAATTTCGAGGCCGTGGCGGCGCTTCTGTGGCGCACCGACAGCCAGAATCCCTTTGGGCCGCTGAAGCCGCGCCCGGACGTTAACTTTCCCGGCGGTCCGCGCACCCGCGTGCTGTCCATGCTCAGCCGCCGCCTGGAAGAGGATGCGCTGGCCGAGATCAATCCGGACCGCGACCTGAATACCGAGGCGGCCAGCCTGCTAAACGAGATGTTCGATTCGGTTACCAATGGTGGGCCGCGCCTGTTCTTCCACCAGCGCCTGGCGCGCGCCTGGAAGGTTTATGACCTGAAGGATGTCGACCTGCTTCGCCGTGCCCTGGTGCTATCGGCTGATACCAGCCTGGACGAGGCCACGCTCGCCGTGCGCACTGCTGCCGCGACCATGGGGCCGCTGGCCATTCCGCTGATGGCCGGTTTCGCCACCCTGACCAGCCCGAAGCTGGGCGGGCGCATTTCACGCGCCGAATCCTATGTCACCCAGGTCCGCCGCCACGGTAATCCGCTGGCTTTGGCGCAGGGCCTGCTGGAAAAGGGTCTGGAACTGCCGGGCTTCGAGAAGGAGCATTCGCCTTCGGAAACCCTGCGGGCGCATGATCTGATCGAGGCGGCGCCGCATATGGGCGAGGACCTCAAGACCATCCTGCGCGTGGGTGAAGATTTGACCGGCCGCAGCGTCGGCATGTCCTTGGCTCTGGCTCTGATCGGCCGCCATCTCGACCTGCCGCGTGAGGCGCCGATGACGCTTTACGGTCTCGGCCGCAGCGCCGGCTGGCTGGCCCATGCCATCGAGCAGATGCAGACGGGTGCTTCACCGAAAGCCCGCCTGCGCTACATCGGCATCCATCCGGAAGAGAGCGGTCTGGCCGCGGAATAATTGCCATTGCGCATGGCAGGGGAAGTGCTCTAAGAAATCCCTATATTCAAGGGATTTCCATGCATAATATCCTCGCCGCCATACTGGGTCTCATCGAGGGCCTGACCGAGTTCCTGCCGGTCTCATCCACCGCGCACCTGCTGATTGCTGAAAAGCTGATGGCCTTCAGCGACCCGGGCGGCAATTTTACTGTCATGATCCAGTTGGGCGCCATTCTGGCGGTGGTCGTGCTCTATTTTGCCCGTCTGTTCAAGGCGGTTATTACCCTGCCGACCTCGGCCGACTCGCGCCGGTTTGCCATCAGCGTGCTGGTGGCCTTCTTCCCGGCGGTGGTGATCGGTGTAGTCGTCAAGAAATCGGGCATTCTGGGCGCCTTGTTCGATAATATACCGCTGATCTGTTGTGCGCTGATTGTCGGTGGTGTGGCGCTTTGGGCGGTCGATAAGTATGCGCCGAAGCCGGTGCATCACGATTCCGCCAAGCTGGATATCAAGACGTCGCTTTTGATCGGCCTGTTCCAGTGCCTGGCGATCATTCCCGGCATGTCACGGTCGGGTTCGACCCTGATCGGCGCCATGGTGGCCAAGGTGGACAAGACTGCCGGCGCCGAGTTTTCCTTCTTCCTCGCCATCCCGACCATGCTGGGCGCTTTCGTGGTTGAATTCGCTGACAGCCATAAGGAACTGACCTCCGATCAGTACAGCAGCATCGCCATCGGTTTCCTGGTGGCCTTCCTGTCGGCGCTTGTGGTGATCAAGCCGTTCATCAGCTTCGTGCAGAAGCGCGGCTATGGCTTCTTCGCCCTGTGGCGCGTCGTGGTCGGCGTGGCTGGCCTGGTGTGGTGGTTCGGTTTCGCACACGCGGCTTAAACTTATGGGGTTTGGGGTCCGTGACCCCACAAACCTTACCTTGTTCCAATAAAAAACCCGGTCTTTTGGACCGGGTTTTTTATTGGAAAGAGAGAAGACTTGGGGCCGCAGGCCCCAAACCCCATAAGTTTAGGCCGCGTCCTTCATTCGGATCATTTCCAGGAAGCTGTCGACCTCGTCCGACATCGCCTTGACCTGTTCACCCAGGCTGTCCGCGCCCTGCAGCACCAGGGCTGAATTTTCTGTCGTGATCTGCGAGGCGCGTGACACCTGAATCAGATCGCTGTTGATCGTATCGGCGCCACTGGCCACCTGAGCCACATTGCTGGCGATATCGGCCGTGGCGGCCGTCTGCTGGGTCACGCCGGCGGCGATCGAAGTGGTCACGCCGTTGATGCGCTCGATGGTATGGCTGATCGAACGGATGGCATCGACTGTCTCTTCCGTCACCACCTGCATCGAGGAGATATGTTCGCGGATCTCGTTGGTGGCGCGCGAGGTCTGGGCCGACAGGTTCTTCACCTCGCCGGCCACGACCGCGAAGCCGGCCCCGGCTGCCCCGGCGCGCGCGGCTTCGATGGTGGCGTTCAGGGCCAGCAGGTTGGTTTGTGCGGCGATGTCCTGAATCAGTGCCACGACCTCGCCGATCTTGGCGGCGGCCTGGGAGAGATTGTCGACCGTCTGGGTGGTTTTGTGCGCCTGCTCCGTGGCGGCCTGGGTCATCAGGGTCGTTTCCTCGACCTGACGGCTGATTTCATTGATCGAGGCTGACAGCTCCTCGGTGGCCGAGGCGACCGTCTGCATGTTGCTGGAAGATTGCGATGTGGCGCTGGCCATGGAGGCCGAGCGCTGGTCGGCGTCGCGCGCTGCCTGGTCCAGGCTGTTGGCGGCCATGTTGAGATCGGTTGAGGTCTGACCGACGCGCGACGCCACCGCCTTGATCTGACGTTCGAAGGCCTCGGCGCTCTTCAATACCTGCAGGGCATTCTCATTGTCACGTTCCAGCTTCAGACGCGCATCCCGCTGCTCGATTTCGAGGCGTTTGATTGCGGCGATATTGTCCTTGAAGGCGGAAACGGCATGAGCGATCTCGCCGACCTCATCCTGGCGCTGCTCATGCGGCACGCTGGTCACTTCCTGACCGCTGACCAGTTTATGCAGCAACTCCGCAAGGGTTTTCAGCGGGCCGGAAATGTGGCGGACGATGATGAAGTTGATCGCACCGCCGATGAGCAGGGCCAGCAGGCCGATGGTTGTACCGATCGCCAGCACTTGGCCGGAGAGTGTATCGAAAGCGGCATCCGAGGCCGTGGCTTCCTTGCGGGCCTGCGCGGCCAGCTTTGACAGCGGCGCCACCATTTCCACGCACGCGGCATCAACCTCACCATCCAGGGCGCGAATATCCGGCGTCAGTTCCGTACTGGCGTCAAGCGCCGGCAGCATCTTCTGCTCGAAGAGATCGACATAGGCCTGGTATTTGCCCTTGGCGTCATCCAGCAGCGCAATGTCGTCAGCCTGGGTCAGTTGTCCGCGCAGGTCGGTGAAAAGACGCTCAGTCCGGGCTTTTTCGGACTGCCAGTCGGTGCGGGTCTGGCCCAGTTCGTGGTTGATTTCGCCGTCGGCGATGATCTGGTAAAGCGCCGCCCCCTGGCTGGACAGGTTTTCGGCCGAAGACGCCACGCGCACCAGCGACATGCCGTTGTCCTGCAATTTGCGCAGGTGTTCCAGACTGCCCCAGGCCCCGATGATGAACGCCCCCATGGCGATGACAAAGACAAGGGAAGCGGCGAACAGCTTGTGGCCGATGGACAGTTTCATAACAGCACCCTCTATCAAGTACGCGACTTGATAGAGAGGTAACGCGGTTATAGTTAAGGAAGTGCTATGCGCTCATCAGGCAAGGCACTTAAATTCCGTGACAAATTAAGCGGTTACCGCAAACTGCCCGTTCTTGCGGAAACGCCACAGATAGGTCGGCACGATCGATTCGACGGCGGTGGCGGCGATGCCGAGATCCTTCAGACCCTTGGCGTCTTGGGCCACCACATTGTCGGTGGCGAGCAGCAGCACCTGGTCGGTGGTCAGCAGTGGCGCGGGGAGCACCGGCAGCAGCCCCTTCAGGCCGGCCTGGATATCGCCGGCAATGCCAATCAGGCGGGCAATAGCAACCGGCATCCAGACCTGCGCGCGCGGGCTCATGACTTCTTCGCCGACATACTGGATCAGGTCCTTGAAGGTGAAGACCTCCGGGCCGCCCAGTTCGTAGGTCTGGCCATAGGCGGCTGGATTGCCGAGCGTGCGGGCGACGGCCGAAGCGACATCGCCGACATAGACCGGCTGGAACTTGTTCTTGGCGCCACCGATGGCCGGCATGATCGGGAAGGTCTTGATCTGACCGGCCAGCGAGGTGAAGAAACCGTCCTGGGCGCCGAAGATAATTGAGGGGCGCAGGATGACCGCGGTCGGCAGGGCCTTCTTTACGGCCAGTTCGGCCTTGCCCTTGGTCGAGGCATATTTCGAGGCGGCGTCCGGATTGGCGCCGATGGCGGAAATCTGCACGAAGTCCTGAATGCCACGGCTCTTGCAGGTATCGGCCATCCAGGTGGCGGCCTGGCGGTAGATGGCGTCGAAGCTGACACCGAAGGTCTGGTACAGGACGCCGACAAGGTTGACGCAGGCGGAGGCGCCTTCGAGGGCGCGGGCGATATCGGCTTCGCGACGCACATCGCAGCGTACGACCTGGATCTGGCCGACCTCGCCAAGCGGCTTCAGGTCGTAGGCGAGGACTGCATTGCGAACGGCGACACGGACGCGCCAGCCCTTTTTCGCCAGGGCGCGCACCACCTGCTTGCCCACAAAGCCTGAACCACCGAAAACCGTGACCACATTCGCCATGATCTTATTCCTCAAAACTGATCAGCCGGCAGGACTCATGTCTTGAGTGCGCCGCACATGTTCTCGATAACGCAAGGCCTTTATGGAGGCAATGGACTTGCTGAGGATTTAAGGGAAATATTGCCCGCCGAAGATCAGACGACAATATTCAGGTAGGAACCGGGACGACGCAGGGGTTGATTGACGTCGGTCGTGGTCGTTGCCGCTGTCTGGGATGTGACCGGGGCCGTGGTTGCAGTCGCTCGGGCGACTTCGGCTGCCGTATAGGTGGCCGGTGTGATTTTCGGCGTGGTGACCTGTTGGAAAAAGGCCTTCTGCGCCGCAAGCGCATTGCTGAAGCCGCCCGTCTGTTCGGTGGTGGCGGGCTTGGCGGAGGCTGTCCCTTGCGGGTTCAGCATCTGGGCGAGGGAGGGCCGGATGGGTGTGGTCATACGGCAAGTTTTAGCCAAATCAGGTATTTAAATGGTTAACGGATTTTAAGGCCGAGTTAATTTTTGCCCTGAGCGATGAAGCGCGGCGGCCGTTTCATAGTTTTGCTGATAGCGGGGAAGTGAGACCGTGATGGGGGCAATGATCCCCAAAACGCAAACCGCCAGTGGGGCCTTGATGGTGAACGATGGCCCCAAAACGCAAAACGGAGACCATTGGGGGGCAATGGTCTCCGTCGCATGCCACCGGTTTCGAGGGGGGGGATGATCCCGGTGACGAACTTGTAGCTATAGGGCTTAAGGCCCGACTCAACAAGTGAGTTATAGCCTGAGTGCCTTACTTAATACTTTACACGAAAAATGCTAGTGCGTTGCAGCAAGAACGCTTCGCTTTTCGCGGGATAAATTCCCGGCATCACGCGTTTTTGAATATAAAATTGCGAATGCCGGGGTTTTGCTGGCCTCAGGCGAACAGTTTTGCCCAACGTGGCTTTTCACGACCCTGCCAGGCGCCACGGTGATAGGCGTCGGAGCCGATCAGCGGCACCACAGTGGTGGCTTCGGCGAAGACCATCTGCTCGTAGGTGGTCGAGACCTTGCCCCACGAAGCGGCTTCCTTCAGCGTCGAGGACGAGCAGGCGCCGTCACGCACATCGGCGACGGTGATCTGGACGGCATACTTGTGCATGTCGGCTTCGACACCGAGGATTTCGGCGCAGACGACTGTGTCCTGGGCGAAGTTCTTCGGCACGCCGCCGCCAACCATGAACAGGCCGGTGGTGCCGGCGGCGATCTTGATGTCGGTCAGTTCGCGGAAATCGGCCACGGCGTCGATGGTCAGGTAAGGCTGCTTGGCGGCAATGCGTTCCTTCTGGTGCTTGACCAGGCCGAAACCGGCCGAGCTGTCGACGAAAGCCGGGCAGAAGATCGGCACGCCTTCTTCGTAGGCGGTCTGGATCAGCGAGCCCGCCTTCTTGGCGTTGCCGGCGGCCAGCCACTTGCCCATTTCCCAGATGAATTCACGCGACGAATAGGGGCGCGGCTCGAGCTGGTTGCAGATTTCGAGGATGGTGTGGTCGCAGTTCTGCAGCTCTTCTTCATCGATATAGGTATCGTAGATACGGTCGATATAGTTGTCGCGCAGCACGTTGTCGTCCACCGGACCGGCGGCCTGATAGTGCTTGAAACCGAGCGCTTCGAAGAAGTCCATGTCGACGATCGAGGCGCCGGTGGCGACCACGGCGTCGATCATGCCGAACTTCACCATGTCGCGATAGACGTGCATGCAGCCGCCAGCCGAGGTCGAACCGGCCAGGATCAGCCAGGGCGAGCAGCCCTTGTCGGCCAGCGCCATGTTGAAGATGTCGGCGGCGCGGGCGGTATCGCGCGACGAGAAGCTCATCTTGCGCATCGAGTCGATGATCGGACGCGCGTCATAAGAAGTAATGTCAACGTGCTCGACTGTTTCGGCGAGCAGTTGGGCCTTCATGTTGGATTGGGGGGTATCAGCGTTCATTTGCGTTCCTTTGAGAAGCGCCCCGGTTCGGGGTGGGTAAAGGTGGACGCCCGTCATTTACCCGCTATCCCCCAGACGGTGCGATGGGGAGGGTATTCAGAAGTGGCGGCCTATAGCCCATAGCTGATGGTTTTGCAATTCATATGACGGCCGGTCTTCAGCCTTGCTATGTTTGACGGGTTCCCTGAGATCGATGTTATTTTATAAGGAAACGGTAAGTCATTATCTGGCCTCAAGTCCGGTGTATTAATATCTGTGGAATATAATATTTTTCTATATTTGTTGAATTTGAGTATATTGTAGATATCGATAACGGTATTCGGACAAACGGTCTCGATTTATGGATAATTTAGAAAAAAGCAGCCAAATGAGGATCGTCTAGCGAATTGTACTTAATGGCTCTGTGGATTATTCAGAAAGACTAGACGTTTTTTTCGCAATACGGCCTTCCCGGTTTATTATCGGATAGCCGTTCCCTTTCAAGGGAGGTGCTTTTGATTTACTTCCTTACCGATTCACTCTGGCGAGGTGCCAGATGACTGATTACGGGTTGGAATTGAACCGCATGCAGGGCAATCCTCTGGATTTCATCGAGACCTGGCAATGCGAAGGTAAAGACTTCGACAGTTTCCAGAAGAATATCTGCAAATTCTTTGACTGGAGCTGTAATCGTGATGAGGACGGTCCCGACTTTACCTGGCAGATGTATCTCGGTGTTCTGAAACCGCACGATGAGGGCGCGCCGCATGCTGTCATGGCGCGGCTGATTTCGAACTCCGGCTTTGTGCAGTTACAGACTGAGCCCAGTCATGATGTGGTCATCGTTATGCCGGCCAGGGGGGCTCTGTCCCTGCAGCATCACAACAAGCCGACGCAGAAGATTGAGGCGGGACACGCCTTCATCTATCAGCCGATCACCGAGACGCATATTTCCCACGCGGTCGATGGCGAGACCTGCGAGGTCTATCTCGTCAAACTGTCCTATCAGTGGGTGCAGCGCTTCCTGTTCGACATCCTGCAGATGCCAGTCGAGCGTGACCTGCACCTGGGACCGGTGATCGATCTGGCCACGCCCAAGGCGCGCGTCCTGTCGCGCCTGGTCGAGACCCTGTGTTCGGATGCCTTCACCGCCCAGAGTCGCGATATGTCGGGCTCGCTGCAGCATCGCCTGGTGGAAACCTTCAGCCATCTGCTGCTGGAAAGCATTCCGCATCGTTACAGCGAGCGCATGCAGGCCAACAAGACCGGCCCCATGCCGAATTACCTGCGGATCGCACGCGATTACATGCATCGCGAGGCGCGGCGCAATCCCAGCATGTCGGCTGTGGCCAGGGCAGCCAATATCAGCGTCCGCACCCTGGAAACCAGCTTCCGCCAGCATCTGGACGTGACGCCCCACACATACCTGCGCACTGTGCGGCTGAAAATGGCCCGCGAGGCTCTGAGCGATTCCACCGACACCCGGCCAATCGCCGAGGTGGCCGCCGATCACGGCTTTCCACATGCCGGCCGCTTCGCGCAATACTATACCGAGCTGTTTGGCGAATCACCGTCCCAGACGCGGCGCAAGGGGCCGGCCGCTTGAACCTGCCCACTTGAGCCCAGCGGTTTAAGCGGTCTTGACCCGAAGAGGACGGTGCGCGCATAAGCACGCTCCATTTGCCCATGCCGAGTGCTTAATATGCGTCACCTCCTGCGGTCCAAAATCCATAATGCCTATGTCACCGAGGCCAACCTGGCCTATATCGGTTCCATCACCATAGATGAGGCGCTGATGGAGGCTGTCGGCCTGTGGGAAGGGGAGCGTGTTCTGGTGGTCTCCAATACATCAGGCGCCCGGCTTGAGACCTATGTCATTAAGGGCGAGCGCGATTCCGGCGTCATCGCCATGAATGGAGCGGCGGCGCACCTGATCAATGAGTCGGAGCAGATCATCATCATGGGTTTCGAGCTGACGGACAAGCCGATTATCCCCAGTGTCGTGCTCGTGGACCGGCACAATAAACTTGACCGCTATCTCTCCGAAACCCCCGCTCAGACCGTCTGACGATTCGTGCACAGCTTTCGTCCGTCGGGCGAATTTTTGTGTCACATCTGCAAACCTTTGAGCGGTATGGAAAAAGCGAAAATTTAAGAGGTTATTAACGAAAAAGTTCGCCAAAACATCGACTTGATCCTTGACGAAAATCCCGCTCTATGGCCCCTTATATAGACGGGCGGGGTGGCGCAGACACTAGATATAGTTGTTAACGCCTCCCATATGGGTAGCTCCGGGTCCGGAGCATTTCGATTCAAGGGTAGAGTGACGATGTCAGCGAATGAAGCCGTAAAGCGTGAAGTGTCTGCAGTGGCCGGCCGGGCCCAGATGGCCGTGCGCCCGAAAGAGCGCACCGAATTCAAGCTCGTCAGCAAGGTCGTGACCGATCCGTCGCGCGATGCCCTGCTGACCGATTTCGGCAAGACCACGCTCGACGACCGTTACCTGATGCCGGGCGAAACCTATCAGGACATGTTCGCCCGTGTGGCCACCACCTATGCCGACGATGCCGAGCACGCCCAGCGCATCTACGACTACATCTCGCGCCTGTGGTTCATGCCTGCCACGCCCGTCCTCTCGAACGGCGGCGCCAAGCGCGGCCTGCCGATCTCCTGCTTCCTCAATGCCGTGCCCGACAATCTCGAAGGCATCGTTTCGGTATGGAACGAAAACGTCGCCTTGGCCTCGAACGGCGGCGGCATCGGCACCTACTGGGGCGGCGTCCGCTCGATCGGTGAAAAGGTCAAGGGCGCCGGACAAACGTCGGGCATCATCCCCTTTATCCGCGTCATGGATTCGCTGACCCTGGCCATTTCGCAGGGCAGCCTGCGTCGCGGTTCGGCCGCCGTCTATATCGACATCTTCCACCCGGAAATCGAAGAGTTCCTCGAGATCCGCAAGCCGTCGGGCGACTTCAACCGCAAATCGCTCAACCTGCACCACGGTATCGGCATCACCGACGAATTCATGGAAGCTGTCCGTGACGGCGCCCAGTTCGGCTTGCGTTCGCCGAAGAACGACGAGATCGTCCGCTTCGTCGATGCGCGTTCGCTGTGGCAGAAGATCCTGGAAATCCGCCTGCAGACCGGCGAGCCCTACATCATCTATTCCGACACGGTGAACCGTTCCATGCCGGCGCACCAGCGCGAACTCGGCCTGAAGGTCAAGCAATCGAACCTGTGCTCGGAAATCATGCTGCACACCGGCATCGACCACAAGGGCCGCGACCGCACCGCCGTCTGCTGCCTGTCATCGGTCAATGCCGAGACCTTCCTGGAATGGCGCGATCAGCCGGGCTTCGTCGAAGACATCATGCGCTTCCTCGATAACGTGCTGGAAGACTTCATCCAGTGCGCCCCATCCTCGATGGATAATGCGGTCTATTCCGCCATGCGCGAACGCTCGGTCGGCCTCGGCCTGATGGGCTTCCACTCCTTCCTGCAGAGCCAGGGTGTGGCTTTCGAATCGGCCATGGCCAAGTCGTGGAACATGCGCCTGTTCAAGCACCTGCGCCGCGAAGCCGACAAGGCTTCGGTGAAGCTGGCGGAAGAACGTGGCGCCTGCATGGATGCCGAGGAGCGCGGTGTAATGGAGCGTTTCTCGCACAAGCTGGCTATCGCCCCGACCGCTTCGATCTCGATCATCTGCGGCGGCACCTCGGCGGGCATTGAGCCGATTCCGGCCAACATCTATACCCACAAAACCCTGTCAGGTTCCTTCGCCGTCAAAAACCCGTACCTGGTGAAGCTGCTGGCTGAGAAGGGCATCGATACGACCGAAGTGTGGAACTCGATCGTCGAGCACGAAGGTTCGGTTTCGCATCTCGACGCCTTGTCGCAGGATGAAAAAGACGTCTTCAAGACCGCCTTCGAAATCGACCAGCGCTGGGTGGTCGAACTGGCCGCTGACCGCACGCCGGAAATCTGTCAGTCGCAGTCGCTGAACATCTTCCTGCCGGGCGATGTCGACAAGTGGGACCTGCACATGCTGCACTGGACTGCATGGGAACAGGGCGTCAAGTCGCTCTACTATCTCCGCTCGAAGTCGGTGCAGCGCGCCTCGCACGCCGGCAGCGATATCAAGGAAGCCGTCGAAAAGATGGATACGCCGAAGACAGACTACGAGGAATGCCTCGCCTGTCAGTAGAACATTAAGGCGCAAGGGTCATGAATCATTCTCTGGCCCTGCATCCTTAATCTGTCAGAGTGAGATAACCTGAAAGGCCCTCGATCAGAGGGCCTTTTTGCTGCATGAACGAATGAGGTGTGAGGTCATTGACCCCGCGTCTTACTTCTTGTCTACCGGGCGTTCATTGATGACTGGCGCAGCATGATCCTTTTTCTGCATGTCGGTGATGCGCAGTATGACCGGCCCCAGAATAACCAGGAAGAGCACCGGCAGGAAGAAGACGATCATCGGCACGGTCAATTGCGCCGGCAGGGCGGCGGCCTTCTTTTCGGCGGCCGAGAGGCGCAGTTCACGATTTTCCTTGGCCATGACGCGCAGGGCGGTGCCGAGCGGGGTGCCGTACTTTTCTGCCTGGATCATGGCGGTACAGACGGCCTTGATGCCAGGATGGTTTGTGCGCTTGGCCAGGCCCTCATAGGCCATGCGCCGTTCGGGCAGGTAGGAGAGTTCGGCGACCAGGAGCGACAGTTCTTCCGCCAGCTCGATGGAAGAAGGCCCAAGTTCTGCGGCCACCTTCTGCAGGGCGGTTTCGATCGACATACCGGCCTCGACCGAGATCAGCAGCAGGTCGAGCGAATCCGGAAAGGCCTGCATGATGGATGTGCGGCGCTTGGCAGCCAGGTTCTGGATATAGATATTGGGTGCATAGAAGCCGATAACGAAAGCGGCGACCGTGATCAGCATCTTTATCTGGAAACTGTAGTGACCAATATCGACCACGAACATTTCGAAGGCAGCGATGGCACCCAGTGCAAAAGGCATGGCGAAACGGAAGAAGTAGAAGGTCGAGATAGGTTTCGGGCCGCGAAAGCCGGCCATAGCCAGGCTATCGACCACTTTGGGATCTTCCAGCAGGGTCTTGAGGTTCAGTTTCTCGACTAGGGCACGGTAGGGGCTGGTGTCGGTATGGCGCAGGGTGGCGCCTTCCTTGACCGTCTGGCGCGACAGGCGACGCAGTTCCTCGCGGCGGGTGGCCACCGACTTCATGCGTTTGTCGAGCTGCTGGCCGCTGGTAAAGCTCTGGCCGAGCGTGAGAAGGCTGAAAAAAGCCAGGACGGCGACGAAGATGAAGACCAGGTTGCCCGGGTTCATGATGAAGGCGGCGAAATCGGTCATGGCGCCCCCCTAGAACTTGAAGTTGATCATCTTGCGCATCATCATGATGCCCATGAACATCCATACCGCGCCGCCCAGAAACATCAGCTGTCCGCGCGGGTCCGTAAACATCGGTGCGATATAGGCCGGACGTACGATCGAGATCATGGTGCCGACACCGGGCGGCAGCACGCCGATGATCGAAGCGGAGGCAATGGCTTCAGACGACAGCGCTTTGATCTTTTCGCGCATCATCTTGCGGGCGCGCAGCACGCTTGACAGGTTACCCAGGGCTTCGGACAGATTGCCGCCGGTCTTGGATTGGATGGAGATGACGATGGCGAAGAAGCGCAGCTCCGGCGCCGGCATGTTTTCGCCCATCTTCTCCAGAGCGTTGTCAAGCGACATGCCGACCCCGACATTTTCGACCAGGCGCTGGAATTCAGGCCCCAACGGCGCCGAACATTCCCTGGCCGCGAGCTTCAGCCCATCATGCACGGGCAGGCCTGACTTGATGCCACGGGTGATGATATCCATGGCATTGGGAAATTCCTCGGTGAACTTCTTGATGCGTCGCCCCGCCATCATGCTGAGCACCCAGCGTGGCAGGCCATAGGCGGCCACAAAGGCCGCACCGGCCGCAATAGCCAGGCGGGCGAGGAAGGGCATGTTTCCCAGGGCCAGCAAAGGGATAAAGAAGACAACCGCACCCAGTATACCGCTGAACATCCAGAATTTCGGCACATCCGGCGTGATGCCGGCGTGCAGCATGCGGGCGCGCAGGGTCAGGCGTGCCTTGCGTTCACGCTTGTCGGCTTCCTTGAGCTGTTCGGTGATTTGCTTGCGCCGTTCTTCCGGCGTCTTGGCCTGGGTCTTCTGGCGCTGGCGCGAACGTGTATTGGTGCCCATGCCGATGGTCTGGGTACGCTTGGTCAGCGCCGCGGAGCCGCCACCGCCGCCACCGGTGAAGGCGAAGCCGAGACTGGCGATGATCACGAAGCCCAGAAAGGCGATCAGCAGGGTCATAAGCATGGGTTACTCACTTGCGTCCAGGGCTTCGGCGAGCTCACGCTCAAGGCCGTAATATTTGGCGCGGTCCCAGAAACGCGGGCGGCCGATGCCGGTCGAACGGTGACGTCCGATGATCTTGCCCTGCTTGTCTTCACCCTCGATTTCATAGATGAACAGGTCCTGGGTAACGATAACATCGCCTTCCAGGCCCAACACCTCGGTGACATGGGTGATGCGGCGCGAGCCGTCGCGCAGGCGGGCGGCCTGGATGATCAGGTCGATGGAACCGACAATCATTTCGCGGATGGTGCGCGAGGGCAGGCCGTAGCCGCCCATGGTGATCATGGATTCGAGACGGGAGACGGCTTCGCGCGGCGAGTTGGCGTGAAGCGTGCCCATCGAACCGTCGTGGCCGGTGTTCATGGCCTGGAGAAGGTCGAATGCCTCCGGGCCGCGGACTTCGCCGACGATGATACGTTCAGGGCGCATCCGCAGACAGTTCTTGACCAGGTCGCGCATGGTGACCGTGCCCTGGCCTTCGAGATTGGGCGGGCGCGTTTCCAGGCGCACCACGTGCGGCTGCTGCAGTTGCAGTTCGGCGGCATCTTCGCAGGTCACGACGCGTTCGGTCGGATCGATGAAGGCCGTCATGGTGTTGAGCAGGGTGGTCTTGCCGGAACCGGTACCGCCAGAAATCAGCACGTTACAGCGCGAGGCGCCGATAACGCCAAGCACGCGCGCCCCTTCCGGGCTGATGGAGCCGAACTCCACCAGGTTGCGCATGGTCAGCTTGTCCTTCTTGAACTTCCGGATGGTCAGGGTCGGGCCATCGAGCGCCAGCGGCGGGGCGATAACGTTGACGCGGGAGCCATCGGGCAGACGGGCGTCGCAGATCGGCGAGCTTTCGTCGACGCGGCGGCCGACCTGGCTGACGATGCGCTGGCAGATGTTCATCAGCTGCTGGTTGTCGCGGAAGCGCACATTGGTCAGCTGGACCTTGCCGCCGACTTCGATAAAGACGCGTGCGGCGCCATTGACCATGATATCGGCGATGTCGTCGCGCGCCAGCAAAGGCTCCAATGGCCCATAGCCCAGAACGTCGTTGATGATGTCCTGGACGAGGTTGTCCTGCTCGGCCACCGACATGGAGACGTTCTTGATTGCCACCAGTTCGGCGACGATGTCGCGGATTTCTTCTGACGCCGCCTTGTGATCGAGCGAGGCCAGGGCGCTGAGATCGATCGTATTGAGCAGGGCGTTGAAGATCGCCATCTTGGTGGCGTGATAATAGTCCGATTGCTCGCGGACGATCTCGGTGACCGCCTGCGCCTGGTTCATCTGTTCCAGGCCCTTGGCGAGCTTGGCCTGAGCCGTCCCCTTGTCACTGCCGCCTACGCACTTTTCCTGCGACAGTTCCGGCAGAGCGTTGCGGCTGCCTCCTGCGGCAGGTCCCTTGCCTTCAAGGGTCTGCGGGCGCGTGGAGATGTCCGATCCGGCGGCGGCGGGCGGCGGTGCGGCGCCCATCTTGCTCAGAGCCTGATTGCGAATCTCCGAAGGGCTGGTCTGGGCGCGCTGACCCGAACCTGTCTCCGCGTCAGAGGTGACTCTTTGCGCGGCGGACGGGGCCGGATTTTTCGACAACTCGGTGGGGCGCTTGCCAAACACGGTTCAGGATCTCACTTCTTGAAAAGGCCGGCGAACAGCGAGGATGATTTCTTGGCCTTCGGTTCCGGCTGGCGGCCGGTGATGCGGGCCGTCAGCTGCCCCAGGGCATCGGCGACCTTGCCGGTCGGCGCCACCTCGGCCAGCATTTGGCCATTGTTGGAGGCCTGGCCGAACAGCTTGGCGTCGAAGGGAATCAGGCAGCAGGGCTCGATGCCGAGCGCGGCGGTGAAGTCCTTGACCGGGATTTCCGGGCGGCCCGGCATTTCGGTCTGGTTCAGCACCAGCTTGGGCGCAGCATCGTTCGGGCGCGAATGGCGCAGCAGGTCGATGATATTCTTGGCGTTGCGTAAGGAGGCCAGGTCCGGCGTGGCGATGATCACCACCTCGTCGGCGGCGATCAGATTCGCTTTCAGCCACGGCGTCCAGACGTGCGGCAGGTCCATGACGATATAGGGAGCGGCGGCGCGCACCTTGCGCGTCACTTCCTCATAGGCTTCTTCGTCGGCGGTATAGTCCTGGTCGAGTACGGCCGGAGCAGAAAACAGCGACAGGCGTTCGGTACACTTGGCCAGCATGCGATCGAGCAGCACCGAGTCCAGACGCTCGGGTTCGTTCAGCGCTTCGGCAATACCTTGCAGTGGGTCCTGGTTGAAATCGAGGCCGGCTGTGCCGAACGGCAGATCGTAATCGACGATAACAGTGTTAGACAGCATGCCTTCGCTGAGATTATAGGCGAAGTTGTGAGCTATCGATGAGGAGCCCGCGCCGCCGCGTGCACCGACGAAGGCGATGGTGCGGCCAACGAAAGGGGTCTCCGGATCGTTGTAAAGCGTGGCGACTGCCTTGATCAGTTGCAGCGGCTGGACCGGCGCCACCATGTATTCGCTGACGCCCTGGCGCATCAGCTCGCGGTACAGTGAGATGTCGTTGTGCGCGCCGATGACAACGACCTTGGTATTCGAATCGCAGACCTCGGCCAGCTGGTCGAGCTGATCAAGCAGGTCACGGCCACGCGAATCGCTTTCAACGATAATCAGCGATGGTGTAGGTTCGTGACGATAGGTTTCGATGGCCTCCATCATGCCGCCGCGGCGGACCAGGCACTGGGCGCGGCTCATGCGGCGGTCGAGCGCCGCCGTATCGCAGGCAGCAACGGAGGCTTCGCTGTCCGGGAAGAAATGGATGGCGATACGTGGAATCGAAATCGCACCGATATCGTCCTGGCCATGCCCGCTGTGGAAACCGGCAGGCTCGCGCAGGCTCAGGGGCGCGGGCGCGGCAGGCGCTGCCGATGCGGCGGAAAGCGCCTGGCGTTGCAGATCGGCCGGTTCGTCTTCAAACTCATCGGCGAATGGATCGCGCATCGTGGCGGACGACGAAAAGCTGTCGGCGGTAAAGCCATCGTCTGTTCGGGTCGTGGAGCCTGAAAACGCGGGTTGCGTCGTTTCGGGTGCGGACCCGTAATCGACGAATTCATCATCCAGGTCGTCCAGGCTGTCGAATGGATCGCTATGTTTGGCGGGATTTGCCATGATTTGCCTTGCTTGCCAGAATATACTCGCCCGATGAACCGGGCATTTACTTGATCGCGTCTGAAATCTTGCCGTTGGCTTCGTCATCCTTCGCCGAAGACGTGACTTCACCCTTGCGGTATTTCTCCAGAACCGCCGAACGTCGACCCATATCGATCGAAGTCGCCGTTCTGGGCGTCTGCAGATCGCGCGGGTCCGCGATCTGGGCCGCCAGGTTGGAGGACACGGCGCAGCCGTAGTTCTGGTACGGTGCATTGTTGCGGGTCGCCGCCAGGTTTTCCCATGCCTGGCCGCAGGCATAGGTGCGGGCACGATAGGTGACGATGTTCAGCGTCACGATATCGCCCGGCTGGCTGGGTTCGCTCCCCTGGGACAGGCTGGTGGCCGAAACATCGTGAGCGACAAGATAATCGCCCACCTCCTGACCGGCGGCGATAGCGGCCGGGTCGGGACTGGTGATGATCTCGATATCAACCGGTTCGCCGCCCTTCCAGCTGGCCCCTGCAGCCATCTGGTCGAGCGCGGTGCGCTGGTTGGTCGAGAGGCCGTTCGGATTGATGCGCAGGTTGACCGTCTTCGTCAGGGTTTGGGCCTGAAGCGGATATTGTTCCGTGGGGGTTGGCACGTTGAAAGCCACGCCGTCCGTCTTGCCGGAATCGGTGGCGCAACCACCAAGGCCCGTGGTCACGCACAGTCCGGCGATCGCCAGGGATTTGATTGCAAAGGATTTGGATATCATCTGCGCTATCCTATTCGATCACGTAGCCGACCGGAGCGCCATAGGCTTGCGGCGGAGGGGGAGGAGCATCGCCACTGGCGGTGCTGGCGGCGGGTTTGACGATCTTGTTGAGCGTGCCCATGAAGGTCGCGTTCAGGTCCGAAGCGGCCTGAAGGCCATCGGCCGGGGTTTGCAGGGCGCCCGGATGGGTCGGGTCGACAATATAGGGCGTGACCAGCACGACCATCTCGGTTTCGTCGTTCAGGAAGTCGCGCGAACGGAACAGCGAGCCGATGATGGGAAGAGACGTCAGGCCCGGCATCGAGCCGATGGATTCCTTTACCTTCGATTGCAGCAGGCCGGCGATCATCAGGGACGAACCGGATTGCATCTCAACACTGGTCTCGGCGCGGCGGACGCTGAGGGCGGAAACGGTAACGCCACCGGAAACGGTATAGGCCCCGGTGTTCGTGAGTTCGGAAACTTCGGTTGAAATCTTGAGCGCGATACGCCCGCCGGATAGCACGACCGGTGTGAAACCGAGACCGACGCCGTAAGGCTTGAATTCGATGGTCACCCGGCCCTGGTCGTCTTCACCCGTCGGGACGGGGTATTCACCGCCCGCCAGGAACTTGGCGGATTCGCCGGAGACTGCAGTCAAATTCGGCTCGGCCAGGGTGCGGGCCAGACCGACCTGCTCGAAGGCTTCCAGGCAGGCATCGGTGCTTGGGTTGCTGGTCTGGCTGTAGCATAGACCCTGGCTACCCTGGTAACCGCCATTGACGCTGAAGGAGTTGTCGCGACCGAAAGACAGGGAGTTTGTGCCGTTATTGTAGGTGATGGAGGTCGACAGGCCGAGCTGCTTCAGCGAGCTGCGGTTGACCTCGACGATGCGCACCTTGAGTGACACCTGATCCTTGCCGGCAATGGTCATCAGGTTGAGTACGTTTTCCGGTTTGTCGGCATAGCTGGCGGCCAGGCGGCTGATCTGATCGGATTCGCCGGCGTCATGCGCCATGCCCGACAGGATGATGTGGCCGTTGAGGCTCTGAACCTCGACATGGGTGCCTGGGAACAGACGCTCTACAGCATCGGCCAGGCCATCGGTCGAAGTATCGACGCGGATCGACAGGTTTAGAATCTGACGACCCATGCCGTCGAAGAATATGGCGTCCGACTGACCGGAGGCAACGCCCAGCACAAAAATGCGCCGGGGCGTACGAAGTACGGCATCTGCGACGGCGGGGTTGGAAACAAAAACGTCACTGGCGTCTACCGGCAGGTCGATGACGGCCGAACGACCCTTGGGGAGATTCAGAACCTGGGTCTTGACCGGCGCCTGGGTCTGCACCTGAAGGCCGCCACTGGCGCCAACGGAATAGCCTGCTGGACCGGCCCAGGAGGGAGCGGCCCAGAACAGGCTGGCAGCGGCGAGGAGGCCCAAACCGCCTGGAACAAGACCGCCCAGAAGGGGGTTTTTCAGTGAGCTGTGAGGAGGTCTGCTCATCGGGATACCATTACCTCTGTGGTCTGGTCGGGGCGGAAAATACGTACGGACTTATCACCGGCGCCGGTGGGGGCGGCGGCCACGGCGCCGGAAGGGCCCGAGGCATCGGCATAGGAGCGCAGCATGAGGGACAGGGTGCCTGAGGCCTTGGCCAGGGTCACGACCTGACCATCAGCCGGAGACACTTCCAGGGTGGCGGTGGCGCCGATCACGCTCTGCTTGCCTTCTTCGACACTGACCTGCTGGTCAATGGCGAGCACGCGGATATTGCGCAATACCGGCTGGACTGAATCGATCGTGCCGCTGCCATTTGTGCGCGGTGTCTGGTGCGTGACAAGGATATCGACGCGGTCGCCGGGCAGGATGAAACCGCCGGCGGTATTATCGACGCTGACCGGCACGGCCAGGGCGCGCATGCCGGGACTGAGCATGACGGCCATGTAGCCACCTTCGTCGGAACGGACGACCTTGGAATCGATGATCGGCTCATTGGCGAGGATGGCTTCGCGTGTCACGCCACCGATGTAGGCTTCCTTGGTTGGCGAGGGGGCCACCTTGTCAGCCACCGCCTGGATCAGCTCGCTGCCGGGCTTCTTGACGGCGACCGTGCCACCCTTCGCAGCGGCATCCTCGCTGCCGGCGGGTGTTGCACCGGCAGGCTGAGCGGCGGGCTGGGCCGCAGCCGGCTGGCCGCCATCGACGATATAGGCCTTATTCAGGGTATTGACCGGCCAGTCCTGCCAGGTGAGATCGGAATCGGTGATACGGGTGCCGGGGGCCAGGTCGCGCGTCGCCACGAGCACGCGCGCGGTCGGCTGGGCCGGCGGCGCCTGCACTGAGGCCTCGGCCTTGTGCGCACCATTTCCAGCCATCATGCCGCGGACCAGGAAGGCCAGGATCAGTGCCGCGATGGCCGCAAGACCGATAACAGCATAACGTGACGTTTTCATCTACCGGGTTCCCCTGGGCTTCTGGCGGGCAGGCCTGGACCAGAACAGTGAATCATTTTGATGCGGAATCTTCGCTTAAGGTTAGTTAACGTTCGCCTAAAGAAACCGCATCGGTCTGAATATTCGTTAAATTTTGAAGATTTAGCCTTGAGTCGATCAGGCGTTCGCTCAATGAGGCACCAGAAAGCCGAGGAAGTCGCTGCGCCAGATGGCGGCGATCCCGCCGGCACAAATGGCGATGCCGTAGGGAATGCCGGTTGTCGGTTCCAGGTGCTGGCCGAGCCAGGGCGGCAGTTTCGGGGCATAGAGGGAGAAAAAGCGGCGCAGGCCCAGGAGAGCCAGGGTTAACAGACCGCCGAAGATCGCCGTATAGACAATCAGGGCTATGAAGCCCTCAAAACCCAACCAAAGAGACGCCGCGGCGATCAGCTTGGCGTCGCCGCCGCCCATGAAGCGCAAGGCGAAGAGGGTCATGCCGAGCACAAGCCCGGCCAGGCCGAGGCCGAGATGAATGCCCCAGCCCTGAAGGCCAAGATGCATCAGCAGAGCGACCGGCATGAAAACGACCGCCAGACCAATGGTCAGGCGGTTGGGAATGGTCATGGTGGTGAGATCGGAAACCGCCGCCCAGATCAGGGCCAGGGGATAAAGACAGGCAAGCAGGAAGGCGATCGACACGGAAGACAGAACCCTGGCAGTGAATAACGAGGGCAGGCTATCAGGGGCGGGTTAAGGATATGCTATTCCTCAAGCACCGTTTTATCCGGTCTGTTAGTTTGTTGCTTTGGTGACCGCGCTGCCGATGGTGTTATAGAGTGCCGCCGCGGAATCGGTGAAATAGTGAATAGATGTGACGATGGCCAGAAAGATCAGGCCGGCAATCATGGCGTATTCAATGGCGGTAGCGCCGCTTTCATCCTGAAGAAAGCGCGGGAATAACTGTGCTTTACTCATTCCAGGCCTCATGTACGGATCGCCAAAAAGGACAGGCCGCAGACAATGGCTCGTCTGCGGCCTGCGCCAGGTCAATTGGTAAGAATTGGAATTCTTATCTTTTAAGCCGTTTTAGTGGCTTACACCTTGGCGGCGATGCTGCCGAAGGTGGTGTTGAGGTTGGTGCCGAGCGTGCCCAGAACGGTGATCAGGGCAACAGCGATCAGGGCGGCAATCAGGCCATACTCGATGGCGGTGGCGCCGGATTCGTCCTTGGCAAAGCGATTGAAGAACTTGGTCATGTGATTTTCTCCTGGTTAGATTTTACAAGCAAGTGAACCATTTTCGTATCGGGTACCGAATTAACGGCTCATTTGCTCCCGAACACGAGATCAATTTATCCGCCCATGATTAAATACAAGTAAACGATCAAATAAAAATAAAAATAATCTATAGTTAATCTATAATTACTATTAAAACGTATTAAGGTTAATCGAAATTAATATTACTGACCATTGTATTAAATCGTGTTTTTTCGCGTTAATATTGTGTTTAGTAAATTTAAATAATTCTTATTTAGGCTGTTTCCTAACTGGGGCCTTACTTCCGGCCTGTACATAATCACTGACGGGGCCACTATTGTCCCCGGTTCGCCTTATCTATACGCAAGGATAATCCGCACCATGTCCCTGAAACCCTCCGGTGTCCTGTTTGCCGCTCTTTGCGCCCTGTCCCTGGCTGTGACGGCCGGCGCCGCTTCCGCAGGCCAGAGGCTGGTGGTTGAAAAGAACCATTCCACGCGGATATCGCTGAGGGGCGCCGCCGGTTCGGTGATCGTCGCCAACCCGGAAATTGCCGACGTGAATGTCATCGATTCCCGCACCGTATATATAGTCGGCAAGGGCTATGGTAATTCGAGCGTGATTATCACCGACCAGATGGGGCGTCCGCTGTTCGATGGTGAGATCGTTGTCACGGCGGCGCAGAAGGGGGCGATCACAGTCTACAAGGGCCTGACCCCCTCCACCATGATCTGCTCCAATATCTGTACCTCGTCAGACGGCTCCGGTAGTGGCAGCAATACGACCACGGCGTCCTCGCCTGTTGCCCTGGGCGCGCCCGCGGCGGCTGGCACGACCCCATAATATGACGCCTTTGGGCGGGCCCTTAACAGACTATTGACCCAAGTTCTGTAGTCTGGCCGCTTGTGAACAACGGGGGTGCTGGACCGCCATGCGGACGAGGCTTGCTGACATTCGGTTTCTGAAAGACGTGCGCGGTGCATCGGCGGTGGAATTCGCCCTTGTCGCAGGTCCGCTGCTCTTCCTGATCTGTGCTTGCATCGAGCTGGCGCTGGTATTTCTGTTGTCCGTCACGCTGGATAACGCCACGGAGCAGGCAGCGCGCGGCATTCGCACGGGACTTACGACCTCGGCCAATACCAGCAAAGAGGCGTTCCGGCAGTCGGTGTGCGACAATATGGGCTGGCTTTCCGGCAGCTGTACATCGAATCTCAATCTTGACGTCCAGACCTATGACAGCTTCGCCCTGGCTGCCACGCCTGTTGATCCTCTGGCCAGCAAACAGGTTGTGGCCAGCAACTTCGCTTATAATGTCGGTGCCGGCTCGAAGATCCAGATGGTGCGTGCCTATTACGAATGGCCGTTGTTTACGCCCATGTTGCAAGGCGCATTCAACAAGCTGAGCAATAACGATATCGTCATTACGGCCAAGGTCGTCTTCAGGAATGAGCCATTCTCATCATGATATCCCTGCGCCGTCTGAATCACCTCGTTACCCTGAAAGCCTTCAGCAAACGTTTTGCTCGGGACGGTCGCGGCGTCTCGGCCATCGAATTCGCTCTGATCGCACCGGCCCTGATATTGCTTTACCTGGGCATGTCGGAACTGACCCTGGGCATGATGGCGTCGCGCCGCGTCTCTCACCTGGCCGCCACCATCGGCGACTTGGCGGCACAATCCGATAGCCTCACGACGAGCAATATCTCGGACCTGTGGCAGATCGGGACCAGCATAATGGACCCGTTCGCGACCGGTACGGCGCTCAAGATGCGAGTCAGCTCGGTAACCATGGACAGCACCGGTAAAAAGGCTCTGGTCGACTGGAGCCAGGCTTCGAACGATACGGCCTATACGAAGCAGTATCAGCTCACCGCCATCACCACGACACAGATCGCCGCAGGCGAAAGCCTGATCGTGACGGAAGTGACCTATAATTACGATTCGCCTCTGGGTAATTTCTTCAAATCCGGCACCCAGTTTACCGCGACCTATTATCACCATCCGCGCAATGGCTCGGTGGTGACCTGCTCGGACTGCTAACCTTCCATAACCGAACGGATCAGCGACAGCTTGGTTTCTGTTTCGATGCGTTCGGCAACCGGATCGCTGTCAGCCACGATACCGCCGCCAGCGGCTGTGCGAAAATGCCAGCTGCTCTCGCTTTTTTCCAGAGCCAGGCTACGGATCAGCACGTTTGAATCCATTGCGCCACCGGCATCGATAAAGAAAAGCGATCCGCAATAGGGGCCGCGCGCCGCTTCCATTTCATGGATGACCTTCATGGCTTGTACCTTGGGGGCGCCGGAAATCGAGCCGGGCGGGAAGGTGGCGAGCAGCACATCTGCAGCCGTTTTGCCGGATTGCAGCAGGGCCGTCACAGTCGAGACGAGATGGTGGACATTGGGATAGGATTCCAGTGCATTCAGTGCCGTCACCCGAACGCTGCCGACTTCGGCCACCTTGGAGAGGTCGTGGCGCATCAGGTCGACGATCATCAGGTTTTCGGCGCGATCCTTTTCGCTGGCTGAGAGCTCGGCGGCCAGGGCAGCATCTTCCGAAGGCATCCGGCCGCGCGGACGCGTGCCCTTGATTGGCCGGGTCTCCAGCTGGCCGGCGGGATCGAGCGAGATGAAGCGCTCGGGGCTGTTCGACAGCAGGCAGCGGTCTGCCAGCCTCAGAAAACCGCCGAATGGGGCCGCGCCTCGGCCATGTAACGCCGCCATGACCATGCCCGGTGTGGCGCCAGATTTGAGGCGGCCACTCCAGCCGCGCGCCAGATTGGCCTGGAATAGGTCGCCGGCATGAATCTGCTTTACCAGGGTCGCCACCTTGTCCTCATGCACCTCGTCGGGCGTTTCGACATAGAGCGGCCCATCGCTGAAGCCATTGTCGGGCGATGGTGACGCAGGTGTGGCATTGTAGAGGGCAAGCAAGGCATCCCGCGCTTCTTCGGCTTCTGCCTGAGTGGCGCCGCGCCCGATGACGGTCAGTGTTTCTTCCCGGTGATCGAAGGCGAGCACCGCCGGATAGCATAGCACGACCAGTTCCGGCCACGGCTGACGGCCTTCGATGCGGAAGGGCCGGCGCTTCATCGCTTCCAGGCGCTGGCCCAGTTCGAAGGCGGCCATGCCGACCAGCCCGCCGGAAAAGGGTGGCAGATCACCGCGATGGTGATCGGGCGTGATGGCCACAGTCACTTCACGCAGAAACTCAGCCGTTTCGCGCGGATCGTCATAGGCTAGGTCAGATTTTGCTGTAGGGCATGCGAGCAGATAACTGTACCGGCCTTGTGCGCCGCCATCAGACAGGAAACCGGCGGCAAAGGCGTGTTCCAGCCAGCCTTGCAGGCGTGTGCCGACCGCCTCGTAAGGGCATTTTTTGTGCGCAGCAAAAGCGAGGGAGGCGGCCGAAAACGGCAACATTCACAGCAACTTGATTCGATAGTGAGAGTCAAAAGGCCCATTATGTTATCAGGATTTAACCGATGGCGACAAGCCCGCGTTGACAACGCCCGCCCGCAACCGGTTCTATCCTATGGATGGAGGTCCATTGATCTGACTGGAGCGGTTTGCCTGACAGCAACCCGCTCCTTTTGTTTTACCTGCCAGATTACCGGAACGGCGGTTCGTCGAAGGCCCTGAGCTTGCGCGAATGCAGCTTGCCGCCGAAGTCACGCAATATGCCGACCGTCTCGATGCCGATCTGGATGTGTTCGGCGATGGCGCGCTCATAGAAATGATTGGCCTGGCCCGGTAGCTTCAGTTCACCATGCAGTGGCTTGTCGGACACGCAGAGCAGCGTACCGTAGGGCACACGGAAGCGATAGCCCTGCGCCGCCAGGGTGGCCGATTCCATGTCGATGGCGATGGCGCGCGACTGCGAGAAGCGGCGGGCGGACAGCGAATATTTCAGTTCCCAGTTACGATCATCGGTGGTGACCACCGTGCCGGTGCGCAGGCGCTTCTTGAGGTCTTCGCCATCCTGACCGGTGACGCGCACCGCCGCCTGATGGAAGGCCTGCTGCACTTCGGCGATTGGCGGGATGGGAATCTCGATCGGCAGGACGTCGTCCATCACATGGTCGTCGCGAAGGTATGCGTGCGCCAGCACATAGTCACCGATACTCTGGGAGGCGCGCAGGCCCCCGCAATGGCCGATCATCAGCCAGGCGTGCGGGCGCATCACGGCCAGATGGTCGGTGATGTTCTTGGCATTGGAGGGACCGACGCCGATATTGACCAGCGAAATGCCCTGCCGGCCGGGCGCCATCAGGTGATAGGCCGGCATCTGGTGTTTGCGCCACGGCGAAGCGGCGATCAGGGCTTCCGGATCGGGCGTATCCTTCGTGATGGTGAAGTTGCCGCAGCAGGAGAGCGCCGTGTAGGGACTGTCGGGCTTTTTCAGCTGCTCCAGCGCGTAGGCGACGAAGACATCGACATAGCGGTTATAGTTGGTCAGCAGGATATAGCCCTGGGTGTGCTCGGCCGGGGTGCCGGTGTAATGGCGCAGGCGGGCAATGGAAAAATCGCTGCGCAAGCCGTCGAACAGTACCAGCGGATGGTGGCCCTCGGCATCGATGAAGGCGATCCCGTCGGCGACCTCATTGCCGATCAGAGCCAGTTCGGTGGCCGGGAAGTGGCGCGACAGGTCGATGGCCGAGACGCTGTTCAGGTCGAGCCCGGCGCCATCGAGCACGTAGGGATAGGGGATTTCCTGATCGGAGAGCGAAACCGTGCATTCGGCGCTGTAGTCGCGGATCAGCAGGTCGAGTTGTTCCTCGATATAGTCGCCGAAGATATCGGGGCGGGTGATCGAGGAAGAATAGGTGCCGGGGCGCGAAAAGCGGGCATAGGCGCGGTTGACTTCCGGGTGGCGATTGGCCTGAATCAGGGCCTCATCCTCGCCATCGGTAATGCCTTTCCAAACGATGGCCAGCTTGGGATAGCAATAGCGGCCGGCATCGCGCAGGGGGCGCGAAGGCTTCTGGCGCGTGGCGAGATAGGCTTGCAGGTCGGTCTGGAGCGCGGCCACGGCGGCGTCATAGATCTGACGCAGCTGGCTGACAATTTCGGCGGCAGAAGTTTGGGGAGGGGTCTTGGTCGTTTTCTTTTCTGTTTTCATACCGTTAGGATAGCACGCCAAATGCCAAATTTCTATGACGCCCGTTTCTAGGACATTTGAGTCATTGGCCGCAGGCCCAGTTCGCGCAGCAGATGGGCGTCAGTGCCGGGCTGCGGATTGGGCGTGGTCAGGAGGGTGTCGCCGATAAAGATCGAGTTGGCGCCGGCCATGAAGCACAGTGCCTGCAATTCCTCGCTCATCTCGTTGCGACCGGCGGAGAGGCGCACCATGGACTTCGGACAGACAATGCGCGCCACAGCAATGGTGCGGACAAATTCGATGCCGGAAATGCCGCCATCCGCGCCGACCTTGTCGCCCAGCGGCGTACCTGAAATAGCGACCAGGTTGTTGATCGGGATGGAATCCGGATGATGCGGCAGGGTGGCCAGCTGGTGCAGGAACGACACCCGGTCCGCGCGCGCCTCGCCCATCCCCATGATGCCGCCGCAGCAAGTCTTCATGCCGACATCGGAAACGGCCTGAAGCGTATCCAGCCGTTCCTGATAGGTGCGGGTGGTGACCACCTGATCATAATATTCCGGCGAGGTATCGAGATTGTGGTTGTAATAGTCGAGCCCGGCGTCTTTCAGAGCTTTCGCCTGATCCGGCGTGATCATGCCGAGCGTGGCGCAGGTTTCCAGTCCCATGGCCTTGACCCCGCCGATCATGGCGGCGAGTGCCGGCACATCGCGGTCCTTCAGGTCGCGCCACGCCGCGCCCATGCAGAAACGCTGCGCGCCGCCGTCTTTCGCGGCCCGCGCTTCGGACAGCACCTTTTCGACGGCCATCAGCTTGCCTGCCTTCAGGCCGGTGTCGAAGTGGGCTGATTGCGAACAGTAGCCGCAGTTTTCGGCGCAGCCGCCTGTTTTCACGGAAAGCAACTGCGACAGCTGCACTTCCGAAGGATCGAAGTGCTGGCGATGCACCGTGGCCGCCTGGAAAACCAGTTCCATGAAGGGCAGGTCGAACAGGGCGGCGATCTCTGTCTTCGACCAGTCGTGCCTGGACACATCAGGATGGGGCATAAAAGCGGGTGCGTTCATCATCAAATCCTTAGCTTTGTGCCTTGATTAGTCCAATTGCGCCATTTGGACACCCAAATTCTGCTCATATCGGTTGATAATCTGGTGGCATGACCCTCGATCGCCGCCAGATTCTGACCGCTCTTGCCACCCTTGGTTTTGCCGCCACTTCAGCTCGCGCGGAGCAGATGGGGTTTGATCTGCGCCTGACCAATGAAGGCCTGATGATGCCGGTAATGGTTCGCGGGCGGCCTTTGCAGGGCATTCTCGACTGCGGAGCCAGCGCCACCCTGATGGATGCGCAGGTCGCCGAAAGTCTGGGCCTCGATGCCCTGGAGACACGCAGCGGGCAGGCGGTCTATGGCCGGATCACTGCCGGGGAAAGCGCGCCCGTCTCGATCCGGGCCGGTGACGCGGCTTACGTTGCCCCCGTCATGATCCTGCCGATGAAACAGGTGGGACTGACCGCCGATATGCTGATCGGCCGTGATATCCTCAATGACTGGCCGCTCGATCTCGATGGTCCGGCCCGCCGCGCCAGCTTCCGCCGCCAGCAGCCGGCCGGCGGCATGAGGCCCGTCCCCTTGTCACGCAGCCCCAAGGGCGCCCTGGTAATCGATATGGAGCTGGAAGGCCACCCGGTCCGCGCCAGTCTCGATACCGGTGCCAATACGGCTCTGATCCTGCGGCGCAGCTGGGCCAAACGAAACGGCTTGCTGCATGGGCGTTCGCAATCCACCGCCTTGGGCGGCGATGTCAACGGATTGCGCCGTCTCACCCTTAGTCCCGTGCGCGATATTCGCCTTGGCGGCATTGCTTTCAACGATCTCTCCGCCGAAATCTCCGACAATGTACTGGAGCACGATGTGACCGTGGGACTCGAAGTCCTGCGCCGGTTGCATAGCTATTGGGATGTGTCTGCCGGAAAGCTGTGGCTGATGCCGCCCTCCAGGGGCATATAAAGATATCTTTATATGTTTATTGCCAATCCGGCCGTGGATCGGTATAAGCCGTTTCATATCGCTGGAAACGGAATTCTGACATGGCTGACTACATTGTAAAAGACCTCTCGCTCGCTGCCTTTGGCCGCAAGGAAATCGAAATCGCCGAGGGCGAAATGCCGGGCCTGATGGCCACGCGCGAAGAGTTCGGCAAGGACAAGCCGCTGAAGGGGGCTCGCATCGCCGGCTCGCTGCACATGACGATCCAGACCGCCGTTCTGATCGAGACCCTGCAGGCCCTGGGCGCCGAGGTGCGCTGGGCGTCATGTAACATCTTCTCGACCCAGGACCACGCCGCCGCCGCCATCGCCGCCGCCGGCACGCCGGTCTTCGCCATCAAGGGCGAGACGCTGGAAGAATACTGGGATTACGCCCACAAGATCTTCGAATGGCACGACGGCGGTTATCCGAACCTGATCCTCGATGACGGTGGCGACGCCACCCTGCTGTGCGTTCTCGGTCCCAAGGCGGAGCAGAATCCGGCCCTGCTCGACAATCCGCAAAACGAGGAAGAAGAAGCGCTCTACAAGGTGATGAAACGTTATCTCGCGGAAAAGCCCGGTTTTTATTCGGCTATCCGTGACGCCATCAAGGGCGTTTCCGAGGAAACCACCACGGGCGTGCATCGTCTCTACGCCATGGCGCAGAAGGGCGACCTGCCGTTCCCGGCCATCAACGTCAACGACTCGGTCACCAAGTCGAAGTTCGACAACCTGTACGGTTGCCGTGAATCGCTGGTCGACGCCATCCGCCGCGCCACGGACGTCATGCTGGCCGGCAAGGTCGCGGTTGTTCTGGGTTATGGCGATGTCGGCAAGGGCTCGGCGGCGTCTCTGCGCAATGGCGGCGCGCGCGTGATCGTCACCGAGGTCGATCCGATCTGCGCCCTGCAGGCCGCCATGGAAGGCTACGAGGTCCGCACGGTGGAAGACGTGGCCGCCAGCGCCGATATCTTCGTCACCTGCACCGGCAATAAGGACGTGCTGCGCCTGGAACATATGCGCGAGATGAAGCACAACGCCATTGTCTGCAACATCGGCCACTTCGACTCGGAAATCCAGATCGCCGCTTTGCGCAATTTCAAGTGGGATGAGATCAAGCCGCAGGTCCACCATGTCGAGTTCCCGGACAACAAGAAGATCATCGTGCTTTCCGAAGGCCGCCTGGTGAATCTGGGCAATGCCACGGGCCACCCGTCCTTCGTTATGTCGGCCTCGTTCACCAACCAGACCCTGGCGCAGATCGAACTGTGGACCAATGCTGCCAAGTACAACAAGTCGGTCTATACCCTGCCGAAGCACCTGGATGAGAAGGTGGCCATGCTGCACCTGGCCAAGCTGGGGGCGAAGCTGACCGTTCTGAATCCTGAACAGGCGGACTATATCGGCGTGCCGGTCGATGGTCCGTTCAAGCCGGACCATTACCGTTACTAAACATCTGGGGTTTGGGGCCGTGGCCCCAAGCCTTCTTCTGTTCAATAAAAAAGCCTCCCCTGCTTAGGGTGAGGCTTTTTTATTGAAGCAGGGCAGGTTTGTGGGGTCCCAACGCCCCATTAGTCTCAGGGTTTGAAAAACAGCCCCAGCTTCAGGCTTTCACCAATCCGGCTGGCGCGGACCATGAAATATTCCACGGCCGCTTCGGAAGGGGCGATATCGCGCAGGGTCTGCTCGAACAGATAGAGCCATTCGCCGAAATGCGCCGGCTCGATGGTCGAAACCTTGAGATGCGCCTGCATCGGGCGGCCGGAATAGACCCCGGCATTGAGTGCCACCGACTCCCAGAATTGCTTGAGCTTCGCCAGGTGATCCGGCCAGTCATGGACCGCGCCGTTAAAAACCGGTCCCAGTTGCGGATGCACCCGCACCCGGCTGTAAAATTCATCGACCAGCTTCGAGATAAAGGCTTCGTCGATACCGATGGCGGCGGCCTCGGCGCGGATTTTCTGGCGGGCGGCGATAGCATGTTCTGAACTCATGGCCACACCCTAACACACGCGCACGGTCAGGTCCCTGCGACCGGTTGTCCCCGCATTGTTTTCTTACGCCCGCAAGGCGAAATTCACGCGATTAAAGGAGGCCAATCATGCTGCATCAGGGAAGTTGCCATTGCGGTCAGATCGCTTTCGAGGTCGAGGGCGATTTCACCGAAGGACTGGACTGCAACTGTTCCCTGTGCCGGCGGCGGGGCGGTCTGCTGGCCTTTGTCGGCGCCGCCGATTTCACGCTCAAGACGCCGGAATCCGGTCTTTCGACCTATAATTTCAATCGCCGGGTCCTGCATCACCACTTCTGTTCGACCTGCGGCATCGCGCCGTTTTCGGAGGGCAAAGGGCCGGATGGCCAACCGATGAAGGCCATTAACCTGCGCTGCCTCCCAGACCTCGATCTTGACGGCCTGACGGTCAAGACCTGGGACGGCGCAAGCCATTGATTGCGAACGATTGTCAGTTTAGGGCGCCGTTTAGCCGCCCTAAACCTTCGCACTACAAACCATCGCTTTATTTCGGGCCGGCAAAACCCTACATACAACGCTGTTAAAGGGGATCATGTTGTATGGTCCCTCTTTTGGTGTTTTTGCGATGCTCGCTCTGCCCCTGTCATGGCCGCTCGAAAACCGTCAGGTTGTCCTGATCGGCGCCGGCGCGTGGGCGATCCGCAAGCTCAACCTGCTCAACCGCACGCCCGCGAAAGTGACCGTTTTCGCACCGCTGGCCGATCTGGCGGACGCCCTGCCGCGCTGGCCTGAAGCCGCTGAACTGGTCGAGGCCGCGCTTATCATTGTCGCTTTCGAGGATCGCCAGCTGGCCGAAAGGGGCGCCCAACTGGCCCGCACCTCACGCGCACCGCTCAATGCCGTCGATTTCCCGGACCTCTCCGATTTTCACGTCCCCGCCATCATCGATCGCGGTACTTTAAGCATCGGCGTTGCCACCGGCGGCACTGCCCCTGTGCTGGCACGTGAGGCGCGCCGCAAGATCGAGGCCGCCGTGCCGCCCTCGGAAACAGAGGTCGCCGCCTTCGCCACGCAACTGTCGCCGCGCTTGCGTGAAATCCTTCCGAACACGGATGATCGTCGTCGCGCCTGGGAAAATATCCTCCAATCACCGGCCGCTGAACTGGCGCGCAAGGGTCAGATTGACGAGGCCGTGGCTCTGGCTCTGACCAATATCAATGCCCCGCGCACCGGCGTGGTCCATCTGGTTGGCGCCGGCCCGGGCGATCCGGAACTGCTGACGCTCAAGGCCCTGCGCCTGCTCTCTGAAGCCGATGTCATCGTCTATGACAGGCTGGTCGGTGACGGCATCATGGATCTGGCGCGACGCGATGCCGACCGGTTCTATGTCGGCAAGGAACGCTCCAACCATTCGGTGCCGCAGGATCAGATCCACGAACTGCTGGTCGAACAGGCTCGCTTAGGCCGCCGCGTTGTGCGTCTCAAAGGCGGCGATCCGTTCGTCTTTGGCCGCGGTGGCGAAGAGGTCGAGGCCCTGCGCCAGGCCGGCATCGAAGTCCATATCACGCCGGGCGTCACGGCGGCGCTCGGTTGCGCAGCCTCCGCCGCTGTCCCCCTGACCCATCGCGATCACGCCCAGAGCGTCACCTTCATCACCGGCCACAGCAAGGATGGCGACCATTCCAATCCGCTTATGCTGGACTGGTCGGCGCTTTCCGCCCCGCATCATACCCTGGTCGTCTATATGGGGGTCGCCACGGCACGCGAGATCGCCGACAAGCTGACCCGCCACGGCCGCCTGCCCGATACCCCGGTGCTGGTCATCGAAAACGGGACGCGGGCCAACGAGAAGCGCACGCTGACCCAACTCGGCGCGCTGGCCGACACCATCGCCGCCGCCCCGCCAAAGGGCCCGGCCCTTGTCATCATCGGCGAAGTCGCCGCCCTGTATCAAGACCAGTCGGCCATCGCCGGCGTGGTCGAAGAAGCCATGAGACTCAACGCATGAAACTCTTAACCGCCAACCGCCTGACGGACGGCCTGACCATCTGGTTCGGTCCCAACGGCTGGACCGAGGACGCCGCCCAGGCCGCGCGCCTGACCGACGAGCAGGGCGATGCCGCGCTCGCCGAATGGAAAACACGCGAAACCGAGGTGGTGGCCCCTTACCTCATCCCGCTCAGCGCCGCCGATGCCCCGGTGCAGCGCGAACATGTACGCGAATTTGTCCGCGCCAACGGCCCGACCATCGGCCAGACCGCGGATGACATTGCCCGCCAGCATGGCCGCGGCGATATCTTCCAGGAGTACTAGGTCATGTACGTTTACGATTCCTTCGATCATGCCTTTGTCCGTGACCGGAACACTGAGTTCGCCGATCAGGTGGCCCGCCGCCTTTCCGGCGAGATCACCGAGGACCAGTTCAAGCCGCTGCGCCTGATGAACGGCCTGTACCTGCAACTGCACGCCTATATGCTGCGCGTCGCCGTGCCCTATGGTGTGCTGTCGGCGCGCCAGATGCGCAGGTTCGCCCATATCGCCCGCACCTATGACCGCGATTTCGGCCACTTCACCACGCGCCAGAATATCCAGTTCAACTGGATCAAACTGGCCGAGACACCGAAGATCCTGGAAGAGCTGGCCGAGGTCGAGATGCACGCCCTGCAAACCTCGGGCAACTGCATCCGCAACACCACCACCGACCAGTTCGCCGGCGCCGCGAAGGACGAGCACGACGATCCGCGCCCGTGGGCCGAACTGATCCGCCAGTGGTCGAGCGTCCACCCGGAATTCACCTTCCTGCCGCGCAAGTTCAAGATCGCCATCACCGGCGCCGATCAGGACCGCGCCGCCATCCGCGTCCACGATATCGGCCTGCACCTGAAGAAGGACGGCTTCGATGTCTATGTCGGCGGCGGCATGGGGCGCACGCCGCACCTCGGTCACCGTATCAAGTCGGGCCTGCCGGGCGAACAGCTGCTGAGCTATCTCGAAGCCGCCTTGCGCGTCTATAACCGCTATGGCCGCCGTGACAATATCTACAAGGCGCGCATCAAGATTCTGGTCGCGGCTTTGGGGCCGGACGAATATGCCCGCCAGGTCGAAGAGGAATGGAACACGCTCGACAAGGCCAAGATCGATGCCCCTGTGGCCGAGATCGAACGCATCCGCAGTTTCTTCCCCGATCCGGCCTTTACAGATAAAGCCTTTGATCGTGTGGCTTTCGAGCGCGCCAAGACGGCCGATGCCGCCTTTGCCCGCTGGGTGAAGAACAACACCCACGCCCACAAGCGCGACGACCATGTCTCGGTGACCATTTCGCTCAAGCCGGTCGGCCTGCCGCCGGGCGACGCCTCCTCGGCACAGATGGACGTGATGGCCGATGTGGCCGACGCCTATGGTTACAGTGAACTGCGCGTCAGCCACGAGCAGAATATCATCCTGCCGCATGTCGCCAAGGGCGACCTGTACGAACTCTACAGCCGCCTCGATACCGCCAATCTCTCCACGGCCAATGGCGGCAAGATCAGCGACATGATCGCCTGCCCCGGCCTCGATTACTGCTCGCTGGCCAATGCCCGCTCTATCCCGCTGGCGCAGGATATTTCGCAGCGCTTCGCCGATGCTCAGCTCACGGACGAAATTGGCGATCTGCAGATCAAGATTTCCGGCTGCATCAATGCCTGTGGTCACCACCATGTCGGTCACATCGGCATTCTGGGCGTCGACAAGCAGGGCATCGAGTTCTACCAGATCCTGCTGGGCGGCCGCGCCGACGAGAAGGCCGCGCTTGGCCAGATCACCGGCAAAGGCCTCTCCGCCGAAGCCGTACCGGCCGCCATCGAGCGCGTCGTGCGCCTCTATCTCTCCCTGCGGACCTCTCCGGCCGAGCGTTTCATCGATACGCTTGAGCGCCTCGGCCGCGATACCTTTGCGGAGGCCCTGCATGAGCCAGCCTAACTCTTCCTACGCCCCCCAACTGGTCGATAACAGCGGCGAGGTCATCCCCGATGGCTGGACCCTGCTGGCCGACGACGAAACCACCGGCGCTGATGGCCCCTATATCCTGCCCTTCGAGCGCGCCCTGAACGAGCTGGACGGCCTGAACGGGCACTATGGCGTGCGCATCAATCCGGCCGATGACGTCCGCCTCCTTGAACCCTTCATGACGAAGATTACATTGGTAGAGGTCGCCTTCCCCGGCTTCCGCGACGGACGCGGCTATTCCACGGCCCGCATCCTGCGCGAGAGCGGCTATACGGGCGTCATCCGCGCGGTCGGCGATGTGCTGCGCGATCAGCTCTTCCACATGCTGCGCTGTGGCTTCGACGAATTCCTGGTCAAGGACAAGGACCCCGCCGGCGCCATTGCCGCCGCGAAATCACGCTTCGGCACATTTTATCAAGGGGCGGCGGACGCCAACCGCCCCGCATGGGCTCTCCGGCACGCTGAGGGCTAGGAATATCCTGCTATGACGATTTTGATCGACATACTGAAAGACCAGAAAAAGACGGAAGGTTCACTGCGCGCCGAGGCCTTGAGTGCGGCGTGGGAACACCTGACGGCGCAGGAAATCCTGCAAAAGGCCATCCAGGAAGAGTTTATCGGCGACATCACCCTGTCGTCGTCCTTCGGCGCCGATTCCGCCGTGCTGCTGCATATGGTGGCACAGATCGAGCCGAACCTGCCGGTCATCTTCCTCGATACAGATCGTCACTTCTTCCAGACGATCCAGTATCGCGATGAGCTGATGGCGAAGCTCGGTCTGACCAACCTGGTCAATCTCAAGGCCGATATTGACGAAGCCGCCAGCGAAGATGGCAAAAACACTCTGTGGCGCACCAATCCCGATCAGTGCTGCGACCTGCGCAAGGTGCGTCCGCTGAACCGTTTCATGGAAGGCTATGGCGCGTGGATTTCCGGCCGCAAACGCCATCAGAGCGCCACGCGCACCAAGCTGCCGATCGTCGAATTCGATGGTCGGCACTTCAAGATCAATCCGCTGGCCACCTGGACGGCGGACGATATCGCGGCCTATTTCAAGAACCACGATCTGCCGCCGCATCCGCTGGTCGAGCAAGGCTTCCCGTCGATTGGCTGCTTCACCTGCACCAAGCCGGTGGCCGCTGGTGACGATGCCCGTTCCGGCCGCTGGGCGGATTCGGAAAAGGTAGAGTGCGGTATTCATAACCCGATTTACGGTGGCGACGGGATTTAAGCCCCGGGTGTCACCGCATCCAGCCGGCTGACGCTGTAGCCGGATTGGCGCAGGGCGGCCACCAGGCCGTCCGGCCCGATCAGGTGCGTGGCCCCGACCGTCACAAAGGTTGTTCCCTTATTTGAAAGGGCCTTGCGGATGGCCGGCAGCCAGGTCTGGTTGCGCTTGTCGATCAGGGCGGCATAGCCTGCCGGGTCGGCCTGTGCCATCAGGGCCAGGCTGTCGGTCAGGGTCTTCTGGTCACCCGTGCGCCAGGCGGATACTGGCAGGACAAAGCCATCGTCACTGACACCGGCAGCACTGACCCGCCCGGCATAATCGCCGGACTCAAGCCCGCCGACCGTCATGCGCAACGACTGAGCGCGCTGGAACAGAAAGGCGTCCGGATGCGGCATGATCGGATCGGACGGCAGGATGACAGGGAAGGACGGAACTTCGAACAGAGCCTGGTCGGCATTGTCGAAGGCCTCGTAAAGACGACGATCCATCCAGCCGCTGTCGATCGGATCGCTGCTGTTGAAGGCGCCAAACAGATAGACGGTGGAATCGGCCTTTTTCAGTACCCACAACAAGGGTGTGCCGGTCGGCCCGGCCTGCGCTTCGGCGGTGTCCGGGTCGACCGAGGCCTGAAAGGTCATCAGGGTGAGGTCCGGGTTATGCGAGCGATGCCACCACATGCCGAGCGGGATAACGGCGCTGGCGGCGGCGAAGGCGGCGCCGATGATGAGCGCGGAATCGAGCAGCCAGCTCAGCCGGCCGGCTTTGAGAAACGCTGCGGTTGGTTCAAAATGAATGCGCTGCATGGACCTGCCTCCCGAAGATTGGGGTTTGCGGCAGGCCCTGCAAGCTTCGGGCCAGTTGTTAAGTCTTTATTAACCTAATAATTGATCCGCTCGGCACGGATACCGTGTGCCTTCAGCATGGCGATGACGCTATCCGGCCCGACCAGATGCCCGGCACCCACCGTGATAAAGGTGGTGCCCTTTCCGGCCAGGATCGCCTCGATCTTCGGTTCCCAGGCGGCATTGCGCCCGACGATCAGACGCTGATAGTTTTTGGGATCTTCCGCCTGCATCTTGTCGATCATCAGGTGGCCTAGGGCTTCGGTATCGCCAGCCTTCCAGGCGGCGAACAGGTCATCGAGATCTTGCGGCATGGTCTCGATATCGGTCAGGGTGGCGCGCAGATTGGTCAGTTCATCCTCTTCGGTTTCCGGCACCAGCGCCTGCATTTGCGCTTCCATCGTCTCCAGGCCGTGGACGCCCTTGTTGGCATCGCGCGCCTGTTTCACCAGGGTGAGGTCGACGCCGGTATCGGTGGCATAGCCCAGCTGGTTGACCTGCTGCATGGTGATGATCAGCCCTACCGCCCATTTGCGCATGGCCTTGAGCATTGTGGTGTTCAGGTTCAGGGGTTTGAGCAGATCATTGACCTGCGCCACTTCTTCGGGAGACAGGCCGCTGGCGACATCGCCCTGCGGATCGAACATATATTTCTGCGCCACGGGCATGGCCGCGGCCTTGTTGTCGAGATCGGGAATTTCAAACCAGACATCCTGCGCGCTGTCGAACCGGCTCTGGATGGCCGGATTAAGCCAGGGCGTCTCCGGCTTCATGACGTGGATCGAGCCCAGCAGATAGATGGTCGAATCCGCGTCCTTGATCACCCACATGGCGGGCTTTACGGGGACGGGCTGTGTAGTCACCGTTTGCGCCTGGGCCAGCGAAGCGAAGGATATGGCGGCCAAGGTGGTGAGGACCAGCAGGCTTGCCTTTAGTCTTGAAATCATGAAACTCCCCAGGCCATCAGTGAGGCACGAATATATCTTCTATCCGCAAGGCGAACAGATCTGCAATTTTAAATGCCAGAGGCAGGGACGGATCGTATTTTTCCGTCTCGATGGCATTGATGGTCTGGCGCGATACAGCCAGGTGGTCGGCCAGGTCGGCCTGTGACCAGTTGCGCTCGGCGCGCAGGATTTTCAGTCGGTTTTTCATTCTTTTTTCGGCCGGGACCCTATGACTGCCAGCCCAATCCCGTAGGCAGGCATGGCCAGGATTGGCCAGGCAGCACTGGAGGAGCGGTCGAAGGCATAGAAAATATGCAGAAAGATAAAAAAGCCCATGGCGTTTATGAGTGATGTGGCGACATTCCGAACGGCCAGCCGCTTCTGATATTCATCGGCACGTCTTATCCATAAAAAGAACCATGTAAAGGCGAGGCTTAAGCTTAAAATATAAACTAATACAGACACATAGCGTAATAAAATCGATTGGCCGCGATCATCTATTAATTCCTGGGCAGCCAGGCTCAGAATATATAGAGCAAGGGCAGCCACGCATCGAAGGGCAAAAGACAGCCATGTGTCCTGGCCCAGCCGATGCCGTTTTTGCATTTCACGCATATGCCCTCGCCATCAAAGATATTCAGTGTGGTGCCCCCTGAGAGTACCAAAGCGGGACGGTCGTCAAATCATGCGCTTTCAATGGGATAACGTTGTATGCCTATATCGCCCTGACAAGGAAGTTTTACAACATGGGCGAAACATATGGTCAAGAAAACTTGTCATAATGACGTGAATATTTGACTTTATGGCCTGGTTTCAAGGTATTTCAGCACCATTTCGCAAAACGTGGTTACGTTGCGTAAAATGGCCTGCGGCTTGCATCGGCGCGGATTACGGACCCTTTTGTGTTTTTTTCCTGTGACCCCTAATGCTGACCTGTGATCTGATAACGCCTTCCGCCCTGACCGACCGTGATATCCGGACCTGGCGCGCCATGTGTGCCTTGACTCCGTTGTTTCGGTCACCCTTGCTGTCGCCGGACTTTACCCGTGCTGTGGCGATGGGCCGTGATGACGTATTCGTGGCCGTATTCCGCCAGCAAGGCCAGATCATCGGCTTCCTGCCCCATCACCGTCGTCCGCACCGCTTCGCCCGCCCCGTCGGCGCGCCGTTTTCCGATTACAGTGCCCTGATCACCTTTCCCGATGCGCAACTGGATGGCCGTGATGCCCTCAAGGCGGCGGGGATCGACCGTTTCCAGGCCATCGGCCTGATCGACCCGCATAACCTCTTCGGCGACACCGGTGGCGAGGCCGACATGGCCTACGGCATCGACCTGGAGGGGGCAACGGACACTCTCAGCCGCAAGCATCGCAAGAATGTCAGCCGCCATCGCCGCAACCTGATCGAGGCGCACGGCGAGATCGATTTCATCGTCAACGACCGTAATCGCGATCATTTCGACCGGATGCTGCGCCTGAAGCGCGAACAGCTCAGCCAGAACGGCCTGCACGATTTCATGTCGCCGCCGTGGGCCGCCGCCCTGCTAGAACGCCTGTTCGAAGCCTCGCCCGATGGCCTCCATGGCTCGCTCCTGACCATGACCATCGGCGGCAAGCCGGCGCTTTTCCACTATGGCCCACGCCTCGGCGACCGGATGCATCCGTGGATATCGGCCTATGATCCAGCCTTCGGAAGCTTCTCGCCGGGCTCGATCTTCCTGATGGAGTGCCAGGCGCCGCTGAAGGCCGCTGGCGTCAGCTACTACGATCTTTCAACCGGCCAGAGCCATTATAAGAACTCCTTCAGCAATTTGTCCTATCCTGTGCGCCATGTGGGTATCTACGGTGCCTCGCCTTCCGGTCGCCTTGGCCGGAACCTCTCCCTGGCCGCAGGTCGCCTGCAGCAGGCCATGGGTGGTCGGGTGTCCGGCGCCGTAACCCGCCTCAACCGGCGTTTCGATCAGATCGCCTGCCTCGAACTTGATCTTGTCGGCCGTGCGAAGGGGGTAGCCCATGCTGTCTCCAGCATTCCGCGCCGGCTGGGAGCCATTGATGCCGGATAGCCGGACCGAACCGCTGAATATCTCCCGTGCCGTTAGCGCCCAGGCCTCTGTCTGCGTGATCATCCCGACCTTCCGCCGTCCGCAGGGATTGGAAACCGCCATGCGTTCGATCCGGGCGCAGCAGGGCGTGTCTGACCTCAGTTTGATCATCTGTGATAACAGCCCGGAAGCCTCGGCGAAGGCTCAGGTCGAGGGCTTTGAGGCGCCATTTTCAGTCACCTATATTCACGAGCCGAGAACCGGCGTGGCCAATGCGCGCAACAGCGCCGTCAGCGCTTGTGAAGCCGATTTCATTGCTTTCCTTGACGATGACGAGGAGGCGCCGGCCGACTGGCTCAACCGCCTGCTGATGGCGCAGAAACACTTCGGCGCTGATGTGGTGTTCGGTCCGGTCACCGCCCGCATCCCGGCCGAAACCCGCGATAATCGCGCCTATTTCGAGCACTTCTTCTCGCGTTTCGGCCCGGCGCAGTCGGAAATCCTGCCGCATTATTACGGGTGTGGGAACTCCCTGCTGAAAACGGCAGCCTTGGCCTCGAAAGCCCCGTTCAGCACCCTGCAGAACGAGATGGGTGGCGAGGACGATATCCTGTTCACCGCCATGAAGGCCGAGGGCCGCGTCATGGCCTGGGCGGCGGATGCCCCCGTTTTCGAGGATGTGCCGCCCGCCCGCGCCACGCTGGCCTATACCCTGAAGCGCGGCTTTGCCTATGGTCAGGGCCCCAGCCATTCCAGCGGGGTCAATGGCCGCTATCTTGCATGTGGCGCCTGGATGGCCCAGGGACTGGTTCAGGCCGGGATATTCGGTCTGGCGAGCCTGGTCCTGTTTGCTATCCGCCATTCGCGCCGAGCCTTCGTGCTCGACAAGGCGGCGCGTGGGCTCGGCAAGACCCTGTGGTTCCCACCGTTCAAGATGAAGTTCTATGGGCAGGCCCTGCTCAAGAAAGATGTGAAGACGACACCATGACCCTGATCAACTGGACTCCGGAAAAGCAGCGCGCCTTCACCAGGGAGAATCTCGTCTTCACCCAGAACGTGGCCGATAGCCCCCTGTTCACCGAAGAGGCGCTGATCGAACTGATCGACCGCTATCCGCGCGAAAGCCTCGAAATCTTCACCATGGGCTATGACCCGACGGTCTTTGGCGAGTGGTATCTCGGCCGCCGCACCACCCGGGAAGGCATTGAGCTGGATGGCCGTGCCCTGATGGAGGCTGTGAAGCACGGCCGCCTGTGGCTGAACCTGCGCCGCGTCAACCATTCCGACCCTGCCGTGGGCGCATTGTGCGATCAGATATTCAGGGAAGTCGCCGAAAAGACCGGCACACATAACCTCAAGACCGATCTGGGCCTGCTTATCTCCTCGCCCAATGCCCACGTCGTCTATCATCTCGACATGCCGATGGTCATGCTGTGGCAGATCCGCGGCGTGAAAAAGGTCTGTCTTTATCCGGCCGATGCCGGTTTCTTCTCAGACCGCCAGATCGAGGGCATCGCCCTGCGCGAAAGCGACGAGAACCTGCCTTATGAAACGGCCTTCGATGACAAGGCCCTGATCCACGATCTCAAACCGGGTGAAATGCTGACCTGGCCGCAGAATGCCCCGCACCGCATCGTCAATGGCGACATGGTCAATGTCTCGCTGTCGATCGAGTTCATGACGCCGCGCGCCCTGTGGCATGCCAATGTCATCTATGCCAACGGTCTGCTGCGCCGTCTGTTCGGTCTCAATCCCAGCCTGAAACGTTCACCGAAGATCCTGGAGCCGCTCAAGATCGTCTTTGCGCGCGCCTACAAGCTTCTGAAGGGCGGTTTCAAGGGCCACAAGAGCCCGCTCAAGGCCTGCTTCTCGCTTGATCCGAAATGGCCGGGCACGATTGTCTATGATGAGGGCGTGAAGCCTTTTACCTTGAACCGCCCGATGCAGGCCGTGCCGGCGGCATCGAAGCGGACCCGCAAGCGTAGCGATAAGGCCGCCTGACTACTTGCCTGCGCCCAGCTTGTAATCGATACCGACATAGATGATCCGGCCGTGCTGCTTGAAGACCGTATCGTCACGGTATTGCGACGTCTCGATGTACTGGTGCCAACCCATGGAATTTGTGGCATCCATATCGGTGACGACCAGTTTCAGTTTCGGTGACAGCTTGCGGGTATAGGTCAGGTTGATGAAGGGCTGTCCTTCGCCCCAGCCATTGGCTTCCAGTTCCTTACCATTGTCGACATACTGAATCTGCAGGCTGTCCGCCTTGGTGGGATTGAACCCGAGTGTCAACTTGTTCTGAGCTGTGTTCAGGCTCTGCCGGACATCGACCCCGTCTACCGGCGCGGTCTGGTCGATATGGAAGATGTTGCTGCTCAGGCTGATATCAACCTTTGGCCAAAGGTGCAGGTCCAGTGACATGTCGAGGCCGTCGGCATTGCCGCGCCCGGCATTCTCCACGCTGGTGATTAGCACCGTATCGCCGGGATTGCGGTAATAGTTGTAGTTGACGATGCTGTTGCGGGTCTGGCGCAGATAAAAGGTGCCGCTGAAGCTGACAGGACGGGTAGTGTAGGTATATCCGGTTTCGAAGGACTCGGTCTGGGCCGGTTTCAGATAGGGGTTGCCCGTGTAGATATCCTGGGCGTCGAGGATCTGTTCCAGCCCGAAAAGCTGATCGTCATCGGGGCGGTCGATGCGATGGCTGTAGCTGAATTTCAGCTTGCTCTTCGTCGTCAGGTCGCGGCTCAGATAGACACTCGGGCTCCACTGCACATCCGAAGTTGTCGTAAAGGGCTCGCCGCGGTCGTAACGACTGCGGGTCAGCATGTTCTCGACGCGCAGGCCACCCTCGACGATCCATTTGCCGAGCGGATGCTGGTAATCGATATAGGCGGCGCTCAGGGTCTGGTCGAGCAGGAAATAGCCATTGCTCGTGCTGCGCGGCGTATGCGCGCCGGTCTCCGTATCGATATCGTAGGCGGCGCTATAGGTCGTGGTGCGGGTGCTTTCGATATCGAAACCGGTCTTGAACTGAGTGTCGGTGCCCAGCGGCAGTACGTAATCGCCGCTGAGATCGTCGGTCAGCTTGCGCTGTGTCAGTACCTGCCAGTAGGCGGTGTCAGGTGACTCCGGTACCAGGTAAGTTACGGCATAGGGCACGGTCTGGTAAAATTCGTCTTCTTCGTGCATCGCCTGGACGGTGAAGGTTTCGCCGTCGCGCTTGCCCTTGTGCTTCCAGTTGCCGGTGAGCGAGCCACTGTTGTAGTGGCCCGAGCTGTAGGAATCGGTATCCGTATCGCTGGTAACGGCGTTGGTGGTTGGATCGTAAAAGACGATACGGTCGCCCTTGGCCTGATTGCGCGGCCGTATGGAGACGTTGCCGGCCAGGTTGAATGTATCGTTGTCGCCGGCGGCATAGCTGGCCCCCAGGTCGAACTTGCTGTTCTGGGAGTGCGTCTGGTTCGTGACGTCCTCGACCATATGCGTGGCGGTCGAGCCATCGCTATTGCGGCTGATGCGATCGACATGCGCGGTATTGGAGCGACTGTCGGCGCGCAGGCTGAGGCCGCCATTGAACGTCCATTTCCCGACGCCGAAGGATCCTGACAGTGCGGTATTGACCCGTGAGTTTTCACCAAAGTTTATAACGATGCCGCCGGCGGGGGCCTGACTGCCGGTCTTTTTCGTGACGATGTTGATGACCGTGGCTGCATTGGTGCGGAATTCGGGCCCGGGATTGGTGATTACCTCGATGCGTGCGACTGTATTGGCCGGCATGGATTGCAGCGCCTGGGCCAGATTGTTGCCCTTGAGCGCCGGCGATGGCTTGCCATCGACCACGACCTGCACCGAACCGCCACGCACGCTGACATTGCCGCTGCTGTCGACATTGACGGCGGGCAGGGTGCCGAGCACGTCCGATACGCTGCCCGTTGTCGCCTGCGGATTGTCTTTGAGGTCGTAGATCGTGCGGTCGATCTTGTGCACCACTGTGGGGGCCTTGCCGCTGACGATGATGGTGGTGGTGTCCTTGTCGTTTTGCGATGCGGCCGCTGCTGCCTGCGGCTGTTCTGAGGTCGTCGAGGATTGCGCCAGGGCCTGCCCGGCCAGCAAAGCCATCAATCCCACGCCTGCATAGAGAATGTGTCGCATATCGGCCCCTTTATTGTGCGCTGCAAATAAGCGGCAGGAAATCGGGCCAAATTGTGTTGAGGGAGGGGTCGCGAAAATTAAGTTTAATTCATGAATTTTTGTTTATATTTCAAAAGAGTAGCATACTGTTTAGCGGTATGTTCTTCATTGCCTGTTGGCCTGTGTGAGGCCGTGTTCAAATGAACCGGAGAACGTCCAGATATAAGATTTATCGATCATTTGTTCTTGATTTGTTCTTTGGTGGGTATAGGGTATTGATTATGCCCGCCCCACCGCCAGATACGCGCACCAAAAGTGACGATGCCCTGCCTGACCTGCCGCGCAAGGGGCGGGGATCGGTATCGAACCGGCCCAGCCATCGCTTTGGCGTGGCCGACCGTTTCGAGATCGATGACGGCTGGAGCGATCATGAACGTGACGATTGGGCGAAGGCGCGGCGCAAGACGATATTGGGCGTCGATACGGTGCGCCATATCATTAGCCGCAACAGCTCGCCCGATATCCATTTCGACCGCTCGATAAACCCTTACAAAGGATGCGAGCACGGCTGCATCTATTGCTTTGCGCGCCCGACCCATGCCTATCTCGATCTGTCGCCAGGTATGGATTTCGAGACGCGTATCTTCCGCAAGCCGGACGCGGCCGAAGCTCTGAGGCGCGAGCTTTCGGCGCGTAACTATACACCGGCGCCCATCGCGCTCGGCATTAATACCGATGCCTATCAGCCGACCGAGCGCTCCGAAAAGCTGACGCGTGGCATACTCGAAGTGCTGTATGAGTTTCGTCATCCGGTCCATATCGTCACCAAATCAGCCCTGATCCAGCGAGATATCGACCTGCTGGCGCCAATGGCAGGCTTGCGGCTGTTCAAGGCCACCCTGTCGGTCACCACGCTCGATCGTGACCTGGCGCGTGTTATGGAGCCGCGCGCCGCGACGCCGATGAAACGCCTGGAAACGGTAAGGGTTTTGAGTGACGTCGGTATACCGACCAGTGTGCTGGTGGCGCCGGTCATTCCCGGCCTGACCGATCATGAAATCGAGGCCATACTGGAAGCCGCCGCCGCCCATGGCGCCACGCGCGCCGGCGGTACGCTGATCCGGCTGCCGCACGAGATCAAGACCCTGTTCGAGGAATGGCTGCGGGCGCATTTCCCGGATCGTGCTGAGAAGGTGCTGAACCACATCCGCCAGTGCCGTAATGGCAAGCTTTACAATGCCGAATTCGGCAGCCGGATGCGCGGCAGCGGGCCCTATGCCGAGCTGATTCAGAAACGTTTGGCCTTGGGCATCAAGCGTTATGGGCTGGGCAAGCCGGGCGCGCCCTTCGATCTCAGCCTGTTTCGCGGTGGCGATCCGCAGCTGAATTTGTTCTAAGCGACACGTTTCGCTGTTGATTAGGCCCGGGGCTATTAAGAAGGCCATCGTGACGATTGTCTGATATGGTCGGTTGATATAGGTTGATAAAAGTGATTTTTTATCTGTAGTGTTTGCATTCGTCTCGTTGATGATGTGTCCATGAGACGACAAAGCGCCAAAGATCCCGGTTTCGCCGCTGCCATGAAGCTCCTGCGCCAGAGGGCCGGCAAATCACTGGCCGAACTTCAGGCCGATGTCGGGGTATCCGCCCAGGCCATGAGCCGCTGGGAAAATGCCGCCGTTGCCTGGCCGGACGACCGGATCGGCGCCTATCTGCGGGCTGTCGGCGCCAGCGAAGCCGATCTCGACCGCGAACTTTATACCGTTTCGGAAACCGCTCCCTTTTCGCGCTTTTCCCGTGAAAGCGCCTGGTGGCAAGCCTTTCCGCAGGAATTGGAAAGCCATATTGTCGCCGACGAAAGCATGGCGCCGTGGTGTGAGCCGGGTGAAAAAGTCTTCTTCCAGCGTGGGCGCCCGCCCAAGCGCATGGAGGGCTGCCTGGTGGAACTGAAGTCTGGCGAACGCCTGGTACGGCTTTATGAACGCGAACGGGACGGCTTTCTCTATTTTCGCCGCATCAATCCGGAAAGCACGGAACAGGTGCTGCATTCGCAGGTGCAGGCGATTCACCGCATATTACTCCGGGGCGATTGACGCAAGGCGATATGGTTGATAAATTCAATTATAAATTGATTTTATAACGGAATGCGAATGGCTGTGTACAGAAAACCTCATCCCGTCGATATGATCGTGGGGCATAATATCCGTGAACGCCGGCGCAGCCGTAAATTATCCCAGGAAGCCCTGGCCAGCGCGGTCGGGCTCACCTTCCAGCAGATACAGAAATACGAGCGCGGTTCCAATCGTGTCAGCGCCTCCATGCTATGCGATATCAGTCGCGTGCTGAAATGCCGGGCCGCCGACCTGTTGCCTGATAATGATGAGGTCAGTCAGGCGCCCGAATGGCTGGTCGCGGCCCGCGCTTTGCAAAGCCGTCATCCCAGCCTGTTCGAGCACCTGCTGAACTGGCCGGAGGACCGGCTGCAGATGCTCCTGCTGATGAGCCGCACCTTGCCGGCGTCGCCAATTTGTTCTGTGAACAATTCGCGACACGCCTTGTAAACCAGGCGTTCGGGATTACCTGAAGGGCATCTCCCGCCCAAAATCAGGATGCTCCCATGTTTCGATGCGAAGCCTATGCCGCGCCCGCGGCCGACAAACCCCTTGGTCCGCTGACCATCGAGCGCCGCGATCCCACACCGGAAGATGTGGTCATCGACATTCTCTATTGCGGCGTCTGCCATTCCGACCTGCATATGGCGCGCAATGAATGGCATTTCACGACCTATCCCGTGGTGGTCGGCCACGAAATCGTCGGGCGCGTCTCAAAGGTCGGATCGGAAGTGACCAAATTCAAGGAAGGCGACCTCGTCGGTGTCGGCTGCATGGTCGATTCCTGCCGTACCTGTTCGAACTGCCGCGAGGGGCTGGAGCAATATTGCGATGTCGGCAATATCCAGACCTATGGCGGTATCGAGCCGCACACAGGCAAGCCGACCAATGGTGGCTATGCCAAATCGATCACCGTTTATGAAGGCTTTGTGCTGCGTATTCCCGAAGGACTCGATCTCGCCGCCACGGCGCCGCTGCTCTGCGCCGGCATCACCACCTGGTCGCCCCTGCGCCACTGGAAGGTTGGGCCGGGCATGAAGGTCGGTATTGTCGGCCTCGGCGGCCTCGGTCATATGGGGGTGAAGTTTGCCCGTGCCCTGGGCGCCCATGTCGTGCTGTTCACCACCTCACCATCCAAGGTCGAGGACGGCAAGCGGCTCGGCGCCCATGAGGTCGTGGTATCGAAGAATGCCGGCGAAATGGCGGCCCATACCAGCTCCTTCGATTTCATCCTCGATTGCGTCTCCGCCGATCACGACAGCAACGCCTATCTTAACCTGCTGAAGCGCGACGCGACCCTATGCCAGGTGGGGGCGCCGGAAAATCCTCAGCCGATCGCCGCCTTCTCCCTGCTGCTGAACCGCCGGCGTCTGGCGGGCTCTGGTATAGGCGGCATCGCCGAGACGCAGGAAATGCTCGATTTCTGTGCCGCGCATGGCATTACCTCGGATGTCGAGGTCATAGACATCAAGGACATCAACACCGCCTATGAGCGCATGTTGAAGCAGGACGTGCGCTATCGCTTCAGCATCGACATGTCTACCTTGTAATACGTCTGTTGGAACCTATATAAGATTTCGAGACGGGGCTGCCCAAAACGGGCGGCCCCTTTTGATTCCGCTCAGAAAAAGCGGACGCTTCCCGCCGCAGAATATCGCTCGATGCAAGGCCCTGAACAGGGCGGTTATCCACATATGTGGATTATAAAAACACAACATCTAGATATATGTGGACAGACTGGAATTCCCCTCCCACCATATATTGCGGTTTTTAACAATTCGTTTACCATCTGTTGACAACGGGGGCATGGATGCCTTTGGGATCATCTATATCTTGTGGTTTGATTGCTTTCAAACTGCAACTGATCTGGATCAGCATGGGAGAGTGAGAGTATGAGCTGGACCGACGAACGCGTAGAAACGCTGAAAAAGCTCTGGCAGGAAGGCCATTCCGCCAGCCAGATCGCCAAGCAGCTTGGCGGCGTCACGCGCAATGCCGTGATCGGCAAGGTGCATCGTCTTGGCCTGTCGGGCCGCGCCGCGCCTTCGCAACCGACACGCCCCCTTTATAAGCCCGCCCGCCCGCCGCGTCCCGCGGTATCGAGCGCGCCGGCCGAGCGCCCGGCGGCGCAGGCCACGGTCCGCCGCACCGAGCCTGTTCTGGCTCGCCCGGTGATCAACCAGCCGGTCGTGCCCTATGTCGAGGAACCGGGCACCGCCACCGTGCTGACCCTCGGCGCCAAGATGTGCAAGTGGCCGATCGGCGATCCGTCCTCGGACAGCTTCTCCTTCTGCGGTCGCCGTTCGGATGACGGCACGCCCTATTGCGTGGAGCACGCCCGCGTGGCCTATCAGCCGTCGCAAAAGACCAAGAAGCGCGACAGCGGCACGGAGCTTTCCCGCTCGCTCCGCCGCTACCTGTAAAGCGCGATCTTTATTGAAAAAGCCCCGCAATCTTCGGATTGCGGGGCTTTTTCATGAGCGATGACCTGCAATAAGGGCGATGGCTGCACCCAGCCATACCAGAAGCATCAGCCAAACCTTGCCCTCGATTAGGCTGTGTCAAAGAGATCAGTTCAATGTTCGTCTTGCATTTGGCAGGTCGAGCGAGAAGGTGGGGATGATAATCTTCAGCGGCCGCCCATCCTCGTCCTCAAACATGTAATAGCCGCTCATCGAACCCGATGAGGTGTTCAAAGGGCAACCCGAGGAATAGCTGTAGGTCTGGCCGGGCGCCAGCACCGGCGTTTCGCCGACCACCCCCGGACCATTGACATGTTCGACCTGGCCACGCGCATCCATGATGGTCCAGTGGCGCGTCTTCAATTGCACCGTATCGTCACCGGTATTGATCATGGTGATATGATAGGCCCAGACATGGCGCATGTCAGAGGCGCGCTTGTTGTTTTCCGGCGGCACGTAGTCGACCTCGACCCGAACCGTAATGTCATGACTGGTGTGCTGGTAAAACATGTTTAAAGCTTGCTGAGTTGAATAAGCTCTCTTAAATGGTGCGCCCGATCAGATAAAGAGAATTGCGACGCGTGATGTCCTTAATCCCCGTTCCCGCCGATCAGCCTGAGCCGCAAGGCATATTGCCGATGCAGAGCCTGGCGGCGCTTGCCGAGGCGGGCGTGGTGACGAGCGCCACGTCCTTCGACGACAACCAGATCCAGCCAGCCAGTATCGATCTGCGCCTGGGTAATCGCGCCTGGCGGGTCCGCGCCTCCTACCTGCCGCGCAGCCGCACGGTCGCCGATCGTCTGCGCGACGTGCAGATGCACGAAATGGACCTGACGCGCGGCGCGGTGTTCGAATCCGGCTGCGTCTATATCGCCGAACTCAAGGAAAGCCTGAACCTGCCGCAAGGCATTTCGGCGCGCGCCAATCCGAAGTCCTCCACCGGCCGGGTCGATGTCTTTGTGCGCCTGCTGACCGACTACGGCGTGGCCTTCGATGATGTCGCCGAAGGCTATTCCGGCCCGCTCTATCTCGAAATCGCTCCGCAGACCTTTTCAGTGCTGGCGCGCTCGGGCACGCGCCTCAACCAACTGCGCCTCAAGCGTGGCGCATCGCCCAAGCTGCGCACCTCCGACTGCGGCGTTGACCTGACCGGCGAGCTGGTAGGCTTCCGCGCCCGTCGGCATGCCGGCATCATCGATCTCGACCATATCGCCGGGCACGATCCGAAAAAGTTCTGGGAGCCGCTCTATTATGCCGGCGGCGAACTGCTGCTCGATCCGGGCGAATTCTACATCCTGGCCTCAAAGACCGATGTCGAGATCCCGGTGATGGAGGCGGCGGAAATGCTGCCGATCGATCCGGGCGTCGGCGAGTTCCGCGTCCATTATGCCGGCTTCTTCGATCCCGGCTTCGGAACGGCGGAAGCGGCCGGCACCGGCTCGAAAGGCGTGCTGGAGGTGCGCTGCCACGAGACCCCCTTCCTGCTGGAAGACGGCCAGACCGTGGCGCGGCTGGTCTATGAACCCCTGACCGCGCGGCCGGAAAAACTCTATGGCCAGCTGGGCTCGAACTACCAGAAGCAGGGCCTGAAGCTATCCAAGCATTTCAGGCCATGGTAGGGAAGTCGCGGTCTTTGGTCGGCTAACCTGTCAGCCCTTCGCTTCGTCGAGATGCAGGTCCTTGCCGCCGGATTCCGCGCTGCCGTCATCGCGTTTCAGACGGCTGAAAATCAGGCTTGAAACCAGCGTAAAACCGCCCAGCACAAAGAAGGCCTTGTGCAGGCCATCGATCATGAGCGTGGGATTGCTGGTGGTCGTTGTCGGCAGGAAGAACATCGTCGTCAGGCCCGCCGCCGCCACGCCAAAGGAAACCGACAGCTGCTGCAGGGTGCTGGCAATGGTGCTGGCGCCGCTCGACTGGTCGCGTGGCACATCGGCATAGACCAGGGTATTCATGCTGGTGAACTGCAGCGAGGTCAGCACGCCATAAATCAGGGCCTGCCCCACGATCAGCCACACCGGCGTGCCGCGGTTGATCGTGCCGAAAAGCATCAACATGACACCAAGCGCCAGGGTGTTGGTGATCAGGATATTGCGATAGCCGAAGCGTGCCAGCACGCGCGGCAGCAGGGTCTTGGTGGTCATCGAGGCCAGGGCCTGCGGCATGATCAGCAGGCCCGACTGTACCGGGGTCAGGCCGAGACCTATCTGGTAGAGCATGGGCAGGAGGAAGGGCGCACCGCCTATGCCCAGCCGGGTGATGAAACTGCCGCTGACCGCCGCCGTGAAGGTGCGCAGGCGGAACAGGGTCAGGTTAAGCAGGGGAAAGGCCGTCTTGGCCGCGTGCAGGCCATAGCCCAGGATCAGCAGCAGGGAGATGGCCAGCAGGCCCAGTATGCCGCCTATGCCCAGCCGGTGCTCGCCGAAAACCTCCAGCACATAGGAGAGGAGCGCGATGCCGGAGCTGAACAGGATCAGGCCCAGCACATCGAGCGGCCGCGAGGCCCCGCGGTAGTCCGGCATGTTGAACCAGACCATCAGCATGCCGATGAGGCCCACAGGCACATTGACGAAGAAGATAACGCGCCAGTGCAGGTAATCGACGATCAGGCCGCCGACCAGCGGCCCCAGCATGGGGGCGATCAGCACCGGCATGGCGACAAAGCTCATGGCCTTGACCAGTTCGGCCCGTTCGAATGTCCGTACCATCACCAGCCGCCCGACAGGCGTCATCATGGCGCCGCCCATGCCCTGCAGCACACGGCAGGCGACCAGCATATGGATATTGGTGGAGAGGCCGCAAAGTAGCGAACCCAGGGTGAAGAGGGCTATGGCTGCGGCGAAGACCGTGCGCGTGCCGAAGCGATCAGCCATCCAGCCGCTGATCGGGATAAAGACGGCCAGACTCAATGTGTAGCTCGAGAGCACGGCCTTCATGCTGAGCGCGGTGACACCGAGCGCTCTGGCGATTACTGGCACGCCGGTATTGAGGATGGTGGTATCGAGCGCTTCCATGAAGAAGGCGACGGCCACCAGCCAGGGCAGCAGGCGTCGGGTCATTTCGGGGGTGCGTTCGGCCTGGGTCAATGGGGCCTCCTGCCTTCACTCTGTGCCGCGTATGGCGCGGGTGCAAGCCAGAAATGGAAAGGCCCGCATTCCTTTAGGGAAGCGGGCCTTATGGTGGAGCATAGCGGAGTCGAACCGCTGACCTCTTGCATGCCATGCAAGCGCTCTACCAGCTGAGCTAATGCCCCATCTTTCAGATGGTCCCGGATGGCTTGGGGCGGGTGGCCCCGTCCGAGGCGGCGACTTCTAGTTCAGGCCTTGAGACGACGCAAGCCCTTTTGCAATTTTTTTTGAACTTTTTCACAGGTCTGGTGAAGAGACATGAAAAAAGCCGCCGGAGCGATCCGGCGGCTTTCAAATTTGTGATCCCGTTTAGTGATCATCGTCCTCGTCGGTCGGCAGGCCGTCGATCTCTTCGTCGAAATCGGCGTCCTCGTCGTCTTCCAGGAAGGGCACGTCGTCGCCATCGTCATCGCCCAGGTCGGCGTCTTCGATGTCCATGTCGACGTTTTCGCCGGGCGAACCGACGCGGGCCGGATCGGCAGGATCGAGATCTTCGTCCTCGTCGATGAGCAGGGCATCGTCGGTGACCACTTCGTCGATTTCCGGGGTAATGGTTTCCGGCTCTTCGTCTTCGTCGTCCTCGCCGCCGGTCTTGCCCTTGACCTGATCCTCGGACTCCTCGTCGGTATCCTCGTAGTCAGGAGCGGTGGTGCGGACGCGCGAACGGCGCGTGCGGACGATTTCTTCCTGGTCAAATTCGGTGTCGCAACGCGGGCAGTGCGCCGGATGCTTGTTCAGGTCGTAGAATTTTGCCGTGCAGTTGGGGCAGATTTGTTTGGTACCTAAGGCAGGATCAGCCACGAGACGTCCTTCTTTCAGTCTTTAGAAAATTTCGATTGCGTCGGCCCCCTTGCCACTAGATAAGCCTCCTGTCAAAGCCCCTTTTGCGGGCAGAGTTCATTTTTTCGTATAAGCCGAGACTTTCCCGTGTCCAGCCAGCCGACCGCCGCCCACCCGACTGCCGTAAAACTTGTGCCTGTCCGCAGTGGTTTGTCAGGCAAAATTGCCTTGCCGGGCTCGAAATCGATCACCAACCGCATCCTGCTGATCGCAGCCCTGGCGAAGGGGCGCAGTCCTGTCAGCGGCGCTTTGAAAAGCGACGACACCAAATATATGGCCCAGGCCCTGCGCCAGCTCGGCGTGACGGTGGAAGAGACGGGCGACACGGATTTCGTGGTGACGAGCACCGGCACGCTTGCGCCTTCGGCGGAACCGCTGTTCCTCGGCAATGCTGGCACGGCCGTGCGATTTCTGACGGCTGCCGCAGCGAATATAACCGGCACGACTGTGCTGACCGGCGACATCCATATGCAGAAGCGGCCGATCGCGCCGCTGGTCGAGGCGCTGAACGCTGCCGGCGTCACAGCCAGTGCCCCGACCGGCTGCCCGCCGGTAACCGTGACCAGCGCGGGCGGTTTTGCCAATCGCTCCATTGAGGTCGATGCCAGTTTGTCCAGCCAGTATGTTTCGGCCCTGATGATGGCCGGTACGAAAGGCGATGCGCCGTTTTCCCTGAAGGTGAAGGACGGCGATATCGGCGCGCGCGGCTATATCGATATTACGCTCGAGTGCATGAAGGCTTTCGGCGCCCGGATCACGCAGACGGGTCCTTTGAGCTGGGATATCGCCAATACGCCTTATGAAGCGCGCGATTACTGGGTGGAGCCGGACGCCAGCGCTGCCACCTATATCTGGGGCATCAATGCTCTGCTGGGCACCGGCATCGATATAGGCATTGCGCCCGAAGCCATGATGCAGCCCGATGCCAAGGCCTATGACTATATAAAGCAGTTCCCCAACCTGCCGGCCGTGATCGATGGCAGTCAGATGCAGGACGCCATCCCGACCATCGCCGTTCTGGCCGCCTTCAATAATCATCCGGTGCGCTTTGTCGGTATCGCCAACCTGCGCGTCAAGGAATGCGACCGCATCAATGCCGTGGCTACCGAACTGAACCGCATCCAGCCGGGCCTGGCCGAGGAAATCGGCGACGACCTGCTGGTGACGCCGGATCGTAGTCTGATTGGCAAGCAGGTCGAGACCGATATCCATACCTATGCCGACCACCGGATTGCCATGGCCTTCGCTCAGGCAGCGCTGGTGATCGATGGCCTGCGCATTCTCGATCCCGGCTGCACGGCCAAGACCTATCCCGGTTACTGGCGCGACCTGGAAAGCGTGGGAGTCGAGATGAGTTTCGAGTCATAGATAGCGTTCGATTGCACCAGACTTGGTATAATCCGCCAATGGATAGCTTGGGTTAGATAAAGCTCAGCCAGCGCTCATTCTGCTGCTTAATCTTGTCGAGATCGTCTTCCAGCTTGTCCAGGATAGGGGCCATGGCCTCAAAGCTTTTTACCTCTCCTTCCAATGAGGTGATAATGCCGTAGATGGTTTCTTCAAAATAGTCGTCGGTGAAGCTTTCGATGACCTGGCTTTTGAGCGTGCTCTGTGCTTTCCGTGTGAGATAGGTCTCGAGCATTTTGATGGAGCGCATGAAGCCGGTGATTTTCGAGCTGCGCAAAAGGCCCAGCATGCCGAAGAACATGACCGCCGCGCTATAGGCCCTGGCGTAGCGGGCGCGGCGATACGCCAGGAAAAAGATATCGCTGACACGATTGTTGATTTTATCACATTGCACCGCATAAAGCAGCATGGGTTTGATTTCGTCTATCTTCAGACGCAGGCGCGGTATCTGGGGGGGCAGATCGGCGGTGTTGTTCTGGTAAGCGCTTTTAAGCTCACTGACCAGTTCCGCATATTCGGCAAACGCCTTGCGATTTTTCCGAATGTCACCCGATAGCAGCTGGGCGGCGTCAGCCACTTTCTGGGCTCGAATTCTGCATAGATAGAAAAGCGCAGCGATCAGGCATAGCCCAAGCGCCAAACTTGCAACAGATAAAATATTCCCCTCAAACATTGAGCCCCCGCCCTCAGTAAAATAGTAACTTTAATGCCCGACCAATCGCGCAATCTATGTTAAAGCCAACTACCAATGGCTGTAGCCTACCACTTTTACGCAATCTGTTAACCTTTAATTCAATCGGAAGAAATGTGCGTCCACTGATTATCGCCTTCGATGGCCCGGCCGCTTCGGGCAAGGGCACGCTCGCTTCGGTGATCGCCGTCGACTATGGCCTGCCGTTTCTCGATACCGGCCTGCTCTATCGCGCCGCCGGTTATCTGGCCCATGTGCGCGATATTGATCCCGCTTTGGCCGCCAGCCTGATCGATGCCGAAGTGCTGGCCGATGACGCTCTGCGTGGCCGGGAAGCCGGTGAGCGTGCCTCGCGTGTGGCCGCCATCCCGGAGGTGCGCGCCGCCCTCTTCAAATACCAGCAGGATTTCGCCGGTCAGGCTTCTGGCGCCGTACTCGATGGCCGCGATATCGGCACCGTCATCGCGCCTCATGCCGTGGTCAAGCTGTTCGTCACCGCCCGGCCGGAAGTGCGCGCCCATCGCCGCTGGCTGCAGCTGGTGAAGCTCAATCCGGCCCTTACCGAGGCCGAGGTGCTGGAGGATATCCGCATTCGCGATGAGCGCGATTCCTCGCGTTCCAGCGCACCGCTTGAGATGGCCAAAGATGCGCTCTTGCTAGATACGTCCGACTTGGGTATAGACGCTGCCATCGCGACTGCGCGATCCCTTGTGAAAAGCCGCCTGTGACGTTCCGAGAACGTTAAATCCAACAGCGGTTTTATTAGAGGCAGCACACGGGACGTCTTCGGGGCCTTGAACTCAATCCAGAAAGTGTCCGCACTTTTCGGTTAAATTGAGTGAGCTACAAGGCCTGCACCGCACCTGATTGGGGCCGTCTTCACGTCGCCTCCCAGCAAATATATTCACAAAACCCAAAGTCGCACCCCCGCGCCCTTTCCCCGTCAGACGTCACGGCCTCATTGCCGTTTGCGGGACATAAAAGTCCGGGACACGCGCCAGCAAACAAAGAGTCTCTATGAGCGAATACAATCCGTCGCGCGACGATTTCGCCGCCCTGCTTGATGAATCCATGCACGGTCGCGACATGCTCGAAGGCCAGGTCATTCACGGCCTCGTCGTCGGCGTCGAAAAAGAATACGTCATGGTCGATGTCGGCCTGAAGACCGAAGGCCGCATCAGCCTGAAGGAATTCGGCTCCGAAGGCGGCAACCTGAAGGTCGGCGACACCGTCGAAGTCTATCTGGAACGCGTTGAAAACGCCATGGGCGAAGCGGTCATCAGCCGCGAGAAGGCCCGTCGCGAAGAAGCCTGGACCCGCCTGGAAGTTATCTTCAACAAGGGCGAGCCGGTCATGGGTACGATCGTTGGTCGCGTCAAGGGCGGCTTCACGGTCGATATGGACGGCGCCTCGGGCTTCCTGCCCGGTTCGCAGGTCGATATCCGTCCGGTGCGCGATGTCGCCCCGCTGATGGGCAAGGAACAGCCTTTCGCCATCCTGAAGATGGACCGTCCGCGCGGCAATATCGTCGTGTCGCGTCGCGCCATCCTCGAAGAAGCCCGTGCCGAACAGCGCACCGAGCTGGTTGGTCAGCTGGCTGAAGGCGAAATCCGTGACGGCGTCGTCAAGAACATCACCGATTACGGTGCGTTCGTTGACCTCGGCGGCATCGACGGCCTGCTGCACGTCACCGACATGTCTTGGAAGCGCGTTTCGCATCCGTCGCAAGTCCTCAACGTTGGCGACGCTGTCCGCGTCCAGATCATCAAGATCAACCCCGATACGCAGCGCATCAGCCTCGGCATGAAGCAACTGCAATCCGATCCGTGGGATGGCGTTGACCTGAAGTATCCGGTCGGCGGCAAGTTCTCCGGTCGCATCACCAACATCACCGACTACGGCGCCTTCGTGGAGCTGGAATCGGGCGTCGAAGGCCTGGTGCACGTTTCGGAAATGTCGTGGACCAAGAAGAACGTCCATCCGGGCAAGATCGTCTCCACTTCGCAGGAAGTTGAAGTCGTCGTGCTGGAAGTGGACGCCTCCAAGCGCCGCGTCTCGCTCGGCCTGAAGCAGGCCCAGAACAACCCCTGGGACGACTTCCTGGCTCAGCATCCGGTCGGTTCGACCATCGAAGGCGAAGTCAAGAACGCCACCGAGTTCGGCCTGTTCATCGGCTTCGAAAACGACATCGACGGCATGGTTCACCTGTCGGACCTCGACTGGAACGTGGCCGGCGAAGAAGCCATCGCCAAGTACAAGAAGGGCGATGTCGTCAAGACCAAGGTTCTGGACGTTGACGTCGAAAAGGAACGCATCTCGCTGGGCATCAAGCAGCTTGGCAGCGATCCGATGACCGGCGACACCTTCAAGAAGGGCCAGACCGTCACCGTGACCGTCACCGAAGTCACCTCCGGTGGCATCGAAGTGAAGTTCGGTGACGACGACGCCCCGATGTCGGCCTTCATCCGCAAGTCCGACCTGTCGCGTGACCGCAACGAGCAGCGCGTCGAGCGCTTCGCCGTCGGCGATCGCATCGACGCCCAGGTCACCAATGTCGACAAGGCCGCCCGCAAGGTGTCCGTGTCGATCAAGGCCCTGGAAATGGCTGACGAAAAGCAGGCCATCGAGCAGTACGGTTCGCAGGATTCGGGCGCTTCGCTCGGCGATATCCTCGGCGCCGCCCTGCGCGACAAGGCAGGCTCGTAAGCAGGACCACAGTCCCTGCACCCGGAATCACTATAGCGTTTGTGTGCTAAAACGGTTCCGGGTCAGGCTGAAATCAAAGCCGGAGCTTCCTCGGAGGTTCCGGCTTTTTTTATAGCGCGAAATGGGAGCGACAAGGCTTAGAGAGCCTAAGCGCCCGTGATGTAAGGTTTTTTTGCGAACGGGCACGCAAACGGCCGTTTTATGCGCCCGGTGTCCGAATTGTGCTTTTGAGGATGGGAAATTTTCCCGTAATTTGTAAAAAATGTCGTAATGGTAGCGCTACCAGTGCGTTAATCTTTAAACAACCCCTTGAACTCATTTTTATTTTCGGACATGCTCGCCCCAACTCGGATTTACCTGGTGAGGGAGATCAATGCTCAAGTCTGAACTTATTGAACGTTTGGCTTCCGAATATCCGCATCTGACGCAAAAGGATGTCGAACGGGCGGTAAATCTGATCCTTGAATCCATGATCAGCACGCTGGAAAAAGGCGGCCGCGTCGAGCTTCGCGGCTTTGGCGCCCTGTCCGTCCGTTCCCGCCCCGCTCGCGCCGGTCGTAATCCGCGCACCGGCGAATCGGTGAATGTGCCCGCCAAGCATGTGCCCTTCTTCAAGAGTGGCAAGGAACTGCGCGAACGCCTGAACCTTTCCGGCGACGACAACGCGGACTAAGGAGTAAGCATGAGCATCGCGTCCGAATTCAAAACCTTCCTGATGCGTGGCAATGTCATCGATCTCGCGGTCGGTGTCGTGATCGGCGGCGCCTTCGGCAAGATCGTTACCTCGCTGGTCGACAATATCATCATGCCGCCGATCGGTTATATTACTGGCGGCGTCGATTTTTCCAACCTGGTGCTGAAGTTGCCGGTTGTCGATCCGACCAAGGCTCAGGTGGTGATCTCCTACGGCGTCTTCATCAATACGGTCATCCAGTTCCTGATCATCGGCACCGCCATTTTCCTGGTGGTCAAGGCGATCAACAAACTGATGCCACCACCGCCCGCTCCGCCGGCCGCCACAGGGCCGACGCAGGAAGAATTGCTGGCCGATATCCTGGCCGAGCTGAAGAAAAAATAATCGAGAGGCCGGAGTTCGCTCCGGCCTTTTTGCTTATGGCGAGTGGCAGAAAAAAGCCCCCGAAGCCGAAGCGCCGGGGGCCGAGTTGGGTCAAAGGGGTTGAGACTAATCTTTGACCTTGTCTGAAAAGCGCTGATACGTGGCCGGGTTGCGGTCCCAGACCTGGCGATCACGCACACTGCGCAGAAGCTTGACATATTCGGCATGCGACCAGGCCAGTGGCGTGGCGCTGTCCGTGCCTTCACCGACCGTGTAGTCGTGGCCGGTTTTTGAGCCGACACCGTCGAACACCTGTTCGGGGATCATCAGGCCCTCATTGGCGAAAAGCTCCATGCCCTTCACATAGGTGCCGCGGATGGCATCGATATCGGCCGCGCTGGGGCCGCCGGCCTTCAGGCTGTCGAGCGCCAGTTCGTAATGGCCGCGTTCGCCGGTGAAGATCGGCCAGACACGGCCGCGTTGGTCCGGTGACATCGGGCCGTAATTGCCGCCCTCCGTGCCCTCGCCATACCCGTCATTGCCGTATCGGCGGAAACCGGGGACCGTGACATCGCTGCCGGGGAAGTGAAAATCGTAGCGGACCCGCAGATCATCCGGCAGGGTCTGGTCGTCAACCACGGCCAGCGAGGCGGTGATATCCTTGTCGTTCGCCGGGCGAACGCCATAGCGCACCAGCTCCAGGAAGCCGGCATCGACCATCAGGTCGGAGCGAAGACCGGGCTTGCCGTTGCGCACATCCTGATTGCCTGGGGTGTTGGCATCGTCAGATCGCGAAATACGCAGGAAATAGCTGGCCGGCTTGTCCTCGCCGCGCACCTTGCCGGTGGTGGTGAAGAGGCGTTGTTCCAGTTTTCCGGAATAGTTGTCAGCTGTTTCCGTGTAAAGCTTTGCGCTGTCCGCATCGCCGGCCTGGGTGGCGATATCGGCTGCCGCCGTCAGACCCGCGATCACCGCCGCTGTAGTGGAAGGCGAGTGGCCTTCCTGTTCTTCCCAGCGTTCCTGCTGGCTATAGGGCGGGGTGATGGTGGCATGGTTCCAGTCGAGCCCGACGGTGCCGCCATGGACCAGGAAATCGGCGGCCGGTTTCAGCGTGGTTTTATAGGATGACAGCAGCTCGCTTTTGCTGATCAGGCCCATCTGTTCCAGACGTTCGCCGAGCAGGATCGGCATGGCGGTCTGGTCGAGCTGGACGCCGACCCATTCCGGCGTGCCGTCGACATGCGATTTCTGCAGGAACCAGCCGGTGGCGCCGGTATTGCCGGGGGTGCTGGCCTTGACCTGAACGGTCGGCAGGTAGCGGAAGGCAGCGACCGGTGTTTGCTTGTCACCCAGGGCCGCGAGGGCCATGGAGACCTGATAGAAGTCACGCGGCCAGACGGCCTTGTACCCGGTCGAGGAGATGTCGGTGGTCACCGTATCGCCCCAGGGATTGCTGAGCGAGGCGATCATGGCGCCGGCGGAGGTGTGGTCCTCCTGCACCTTCAGCGCCAGGGCCGAGGCATAGAGCAGCTTGCCATTGTCTTCCGATATCGGGATCAGGCTTTTCAGGTCGGTAAGCGAGGCAAGATAGTCTTCCCAGCCCACCGCCTGGCCCTCGCCATTATAATTGGCCAGCACCTTGGCATAGCCGGTTTTCAGCGTGGCGGCGGATTCGGCGCTGGCGGATTCTACGGTAGGGCCGAAGCCGACCGCGAGATCAAAGGTGGCGGCCTTGGCGACGGTCGGCAATTGGCCAACGAGGATGATATTGCCCTTCTGGTCGGCGGCGCTGTGCAGCGTGCCGAGCGACTGGTGGGCGGTCAGGTCGGCTATGCCGTCGCTGACGCCGGTATAGCCGACTGTAGCCTTTTTGAACGGCACACTGGCGGAAAGATTGAGCGCCACTTTGCCCTGCCAGGCCTGCAGATGGGTGACATTGGCATGGCCTTCATCATCGCCCGAAGTATTGGCCATGGAAGGATCAAGGATGACATAGGGGGTCACCGGGCCCTTGAGCGCCTTGACCGTGACGCGCACCATCAGGGTCTGGTGATCCGGATCGGTAAAGACGTCCTTGATAATGACGAAGCGGCCCTGCTTGTCGGTATTGGTCAGGCGGTAGGCGGGCGAGAGCGGCCGGCCGGCGGCATCGGTATGGAGATAGGTGACATGGCTTATCGTGTCGGTGCGCTCGAAAGCCGTCCAGCCGGCACCAGTCACGGCGATCTGCATCTCGCGGATCTGGGCTTCGTGGATGCGGCCATACATGGTTTCGGTCACCACGCCTTCGGCCAGAGAGAACCATACCTTCGAGACAGTGCCGGTCGCGGCCTTGTCGGAAAACTGGTAGTCCTTGTAGGCTTCGTATGCGCTGCCGATCCCCTGCTTGCCGGAATAGGCCCAGGCCGAGGCCTGGCCGGGGCCGTTGGTAGCCTTGGCATCGGCGATGACGGTGGGGTTATGATCGGCGGTGGTCGGATCTTCGGCAAAGGCCGCGCCGCCGAGGGCCAGCAGGCTGGCACAGCCGGTCAGAAGCGATTTTTGATAGCGGAAACTCATATATCCTCACTGCGCCCGTCTGGATACCGACGGCTGTTATCGTGACCTCTGTCAGGTCGTTTGAGGCATTATGGCAAATCACCGGGGCGTCGTCGCGTTGCATACGTATTCACGATATCGGATTTCGTATGAATACGAATACGCAAGGTGGCGTGGCCCAAAAAAAACGCCCTTTGGTCCGAAGAGCCAAAGGGCAGTTTATGTTGAGAAGATACCACTTGCAAAGCAGAGCCCTGCACTTGGTGTATCCCGGCCGCGTCACAACGACCGGAATAGGAGCGCCGGATAATGTCCAGGCGCCCGAAGACGCGCGTGCATGAACCGGAAATGCCTGTGTAAACGTTTGCAGCGTCGCATTGCAACACAAAAAATGTCCGAAGCTGTCAAAAAAGGACGATTTTCGGTTATTGCGCGAATAAAGCTTAGATTTACGAAGTCCAGTAAGCGTGACTCATCGAATGAAGGCCGGCAATCTGAATACGTATTCATTACCGCAAGGCCCAATTTGAATACGTATGCGCCCGGCAAAACGGCAATTGGCTCTTTTGTCCGGGCGCGGTTTGACATAAGCCTTAGATATAAAAACAAATATCGCATCGAGGAAACCATCCATGAGAAACGGCATGATTACGGGATCTGGCCTGCGCGCTCTGGCCTTTACCTTTATCGCAACAAGCACTGGCATGGCCTTGCCGGCGCTGGCCCAGGACGCCACCCCGGCGGCCGATGTGTCGCAATCCTCGCAGGCGGCGCCAAAATTCCAGACCATCGCCAGTGCGGATTCGCCGGACAAGGTCTTGCACGTCGATATCATGCTGAGCGGTGACGGCAATCTGTCCTATCAGGTGACGCGCAAGGGCGCGGTGATCGTCAATCCGTCGCGTCTGGGTCTGATCCTGGCCAATGCACCAAAGTTCGACCGCTATTTCAGCCTCGATAACACAACAACGACCGCGCATGACGACACCTGGGAGCAGCCTTGGGGCGAGCGCCGCTATGTGCGCAACCACTATAATGAACTGCGCGTCGATGTTGTCCAGAAGACCTGGGATAATCGCAAGATGACGGTGGTCTTCCGTATCTATGACGAGGGTATCGGTTTCCGCTACGAATTCCCTGACCAGCCACAGCTTCACAAGCTGGAGATCATGGACGAGCTGACGGAGTTCGCCATCGCCGATCCGGCCACCGCCTGGTGGGATGTCGCCGGCGAATGGAACCGTGAGGAATATCTCTACAACAAGACGCCGCTGAACGAGGTCAGCGAGGCGCAGACGCCGATGACCATCAGGACAGACAAGGGCCTGTATATCTCGTTCCACGAAGCGGCCCTGGTCGATTATGCCGCCTACTGGCTGCGTCGGGTCGATGGCCAGCGGCTGAAAACGCGTCTGGCGCCCTCGGCCATGGGCGCGCCGGTGGTGCGCGACGCGCCTTTCCCGACACCGTGGCGGACGATGGAGATTACCGATACGGCGGCCGGTCTCTACAATAGCTCAGATCTGATCCTGAACCTGAACGAGCCCAACGCGCTCGGCGATGTCTCGTGGGTCAAGCCGTACAAATATGTCGGCATCTGGTGGGGCATGCACCTCAATAAATGGACCTGGGAAGCCGGTCCGCGCCATGGCGCCACCACGAAAAACACTGAGGACTATATCGACTTCGCCGCGAAGAACGGCTTCCGCGGCGTGCTGGTCGAGGGCTGGAACAAGGGCTGGGAAGACTGGTTTGGCAAGGGCTGGAACTTCTCCTTCACGGAGGCCTACCCGGACTTCGACCTGCCGGCGATTTCCGCCTATGGCCTGAAGAAGGGGGTCCACCTGATCGGCCATAACGAGACCTCCGGCAATGTCGCCAACTATGAGCCGCAGATGGCCGCTGGCTTCGCCCAGTACGAAAAATACGGCGTGGATTCGGTCAAGACCGGCTATGTCGCCGATGCCGGCGGGGCGCGCGTCAAGGACGCGAATGGCGACATCCGCTTTACCTGGAACGACAGCCAGGAAATGGTCCGCCACTACCTGCTGAACGTACAGACGGCGGCGAAATACCATATCGCCATCGATACTCACGAGCCGATCAAGGATACCGGCCTGCGCCGCACCTATCCGAACTGGGTGTCGCGCGAAGGCCAGCGCGGCATGGAATATAATGCCTGGGGCGATCCGCAGAATCCGCCGGAGCACGAGGCCAATCTGGTCTTCACGCGCATGCTTTCCGGCCCGATGGATTTCACGCCGGGCGTGCTCAGCCTGGAAGGGCAGGGCAAGCCGATCCCCTCGACGCAGGCCAAGCAGCTGGCCCTCTATGTCGTGCTTTATTCGCCGATTCAGATGGCCGCCGACCTGCCGGAAAACTATGCCAAGTACCCGAAGCCCTTCCAGTTCATAAAGGATGTGCCGACCGACTGGGATCAGTCGATCGCGCTGAATGGCGAGCCGGGCGATTTCGCCACCATCGTGCGCAAGGATCGCCATTCGGATGACTGGTATCTCGGCAGTGTGACCGATGAAAACGAACGCAGCCTCGATGTGCCGCTGACTTTCCTCGAACCCGGCCGCACCTACAGGGCGCAGATCTATCGCGATGGCCCCAAGGCCGGCATGACAGGCGATGCGCGCTTCGATATCGTTATCGAGGAAAAGACGGTGACGGCCGCTGATACCCTGACCCTGCGCATGGCGTCGGGCGGTGGTGAGGCTATCCGCTTCGTGGCCGAAAAGGGCGCGAAAAAGCAGAAGAAATAGGCTGTTGGCGGGCCCGCCTTCGCCTTTACTGTGAAAGGGGAGGGCGGGCTGTTCAATGCCCCTTGACAGAAGGCTGGCGCCATGGCGAAGGTTGTGTAATTCAACCTGAGTGTGTGGGGCGGAGATTGTGGCGGCAGAGCCATCAATCGTCTTTACGGATGTCAATGAACGCCAGGGGATGTTCAACCGGCGCATCTTCCTGATGGGCGGCGTCGTGGCCTTTGGCATGTTCGCGCTGACCGGCCGGCTGGCGCATTTGCAGATCGTCCAGGGTGAAAAATACCGGAAACTCGCGGCCGCCAATCAGTTCAATCTGCGCCTGGTCCCGCCGCCACGCGGCAATATCTATGACCGTAATGGCAAGCTGATCGCCGGCAATCGCCCGTCCTTCCGCGTCATGATCGAGACCAATGAGGTCAAGAACATCGACGATACCCTGGATCAGGTCTCCTACGTCCTGCCCCAGACCCTGGCGAACCGCCGTCGTATCCTGCGCGACATCAACCAGAATCAGCGCTCGGTGCCGACCATCATCGCCAGCGATCTGAGTTGGGAGGATTTCTCCAAGGTCAGCCTCTATGCCAGTGACATACCCGGCATCGTCGCCGATATGGACGAGGTGCGGGCCTATTACTACGGCGGGGCGTTTTCGCACGTTGTCGGCTATGTCTCGAAGATCAACCAGAAGGATCTGGAGAACGAGAAGGACGCTTCGCAGGCGGATTTCAACCTGCTGCATCACCCCAGCTTCCGCATCGGCAAATCCGGCATCGAGCGTGCTTTTGACAAGGATCTGCGCGGCGTGGCCGGCGGCAAGAAGGTCGAGGTCGATGCCCGCGGCAAGGTGGTGGCGCAGGACGATGACGGCTCGATCGAACCCACGCCCGGCAAGGATATCGTCCTGACCCTGGATGCCGATATCCAGCAGCGCGCCATCGATGTTTTCGCACAGGAGTCAGGCTCGGTGGTGATGATGGACATCCACACCGGCGAGGTGCTGTGCATGACTTCCTCGCCGGGCTTCGACCCGAACCTGTTCGTTTCCGGCATTTCCTCCGATGCCTACAAGCTGCTGCACGATTACGACCGCGTGCCTTTGCTCGATAAGGCCCTGTCAGGCACATATCCGCCGGGCTCGACCTTCAAGACCCTCGTGGCCGTGGCGGCGCTTGAGCACGGTTACGACCCAAAGACGACTCACACCTGCAATGGCTCGTTTCCCTTCGGCAATCACGTTTTCCACTGTGACCGGCACCACGGTACGCTCGATCTGCACGGCGCCATCGTCACCTCGTGCGATGTTTATTTCTATCAGTGTGCTCTGGCGGTCGGGCCGGACAAGATCGCCGAGGTAGCACGCAAGTTCGGTCTGGGGCAGGTCTTCGATATCGGCATCGACGGTCAGAAGGCCGGTGTCGTGCCCGATACAGCCTGGAAGAAGGCCTATTTCGACGGCAGCAAGCCCTGGCGGCCGAAAGATCCGAAATGGCAGCCGGGCGATACACCTTCTATGGGCATCGGCCAGGGCTATACCAATGTTAATGCCCTGCAGAACTGCGTGGCCGTGGCGCGCCTGGCCAACGGGCGCAAGGCGGTCCTGCCACGCCTGGTCAAGACGATCGGTGGCAAACCTTACAAGGAAACGACATTCGAAGACCTGGCCGCCGATCCGGCCCATATCGCCTTTGTCCGCGCCGCCATGGCCGATGTGACGGCCGCCGGCGGTACAGCCGCCGTATCGGGCAAGCTCGATCTCGGCCCCATCCTGATGGCGGGCAAGACGGGCACGGCGCAGGCCCACACCATCAAGTCCGGCTCACGCGATACCCTGCATCTGGAATGGGAAAAACGCGACCATGCCTGGTTCGTTGCCTTCGCCCCGGCCGATGCGCCGAAATACGCCATGAGCGTCATCGTCCAGCATGGCGGCTGGGGCGCGTCAACGGCCGTGCCCAAGGCGCGCGAGGTCATGCGTATGGCCTTGCTGAAGGATCCGGAAATCCAGAAGCGCATTGTCGGCGTCAATCCGGCCGACCTGGTCGACAAGTCGCTGACCGATACGCCCCAGCCCGGCGACGATACCGGCGATGCCCCGCCTCCGCCGGATATTTTACCGACCAGTACCTAGCCTCACCTTTTCATAAAGATGAAAGCACTTGCTTTCATGGGGAAAACTGTGTTCTCTGATGTTAAGTCCCTTCTAAGCGGATGTGGGGTAAGGAGACATGCAGGTCATTTCTGGCAAGATCAGGCTGGAAGATATCGCCCGGCTCGCCGGCGTTTCGGTCGCGACGGTATCGCGCGCGCTGAATGATTCCCCGGCCGTTAATCGGGTCACTAAGCGGCGCGTCTGGAAGATCGCCCGCGATCATAATTACGTCCTCAACCAGGATATGCCGATGTCGATGTCGGGCTCGCAGGCCACCATCGCCATCGTCATTCCGCCGCCGCACGGGCGCGAAGGACGGTTTTCCGACCCCTTCTACCAGGAACTGATCTCCGCGGTCGGCGAGGCGGCGCGTGACATGGGCTGCGACCTGCTGCTCTCTCACCTGACGCCGAAAAGCCAGAACGACCTGGCCACCCTGATGGCCAATATCAAGGCCGATGGCGTCATCTTCCTCGGGCAGAGCTATCTGCACGATCGCTTCAATCACCTGGCGGACACCACCAACAAGTTCATTGTCTGGGGGCAGGAAATTCCCGGCCAGAAATACTGCACGGTCGGCTCGAACAACCTGCAGGGCGGCACCCGCGCCACAGCGCACCTGGCGAGGCTTGGCCGGCAGCGGATTGCCTATTTCGGTGAGACCGAAGGCACCGAAATGAAGCAGCGCTATCAGGGCTATCTGAATGTGCTGGCGGAAAATGGCCTGACGTTCGATCAAAGACTGGTGGTCTCCACCCATTTCGAAATCGCTTCGGCCGAAGCGGCGGTACTTAACCTGATCCATAAAGGTATTAAGTTCGACGGCCTGTTTGCCTGTTCGGATATCATCGCTTTCGGCGCCATTCGCGGCCTGATGCGCGCCGGCCTGCGCGTGCCGGAGGATGTCTCGGTCGTGGGCTATGACAATATCACCCTGGCCAGCCTGACCCATCCTTCCCTGACGACCATTTCCCAGGATCTGGCGCGTGCCGGCAAGCTGATGGTATCCAAGCTGATCGGATCGATTTCCAATGACGAAAGTCATTCCGAAATCGTCGCCACGGAGCTGGTTGTCCGCGAATCCTGCGGTGGCTGATCCGGATATTAAGGTGGCGCCGGGTAAGCGCTGTCATCTCTGTCGGTCAAATGGTAGCGCTATCTTTGCATAATTTTGCAATTTTTTGCGAACATTGTCAAAAATGAATGGCGACATCATTTCACGTATAGGGTGCATATTTCGATTATTTATACGATCAATTCAACCAAAATACACTTAAATTGACCAATTTCGTCACCCCAAAGCCACAACATTACGAAATATACAGATTTTGGGCTGCAAAAATTTGCAAAGACTTGCAAAAAAGAACCGCGTTGTGGAATACTTCCTGCGAAGGCGCCAAAGAGCGTCGTGAGGGTTGAGATATCTAAAGGCGAATGTCCTGCACAAGAGAACAGGGCACGCGTTGAAAGATCGAAACGCAACACCAGGAGGAACCTAATGCGTAATTCCAAGGGTCAAAATGCGACGCGTGCGCGTCTGCTGACCTGTGGCGCGACCGCGGCCATCGTGACGGCCTGCGCTTTCGCCGTCCCCGTCATGGCCCAGGATGCGGCTGCCACCACACCAGCGCCCGCCGATGAAACAACCACCGTGGTTGTTACCGGCATCCGTCGCGGTATCCAGGACGCCATCACCGCCAAGAAGAAATCATCCCAGATCGTGGAAGCCGTTTCGGCTGAAGATATCGGCAAGCTGCCCGATGCCTCGATCGCGGAATCGATTGCCCGTCTGCCAGGCATCGCGGCCCAGCGTACCAATGGCCGTGCCCAGACGCTCAGCATCCGCGGCCTTGGCCCGGATTTCACCCTGACCACGCTGAATGGTCGCGAGCAGGTGTCGACCAATGACAATCGCTCAGTCGAGTTCGACCAGTATCCCTCCGAACTGATCAGCCAGGTCGTGGTCTACAAGACTCCGAATGCGGGCATGACGGCGCAGGGCCTGGCCGGCACCGCCGACCTGCAGACAGTTCGTCCTCTGGCTTTCGGCAAGAAGGCGTTCGCGGTTAATGTGCGCGGTGAAGTCAACAGTGAAGACGCTGCGATCGGCGGCATGAAGAACACGGGCAACCGGTTCTCGGTCATGTATATCGACCAGTTCGCCAACAAGACCATCGGCGTCGCGCTTGGTTATGCCCATACGGACTCGCCCTACCAGACCCAGAAAAAGGAATCCTGGGGCTTCCCGACTTGCTCGGCCTGTGCCACCGATGACCAGGACCTGCTGATCACCGGCGGCGAAAAGGACGCCGTCGATTCGTCCAACCTGACCCGTGACGGCTATATGGCGGTGGTGGAGTTCAAGCCGAACGACCGCTTCCACCTGACCCTTGACGGCTATCATTCGGATTTCGATGAACTGCAGCGCATTGCACGTCTCGAATACCCTCTGGCCTGGGGCGCCAACCAGCTGCAGTCGGGCTACACCACGGATGACGAATTCGTCACCAGTGGCACCTTCACCGGCGTCAAGACCGTGGTCGAAAACTACATCAACCGCCGCAAGGCCAAGCTCGACTCGTTCGGCGCCAATGCCACCTATGATCTGAACGATCAGTGGTCGTTGCTCGCCGACCTCAGCACCTCGAAGGTCGTTCGTGACGATACCCTGGTCGAATCGACCGCCGGCACCGGGGCTTCCGGTTCGGGCGCGACCGACACCATCACCTTCGAGCAGCAGGCCAACGGCCTGACCAACCTGACCGGTGTGGTTGATTACAGCGATTTCGACAGCGTCTTCCTGACCGATCCGGGTGGCTGGGGTGGCCCCACCAACCGTGCGGGCTATGTCAAGATTCCGCACATCACCGATGAGATCAAGGCGGCGAAATTCGCAGCCACCCGCAAGATCGGCGGCGGCCTCTTCAGCGATATCAGCGTCGGCTATAACCATACCGAGCACACCAAGGCCAAGGTCGGCGTCGAAGGCTACCTGACGCTGAAGGACGGCGCGACCGCTGTGGTGCCCGAAGCCTATCGCACCGGCACGACGGACGCCCAGTTCCTCGGCAGCAATTCGGGCATGATTTCGTATGATGCCCTGGGCCTCTACGAATCGGGCTTCTTCGGCTTCGTCGAGGACACGACCACGGCCTCGCTGCAAAAGACCTGGTCGGTGACGGAAAAGATCGACTACGCCTATATCAAGGCCAATATCGATACGACCGTCTTCAATATCCCGCTGACCGGCAATATCGGCCTGATGTCTGAACATGCTGATCAGGAAGCGACGTCGCGTTACACCGTGGGCGACGGCACCTTCAGCACGGTCACCGATGGCGACAATTACACCGATGTCCTGCCATCCATGGCGCTGAATTTCGCCCTGGCTGACGACATGACCCTGCGTATCGGCGCCGGTACCACCCTGGCCCGTCCGCGCATGGACGACATGGCGGCCGGTACGGGATACAGCGTTACGGTGGACGGCACGACCTCCGGCAGCACGGTCAATGGCCATCCGGTCTACTGGAACAGCACGACCAGCGGCAATCCGCACCTGAAGCCGTGGAAGTCCAACAACTACGATATCTCGCTGGAAAAATACTTCGGCCGCAAGGGATATGTGTCGGCAGCCCTGTTCTACAAGGACCTGACGACCTTCATCTACAGCGACACCACGATCCATGACTATACGGGTGTGGCCCTGCCGTCCTACTGCACGAGCGGTACGACCAGTGTCTGTACGGAGGCCGATGCCCAGCGCGAAGGTCTGGCGACCCAGATGAACAATGGTGACGGGGGCTATATCAAGGGCGTCGAACTGACGGCCTCGGTCCCCGGTGAGCTCCTGTGGGCACCGCTGGATGGCTTCGGTCTGATTGTCAGCGGGGCGTTCAACGACTCGAGCATCAATCCGAAGGGCACTGGCGCCATCGATGTGCCGGGCCTGTCCAAGAAGGTCATCAATACGACCATCTATTACGAAAAGTACGGCTTCTCTGCCCGCCTGAGCAACCGCTATCGCGGTGACTTCCTGGGTGAAGTGCCGAACTACACCAACACGCTGGAAAACCAGTGGGTGCATTCGGAATCGATCCTCGATGCGCAACTTGGCTATGCGTTCCAGAGCGGGCCGCTCAAGGGCATTTCCCTGTCCTTCTCGGCGCAGAACCTGACCAACGAACCCTTTACCCTCTATCAGGGCAAGGGACAGCGTGACCATATCCTCCGCCAGGAAAAATATGGCAGCAGCTATCTGTTCGGCGTCAACTATCGCTACTAGGCTCACAGCCTGATCCAAAGGCATCCGCCGGTCCTGCGATCGGCGGATGTTTTTGTTTGTTTATGCAGGGGAAGATACATGACAGCGGCGCCCATCCGGAAAATCGTCATTCTCGGCGGCGGCACGGCCGGCTGGATGGCCGCCGCCATGCTGGCACGCAGCTGGGGCAGTCGGCTGAGCATCACCCTGATCGAATCCGAGGCTATCGGCACGGTCGGGGTTGGCGAGGCGACCATTCCGCCGCTGATTCAGCTGCTGCGTTTCCTGGGACTCGACGAGGATGTGACGCTGCGCAATATCCAGGGTACGTTCAAGCTGGGAATCGAGTTCGATGGCTGGCGTCGCGCCGGCGAAAGCTACATGCACGCCTTTGGCGTGCCTGGTTCGCCCATTGGCATCGTGCCTTTTTACCAATACTGGCTGCGCCGTCATCTGGCGGGTGAGGATTGCGGTAGTCTCTGGGATTACAGCCTCACCACGCGCATGGCCTATGCCGGCAGGATGTCACGCGAGTTGCGTGTCGAAGGTAATCTGCCCGGCGCCGACCGCGCCTTCCATTTTGATGCCGGCCTGCTGGCGCAATTCCTGCGCCGTGGCTGCGAGTCGTCGGGTGTGGTGCGGCGCGAGGGCAAGGTGACCGGCGTCAACCTGCGCAGCGAAGACGGCTTTATCGAGTCGCTGACACTCGACAGCGGTGAGATCGTTGCCGGTGACATGTTCATCGATTGCTCCGGGTTCGGCGGCGTGCTGATCGAGGGCGCACTGAAAGCTGGATACGAGGACTGGACCCACTGGTTGCCCTGCGATCGCGCGGTAGCCGTGCCCAGCCAGTCTTCCGGTCCGATCCTGCCCTATACGCGCGCCACGGCGCATGCGGCCGGCTGGCAGTGGCGCATTCCTTTGCAGCATCGGATCGGCAATGGCCACGTCTTCTGTTCCGGCGCCATGAGTAATGATGAGGCCACGCGGATTCTGCTCGAAAACCTCGATGGCGAGACGCTGGCGGAGCCGCGTGTGATCTCCTTCACGACCGGCCGCCGCAAGGCGACCTGGGTGAAGAACTGCGTCGCGCTCGGCCTGGCCTCCGGCTTCATGGAGCCGCTGGAATCGACGTCGATCCATCTGGTGCAGTCGGTGATGACGCGGTTTCTCGACTTCTTTCCGGATAAGGATTTCAACCCGGTCGAGATCGCCGAATTCAACCGGCGCACCCGCCACGAATACGAACTGATCCGGGATTTCCTGATCCTGCACTACCATGCCAATGAACGGGAGGAACCGTTTTGGCGCCAATGCCGCGACATGACTCTGCCGGACTCGCTGGTCCACAAGCTTGATTATTTCCGCCAGCATGGCCGTCTGCTGATCGAGGAGGGCGACCTGTTCCGCGAGGCCAACTGGATACAGGTGCTGCTGGGGCAGGGCGTGTTCCCGAAGGCGGCATCGCCCCTGACCGCGACGGTAGGCGACGAAGCCCTTGCCGGTTTCATGACGGGACTGAAGGGGGCGCTGGACCGGTCCGTGGTGGCCATGCCGTCACATACGGACTTTATCGCGCGTCATTGCGCGGCGGTTGCTTAGCCACAGCTACCTTGGAACGCGGTGGGCGGCCGAGCACATCCGATATCTGCCAGGCGGTGGCCACGATGGTCTCGAGATCGACGCCGGTCTCTATCCCCAGGCCGTTCAGCATGTAGAGCACGTCCTCGGTCGCCACATTGCCCGAAGCGCCCGGCGCATAGGGACACCCCCCCAGTCCACCGACCGAGGAATCGATGGTGGCGATACCGTGATCGAGCGCCGTAAGTATATTGGCCAGCGCCTGTCCATAGGTGTCGTGGAAATGTACGGCCAGCTTTTCGGCCGGTATGACCTTGAGTATGACGTCCAGCAGGCGCTCGACATCGGCGGGCGTGCCGACGCCGATGGTATCACCCAGCGAAATCTCGTAGCAGCCCATGTCGAGCATTCGGGCGGCCATATCGGTCACGGCCTGGGGCTTGATGGCGCCTTCATAGGGGCAGGCGATAACGGTCGAGACATAGCCGCGCACCGGCATGGCATTGATCGCCGCCTCGCCCATGACGAAGCGGAAGCGCGCCAGGCTTTCCGCAATCGAGCAGTTGATATTCTTCAGGCTGAAGGTTTCCGAGGCGGCGCCGAAGATGGCGACGGTCTGCGCACCGGCATCCCGGGCAGCTTCATAGCCCTGCAGGTTGGGTGTCAGGACGGGATAGGTGGCGCTTGTCCGTTGCGTGATCCCGGCCATGACCTCAGCCGCATCGGCCATCTGCGGCACCCACTTCTTCGATACGAAACTGGTGGCCTCGATATATTTTAGTCCGGAGGCGGACAATCGGTCGATCAGCGCGATCTTGTCGGCGGTGGCGACGATCTCCGTTTCCGCCTGAAGGCCATCTCGCGGCCCGACCTCGTAAAGAGTAACATGTGCGGGCCTCACATTTCCAGGATTCATTGGGTTTCCTCGAACAGTTCGCGGCCGATCAGCATGCGGCGGATTTCCGATGTGCCGGCACCGATCTCATAGAGCTTGGCATCGCGCCACAGCCGGCCGACAGGGAAATCATTGGTGTAGCCATTGCCGCCCAGGCACTGGATCGCTTCGCCTGCCATCCAGGTCGCCTTTTCGGCAGCATAAAGGATGCAGCCGGCGGCGTCCTTGCGGGTAGTCTCGCCACGATCGCAGGCGGCGGCAACGGCATAGACATAAGCCCGGCAGGCCGCCCAGGTCGAATACATGTCGGCCAGCTTGCCCTGCATCAGCTGGAAGGTGCCGATAGGCGCGCCAAACTGCTCGCGCGCGTGGATATAGGGGATAACCGCATCGAGACAGGCGCGCATGATGCCGAGCGGGCCGCCGGAAAGGACTACGCGCTCATAATCGAGCCCTGACATCAACACGCCGGCGCCGCGGCCGACCGTGCTCAGCACATTCTCTTCCGGCACTTCGCAATCGGCAAAGACCAGTTCGCCGGTATGCGAGCCGCGCATGCCCAGCTTGTCGAGCTTCTGCGCCACCGAGAAGCCGGCAAATCCTTTTTCGATCAGGAAGGCGGTCATGCCTTTCGAGCCGGCGGCCGGATCGGTCTTGGCATAGACGACCAGAACGTCCGCATCCGGACCATTGGTGATCCACATCTTCGAACCGTTGAGGATGTAGCTGTTGCCGCGCTTGTCGGCCCGCAGCTTCATCGACACCACGTCCGATCCGGCGCCGGTTTCCGACATGGCCAATGCCCCGATATGTTCGCCGGAGATCAGTTTTGGCAGGTACTTTGCTTTTTGCGTTTCGTTGCCGTTGCGGGTGATCTGGTTGACGCACAGGTTGGAGTGCGCACCGTAAGATAGCCCGATCGAGGCCGAGGCGCGGGAGATTTCCTCCATGGCGATGGTGTGTGCCAGATAGCCTATGTTCGCGCCGCCATAGGCTTCCGGGGCAGTGAGGCCGAGCACGCCCATCTCGCCCATCTTGCGCCACAGCGGCATGGGGAACTGGTCGTCGCGGTCGGCGGCTTCGGCCAGCGGCGCGATCTCGATTTCGGCGAACCGCCGCACGCCTTCGCGCAAGGACTCGATATCCTCGCCATGACCGAATTGCAGATGTGGAAAGTGGATCATTGTGCGTCCTCTATCTCTACCAGCAGGGCCTTGTCGGCCACCTGATCACCGGCCGCCGCATACAGCGCTTTGATCACGCCTGCTTTTGGTGCTTTCAGGGTATGTTCGATCTTCATAGCGCCCAGGATCAGCAGCTTCTGACCCTTTTCGACGACGAGACCGGGGGCGACAAAGACATCGATCACCTGGCCTGGCATGGGCGCCTTGATATCCCCCGAAGCCACAGCCTCGGCGCCCGCTGCCGATTTCAGGTTCAGCGGCGAACGCGGCGGCAGGTTCAGCTGCCAGCCGGTGATATCGTTCCACGGCGAAGTCGGATCGACAGCCGAGGGCGCGATGTCGCTATCGGCCCAGGGCGCCAATAACCGGTCCTGATGTCGGGCAATAAAGCCGGTATCGATTTCCGCCGCCGCAAACGCCTCGTCCGACACCACGCGACGCAGGAAGCCGAGATTGGTCGCCAGGCCGCGCAGTTTCGTCTCGATCAAGGCCTTACGCATTCGCGCCAGTGCCTGTTTGCGGTCCTTGCCGTGGACGACGATCTTGGCGATCATCGGGTCATAGAAGGGGCTGACGGCATCACCCTGTTCGACCGCCGATTCAATGCGAGCGCTGGTCGGAAAATCCAGACATGCCAGCGTGCCCGTAGCGGGCAGGAAGTCGTTTTGCGGATCTTCGGCATAGAGCCGCGCCTCGATGGCATGGCCGGTGATGGTCAGTTGATCTTGCGTCTTCGGCAGGGGCTCGCCCGCCGCCACGCGCAGTTGCCATTCGACCAGATCAAGCCCGGTGATCTCTTCCGTTACCGGATGCTCGACCTGAAGACGCGTGTTCATTTCCATGAAATAGAAGGGGGCGCCTTCGATGCCTTTCGACACATCGACAATGAATTCCACCGTGCCCGCGCCGCGATAACGGATGGCTTGCGCCGCCTTTACCGCTGCCTCGCCCATGGCACGGCGCATGTTGTCCGGCAGGCCGGGGGCCGGGGCCTCCTCGATCACCTTCTGATGGCGGCGTTGCAGCGAGCAGTCGCGCTCGAACAGATGGACGACATGACCGTGTTCGTCGGCGAACAGCTGAATCTCGATATGGCGCGGCACCTCGATATATTTCTCGATCAGCACCTTCGGGTCCGAAAAGGCATTTTGGCCCTCGCGCTGGGCCGAAACCAGGGCATCGGCAAAATCCTCGGGCCGGTCGACGCGGCGCATGCCCTTGCCGCCGCCGCCCGCCACCGCCTTGATCAGCACCGGATAGCCGATGCGTGCGGCTTCACTCGCTAGATAATCCGTGTGCTGATCATCGCCGTGATAGCCGGGCGTCACCGGCACGCCGGCGGCCGTCATCAGGGCCTTGGCGGCGCCTTTCAGCGCCATGGCGCGGATGGCGTCGGGGCGCGGGCCGATGAAGACCAGCCCGGCCGCTTCGCAGGCCTCCGCGAATTCGGCATTTTCCGACAGGAAGCCATAACCGGGATGGATCGCCTCGGCGCCGGTCTCCAGCGCCACGGCGATAATGCGCTCGCCACGCAGGTAACTGTCGCTCGCCGCCGCCGGGCCTATCAGCACGGCGCGATCCGCCTCGCGCACAAAAGGCGCACGTGCATCGGCGTCGGAATAGACCGCCACGGTTTCCACGTTCATCCGCTGGCAGGTGCGGATAATGCGACGGGCGATCTCCCCGCGATTGGCGATGAGGATGCGTTTGAACATCAGGTCAGCCAGCCGGGTTTGCGCTTGGCGAGGAAAGCGGCCACGCCCTCGCGGCCTTCATCGGAAGCACGACGCGTGGCGATGCGATGAGCGGTCAGTTCAGCCTTATCGTCCATTTTCGTAATGTCGTTTATCAGGTCCTTGGCATCGCTTATGGCTTCCGGGCCACCGGCCAGCAGGGCCTCGACGATCTTTGCGCCCTCGGCCTCAAGCGCCGGGCTGACTTCGTGGACCAGGCCGATGCGCAGGGCCTCGGCCGCGGTAAAGCGCTCGCCGGTCAGCATATAGCGCCGCGCCGCAGATTGCCCGATCTTGGCGATGACGAAGGGCGAGATGACCGCCGGGATCAGCCCCAGTCGCACCTCGGTCATGCCGAAGCTGACCTCTGGCTGGGCAATGACGATATCGCAGCAGGCGACCAGCCCGACCCCGCCGCCGAGCGCCGCGCCCTGCACCAGACCGATCACAGGTTTCGGGCAGGTATTGAGGGTATCGAACAGCTTCGCCAGGGCCTGAGCGTCTTCACGGTTGGCATATTCATCCTGTTCGGCGGCGCGCTTCATCCAGTTGAGATCGGCCCCGGCGCTGAAACTGGCGCCATTGCCGGCAAGGACAATGACGCGCACGCCATCCTGCTTGCCGAGATCGGCGAAGGCGTCGGTCAGTTCGCTGATCATGCCTTCATTGAAGGCATTGTGTATGGCGGGACGGTTGAGGGTGACGCGGACCACGCCGCGTTCGTCGGCATCTACGGTGATATCCTGCATGGGGGTTTCCTTTCGGCGGTTACATCCTGAAGACACCGAACCTGGTGGGTGAAACGGGGGCATTCAATGCGGCGGAAAGTCCCAGGCCGAGCACGCGGCGCGTATCGGCCGGGTCGATGACGCCGTCGTCCCATAGACGGGCAGAGGCATAATAGGGATGGCCCTGCGCTTCGTAGGTCTCGCGGATCGGCGCCTTGAGGGCGGCCTCGTCTTCGGCGCTCCAATGGCCGCCCTTCGCCTCGATGCCGTCGCGCTTCACCGTGGCCAGCACATTGGCCGCCTGTTCGCCGCCCATGACCGAAATGCGCGCATTGGGCCACATCCACAGGAAGCGCGGATCGTAAGCGCGGCCGCACATGCCGTAATTGCCGGCACCGTAGGACCCGCCGATGATGACGGTCAGCTTCGGTACACTGGCGCAGGCCACGGCCGTGACCATCTTGGCGCCGTGACGGGCAATACCCTCGTTTTCATACTTCTGTCCGACCATAAAGCCGGTGATGTTTTGCAGGAAAATCAGCGGGATATTTCGCTGGCAGCACAATTCTATAAAATGGGAACCTTTCAGCGCGCTTTCGGAAAACAGCACGCCATTATTGGCGATAATGCCGACCGGATAGCCATAAATGTGGGCAAACCCGCAGACCAGGGTTTCGCCATAGAGCTTTTTGAATTCGTCGAATTCGGAGCCATCGACCAGCCGGGCAATGACCTCGCGGACATCGAAGGGCTGGCGCGTATCGGCGGGAATGATGCCGTAGATCTCCTCGGTCTCATATAACGGCTCGACCACCGGCCGGGTCGCCAGATCGATCTTCTTGGTACGATTGAGGTTGCCGACAATGCGGCGGGCGATGCGCAAGGCATCGGCGTCATCGGCGGCCAGGTGATCGGCCACGCCTGAGACGCGGGCATGGATATCGCCGCCGCCCAAATCCTCGGCCGAGACCACTTCGCCGGTGGCTGCCTTCACCAGCGGCGGCCCGGCCAGAAATATGGTGCCCTGGTTGCGCACGATGATGCTCTCATCGCTCATGGCCGGCACATAGGCGCCGCCGGCCGTGCAGGACCCCATGACCACGGCAATCTGCGGTATGCCCTTCGCCGACATCTGGGCCTGGTTGAAGAAGATGCGTCCGAAATCGTCCTTGTCCGGAAAAACCTCATCCTGGTTAGGCAGGTTGGCGCCGCCGGAATCGACCAGATAGACACAGGGCAGGTGGTTCTGCTGCGCGATCTCCTGCGCCCGCAGGTGCTTCTTGACGGTCAGCGGATAATAGGTTCCGCCCTTTACCGTGGCGTCATTGCAGACGATAACACACTCCGTGCCATTGATACGGCCCATGCCGGTGATCAGGCCCGCCGCCGGCACCTCGTCATCATAGACGCGGTGTGCCGCCAGGGCCGAGAATTCGAGGAAGGGCGAACCGGGATCGATCAGGCCGGCGACTCTTTCTCTTGGAAGAAGCTTGCCGCGCGTGGTGTGCTTGTCGCGCGCCGAGGGCGATCCGCCTTGCGCGATTTCCGTCGTCAGTCGGCGCAGGTCATCGACCAGCCCATTCATCCGTGCGGCATTGGCGCGGAATTCCTCCGAGCCCGTATCGATCTCGCTCCTGAAGGCGGTCATCTCATCCCTGTCTCTTTTTACCGACAGGATAGTACGCGCTTGGCTTCAATTGGAAAAATTGATAGTCACAATTCTGTGCATAGATATTATCTATGGATGGTGGGGAGTGGATAGAGCGTGGAACTATATTTATTGCGCTATTTCCTGGCGGTGGTCGAAACCGGCAGTTTCACCAAGGCGGCCGCCGCCTGTCTGATCACCCAGCCGACGTTATCCGCCGGTATCAAGCGGCTGGAGGACCAGCTGGGCGTCGAGCTGTTCGTGCGCAACAACAAGCGCGTCTTCCTGACCACGGCCGGATCGCGTTTTTTACCGCGTGCCAAGGCGATCCTGCACGAGGTCAATATGGCCACCGCCGAGATCGCCCGTACCGAACAGGCTGACGTGCTGCGACTGGGCGTTCTTCAAACCCTGCCGACGGCGCTGGTGGCGAAGATGCTGGCCGGGTTCTCTGCGAAGCATCCCGGTATCCGTCTCGACCTTTATGACGGCAGCGAACAGGAACTGCACAATCGTCTCGATGAACGCGGGCTTGACTATGCCTTTTCCCTGCGCCGGGTGGCGGACGATACCAGCCTGCCGCTGTTCGAGGAAGGTTACCGTCTGGCGCTGCCGGCTATGCACAAGCTGGCGGGGGAGGCCCTTATTCGCGGTGAGGACCTGGCCAATGAAGCGATGATTGTGCGTACGCGCTGCGAGGCCTTGAGCGAAACCAGCCGCCATTTCACCGACCGCAATGTCCGACCGCCGCTGGTGTACCGAACGGCGCAGGATGAACGTGCGCTCAGCATGGTCGGCGCCGGTGTGGGACTCACAGTCATGCCGGATTGCTACACGGCACCCGATGTCGTGCGTATCGCCATGCGGGATTTCAATCCGCGCCGCACAGTAGCGCTGTTTCGTCCGCGTTTCGCGCCGTCACCCCGTCTGGCCGAGATAGGCGGCGCCTTTGAAGACTTCGCCGTTCGCTTCTTCCGGCTCAGCGACGCGGGCTGAGGCCTGAGGCATCATGTAGTCGCGTGTTATGGGCAAGGTGTCGAGGCATTTCGACAGCTGCACCTGGAAGACCATCAGATCGCCATAGCGGAAGCCCAGCTCGCAATAGCAGAGATAGAATTCCCACATGCGGCAGAAGCGCTCGTCATAGAGGGCGGCGATCTCCTCACGGTGCGCCAGGAAGCGTTCGCGCCAGTGCCGGCAGGTCTCGGCATAATGCAGCCGAAGGGATTCGATATCGGTGATGAAGAGGCCTGATTTTTCGACCGCGTCGGTGATTTCCGACAGGCTCGGAATATAGCCGCCGGGGAAGATGTATTTGTTGAGCCAGGCGGAGCGTCCGCCGGTCTTGCCGCGGCGACCGATGGTATGGATCAGGGCTACCCCGTCATCCTTCAGCCGGTCAGCCACAGTCTGGAAATAACCGTCGAAACCGGCCAGCCCGACATGTTCGAACATGCCCACGCTGACAATGCGGTCGAACAGGCCGGTCACTTCGCGATAGTCGCACAGCTCGAAACGCACGCGGGCATTGACGCTCGGCGCCAGGGCACGCTGCTCGGCCACGGCCAGCTGCTCGGTGGAAAGGGTCACGCCGGTGACATTGACCCCGGCCTGCTGGGCCAGGTGCAAGGCCATGCCGCCCCAGCCGCAGCCGATATCGAGCACGCTCTGGCCGGGCGACAGGTAGAGCTTGTCGGCGATATGGTCCTTCTTGGCGATCTGCGCCTCTTCGAGCGAGGCCTGCGGACAGCGGAAATAGGCGCAGGAATACTGCATGTCCTCATCGAGGAAGAGACGGTAGAGCTTTTCCGACAGATCGTAATGGTGCGCCACATTGGCGCGCGAAGCCGTCAGCGAATGAACAGGCAGGAAGCGCTTGATGCCGTGCAGCAGGCGCGACAGCCAGCCGCGATCGGGCGCATGGCGCAGATTGAGTCCGATCAGCTCGATCAGGTTCCATAGGCTGCCCTTTTCGACGATCAGGTCGGCCTCCATGACCGCTTCGCCGAAATAGAGATAGGGGTGCAGGCCGATCTTGAAGGCGGTCCATGGGCTGTTGATCCAGATGGCGACATCAAGGTCGGGCCGTTCCGGTATGGAAGTGCCGAAATGATAGGTCTTGTTCGGATTGACACGGACCGTGAGAGAGCCCTGTTGGATCAAGGCACCCAGATAGGCTTGCAGCATTGCGGCCTCCAGTTTTGACCAGATTTCTGGCCAAAGTTTAGAAAGTCCCCGGTGATATGATACAAGGGCTGCCGGCGCAAAAAACCCATAGGCATCGCGGCCGTAAACATAAAGATTTCGTAAAAATAACTATCGCCAGGCGATAGTGAAAAATTACCGTTTCGGTTGAACTTTTTGCATATTAACAACACATTTGAAACTATTTTGGCGAAACCTGCCGGGCGGGGGAATTCCCATTGTTCGCGCGCAGAAATGCGGGCACTACGGACGATCAGGCGCTCAGTCTGATCGCTGGTTTGCTGTAACGGAGGGGTAATGGCGGGACGACGGATTGTAGCTGCGGGCGTGGCTGTATCGGCGCTGGCTATGGCCACGACGGTTCAGGGTCATGCCCTGCAGGATCAGCCGGGCGCTAAAGCCATGAATACCGTGCCTGCCGATGATGCCGATACATCGACCACGGTGGTGGTTACGGGAAAAACGCCGCCTGTGATCCATAAGGCCGACCGCACGGTTTACGATCTGAAGGACAATCCCCAGGCCGCCACGGGCAACCTCTCCGATGTGCTCAATACCCTGCCGTCGGTTAATGCCACACCGGACGGCAATGTCACCATAAGAGGGCAGGGGTCTGTCCAGATCCTGATCGATGGCAAACCGGCCACGGCCATGAAGGGCGCCAACCGCGCCAATAGCCTGCAGTCCCTGCCGGCCAATACGGTCAGCAAGATCGAGGTGGTAACCAATCCCGGCGCACAGTACCAGTCCAACAGCGCCGCCGTCATCAACATCATCACCAAGCAATCGCAGAAGCGGGGTGCTGCGGGTGATCTGACCGTTAATGCCGGACCTGAAAACCGCTTCAATGCGGCGGTCAACGGCAATTGGGGGCTGGGCAAGCTGACCCTGAACGGTGGCTTGAGTTTCCGCCAGGATGGCCGCAGCACGGTCAGCCACACTGATCGCACCCATTCAGATGCGGATGGCGCACCGCTCAGCGTGATGCAGGAAGATTACCGCCTGGTTGGCAGCGTGCGCGTCATGACCCTCGATGCCGGCCTGGCCTATGCTGTGTCCGACAAGGATAGCCTGTCCCTGAGCGGGCAGTTGTCAAAACGCCGGCTGAGCCGCCATATCACCGATCGCATCCACCTCTACGATGGCAACAATGTCCTGACGAGCGATACCCTGACCACCTCCGCCGGGCCGGAGGACCAGGACAGCAGTTCTCTCAACATGGGCTACAAGCATAAGGGCAGTCGCGAAGGTGAAACCTTCAATCTCAGTCTGCGACATGAAGAGTTCGATCCTTTCAGCGACCGCAGTTACAGCGTCCGTGGCATCGATGACCTCGCCGAGATGAGTGCCTATCGTATCATGCATAGCGGCCATCAGCTGACCGACGAACTGAGCGGCGACTATGTGCTGCCCCTCTCCGGCGACCGGCAATGGACCGCCGGCTTCGACTATGAAAGCAGCCGCGACCAGTCCTATAACTATACGGCCAACATCAATCTGCGCACTCAGGCGGAAACCGCTGATGACAGTCAGACCAATGGTTTCCTGATCGAGCAGACATTGAGCGCGAGCTACGTCACCTACCAGATGCCGGTCGGCCCCTGGAGCCTGCAAGGCGGCTTACGCGTCGAAAACATGCTGACCCGGCTGCGGGAAAGCCGGCTTGTGCCCTATACCGAAATCTCGGACGTGCAGTGGAGCCCAAGCCTCTATTTCAATCGCCAGCTGACCGACGATAATGCTGTCAAGGTGAGCTACAGCCGCCGCATCGAACGCCCCACGGCCTATGATCTCAATCCCGTGATCAGTAACACCGGCAGCCAGGATTTTTTCATCGGCAACCCTTACCTCAAGCCCGCGGAAATCCAGTCCCTGGAAGCGGGGTACAGCCATTCGGACCGGCCGTTTAGCTATGAGGCAACGCTATATTATCGCCGCAACAATAACAGCATCACCGACTATTCCTACTTTCTGTCGAACACGGTCCTGGTCTCAACGCGGGAAAACGCCGGCAAGGGAAGCGCCGGTGGCCTGGATATGTCGCTCGATGCCAATCCGACGGCGAAGATCAGCTACAGCCTGAGCGCCGATGTGTTCTACAATGAGCTTGAGGCCTTCATTTCGGATGTCCAGACGAAGCATTCCGGTATGTCTTATGAAAGCAAGGCCAGCTTCACCTACCGGCCTCGGGCGTTTGAGGATATCCAGCTGAGCGTGCAGTCCTACGGCCGCATCTTGACGGCCCAGGGCACGCAATCCGGCTTTACCCTGGTGAACCTGTCCTATAGCCGCCAGCTGACACAGCGTCTGAAACTGATCGCTACAGGCTATAATATCTTAGATACCGGGCGGTATACAAATATTACGCAGACTTCTCAGTTGCGCGATCAGACGCGGGCGCGCTTCCAGGGGCAGATCTTCTATATCGGTCTGGGCTACAAGCTGGGTGCGGCGAAGGCGGACGAATAGGCTTTTGCACAGCTAATTGTCGGGGCCCGCGAATTTCCTGAAAACTTTTGTGAAAACCGCGATTAAAACCGTTGACCGGCGAAAAGTTTGCCCCTATAGGTCGCCGCCTTCGCTGAGAGATCGGCGGAGACTACCACCTAAGTAAGTGCCCAGGTGGCGGAATTGGTAGACGCGCTGGCTTCAGGTGCCAGTGGCTTAACGGCCGTGAAGGTTCGAGTCCTTTCCTGGGCACCATCTTGGTGTTTTCCTCCTAAAAATGAGAGTCTTCTCCGAGGTGAACGCCTCGTGGTTACGCCTTGTCTTGCTGCAAGGCTTTGATGCACGCGTGAGCTATCTCCCCCCTGTTTTTGACATCGCGGATATGAGCCGGAAGCACCTTTTCGCTGGTGCTTCCTGAAACGACGCATGTGATTTCGCTATCGTCGCTGGCCGCCCAAGGTCTGCCATCCATCCAATTGCTGGGCCTTTTCTGAAAGACCGGAAGTTCAGGCTGTCGAGGTGACTTGAGATCACCCATGCAAGGCATTCCTCATTGTAATTAGCCAATTTGGCGTCAGCTCACAGGCAATTTGGGGTCAGCCTGGGGTTTAAAATCGCTTGTGAAAGCTGCAGTTCAGCTGATTTTTCTCATTAATACAATCGTTTGCGTAACGTGGATATAGTTTGACACAAAACACCTTATGCGTGCGCTAAATGATTTAATTTCTGAATGTAATCGCAGATTAACATGCTGAATATTAATAACAATATTTCAAATCAGGGTTAATGTTGCATTTGAAATATAGTTTAAGTTCATTAATGCAACCATCTCATCGAATCTTAATCATTCGCCCATAAATTGTGATTAGATTTGTGTGCATTGGGTACAGAACGTTTTTTAAAAGGATGTGGTCATGGAAGATATGGCCAGGACGCAGGGCGAAGATCATCTCTCAACGGATGCGAACACGAAGCTTTCAGGTGCCCTCGATCTTTTTACGGTTCTGCAAGATGCGCCAACGGTCGATCTTTCTGCCAGGATTTACTCCGCCGAAGAGGTGGCCTCGCAGGAGCAGGTTGCCGCGGCGATCAGCAATCCGGCCAACTGGGATTCCAATGTTCAAAATGGTCTCCTCAAGATTTCGCAGGGCCGCCCGACCGAGCTGAATGATCAGGTTGTAAGCCTGAACTATGTGCCCCCAATCACTGATGCTTCCGGCTTCTCATCGACTGAATCACGCATCGTTGCGGATGAACTGCGTACGGTCAGTCGTGAAACGGCCGCGCAAGCCCAATCGGCCAATGCGGCGAATGCAGGGGCGGCTTCTCCTGCCAATGCCGCGACCTACGTTCAGGATCGACCTGCCAGCCCAAATAATTCGACCACACCCAGCGATCCAGGCACGCCGAGCGACCCGACCACACCCAGCGATCC
>NZ_JASGFK010000002.1:0-738278 GCF_047605585.1 Asticcacaulis sp.
CCTGGGCACTTTCCCCTCGATTGCACAGCTCGATGACACCGGCCTGTTTCAGTGCGTCCGGATAGGCGGGAGGCCAGGAGCGGCCGACCATGGCCGTTCTGGTCTCGGGACAGGCTTCACGAATCCATGCAGTCAACGTTGTGCGCCCCCGGAGCAAATTTTGATGGCTCGATCTATCGATTAAGATCGATCAGTCCTTCTTGGTGGGTGACTTATGAACTCATGCCATTATTGTGGCGCGGGGTGGCTGCTAACGCAGAAATCAGCGCACCGAGCACGATCGCTTTCGGCGTCAATTCTCGATGGTTTCGGTCTGTGCAGGACCTTTATTGTAAAAACATAGCTTCAGATGCCAAAAACGTAATGAAAATGCCGAACAGTCGCGAGACCTTAAATTCTATGACATTATTGGCACTATTGTCCCTTTCCTGAAATGACACTATGGTGACGATTTCGAGTCAATCCCGCGAGACTGCGGCGTTAATCGCAGAGAGCGCCATACATAAGCATCATTATGTATCACGTGCGCAATAATGTTTCACAATAAATATATTACTTGGCATATATTTGAAGCATTGTATCTAAATGGTAATTTAGATTTCGAATTTTATGTAAATTGCGATAATTATCCCACAATAATTCAACATGTCGCCATGTATGCCAAATTCAACTGGTCTGTGGCAGTTCTTCGACCATATAACCCAATTTGAAATAATTATTATTTCCCTCGAGTCCGAGACGCAACCGATCGAGGGGAATGAAATTAGATCGCGTTTCATAAGCACGGTCATATGTGTTGATGACTGTAGAAAAGCTGGGAGAGAAGATGAAGACGTCACGCCGCAAGGCACCCTCACACCTGAAATCCGCCGTTTCCCTGATTGCCCTCGCCGCTTTTGCCTCGGGCATGAGCAGCGGTGCCATGGCTCAGGAGACGACGACGGCGGCAACAACCGACGCCACCACGACAGACACCAGTGAACCGAAGGAAGTGGTCGTTGTTGGTGTGCGTAAGTCACTGCAATCGGCCCAGCAGATCAAGAAAAACGCCGATACTGTCGTCGATTCGATCACTGCCAACGATATCGGTTCATTCCCCGACAAGTCGGTGGCCGAAGCGCTGCAGCGCGTGGCCGGTATCACTGTCAACCGTTTCGCCGCTACCGGCGACACGGCTCACTTCTCAGCGGAACCCTCCGGCGTTATCGTCCGTGGCTTGCAGCAGGTGCGCTCCGAATTCAACGGTCGCGATATCTTCACGGCCGACTCCAACCGCGGCCTGTCCTGGTCGGACGTCTCGCCGGAACTGATGGGCGGCATCGATGTCTACAAGAATCAGACCGCGGATCTGATCGAAGGCGGTATTGCTGGCACGATCTCCCTGCGCACCCGCCTGCCCTTCGACCAGAAGGGCCGCCTGATCGCCGCCACGGCGGAGTATACCTATGGCGACCTGGCCGAGGACGGCAAGCTCGGCTATTCTGGCATCTATTCTGACCGCTGGCAGACCGATGCCGGCGAATTCGGTGTCATGCTGAACTTGGCCCATTCAGAGGTGACGACCAACTCGGAAGGCATCAAGTACGGCCGTATCGTCAAAGTGTCCAACGAGAACAACTGGGGCACGACCGATACCCGCTACATCCCCTCCTCTATCGGCATCAGCGACAATACCTACGACCGCGTCCGTGACGGTGGCTCTTTCGCTGCCCAATGGCAGAACAACGACCACACCATGCTGGCCACCTTCCAGTACAATATATCGCGCAAGCACGAGACGTGGGAAGAGTATGTGATGACCTCGTCTTCGGGCGCCAGCGCCTATGGCAAGGACTACGATTATCTGTCCACCTCCGATAGTGAAGTGCAGTGCCTCAACGGCACGACCTGTACCTTCGACGACGACGGTTTCTTATCTTCCGGAACCTTGGTGAGCGGTGGCAATTCCTACAAAGGCCAGGTGACACAGGCGGACGGTACGGACTGGATCAATTATGACTGGAGCGGCGGTGGCGGTCAGCTGGGCACCGACTTCACTACCACGACGCGGTACAGCGACAGCGTGAACGATACGCAGGACGCCTCGTTCAACTTCAAGTGGGACCCCACCGATCGCCTGAAGCTGAACTTCGATGTCCAATACATCAAGGCGACCCAGACCAATTACGACATCTCAGCTGAATTGGCGACCTATGCCGATACAAGCTGGGATCTAACGGGGGATATACCGCACTTCACGGTTAGCAACCCGACCAATATCGACGTCACCGAAGGCGGTATCACCGATCCGGCCAATTATCGCCTGACCGATCTCATGGACCATGTGACCGATAGCGATGGCACGGAAGCCGCCGCTCGTTTCGACGCAGAATACAGCTTCGACTCGCCGTGGCTGAGAAGCATCAAGGTGGGCGCGCGCGTTGCCGACCGTGACCAGACGGTGCGCTGGACGACGTACAACTGGGCCAGTGTCGTGAACTACTGGAGCAGCTATAGCGCCGACGACTATTTCATCACCGGCAGCTCGTTCCCGGATTCGAACGCCTACGGCGTGAAGAACTTCGATTCCAATTTCTTCGGTGGCGGCGTCACCAATGCCACATCGGCCGTATTCTTCAACATCGATTACCTGAAGAACCAGTCCCTGATGGCCGAGATGTTCGGCAAGGACAATTACACCGCCGGCGGTTCCAATGCGTGGGAATCGGTTTGTGACCGCGATGGCCTGGTAGAAGGCTGCTTCAAGGCGGCGGAAATCGCCAAGGTCTCCGAATCGACCAAAGCCTTGTATGCCGAACTCAAGTTCGGCGGCAATGAAGCGACCATCTTCAATGGTGTGACGGTCAGCGGCAATATCGGCCTGCGCTATGTTGTCACTCAGAATGACAGCACAGGCGGCGTGAACTATTCAAGCGGCCTGACCTATTCGACAAGTGCGACCGAAACTCAGGCAGACGGTACGGTCATCCCGAGCATGACCTATTATATCAGTGCCGACGACCGCCTGTTCATGACCTCAAGTGATGAGATATATACGGCTTCGGTTACCCATCGGAACTGGTTGCCCAGTTTCAACGTCCGGTTCGGTCTGTCGGACAAGTGGTTCGTCCGCTTCGCGGCCTCGAAGGCCATGTCGCGCCCGGATATCGGCAATCTGAAATACTACAAGACGGTCAGCGCCACCACGCCGAGTTCCAGCGAACTGAGCTGCGGCGTCGGTTTCACCTGTGATGCCGACGGCAACATCGTCAGCACAAACATCACATACACGGCTCAAGCCAATAACCCGTATCTGAAGCCGATCACCGCCGACCAGTTCGACCTGACGCTAGAGAACTACTTCTCCAGCACGGGATCATTCACCTTCAACCTGTTCTACAAGAAGTTCCACGACTACATCCAGTATGGCAAGTGGTACCAAGACTTCACCAACAATGGGGTAACGCGTACGGTTGAAGTCAGTGGCCCAATCAACGGCCAGGGCGCTTCCGTCAAGGGCTTCGAAGTGGCCTATCAGCGCTTCTTCGACTTCCTGCCCTCACCGTGGAACGGTCTGGGTGTCCAGGCCAACTACACCCACATCAAGAACACCGGCGTCAGCAGCACGGGTCTGGCCGTCAATTCCGGCGACGGTTCCTCCGGTCAATCGGGTGGCGGCACCACAAAGAGCGCCAATACCTACAACGATCTGCCACTGGAAGGCCTGTCAGACGATACGTTTAACGTCGTCGGTATGTTCGAAAAGGGCAAATGGTCGGCCCGCGCTGCCTATAACTGGCGTTCCCAGTATCTGGTTACGGCCCAGGATTGTTGCGTCGCCTACCCAGTTTGGCAGCGCGCTGCAGGATATCTCGATGCCCGTATCGCATATCGCCTAAACGACAATTGGGAGCTGTCGCTGGAAGGTTCCAACCTGCTTAACACCCGCACGGAGCTCATGCAGCAGGTTGAGGGGCCGACGGATGAGAATCCGGACACCGCTCGCAAGCTCGTCGACTACGCCTGGTATCAGAATGACCGCCGCCTGCAGGCAACGGTTCGCCTGAAGTTCTAGGGCATACACTACGCAGGCCAGCCCTCCCTTTTCTGATCTGAAATGGGGAGGGCTGGCTTACGTGTGTTTCTATTAGTTAAATATAAACAGTAATTTATATTTAATTCAGCGTAGAACGACCTCTATCGTGGAGAGGGTGAAATAATCGTCTCCAAAGTTATCCATATAGGGTGGAGGCGCCGCGCCCGAGAGACGCGGTGCTTTTTTTGTGCCTTGCCTCATCAGGGTTGATGCGCCCGTTCAGCCGATAAATACGATCAGAACTTTCTATTTAAACAATTTGTGGTTACATGGGGCCCGGTTTAGCTCCGTGGGTTATCTACTGAATGTTTGTTGAGAAAGATGGCGATCCCTCAGCCCTCCTCGGCCGTAATCTGACGATTGGGCTGCTCGATCATGTCGGCAAGGCGATCGTCACCGGCGTCTACGATAACAAGCCCTTCCCCACCGAGGCGCAGCTTGCTGATCAATACCGCGTCAGTCGCTCGGTCACACGCGAAGCCGTAAAGATGCTCACCGCCAAGGGTCTGCTGACGGCGCGGCCGAGGCAAGGCACGGTGATCCAGGCGACCCTGCACTGGAACCTGCTCGACAAGGACGTGCTTCGCTGGTTGCTGGAGCGCAAGTTTTCCCTGCAGCTACTACGCCAGTTCACCGAACTGCGTGTCTCGATCGAGCCCAAGGGCGCTGAGTTGGCGGCCAATAACGCAACTTATAACGACCTGCAGCGCATGAAGGCCGCGTTCGACCGCATGGTGTTGGCCGATGGCGGGGAAGGCGATCCGACCGAGGCTGACATCAACTTCCACGTCTCCATCCTCTATGCGTCGGGCAATCCGTTCTATTATCAGTTTCAGGAAATGATCCGCACGGCGCTGATGACCTCGATCTCGTTCACCACACGCGTCAACGGCGTGACTCCGAACATCGTGGCGCATGAGAATATCATGAAGGCCATTTTCGACCGCGACCCGCGCCGCGCCTATGACGCCATGCACCTGATCGTCAATGACGTGCTGATGGTCATTTACGAGCAGGAAGCCCAGAACAAGCTGAAAGCCTAATTTACGGCCGGATGACCGGCTTGCCGTCCACCCAGTCGAGTGGCGAGATATACATGGCACGGTAGCGCTTGCGCGGATTTTCAGTGTTGCGCCAGCCATGATAGGCGATCCAGGTCCGCCCCTGGAACTCAAAGACGCTCTGGTGGCCCGGACCGATCAGATCCGTGGCGCTCTTGAGAATAGGGTTTTCCGATGCATCCTGGCATGGCCCGACCGGACCGGTGCAGAGCGCATAACCGGTGGCGTACTTGTCACTGCCATAGTCGTTAGCGGCGTAGATCATGTAGTAGCGACCATCGTGCTTGATCATCTGCTCGCCTTCGACCACCCCGCCTTCCCAAGGCTGGTCATTGGTCACGCCTTCGACAAGCGCCGGCTGACCGGCCAGGTGCAAGCCATCGGGCGTCAGGCGCTGGGCGATGATACCGATGGGCACACCGCAGCAATTGCCATCGGTCTTGACGTAGAGCCAGAGATCATCGCCGTCGCGAAAGGGACTGGCGTCGATGGCGCCCAGTTCGCCACCGCAGGTCAAGGGTGCGGATTGCGGCTTAAAGGGGCCTTCTGGCTTGTCGGCGACCGCAGCGCCCACACAGAGGGTCAGGCCATCCGGACGCATCCGTGTCTTGTGCCGGCCCGCGAAATACATGACGTATTTATCGCCGATCTTCATCACCTCGGGGGCCCAGATATCCGGTCCGTCAGATCGCACCCAGCGTGGGAGTTCCGGCATGGCCTCGATGGGCGCACTCCAGCTTTTCCCGTCGCTTGAGCGTGAGAAGGGAATGTGCAGCGGCTTGCCGTTCGGCTTGCCATTTGTGGCATAGGCGACCAGTCCCTCCCCTACCGGCAGGACCAGGGGGTCGGGGAAATTGACATCTAGCACTGGCGTTGCAGCATGGACGGAGCCGGCCATAAAGCCCAGCGCCGTCAGGGCAGCGGAAAAGTGACGCTTCATTTGGGTGCCTCGAAGGGTACGTTTTCCTTGACGGGTTCGCCGAAGACCGGATGGCCGTCAGGTCCCCAAGTGAAGGGCTGAATATGCGGTGCGCGTTTCGGCGAGCAGCCCATGCCGGGCCCGGAATTCGCGTGATAGATGATCCAGTTGGTCTTGCCATCGGGCGAGGTGAAGAAGCCGTTATGGCCCGTGGCATAGACGCCATTGGCCACAGACTTGGAAAGCACCGGTGTCGGCGATTTGGTCCAGGCCTTGGGATCGGTCGGGTCGCTGCCCTTTGGCGCGCTCAGGAGGCCTAGGGCATAGTCGTCTGACCAGCAGGCGCTGGCGGAATAGGTAATGAACAACTGGCCGTCCGGTCCCGGCAAGAACTCAGGCCCTTCGACGATCTTGCGGCCACCCTGCTGTTCCCACGTCTGATCGGGGATGGCAATGATGGTCTCGCCGCCGGTCAGGGTCCAGGGGTTGGACATCAGGGAAATGCTCAGCACGCTGCCAATCTCGGCGTAGGCGGAATAGATGAAATAGGATTTGCCGTCATATTCGAAAGTCGTTCCGTCGATACCGGGAAGGGCTGTATTCACCCGCCCCTTGTCGGTCCAGCTGCCTTCGGTGGGATCGGCATTGTCGTTTTCCAGCACGAAGACGCCACGATGCTGGTCATCGTCAGCCCCCGCCTGCGCCGCCGTATAATAGAGGAACCACTTGCCGTCGATCTTGTGCAGTTCCGGCGCCCAGATCGAGATGGAATTGATCGCATCGCGCGGCGGCACCCAGGTCTTGCGCTTCGCCTTGTCGAGCGCCGTGAGATCGTCGGTCTTCCAGATGGTGATCTTGTTGCCCAGGGTATGCATGTAATAATAGGTGTCGCCGTCACGCGTCACCCATGGGTCCGGCCCCGATGGCAGCAGCGGATTTGTGTAGGTGCCGGCCGACGTTTCAGCATTGGCGACAAGCGGCGCCGCCAGCATCATGGCCGCGGCAAGAAGGGGTAAACCCAGGGCGGATTTCGGCATTGCTTCAGGCTCCCTAAATTATATTATTTATAGGACCATAACCAAGATACTATTGATAGACAACAGGATTCTGGCGGCTTGATTCAAAAAAGAGGCCTTTCTGCGCGGGGCAGAAAGGCCAGGACCAGCTATAGTCAGGGAACCATGCCGGGGAGAAATCTTTTCGCTCTATATCTTCCCCCGCTCACGCAGGGGAGGATCAAGAACGACTAGTAATGGAAGTGGATACCCACCGAGTAGACAGTTTCTTCGGTGCGGACACCAAGGGTGTACTTTCCGCCGGTGCTGCCGTTGATGTCATTCAGATAGACACGGTACAGTTGCAACGGCTTCGGGAACAGGTTGTTCAGATCCAGCGAGAGACTCAGATTATCCGAAAGCTTGTACCCGGCCGAGAAGTCGATGCGCTGCGTACCCTTGTAGTAGACGCAACCCGGATTGCCGGCATATTCATCATTGGTATCGCAATAGCTCAACCACTTGCTGCGGGCATTATAGGTCAGACGCGCCGACCAAGGGCCGTTTTCGAACATACCAGTGAGGTTGCCAGTCAGGCGCGAAACGCCGGCCTGGTTCTTATCTTGCTCCGCCGTACTCTTCACATGGCTGTCCATGTAGGTCGCATTGGCCTGGATGCCGAAGTGACTGGCCCAGGTCGGCAGGAAGTCAAAGTCGAAGAAGGTGTTGAACTGCACTTCCGCACCCTTGAACGCGACGTGGGCAGAATTGTAAGGCACCGTGATTTTCACGTTCTGCGTATCGGTCGGGTATTGCGGCGTCGTTTCCGTCGCGGGACGATCCGGGTCCGGCGTTGTATCGTTGGTGAAGCTCGTGTCGGTGATCGTGATCGTGTGATAGTTGATGAAGCCATCGACCTCGCGATTGAACAGGTCGGCCGCGAACAAGCCCGTCGTGCCGAAATAATGTTCGTAGGTGACGTCGAAATTATCAGAGGTGTAAGGCTTCAAATCGATATTACCCGAACTGCCGCCGTTGTGGTAGAATATGCTGCCATCATAAGAAAGACCGTCGCCCGGATTCACCGTATAGTTGGGGTTCAGGTCGGAGAAGTTCGGACGCGTCCGGGTCTTGTTGGCCGCCAGGCGCACCTGCGTCTTGTCGGACAGGTGGAAGCGCATGCTGGCGGTCGGGAGGGTGTCGGTATAGTCACTGTCCGAGGTACGCTGGCTGCTGGTTACGCTTTCGTCGGTTTTGACGACACGCACGCCGACAATGCCATCGACCGGCACGGTCCCCAGATTAAAGGCATAGCTGCCCTGTACGAAGCCGGCCAGAGACTGTTCGTCCGCCGTGAAATGAGACGAGGTACTATAGGGCGGCGCACCGGTATCCCACCCCATCAATTGGCGAAGCATGGTGACATTGTTACGGATTGAGTCGTAGGTCGGCGTCACCCAGCTGCGCACAGACGGATAGGTACTGCCCACAAACCCTGCCTGACCGATTACCAGATCCAGACCCAGATCCGACATGAGGATATTACGATCTTCAACATTCAGATAACGATCACCGTTATCATAGCCCGCCTTCCTGTCGACGGCACGCATACCAAACTTGACCCGCGGCAACCACGACAGATTGGTCCGGTATTCGGCATCCGTGCGGAACTGGATGTCACGGCCGCGAGCTGCCAGTTGCCGGTCATAGAAGCCGCGCAATTTGAAATTGCTGGGGTCGGTCGTATCGAAATCATCGAGGGTGAAATTCACGCCGCCGTACTCGCCGGCATTATAATCGACATTGACGGTAGGGGTGCTGGTGGCCGCCCAGTCCAGACTGTAGACCGACAGCACATATTTCGACTCGGTGGTCGCCAGGTCGGTCGTGATCGTCCAGTTGCCGGGCGTCCATTTCGCGCCGATGGCTTCCTGCCAGGTGTCGGTGTGGTCGGTCGTGCCCGCCTGCCAGCCCTGCATACGGACCGGGTTGGTGACGCTCATACTCTCGATCTGTTTGCCGTCGTCACTCAGCTCGATATTGCTGTAATCGGAGCCACCCCATAGCGGCACTTCCATGTTGCGGTCCGAGGTCTTGGAGTTATAGCCTTGGTAAAGGAAGTCGGCATAAAGCTCCAATTCCTGATTGGGGCGCCATTGCAGCGCCGCATTGGCTGATGGACGCTCGCGGTCGTGTTGCGAATAGTTGACACCGATGTCGTCAGCAAAGCGGTTGCCGCCCGTAGACGCACTGACCCAGTTACCGATGAAGCGGTTCGAGTCGAGATACTGGAAGCGGTTGTAGGAAACGTTCAGCAGCGCGCCGAACTCCCCATGCGAGGTCGCCCAGCGGTCGCTGATCAGGAAGTTGCCGTTCGGCGAATACTTCTTAGACTGGTTGGCATAGAGATAATTGACCATGCCGGAGATTTCGCGGCCCTTGAAATCGAACGGACGGCGGCCACGCACGTTGATCAGGCCGGCAATGCCGCCTTCGACCTGGTCGGCGGTGGTAGACTTGTAGACTTCCAGCGCGGCCACGTTGCCGGCGGCGAAATCCTGCGAGGCGACAAAGCGGCCTTCAGCGGTGAAGATATCGCGGCCATTATAGCTCGTGGCGATATTCGGCAGGCCGCGCACCAGCACGCTGTCGGCTTCGCCGCCATCGCGCCCCACGGTAACGCCGGTCACCCGCGCCAGCGAGTCGGAGACAGTGGTATCCGGCAGCTTGCCGATTTCGGAGGCGACGACCGCGTCGACGATCTGGTCGGAATTCTTTTTCAGCGAGCGCGAAGAGGCCATGCTCTTGCGGATACCGGTCACTACGACCGTGGTGCTGGCATCGCCAGTGCCGCTGTCGGGCGTGGCGGACGTCTGGTCGGTGGTCGTGCTTGTGGTGGTCTGATTGGTCGTCTGGTTCGCGTCCTGAGCCAGCGCAGCGCCGCTCATGGCCAGAATCGACACGGCCGAGGCCGTAGCCAGTATATAAGCTTTGGTTTTCATTCCCTGTTCCGTTCTTGGATCGAGTTTTCGCGCTTTGTGGCAGTGCGCGCTGATTGCGATATATTATTTATATGATTATTAGTGCAATTCATTTTTTTATGGAAAGCAGCAATCTGCGGCCTATGATGCAATTATGCTACAATTTAAATATCGTCATAATTTCAGTTACATAACTTCAATAATCAGCAATTTTACTCCCTCGGCCATGCCGTGAAGACTAGCAAGTGCTTCATATTTATAATACTTTTTAGATGACTCTATCACAGGCCACGGTGCTGGAGTTTGCAGAGCAGGCGCAAAAAACCTAGATGCACCTTATGCCCGCAATTTTGCGGAATTGTCGAAAACAGCCTAATCCCGACAAAACGTTTTCTGCGCCCCCTCCAGGGAGTCGCTTCCGTGCGGTAAAGTTTAGTAAAAAAGTCTCGTAAAATCCTATAAAACAGGGGTTTCACGACTTTTGGGCACGATGCGTGAATTCACACGTCGCATTGCGGTCGCATTTCGCTCGGTCTTTATAAGGCGCGCACTTATGACAGCGACCACAAGCGCAGACACCAAAACAATTTTGTCTTTATTATCGTACAAATTAATTGTCAGCGCTGGTTACCGATGATAGGCAAACCGGCAGATACATGAAGAAGCATCCTTCAGATGCCGATAATAACAAGTCTTTCGGAGAAAACGCATGGATCGCCACATCCGTAATATCGTCATTGTTGGCGGCGGCTCCGCCGGCTGGATGGCCGCGGCCGCCCTGGGCAATGCCGTGCAGAAAGACTGTTCGATCACCCTGATCGAATCGGAGGATATCGGCACGGTCGGCGTCGGCGAAGCGACCATTCCGCCGATCCTGCGCTTCAACCAGACCCTCGGCATCGACGAGGCCGAGTTCATGCGCGCCACGCAAGGCTCGTTCAAACTTGGCATCCAGTTCGTCAACTGGGGTAAGCAGGGTCACAGCTATTTCCACCCCTTCGGTACCTTTGGCCGACCATTCGATCTGGTGAACCTGCATCACTACTGGTGGCAGGCCTTTGAAAACGGCGAAGTGACGGGCCTTGACGACTACTGCATGGCCTGGTCGGCGGCGAAACGCAACCGCTTCGCCCCGCCCTCGCATGATCCCCGCCATGTGCTGTCGACCTATGATTATGCCTATCATTTCGACGCCGGCCTCTATGCCCGCATGCTGCGCGGCTATGCCGAGGCCAAGGGGGTAAAACGCCAGGAAGGCAAGATCGTCGATGTCGCGCTCAATCCGGAAACCGGATACGTGCAGTCGGTGACACTGCAGGGCGGGCAGGTTATTGCCGGTGAGATGTTTATCGATTGCTCGGGCTTCCGTGGGTTACTGATCGAAGGCGCGCTCAAGACCGGCTACGACAACTGGTCGCACTGGCTGCCATGCGACCGCGCCCTGGCGGTCCCTTGTGCTGCCTCAGCCGATTTTACCCCCTATACCCGCTCGACCGCCCATCAGGCCGGCTGGCAGTGGCGCATCCCCTTGCAGCACCGTACCGGCAACGGCCATGTCTATGCCTCGCAATTTATCAGTGATGACGAGGCCGCGCGAGTGCTGATGGAAAATCTCGATGGCGCGCCTCTGGCCGATCCGCGCCCCCTCGCCTTTGTCACCGGCCGCCGACGCCAGTTCTGGAACAAGAATGTTGTCGCTATTGGTTTATCGAGCGGTTTTATGGAGCCGCTGGAATCGACCAGTCTCTACCTGATCCAGTCCGGAATCGCGAAGCTCCTGACCCTTTTCCCTGACAAGGATTTCGATCCTGTGCTGCGCAATGAATTCAACCGTCAGGCCCTTACGGAATTCGAGCGCATTCGTGACTTCATCATTCTGCACTACAAGCTAACCCAGCGTGACGATTCCCCGCTATGGCGTTATTGCGCTAATATGGAGGTGCCAGACTCATTGCAGGACTCGCTGGAACTGTTCGGGCGCTACGGCAAGATCCCCAGCAAGGAACTGGACCTCTTTGGCATGCATTCCTGGTTGGCGGTCCATATCGGCCAGCTGCATTTCCCGAAGCGCAACGATCCCCTCGCCGCTTATCGCAACACCGATGGCGTCGCCTGGCTCAATCGTTTCCGCGGCCTGATCGAAAATGCCGCGGAAGGACTGCCATCGCATATGGGCTATATCAAACAGGCCGGCATGTCAGCGCAGGCATAAAAAAGCCGGAAGCTTTTGGGCTTCCGGCTTTTTTATTACTTCTTCTTGAACGCCTTTTCGGCCTCTGCGGTCATGGCCTTGATCTGGGCCGGTTCGGCGGCACGATAGGGTGTACCGTCCGGATAGAAGATATCGTGGAACCAAAGGGTCGGCGGGGTCTTGGTATAGGGCTTTTCCCATGAGTCCCAAGGCATGTTGGTCTGGCTCTTGCCCAGCACGAAGCCCCAGTTGATGGCGCCGACATTGTATTTGCGCGCCATCGGCAGGGCTGAATCAAACGTTGAGCCGTTACCCCGGGCCATATATTCGGTCATGATCAGCGGACGACCATAGGGCTGCAGCGACTTGATGCGTTCTTCCAGGCGTTCGGGCCAGTCATAGCTGTGGAAGCTGATGACGTCCGACTCGTCGATCTGCACGCGCTCAACCGCGTTCAGCTTACCGTTCGGCGACCAGTCGTCATTGTGCCACACGCCCGAGGTCAGCGGTTGGATCGGGTCTTGCGTCCGCGCCCAGGCAAAGACCTGCGGCAGCAGCTTGGCGACCTGCGTCGTCTTGGTGGCTTCATCGAGCTGCTTGTAATTGCCGCCGCCCTGGTTATCTGGCTCGTTCCACACATCCCAGGCCAGGATGCGGTCATCCTTGGCAAAGGCACCGACAATGCCCTTGACATAGGATTCGTACTGGCTCCAGCCAGCCTCGTCCATCAGGCCGGCGGTGCCAGGCGACTGCACCCAGCCGGAATTATGCACACCGGGGATCGGCGGATGCTGCGGCCCCAGCTTCGGGTTCGGATCCCAGCAGGAATCGAACAGGACCAGCATCGGCTTGATGTGGTGCTTGGCCGCCAGATCGAGCACGATATTGATGCGCTTTTTGAAGCCTTCCGGATCCTGCGCCCACAACTGGTCTTGCAGGAAGATGCGCATGGTGTTCATGCCGATGCCCTCGGCATACCCGAACTCCTTGTCGATTTCGGCCGGGTTGAAGGTATCGGCCTGCCACATCTCGAACTGGTTGATCGCGTCGGTTGGCAGGAAGTTGGACCCCACCAGCCAGTGCTGCTGGCCATACCAAGAATTGGCCTTCGCCGCGGACCACCGAGACGTCTCGGCATGGGCAGGGGCGAACAGGCCCTGGGTCGATAAGGTCAGGGCACTCGCCACCATAAATACCTTCGCTACGGATGTCATTTTCATACGGAATTCCTCCCTGATCTTATTGAGTGCTGAAACGGTAGATCAGCGTGTTGGAATAGGTCTCTCCTGGGTGCAGCAGGGCAGAGCCGAAGGCCGGCTGGTTCGGCGTGTCCGGGAAGATCTGGGGTTCCAGCACGAAGGCGTCGCTCTCGCGGTAGATGCCGCCCGACTTGCCGGACGAGGTGCCATCCAGGAAATTGCCGGAATAGAACTGGATGCCCGGCTGATCGGAAAGCAGTTCGAGCTTGCGGCCCGAAACGTCGTCCTCCACGACGGCCATCAGGCGCGGTGCCGCCGCCTTTTCACGGCTGGCGACCCAGTTGTGATCATAGCCACGGCCGTAGACCAGTTGCTGATCCGAGGCATCGCGCACACGGGCACCGATGGGAGTTGGCGTGCGGAAATCGAACGCCGTGCCCTCGACCTTACGCACCTCACCCGTCGGAATGGCGCCGGAATCGGTAGGCAGGTAAGCGTCGGCCAGCAGGGTCAGCTTCGAGTCATTGACGCTGTGGGCCGAGCCCTCGCCGTTCAGGTTCCAGTAGGTGTGGTTAGTGATATTGACGATCGTCGTCCTGGTTGTCGTGGCTGTATACTTGATCGTCAGTTCGTTATTTTCATTGAGCGAATAGGTCGCGTGAACCGTCATCTGACCGGGATAGCCCATATCGCCATCCGGGCTGACATATTCCAGCTCGACCGAGGCGCTGTCGCCATCGGCGACCTGCACAACCTTCCAGTTGACCTTGTCGAAACCCTTGGTGCCGCCGTGCAGTGAATTGACGCCGTTATTGACCGGCGCCTGATAGGCCTTGCCATCGATCTTGTACTTGCCTTTGGCGATGCGATTGGCGAAGCGGCCGACCGTGGCCCCGAAATACTGCGGATTGGAGACATAGGTAGCGAGATCGCCATAGCCCAGCGCGATATCGGCCGGCTTGCCGTTGCGGTCCAGCGTCACCAAGGCCTGCAGGCTAGCGCCATAGGTAATGACCGTGGCGGACGTGCCCTTGTGATTGCTGAGCGTTATGGCCTCGACCGTCTGGCCACCGGCCAGCTTGCCGAAATCGCTGCGCTTGGCCTCGGCGCATTGACCCGCCATCGCTAGGGAAGCCCCCAGCAACAGGGTTAAAGCGCCCACCAGAGGCTGAACTCTACCCATTGTCGTTTCCTCACTTCAATTGTGTTTTGTCGTCGAACTGGGTCTTATCCTATTTATCTTATAATTAAAAGTCTGAATCTGCTTTGCTTATCGAAGCTGTGGAAACACTTCTGCGGGGCTCAGGAGAGATTGGTCAGCATGTCATTGATGCGGGTTTCGGCATCGGAGAGCGCACGATCAATAGGTTTTATGCCCACGATCGCCGCGTTCATTTCCTCGCTGACGATTTCCTGAATGGCGAACTGCTTCTGCACATCGCCCGGCAAACCCTGGCCATAGGCCGTGATAGAGGTGAGGTCGCTGCGATGCGGCTGGGCCTGGTAGGCCGGGTCGCTGATCACAGCCGCCAGGGAGGACAGGTGCCCGGATCGCGTCCATTCGGCCTCATGGGTTTTGAGGAATTTCAGCAGCCTGAACGCCGCCTCGGTCTCGGCCGGGGTGCGCGTCTTCACCGGCATTACCCAGGCATGGCCGTCGACAAAGGCCGCCGGACGGCTGCCGAACAGCTGTGGATAGGGCATGACTGTATAGCCCTTATAAAGCGGCCGACCCGGCGTATCGGCCTCGGCATCGAAGGCACCGATCATCCAGGTGCCGACGATATAGACTCCGCCCTGGCCATTGACAAAGGCCGCGGTCGCCGTGGCGTAGTCCTGGTCCCTCGTTGTCAGGTTTTCATCATAGAGCTGCTTGAACAGCCCGACGATCTCACGCGCATGCGGCGTATTCAGCCGTATATGTTTCGGGTCCGGGAAGATGACCTCATCCTGGGCCAGCAGGTAGGTATAGAGATTGCGCGCGAAGGCGGCCCGCTCATTGACCGTGGACTGGACGAAATAAGGTTTGCCGGTGCGCTGGCGGAACTGACGGACCTGAACCAGCAGTTCGGCGGCATTGCGCGGCAGGACAGGACGGCCGTTGCGCACCAGCCCGGCCTTGGCGAACAGGTTCATATTGATGTGAAACAGCTGCGTCCAGCTGTCGAACGGCAGGCCATAGATATCGCCATCCAGGGTCACGGCGCGGCGTGACACCGGCGTGAACTGATCGGGCGTTATGCCTTCGCGTGCCAGCCCCTCCCCTAGCGGCATCAACAGGTGATGCTTCTGGTAATCGGGGATCACCACCATATGCATGGTCACCAGATCCGGTGCATCCTCGGCGGCGAACTGGGCCGACAACTGGTCATAGCCCGGCCAGGCCACCGTATTGACCGTCAGGCGGATATCGGGATTTTCGGCTTCGAAACGGTCCAGCAGAGATGTGACGATCTCGCATTCGCCGTTGGGATTGAGGCGCGGCGGCTGGCCTTTAGGCACATGGGCACGGCAATCGCCAAAAATGCGCTGGACGACCAGAGGCGTGCGCGGATCGGGCTTTTCGCATGAGCCTGCGGTCAGCGGCAGCAGCAGGATCAGCAGGAGACGAAACCAGGTCTTCACAGCCGTATGATCCCTGTGATCGCCGAAACGATATGCTTCTGGAAGACAATATAGACCATCAGGACCGGAAGGCCGGCCAGGACCGCTTCTGCCATCAGCACCCCCATGCCGGTCACCTCGGCATAGTTGGTCTGGGCCGCGGCCATGCCCTCGGTCAGGGTATACATATCTGGCCGGGTCGCCGAGATCAGCGGCCACCAGTAGTCGTTCCATGATTGCAGGAAGGTATAGATACCGAGACTGGCCAGGGCGGGCACGGTCTGGGGCAAGAGAATGCGCCAGAAGATGGCGAAGGACGAGGCACGGTCGAGCCGGGCGGCATCTTCCAAGCCCTGTGGCAGGGCGCGGAAGGTTTCGGTCATCAGGAAGACGCCGAGTGGCGCCGACAGGCCCGGCAGGACCAGGGCGAGATAAGTGTTGTGCAAGTGCAGGGTGGAAAAAATGTGGTGGCGGGTTAAAATCAATGATTGATCTGGAATGGCCAGGCCCAGCAGGACCAGGACATATAGCCAGTTACGCAGAGGAAAATTCAGGCGACCGAAGGCATAGCCGGCAAACGACGACAGGGTCAGGACACCCAAGACTGATAAGGTGGATACGATCAGCGAGTTGAGGAACCAGCGGAAGATCGCCGGGGTCTTCAGCAGGGCGCCGTAATTGGCCACCGTGTAGGAGCCCAGCGGATTGAGCGGCGCCTGACGCATCAAATCCGTATTGCTGCGAAGGGACAGGAATACCGTCCACAACAGCGGCAGGAGGATCAGGGCCAGCATGACGGCACAGAACCCCCAGCGCAACCAGCGCCAGACATCGCGGCCCCGCACGGTACTCATCGCCACCTCCGCCGGAACTGCTCGGCCAGCCAGCGCCATACCGGCGGCACCATAACGACCGTCAGCACCAGGGCGAACAGCATCTGCGAAGCCGCCGCCGCATAGCCCATGTCCCAGTGATTGAAGCCGGTCTCATAGATATAGAGGACGAGCGAGCGCGACGCCCCATTGGGACCGCCTTGAGTCAAAAGCTGGGGCTGCCCGAAGACCTGGAACTGCAAGGCGCATTCATAGGCGGTGACCAGAATCAGGGTCGAGGTGACGCCCGGCAGGGTGATGCGGCGAAAGATCGACCAGGGCGTGGCGCGGTCGAGCGCCGCCGCCTCATAGACCGACCGGGGTATCTGCTGGAGGGCGGACAGGAACAGCATCATCGGCAACCCTAAGCTCCACCAGACGGTAATAATGGCCAGGCTCGGCAGGACAAGGTTTTGGTCGCTGAGATAGGGCAAGGATTTCAGATGCAGGGCATGCGACAGGTGGGCGAGAAAGCCGCCATCGGGCACCAGGATCTGGCGCCAGATAAGGGTCAGGACCGTTACCGACAGGACCGACGAGGCGAAGACGGCGCTGCGCATGAAGGCGGAGAAGCGGTCAGCGCGGTTCAGAGCCAGCGCCAGGCATAGCGCCAGAACGACCAGAAGAGGCACGCTCAGGGCCACGAACAGCAGGCTGTTGACCAGGGCTTGCAGGAAGGTCCGGTCACGGAAGAGGCGAATATAGTTCTCGAAGGCGATGAAGTGTTCACCGCCGAACAGGTTGGCGCGGTAGAGGCTGAGGCGCATGCCGGCCAGCAGCGGATAGACCAGCAGCCACAAATAGATGCTGAGAAACGGCAGGGCGAACAAAAGATTGCGCCAGCCCTTCAGGCTGTATGGCTGGGAGGAGACCGCCATCAGGCCGGCTCCGGATGCCAGGCACGGCCATCGGCATCGAACAGATGGGCGCGGCCGCCATCCAGCTTCACACCGACGCGGTCGCCGGGCTGGTGGAGGCTGACGCCAGCCTCGGTGGCCACCAGTTCGCTGCCATCGGCCAGGCGGACATGGACCCACGACTGCTCACCCAACCGCTCGACAAAATCGACCGTGGCTGGGATATGCGGCGTCTTGGGCGTGGTCAGCTCGACATGTTCGGCGCGCAGGCCCAGTCGCCAGTCAGTGGATTGGGGTAGTGTATCGGTTCTGATGACGGTGTGGATGTCGCCTTCGGGCAGACGAAAGATCGCCCGGCCCCCCTCGCCCGCGACCACGTCCCCCATGAGCACATTCATCGGCGTTGCGCCGACAAACTGCGCCACGAACAGATTGGCCGGCCGGCTGAACAGCTCCAGCGGCGTGCCGATCTGCTGGATACGATGATCGTGCATGACCATGATGCGCGAGGCCAGGGTCATGGCCTCGACCTGATCGTGGGTCACCATGACGACCGTGGCCAGGAGGCTGCGCCCCAGAGTCGCCAGTTCGCGGCGGGTCTTCAGGCGCAGGGCGGGATCGAGGCTGGAAAGTGGCTCATCCATCAGCAGGATGTCAGGCTTTTTCACCAGGGCGCGGCCAAGGGCGACGCGCTGTTGCTGACCGCCAGAAAGCTTGCCAGGCTTCTTGTCGAGAAAGGAGTCAATGGCCAGGCTTCTGGCCGTCTCCTGAATGCGCACGGCGATCTCGACCGGGGGCACACCCATATTGCGCAGGCCAAAGGCCAGGTTTTCCGCCACCGTCATGTGCGGATAGAGGGCATAGTCCTGGAAAACCATGGCCACGCCGCGATCGCCGGCCTCCATAGCGTGGATCGGGCGGCCATTCAGGAATATCTCACCGCCATCGACAGCCTCAAGGCCGGCGATCAGGCGCAGCAGGGTGGTCTTGCCGCAGCCGGAGGGGCCCAGGATCACAAAGAATTCGCCCTTGCCGATCGTCAGGTTCAGGTTATCGAGCACCCGGTTGCCATCAAAGGCCTTGGCCACGGCGCGGAATTCGAGCCCCTGATTTTCCGGCGAGTTATCCATTTCGTTCCCTGAAGCGGCTTTTCAGCCTTGGGCGACCTTATATCAGGGTATAGGGAAACCGAAAGCCCTGATCGCTCACCGTGTTACAAGCCCCGTGTTACGAGCCTTGCATTTTCGTCCATATGAGACTATTTTTTGTCTCAAGAGAGAGATAATGTCATGACAGCCGCAGCGCTAGACCATATCAGACAAGCCGCTGGTGGCGCCGCCGCCAGCCCGGAATTCCTTCAGCAGATGCGCGAAGGCCTGCCGGTTGAGGCTGTACGCTGGCTGGCGCAGGATATCGCGCCGTCGGAATCAGGCTTTGCCGAACGGCTTGTGCCGCGCGCCACCCTCGCCCGTTTCAAGGCGCGTCGCCGCCTGTCCCAGGCAGCCAGCGAACGCATTGTGCGCATCAGTAATATCTGGAACCTGGCCCTCACCGTCTTCCAGAACCGGGACAAGGCCTATCGCTTTCTCACCACGCCCAATCTGATGCTGGGCAACCAGTTGCCCCTCGATGTGGCGCTTGACGGCGAAGCCGGCGGGCGGCGTGTCGAAAATATTCTTGGCCGCCTGCTTTACGGGGCGGCGGCTTGATTGCCCAGATTCTGGACCGCCAGCTGATGGCGTTCCGCATCGGTGATCCGGCCGGCCGCTTCCCAATCTATGACGGCACCGGCGCCGGTCTCTATCCCGGCCGGTGGAACACGGCGCGGTCACCACTTATCTATGCCAGCGCCAACTACGCCACGGCCCTGCTGGAAAAGCTGGTCCACGGCGGCGGTATCCTGCCCGACAACCAGCATTTCATCCAGATCACCATACCGCCGCAGGTCAGCTATGAGCGCTACGACACAAAGGCGCATCCCGGCTGGGATTCATCAGACGAGCGCCAATGCAAGACCTATGGCGACGCCTGGTACGCGGAAAGGCGCTCGGTCATCCTGCTGGTCAAAAGCGCCGTCACCAAGATCGATGACAATATTCTGATCAATCCGACCCATCCTGAATTCGGGCGGCTCACCGCTTCGCTGCATGAGCCGGTCTATTGGGACGAGCGGCTGTTTCCCTCCATCACCGCCCTGCCCGTCCGGCCTCGGCGCGCCCGCCGCGACAAGGATTAGGCTTGGAAATACCGTTTCTGGCAAGCGTGCTGGAAATAACCGATACATGACAAATCGGTCAGATGACAAATGGCAAAAGTGATATAGATTGCAACCGGATATTGGGCGGGAGGCACACATGTTGCGCATTACGGATCTGGTACATGTCTACGGTAACGGTGTGCGGGCGCTGGATGGGGTGAGCCTCGACATACCGCCTGGCATGTTCGGCCTTCTGGGGCCTAACGGCGCCGGCAAGTCCAGCCTGATGCGTTGCATCGCCACACTGCAGACTCCGACCTCCGGCCAGATCCGTTTCGGCGATCTCGATGTCTTAGGTCAGCCCGAAAAGCTGCGCGAATCGCTGGGTTACCTGCCGCAGGATTTCGGCGTCTATCCGCGCATCTCCGCCTATGCCATGCTCGATCACCTGGCCGTGCTCAAGGGCATATCGAAGGCCGGCGAGCGGAACGATGTGGTCTGCACTCTCTTGCAGCAGGTCAATCTCTGGGGCGTGCGCAACAAGGCCCTGGCCGGGTTTTCCGGGGGCATGAGACAGCGCTTCGGCATCGCTCAGGCCCTGCTCGGCAATCCGAAGCTGATCATTGTCGACGAGCCCACGGCGGGCCTCGATCCGGAGGAGCGCAATCGCTTTCTCAACCTTTTGGCCGGGATCGGCGAGGACGTGGTGGTCATCCTGTCAACCCACATCGTGGAAGATGTCGCCGATCTCTGTCCGCGCATGGCCATCCTGGCCGGCGGACGCATCCAGCTGGAAGGCGCGCCGCTCGATCTCATCACTTCGCTGAAGGGGCGCATCTGGAAAAAGACCATAGAGCGCGGCGAACTCGAGGCCTACAAGGCGAAATATACACTGATCTCGCAGCGCCTCTTCGCCGGCAAGACGGTCGTGCATATCGTGGCCGACAGCGATCCGGGCGACGGTTTCGAGGCGGTTTCCGGCTCGCTGGAAGACCTCTATTTCATGACCATCCAGACCCCCGCAAAGGCCGCCTGAGATGTGGAGCGCCATCGCCGGATTCGAGCTAAGATATCAACTTAAAAGCCCGACCTTCTGGGTCTCCTTCATCCTCTTTCTGCTGATGGGCTTCGGCCTGGTGGCAACACCGAATGTCACCATCGCGGCAGGGGCCAATGTCTACAAGAACGCGCCGCTGGTCGTTGCCTACGGCCTGATGATCCTGACGACCTTCTTCATGTTCGTCACCACGGCTTTCGGCGCCAATGTCATCATCCGCGATCAGGAAACCGCGTTCGGTCCCCTGCTCTACACGACGCGCATCGGGCGCTCGGACTATGTCTTCGGCCGCACGCTCGGTGCCTTTATCGTCTGTGCCCTGTGCCTGATCAGCGCACCGCTCGGCATGCTGATCGGCTCCCTGATGCCCTGGCTCGACAAGGAAACCATCGGGCCTTTCAATATCGCATACTACGCCTGGCCCTTCCTGACCATGGCTCTGCCGTCGGTTCTGTTCATGGTGGCAGTGTTTTCGAGTGCCGCGACCCTCACCAAGTCGATGATGGGCAGCTACCTTACCACGGTTGGCATGCTTGTCATCTATTTCAGCTTAAGCGCCCTGTCGGGCAAGAGCGAGCTGGCCCGCCACATCTATGCCTGGCTCGATCCGTTCGGCCTGGGGGCGGTCTCCGACGTGACCCGCTACTGGACGCCGGACGAAAGCAATACCCGCCTCCTGCCCCTCTCCGGCGTGATCCTCGGCAATCGCCTGCTGTTTGCCGCTCTGGGCATTGCACTCGTCATCGTGACACGCCTGGTCCTGCGTTTCGATATCTCCGGCGCCAAGCCGACAAGAACGCAAAAACTACAGAAAAAACTGGAAACGGCCACGGCGCCGAAGACGATCGACCTGAATGGTGTCAAGCCCAGCTTCGGCACCGCCACGGCTATCGCTATCCTGATCAAACGTACCCGTTTCGAAATCGCGCAAGTCTTTACCGGCCCGGTCTACCCGATCCTGATGCTGCTGGCCATGGCCATGACCGTCCTTTTGACCTTCACCGCGAACCAGCTCTACGGCACGGTCGTTTATCCGGTCACACGCGTCATGGTCTCAGTCGTCAGCGCCGGCTTTATTCTGCTGGCAAAGATCATTGCCATCTTCTACGCCGGCCAGGTGATATGGCGTGAACGCGACCGCCGCATCAGCGAGATCATCGATTCCACCGCCATCCCTAACTGGGCCTTCCTGATCCCCAAGACCATCGCCCTGCTGATCGTACTGGCGTCCACCCTGATTTTTTCGGTTGCCGCAGATGTGGCTGTCCAGCTCTTCAAGGGCTACACCCATTTTGAATTCGGCAAGTACCTTATGTGGTTCGTGCTGCCGCTGACGGTGAATTTCGGACTGACAGGTGTGCTGGCAATATTCGTGCAGGCGCTGTCACCCAACAAGTTCGCGGGCTGGGCCATCATGGTGGTCTACACGGTCTTCACCATGGTCGCCGGCTTCATGGGCTGGAACCACGTGCTCTACATGTATGGCAACTCGCCGCCCATGCCGCTATCAGACATGAACGGGCTAGGCCACATGTGGCAAGGCTGGCTGACGGTCAAGCTCTACTGGGTGGCTTTCGCTGTCGCCCTTCTGGCCATCGCGCACCTGCTCTGGCGCCGCGGCGTCGTCTCGGGTCTCAAGGCGCGTCTGTCAGCGGTGCGAGGGCGCCTTACAGGCGGCGCCGGTCTGGTTCTGGTAGGCGCCCTGGCGGTGTTCGTAGGGCTGGGTGTCTTCATCTTCTATAACACCAATACCCTCAACATCTATCGTGGCAAGTCGCAGACCGAAAAGAACGAGGTCGCCTATGAAAAGACCTTTACACCGGTCACGGGTCTGCCCCTGCCGAACGTCACAGATGTGAAACTGGCAGTCGATCTTTATCCGCATGATCTGAAGTTCGCTGTGAAGGGCGTCTATACGCTGGAAAATCGAACTTCCGGACCGATTACCGAAGTCTATCTCAATTCGCCCGAACAACTCGAATACAGCGATATCTCCATCGACGGCGCGCACCAAGCCAAGGAATGGAAGAATTTCGGTGTGCGCCGCTTTGTATTCGACAAGCCCATGCGGCCAGGCGACACGCGCACCCTTGCCTTCTCCGCCAGCCAGGCACAGAAAGGCTTTGGCAATGATGGCATCACCACGCGCATTGTCGACAACGGCACCTTTCTGAACAATTTCGAGTTTGCCCCGCGGGTAGGTATCACCGATGCACAGGCCATGCAGGACAAGCGCCTGCGCCGCAAGTACGGCCTGCCCCTGCTCAAGCGCATGAATTCGCTGGACGACAAGACAGCCGATGTGCGCAACTATATCGGGGCCGACTGGACAAGATCGGACATCACGGTCTCGACCGTGGCCGATCAGACGCCGGTGGCGCCGGGCTACAAGCTCTCGGATGCTACCGCCAACGGACGGCGCACCGCCCGCTTCGTCTCCGATACACCGATCCTGAACTTCTTCTCGGTGCAGTCGGCGCATTATCAGGAAAAACACCTGAAGCATGGCGACATCGACCTGACCGTCTATTACGATGCCCAGCATCCCTACAATGTCGATCGCATGCTGTCGGCCATGGGAACCTCGCTCGATTATTACCAGGCCAATTTCTCCCCTTTCCAGTTCCGCCAGGCACGTATCCTGGAATTCCCGGCCTACGCCACCTTCGCCCAGTCTTTCGCCAATACCATCCCCTATTCGGAAGGGATCGGCTTCATCGCCGACGTGCGTAACCCCGACAAGATCGATTACACCACCTATGTGACCGCCCACGAACTCGGTCATCAGTGGTGGGCGCACCAGATCATCGGGGCCGACAAGGAAGGCGCCGAGGTGCTGTCGGAAACCCTGGCGCAATATTCCGCCCTGATGGTGATGGAAAAGCTCTACGGCCCGGACAAGATCCGCCGCTTCCTGAAATACGAGCTGAATACATACCTGATTGGACGCCAGACCGATCCGGATCAGGAAATGCCGCTCTATCGCGCCCAGCACGAGCAATATATCCACTATAACAAGGGCTCGCTGGTCATGTACCTGCTGAAGGACCGCATGGGCGAGGACAAGGTCAATGCAGCCTTGCGCAGCCTGCTGGCCAAATACGCCTTCAAGGGCGCGCCCTATCCGAAGTCCACGGACCTGATCGACGCCCTGCGCGCCCAGGCCTCGCCTGCCGATCAGGCCCTGATCACTGATCTGTTCGAAAAGATCACCCTGGTCGACCTCCGCGCCCGTGACGCCAAGGCCGTGAAGCGGCCGGACGGCAAATACGACGTGACCTTCACAATCGAAGCGCACAAGTTCTATGCCGAAGGCAAGGGCAAGGAGACCGAAGCGCCTTTCGATCAACCGGTCGATCTCGGTGTCTTCACCGCCAAGCCTGGGGAAGGCAAGTTCGGCGCGGGTAATGTGCTGGTTATGGAACGCCGCCAGGTGAAGACAGGGATTCAGACGGTGACCTTTACCGTCAACGCCAAGCCGTCCTTTGCCGGGATCGATCCTTATAACAAGTGGATTGACCGCGATTCCGACGACAATCTGACCGAGATCAAAGGCAATTAGGCCAGTGCCGATAAGCCTCTTCAGGTATCAGGATTTGTAGGCGCTGATGGCGGATCGTTCGGTGACAGGCTTTGGCTTTAGCGCTATGCCTTTCAGTGCGATCCGCAGGGCCTCCCAATGAATGCCGGCCACGACTTTCAGGGTCATCAGCGGCAGACCGAAAAACAACCGCCAAAGCGTCGCGTCGTCGAGCGCCTGGCGCTGCCCCATAAAGCCGGCAAACAGCATGTCCTGGCCGGTCGTCCGGCGAAGATGGATATTGAGGGTAAAGGTCTCCGCCGGCGTACTGAGGGCGAAGTCATAGACCATGTCACGCGTATCCATGAAGGGCGAAACATGCAGGCGCTTGGGCGCGGTCTGGTGAATCTGCCGGTCCGGCGCGCTGGCTGGCAGGATTAAGGCTGGAAGCACATAGGAATGGCGATCGCCAAAGGTATTGTTGACCTCGTACACCACGGTCGTCACCTGCCCTTTCCAGTTGGTGACGAAATACAGGCAGATCGGATTGAAGACGAAGCCCAGTACGCGCGGCATGGTCAGCAGGAACAGCCGGTCGCCCTCGGCAAGCCGTCCCTGTTGCCTGAGCATCGCGGTCATGCGGCCGTACAGGGTACCGGAGCGGTCAGCCTGGTCCGGCCCATGGTCGCGGTCATGAAAGCTGAACAGGTTGAAGCGGTTGTGCGAGAGAAAACGCAGCGGCCGCAGGTCTTCTTCCACCCGACCCAGATCGATCAGCATCATGAAGATGCGATAGCACAGCCGGTGCCGGCGCGGCGCGAACCGCTGATGCACCACTTCGCCGCTGTAAAGCCCGGTCTTCATTCCGCCGCCTCAACCCTGTCTGCTTCCGGCTCGGACCACGGGTTCCAGGCAATGCGGCTGCGCGACCAGTCCATAGGCCACGGGCGGCGAATGCCACTGATCGCCTCGGCAACCGCAAGCCCGGCCTGCAGGCCGTCCTCATGGAAGCCTGAGCCGAAATAGGCGCCACAGAACCAGGTGCCGTTCTGTCCCTGCAGGTCGCCTAGTCGCGCCTGTGCGGCGATGGCGCAGCTGTCAAAAAGCGGATGCTCGAAGACGATGCGTTTGATGATCGCCGCTTCGGCGACCGGATGCGTGGGATTAAGCGTCACGAAATAGTTCTGCCTTGTGCTGAGCACCTGAAGCAGGTTCATCCAGTAGGTCACACACAGCTGCTGCTCATCGCTGGCGGTACGTTCGCCGCGATAGTTCCAGCTCGACCAGGCGGCACGGCGGCGCGGCATGAAGCTGTCATCCGTATGCAGCACCACCTCGTTCGGTGTGTAGCGGAAGCAACCGAGCACTTCGTGCTCAGCCACCGTGGCCTCATCCCCCAGAATTTTCAGTGTTGTATCGGCGTGAGTGGCGAAGATAACCTGATCATGGATATGGCTGACGCCTTGCGCGTCCGTCAACACCACGCCGCGCGGGGTGCGCCGAACCGAGATAATGGCCGCGCCGGTGTGGATACGGTGACGAAACGGGGCGATTAGTTTGCCGACATAGGCCTGGGCGCCGCCGATCACGCTGCGCCACAGGATGCGGTCGGCAATCTTCAGCAGGCCGTGATTCTCGAAAAAGGCGATAAAGGCGCGGAAGGGATAGTCCATGATGGCCCGAGCCGAGGTCGACCAGATGGCGGCCGCCTGTGGCAGCAGGTGGTCGTCAATAAAGGCACGGCCATAATTACGGTCACGCAGGTAATCGCCCAGCCGGTAATCCTCGCGATTGCGCGCCGCCTGGTCCCTGGGCGCTTCACGGTAAAAACGCACGATGTCCAGGAGAAGCGACAGGAAGCGCGGCCGGAACAGGTTGCGCGTCTGGGCGAACAGGCCGCGCAGCCCCAGGCTGCTGTATTCCAGCCGACCGCGGTCGATCGAGACGCCGAACGACATGTCGCTTAGCTGGTGCGCTACGCCGATATGGTTATAGAGCGCCGTCAGATTGGGATAGCAGGGCGCGTTGAAGACGATGAAGCCCATGTCGATCCAAAGGGGATCGGCCTCGCTGCCAACATTGACGCTGTGGCTATGGCCGCCGATGCTGTCTTCGCTTTCGTAAACCATGATGTCGCAATGCGGGTGCAGCATCCACGCCGCCGACAGCCCGGCGATGCCACTGCCAACCACGGCGATTTTCTGGCGGGCGGGCTGTGTATCCGGTTCGGTCATCGCGGCTGGCTCCAGGCTTTACCGGAAGTCTACGAAGAAGCCAGGGCGGCGGATCACTCAAGCGCCGGGTGATCCCCGGTGTGATCCATGACGGGATCAGAGCCGTATGACAAGCAACCTGCCAATCGAGGCCCTGACGCACATGACCTTTGACCGCGCCGACATTATAGGCTCTTGTGGGCGCATGACAGACCCGCACGCCGCCACTGTGTCTTCGGCCATGGTCCCTTCGCCGGAAGAGCTGATCGTGCGTATCGCCGACCAGCGTGACCGGTCGGCCTATGCGACGCTCTTCATGCAATTTGCCCCGCGCCTCAAGGCCTTTGTCATGGGACTGGGCCTGACGGCGCAGGAGGCCGAGGATCTGGCCCAGGACACCCTGCTCACCGTGTGGCGCAAGGCCGATCTGTTCAATCCGCAAAAAGCCCGGGCCTCGACCTGGATCTATTCCATCGCCCGCAACCTACGCATCGACCTGGCTCGCAAGGCGAAACGCATCCGCGACCTGCCGGAAGACCTGTGGCAGCCAGAAGCCGAAAAAACAGGCGATCAGGCCCTGATCGACGGCGAGGACAGCGGCTCGGTCAAGGCGATACTGAAGATACTACCGCCGGAACAGCTGGCCATACTGAAACTGTCGTTTTACGAAGATCTGTCGCACGCCGATATCGCCCGCAACCTCTCCCTGCCGCTCGGCACGGTAAAATCCCGCCTGCGGTTGGCCATGGAACGGTTGCGGAGCACTCTCAAACAAACCGGCGGTGTGGCATGACGCAAGCCATAGTCCATCATCCGAGCGAAGACCTGCTGTGGGCGCTCCACAAGGGGAAGCTACCGCCCGGCCTCAGCCTGGCTGTAGCGGGCCATGTTGACATCTGCCCGCATTGCCGCGGCCAACTGAACCTGCTCGATGCCATAGGCGGCGCCCTGCTAGAGGATGTCGCCGGCGTGGATATGTCGGAAAATGCCCTCAACCTGGCCCTGGCACGGATAGAGCGTCCTGAGCCCGCAATCGCGCCACAAAAACCGCAGCCGTTATTTTTAAAGGGATTCGAGCTGCCCGTACCCTTGCGCAAAGCGCAGATTACCGGCCGCTACTGGGCCGCGCCGGGCGTATGGATGGCGCCGGTGCATCTTGACGGCGCCCCGCCGGGAGACAAGACCTACCTGATGTCAGTCAAGGCGGGAATGGTGATGCCGGAACACAGCCACCACTGCCTCGAGGCCACCCTGATGCTCAAAGGGCGCTTCTCCGATAACCTTGGCGAATATACCGTTGGCGATTTCCTGCTGTGCGATCCGGATATTTCGCACGCCCCAGCCATGGCGCCGGATGAGGACTGCCTGTGCCTAATCTGGCAGGACGCGCCGATCCGACCCAAGACCTGGCTCGGCCGCCTGTTGCAGCCGTTTGCACGTATCTGAGGTGGGCATGCGTTTTTTGGTTTGCGTCATCACCACGCTCGGCGTCATGATTGCCAGCGATGCCATCTGGCTAGGGCTAAGCTATGTACCGCTGTACCAGCCACAGATGGCCGCCCTGCTCAGCGCGAAACCGAACCTGGCGGCAGCCTCTGCCTTTTACCTGCTCTACGCGCTGGCGCTCAATGCCCTGATCGTCTGGCCGCTCGTCAAGACAGGCCAAACCGACTGGCCATCGCTCCTGTGGCGCGCGGCCCTGTTCGGACTGGTCACCTACGGCACCTACGACCTTACCGGGCTGGCGGTTATCAGTTACTGGCCCCTGCCTTTGAGCCTGATCGATATGGCCTGGGGCATGGTCATCACTCTGTTTGGAGCTGCCGGCGCTGCGCTCGCCGTAAGCCTGGTGTGGCGAAGATCAAAATAGATGCGATATTTAGCCTAACGCCCTTGCCGATTTTCATTTGATCCCCATAAATCTGAAGATGGTCTCCAAGACAGCGCTAAACGCTAAAAATCTGGAATCGTTGGGCACCCATCGATTGGCTGCCTTGCTGATGGAGGTCAGTGAGGGCAATGCAAATGCCCGACGTCGTCTTCGCCTCGAGCTCGCTGGAAGCGAAAGTCCCGACAAGCTCGCAAACGAGATTCGCAAACGCTTGACCGTCTTAGCTGAAGCGACGTCCAACATCGGCCCACGAACCCTCAAAGGGTTTCGAGGCGACCTGAACAGCCAGCGTAAACTTATTATGGAGCAAGTCCTACCTGATGCTCCACAGTTGGCATCAGAGTTAATGTGGCAGTTCATTGGATTGGGCGACTTAGTAATCGAGCGCTCTGGAGACTCTACAGGAGAAACTATCGAAATTTTTAAGGCGGCATGCGACGATGTCGGGTATGTGGAACAATTAATCGCTTCGCCAGCGGAGGAATTGTATAGGCGCACTGCGGCTGTTCAGATGGCCAACAGTTACGGGCAAAACGACAAGTTAATATCCGCCATGACGCCTTTGCTGGGACCGCAACACCTCGTCGAGCTGCGAGAACTAATTAGAAACGCTTCTAAACATGTGCCTCGTGCATCGCGCGTCAAGCCGAGGACAGGACGGCGATGGCGCAAGCGCTTACTTTCCTCATCGGAATTGCTAACCAAACGCACCCCCGAGAAAATGATGCGCGTGAGTCTCTTAAGCATCGCCGATGCGCTTGGCGATGTCGACGCTTACATCGCCCTTATGGCTGATGCTTACAATCCCAATACAGCTACCCAGATCGCACTGCGCTTATTAAAGGCAAACCGCGCGAACGATGCATTAATTGCGCTTGATCGTGCGCGTTTGGCCAGCCGTCTGCCGATGCCTTCCGAATGGATTGGTTTGCGCATTGATGCCCTGGAGCTGTTAGATCGTAAGGCAGAGGCGCAGAAGGCTCGTCTCGACCAGTTTCACCAAACGCTTGAGCCCCACTATCTTCGTGAGTACCTGAAACGCTTGCCGGACTTCGAAGACGTTGAGGCTGAGGATGAAGTTCTTGACCAGGTTTTGGACTTTCCGGATCCCAATGAAGCCCTGACCCTTTTAATTAGCTGGCCCTCGCCACAGCGCGCAGCCGAGCTCGTTAAGCGGCGCGTTTTCGAACTGGATGGCAAACACACGATTACGATGGGCCACGCTGCCGACCGCTTGTCGGCCCGCTACCCGCTCGCTGCAGTAATGCTCCATCGCCAGATCGTCGAAGCCAGTCTAGACACCCTCTTGGAACCGGCGCATGCAGCTGCAGCAATTAATGCGCTTGAAGCGGAAAGCTTATCTCGCCATGTCGAAGATTTTGACCGATATGACAATCACGAAACTTGGATGAGTAAACTTACTACAGCACATAGTCGGCGAAGGGCATTCTGGAACGCGCTCGCGTAAATTCGGGCACCAACACTATGAGCTTATTTCTTAGATGCAACCTCTGTAAGTGAGGTCTCCAGCCTGACCGGCTAGCAAGTCAATTCTATTGGACTTGCGGTCTCCGTCACCTTCAACAGAACTTATAGATTTCGAAAGACCTCTATCTCCATTTCGAGCTAGGGCTGGATTACGATTTTGGCTAATTCGACGTCAATTAAAGCACAGCCCTCGCCATGCGCTAGTTCCTGCGAATTTGACGATAGATGAACTGTTGCGCCTGACGCGTCGTATCAGGATCATGACCCCGTTCCTCGTCCTTACCCTAGCTGCCATACTCAGCCTCATGATGGCGGTGGCCTGGCTCGTCCAGCGCCAGACGCGCAACAGCGGCTGGATCGACGTCATCTGGTCGGCCGCCACTGGCCTGAGTGGCGCGGTCGGTGCCTTGTGGCCGTCCTTACATGTCGACCATGGTCGCCAGGTTCTGGTAGCCATGTTGATACTATTGTGGGCGGCGCGCCTGGCCGGTCACATTGCCTTGCGTGCCGCGAAAGGCGGAGACGATCCACGCTATGCCGACATGGCTCAGAAGGCCGGCGCTCGGTGGCCGCTGGAGCTGTTCGTGTTCCTGCAAATCCAGGCCGCAGCCGCTCTTGTTCTGGTTCTTTCCGTTCGGATGGCGGCCATTCATCCTGGGCCGTTTCCCGGCATCGGCGACATGGCCGGCGTGACCCTGCTTGTGATCGCGGTCGTGGGCGAAGGCCTGGCCGATGCGCAACTGGCGCGGTTTTCTGCCAAGCATAAGGGCCAGGTCTGCGATACCGGTCTGTGGCGCTATTCACGCCATCCGAACTATTTCTTCGAATGGCTGGGCTGGTGCGCCTTCGCAGTCATTGCCATCGCGCCCGACGCGCCGTTCTGGAACTGGGTTGCGCTTTCGGCGCCGGTCCTGATGTACGGACTGCTCGTCTACGTATCGGGCATTCCGCCACTGGAAGCCCACATGCTTAGGACTCGCGGCGACGCCTTCCGCGCCTACCAGGCCCGCACCAGCGCCTTCTTTCCTTTACCGGTGCGCAGACGCCTTGGAGGCGAGACATAACCTATTTTGCGGCGTCAGTTGCTGAAGCATTGGCTGTAGCGTCTTCCCAATAGGTTTCAGATTCGATTTCGCAATGCATCTCGGGTGATTTTTGATGGGCTTGACGAATGGGGCCGATATAGGAATGGCAGTCCACCACCTTGCCAGGCACGCCGCTGCCCAGAACCGTCACCAAAACCAAAGGTTCGCCTTCGATCGTCTTGCGAAGTGCCTTTGACTCGATACCAGCGGCATAGAGGTGTACGCGACGCGAAGTGGCCGGATAATCCCAGGTTTCGCGACCCAGGCGAATGCGGTGAAGGCTGTCAGCCTCGGCGCTGAAGGCAGGCTTTACATGGCCGTAATAATAGGCATCAACCGTCAGGCCCTCGGAGGTTTTTAGCGCCGCCTCCGCCTTGGGCGAGGTCTTCAGGACCAGGTCATCGGCATCGGGCCCGTCCTTTGGCTTCGGATTATGGATCGCCTCGATCACATCACACTGTGTCAGCCCCAGAATTAAGGGCAGCACGGCCAGATACCTGACAGGATTAAAGCGCATCATGTTGTTCCTCTCCCTGAGGCTATTCGTGTCTCAATGCCTTGCCGGGTTCCACGCTCGCCGCGCCGAAGGCGACACCCGCCACAGTGATCAACGCAATCGCCAGCGCCGTCACCGATGCCACGGGGAAGATCCAGTAAGGCATGGCGATGGCGTCGTCGAACTGGCTGAGCCAGTGACTGAGTACCAGCCAGGCGACCGGCCAGGCGACCAGGCTGGCCACGGCTACCGGCCGCAGGAACTGCAGCAACAGCAGCCATACCACCTGCCCGCGTGAGGCACCCAGCACCTTGCGCACACCGATTTCGCGGATACGCCGCGAGGTATTGAAGGCGGCCAGACCGTAGAGACCGATACAGCCGATCAGGGCGGCGATGCCCGTGCCGATGCTGAACAGGTGATTACGGTCGCGTTCGGGCTTGTAATACTTGTCGAGGTTTTCAGTCACCGATGTCACTTCGAACGGTACGCTCGGCGCAATCTGACGCCACAGGGCGCGCAGACGCTCCCGCATCTGCGGCTCGGTTACGCCCTGATAACGCACCATACCCGCCGCGGCATAGGAGACATGAGCATCGTAGAGATAGAGCTTCGGTGGAATGGCCTCGTTGGGGTTATAAAAGCGCATGTCTTCGACAACGCCAATAATGCGGACATGGTGGTCGTTGAAGGTGGCGGGCTGGTTGACCGCAGCCTGAGGCGAGGCGAAGCCCATGTTTTTTGCGGCCTTGCGGCTGATGATGACGCTGTAGACCGTTTCCTTGTTATCCTTTGACCAATCCCACATCTGGTCCTCGCCACGGCCAGGCTCGAAGAAGCGACCGGCAATCAGTTTCGTACCCAGCAGCTCAAAATAACCGTCCCCAACCATCGACCAGTTAAGCGAAGGTGACAGGCTGATATTATCCGACTGGCCAGGTCGCACGATATTGGAACTGTTAGAGGTGCTCTGGTCACCAGGAATAGCATTACCGACCGTGGCGCGGGTCACCCCCCGCACCCCCTTCACTGCCGTCATATAGGCATCGCGCTGAGCCTGGTTGACACCGGAATCGCGAAAAGCCGTGATAATCATGAAGTTATCTCGGCCAAAGCCGATATCTGCCTTTTGGATATGATCTATCTGCAGGATAAAGCCCATTATCAGGACGAAAGCGGAGACGACGGCCGTGAATTGCAGCATGGCCAGGCCTGCGCGAATACGGCCGCCCATGCGGCCGCCACCGGGGGTGCGGCTGGAAGCCAAAACCTGTGACGGCTTGAAGGCCGACAGCACAAATGCCGGATAAAGTGCCGCCAAAAGACCGGCACCCAGAACGACACCGAGCAAGGATAAAATCCATAAGGCATCGCCACGGTAGTCGATGGACAGCGACAGGCCGCCAGCGCTGTTGATCAAAGGCAAGCTAAGTTCGACACCAGAAAGCGCCACGAGAAAGGCCAGCAGCAAGGTCAGTATGGCTTCCCCAAGGAACTGCAGGCGCAGGGCGGCAGGCGGTGCGCCCAAGGTCTTGCGTACGGCCACTTCTCGCGCCCGCATACCGGCGCGCGCCGTGGCCAGGTTGATATAGTTGATCAGGGCGAGTGTCAGGGCGACGACACCAACCAGACCCAGTGAAATAATGGCTGCCTTGAGTTTGGGATCGATCAGGTGTCCATCAGCCAGCGGCACTACCTTCAGTTCGAGCAACTTGTGCGGCGTAATGTCGGGACCGAAGGTGTCGCCAACCTGGCGGTCCGTAAAAGCCGGCATCTGCTTTTCAAAGGCCAAAGCCTCGGCGCGATCTTTAAATTTCACATAAGTGTTCAACTGGCCGGAGCCCCAGTGATGCCAGGTCTCTTTTTCCATGGCCGTACGCTGAGATGTCATAAGGCGAAGTATATCCAGCTTCATTTCGGTATTTTTTGGCAGGTCGCGCATGACGGCGCTGACCGTATAGGCCTTCAAACCTTCCTCGTCACTGAGCGTGATGGTGCGGCCTATGACATCCGCCGTGCCGAAATATTTACGCGCCATAGTCTCACTCAGAACAATCCGGGAGGGATCGGTCAGGGCGGTGGCCGCATCCCCCTGAAGCATCGGTACATTGAAGAAGGTGAGAAAGTTGGCGTCGACCAGGTCTCCCTGTTCGCTGAAAACCTCCGCGCCCTTATGGATAGTGACCGTATTCGGCCAATCCCTTGTCCCGTCGGTCTGAGGATAAGCCGTCTTGAACTCTTCCAGCAGCCCCCCCATTGAGCTGGATCGAATCTCTTCGCTCATGCCGGGGAAATGGTAGCGTGTGCCCATGAAATAGATCTGCGGCAGCTCGGGGCTCCAGCTTTCATAACTCGTTTCGAAGCGGTAGAGCAGGCTGAGCGCGATAAAGACGGCAATGCCAAAGCTGAGGCCCAGCATGTTCAGCAACGCATAGAGCGGATGTCGGGTAAAGCCGCGCAGGAAGGCGGTGAAGGCACTTTTCAGCATTGTGAAGCTCTTTGGGTCAAACTCATTTGGGGCGAGATACGGTTAATCATGGCGCAGGGCCTTGCCGGGCGCTTTACCAGCCGTGGCAAAGGCCAGGCCGGTGACGGTCAGGGCGGCAATCAACAGGGCCGCGAGGCTGGGAGCCAGGAATTGAAAGGGATTGAGCGCAACGGCATCATCAAACTGCGACAGCCAGTTTTTCAGCACCCACCAGGCCACCGGCCAGGCGATCAGGTTGGCGATGAGGACCGGCCTGAGGAACTGAAAGGCAAGCAGCCGCACGACCTGGCCCCGCGAGGCTCCCAGGGTTTTGCGTAAGCCGATCTCCAGCGCGCGGCGCGAGGTATTGAAAGCCGCCATGCCGTAAAGACCGATGGAACCGATCACTGCGGCGATCAAGGCGCCGATGCCGAGCAGGTTGGAGCGGTTGCGTTCGGGCTTATAGTATTTGTCGAGATTTTCCTCGGCCGAAACCACCTGGAACGGCACATTCGGCGCCACCTGCTTCCAGGCCGCCGCCATACGGTCGCGCATCAGGGGTTCCGGCACATCGGCGAAACGCAGGGTCACGATCGGATTGTGTGTCGGGTGCGCATCGAAAATATAGACCATGGGCGGTACTTTTTCGTTGGGTGACTGCAGCCGCATATCCTCGACCACGCCGATCACCCGCACCTTGTCGTAGCCGAGGGTCAGGATCTTGCCCAAAGCCGCTTGTGGCGACGCATAGTTCATCAGTTTTGTAGCCCCCCGGCTGAGCACGATATTACTCAAGGGAATGGGGGTTTCCGGCGGCGCGGTCTTGATTGCCTCCAGGGACGAGCGCTGGTCTTCACCATGGTTCAGGTCAAGGACGCGCCCGGCCAGCAGGCGTGTGCCGTAGGTTTTGAAGAAGTCCGGCCCCGTAATGGTCCAGCTGCTGTGAGGCGGACTGTTGCCATTATAGCCTTCCGGGGTGAGATTCTCGGCATTGGACTCGGAGTCGTCGCCGGGGGCGGCATTGGCGAAGGTGACACCTGCCACTTGCGGCATGCGCGATAAGGCCGTTACGTAGGCGTCCACCTGCGCCGGGGTTACATTGGGGTCAGTGGTGACACGGGTAATAAGCAATCCCTCGCGCCTGAAGCCGATATCCGCCGTCTTCATGTGCGCAATCTGGCTGTAGAATCCGGTCACCAGCACGAAAAATGCGACGACAACCGCAAACTGCACGACCACCAGGCCTTCACGCACCCGCGCGCCAAGCCGTCCGCCCGCCGGCGTGCGCGAGGTAGCCAGCACCAGGGCCGGCCGAAAGCCAGACAGGACAAGCGCTGGATAAATGCCCGCCAGACAGCCGGTGAGCGCAAGCCCCCCCACGATCGCGGCTAGGGCCGGCCAGTCGTGCGCGTAGTCAAGCTTGAGCGACAGACCACCCACGGCATTCATGACCGGCAAGGTCAGTTCCACCAGGCTAAATCCGATAAGCACCGCCAGGAGCATGTTGCAGACCGCTTCGAACAGGAACTGACCAATCAGTCCGGTTCGGGTGGCGCCTAGCGTCTTGCGTACTGCCACCTCACGGGCCCGCATCCCGGCGCGGGCCGTGGCCAGGTTGATGTAATTGATGGCGGCGATCAGGAACGCGAGGCTGCCGACCACACCCAGGATGATAACCGCCGTGCGGGATTTAGCATCGTCCAGATGAATTGATGTCATTGGCTGGAAACCGATCTGCACCACTTTGTGAGGGACATTATCGCCGAAGGCGTGCCCCCCCTTTCGGTCGACAAAGCCCGGCATGGAAGCCTTGAGATTTCTGGCCTCGGCGGGTTTGAGACGCAGATAGGTGGTCAGGTTTTCCGATCCCCAGTGATACCAGTTGCCGCTCAGCATCCGCGCTTTGGTAAGCGGCCGGATCAGCCGGAAGCGTTCGCTGGACTGTTCGGAGACATCCCTGAACACTGCCGTGACCCGATAAGGCGAGGTGCCCAGTTCATCACTCAGTATAAGGGTTTGCCCGAAGGCCGGGCGATCGGGGAAATACTTTTTCGCCAGGCTTTCAGACAGCATGACGCTTTGCGGATCGCGCAGAGCCACGGTCTTGTCACCGGCGATTAGGTCGAGGTCGAAAACCTTGAAGAAATCGGGGTCCACCTGGACTGCGTATTCTTCGGACAAGGTGTCGCCGCTGTGGACAATGGCGCCGCTGCCATGCAGACGCGTGCCGATAAGCTGCGGATAGTCTTCATGCAACTGGTCAAGGAGTCCGCCCATGGTGCTGAAGTCTTTTTGGGCCGGCCGGTTTGGAAAGGTCCAGGTCGTGGTGATCGCCTGGATATCCGCCGCGCCGCGCCAGAAGCTGTCATAGCCCATTTCATAGCGCACGAACTGGCCCATGGTGATGAAGACGGCGATCCCCAGGCTCAGACCCAGCAGATTCAGCAGCGCATACAATGGATGGCGCGTGAACGAACGAAGGAAGGCGATGCCGGCGGATTTGAACATCACATCTGCTTGCTACAAAACCTGGGCGACCGAGGCGACCAGCTGGCCGTCTAGGATATCGATGCGGCGCGAGGCCTGATCGGCATGGCTCGGCGAGTGGGTGACCATGATGATGGTGGCGCCGGACTTGTTCAGCCCGTGCAGGATATCCATGACCTGCGCACCGTTTTCCGTATCGAGATTGCCGGTGGGTTCGTCGGCCAGGATCAGGTCGGGTTCGCCGACTATGGCGCGGGCGATGGCGGCGCGCTGCTGCTGGCCGCCCGAAAGCTGATGAGGGAAATGGCGGGCGCGGTGGGCGATCCCGACGCGGTCCATGGCCGCCTCGACCGCCTTGCGGCGCGAGCCCTTGCGATCCTTGCGATAAAGCAGACCTAATTCGATGTTTTCCTGGATCGTCAGGTCATCGACCAGGTTGAAACTCTGGAAGATAAAACCGAGGTGTTTGGCTCGATGGCGCGCCAGATTGACCTCGGTCATCCGCGCCAGATCCTCACCTTCAAAAAGATAGGCGCCGGAGGTCGGCCGGTCGATGGTGCCGAGAATGTTCAACAGGGTTGATTTTCCGCACCCCGAAGGCCCCATGATAGCGACGAACTCGCCGCGACCTATGGTGAGCGAGATATTATGCAGCGCCGTCGTTTCTATCTCGTCGGCGCGATACAGGCGGGTGATGTTCTTGAGTTCGATCATGACGACTTCTTCTGGCTGAGGCGGATGTGTTTGGCGCGAGTGTAGTCTGTAAGCGGGGCGACAATGATGCGCTCGCCGGGCTTGAGGCCGCTCAAGACCTCGACCTGGTCGGGATTGCGGCGGCCTGTAGAGATGGCCCGGCGGTCGGCGCGGTCGCCTTTCTGATTGAGCACGAAGGCGTAGGTGCCATTGGTATCGCCGATCCATGAGCCGCCGGGGGCGAGTATGGCTTCGCTCGACTTGCCGAGCGACAGGCGGACATCTATCGCCTCGCCACGTTTCAGATCCTGCGGCATGGCGCCATCGAACTGCATCTCGACGGTGATATGGCCGTCATGGACCTGGGGATAGACGCGCGTGATATGGACGCCGGTCTCCTGGCCATGGACGGTGGCCACTGCCTTCAGGCCGGGACTGAGACGCGCCAGATAGAATTCATCGACCTCAGCCGACAGCTTCCAGGCATTATCGGAATCGACCTCGGCCAGGGTGTCGCCAGGCTTAACGGCCTGGCCCGGTTTGAGATCGAAGCCAGTCAGGCGGCCGGCTATGGGGGCGCGGATAGTCAGGGCCTCCAGGCCCTGCCGTACGGCGGAGAGCGAGCGCCGCAGGTCATTGGCCGAGGCGTCGATCTGCTGCCCCTGGCTGGCGAAGAAGCTGTCGTCAGAGGCTTGCGCCTTTTTCAGCGCCGCCACGCGGTCACGCTGATAACCGGCCTCGTCGGCATAGGGCTTTACCCCGGCATCATTGACCACGCCCTGGTCACGTAGACGTTCGTACTTCTTCAGGGTCTCCTCGGCCTTGTGCAGGGCATAGAGCGCGTCCGACATAGCCTGATCGCGGTCGGCCCGGGTGTTGCGCAGGCTCATCATCTGGCTGTTGGTATTGCTGAGCTGGCCGGACACCTCCGCCTCCTTAGACGCGACCTGCAGCGTCAGGTCCGGGTTGGCCAGCCGCGCCAGTTCCTGGCCAGGCGCCACCAGATCACCATCCTGGGCGGAAATCGCACCGACCTGTCCGCCTGAAATGGCGGTGATATAGGTGATTTCGAGCGGCACCACGGTGGAACGCAGCGGTACATAGTCTTGAAACTCACCGCGCGTGACTGTCCCCGTCTCCATCGCATCGGCCGAGGCTGTCACCGTGCCCGGCGCCGGCAGGGTCAGGTACAGGAGGCCTGCGCCCACGACAATGGCAACCGCCACGACGATCAGGAGCGGCGCGCGTTTTTGCCACCACGGCCTGCTGATCTTGCGGTCCATTTTGGGCGCGGGTGCGGTAAAGGTATTATCTGCCATGAAGACAGATTAGCACGCTGTTTTCAATAGACATAACCATCTAAATATATTTGACTTTTTGATATTTTTAGACTCAAATTGCTCTCAAGGAAAAGCTCAGGGTGTCCGAAAACGAACATGTCAGATCTACAGTCGGCAGACAGTGAAAGAGCTTCAAAGGCAAGGCCGCGCGCCTTGTTTCTCGACGATGACTCGGATGTGCTGGCGGCCGCCGAATTGGTGCTGACCCGGGCCGGATTCGACCTTTTGACCGCCCAGACGCCAGAGACCGCCGAGGGCGTTCTTGCGGGCGGCGGCATCGATATTCTGCTGCTCGATCTCAATTACCGCCGGGGCGATACCTCCGGCGAGGCGGGACTGACCTTTCTGCGCAAGCGCATGGATGACATGCCGCATCTGCCGATCGTGGTCGTCACCGGCCATTCGGGCATGGCCATAGCGGTCGAGGCGATGCGGCTGGGGGCACAGGATTTCGTCGTCAAGCCATGGAACAATGACCGCTTCGTCGCCAGCATCCGTTCGGCGCTGGAAAATCCGCGTTTGCCGGTGCCCGCGCCGCCACCGCGCGACCTTAATCTTGAGCGGTCGGAACGCGACCTGATCCGGCTGGCCCTGGAGCGCCACCAGTTCAACATCTCGCAGGCGGCCAAGGATCTGGGCCTGACACGGGCGGCGCTCTACCGGCGGATGGAAAAGCATGGACTATAGGCGCCTCCTGCTGACGCTCGGCGCACAGGCCGGTGTCTTTGCCGCCGGCGCCCTGGCCTGGATCGCCTTCGCGCACGGGCTGTTCGCCACAGCCTCGCTATGCCTGCTGGCGGCGGGGTTCCTCGCCAGTATCGGCGCAACCACCACCTTCGTGCGGCTGGGTAAGGACTTCCTGCGCCGTCATGGCCCGGCTGGCGCTACCTACACGGCCGAGCTGAGCCGTCGCCGTCTGCAGATCCTGCTGGACCAAACGCCCTCACCGCTCTTGCTCGGCACCGGCGATGGCCAACTGATCGCGGTCAATCGCGCGGCGCGACGCCTGTTCAATGTCTCCTACGCCCTGCCCGTGGCGGTCAAGCGCGCGCTTCTGGGCGAGGCTGCGGACATCACCAGGATCGGCGGCCAGATCAACTGGCAGGGCGGCAGCTGGTCGGTGGAACGCACGGAGATCGACGAGAGCAACCGCAGTTCGCATCTGGCCGTTCTGACCGATATTTCCGCCGAGGTGCGCGCGGCAGAGGCCACCGCCCTGCGTGATTTACTGCGCGTGCTCAATCATGAACTGATGAACGCCCTGACGCCCGTCGCCTCGATGAGCCGCTCGGCGCTCGATATCCTGCGCGAAGGCGAACCACAGGCCACGGCCCAGGCGATCAAGGCGCTGGAGCGGGTCGTTGCCCGTACCGACGGCCTGACGCAGTTTATCAACGCCTATCGCGCCCTCACCCGCCTGCCGCCACCGGACCTGCGGCCCGTCGATGTCGATCCCTGGCTCGATGTGATGCGCGAAAGCTTTGCCGCCCAATGGAGCGAACGCGGCGTGGCGTTCGATATCCAGGTGCCTGCCGGGCTGCGGGCCATCATGGACGAGGACCAGATGTGGCTGTGCGTTGGCAACCTGCTCAATAACGGCGCCCAGGCGGCCCTCGAAAAATCGGCAGCGGAAAAGACCTCGCCGGCGGTGCGGCTGCATGTGATCGCCGAAGACGACCGCATAGCCTTCCGGCTGCAGGATTCCGGCCCCGGCATCCGACCTGAACAGGCGACACAGGTGTTCCTGCCCTTCTATACAACCAAGGACACCGGTACGGGCGTGGGCCTCAGCCTGGCCCGCCAGATTGTACAGGGCCATGGGGCGACCTTGCGGCTATGTCCTGATCACCAGTCGGAGGACCTGCCCGGCGCCTGTTTCGAATTTGAGCTGAAAAGCGCGGCATAAAATGCGCTGCCTTTTCAGGCAGCGCCAGCATGGATATCTAAGCCGATACCATTATGAACCGGGCGGGTGCTTCACCGGCCCGGTTCATACCTCTTACATTTTCCAGCGGAAGCCGATGGAGAAGGTACGGCCGAGGATGGTGGAACCAAGATTGTCTGTATCCTGGCCACCATAGCCGCCGTTGAAATAGTAATAGTTCTGCTGAAGCTCGTCGGTCAGGTTGACGGCATCGACAGATACCGACAGGCGCGGGCTTATATTGTAGTTCAGCTGCAGGTCGAGGTCCTTTTCCGGCCGGCGCCAGACACCGATCGGATTGGCAAAAGAGGAAGCCTCGTTGCTGGCCAGGAAGCGATCGCGCCAGACATAGGACAAACGCGCGCCAAGCGGGCCGTGCTCGTAGGCCAGCGTTATATTATAGGACAGTTTTGACACGCCGAAGAAGTCGGTTTTGAGCTGACCAATAATTTCGCCCTCCGAATTGACGTTCGGCACATTCTGTGAAGAATCGAGCTTAGTGACACTGGCCTGGACGCCCAGACCGTTCAGAACCCCGGGCAGATCCTTCGGGAAATAGGTCAGGCCCAGCTCCATGCCTTCAAGCACGCCATTGGACGCATTATACGGGGTGCTGACCAGGTATGAGCCCGTATTGCCTGTTGCCGTATTGGTCGTGTCTTCCTGAAGCGCCATAGTGACCACCAGACCGTCGATTTTACGCTGGAACAGGGTACCGTAGAGGGCGCTGTCTTTCGAGAAGTACCATTCAGCCGTCAGGTCGAGATTTTTCGCATGGGTCGCCGTCAGGTCCGGATTCCCTTTCGAACCCGAACCGTAACCGCTGTTCGTCACGGCGTCGGTCAAGGTCGTATAAGGATTGAGATCGCCGAAGTTCGGACGACGAAGGGTTTCGCCATAGTTCAGACGGACAAGGATGTCGTCACTGACGTCATAGCGCAGGGTCGCGCTCGGCAAGACCTTGCTGATCTGTTTTTGCGCCGTGGTTTCCACAACACTGGAATCCACGAGCTGATAGAAGTTCAGATCGGTCTCTATATCGACATAACGCAAGCCAAATTGACTGCGCAGCCGACGGCCCAGTAGCTGGTTTTCGAGGTCGGCCTGGGCATAGAGTGACGTCGTTTTTTCATCGGCGCGGAAGTTGGTGAACAGCGACAGCTCATCGGTCGTCTTGAAGCTGGAATCGACCGAATGATATAGTTCCCGGATTTCGTCGATATGGTCGCGTATATAGTAGCCGTTGGCCACCACCCAAGAGGTCGGTACGTCAGAACGGCCATCGTAGAAATCAGTGTTATAATACTGCAGGCCGGAATCAAGGCTGCTAAGGGCCTGCCCCAGATAGGCGCTCTGGCCACGGGCGGCCTCCTCCGCCTTGCGATCGTCATAGCGGACGCCGAAGCTGATCTTTTTTACCGGTCCCCAGTCCGCCTCATAGACACCATCCAGAGATGCTGTGCCGGCATACCCCTTGTTACGGTTGGCGTTGTCGTAAAATTGGGCGACGGTCCACTGCGACGGATCGGCCAGCAGGCTGTTGTCGTCGAAGCTGAAGGCGGCAATGCCATCATGAGCATTGAAATCAGCTGTAATCGAACCCGCCGTGCGTTCGGTGCGCATGGCCATGAATTCCGAGGTATAGACGCTGTTCTGATAGGACAGGTCGCCGACCAGGCTGAAGCGATCGCCGATGTTCCATTTGCCATTCAGGGCATAAATGAAGCTATCGGTTTTCGCCGTGGTCAGATCACCCGAGTTGAAACCATAGACCGAGCCCGTGGTGCGCGACTTGATGATATTGGTGCCAGGGTAAAGCGTGAAACTGCTTGACGGGTCATCGCCCAAGTCCCACCAGCCATCGACGTAAGAAAACAGCAAGTTGCTGAATGTCGTATTTCTATAACCGTCATACATGAACTCGAAGGTATAGACAGCATCGGCGTTCGGTTGCCATTGCAGGGCGATATTAGCTGCCGGCCGTTCGCGATCCCCGGTCAGATCGGTAGCAAAGACAGCATCGCGGGACAGGTAATAGGGCACATCGACGCCATTGATATTGAGCGTGGCGCCTTCCTCAGACGAGAGGCCAGTATTGGTACCCGGCTGCCAGAAGGTGGCGCCACCGGCGCGCGCATCGCCATTGAACAGGCGCTCCAACGCACTCCAGCCGGCCGGTGGATCGTCCACCGTCGCGAATGGGACCAAAGCGCCCGCAGTTACGGTCTGGACACGGTATTTAGCACGGGAATAACTCAGATTCAGCAAGGCACCGAAATCACCCGCGCCTGTTGACCACCGGTTACTGATCAGACCGCTGACATTGGGATTGAAATTGCCAGACTGTTCATCGTAGCTGCCGCGCCCGGCCAGCGAAACCTCGAAACCCTTGAAATCAAAGGGCCGTAGTGTCGAGACATCGATCTGGCCGGCGATGCCAGACTCTAGCTGTGATGCAGAGCGGGTTTTATAGACATCGATCTGTCGAACCAGGGTCGAGGGGATGTCCTGCAGCGACAGTTGACGACTGGAGGCAGTAAACACATTGCGCCCGTTCCATGTGGTGCTGATATCGGGCATGCCGCGGATCGAGATGGTACCGACCTCGCCACCCCCACGGTCGGTCACCTGAACGCCAGCGACCCGTTGCAAGGCCTCGATCACATTATTGTCGGGCAATTTGCCGATATCTTCAGCAACGATGGAATCCACAACCTGTGTGCTCCGGCGCTTGGTGGCCAGGCTTTTAGTGATGCTGGCGCGAACCCCTTTGACAACAACAACGGTGCTGTCGTCGGGTGCTGCCTGTGCGGTGGGTGTTGTTTGGCTAGGCGTCTGAGCGGTTTCCTGAGCTTGGGCGGCCAACCCAAGTCCTAAGACGCAGACGGGAATGGCCGCGGTCAGCCAAAGCGGAGTCAGGCGCGCATGATGGCGCGAATTGCCAGAAGCGGCAGTTTGCATGGTAATCTCCCTGTGAATCTCGGATCATTGCGAGAATTCTGCGAGATTTATTGTCCGACAATAATGATGAGTCAATAGGGTGACCATAGCCTACCCGGTCGATATAAACTTGTTTTCGACCCGGGTGTATCAAATTAACAACGATAAACAACTTTCAGTATTTTAATAGTTTCTTTTATAAAATCTTATTTCACGTCAGACGCATAATTTGCACAAACACGACAAAAGCGCACCCATTTTAGGCCGCATTTACTCAGACATTATTTCCATTTTGAATTATTATTAAACTTGCGCCTTCTCGCCTCGCAATCGAAGCTTACGGGGCAGTGGTACCACTGCCTTTTTTTGTGCTTAAATACGCTCGCCCATCTCCCCCATACGATCGATTATCCACACCTGACTTCAGGTAAAAAGTTATGCAACGCACGTATTCCCTTTCTAGGCGATTAATTTGAAAAATCGCTTCTTTTTCGAATTCTCCGCAACATATTGTTTAAGTTGATCCTCCGGAGGAAAAATGGTGACCGTCAGAGGCGCTCCCATTGTTCGTAAAGATTTATAAATTCATCCTATAGTAGAAATTTACAGACAATCCACAACCTGTTAATTTCGTGGATAATTTACGCTCACGCCTCAACCATCCCCGCTTGCCGCGCCTAAGCAGTCATGGCATCAATCAAGGAGCCCCCATTGCCACCGGAGATGCGCCATCACCCCCGTCAAACCGCCTAGTGTCGCTTCCGGTCGCCCGCGTGGGAGGCCCAAAGAGGCGCGCTTTCTCAAACCTGTCGAGACCCCGGTCAATCAATCGCTGGAAAAGGCATTGGGCCTGCTGAAAACGCTATCCGATCATGACGGGCTGACACTGACTGAGCTGTCCGAAGCCACGGGCCTGCCGCCTTCGACCGCGCACCGCCTGTTGGGCACCCTGTCGGTTCACGAGCTGGCCATTATGGACGAGGCCAGCCAGAAATGGTCGATAGGTATCGAATCCCTGCGTATCGGCGCGGCTTTCCAGCGGCGCAACAGCGTCATTTCCGCCGGCCGCGCCGCCATGACCGACCTGATGGAAGCCACCGGCGAAACGGTTAATCTGGCGATATTGGACCGCTTCGAGGTGGTGTTCGTCTCGCAGGTCGAATGTCACGAACCCATCCGCGCCTTCTTCGCCATCGGCCAGCGTCGCGCCATTCATGCCTCGGGGATTGGCAAGGCCCTGCTGGCCCATATGCCGGTCGACCGGCTCAATGGCTGGCTGGCCAGGGCCGCTCTTCCCGGTTTTACGCCAGCTACCATCACGGATGCAGACGAGTTGCGTGCCGAACTGACCGTCACAAAGGCGCGCGGCTGGGCACTGGATGATGAGGAAGCCAATCCAGGCATGCGCTGCATCGCGGCGCCAGTGTACAATGTCTATGGCGAAGCCACGGCCGGGATATCCTTATCCGGCCCCTCGACCCGTCTGACACCCCAGAGGCTGCCAGAGCTTGGCCTGAAGGTGCGCGAAACCGCCGACCATATTTCACGCCTCACAGGCGGCGGCCTGCTGGCGTGAGAGCCCAGCCGCTTTCGCTTCGCGACGCTGGCTGTGCAGGATGAACTCGGTATAGCCATTGGGCTGGTTCAGCCCCTCGAACACAAGATCGCAGGCCGCCTGGAAGGCGATGCCATCGTAACCAGGTGCTATCGGCCGGTAGGCCGGGTCACCGGCGTTCTGGCGGTCGACCACCTGCGCCATATGCTTCAACCGTGCCATTACAGTTTCACGATCCACCATGCCGTGATGCAGCCAGTTGGCGATATGCTGACTGGAGATGCGCAGGGTGGCGCGGTCCTCCATCAGACCGATATCGTGGATATCCGGCACCTTGGAGCAGCCGACGCCCTGGTCGATCCAGCGCACGACATACCCCAATAGGCCTTGCAGATTGTTGTCCAGTTCCTCGGCAATATCCTGCGGCGCGTAGTTGCGGTCGGCCAGCGGCGGCGTCAGCAAATCATCCAGCGAAGCGCGTGGCCGCGTGGCGATCTGCGCCTGGACCTGCGGCACGTCGACCATATGGTAATGCATGGCATGCAAGGTGGCGGCCGTGGGCGACGGCACCCAGGCGGTCGTGGCGCCGGATTTAGGGTGGCCGATCTTCTGCGCCAGCATGTCCTTCATCATATCGGGCGCCGCCCACATACCCTTGCCGATCTGGGCATGGCCGGGCAAGCCGCATTCCAAGCCAATATCGACATTGGCATCCTCATAAGCCTTGATCCACTTTGCGCCTTTGATGTCGCTCTTGCGCAGGATCGGACCGGCCTGCATGGAGGTGTGGATTTCGTCACCCGTGCGGTCGAGAAAGCCGGTATTGATGAAGAAAACGCGTTCCCTTGCCGCCTCGATACAGGCCATCAGGTTGACGCTGGTGCGGCGCTCTTCGTCCATAATGCCGATCTTCAGGGTCTTGTCCGGCAGGCTTAGGGCCCTTTCGGCAAAGGCGAAGGTCTCGATCACGAAGGCGACCTCGTCGGGTCCGTGCATCTTCGGCTTGACGATATAGGCCGCCCCCGACCGGCTGTTTTTACCCGTGTCATGCTTTGCGATCAGGGCTGTGACCATCAGGTCGATCAGACCTTCCGGCACAGGCCTGCCATCTGCATCCAGCACCATGTCGCTATACATATGCAGGCCGACATTGCGCGACAGCATCAGACTGCGGCCATGCAGGGTCAGGGCGCCGCCATCCGGTGCCGTATAGCTGCGGTCGGGATTGAGCGCACGAGTCAGGCTTTGGCCACCCTTTTCGAAACGATCGGTCAGGATGCCTTTGGTCAGGCCCAGCCAGTTGCGATAGAGCCCGACCTTGTCCGCCGCATCGACCGCGGCCACACTGTCTTCCATGTCCATAATGGCCGAAAGGGCTGCCTCCAAAACGATATCAGCCACGCCGGCGGGATCGTTTTTACCCACCGGATGGGCGCGGTCGATGATCAGGTCCAGATGCAAGCCATTATGACGCAGCAGGATTGAGTTCGGCGCCGCCGGGTCACCGGTAAATCCGGCGAGTTGTTCCCGCGATTGCAAGGCGACAGGGCCGGCCGGTGTCTGCGCTGTAAGGGCCCCCTGCTCGACCCTGTAGGTCGTGCAATCGGCGTGGCTGGCGCCTTCCAGCGGTACGAACTGATCGAGCCAGGCCTTGGCCTGCGCCTGCACAGCGGCACCACGCTCGGGGTCATAGCCTTTTACTTTTGAAGGCGGCAGCAAGGCATCTGTGCCATAGAGAGCGTCATAGAGGCTACCCCAGCGCGCATTGGCGGCATTCAGGGCATAGCGGGCATTGGAGACCGGTACCACCAGTTGCGGACCGGCCAGACGAGCGATCTCGTCATCTACATGACTGGTACTAACGGTGAAGGGCGCCGGTTCCGGTTGCAGATAGCCGATTTCACTCAGGAAGGCCTTATAGGCTGCCGGCTCGAAGGGGTTGCTACGGTGCCAGTCGTCGATCTGAGTTTGCAGGGCGTCGCGATGCGTCAGGAGCGCTTGATTGCGCCCTGCGAAAGTCAGTAAAAGCCTGGCCAGCCCTTGCCAGAAATCTTCGGCGGTGACGCCCGATCCCGGCAAGGCTTCATCGACTATAAAATCGTTTAGTTCCGGCGCGGCGAAAAATCCATGAAAAGCGATACGGGCCATATGTCACGCTCCTGAAGAGATACGTTGAGTATGAACCAGCTATCGTAGATATCAATTTTTCCGGAAATTATTTCCGTTTCACGCAATAAATAATAATAAATTGTTTTTATTAAACAATTTATTTTCCAATGCGACCTATTGCAGGTTCACGAAGGCGCCGCCATCGACCAGGACGTGGGCGCCGGTCATGTAACCCGCCAGATCCGAGGCCAGGAAGACGACCACCTTGCCGATGTCATCGGGCTTGCCCAGGCGGCCGAGCGGAATGCGGCCTTCCATGTAGGCGCGCTTGGCGGGATCGGCGAGGTCGTCCTTGTTGATGTCGGTGGCGATGGTACCCGGCAGGATTGAGTTGGCACGAATACCATGCTTGCCCAGCGCGATGGCGACGGACTGCATCAGCGAGTGTTGTCCCGCCTTGGTCGGCGTATAATGGGACTGCATTTCCCCGCCAACTAGAGCAGAGATCGAGCTGATGGCGATTAGCGAGCCCCCTGTGCCTTGTTTGACCATCTGATTGGCCGCCGCCTGACACATATAGTAGGTGCCCATCAGGTTGACGTCGACGACGCGCCTGACCAGATCGACCGGCATGTCAAGGAAGCTGTGGAACGGGCATATACCCGCATTCGAGACCATATGATCGACACCGCCCAACCCGTTTACGGCCGCAGCGATAAAAGCCGAGGCGCTTTCGGGATCGGCCACATCGCCGATGGAGACCACCGCCTTGCGGCCCAGGGCTTCGATTTCCGCCACAAGGCTATCAACGGAGTCAGAGGCCGCCGACGCATTGATGGCGATATCGGCGCCATGCTTCGCGCATTCAATGGCGGCGCCGCGACCGATGCCGCGTGAGGCGCCGGTAATTAGAATGCGCTGTCCCTGTAAAAGCATTTTATGATCCTATGACTTGAGAATGGTCTCGCTCCAGCCGAATTCATGCGAGATGGCATGGACCGTCGCCAGCACCTGATCGGTCAGGGCGCTCATGCGTGCGTCATCCATATATTGCGCGGCGGACGAGACGCTGATCGAGCCGATAATGCGATTGCCGGCATCGCGGATCGGCGCCGCTACGCAGCGGATGCGGTCTTCGTTTTCTTCGAGATCGTATGCATAGCCCTTGGCGGCGTAATCGCGCATGCGGGCGATCCAGGTGGCAAAATCGACCCTGTAAGCTGGCCAGTCACGCGCTTCGCGATGATAGATGGTTGCCATCTCTTCTTCCGAGGCATCGAGCAGCAGAGCCTTGCCAATCCCGGTCGATCTCAGGGGCTGGCGCTCACCGATGCGCGAACTGATTTCGATGCGGCGGCTGCCCTGCACCTTGTCGAGATAAAGCGCGCGCTCGCCATCCAGTATGCCCAGATGGACCGTATCGCCCGTATCCAGCGACAGCGCTAGCAGGTGATCATGGGCGATGCGCGGCAGATTCATCTGGCGCGAGGCGAGATGGCCTAGTTCCAGCAGCTTTGGCCCCAACGAATAGCCGACACGCGGGGTGAAATTGAGGAAGCGTTGCTCAACCAGGGTCGTCGCCAGGCGATGCGTCGTCGAGCGCGTCAGTCCAAGAACTTCTGACAGTTGAGCCAGGCTGCGCGCATTGGCGGCCACCGCCATCATGACATCGAGGCCGCGCACCAGGGTCTGGGCGCCGGCTAGCGATTTGCCGCTGCCATCCCCCTCTCCGTCCCTGTTGCTCAAATTATCGATTGACGCCGTTTGTTTCATTATTTAATGCTCATATCTAAATTGTGGGATGAATACAAGTCATTCACCCCAAAATCGATGCAGGGATAATGGGATGTGACTTACTGTCCCAAATGGTGAGACTAATGCGAAATTTTCCTAAGATCAAGCAAGTGCGCGCCTCGGTGATCAAGGGCGGAGACGGCGGCGGAGGTGCCGACTATCATGACCAGGGCGAAGGCCACTGGATCGATAACCATATCGCCACTTCGATGGGCCGTTATCCGGAATACCGCCAAAGCCGCAAGTCCTTCGGTATCAATGTATTGGGTACGCTGGTGGCCGAGATCGAGGCAGATGACGGCACGGTCGGTTTCGCGGTGACCACCGGCGGAGAGCCAGCCGCCTATATGGTCGAAAAGCACTTTGCGCGTTTTCTGGAGGGCCGTTCGCCCTTCGATTACGAGACCATCTGGGACCAGATGTATTTCGCCTCGCAGTATTATGGCCGCAAAGGCTTGGTGGTGAACGCCATCTCTGGCGTAGATCTCGCTCTGTGGGACCTAATGGGCCGCCTGCGCGGCGAGCCAGTCTATCATATGCTGGGGGGAGCGGTGCGTAACGAGTTGCAGTTCTATGCCACTGGCGCCCGGCCGGACCTTGCCAAGCAGATGGATTTTATCGGCGGCAAGCTGCCTCTGCTGCACGGACCGATCGAAGGCGACGAAGGCCTAAAAAAGAACGTCGAGCTGCTGGCGGATATGCGACAGCGATGCGGTGATGATTTCTGGCTGATGTATGATTGCTGGATGGCGCTGGACGTCAACTACGCCACCAAGCTGGCCCATGCCTGTGCCCCACACGGTTTGAAGTGGATCGAGGAAGCGATCTCGCCGGATGACTATTGGGGCTACCAGCAACTCAAGAAGAACGTACCCGCCGGCATGCTGGTCACGACCGGCGAGCACGAGGCTACGCGTTGGGGCTTCCGCATGCTGATGGAAATGGACTGCTGCGATCTGATCCAGCCCGATGTCGGCTGGTGCGGCGGGGTAACCGAATTGCTGAAGATTTCCGCCATGGCGGATTCCCGCGGCATCATGGTCGTACCGCACGGCTCGTCCGTCTATTCCTATCACTTCGTCATCACCCGGCATAATTCGCCGTTTGCCGAATTCCTGATGATGGCGCCAAAGGCCGACCATGTCGCCCCGATGTTTCACCCGCAATTGCTGGGCGAACCGGTGCCGGAAAATGGCCGCCTCAATGTCAATAAGCTGGATAAGCCGGGTTTCGGGGTCGAACTGAACCCCGAAATCAAGCTTCACCGCCCCTACACGCACTAAGGATTAGAATATGAAACTCTGCCGCTATGGGCCCAAAGGCCAGGAAAAACCAGGTGTCGTTGATGGCGATGGCCGCATTCGCGACCTGTCGGCCTTCGTCGGTGATATCACTGCCAACGAGGTCCGCCTGTCGCAGCTGGCGAAGCTGAAGGCCACTGATATCGGCACGCTTCCCATAGTAGACGGCCAGCCGCGCTACGGCGTGCCCGTGGCCAACATCGGCAAGATCATCGCGGTTGGCCTGAACTATGCGGACCATGCCGCCGAATCCAATTTGCCTGTGCCGCCGGAGCCGATCTATTTCACCAAGGCGACCTCATCGCTCACCGGCCCTAATGATGATGTCATGAAGCCGCGCGACGCCACCAAGATGGACTGGGAAGTCGAGTTGGGCTTCATCATCGGCAAGACCTGCCGCTATGTCGATCAGAAGGACGCGCTCGATCATATCGCGGGCTATGTGCTGGTCAATGACGTATCCGAGCGACAGTTCCAGAAGGAGCGCGGCACGCAGTGGGTGAAGGGCAAGGGCTGCGACACCTTCTGCCCGACTGGCCCCTGGCTCGTCACGGCCGATGAACTGGGTGATCCGCAAACGCTCGATATGTTCCTGGATGTTAATGGCCAGCGCATGCAGACGGGTAATACCAGGACCATGATCTTCCCGGTCGCCGAGGCCCTCAGCTATATCAGCCGCTTCGTCACCCTGCAGCCTGGCGACATGGTCATCACCGGCACCCCGCCTGGTGTCGGCGAAGGCAAGAAGCCAAACCCGATCTGGCTCGAAGTCGGCGATGTGATGCACCTGGGCGTCTCCAAGCTTGGCGAGCAGACACAGACCGTCATCCCCTTCGGTCTCGAAGGCCTGGAGATCATCGAATGATCTACACAGACCGTTTTAAAGGTCGCACCGCCATCGTCACCGGGGCCGCTTCCGGCCTCGGCAAGGCGGTCGCTGCCCGCATCGTCGCCGAGGGCGGCAAGGTGGTGCTCTGGGACCTGAATGCTTCCGCGCTTGAAATGGCCAAGGATGAGACCGGTGCCGTTGCGAGTTTTGCTCTGGATGTGTCCGATCTGGCCGCCGTTTCGGCCGCTGCCAAGGCCTCGAAGGACGTTCTCGGCAAGATCGATATCCTGGTCAATTCGGCCGGCATCACCGGTGCCACCGTGCCGGTTTGGGAATTCCCCGTCGAGTCGTGGCTGAAGGTGATGGACATCAATCTCAACGGCCTCTTCTACTGCTGCCGTGAGGTTATTCCCTTTCTGCTGGATAACGGCTTTGGACGCATCGTCAATGTAGCCAGTGTCGCCGGTAAGGAAGGTAACCCGAATGCTTCGGCCTACTCGGCTTCCAAGGCGGGGGTAATCGGCCTGACCAAGAGCCTCGGCAAGGAACTGGCGACAAAGGGCGTGATCGTCAATGCCCTGACGCCTGCAACCTTCGAGAGCCCCATCCTCGATCAATTGCCGCAAAGCCAGGTCGAATACATGCGCTCTAAGATTCCGATGGGACGTTTGGGCGTCGTCGATGAATCGGCGGCTATTGTCTGCTTCATGGCCTCTGAAGAATGCTCCTTCACGACCGCTTCGGTCTTCGACACGTCTGGCGGACGTACAACCTACTAAACGCGTAAAAACAGCCAGGCGGGGATCAACCCCGCCTTGAAACAACAGGTGGATATGATGGCGATCAGGCGTTTTGTCGACGCACACATGCATCTCTGGCAACTGGGGCAACTGCGCTATCCGTGGCTGTCGCCGCCCTTTGCCGATGACGGCCCCAATGGCAGCGTCGAAACCATCGCCAGCGACTATACCTTACCTGACTATTTCCGCGATTCTGCCGGTTTCCGGGTCGAGAAGATTGTGCATATAGATGCCGGCGCCCATCCAGACGACGCTCTGGCCGAGCCGAAATGGCTGCAATCCCTGGCGGATCAGGACGCACAACCCGCCGCCATCGTCGCCTTCGCCGCGCTGAACGAGCCCGACGTCGAACGCCTGCTGGCGGCTCATGCCGAGCAGCCCAATGTGCGCGGCATCCGCCACATCCTCAACTGGCATGCCGATCGAAAACGTACCTATACGCCGCGCAATCTGCTCGATGATGAGTCCTTTGACCGTGGCTATGGCCTGCTGGCAAAATATAACCTCTCCTTCGACCTGCAAATCTATCCCGGCCAAATGCAGCAGGCAGCTGCCCTGGCCGCGCGGCATCCGGACGTGCCGGTGATCCTCAACCATATGGGCATGCCGGTAGATGTCGATCTTACCGAATGGCAGGAAGGTCTCAAGGCGCTGGCTGCCCTACCCCATGTAGCGGTCAAGATATCCGGCATGGGCTTTGTCGACCGCCAATGGACCACGGCCTCGATGCGGCCGCTGATCCTCCAGGTGATCGAGACCTTTGGCCCGGCGCGTTGCGCCTTCGCCAGCGACTTCCCGACCGACAAGCTGTTCAACAGCTACGGCAAGGCCCTCGATGCCTATGACGAGATAACGAAAGACTTCAGCGCCGACGAGCGGGACGCCCTGTTCGCCGGAAGCGCCGAGCGCCTCTACAGACTATAATAAATAATCACAGGAAACGCGCATGAACCCCAACCCCTTACTCGGTGTCCTCTTTCACTGGCTGGGCGGCCTGTCTTCCGCCAGCTTCTATGTCCCCTACAAACGTATCCGGCTATGGTCGTGGGAGATTTTCTGGCTGACTGGCGGCATCTTCTCGTGGGTGCTGGCGCCGTGGATCGGCGCCTTTATCGGCAGCAAGGATCTGATCCATGTCCTGTCGTCGGCGCCCACCCAGACCCTGCTGGTCTGCTATCTGTGTGGCGCCGGCTGGGGCTTTGGCGGTCTGACCTTCGGCCTGACCATGCGTTATCTCGGCCTGAGCCTCGGCATGGCAGTGGCCTTGGGCCTGACCACGGTGATCGGCACGCTGGGGCCACCGATCGTTCAGGGCACGCTCGGTGAGGTCATCGCCAAGCATGGCAGCCAATATACCTTCATCGGTATCGCCGTGGTCATCGTCGGAATCATCGTCGTCGCCATGGCCGGTGGCGCCAAGGAAAAGCAGCTGGCTAGTGTGTCCGGTGATGCGCAAGCCCCGGATCGTGGTGAGTTCGATCTGAAGAAAGGCCTGCTGATCGCCGTCTTTTCCGGTGTGATGTCGTCCTTCTTCTCATTCGGCCTGGCGGCGGGCGACCCCATCCGTGCGGCCACCGCTGCGGCCGGTACCGGTCCGCTGTGGGTCGGCTTGCCGGTCCTGTGCGTGGTGCTCGCCGGCGGCTTCACCACCAACTTTCTGTGGTGCCTCTACCTGATCGCAAAAAACAAATCCGCCGGTGAATGGACGGGAAAGGTTACCGGCGGCAAAGCCCCCCTGCTGGCCAATTACACCTTAGCAGCTCTTGGCGGCACCTTGTGGTACTTCCAGTTCTTTTTCTACACCATGGGCGAAAGCCAGATGGGCAAGTTCGGCTTCTCATCCTGGACCCTGCACATGGCTTCAATCATCCTGTTCTCGACCCTGTGGGGTTTCGCCCTTAAGGAATGGAAGGGGACGGCCAGCCGCACGCAGTTCCTGGTGTGGCTGGGCATCGGCACATTGATCATCTCGACCGTGATCATAGGCATCGGCAACATGCTCGCGGCCTGACGCAAAAAAGCCTGCCGCAGTGCGGCAGGCTTCTTCGTTATCGATAGAATATTTAGTACCGGAAACGGGCGCCGATCTGGATGGTCCTGGCCTGTTTACGTACTTCCGCCGGGAAGTATGTATAGCCGTAATAACCGACCTGGTTATTGCCCAGCAGGTTGGTACCTTCCAGCGTATAGGTCCAGTTCTTGACCGGTGTCCACGCCAGCGATACGTCCAGACGCGAGGTCGCGTCATTCACATAGGTATATTCCGGATAGTCGGTATTGATATCCGACAGATACTTTGACCGGTAATTATAGGCGACACGGGCATTGAAGGTCGGTGTATCGTAGAACAGCTGGATATTATAAGTATCCTTCGACGTCCAAGGCGCATGGTTAGCGACATAACCATCTACTTCCAGCTCTGCCGGATATTCCAGCTTGTAAATCTGGTTGTAGGTATAGTTGAAGCCCGCCCCGAAGTGCTTCCAGAAGCCAGGCAGGAACTCGAAGAAGCTCTGGGCATTGAATTCAAAGCCCTGATAGGTGCCTTGGCCGGCATTGAAATACGAGCCATAGGTGATGGGTGTGGTTATGCCCAGTTCCGGGAAGCTCTGCTCACTGGTATAGTAGATGATCTGATGTTCCGGCTTCTTGAGATAAGCCGCGAACGAAATCATGCCGCCCTGACCAAAATAGTACTCGAGCGAAGCATCGTAGTTCGGGCCTTTCATCGGTTGCAGGTCGGGGTTGCCACCCCAGCCGCTGGTAGCCGTGCCGTCAGCGCCGTAGGTCAGGTGGACGCCACCGGCCAACTGTGAAAAGGCCGGACGCTGAACCATGTAGGTATAGGCCAGACGCAGTTGCAGATCCTTACGGAAATGGATGGTCGCATTATAGCTCGGCAGAATATCGCGATAACTGCCTGCCGAGACAGCGTCGCCCCGTACAGCGGCAACCGTGACCCCAGACGAGTTGGTATAGGCGTCTTGGAACCAGGTGTTTTCCGACTGACCGTCGGTATTGACAACGCGGACACCAATGACACCATCTACGGGGAAATAAGCGTTGAAGGCGTAGTTGAACTGGCCGTACCAGGCGAAAGTGAATTCCTTTTCGGAGTAGGAATTGTTGTCCTTGTCGTCCGGATCGGTCGTCGTCCAGTTATCGGATACGCCGCTGCTGGACAGATAGCTCAGGACAGTGTCCCAATTATTGAGCAAGGCGGCGTTATCCAGATGGTAGAAGCCGGCAATACCACTACCGCTCAGGGCGCTGTAGACTACCGGAATGGCGCCACCTGCAAAATCCGACAACGCATTGCTTGAGATAGCGGCATCGCGATAAGCCGTGTAATAGCGTGAGAAGTGGCTGGTCTGACGAATACCGGCCTGAACCGATCGGATCGGGAAGGTATCGCTGATCTGGTAGGTAAGGTCAATCTGGCCGTTGAAATCACGGCTGAACGAATTGTCCATACCCTGGTGGAAGTTCAGCATATTGTAATTGCTGATATCGTTCAGCGCGTCGGCATTCGAAAGCGATATCGACGGTTTACCGCCGTTATCGAAATCGATCGAAGCTGAATCTATGCCGTCAACCGTGAGGTCCTGGTAGATGCTGTTCGAATAATAGTTGCTCCAGTTGTACTGAATGCTGCCATTGATCTGCAGTTTGTCGGTGTGATAGTGGGTCTCGAAATTGGTCGTATAGGTGTCCGACTTGTTCTTCCAGTAGGCTGAAATGAATTCGAGGTAGTTGTTGCTGCCGCTGCTGCCGGTATTCACCGTCATGGACTTGACCGTCACACCGTCGGCTTGTGTAACAAGATCGGTATAGTCCGGGTTTGCATCGCCCGATGTTTTCAGGGACGCGTAGTTGTTCTCACTGGTTTCGCGCGAACCCAACCAGGTGCCTTCAATTACAAAGTCGAGGTTCTCGTTCGGGCGCCACTGATAAGCCAGGTTTGCCGTCGGCCGTGAACGTGTGCCCTTCTGGGTGCCGTTCCAGACCCGATAAGCCGTCAGATAAGGACTGCCAGACGCATCCTCGGTACTGCCGTCCGCCGTCGTGATCGTGCCGCTCGAATAGAATTTTTGCACGGTTTCAGTCACCAGGTGGTCTTCCTGATAGCGGTTCTGTTCATAGCCGAGGTTTACCAGGAAACCCATCTCACCTATGCCGGTGTCGAAGCGCTTAGCGACCAGAAGACTGGTATAGGGGCTCAAGGTGTTACCGATGCTGCTCTGCGCCATGCGATAGCTGCCGGCGACTGTCCAGCCTTTTTGCAAATCGAGCGGACGGCGAAGCTCGACATTGACTACGCCGCCGATACCACCTTCAACCTGATCGGCCGTCCGAGTCTTGTAGACGGTCACTTCCTTGATCAGCGCGGCCGGCACGTCGCTCAGGGTCGGGCCCTGGTCATTACACTGGCCGGCGATCATGGCGATGGTACAGGTACCGCCGTTTTCGGCGTTGTGGTTCATCGACCGCATATTGCCGCCGCCGACAGCATTGCCATTGACCGTTGTGCCGACTTCCTGGATGCCGCGGATAGCGATATCGGTGCCTTCGCCGTGTTGACGCTGAATCTGGACGCCGGTCAGGTGTGCCAGGGCTTCGGTGACGTTGTTGTCCGGCAACTTGCCGGCGTCTTCGGCCGAAACCGTGTCGGAAATCTGCTTGGACTTGCGCTTCTTGCTAGCGGAGTCCTTCATGGAGCCCCGCACGCCGCGAACGATGATAACTTCGTCGCTCTGGGCTTCGGCCTTGGCAGTCGCTGCCTTTTCTTCGGCGGTCGGTTCTTTCGTTGTCGTATCCTGCGCAAACGCGTGAACACTCATCATCGCAACCGACAATCCGGTGGCAGCCATAAGACCTATTTTTCTCGCTCTGGTAGTCATTCAACACTTCCCTTTTTAAGAACTGATAAAAGGAGGCCATGAAACCAAATTGAGGTCAAAATATTTTATACGATATACAGCTGTCACATTTGCTTTTTATTGGTAGGACAAATAACTGTCGCACTTTAGCAACAGTTTGCGGCCGATCACGGATTTGAAAAGTCAGTTATTTTTCAACATAATTTATTGAATTTATGATCTTTTTATCAAAAAATACAATTCAAAATTACCGACAATGCCATATAAGTCACTGACGAAATGAATCGAGCCTGACGAAACAATAACGACATGATGTGGCTGTCATTACTCAGAGTTATGTCCCGCCGGACACATGACATATTCACTGAAATATCAGACAATAGCTGTTCCCTTTTGGTGGGGGACCTGGGAGAGAAGCAACTCATCTTTTAATTGAGTTCGCATCGATATCCGCGCGCCAAGTCTGCGAAGGCAGATATCTGTGTAGCCTTCCAAACTGAATCCCGGCTCAATTCCTCCGACATAATATCGGCGACGCGGGACACCATGGACATACAGGCCGTTGCATCGAGGAACAAGGCTCGCAAACGGCGCGCCAGAACATCCTCGACCGTCCGGGCGTGCTCGTAGCGTACGGCCCAGCGTACTTCGGCCTCGGTATAGGGTAGATCGGGATGCAGGCGGATATCGCCGCCAGGGAGCGCCCGCACTGCGGCAGCATCGCTGCCATAAACGTCGCCCTCTTCCGCCCAACCATGCAGGCGCAGGGTATCGGTCACGCTGGCCCAGGGCGTCAGTCGGCCTTCAGTGACCGCCAGGTCGATGACATCCTCGCCCATGCGACGATAGGTGGTCCATTTGCCGCCGGTCAGTGTGATCAGTCCGCTGTCCGAGACCGACAGGGCGTGCTCGCGCGACAGTGACTTAGTCTCCTGGCTATCCGCCCTGACCAGCGGACGCAAGCCAGCAAACACGCTCAGTATGTCTTCGCGCCCCGGCGCCGGATCGAGATAGTCTGCTGCCGTCTTCAGGATGAAATCGATCTCGGCATTTAGCGCGCGGGGCTCCAGGCTGATCTGCGGCACCGGCGTGTCCGTCGTGCCGATCAGGGTGCGGTCATGCCAGGGCACGGCGAACAGCACCCGTCCGTCCCGCGTGCGCGGCACCATCAGGGCCGTATCGCCCGGCAGGAACCGCCGCCCCACCACGATATGCGCGCCTTGGCTGGGCGTCAGGGTGGGCGCGGCGTCCGGATCGTCGAGCAGGCGGACCTGATCGGCGAAAATGCCGGTCGCATTAATGACAACCCGCGCCAGGGCCTGATGGCTGCGGCCGGTCTCACGGTCCAGGAAAGTCACGCCCTTGAGCTTGCCAAAACTCTTAAGCAGGCCGGTGACCGGCGCGGCATTGAGCGCCACGCCACCCTGATCCTCGAGCGTGCGCATTAGCGTGATGGCCAGCCGGCTATCATCGAACTGGCCATCGAAATAAAGCACGCCGCCCTTGAGGCCGGCCTGACGCAGGGTTGGCACATGCGCCAGACTGGCCTTAGCGTTCAGTATACCACTGGGGCGCAGGTTCAGAGACCCCGCCAGCAGGTCATAAAGCTTCAGGCCCAGGCCGTAGAAGGGCAACCGCCAACCCTGATAGGCCGCCACCAGGAAGCCGAGGTCATGGACCAGGTGGGGCGCGTTGCGCTTCAGGAGCCCGCGCTCATGCAGGGATTCCCGCACCAGATGGATATGGCCCTGAGCGAGATAGCGTACCCCGCCATGGATCAGCTTGGTCGAGCGACTGCTGGTGCCCTTGCCGTAGTCATGCGCTTCCAGCAGCAGGGTCGAATAACCACGTGAAGCCGCTTCCACGGCCGTGCCCAGGCCTGAGGCCCCGCCGCCAATGACGATGACGTCCCACTGGACCTCAGCGGTCGCCCTGGCCAGAATTCCTGGGCGCGGATCGCTCATCCCTCCTCTTCCCAATCCAGACTGCGACTTACCGCCTTCTTCCAGCGCATCATCCTCGCAGCGCGCCGATCGGCACTCATGGCCGGTTCGAACACCCGATCGACTTGCCATTGCCGGCGCAGGTCTTCGACGCTGCGCCAGTAGCCCACGGCCAGTCCGGCCAGATAAGCGGCCCCCAGGGCGGTGGTTTCGGTAATCTTCGGCCGCACGACTGGCACACCCAGTATATCGGCCTGGAACTGCATCAGCAGGTTATTATGGCTGGCCCCGCCATCGACACGCAGTTCCGTCAATCCGCCATCGGCATCCGAGGTCATGGCCTCCAGCAGTTCCGCCGATTGAAAGGCAATGGCTTCCAGCGCCGCGCGAGCGATATGAGCCTTTGTGGAGCCGCGCGTCAGGCCGATGAGCGTGCCGCGCGCATAGGCATCCCAGTGCGGTGCGCCTAAGCCCACAAAGGCCGGCACCAGATGGACGCCGCCACTATCGGGCACGGAGGCCGCCAGAGCCTCGATCTCGCCGCTAGAGCGGATAATGCCCACCCCGTCGCGCAGCCACTGCACCAGGGCGCCGGCGACAAAGACCGAGCCTTCCAAGGCGTAGGTGCGCTGCCCTCCGTGTTGCCAGGCTATGGTGGTCAGGAGCTTGTGGCGGCTGGTCATGGCCTCCTTGCCGGTATTCATCAGCATGAAGCAGCCCGTACCACAGGTGTTCTTGGCCATGCCGCTGTCCAGACACGCCTGTCCGAAGGTGGCGGCCTGCTGATCCCCCGCCATGCCAGCGATGAGGATGCGCGCGCCGAAAAGGCCGACGGCCGTCTCGCCATAAACCTCGCTGTTGCCGCGCACCTGCGGTAGCAATTGGGGGGGAATTGATAGCAATTCGAGCAATTCGTCGTCCCAGGCGCCGGTATGGATATTGAACAGCAGGGTGCGGCTCGCATTACTGGCATCGGTGATATGCAGGGCGCCGCCCGTGAGGTTCCACACCAGCCAGCTGTCGATTGTGCCGAAGGCCAACTCGCCCCTCAGGGCCCGGTCACGCGCGCCGGGCACGTGATCGAGCAGCCATCTGATCTTGGTGCCGCTGAAATAGGCATCGAGCCGCAGGCCCGTCTTTTGCTCGAACAGCAGCTCATGGCCCGCCCGGATCAGTTCATCGCACAGCGCCGCCGTGCGTCGGTCCTGCCAGACTATGGCGTTGTGGATCGGCTGGCCGGTGGCGCGGTCCCAGATGACAGTGGTTTCGCGCTGATTGGTGATGCCTATGGCGGCAATATCCGCGGCGCGCAGGCCCGCAGCCGTAATGGCCTCCTGCGCCATGCCCATCTGGGTACTCCATATCTCGCGCGCATCGTGCTCAACCCAGCCGCCCTGCGGAAATATCTGACGAAATTCCTTCTGGGCCATGCGAACAATATTGCCGGCTTCGTCGACAATCATGGCGCGGCTAGAAGTCGTGCCCTGATCGAGGGCCAGGATATACCGGCTCAATCCGCAACCTCTTCCTGCCAGATCCGGCGTGCCGCCGCCTCCGGATCGTTTTCCACCTGGCAGATGGAACTGATCCGCATGACCGGGCGATCCTTAGTGGTATAGCGCGGCCAATCCGGCTGGCCCGGTGCCGAAGGCTTGCCGGTGCGGGCAAAGTTCGCCCAGAAGGCGCTCATGTGCGTCGAGGCTTCTTCGAGACCCGGACCATTGCCCTCAAGCCCTGGCTGGTCGGTATTAGCAAAAAGCGAGGCGATTTCCGTCGCATGTCCGGCCTTTAGCGTGGCTGCCGTGCCGGGGATGGGGAAATTGGATTCATAATCGTAATGATAGCGGTAGACCGGCGCCGGCTGCAGTGACTTGCGGTCGGCCGTTGTGGCGGAATCGGCACCAAACCAGCGCGCCGAGGCGATGGCGATGTAAAGCTCGCTCGGCGTGGCCTTTGGATAGGTGGCGCGATAAACATTGAAAAGCTTTTCAGCATCGCCGGCAAATTCGACGGCCAGCCGCGCCTTCAGGCCGGCCTCATCGAGCTTGAAAGTGTCCGGCCGGCCCATATTGAAGAAGGTGGCCTCATCGCGATTATGGCCAACGATCAGCGGCACATCATTCATCAGGGGCGAAGCCACAGGATCGAACGGATCGGCCGGTAGGACCGTGCCATCGACCACCGGGCCGTAGCTGCCGGGCAACCAGAAGCCCGCCTTGTGCAGCCGACCGTCGCGGCCCACGGGCGCGGAACCATCCGACGGCAAGGTCAGCGCCCCCTGCCCCTGCTCGCCCGCCAGCTGGACGGCCAGTATCTGTTCGGCAGGCACCTCGGCCAGTTTGTGCAATTCATTCGGCGCGATGCCGAGGCCTTTGAGAACCCGCAGCGCCGTCTCGGTCGCCATGGCTTTCGGCATACGGGTCAGGGCCGCGCCGCTCTGGATGCTGGCCTTGTGGAACAGCCCCTTCGCTGCCGGCATGGCCAGAAGCGTGCCGACCTTGAAGCCACCGCCGGATTCGCCGAAAAGGGTGACATTATCGGGGTTGCCGCCAAAGCTGGCGATATTGGCTTTCACCCAGCGAAGCCCAGCCACGATATCGAGCATGCCCTGGTTGCCTGAAGTCGCCCAGTTGGCGCCGCCGATTTCGCCAAGATAGAGATAACCCAACAGGCCCAGGCGATGGTTGGTGGCGACCACCACCACGTCATAGAGGGCGGCCAGCCGTGCGCCATCCTGGGCGGTCGAGCCGGCAGAGCCCGTGGCAAAGCCACCGCCGTGGCAATAGAAAAGAACCGGACGCCGTTTGTCATCATTGACCGCAGGGGTCCAGACATTGAGCACCAGGCAATCCTCAGCATAGGCCGGTTCCTGTTCGCCGTAAGTGGATTTGGCCTTTTGCAGCGAGGGCGGGCCCAGCCGGGTGGCGTCACGGACACCGATCCATGGCACGACCGGCGGCGCCTCGCGGAAACGCCCCGCACCGCTCACCGGACCGGCATAGGGGATACCCTTGAAAGCCAGGGCGCCACGGCTATGACCACCGCGCAGCCGGCCATCGGCAATCTCGACCTCGACATCGGGGCCGGTCGTCACTGTCGAACGCGGCACCCCTTGCGCCAGGGCCAAACGCCCCAGGCCGAAAGCCGCCGCGGCGGCCATACCGCCACTCAAGGCCGATCTGCGACTCCACATGGTATCCTCCGGTTATGTTCTCTTTTCAGGACCATAACACGAGGCACCGGGGGACGACAGTTAGCTGTTTGTCAGAGCGGTACTATTCGCTGAGCGCCTTGACCAGTTCCAGCAGCTTGCGGCGACGACTGGCGCTGCGGATGCGGGGGAAGGCCTCCGCCAATTCGACGCCCTCGACGGTGGCAAGGAAATCATGGACGGAACGCTCAGAATCGGATTCGACAAAGCCGTCTTCCTCCCCACCGACGCCTTCGAAGAAATAGGGCACCGGCACTTTCAGGAAGCGCGCCATTTCGTGGAGCTTCGAGGCGCTGATGCGGTTGGCGCCGCGCTCGTACTTCTGCACCTGCTGGAAGGTCAGGCCAAGTGCATTACCCAGGGCCTCCTGGCTCAACCCCAGTAACTTGCGCCGCAGACGAACGCGGCTGCCGACATGCAGATCGACGGGATTCTTGTCTTTGATATCGATAATCATAGGCTTACTCATACTTGAACTTACCAGCCATACGTGCCACACGAGAACTCCGTTAACAATGGTTCGCGCCTGCGAGGCGATCCTGCCTGCCAAGACTCTCGCGCATAGTTGCTTTTAACTACGATGAGCCAAATCTCCCATTATAGCACTCACACTTTTACAACGGCTTTTTGCCTATTCATCGACTATCTATTCATGCATCGGCATGATGTACCGGTTAAAATATCGTAAGGGCCCCTTGTCTAAGATTGCACCTTTCGATCCAAATCTCAGGTCTCAGGTTCGCGAAAATTCATTTCCCTAGCATTTATTCGCAATTATAGGGTTTGCAATGTTCGTCGTCGAGTGGCAATTATGAGAGTGGGTGGGGTAACTGTGCGGATATCCTGGGGGGCTGGGCTCGTTTGCCTTCAAGGCATTTCCATCCAACGCTCATTTTCAATCTCGGCTATATAAGCCGAACATGTACGGCGCGACTTCTAAGGAGGAAATGCCGTACAGATCGATCAAGGACTTTTGTCGGCTAAGGAAAGGTCCTGCCTCCGACTTCCTCTAGAACAGATTTTAAATTGGCCTTCCATACGACCATCCTGCGGAGAACCGGGTCAGGTAGACGAAAAGAGCGATGCGCAAACACAAGTTGCCCACCTCATCCACACAACTAACAATTGCAATGTCAACAGGCTGTTTGGACGATCTTCGCTCTCTTGCGTACGTATGGCTAGTCAGCATGACCACACTATACAAACGAAAAGGGCAGCCCGTAGACTGCCCTCATCTGGTGAGAATTCTCTCTTGTTAACGGAGAGGCCACCGACGTCGTCTCTGCTAAGACAGCGTACTTGAACACGCCGCTCAATTCATGTCAAGGTCGGGCAAAATCGACAAAGGACTAATATGAGCGAGAAAGATAAACGGTATCGGTTTGCCTTCGATCTCGGCACAAACTCGATTGGCTGGGCTGTTTTTGAGCTCAGCGCAGGCCTGGCCCCGGTCAGCCTAACCGATGCCGGTGTGCGCATGTTCTCCGATAGTCGCGATCCGAAAAGCGGTGCATCCTTGGCAGAGGTCCGACGCGCGGCGCGCACCACGCGCCGTAACCGCGACCGATACCTACAACGCCGCACCTTCCTGATGGCCGAACTGATCAAGGCCGGGCTGATGCCGGCAGTCGACGCCGACCGTAAGGCGCTGGAAAGGCTTGACCCCTACGATCTGCGCCGCAAAGGGCTTTATGAAGCGCTGAACCTTCATGAATTCGGTCGCGTCCTATTCCATCTAAACCAACGGCGCGGCTTCCAGTCCAATCGCATTGCCGATTCCGACACGGATGGAGAAGACGGCAAGATCAAAAAGGCCGCGGCGGCGCTGAATATCCTTATGGCCGCAAATGATTGTAAGACGTACGGCGAATTCCTCGCCAAGCGCCATGATCAACGAGAAAATGTTCGCATCCGCCTGCGCGGAAAAAACGCCAAGACGCAGTACGATTTCTATCCCACACGCGATATGCTGAAAGCTGAGTTCAATAAATTATGGACAGAACAGACAAAGCATCACCCCAATTTGACGCCTGAATGGCACAGCCGCTTGCATGAAATCCTGTTCTTCCAACGGCCGCTGAAACCGCCGCTCGTCGGCAAATGTACCTTTTTCCCGACCGAGGAGCGCCTGGCCAAGGCACATCCGCTCTCACAGGCCCGCCGTATCTATCAGCATCTGAACCATCTGCGCCTGATCGTCCATGGCCAGCCCCCCGTCCGGTTAAGCAAAGGTGACCGCGATAAGCTTGCCTCCGTACTGCTTTCGGGTGAGGACGTGACTTTCAAGACCGGAATGCACAAACACCTGGGTCTGCCTGCAGGCACGACTTCGACGCTTGAGGAAAGCGGCAAAACCGACCGGCTGGCTGGCGACCAAGTGGCAGCGCGTCTGGCCAATCCGAGGAAGGGCCCCTTACGTCAGACCTGGGGCAATCTGACCACCGAAGAGCGAGCCGATATCGTCCTGCGACTGAATAGCGTACAAAGCGAAGAGGCGCTGATCGCCTATCTGATGGCGACCTACGGCCTAGCTGAAGACACCGCCCGTGCCACTGCCAATATTCGCCTGCCCGAAGGCCATGACAATCTCGGCCTGACCGCCACCACACATATCCTGGAGGCCCTGAAAGCCAACGTCATAACCTATGACAAGGCAGTGAAAGCCGCCTTTCCGGACAAGCATCATTCCCATGAACGAGAAAGCGAAGTCTTCGACCAACTGCCCTATTACGGCGAGGTACTGCAACGCCATACCCTCGGCGGTACGCTCAATCCGGCCGATAAGCCCGACAAGAAATACGGCCGGCTTTCCAACCCCACCGTTCATGTCGCGCTTAACCAACTGCGCCGTGTCGTAAATGGGCTGGTGAAAGAATACGGCCATCCAGAGCAGATCGTCCTCGAACTGGCGCGTGACCTGAAACTATCGCAGAAGCAGAAAGACGAACTGGCCAAATCCCAGAAAGACAACGAAAAGAACAATGCCCGCCGCAAGGCTGAGATCGAGGCGCTGGAACGGGTAGCGACGCCGAATACCTTAATGCTTATGCGGCTGTGGGAAGAGCTTGGTTCGCCGATACAGCGCAGTTGCGTCTATACTGGCCGGCCCATTAGTCTGGAACAGCTTCTGAGCGGCGAGGTCGAGATCGAGCATATCCTGCCCTACTCACGCACGCTCGACGGCACTTTTGCTAACCGCACCCTAGCCATGCGCGGCGCCAACCGTAGTAAACGCAATATGGCGCCGAGCGAAGCTTATCAGGGCATGGATTATGAAGCCATCCGCGAACGCGCCCGCGCCCTGCCGCCGAACAAACGCTGGCGTTTCGAACCGGAAGCTATGCAACGCTTTGAAGGTGAAGACCGCGATTTTTTGACGCGCCAATTAAATGAGACGCGCCATCTGGCAACCCTCGTCCGTAAATACGTGATCGGCATTTGTAACGATCCAAATGCGGTTTGGGTGGTTACCGGTCAGTTAACGGCGCTACTGCGCGCCCGCTTTGGCCTAAATACCATCCTAGACAATCACCCTCAAAACCGTGCGGACCACCGTCACCATGCCGTCAGTGCCTGCGTGGTTGGTATTATCGATCGCGCCTTTTTACAACGCGTTAGCCGTGTCGCCGGTAGACATGAGCATAAGGACGATCTGACATACATCACTCGGAACGTGCCAGAGCCATTCGAACACTTCCGCGATCATGTGAAAGCGCAGATTAAAGCGATTATTGTGTCCCACAAGCCTGAACATGGTTTGGGCGGCGCCCTGCATAAGGATACCAATTACGGCATTGTCACCGGTGCCGATCGGGTCTATGGCGACGTAGTCAGGCGAAAGGCCATCGACGCCTTGACCTGGAATGAAATTGAAAAGGTGCGCGATCTAAAACTGCGCGACCAACTTCAACAGATCAAGCACGATGTCGGCCAGGATGCAAAAGCTTTACAAACAGCTCTCAGCGATTTTGGCGACAGGACTGGCATTCGCCGAGTTCGAATTTTCAAAAAACATGAAGACCTTATCCGGATCAACAATCAAAAGTCGGGCGAGGCCTATCGTGCCGTCATTCCGGGCTCTATTCACCACGTCGATATAGTGGAAGACAATAAAGGCCAGTGGCATGGGCACTTCGTAAACATGTACGAGGCAAACCAAAGGGATTGGACGCCTGCATGGAAGAATGTAAAGGAAAGCTATAAATTTGTCGGTAAACTATTTAAAGGAGATATAGCCGAAATTGAAGGAAAATCAGGTTTCAAAGAAATTGTAAAAGTATATAGAATTAATCCTTCGAATAATACGATATTTTTTGCACCACACAATGAAGGCGGAAAATTAGATGATAGACATAGAGACGCGGAAGATAAATTTGAATGGTTAATAACGTCTATTAGTGTTTTAAAATGCAGAATGTTTAGGAAAATTCTAGTAAATGATTTAGGAAAAATACATAATCTATAAATTTCTGATATAAATATATTAAATAGTCACATAATAGTCTAAATGAGACGTTTGCCCCTCGTAATCGGAACGTTTGTCGACCCGGCTCGAATAAAGCAATATGATCGAGTGGGCGTCCTAATCGTCACCAGCGGTCCGCACATCATACGCTTCAACTGTCGTGACCAGATCATTCTTTCAATTTCTCAACCCATGTGACGAGGATGCTCTTGGCAGTACAAAATGCCACCTGCCGTCCCCTTACGCGCAAAATCCTTAGATTTGAAAGAAAAACGTTGGTGCTCGACCGTAACAACATAGTTTCGCGGTTTTTTCGAGCTTGGCATCTCGGCAGAGAATGCGCGGCCTAAAGAGCACTGTAGCAGAACCTTGCATCTGAACCCGTCCATGATGGCGACGAAGTAAAGAAAGCCGCGGCGCATAGGGATGTAGGTGATGTCGGCACACCAGACCTGATTGGGCTGGTCGATGGTCAAGCCGCGCAGCAGATAGGGCCAGGTATCAATGCCGGATGAAATTTCCCCAAAAGTGCCGAAGTAAAATTCCCCACTTTTTCCGCTCAGGGCGGGAAGGCACCATGTCCGATTTCTGGGATCACCTCGCTCCCTTCCATGCCGCCCTTGGTGTGCCCGATCAACCGTCCGACATACGATTTCAATGGTCCCTTTTTACCGACAGCACTGAACCGGTGCATTCCACCTTCAAAAGTCGCGCCGATCAGTGTGCGTTCCGTCTGGGCGTCACACACGCCCGCTCTCGTCCTGACGCAGTAGCTGCTGCGGTGCAGAGTGTCTTGTGCGGACCATAAGCCGCAGCCGCCTCCGGCCAGCGCAGTCCGTCGCGAGATGAGTCGGCTCTACGCTCGGCGGTCATCCACGAGGGGCTTGCCGTGGTTCGTTGACAAATAGAATTAAAACCGAGCCATTTACTCGTCTAACCGCCTGTCAACAAGTGATGGGCAATCCTTCAGATTCCTGAGGAATCTGCATCAGATCCGCACATATCAAACCAATAGGACAAAGCCTAAAAAGGTGTGGCGGTCTCAGTTGAGAAAACGTCCAAGCCAAGCCGCCACCGATGCATTCCTATTCAATCGTCAATGTCTTAGCAGAGATATGTCGGAGCCCAACCGCAACAATAATCCATTCGAGGAAAAGACCCCGACTGATTTTTAGCAGAGAAAACGTCGTAGTCAAAGCATAATGACATATCGATGGACGGCTCTGAACCGGCATCATGGACATCTTTGGCAATTAACCCCGGTGGCACTGACGTAGCAACCTCGGCTGGCCGCGAAGCAAGTCCATAATGCTATCGCATTTGTTGGTCTCGGCCTCCTCGCGGGCAATCGCAGCTTCAGCCAAGGCAAAAGACCAGCTAAAGCCTCGTCCGCCTGTGTCGCAACAGCCGGCGTAAAGTTTTCTTCCCCTATTGGCCGAAGACCGCCATCGACCGGCCATCCAAGTTCGCCGTTATTGAACTCTATACCAAGGCAGGAAAGATGGCCCAGTTCCTGCGCAACCCGATCAGCCCTGTGCCCTACACCACCCACACCAGTATGACCGACAGTGGCGTACAGTTCACCAATCGGGAGCGGCATACCATGCCTTCCATCACATCTTCGACGGGGTCTGCGAAGAAAACGCCACTGAACACCGTCTAACTAAGGTGAAGCGTCCTTGGACAAGCGGGCAAGTCGAGCGGATGAACCTCACCATCAAGGATGCAACCGTAAGCGCTTTCACTACGACGCTCATGCGCAACTCAAGAAGCACCTGGTCGATTTCATTGACGCTTACAACTTCGAGCGGCGTTTAAAGACACTCGAGCGCCTTCCGCCATAGAAGTTCATCTGCAAACAATGGACAACTGAGCCAAAAAGATTCAAGCTAAATCCAATCCATCGAATATCTAAATACCTAGATTTCCTGATTGTAGTCAGTTATTTCGGGATATTTGGCCAGGCGCGGCTTCACTTCCTTGCGGAACAGATCGCGCATATCATCTTCCGAGCGCAGGCTCTCGACCACGACCACCAGTTCCGGCTTGTTGGAGGAAGCACGGACCAGCACCCAGGAGCCGTCTTCGAGATGGACGCGGGCGCCATTGACCGTGATGACCTCGGTGACCTTGCGGCCGAGGATCGAGCCACCGGCGGCGAGCAGGTCCTCATATTCCTTAACGATCTTTTCCAGGATCTGGTACTTCACCTCGTCGGCGCAGTGCGGGCTCATGGTGAGCGAGGTCCAGGCGACCGGCAGGGCGTTCTTCAGTTCGGACAGGCTCTTGCCCGGATTACGGTCGAGCATGGCGAGGATCGCTTCGGCCGCCTTCAGGCCATCGTCATAGCCGCGGCCGATCGGCGGAGCCAGGAAGAAGTGGCCCGACTTTTCAAAGCCAGCCAGGGCCTTCAGTTCGTCGGTCTTGCGTTTGATGTAGGAGTGGCCGGTCTTCCAGTAGACGGTCTTGGCGCCATTCTTCTTGAGCACTTCGTCGGTGGCGTAGAGGCCGGTCGACTTCACATCGACCACGAAGGTGGCGTCCTTGTAGATTTCCGACAGGTCGCGGGCCAGCATCAGGCCGATCTTGTCGGCGAAGATCTCATTGCCCTCGTTGTCGACCACGCCGCAGCGATCACCATCGCCATCGAAGCCCAGGGCGACATCGGCGCCATATGCCTTCACGGCCTTGGCCATGTCGACCAGCATTTCGTGGTCTTCGGGGTTCGGGTTGTACTTCGGGAAGGTCGAGTCGAGATTGGTGTCGAGTTCGATGACCTCGGCCCCCATGGCGCGCAGAGTTTGCGGCGCGAAGGCGCCGGCCGTGCCGTTGCCGCAGGCGCAGATGACCTTCAGCTTGCGCTTAAGCTGCAGCTTGGAGGAGATGTCGTCCATATAGCGCTGCTGCACGCCCTCGACGCGGGTCAGCTTGCCGCCGGGGCGCTCGACGCCGAGGCCGCCCATGACGATCTCCTTCAGGCGGGTCATTTCCTCGGGACCGAAGGTCAGCGGCGCCTGGCAGCCCATCTTCACGCCGGTCCAGCCATTATCATTGTGCGAGGCGGTGACCATGGCAACGCAGGAGGCGTCCTGGTCGAACTGGGCGAAATAGGCGATGGGCGACAGACACAGGCCGATATCGATGACCTCGATGCCGGCCTGCATCAGGCCGAGGATCAGGGCGTTCTTGATATTGGTCGAGTAGGAGCGGAAGTCATGGCCGGTCACCAGCTTCGGCGTGACGCCGCGCTCGTGGATATAGGTACCCAGCCCCAGGCCCAAGGCCTGGATGCCCAAAAGGTTGATTTCCTTGCCGAAGACCCAACGCGCGTCATATTCGCGGAAACCCGTCGCCTTCACCTTGGCCTGGGTCTCATATTCATAGGTATTCTCGGCGATATCGGGCTTGGGCAGCAGCGTCATTTCAGGCAGGTCCTCAGATATGTAGGCACGGTATAGGCGTCCTATGCCACATCGAAAAGTAAAAATTCAAAGCCTCTCGGATCATGAGGCGATTGAGCAAGCTTACAGGAAGAAAGGCGCCAGGGCCGCGCGGGCGGCCTCACCCAGTTCCGGGTGTTTCAGGGCCAGGGCGACATTGGCGCGCAGGAGGCCGATCTTGTCGCCGCAGTCGTAGGTGATACCCTCATATTCCAGCGCGTGGAAGGTCTGGCTTTCCATCAGGCGGAACATGGAGTCGGTCAGCTGAATCTCGCCACCGGCGCCCTTTTCCTGCGAGGCCAGCAGCTCGAAGATTTCCGGCTGCAGGATATAGCGGCCGGAGACGATCAGGTTGGAGGGCGCAGTGCCTGGCGCGGGCTTTTCTACCATGCCGGTCATCCGGTTCAGGCGTCCACCCTGGGTCTCGATCGCGACCACGCCATACTGATGCGTCTGATCGTGCGGCACCGGTTCGACGACGATGATATTGCCGCCGACCTCATCATAGGCATTGATCGCCTGCTTGAGCGCGGAAACCTCGGCGTCCATGACCATGTCCGGCAGGATGACGGCGAAGGGTTCGTCGCCGATGACATCGCGGGCGCACCAGACGGCGTGACCGAGGCCATGCGGCTGCATCTGGCGGATAAAGCTCATCTCGCCGGCTTTGGGCAACTCGGCCAGCAGGCCATTCAGAATGGCGGTCTTGTTCTTGGCAGCGAGCTGCGCTTCCAGTTCAACCTGGTGATCGAAATAGTCCTCGATGGCGCCCTTGGCACGGCCCGTCACGAAAACGAAGTGCTCGATCCCCGCGGCCCGTGCCTCGGCGACCACATAGGAGAGGATGGGGCGGTCCACCACATTCAGCAGTTCCTTGGGCACCACCTTGGTGCCGGGCAGAACACGGGTTCCCAGACCGGCTACGGGAACAACGGCTTTGCGAACGCGCTTGTTTGACAAAAGAACCTCTGGTGTAACGTGGCTTTGGCCACCTGATATTATGTTTTCAGACAAGGGCGGGGACTCGATCCGGCGGGACGTTAGAGTGTCAACTCGAAAACAGCAACCGTTGGAATAGGCTTTCCCGTATTGTCACAAAAATTTATAGCCGCTGTTGTTGACTGAAATGTGTTAAAAAATAAGCCTGTTATGCGAAAATACGAATGAGTTGCCAAAAACACCGGGAATGGTGGGAGGGTAGCTTCTCATTTCAAAAATACCAGTGGCGGAGAATAATAAAAATAAATTTATTTAATCGCCGCGGCCTGCTTGCCAAAATGCATTTTGTAATATTTATTTCGCCGCAAAAGCAGCGAAAAGCCAGCGATTTTTGGGAGCGAACAATGGAACTGTCTATAGTCTTGCGAAGCGGGATTTTGCGTATCGGTGCGGCGGCCCTGTTACTGACGCCGGTTTTCGGCTTTGGCGTGGCCTCGGCGCACGAAACCCTGGGGCTTGAGGCGCCCAAACCCGAGGTGGCCATGACACCGCCGATGGGCTGGAATTCATGGAACAAGTTTGGCTGCAATATCGATGAAGCCAAGATTCGCGGTGTTGCCGATGCCATGGCCTCTTCCGGCATGAAGGACGCCGGCTATCAGTATATCGTCATCGATGACTGCTGGCAGAAGGATCGCGCGGCCGATGGCACCATCCAGGCCGATCCGGAGCGTTTTCCTTCGGGGATCAAGGCCCTGGCCGATTATGTCCATTCCAAGGGACTCAAGTTCGGTCTCTATTCCGATATCGGCGCCAAGACCTGTGGTGGCCGTCCGGGCAGCCGCGGATATGAATTTCAGGATGCGCGCACCTGGGCGTCCTGGGGCGTCGACTATGTGAAGGTTGACTGGTGCTACACCGGCTCCAGTGAGGCGAATTCGTCCTATACCATCATGGCCAAGGCGCTGCGGGCTTCAGGCCGGGATATTGTCTTTTCCATCTGCGAATGGGGCGATAACAAGCCGGAAGAATGGGCAGCGCCCCTTGGTCACCTGTGGCGTACGACCGGCGACATTCGCGATTCGTGGGATAAGGATGAGGGCTATAGCCATTCCTTCCTGTGGATTCTCGATCATAATGCCAATCTCTGGGCCAATTCCGGTCCGAACCATTGGAACGACCCGGACATGCTGGAGGTCGGTAATGGCGGCATGACCGATGTGGAATACCGCTCGCACTTCTCGCTGTGGGCCATGCTGGCCGCGCCGCTGATCGCTGGCAATGACCTGTCGAATATGGACAAGGCGACGGTCGATATCCTGACCAACAAGGATGTCATTGCCATCGACCAGGACAAGCTGGGCCAGCAGGCGCGTCGCGTGGCGCAAAATGGCGATGCCGAGGTCTGGGTGCGGCCCCTGGCTGGCGGCGATCGCGCCGTCGTGCTGTTTAACCGCTCCGCCGAGGCCAAGACGATCTCTGTGGATTGGGATGATCTGCAATGGGCGCCGGGCCTGAAGGCCAGCGTCAAGGACCTGTGGTCGAAGTCCGTAAAGAAGGGTGTCAAGGGCGGCTATGGTGCCGAGGTTGCACCACATGGCGTGGTGATGGTGCGGATTTCGCCGACCATTTGATGAGGGGGAAGCGCCGGATATCTCCGGCGCTTTTTACCGACGCTGATTGACAACCTGACGTGCGGCGTCCGGGATGCGGATATTTTCCAGCAGGGCGGTCATGCTGACCAGCCGTCCGGCGGGATCGTACACGCCGACCGTTGTACCTTTCGGCAGATACGGCCTGACGCGCTTCAGCAGGTACTCCGAAACGCTCACCGTGCCCGGCATGGAGCGAAAGCGTTCAAAATCCTTTTCCAACTGGGTGCGGCTGTTCAGGCCTACGGCCACATGCAGCCGGTCAACTGTCTTAATGTATTCAAGCAAATCACGAATATTGGACATAAACCTCTCCGGAATTACACGCGGATACTGGTACGCCTTTACTGGTGAAGAGGTTGGTTTTTAAAATAAACCTATTGTCCCCGCCCTCTTATCTGTTCAAAACTATGTCATAAAAGTAAAAAATTTATACCTACGCATAATTGTTGTGAATAGGGGCGATGTGTTGCCTTATAATACTCAGTCAATTTAAATTTTTGCGAATTATACTACTATTAAAGCGCGAAAGTCGCATAGATCATACGTTTCGCGAAATGTGATGGATCGTATGGTTATAATCGGTCAGCTCTCTTCATATTTGTAGTTATAATGCAAAGCATATGTTTGAAAGCTATCCCGTTTATGTAGATAGCCTGAGTAAACGGGCTGAGGGCCGTAAAACAGAATTTTCGTATTTGAAGTGGTTACATAATTTGAGGCTGGAGCCTCATTGGCACGTGACAGGCCAGGCAGAACTATAGGCGCACTCATCAATAATATGCGTCTCATAAAACATAGCCTTTGGATTTGTTTAGCCGGCTTGTGCTTTTTCAATAAAATTCAGCGATTCCAGCAGAATTTCTTCCGAAGCCTTGCGCGCGGTGGCGGCATCGCCTTTTTCGATGGCGACCAGTATGGCCTCGTGGGCATCGATATCGGCCATATGGCCGGAAATCTTGTTGGTCAGCTGGATCGACAGGTGCAGGGCATTGGTGATCAGCGGCTTCAGGCGCCAGAAAAACGGATTGCCCGAGGCCTTCAGTATGGCGACGTGGAAGTCGATATCGGCCTGGAGCGCCAGGTCAGACTGGCTGGCGTGGTCGATCATGGCCTGCAGACCCTCGCGGATGCCGGCAATGGCGCGCTTGTCCTGAAGTTCGGCCGCCAGGGCCGCTGCTACCGGCTCAATGGCCAGGCGCATCTGGGCGAATTCGCGGAAGATCTTGTTGGAGTAGGGGCGTTCCATCAGCCAGCGCAGCACGTCCGGATCGAGCAGGTTCCAGTTCTCGACCGGCTCGACGCGCGTGCCCTGGCGCTGGCGCGAACTGATCAGCCCCTTGGCGGAGAGCATCTTGACCGCTTCGCGCATGACCGTGCGGCTGGCGCCGAACTTGGCGCAAAGTTCGGCTTCGGTCGGAAAGCCGGTCTTTTCATATTCGCCGGTGACAATGGCCTGTCCGAGCGTGGAAAGGAGCCCGTAGGCGAGGCTGACGCCGAGTTCGGAACGCATGGAATCCGCTTTCTTGTATTTACATCCCTGTGGCCAGTCTGATCATGGGATTCGACCACCGGCTGTGACAGGTTACATAAAAAAGTATTATTTAAAATCGGAATCTTGAATTGGCGCTTGCCGATGGCTCCGCCGCTCATGTAAGACTTTTTCAAATATGACCGTAAAAATCGCAGGTAAAACTTTGCGATAAGAAGTGAAGCGGCAGGCTTTTGTTGGGAGCGAAGACATGAAAATCTTTAAACACATCTCACGCGGCGGGTGTCTGGTAGCGTTATCAGCCAGCGTATTGGGGCTCGCCGGCGCCCTGTCGGCCCAGGCGGCGACACCGATGCCGGAGCTGGTGCAGAAGAATGGCAAGTACGCCCTGATGGTCGATGGCGCGCCGTTTCTGGTATTGGGTGGGCAGGCCAACAATTCGAGCAATTATGAAGCGGCCTTGCCGAAGGTCTGGCCGGCGATCAAGGATCTGCACGCCAATACCCTGACCATGCCGGTGGCGTGGGAGCAGATCGAACCGGTTGAAGGCAAGTTCGATTTCAGCTTTGTCGATGCCCTGGTGACGCAGGCGCGTGAAAACAATGTCCGCCTGGTGATCCTGTGGTTCGGCACCTGGAAGAACACCGGGCCATCCTATACCCCCACCTGGGTCAAGACCGACAATAAGCGTTTCCCGCGCCTGACAAACAAGGACGGCACCACCTCCTATGCGCTGTCGCCGCTCTACGATTCGACGCGCGAGGCCGACAAGAAGGCCTATGTTGAACTCGTCAAGCACATCAAGGCGATCGATGGCGACCAGCACACCGTCATCATGCTTCAGCCGGAAAACGAGGTCGGGGTCTATGGCGCGGCGCGTGACTATTCGAAAAAGGCCGATGCGCTTATGGCTAAGCCGGTGCCGGCGGCGCTGCTGAAAAAGTACAACAAGAAATCAGGGGACTGGAACACGGTCTTCGGCAAGGATGCCGACGAATACTTCCATGCCTGGTCGATCGCCAGCTATATCGACGATATCGTGGCGGCGGGCGATGCGGTCTATCCGCTGCCGACCTATGTCAATGCGGCGCTGAAAGACCCGCTCAATCCGGACCAGCCGGCCGGCTCCTATGCCTCCGGCGGGCCGGTCTACAGCGTGATGGATGTCTGGAAAGCGGCCGCGCCGCATATCGAATTCCTGGCGCCGGACCTCTATACGCCGACCTCGCAATCCTATGAGGCGACACTGAACTGGTATGCCCGCAAGGACAATCCGCTCTATGTCGCCGAGAGCGGCAACAAACCGATCTATGCCCGCTACATCTTCTCGGTGCTGGGACGTCAGGGTATCGGTTTTGATCCGTTCGGCTTCGATTATACCCGTTATTCCAATCACCCGCTGGGCACGACCCTGGTCAATGCCGACATGGTGAAACCCTTCGCCACGGTCTACAAGCTGTTCGGCGGCATGGACCGCGAATGGGCAAAGCTGAGTTTTGAATCGCAGGTCTGGGGCGTGTCCGAACCGGATGACCATTCGGATCAGAAGCTGGATTTCGGCCCGAAGTGGAACGCCGTGGTCAGCTATCGCGAATGGCAGTTCGGTCTGCGCAAGTGGGACCCTGAAAACAAGAATGGCTTCCCGGAAGGTTCGGAAATCCCCAGCGGCGGCGTGGTCGTGGCCAGGCTGAGCGACAATGAGTTCCTGGTGGCTGGCCTGAATGCCCGCGTGACCTTCGGGGCCGGTGAGGCCAATGCGAAGAAGGGCATGTTGCTCGATCGCGTTGAGGAAGGCCACTTTGAAGACGGCAAATGGGTCTTCGAGCGCGTGTGGAATGGCGACCAGACGGATTACGGGCTCAACTTCACCGGCGAACCCGTGATATTGAAGGTCCGACTGGCGACCTACGAACAGTAAGCCAACGAACAGTAAGTAAGGGCGAAAAGCCCCCTCCGGCGAGACACGCTCGTCACCTCCCCACAAGCAGGGGAGGAGAAGATAATCTGGGAGAGTTGAGATGAAAGCAGCGAAGGTTCTGGCCTCGGTTTCGATCGTGGCCCTGATGATGTCGGCGGGCGCGGCCCTGGCCGGCAGTTACGAAAAGACCACCACCGGCATTGTCGTGAAGCCCGATACCGGCACCGCAAAGGAAGTCCGCCTCGAAGTGATGAGCGATTCCATCATCCATGTGCTGGCCACCGACGATCCGGCGCGCCAGCAGATGCCCTCCCTGATGACCATCGCCACGCCGGGCGGCGATTTCACGGTCTCGGAAACCAAGACCAGCGTCACCCTGAAAGCCAAAAAGGCCTCGGCCGTGGTCTCGCTGGAGACCGGGCTCGTCACCTTTTACAATGTCGATGGCAGGCCGGTCCTGACCGAGGCCGCCGCCAGTATCACGCCGGTGACGGTCGAAGGCCAGTCATACGTCGCGACCCACGCCCAGTTCAACCGCGGCACGACCGAAGGCTTCTATGGCTTGGGCCAGCATCAGAACGCGCAGATGGACATGAACGGCGAGGATGTGCTGCTCTCCCAGCACAACATGGACGTCGCCATTCCGTTCGTGATGTCGGACCGCAATTACGGTCTCCTCTGGGACAACAACTCGATCACCCGCTGGGGCAACCCGACGTCCTATGCCCTGTTCAGCCGCGATCTCAAGCTGGCCGCCGAGGATGGCACGCCAGGCCTGACCGCCAAATACTATGTCGATGGCAAGCTGGTCCTGACCCGCGTGGAAAGCGACATCAAATACCAGTACCTGAGCGATGTCGCCGCCAACTGGCCCACCGATCCGGCGCTTTCCAAGGAAGCGACCGCCGGCAAGAAGGTTCTGGTGGTCTGGGACGGCACCATGACCTCGGAGATTTCCGGCGTCCACAAGATGCAGCTCTATGCCTCGGATTATGCTGACCTGACCATAGACGGCAAGAAGGTGCTCAGCGTCTGGCGTCAGGGCTGGAACCCCTGGTATCACAATTTCGAACAGAGCTTCTCCAAGGACAAGCCTGTCAAACTGCATCTCGAATGGCAGCCCTCCGGTGGTATGGTGGCGATCACCCACAACAATCCGCAAGCCGTGGCCGATGCCCACTCGCTGCAGTTCTCGTCGGAAGCCGGCACGGGCCTCAACTACTATTTCATCGCTTCGGACAGCATGGACGGTGTCATCGGCGGCTATCGTCACCTGACCGGCCAGGCGCCGCTGATGCCGAAGTGGGCCTACGGCTTCTGGCAGTCGCGTCAGCGTTACGAGACGCAGGATCAACTGCTGGGCGTGCTCAAGACCTATCGCGACATGCAGATACCGATCGACAACATGGTGCAGGACTGGTTCTACTGGCCGGAAGACCAGTGGGGTTCGCATACTTTCGATCCGCAGCGCTTCCCCGATCCGCAGAAGATGGTCGATGAGGTGCATAAACAGAATGCCCACATCATGATCTCGATCTGGGGCAAGTTCTACGCCAATACCGACAACTACAAGGCCTTCGAGAAGAAGGGCTATATGTGGACGAAGAATGTCGAGGAAGGCCAGCTGGACTGGGTGGGCAAGGGCTATCTCAACAGCCACTATTCGCCCTATAACCAGGAAGCGCGCGACATGTACTACAAGCAGCTTCACGACACCCTGGTCGTGAAGGGCTTCGACGCCTGGTGGATGGATAATACCGAGCCGGACGTGCGCTCTAATACTTCGCCGGAAGAATTCGCCGCCCTGATCACCCCGACCCAGATGGGACCGGGCGCCATCGTCCATAACCCCTATGCCCTGATGAACACCAAGGCGATGTATGAAGGTCTGGAAAAGGACCAGCCGGATACTCGCCAGTTCATCCTGACCCGTTCGGGCTTCGCCGGCGTGCAGCGCAATGCCGCGGCGGTCTGGTCGGGCGATACGGCCGGGCGCTGGAACAATCTCTATGACCAGATCGCCGCTGGTGTGAACTTCTCGATGTCGGGCGTGCCGAACTGGACCCACGATATCGGCGGCTATGCCCAGGAAACGCGCTTTCAGGGCACTGACGTTGGTGGCCTGCAGGAAAACCGCGCTTCGGGCGGCACCGGCACGGCCGAGGACCTGAAGGAATGGCGCGAGCTGAATCAGCGCTGGTTCCAGTTCGGCGCCTTCTCGCCGCTGTTCCGTTCGCACGGCGAGGGCGTGAAGCGCGAGATCTTCGAGATCGCGCCGGCAGGCTCCGAGATGCGCGATAACATGATCTGGTTCGACAAGCTGCGCTATCGCCTGATGCCCTATATCTACGCCACGGCCTCGGACACCTACCACAATTCCGGCACCATTATGCGGGGCCTGGTGATGGATTTCCGCGATCCTCGCGTGAAAGATATCAAGGACGAGTACCTGTTCGGCCACGCCTTCCTGGTGGCGCCGGTGACCGAGTACAAGGCGACCTCACGCAGCGTCTACCTGCCGGCGGGACCCAACTGGTATGATTTCTATACCGGGGAACGTTATGTCGGTGGCAAGACGATCACCGCTAATGCGCCCCTGAGCCAGATGCCGCTCTATATCCGAGCCGGCGCAGTGGTGCCGATGGGACCGGTGACGCAGTATGTCGATGAAAAGCCGGACGCGCCCCTGACCATCGTTGTCTATACCGGCGCCGACGGCACCTTCAGCCTCTATGAGGATGACGGCGTCAGCAATGGCTATACGCATGGGGAGTTCAGCCGCATTCCGCTGAGCTGGAGCGAACGGACCGGGACACTGACCATCGGAGAGCGCACCGGCAGTTACAAGGGCATGTTGGCCAACCGGACCTTCCGCGTGCGCTTCATCCAGGCCGGCACCTCCACCAGCGGGGCGCTGGATGCCTTCGACAAGGAAGTGGCCTATTCCGGCGGCGCCGTGGTCGTGAAGCGCTGATAACGCCGATGTTTATTAACATCTTCGTGAAAAGGCCCGGTCATGGCACCGGGCCTTTTTGCGTTCGGCTTGTTTTCTGTTAGCGTGTTTATATATGTGAATAAGTGCCCGCGATGACGGGCATGGCATACCGTTTGAGTACTCTCTGAGGAAAGGCCGCTGTTCATGACTTCCGTTTCTTCCGGTGAATCCGATATCGCCCATATCCTGAAAGACCAGCCCTTTGTGGTGCGCAAGGGTGTCGAAACCCTCCAAAAGGTCTGGGCGTTCGGGACGCTGGAGGTCGTGTTTCCCGATGGCCGGCACATGACGCTGGAAGGCAGGGAAGCGGGGCCGACCGGAACGCTTCTGGTCAAGGACTTCAGTTTCATGAAGCGCGTCATGTCGTCCGGCGATATCGGTTTCTGTGATGGCTACCGCGAAGGGGAGTGGGATACGCCGGACCTGGCGGCCCTGCTGACCGTTCTGACCCTGAACAGCGAGAAGCTGGGGCAGCTCTTTACAGGCAATTTCATCACCCGGACGGTCAATCGCCTGCTGCATGCTCTGCGCAAGAACACGAAAACGGGCTCGAAACGCAATATTTTCGATCACTATGACTTAGGCAACAATTTCTACGATCAGTGGCTCGATCAGTCGATGACCTACTCCTCGGCGCTGTTCGAGGGCGAGCGTTTCCGCGAGCATAAGGATTTGGGCGCGGCCCAAACGGCCAAGTACGCCAAGCTGGCGAAGATGGTCGATCTCAAGCCCGGTCAGCATGTGCTGGAAATCGGCTGCGGCTGGGGCGGTTTTGCACAATATGCCGCCGAGACCGTCGGGGCGCGCGTCACTGGGGTGACGATCTCCCAGGCCCAGCATGACTATGCCGTCGAACGCATGAAGCGGCTGGGACTGGAAGACAAGGTCGAGATCGTGATGATGGATTATCGCGATATTAAGGGCCAGTTCGACGCCGTGGTCTCGATCGAGATGTTCGAGGCGGTAGGGGAAAGCTATTGGAGTACCTATTTCACCAAGCTGCACGATGTGTTGAAAAAGGGCGGCAAGGCGGGGCTGCAGATCATCACCATCGCTGACGAGATGTTCGAGGACTATCGCACACGTGCTGATTTCATTCAGAAATACGTCTTCCCAGGCGGCATGTTGCCCTCGGCGCAGAAGCTGCTGGAGCAGACTCAGGCGGCGGGCCTGAAAGCCATCTCCTCCTTCAAGTTCGGTGGTGACTATGCCGAGACCCTGAAACAGTGGGGGCAGCGCTTCGAGGCAGCGTGGAAAGAAGGCCGTATCAAGGGTTTCGACGGACACTTCCGCAAGCTGTGGCTGTTCTACCTGGCCTATTGCGAAGCCGGCTTCCGCACCCAGCGTACCAATGTGGTCCATCTGGAGCTTCAGCGCGCAGACTGAAGCTGAGCCGCCTGAGCGGAAAAAATGCCTTGCCGGGCCTCCGCAAGGACGTTACCAACGGCCTCTGTCTAATGACCAACGGCGAATCTGAATTCGGATTTGCCGGTCTGGGGGTCTGTTGCGCGATACGAATATGATCGAACGAGGGAAGGACGCGGCCGTCAGGGCTGGAGCGATTACCCTTGTGCGCCATGGTGAGCCGGCGTTGTCGCGCCGGGTCAAGCTGGACTGGCGCGGTTATGTCGAGTGGTGGGCCAGGTACGACCAGGTTGGTTTGCTGGAAGGCCAGACCCCGCCGCAAATTCTGAAAACATTCGCCCACGAAGCCCGCTATATCTTTTCTTCAACCTTGCCGCGTTCGATTGAAACCGCCGAAGCGGTGTGCGACGGCAAGGCGTTTACCTCGCTGGAAGCCTTGATCGAGGCACCTTTACCTCCGCCGCACCTGCCATCTTTTATCAAACTGACACCCAATTCCTACGCCTGGGGTTTCCTGGCGCGGATCTGCTGGTGGTATCTCAATATCCATGGCGATGTCGAAGGCCGCGAAGTGGCCAAGGTACGCGCCCGCAAGGTGGCCGAGTTTCTGTTTGACAAGGCCAGCGAAGGCGGTGACGTGCTGGTTCTGGCCCACGGTTTCTTCAATCTGATGGTCAGTATCGAACTGAAGAAAATGGGCTATAGAAAAACCCTGGAAGAGGGGTTTAAATACTGGGGGTGCCGCCGCTACGAACTAAGGAAGCGCAAATGACTGAAACCGCAGACCTCTCGTTTGAAGATGCGCTGAAGCAACTGGAAAAGATCGTTGCGGAGCTTGAATCCGGTCAGGCGCCTCTGGAAAAGTCGCTGGAACTCTATCAGCGCGGTGCCGAACTGAAGGCCCTGTGCGAAGCGCGTCTGGAAGCCGCGCGCCTTCAGGTCGAGAAGATTTCGCTGAACAAGTCCGGCGCCGTCGAAGGCGTCGCGCCTGCCGAGTTTGGCTAAGCCATGACCCTCATTGCCGCCAATTCCGACCTGCCGCCGCTACAGGCTCGCATGGCCGAAACGGCCGATCTGGTGACGATGGCCCTGGATGAACTGCTGCCGCGCGGCGAAGGCGCCGAAATGCGCCTGACCGAGGCCATGCGCTATGCGGCGCTCGGGCCCGGCAAGCGCCTGCGACCCTTCTTCGCCCTGGAAGCCGGACGGCTGTTCGATGCAGATGAAAACGCCGTCCTGCGTGCCGCCTGCGCGCTGGAATGCATCCATGCCTACAGCCTGGTGCATGACGACCTGCCGTGCATGGACGATGACGATATCCGCCGGGGTCGCCTGACGGTCCACCGCGCCTATGACGAGGCGACGGCGGTGCTGGCAGGCGATGCCCTGCAAAGCGTGGCCTTCGAGATTTTGGCGCACGAGGATACCCACGAAGACCCGCTGGTGCGCGTCGAACTGATCCGTATGCTGGCGGTCGCCTCCGGTGCACAGGGCATGGCCGGGGGCCAGATGATCGACCTGATCGGCGTGCCTGACGATCTCGGCGGCGTGGCGCGGATGCAGCGCCTGAAGACCGGCGCCCTGATCGTCTATGCCTTCCAGATTCCGCTGATCATAGCCGGCGCCTCCGACAAGGAAGGCGTGGCCCTGACACATTTTGCCCAGGATCTTGGCCTGGCCTACCAGATCGCCGACGATGTACTGGATGTCGAGGGCGACCCGGAGGAAATGGGCAAGGCGTCGGGCGGCAAGGACGCCGCCATGGGCAAGACCAATTTCGTCACCCTGCTGGGACTCGAAGAAGCCAAGAGCCGGGTGCGTATTCTGGCGGATCAAGCGAAGTCGCGTCTCGAGATTTTCGGCAGCCAGGGGCGCTACCTGCGTGACAGCGTGGATTTTGTGCTGAACCGGCGCGCTTAAGCCAATTTGCCGGTTTGTTCTTAGAAACCAATGGCTATTTTGCTGCAATGCGATTAAGACAGTTTCTATTACGTCAAAACTGTTTGCGCCCAATATAGTTCAGTTGAATGCCTGACACCCCCATTCTCGACACCCTGACCACACCCGAGGCCATTCGCGACCTGATACCTCTTCAGGTGAAGGCGCTGGCGGATGAGGTGCGCAGCGAGACCATTGACGTGGTGTCGAAGATCGGTGGGCACCTGGGGTCTTCGCTCGGCGTTGTCGAGCTGACCGTCGCCCTGCATCATGTTTTCGAGACGCCGCGTGATATCCTGATCTGGGATGTCGGCCACCAGTGCTATCCGCACAAGATACTGACCGGCCGCCGCGACCGCATCCGATCCTTACGCCAGGGCGGCGGGCTTTCCGGTTTCACCAAGCGTTCGGAAAGCGTCTATGACCCCTTTGGCGCTGCCCATGCCGCCACCTCGATCTCGGCCGCCCTGGGATTCTGTGCCGCGCGCGACCAGAAGGGCGACGACAACAACGTCATCGCCGTGATCGGTGACGGCTCGATGTCGGCCGGCATGGCCTATGAGGCCATGAACAATGCCGCCGAGACGACCAAGCACCTGACGGTTATCCTCAACGACAACGACATGTCGATTGCGCCGCCGGTTGGTGGCATGAGCGCCTATCTGGCTAATCTGGTTTCCGGCGGTGCCTATCAGTCCCTGCGCCGCTGGGGCAAGAGCGTGGCCGAGCGTTTGCCGCGTCCGCTGTTCGAGATGGTGCGCAAGTCGGAAGAGTTTTCGCGCACCTGGTTCACCGGCGGTACCTTTTTCGAGGAACTGGGCTTCTACTATGTCGGGCCGATCGATGGCCACGATATGGAAAACCTGTTGGCGGTGCTGAAGCGCGTCAAGGATATCAAAGACCGCCCGGTGCTGGTCCATGTGGTGACGCAAAAGGGCAAGGGTTATGCCCCGGCCGAAACCGCACCGGACAAGTATCACGGCGTGGCCAAGTTCGATGTCATTACCGGCGAGCAGTCCAGGCCCAAGGCCAATGCGCCGAGCTACACCGATATCTTCGCTTCGGAACTGATCAAGCAGGCACGCGATGACGACCGGATCGTCGCCATCACCGCCGCCATGCCTTCGGGTACCGGACTGGACCGCTTCGCCGAGGTCTTCCCGGCGCGCACCTATGATGTCGGGATTGCCGAACAACACGCTGTCACCTTCGCGGCCGGTCTGGCGGCGGATGGCATGAAGCCGTTCTGCGCCATCTATTCGACCTTCCTGCAGCGCGGTTACGATCAGGTGGCGCATGACGTCTCCTTGCAGAACCTGCCGGTGCGTTTTGCGCTTGATCGCGCCGGCCTGGTGGGGGCGGATGGCGCCACGCACGCCGGTTCCTTCGATATCGGTTATCTCGGCGCCCTGCCGAATATGATGATCATGGCGGCGGCCGACGAAGCCGAACTGGCGGCGATGATCGCCACGGCCGCGGCCTATGATGACGGCCCCTCGGCCTTCCGCTATCCGCGCGGCGAGGCCACAGGCATTGCCATTCCTGAGCGGTCCCTGCCGCTGAATATCGGCAAAGGACGTATCCTGCGCGAAGGTTCCAAGGTCGCGATCCTGTCGCTGGGTACGCGTCTGGGCGATGCGCTGAAGGCGGCGGATATGCTGGCGGCGCGCGGTTTATCGACCACGGTGGCTGATGCTCGTTTCGCCAAACCGATCGACAAGGATCTTGTGCTGCAACTGGCGAAGAACCACGAATGCCTGATCACAGTGGAAGAGGGCGCTATCGGTGGTTTCGGCGCGTTCGTTCTGCATTATCTGGCGGGCGAAGGCGCGCTCGATGCCGGCCTGAAAATCCGTACGCTTGTGTTGCCGGATATCTACCAGGACCACGATTCTCAGGCCAACCAGTATGCCGAGGCCGGACTGGACGCGGCGGGCATTACCCTGACGGCCTTGAAGGCGCTTGGGCTGGAAGATGCCCAGAGCCTGAAGCTTCTCAAGCGATAAGACATAAAAAGAGCGCTTCCGGGGGAAGCGCTCTTTAAGTTTTAGTTCGACAGAATGATCGAGGCGATCAGGCCGGTGGCGACAGCGGCCAGCACATAGTTGCCGTCGACTTCGCGCCACTCATAGCCCTTCGGCGGCTTGCGCAGGTTCTTGTGCTGGCGATAATCAACCTTCTGACCGCGGCCCCAGTCGGCCTTGTCCATCTTGTGGCCCTTCTTCCATTCCGGATGCGCCTTGTGGCCATTGTCATGGTGGTCCGGACCGCCGTTTTGTTCGGGGCGGCCGTTGTCATGATGGTCTTGCTGGGCAAAGGCGGCGCTGCCGAACGCCAGGCTGCCGGCGACGAGGGACAGGGCTGTGGCTGTGATAAAACGTTTCATGATAAAAAATCCTTGTATTGAACCCCGGAAACCAGGCTTTACCGCCGTGAACCTGAACCTTGCCTGAATATCATAAGCAGGCGATTGTTTTGCAAAGGGATATGTATAAAATTGCGGTATTTTGTTACTGCGGTGAAATGTGGTGTCAAAAAAGCGGCGCCCATTCAGGCGCCGCTTCCTTCAGTCTGGTTGGTAATCTAATAGCCGCCGTTCAGGACGACCGAGGCGATCAGACCGGTGGCCACCGCCGCCAGGACATAGTTGTCATCTACCCGGCGCCATTCGTAACCGCGGGGCGGTTGGCGCAGATGGTAACGGCGATAATCGACGTAGTAACCGCGATGCCAGTCATTGTAGGACACATAACCGCCGCGGCGCCAGTCGGAACGCTCGCGCCAGCCGCGGTGGTAGCCACGGTCATAGCCTCGGTCGTAACGACGATCGCCATAGCGATCGTGTCGGTCATAGTGGCGGTCATCATAATGACGGTCGTGGCCGCGATCGTAGTAGCGATCCGGTTGGGCCGAAGCCGCGCTGCTGATCGCGAATGTGCCTGCCATCACGGCCAGGGCCGCGGAAATCATAAATCGTTTCATGGCGATTTTCCTTCTTCTATCGCCCCCATGCTGAGCAGAATACCCCCCTGCGCCTGAACCCAGCATGAATATGTCTGTCATGTAATAATGTGTGGATTACAAATGATCCGCCGGGATGACAGGAAAGAATAAGTTTCCGGAGGGGATGCCAAACCACGAGGTATTTTCCTGTTTGCGCACCTCACCCAACGCCGCCAGATCCTGTGCCAGCGGACGTGACAGGCGGGCTTCCAACCCATTGCGGACATGAACATAGGGCCGGAAACCGTCATTGCCGGTTTCAAAGCGAAGCGGATGATCGGCATCGACGGTGAGGCGATCGCCGACATTGGTGCGGAAGATCAGTCCGGTGGGCATGATTTCCATCTCTACGGCAATAAAGGGGACGTCTTCGACGGTAATCCCGACCTTTTCGACCGGCGTGACCAGGAAATAGGCGCCAGTTTCCCGGCGCAGGATACGCGCGAACAGCCGGACCATTTCCGGACGGCCTATCGGTGAACCGTTATAAAACCAGATGCCGTCATGGGTAATGTGCATGTCGATATCGCCGCAGAAGGGCGGATGCCATTTATCGACCGGCGGCAGGGCACCTTGCGCTTCAATCTCACCATAAAGACGGGACAGATCCATCACGCGACCTGATGGCGCAAAAGGTCGAGCCAGGTGGCGGCGATATCCTGTGTGGCCTGCTGTACACCCTCCACAAGTCCGGCGAAGAGGTCGAAACCCAGGGGCAGGGTGTCGTAACGACGATAAACCGTGGGCACACCGGCGGCGATCAATCGCCGGGCGCAAGCCTCGCCCTGGAATGCCAGGGGATCGAACCCGCCGGAAACGATCAGGGTTTTGGGTAGTGCTTCGGTCAGTTCGGCGCGCGCGGGCGATAGCCGGGGGTCGGTCAGATCGGTGCCGGCGCCGGCATAGTGGTCGGCCAGCAGATCCAGATCGGCCGCCGCCAGGGGCCACAGAGCGGGTGTGGTTGCGGATTTCAGCGCGGGATCGGCGAAATCGAGCAGGGGGGTGACCAGCAGTAGCCCGGCGGGGAGGGGCTTGTCTTCGCGCTGCAGGTCAAGAGCGATGCGCAGGGCCATGCCTGCGCCGGTCAAGATACCGCTAATGGCTGTCTGGCCGGAACGCGCGCCCAGCCGCATGGCATTGGCCTGCGCCCATTCAAAGGCTGCGCGGGCATCTTCCAGCCCGGCCGGAAAGCGATTGAGCGGCGCCAGGCGGTATTCTGGTATGAAGATGGGGCAATGGGCTTCATGGGCCATCAGGGCGCCGAAGGCCCGGCTTAGCCCTGGGCCGCCAAGCACGCCGCCGCCCTGATGAAGGAGCACGAGAACAGGCGCATCCTCGGAGATACGTTCCGGCCGTATCAACAGGCCCGCCGGCGCGCCGGCCTCATTCAGGTTTTCAAAACGGACGCGAATATCGGCGGGCAGACCGAACAGATCCACCGTTGCCTGCCACTCTTCGCGAGCCGTTTCCAGTGATTTTCCCGTCAGGGAAAGGCCGACATAACCACCTGGGCGGGTAAAAAATCCGCGCCACAGGAACTGTATCTGTGGGTCCAGGGTTCGGCCCTGGCTATAGGTCACGCCGCCGCCAGACAGACCGCGCAGTAAGGCGGATGGCAGGCTGAGCCCCCATTTCAGCAGGTAGCTATTGAGACTGGACAGGTGCACGAGACCTCGACAAGGGCGGTAAGACCTGATCGTCATCTAGCATTTCCGGGCCTGAATCGCAGCGCGTAGTGATAAAAAATCCGGCAAACCGGGATATTTTTGTCAAATTTCCGGTAAAATACGCGTCCAACACCCCAAATATGACGTGTTTTTGTTTGACCGTTTTCAAAACCTGCGTCTTAATATCCCTACAATCCGTTAGTCTGGCTGCCTACGCTAAAGGGATTTGAAGAAACGACGGCACCCGCCGCACGTCTTTGGTCTCGCCCGCTGCTACCGAGATACACGATTGTATGGTGAGGGGTAACAGCCTCACGCCTCGTAACAGCTTGAGACCCAGGAGAGCATTGATGGCTGAAGGTACGGTCAAGTGGTTCAATACCACTAAGGGTTATGGTTTTATCCAGCCTGCTGAAGGCGGTAACGACGTCTTCGTTCACATTTCCGCTGTTCAGCGCGCCGGCCTGCAAGGCCTGGCCGATGGCCAGAAGGTATCCTACGAACTGCAGAACGAACGCGGCAAGACCGCGGCCGTTGATATCCAGCTTCTGTAAGCGCCGGACTTATCTGAGATAAAAAAGCGCAGATGGCGTCAGGCCGTCTGCGCTTTTTTGTGTCCGGATCAGACCTTTTGCGCCTGGGTGATCAGGGCACGGATATTGCTCGGTGTCAGACCTTCTGTCCGATAATCCCTGAGCGATTTCGAGCCCTTGCGCTTGGCCAGGCGTCGACCTTCGCTGTCGAGCAGCAGGGCATGATGGCTGTAGTGCGGAGTCGGCAGGTCGAGCAGGGCCTGCAGCAGCACCTGGGTGTGGGTGGCATCATAAAGATCATGGCCGCGCACGATGTGGGTGATGCCCTGGCGGGCATCATCGATCACTACGGCGAGATGATAGGCCACGCCGATATCCTTGCGACCGAGGATGACGTCGCCATTGACCGCCGGATCAGCCTTCTGCGCTACACCTTTTTCCAGAAAAGTCAGGGCCTTGTAGCGCGCGCCGAGATAATTGCGCGCCGCTTCGAGGCATAGCCGCCAGGCCGGATTGGCCGGCGCGGACTGTGGCATCGCATCGTCCGCCTGCGGGGCGCTGAGCGCCGCCTCGGCCTCCCCCTTGCGCGTGCGGCTGTCGGCATAGAGCAGACCCAGGCCTTTCAGTCTTTCCAGTGCGGCCTGATAGTCAGCCAGATGTTCGCTCTGGCGCAGGACGGGCGTTTGCCACTCCATACCGAGCCAGTCCAGGTCTTCGTATATGGCCGCTTCGAATGGCGGGCGGCTGCGCGTGTGGTCAATATCCTCGATGCGCAGGATGAATTCGCCGCCGTTTGCTTGCGCCGCCTCGAAGGCCGTCAGGGCGCTGAAGGCATGGCCGAGATGCAGGTAGCCGGTGGGGGAAGGCGCGAAGCGGGTGCGGTACATAGGTATAGATTAACGTACGGATAACGGCGGCGCCGCAAAAATTTCATAAAAATTTGCCATTCCTTTTTACGGGAATCGGGCCCACACTGCCTGTACAGCCTGATTTATGACTGCCTGCTTTTTCATGAGGAGGATACGTCTTCAAACAGTTCGCTACCCGTAGAGTACCGCCGTCTGCCTGTTATTTCCTGGAATGGAGGCTGACATGCAGGTTCTGAAAAGCCCGCCGTCGGACTGGCGCGCCCTCGTGCTCAATGCCGATTTCCGCCCTCTGTCCTATTATCCGCTGTCGACCAAGCCCTGGCAGGATGTGGTCAAGGCCGTCTTCGAAGGCCGGGTCGATGTGGTTTCGACCTACGATATCGAAATCCACTCTCCGTCAATCAAGATGCGCCTGCCGAGCGTAGTGTCGCTCAAGACCTATATCGACCAGAACCGTCCGCCCGCCTTCACGCGCTACAATGTCTTCCTGCGCGATGAGTTTTCCTGCCAGTACTGCGGGATCGATGAAGACCTGACCTTCGATCACGTCGTGCCGGTCAGCCAGGGCGGCAAGTCGAGCTGGACCAATATCCTGACCGCCTGTGCGCCGTGCAACTTACGCAAGGGGGGAAAAACACCCCAACAGGCACGCATGATGCCGACAAAAAATCCACACCGGCCGACAATGTATCAGTTGCAGGAACTGGGGCGGCGTTTTCCCCCTAACTATCTTCACGAAAGTTGGATAGACTACCTGTATTGGGATACGCTACTCGAAGGGTGACCTTCCGGCGTACCGGGGGAATTCCGGCTTGAGCGTGGCATTGTATGTCGTCTGAGAACTCATCACCCGTGCGTTTTGTCATGGACGAGCGCCGATTTGGCCTTGTGTCGTTTCCACGGCCCAAGGGGCGGACCCGTATTCCGCTCGAACCCTTGCAGGGCGCGCTGGAAGCCACCTTGGGCGTGCGTTTCGAGGTGAAGCGCGAGCGCCTGTTCGGGCCGAAAATCCTCAGCTTTACCTATATGGGCGAACGCGTGAAGATCCGCCTGCTGGAAACCGGCGACGCCCAGATCGACCTGGCGACAGTTGATGACGATGTGCGGGAAATCATTCTGGAACACCTGCGCCAAAGCCACGATTTCGAGGCAAACTAACGAATGGACGCGCTTTCGGTCCTGCGGCGCCTGACCGCTTTCAAGCCGCTTCTGCTCCTGTTCATGCTGTTCTGCGCATGGCCGATCGTGGCGGGCATGTATCACATGATCACCCACCATGCCTGGATGATGATGGATATCGACGCCGTGCTGTGCGGCGCCCGCACCCTGGCGGCCGGCCATTCGCCCTATGCCATCCATCCGCCGACCTGCGCCGGCGTCCGGCCTGCCGCCTATGTCTACGCGCCGCAGGTGGCCTACCTCTTCATGCCCTTCGTCGAACAGTTCGGCATCAATGGCGCGCGCACCCTTTTCCAATGGGTATTGCTCTATCCGGCGAGCCTGTTCCTGCTGTGGTTCGCCCTGATCAGGCCATTCGCCAATATCGATATCCGCTGGCGCTGGCTGGCCTTTTCCGGCCTGACCGCCATGACCTTCCTGTGCGCCAATGTCGGGATCGTCATGCACGCCCTGGTGCTGGCCAGCCTGCTTCTGTTCCGCCGCAAGGGTGTGGTGCAAAAGGATTTGAGCCAAAAGGATTTTTTCCTGTCGCGCCTGCCCTTTACGATGGCTGTGCTGCTGTGTTCCTGCGTCAAGCCGACCTTCCTGTGCTATTTCGTCCTCTTCATGTTCGATGATGTCGCCTTGTGGCGGCGGGTTTTTGCCTTCGCCTGGCGGGCGGTGGTGGGCGTCGGTGTCAATCAGCTTATGGTGCTCACCGATGGCCATTTCGGCAAGGCCTGGCAAAGAACCCTGCATTCGGTGACCCTGGCGCGGCAACCCGGCATGGGCTGGTTCGAACTGACCAATCTCGTCTTCCATGTGCCGGGCAAGTCTGATCTGAACTGGCAGCTGGCCCTGGGGTTCATGGTGGTGATGGGACTGGCCGGCATGGCGATCGCGCAGTGGGGCAGGCTGGAAGAGGACGAGCGTCTGCTGTTCGGCATGGGGCTGGTGCCGCTGATGACCCCGCGTATCCTAGACTATGACATGATCCTGATCGCGCCCTATGCCGCCCTGTTGATGGCGCTCGTTTATCGCGTCGGCGGCGGGGTGTTCCGCTTCGTGCTGTCGTGGCTGTTCGCCGGCTGGATGATCTGGGGCGTGTTCAGTTTCATACTCGATGTGGACGGTTGGCACCGAACTTCAATGGCCATGCTGTTGTTCGGCTGCCTGACCGTAATTGTGGCTGGGCGTGTTGTGGCGTTCCGGATAATTACGCCGCAAACTGGAAATACAGCATGAAGCCGGCCGCGGCGGTCATCAGCAGCAGGGCCAGACCGCCGAGCACATTCGACCAGGCGCCATTGGTGTATTTACCCATGACGGCTTTGTTGTTGGAAATATGCAGCACGATGGCGATGATCACCGGCGAGGTTACGCCATAGAGTATGGCGGACCAGATCAGGGCCTGGATCGGGCTGATGCCGATATAGTTGATGCCAAGTCCGACCAGCAGGGAGACGATGATCACGCCATAAAAGGCGGGGGCTTCGCGCAGGTGCTTGTCCAGGCCTTCCTGCCAGCCGAAGGTCTCTGAAATGATATAGGACAGGGAGCCGCTGAGCACCGGAATGGCCAGGAAGCCGGTGCCGATGATGCCGATGGCGAAGAGATAATAGGCGCCCGGTCCGGCGATCGGTTCCAGCGCCTTGGCGGCCTGCTCCACGGTGTCGATCTGGTGGATGCCGGCATTGAATAGCACGGTGCCGGTGGTCAGGATGATGAAGAACATGACGATATTGGAGAACAGCATCCCCATATCGACATCGAAGCCGACATCCTTGATGTAGCGCTTATCGATCACGACCTGTTTGTGCTTGATGTGCTCCACCTCCATGGTGGCCTGCCAGAAGAAGAGGTAGGGCGAGATGGTGGTGCCGAGAATGGCGACCAGCACGCTGACATAGTCCTTGTTGAACTGGATGGCTGGAATGAAGGTGTGGCGGGCCACGCTGAGCCAGTCGGTTTTGACCAGGAACGGCACCACCAGATAGACCAGCAGTATGGCGCACAGCCATTTCAATATGGCCGCGAAGCGCGAATAGGGCAGGGCGATGATGGCGCCGAGTAGCAGAATGGTGAAAACGACGCTGGCGATCAGCGGACTTACGGCTGGAAAAATCAGATTGGTGACCGCGCCCATGCCGGCGATATCAGCGCCGATATTGAGGATGATGGCGGGAAAGCTGAACAGTACCATCAGCCAAAGGACTGGCGCTGGATAGGTCTGCCGCAGTATGCCGGTCAGGCCTTGCGAGGTCACCACGCCGATGCGGGCGCACATCTCCTGCACGGCGGCCATCAGCGGAAAGGTGATCAGGGCGGTCCACAGGGTGGTAAGGCCGTATTGTGCGCCGGCCTGCGAATAGGTAGCGATGCCGGAAGGGTCATCATCGCTGGCGCCGGTGATCAGACCCGGCCCCAGCAGGTTCCACAGGGTTCTCAAACCTTTGGGCTTTTCGTCGTCAGAGTTCGGCATGGGCAGTCCTTGAAGGGCGGCAAATGCGCAAGCCTGCGATATCGCCTATAGTTTTTCGCTGAGTTTGATGGCGACGCGGCATCCGGTCTTGATAAGGGCGGACAGCAGCGGATAACCGGTCGCTTCGCGCGCGCCCTGGTCGACGGCGCGGTCGTGGTGGCCGATCTCATCCTCGCGGAACTGCACCAGGCGCTGCGCCAGCGCCGGATCGCTGGTTTCAAGCTCGGCGATCTGTTCGGCATAGTGATCGGCAATGACCTCTTCGACCGCTTCGGTGCAGGCATGGGCGGCCTTCTCACCGAGCAGGGCCGTGCCGACGCCAAGGCCGAGGGCCGCCAGGCGCCAGACGGGCGTCAGCGCCGTGGGACGGACGTTTCGCTCGCGCAGCAGGCCCTCGAAGGCATCGAGATGCACCTGCTCCTCGCCCTGCATGTGGCTGAACTGTTCGCTCAATTCCCGCTTCGGCGTATCCCTGAAGACCATGCTCTGGCCCTTGTAGATCTGCACGGCCGCCAGTTCGCCGGCGTGATCGACACGCAGAATCTCCTCCAGCCTGCGGCGCGGGGCGCCGAAGCCGGGACGGGGAGGGGGTGGTTTCGCGGCAGAACTCATGGGGCTGATCTTAATAGGACCGGGTGGAGCGGTACTTCGACTTGAAGCGCATCGAAGCCAGCAGGCTCAAAACGGCCAGAAGGGCGGATATGATGGCATTATAGCCGGCCATGGACAGGCCGAACATGCGCCATTGCGCCACATCGCACATGGGGGCACTGGAAGCCGCGCCGGCCAGGAAAGCCGCCATCTGGTCGAGGCTGATCTCGGCGCCGGACGCAGTGCAGCTTTCCGGACCGCGCCACCATTTCAGCTCGACCCCGGCATGGAAGAAGGCCAGGGCAGTGCCGGTCAGGAAGATGGCGAACAGCACGAAGGAAAAGACACGCGGCGGGCCCTTGGCGCCGGTGAACAGCGCCCAGACGCTGGCGACCAGCGATACGCCAACGGCGATCCAGTAGATATCGCGCTGCTTCAGGCAAAGATGGCAGGGATTGAGGTGGGCGAACAGCTGGAACGACCAGGCCGTCGCCAGCATGGCCAGGGAAATGACCAGGGCCGTGATGCTCCACCAGCGGCCAAAGGCCAGCATGAGCTTCTTGCCGATCCGATTCGATTTGTGCGCGGTCAGGGTGCCAGTGGCCATTGCGGGCGTCCGTAATCAGTGCGGAAGAAGTTTGACGGCGAGAATGCCTATCACGACCAGGGCGACAACAACAGTACCCACAAGATAGAAACGTTTTTCGATCAGCTCGGTGATTTCCGGGCCGAATTTCTTCACCAGGGCGGCCACGGCGAAGAAGCGCGCGGTGCGCGTGACAGCGGTGGCGACGAAGAACCAGAAGAGGTTGAACTTGGCGATGCCGGCCGTGATGGTGACCAGTTTGAATGGGATGGGCGTCAGGCCCTTGATGAAGATCAGAAACACGCCCCACTTGGCGAACCAGACGTGGAATTCCTCCAGGCCCTGTGGATGGCCGAACAGGGTCAGGATCCACTGGCCCAGCGGCTGGGCGTAAAATCCAATGGCGTAGCCCAGGAAGGCGCCGAGAATCGAAGCCAGCGAGCAGATCAGGGCGGTGCGCCAGGCGCGTTCCGGCCGTGACAATACCATGGGAATGACCATGACATCGGGTGGAATCGGGAAGAAGGAAGCTTCGGCGAACGAGACGACGGCCAGCACTTTTTCGGCGTGTTTCGTGCCGGAAAGGGTGAGCAGGCGGTTATAGAGGCGACGCAGCAAGAAAGCTCCTTGGAAATATCTCAGAGACGGTGGGACGGACTGCATAACAGGCATTCGCAGGCTTGTCGCGGGGATGACGCCAGAGTGGGCTAAAAAACCACGCCAAATATCCATGGGCGCGATATTTTTTGGTGCGCAGAGGGCGCATTAGGTGAATTAGATGATCCCTTAATTATAACTCATTTGTAATTGGTATCCTGTCAGCGCATTTAGTAGCCTCCCTACGAAGGATTCGTATTAATGCCGCAAGATTCGCTTACCCTCGACGAGTATATGCCTTACCGTTTGGCCGTAGCCTCCAGCGCCGTCAGTGCGCTGATCTCGACGGCCTATGAAAGCCTTTACGGTCTCAAGATACCGGAATGGCGCCTGATCTTCATCTTGCGCGAAGATGGTCCGACCACTCAACAGGCTCTGGTCAAGCGCGCCGGTATGGATAAGGTGACGATTTCGCGTGCCGCTCAGGCCTTGGCCAAGCGCCGCCTGATCACGCGCGCGCCGCATGAGCACGATGGCCGCTCGCACCACCTGATCCTGACGGCCGAAGGCGAACGCCTCTATGCCGACGTGGCGCCAGCCGCTGCTGAATATGAGCGCATCATGCTGGCCGACTTTTCGCCTGAGGAAGTGACGCTGTTCAAGAAGCTGTTGCGCCGCGTCGAGGAAGCTGCGACCAAGGCGCATAACGGCGGCGCGAGCTAAAGGGACGGGTTCGCAAAATAGGCGTTGCGGACTCGCATCCCTGTTGGCAATCTGTTAACCTTCCGGCTGGTCTGCGGCGTTTGAAAAGGGGAGGGTTCATGATGCATGGCGGATATGACGCTCCCGACGGTCCTGACCCGACCCAGTCACCCAGTGATTTCCCGTCTGACCCGGTTTTCTACACCGACTGGCCGCTCTATAGCCTGATCGGCTGGGCGCTTGTGCTGGCCCTGATCGTCTGGACGGTTTACAGGCTGGCGCGACGCAATCAGTGGGAAAGCTTCTTTGCTCATGAGCGCGCGGTGCGGCTGGTCGAAAAGGCCTCGCGCCAGGCCCTGACCAAGGCCTATGAGACGCCTGGCACCCTGACGCCCGATGTAGTTGGGTTGGTCAATGACCTGACCGGTGAAAGCCGCCGTTGCGGCAAGGAAATCAAGGACGTCTTCGGCAAGTTGGAAAAGGCGCTGGGCGGGGTGAAGGAGGTCGATGCGCCGCCGGGGCAGGCGACGGGTGCGATCGGCGAAAATTCCGGCACCATCATAAATATTGCTGTCAGCAACGGACCGAATGGCCAGCCGGTGGCCGATGGGGTGCGCACCGCGGTCGGCAGCAATGGTCAGGCCGTGGTACAGGCGGGCACACCCTATGCGCCGCCACCGCCCGCGCCGCTTAGTCATCAGGCGCGCATCTATAAGGCGCTCAATGCCCTGCACGAAGAATGGAAAAGCACGCGCTCCATGGCGGGGGTGCTGGAAGATGCGCGCCACCAATTGATCGATACGCCGGTCTGGACCCCGCCGCTTCTGCGTCCAAGCGAACCTGTGGTGCGAGGCTAGGGTATGGCGTTGCTTTTCCTCGATTCCGATTTTAACGGGACGTTCAACGATACGTCTCCGGGGGGCTATTATGGCGACCCGGGTTTCGGCTTCAATCCTATATTGTTGTATATCCTACTGGCGTTGATGGTGACCGTGGTGATCGCGGTGGCGATCGGCACCTATATTGGCCGCCGGCAGGCAGCTATGCGGCTGGACGAAGACAAGCGGCGCTCAGTTGATCATATTTATGGCAGCATCGCTTACCGCATCAATCAAGCCCTCGAAGCCAGAGGGCTGGCGATCATCGAGCGCGCGGCGCTGGTGCGCGAGGAGGTGCATAGCCGCCTGGGCCATGTCATGGCGCTAACGGACAAGCCGGGCAAGACACTGGGTGAGCTGGAAAAAGCGCTGCCGCCGCCCGTACCGCCCAAGCCGGAGGTCGCGAAGCCGACCAAGGTCAAGGTAGCTATGTCGGCCGAGGAGCAGATGATCGCGGTGTGGGAAAGTCTTAATATGCTGCGGGTCTTCTGGAACAATGAGGAGCATGTCAAAGGCCTCCTGCGCGCGGCGCAGGATGAACTGGCGCGGACGGATTCCTTCGCCTTTGTCCGCCAACTGGAAGCAAAGTACATGCCGGCTCCGGAACTGGCGGGTTGGCGGCCTGCTTGGACTTTGGGCAAAAAAGCCAGTGCGGAAGCCATCGTCACAGGTGCGCTGAAAGATGCCGACAAGGCCGGGAGTGTGGCGCCAGCACTGGCGGCGTCGTCAATGCCGGAGGTCGAGGCGCCTCCGCCGCAGCCTGACCCTTCGCCGCCGCCGGCACCTAAGCCACCCTCTCTCAAGAAGCTGCCAGCGCACAAGCGCAACATGCTGGCCTGATTTGCTTGATTCATGGCCGCTTTGATCTTGCGTGCGGGGTGAAAAGCCTTTATCAACCCGCTTCCTTCCCTGCGCCCCTGTGGTGGAATTGGTAGACGCGCCGGATTCAAAATCCGGTACCGAGAGGTGTGTCGGTTCGAGTCCGACCGGGGGCACCAAGGCTACGTCCGCCATTGTGCGTTGATGTTTGAAAATCCCTTAAAATTATTGATTTCTACGTATGTCTGACGCGACAATTCTCATTGCCCGTTAAGCGTCTTCGTTAGAACCACACGCTCCTTATGCGTCCGCTGGTGAACGTGAAGATGTCCGAAATTGGACGTATGGACGCGGCATATTCAAAAATATGCAATAAAATCAATTGCGAAAAGCTGAACGTCAAAAAGCAGTGTTCTGACTACAATGCGATCGGTCGAATAAGCAGGCAGATTCCATAGGCGATAACCTCTCTTCGACCGGATTGATAACAAGGGGGCAGGCGCATGACGAAAAAGGCACTGACACGTAAAGGCGTTCTTCTGATAACGGCAGGCCATGTGGCCTTGCTCGGATTTGGCTTTGCCGCAAAGTCTCAGGAGACAGCTTCTGCTCCGTCTGCCAAGTCTTCGCCATCAGCCGAGGCTGACAAGGAAAGTAAACATACGACCATTGTCGTTACCGGGCGACGCCCGGAAGTCTCGAACAAGATCGACCGGCGCGTGTATGACGTCAGATCCAATCCTCAATCTGATATCGCTTCATTGAATGATGTGCTTTCAAGCGTTCCGTCCGTGACGATTGATCCGAAAGGACGGATCGCCCTGCGCGGCGACACTCAGGTCAAGATGCTGATTGACGGAAATCCGGCCAATCCCGCTATTTTGAGGACCTTAACCGCAGGTCAGATAGATCGGATTGAAGTGATCACCAACCCATCGGCTCAATTTAGCTCGGATGGCGCCGGCGGAATTATCAATATCGTGTTGAAGAAAAAACGATCAAACGGTTGGAGCGGCACGGTGAATGCTCGCGGCGACGATGATGGTCGCTATAACCTTGACATGTCTGCGGCAGTGAAACGGGGAAAGTGGGCCTTGAACATGGCCGCTGGCATCGCTCACGAGAAAGAACGGACCCGTGAAGACGGAGAGCAGTCTTCAACAGATGAGAGCGGAACCGAGATCACAAAAGGATTTGATCTCAGTCGGTCTGCCCGCCGGCAATGGTATGCAAATGCTGAGGTTGATCGTCAATTTACGCCGAATGACACACTGAGCCTGACGGCCCGTCTGAATAATGCGCGCATGATGGCGAGAGATTCTGGAGTAACAGACATCACGGATGGCGCCGGAGCTATTGCGCAAGAATACGCTACCGAATGCTAGCCGGCGCACGACCGACAACATAGCCGCCATTGTGCCTGGCCTTGCGGATGAAGCCTACAATTTTAAATTTCTGGGCCGAACCTATGCGGGCTATGTCACCTATCAAAAACGGTGGGGCAAGTGGGCGTTTCTCCCAGGACTGCGCGTCGAGGTCCAGCACTGGGACTCCCGCCTTTCACCTGGCGATGTCGATTCCAGCCGGGATTATACGCGCTGGCTGCCAACACTGCATATTAATCGCGATCTGGACGACAATTTGAAACTGGTCGCCAGCTATAGTCATCGGACGCAAAAACCGACGATGTACGATCTCAATCCGGCACTCATCTATTACTCAAAATCATTCGCGCACGTCGGTAACGTGAATCTCAAGCCGCAGGATACGGATTCTTTTGAGTTTGGTTATGAATATGAAAAAGGCCAGTTCAGCTCGAACGCTGATATCTATTATCGCAAAAACGAAAATCCGATCGTTCCGACACGTGCGTTTTCGGGCGACGGATTTATTCTCGCTTCTTCAGATAATGCCTCGCATAGCACCTTCATGGGCGCGGAGCTTACTCTGAAAGGCAAATTCACTCGGGAACTGCAATATTCGGCAAATTTGAACGGCTTCAATAGTGAAGTGGTCGGTCTCGTCGCGGGTGACATGATCAGTCGTAGCGGCATCACCTATTCCGGCAATGCGGTACTGGAATATTCGCCGAGCGCACGTGACTGGTTCCAGGTGACCTACAGCCTGCAGGGCAAGACGCTTACCCTGCAGGGCTATACAACCGGCTTCAATCGCCTGGATATCACCCTGAAGCATCGTATCAATCCGAAGTGGAATGTTTCGGTGCGGGGGTTCGATCTGTTGAACTCGTTGAAGCAGGAGCGGATATTTATCGCCTCAAATGGGCAGGCCAGAACCATCAGCCGCACGGATCGGCTAGGTATTCTCGTCGGTCTGGTCTACAAGTTCGGGAAGTCGAGATAGCCTGTTTATAGGGGCTACCCTGGCAGGGTGAGCCGGAAGGTTGCGCCAGCAGGATGGGTAGACAGGACTTCAATTTGGCCGCCGTGAGCGATGGCGATCTGCCGCGTGAGACTGAGGCCAATGCCTGAACCGTTCGGCCTGGTCGTGAAAAATGGCACGAACAGTCGCTCCCGAACCTCTTCGGATAGCCCTTTACCATTATCCATGACTTCGATGCAGACCGCTTCGTCGGCATTAAAGGCCCTTAGATTTATCGTCGGCATGGGCGTGTCAGCCACGGCTTCAACCGCGTTCCTAACAAGATTGATAAGCGCTTGTTCGATAAGATAAGGATCCACATTGGCAGACAAATCTGATGGCTGGACAGTAATGAGAAGGCTTATGCCATGCGCTTTCGCTTCCGTGGAAAACAGCTGCTCGATGGACTTCAGCAGAGGGAGCACCGGCACAGAGTGCAGATTCACCCGCGGCATCTCGGCTACTTCTCGATAGCGTGCTACAAACTGCATCAGGGCGCGGCTACGATTTTCAATAACAGTCAGGGCTTCGCCCGCCTCGGCGTTTTCAGTCAGGGGGCGAAGGCTTTGCGCCAGCGATGCGATGGGGGTCAGCGAGTTCATCATTTCGTGGGAAAGAATCCGGACAAGATCCTGCCATGCCTTGATTTCGACAGCGTCGAGTTCGGACTCGATGCTTTGCAATGAGATGAGTTTTTGGGTTTCGCCTTCCGCCGAATAGCTGACCGTCAGAGCCAGTATGCGTTGGCCATTGGAGAGGCGAACGACTTCCCGGCTGCCGGGGCGAGAGGCAGCCAGCAAGCGCAGCAGGTCTGATTCAAGTACGCCCATTTCCTCCAGACGGTGTGCCGCTCTGTTGATGCTCGTGATTCCACCGGATTCCTGAACAACGAACAGGGCCGCGGTCACCGTATCCGTCAGAGACCGGAAGTGATCGATTTGCGCTTGCTGAGACCTGCGCATTTCTGAAATGGTGGCCTGAAGATGAGACATGGCTTCGCTCATATGACCCAGCCCTCGAAGACGGCTTTTCCCACGTCCCGAAAGCTCCGGTTCATTGGCTTCGACCGCGCTGATCAGCCGGCTCAGTTGACGATCCACAAGCCTGGCATGACGAAGCAGGTCGAGCACAAGAGCAAGTGCAAGCAAGCTAAGAAGAAACAGGCTGGCAAAGCGATGCAAGCTGAGCATCTGGTAGCTCAGGACGGCGATCGCGCCAATAGCCATGGCTCGCAGAACGAGTCCCAGTGAAAATCCGATGGTTTGAAGATCGGCGCGTCTCACTGAGTGAAACCGTGTTTTTCGAGTCGGCGGTAAAGCGCCGGTCGTGTAAGCCCCAGGGCGGCGGCGGCCATGGTGATATTACCATTGAAATGGGACATCGCCCTTGCAATCGCCTGGCGCTCGATCTCTTCGAGATTAAAACTCTCGACGCTGGATGTTCTGGCAGAGTGAGCGAACAGGAAGGGAAAATCCTCCAGCCTCAGACTTTCATCGCCAACAAATAAGGTGGCTCTTTCGGCAGCTTGCCGAAGTTCACGGATATTGCCTGGCCAGCGATAGTCTTCGATCCATTTGAGGAGCTCGGCCGGCATGCGACGGCGAGGCAGGTTATGACGCCGGGCAAAGGCTGCCAGGAAGTGCTCCATAAGGGGGGCGATGTCGTCGCGTCGTTCCCGGAGCGGCGGAACCTGTATCTCCACCGTCCTTAATCGCATAAGCAGGCCCGGATGAAAGAAGTCACCGTTTTCGATGTCTTCCTTCTTGCGCTGAGTGGCCGCCACGAGCCGCACATTAATGGCAACGTGACGAGAACTTCCGATGGCAGTCACTTCGCCTCTATCGATCGTCGCGGAAAGCTTGCGTTGGATATGAAGTGGCAGTGCCACTATGTCCTCTATATAAAGCGTGCCTCCATTTGCGGCCTGCAGGCGGCCGGCCCGGTCGGTATCGGCACCGGGAAAGGCGCCGCGGCGGTGGCCAAACAACTCGCTTTCGAGAAGTCCCTCCGGAACGGAGGTGACGTCGATTGCGACAAATGGCGCGTTTTGACGGACCGACAGGCGGTGCAGTTCTCTCGCGATTGTCTCCCGCCCGCTTCCCGGTTCGCCGAGGACAAGGACGTTTGTTTCCGTTGGCGCGACACGCCGGAGCTGTCGCATAACCTTTTGATGTTCGGCAGAGCTACCTACCATTTCACCGGGACGAAGGGTGGATTCGTGGTGGCGAAGCTTCAGGCTGTCCGCTTCCCTTTTAGCCGTGGTGAGGGCGACTGCTGCGGTGATCGTCGCCACGAGCTTTTCGTTCTGCCAGGGCTTCAAGACAAAATCGACAGCACCGGCCTTGAGTGTTTCCACCGCCAGGCTGACCCCCCCATAGGCGGTCATCATCACGATTGACAGTTTTGGATCGAGCCTGTGGAAAATCGTCAGCAGATCTAGCCCGTCACGGCCGGAATTAGCGCCTGGGCGGAAGTTCATATCCAGAAGGACGGCGTCAAATGCTTCCCGATCGATCCGGTCATCAATTCCCTCTATTGTCGAAGATGTCTCGACCTGAGTGAAATAAGGAGACAAGGCCAGCCGCGCGGCTAGCAATACGCCTTCATCATCATCGACGATCAGGATATGGCCTTCAGTTTTCATGACCGATAATGAACGTTGGTTGTTCGTTTTTGTACGCCCAAGGATCAGGAAACGCTAGTGGCCGGAAAAATCAAGATGCAAAATCGTTACGCAGACCACCCCTGATTGTGTAGTGTAGGGTTGCTGAGCCCCGTTAAGCGCTGTCCCCATTAGTTAAAGTCAGAGCGATCATGTTCATTCTCGATGGCATAACCCGCAGATATCAGGTGGCAGAAGCCGAGACTCTTGCACTCGACCAGGTTTCACTTCGTCTTGTGCCGGGCGAGTTCGTCGCTGTTATGGGGCCTTCGGGCTGCGGAAAGTCGACGCTTCTCAATATTCTGGGCATGCTGGATGGTCCGGATGAAGGCAACTATCTCTTCAATGGCGATGACGTGGCGCGGTATTCCGAAACACGACTGACGAAAATCCGTCGTGACCACATTGGGTTTATCTTCCAGAATTTTAATCTGATCGATGACCTGAGTGTGGCGGAAAGACCTGAGGCTTCTTTTAGGATTAACCTTTGCAGTCACCGTTCTGGGCAAATTGCTGACGGTAGCAGTGCCTTTTTTCTACAAATGGAGCGTATCGGGCTTAAATCTTTACGATCATTCGCAGGGTAAAGGCGTCACATGGGCATTCTGGAGCAGCGTAACGCCTCTTGTTCTTGTCGGCGCCTTCGGAGTGGCTCGCTTTCTGTCGCAGGCTTTGAACAATGTTCGGGATGCCATGTTTATCCCGGTGCGCTGTCATGTTAACGCCTCACTATCGCACCTGGCATTCGAACATCTTCACAAGCTGGGTTTAGCTTTTCATCGCGACCGGCGCGCCAGCGCGACATCGAGGTTCATTGAACGCGGCAAGCTCTCTGCGGATGCAATCCTGCGCGTGGGTGTTGGGATTACCGACAAGCCTGTTTTCGTTGGACATACCCCCTTATTGGCCGGGCTTTGAAGGATCGAAACTTTAACTGGTTGATTGCCGAACCAGCGCCTTATGGTCTCAGCCCCCAAAGCCTTCAGGACTATAACTACAACACCTTTTCCTGCCGGACTGGCAACATCTACACAACGGCTTTGCTATTGCAGTGGACGCGATGGGCGCTCGGCATTTCCGACGTTCCGACGGAAGTCTGGAGCGACGGACAAAACTATTTTGACCCCTTTCGGCCAGCGATCGAACCGGGGGGATTTTTATCCTGTGAGGAAATGATCCGGTCACGCATGGAAACACTCGGTGCATTTCGTAAATGCATAGAGACATCGAGAATACGGGCAAAGACGCCTGGCGGAAACCGCAGAGCCTTATCCGAATATATTTCAGGACTCGAATTGCTGAATGCCGAGCGCTACCTGCCGATGGGCGCCGCAGTTATCCCGCAACCTCATGAGACCATTGTGGATGGCTGTAAAACGGAAGCACGATTTTCCGTCGGTTCTCGTCGATTGAGTGTAGGCAGCTTCATCGACGATGAACTTCATCCGGAAAGCGACCTAAGCCATATGAATGAGGCGTTTGGGGAGCTGTGGCTGCGGCAGTTTCTTACGCAGCTGGCAATGGCATAGGCCATCGCGAGGCTTCCGGCGTGGTCAGGTTCTTTGCGGCTGCTTCAGGGTCACGGCCACGTCGATCAGGCCCTGGATCGGCGCGCTGAGCACGGAACCGCGACGCCAGGCGATGACGGCTTCGGTCACCGGCAGGTTTTCCGACACGCGATGCGCCTCGATCTTGTCGCCATCCAGCGACCACGGCCGGTAGACCAGATCCGGCATGATGGCGATGGCGTGGCGCACGGCCACCAGCCCACGCGCCGCCTCCACCGAGTCGGTCTTGAAGATGGCCGGCAGGGTAGTGTTCAGCGTGCGGTGCAGACTCAGGATCGCGTCCGACAGTTCGTCGCTTGCCAGGATGATATGTTTTTCATGCGCCAGGTGGCGCAGGGACAGGAGGTCCTTGCTGCCCGCCGGATGTCCGATCGGCAGCCAGACGCGGTAGTGAGAGAGATTGACCAGCTCAGTACGCAGGGAAGAGGGGCGGGTATCGGGCTGCAGCACCATCAGGGCCACGTCGATCTCGCCACCGACCAGCATGTGTTCGAGATGGGCGGAGGTCTCCTCCATCAACACGACTTCAACACCGGGAAATTCGCGTGTGAAATCGGCCAGCAGGCGCGGCAGCAGATAGCCGGCGATCAGGCGGGTGACGCCCAGTACGATGCGGCCGGTATCGGACTTCTCCTGCCGGCGCAGGAATTCGCGGGCATCGCTGACATCGGCCAGGATGCGGTGGCAGTGGCGCAGGAACTGCTGGCCCTTGAGCGTCAGGTTGACGCCGCGGGCATGGCGCTCGAAAAGCTTGCAGTTCAGGTCTATTTCCAGATCGCGCAGGGCCTCGGTTACGGTGGACTGCGAGATGGCGAGTGACTGCGCGGCAAGGGATACGGAGCCGCAGCGCGCCACCGCCTCGAAATACCGCACCTGCCGCAAGGAAAAGCTCATCTGCGCCCCTTCTACCGGCAGGCTAAGCGCAAATCATATGGCCGGTCAATGGGTTACATGCGGAGTTATACTCTCCCGGCATCGCCCGAAAGACGCTGGACCAGCAGGACCGGGATCAGGGTGAAGACGATCACGGCACTGACCACGACATTGACCTCCGGCAGGCTCTGGCCCAGCCGGATCGCCCCCAGCACCCATAGTGGCAAGGTGGTCTGGGTGCCGGCGGTGAAGGTGGTCACGATCACCTCGTCGAACGACAGGGCGAAGGCCAGCAGGGCGGAGGCGGTGATGGCGGAACCGACCAGAGGCAGGGTGACGCGAGCGAAGGTATAGAAACCGTCCCCGCCGAGATCGGCCGAAGCCTCGGCGAAGGATTTCGGCAGACGGGCCAGACGGCCGACCACGGTATTGTAGACGATCGGCGTGCAGAAGGTGGCGTGGGCGATCACCAGGGTCCAGAAACTCAGATGAATGCCGAGGAAGGCGAAGAAGGAACTCATGGCCATGCCGGTAATGATGCCGGGCAGGGCGATCGGCAGGGTGATGAAAAAGGCGGCGCTGTCGCGACCGAAGAACTTGAAGCTGTGAATGGCGAAAGCAGCCAGGCAGCCGAGCAGGGTGGCGATCACGGTGGCCAGGCAGGCGACCTGCACCGAAATGGCGGCGCTTTCGCGCACCTGCGGATCATGTATCGCCTGATGGACCCAGTGCGCCGACCAGGAATGGATCGGGAAGGTCTGCACGTTCGAGGCGCTGAAGGCATAGGTGATAACGAGGATGATCGGCGCCATCAGGAAGCACAGCACGACCACGGAGGCGATGATGACGCCCAGGCGTCCCCAGACAACGGCGGGGTAGGTATTCATATGGCGGTCTCCCTGTCGAGCACCCGCGTGGCCCACAGGTAGAGCCCCATAACCACTAGCGGCACCACGGCGAGCGCGGCCGCGAAGGGGATGTCATTGGCCACGCCGACCGTCTTATAGATGACATTGCCAATGAAATCGGAGCTGGGGCCGCCGACGAGGATAGGCGTCACATAGTCGCCGAGCGTCAGCGAGAAGGTGAAGATCGAACCGGCGATCATGCCGGGCAGGGCCAGGGGCAGGACGACGCGACGCAGGGTGGTGAAGCCATGCCCGCCGAGATCGGCCGAAGCCTCCAGCAGATTGCGCGGCACGCGCTCCAGCGCCGTGGCGATCGGCAGGATCATGAAGGGCAGCCACAGATAGGTGAAGGTCAGGGTCATGGCCCAGTTGGAATAGCCAATGCCGTTTTCACCGAGCCCCATCCCGCGCAGCAGCCAGTTGAGGATGCCGTCATGCGACAGGATCAGCCGCCAGGCATAGACGCGGGCGAGATAGCTCGACCACAGGGGAATGAGCACGCAGACGCCCAGTACGGCGCGCATTTTCGGACCGGCCATGACGCCCATCCAGTAGGCGACGGGAAAGGCCAGGAGAATATCGATGAAGGTGACTGCCGCGGCGATGCCGATCGTGCGGAAGATGACCGTGTGGTAGATCGGTGTCTCCCACAGGCTCTGGAAATTATGCAGGCTGAAACCGGGTTTGAGTGCGCCGGTCAGGCTGTCGACGCTCCAGAAGGCGGCGACGATCAGCACGGCCAGCGGTATCAGGTAGAACAGCAGGAACCACAGGGACGGCGGCAGGCCGAGCGCGGTAAGCCGCAGGCCTGGCAGCCGCCATAGCAGGGTCGACAGCGCGCGCAGCGGGCGGGCGGCGGGGCTTCTGGCAGCGGTCATGTCTGCGGTCTGGGTCATGTTCATCCCTGAAAAGGACCCCGCCATTGTTGCAATGGCGGGGCTTGTCGTCGTCAGCCCTTCACCTCAAGCCAGCGCTTTTGCCATTCGGCATAGTCGAGGCAGGTGTTCTGGCCGTTGCCGCACTGCGTCTGCGGGGTCTTCCAGAAGTGGATCTGGTCGAAATATTCCTTCGGCGCATCAGCATGGTACTGCTTGCAGGTGCCAGGGCCGCCCTGCTTGTCCATCTCGGCGCAGGCCAGCTTGTTGACCGGGGTTTCGCCGAAATAGATCGCCTGCTGGGCCTGGACCACCGGGGTGGAGACCCAGTTTAGCCACTTGTAGGCACAGTTCTGGTGGGTGGACTTGGCCGAGATCATCCAGGTATCGGCCCAGCCGGTGGCGCCTTCGGTAGGGATGGTGTCCTCGACCGGCACGGGCGGCTTGCTGGCCTTCAGCGTATTGGTCTGGTAGGGCCAGGCGGCGCCGATCACTGCATCGCCATTGGCGAACAGCGAGATTTCATCCGAAGCCAGGGCCCAGTATTTCTTGATCAGCGGCTTCTGGTCTTTCAGCAGGGCCACGGCGGCATCCATCTGGGCAGCGTTCAGCTCATACGGATCGGTGATGCCCAGTTCCGGCTTGGTCTTCATCAGGTAGAGCGCGGCGTCGGCAATCTGGATGGCATTGTCGGGCACGGTGACCTTGCCCTTGTATTGCGCATCGTAGATGGAGGCCCAGCTCGTTGGCGCCGTCTTCACGGCCTTGGTGTTATAGAGCAGGACATTGGGGCCCCACTCGTAGGTGATGCCATAGTGGACGCCATCGACTGTATTGAAGACCGGCGCCTGCAGGCTTTCGGTGAAATTGGCGAAGTCAGCGATCAGGGCGGTATTAACAGGCAGCACGTTCTTGCCGGCGATCAGGCGCAGGGTGGCGTCGCCCGAGGCCGAGACAACATCGTACTGACCGTCGTTCTGGCGCATCAGGGCCACCATTTCATCCGACGAGCCGGCATATTTGCGCGTCACTTTACAGCCGGTCTGCTCTTCGAACGGCTTGACCCACTGGTCTTCGGCATAGCCTTCCCAACTGACAATGCTGAGAGCGCCTTCACCGGCCCCGATCTCGGTCGGCAGCTTGGGGCCGGTGGCCTCCGGCGGCTTCTGCTGGCAGCCGGCAACGGCAAACGAAAGCGCGGCGATGACCGCACATATCCTGAAACCTTTGGTACGCATAGACATGGTCAGCTCCTTTAAAGGTAATGGGGGAAGGTCGTATTAGAGGACGTGTACGCTATCGGGGCTATAACCGACCCAGACCGGCTGGCCGCGCGTGAAGCGGGGCTGGCTCTGGCTGGAGCGGGCATTCAGTTCGAGGGCGGTCAGGTCATCGCCACCCTCTGTGCGGATCAGATATCGCGTCATCAGGCCGACATAGACGATATCGGAAATCTCGCCTGGCAGGATTTCGACCGACCGGCTTTCGGGCGCGATGTCGTAGAGCTTCAGCTTTTCCGGCCGGATCATGATCGCCTTGCCGTCGCGCTGGATGACATTGGAGACGCCGACGAATTTGGCGACGTAAGGATTGACCGGGCGCTCATAGACATCGGCCGGTGTGCCGATCTGGGCGATCTCGCCGGTATCGAAAACGGCGATGCGGTCGCTCATGGTCAGGGCTTCTTCCTGATCGTGGGTGACATAGACGAAGGTGATGCCGAGATCGCGGTGGATCTTCTTCAGCTCGATCTGCATTTCGTGGCGCAGCTTGAGATCGAGCGCGCCCAGCGGCTCATCGAGAAGCAGGACAGCTGGGCGATTGACCACGGCGCGGGCCAGGGCGATGCGCTGCCTCTGGCCGCCGGAGAGCTGAGCCGGCTTACGGGTCATGAAGTCGGTCAGCCGCACCATGTCCAGCGCTTCAGTGGCGCGCTTTTTTATCTCGGCTTCCGGCAGTTTTTGAGTGCGCAGGCCATAGGCCACGTTCTCGAACAGGCTCATATGCGGGAATAGGGCATAGTCCTGAAAGACGGTATTGACGTTGCGTTCGTAGGGCGGCTTGTCGGCGACGTTCTGGCCGTCGATTTCCACCCGTCCGGCATCGGGCCGCTCGAAGCCCGAAATCAGCCGCAGGGTGGTCGTCTTGCCCGAGCCGGAAGGCCCCAGCAGGGTGAAGAATTCACCGCGCTCAATTGTCAGATTGAGTTTTTTCAAGGCGGTAAAGCTGCCGTAGGTCTTTACGACATCCACCAGATTGATGAGAACGTCGCTCATGCCCCCAGCCTGACCATCACGTGGCGCGCCACCGTATAGTCTTCCAGGGCGTAGAGGCTGAGATCCTTGCCGTAGCCAGAGCGCTTCAGCCCGCCGTGCGGCATTTCGTTGACCAGCAGGAAGTGGGTGTTGACCCAGGTGCAGCCGTAGCGCAGCTGCGCCGCCACGCCCATGGCCTTGGCCGTATCGCCAGACCAGACCGAGGAAGCCAGGCCATAATCGGAATCGTTGGCATAGCCGATGGCCTGGGCGGTGTCGTCGAAACGGGTGATTGAGACCACGGGGCCGAAGACCTCGCGCTGGACGATTTCGTCGCTTTGCAGGGCGCCGGCGATGACGGTCGGTTGATAAAAGAAACCGGGACCGCTGACCGTCTGTCCGCCCGTCGTGACTTCGATGTGTGCGGATTCGCGGGCGCGCTCGACGAAGGAGGCGACCCGCGCCTGCTGGCGGGCGGAGATCAGCGGACCGATCTCGTTCTGCTCATCATCGGCGTTGTTATAGGCGAGGGTGGAGACCGCGCCGGACAGCTCGGCCACCAGTTTGTCGTAGATGTTCTTCTGCGCATAAACGCGGCAGGCGGCGGTGCAATCCTGGCCGGCATTGTAATAGCCGAAGGTGCGCAGGCCATCGACCACTTCCTTGAGGTCGGCGTCATCGAACACGATGACCGGGGCCTTGCCGCCCAGTTCGAGGTGGGTGCGCTTGATCGATTTCTGCGCCACGGCCAGCACCTTGCGGCCGGTGGCGACATCGCCGGTCAGGGAAATCATGTCGATCTCGGCATGGTCGATCAGGGCCTGGCCCACCGTATGGCCGCGGCCGACCACCACATTGGCGACGCCTTCCGGCAGGGTCTCCGCCAGGATACGCGCCAGCCGGAGCGTGGTCAGGGGCGTCTGTTCGGAGGGCTTGATAATGACCGTATTGCCGCCAGCCAGGGCAGGAGCCAGTTTCCATGCCGCCATCATCAGCGGGTAGTTCCACGGGGCGATGGAGGCGACCACGCCCACGGGATCGCGACGGATCATCGAGGTGTAGCCGGCCATGTATTCGCCGGCCAGAACGCCCGGCATGCAGCGCACGGCGCCGGCGAAGAAGCGGAAGCAATCGACCACCGCCGGAATCTCGTCGCGCAGGACGACATGATAGGGCTTGCCGCAGTTGCGCGCTTCCAGCCGGGCGAGATCCTCGGCGTCGGCCTCAATGCGGTCGGCGATCTTCAGCAGGTAACCGGAACGTTCGGCGGGCGTGGTGCGCGACCAGCCGGCGAAGGCGGCGCGGGCGGCTTTGGCGGCGCGGTCCACCTGATCGAGGCTGGCTTCCTCCAGATCGAGGATCAGGCCGCCGGTACGCGGGTCAATGACGCTTTCGGTCTCCCCGCGGCCGGACTCGAAGCTGGAACCGATGAGCATGTCGATATTCATGAGCCGTCTCCGTTAACCGCTTTGAGGCAAAGGGAACGGCAAGAAGCGGTATTTGAACAGCTAGAATATTCAGAATACGTCTATCGGAATTTCCGATGGATTGTGAGGTGTCGTATTTCCTGCTCGAGAGATGGCTTTGAATTTTCTCTTGAAATTATCAAAATCAAGGCGATCCGGAGCGCCATTTCGCCAATCGATTATTTCGATTTCTACACTCTTTGGGATGTGCGCCACCTCTTTGGCAGGTAATCCTAGGCGACCATTATCCGGTGGTCGATACGCGCCGTCACCGGATTGGCGCGCGCGGCATCGATATAGCTGTCCTTGTTCGGTGCCATCAGCCACCCCATGGCCTCATGATAATCCGTGAACATGCAGATGGTCTCATTAGGGAAATGCTTCGAGGCGGCGGGTATCCGGACCTGATCCCAGGCATCTAGCGACACGACTGCCACGTGGCTGTGATACGACTGGCCATGGGTTATGTCGGCCCACAGCACGGCGGCCTCTTCAATATCCTCCTGGGTCAGCAGGCCCTCATAGCGGCGCAGATCGGCCAGCCGACGGTAGGTCCAAGGTGCTTCGACCTTGCGATAGGCTTCGAACAGGGTGGCAATATAGAGAGCGCCCGGCATGGGACCGATCGGCCGGTAGATGATAATCCGACGCACGGCATCGACAAAAAAGTCCAGGCGGCAGGGCAGGCTGATATCCATTGGAATTCTTCCGGACAGGTACACAACACAGGTCTTATGACCGTCCGGCATTTATACATAACCGTCGTGAAATAGTTATTAAAGCGATCAGGACATTTTTATTGAAAACCAAATTTAATAAGAATTTGCGTCCTGAAAAATCATTGCAAAATCATGCAATTTTATGTTGGGCTGACGAGGCCGCTATGTCGTCGCCCTTGCTTCAATTGATAACCATGATTGATAACCATGGCGCACACATTGATTCCTTATGCGAATGGGTATTGCCTTCTGCGTCAACCTTATGAGGTGGACCATGCAGACGCATCCGGCGCTTATCGAGCGGTCCGTAGGGGCCACGCTTCGCACCCTGTCACGCGGACAAATGACACGCGAGGAAGCTACCCTCGATCTGATTGAGTTGATTGCCAGTCAGATTGTCGGCAAGACCGATTACGCCATGGCGGTCATCGGTTACTATGTCCGCGCGGTTTTGAACGGTTATGCCGACAACCACATCGCCCTGGCTGATGCCTTCGATGCCTTTACCGACGCGGCCGCGGAAGCCGGTCATGGCCATGTGGCGGTGTCGCTCAGACTGTCCCAGCCGCTTCTCGGCCTGCGGCACTGACGAGCTGTCAGGCATATCCCCAGGGCAAGGCGGCGTCCAGCTCGAAGGCAAGGGCCAGCAACAGGGCTTCGTGGCCGCGATTGCCAGCGAACATGACACCGGCGGGCAGGCCATTGGCCCTGTGCAGCGGCAGAGAAATGGCCGGGGTGCCGGCCAGGTTCTGCAGCGGCGTGAAGCCGAGGAAGCCGAACATGCGCTCCAGCAGTGTTTCGCCGTCCACCGTCGGCGCCTGTTCGCCAATGAGCGGCGGCAGATGGCTCAGGGTAGGCGAGAGCATTACATCATAATCGCGGTGGAAATCGTCGAGCTGACGCGGCAAGTCGGCCAGCTGCCGGTAGGCATCTTCCAGGGCAGAGACCGGCAGGGTCTCGGCCATATGGCCCAGGGCATTGGTCCACGGCTCCAGCACCGCTTCTGGGTCTTGCCCACCGGCGCGGCAGGCATCAACGCAGTCGGCGCCGATATGCATCCACAACGTCCGCTCGGCGGCCTCGGCGGCGGGGGCATCGATGGGGTAGTCCGTGAAGGTGATCTGATGGCCCAGGCGGGCGCACAGTTCAGCCGTTGCGTTCACGGCCGCGATCAGCTCAGGGGCTGCCGGCGCCCCCGAAAGGGTCCGGGTCGTGATGGCGATGCGCAGCCGCCGGGCATCGGGTCCGGTCACCGGTGCGGGCGTAGCCGGATGCGTCAGGGAAAAACCGGCGGCGACATCGCGCACGCTGCGCGCCATCAGGCCATCGCCAACCAACAGATCTTCAATCACATGGCGCGAACGCACGCGTACCGTGGTGCCGCGGCCAGGCTTCAGCCCCACCACGCCGCAACAGGAGGCGGGAATGCGGATCGAGCCCGCGCCATCCGAACCATGCGCCACTGGCACCAGACCGGCGGCCACCGCCGCACCGGCGCCACCGCTCGAACCGCCCGGCGAATGCGCGGGCGACCACGGATTACGCGTGGCCGGACGGATCAGGGGTTCCGTGACCGGCAGGAGGCCGAATTCCGGCATGGCGCTCTTGCCGACCGCCACCAGCCCGGCGGCGCGCAGGCGCTCGACATAGGGATAGGCCGATGTCTTCGGCGTGTCGCTTTTGCTGCGCGAACCGCCCCGGCTGGGCATGCCGGGATAATCGAGCGAATCCTTCACCAGCCAGGGCACTCCAGCCAGCGGGCTGTTCGGCAAGGGCTTTGCGGCTTCAGCGCGGGCCTGATCATAGGCCTTGTGGCTGACCGCATGAAGCTGACCATCCAACGCCTCGATGCGCAGGATCGCGGCCTCGGTCAGTTCCAAAGCCGATAGTTCACGGTTACGCACCAGCGCGGCCTGATCATGGCCATCCAGCCGCCCGATGGCGAGCGCCTCATCCAGGGTCATGCCGAAACGCCTTGTCGAGCGAACTGGGTCTTGAGCCAGTCGGCGCCCTCGGCAATGGCGCGTTCGGCCAGGGGCGAGATCGACATCGCTTCCAGAAAGCTGTGTGAAGCGCCCTGATAGATTTCGCTGCGCGCCGGCACGCCTGCCGCGCGGAATTTTTCCGCCATGGCCACGCTCTGGCCATGCAGCACGTCGCACTCGGGGATGGTGAAGAAGGCGGGGGGCAGGCCGCTGACATCGGCGCGCATCGGCACGGCCAGCGGGTTCTGCCGTTCGGTATCGTCCGTGAGATAGTTCTCCCAGAACATCACCATCTCGGCGCTGGAAAGCATATAACCTTCGCCCCCGTAACGGATATGGTCTTCCGGCGCGGAATCGTCATCGAAGGCGCCATAGTGCAGCATCAGCCCCTTGAGCAGGCCGCCATCGCCCGCATCGCGCAGCTTCAGCGCCGCCGCCACCGACATATTGCCGCCGACGCTGTCGCCACCGATGGCGATTCGGTCCGGGTCTATACCGAGCGTCGCCGCGCGATCATGCGCCCAGCGCACAGTTTCGACCACCTGATCGAGCGCCACCGGGAACTTCGCCGCCGGGGCATAACTGTAATCCATGGCGATGACGATGACGCCGGCGCGCGCCGCATACTCGCGCACTAACCGGTCATGGGTATCGATGGAGAACAGCATCCATCCGCCGCCATGGATGTAGACTAGGGCCGGCTTGGGTTCACGCGAAGGCGTCGGATCGAGCAGGCGCACCCGCATGCCATCAAGATCGAAATCCTCGGTGCGCGCCATGACAGGGCCGCCCTGACGCCACGGCGCCCGCACGATCTCGCAGACGGCGCGCATCTCTTCCGGCGTCAGGCTGTCAAAAGGCGGATGATCGCCATAGGCCGCGCCGGTTTCCCGGATGAAGCGGCGGATATCGGGGTCGAGATCGGCGCCGAAGACGCTGACAGGGGTAGGCATAGACAAATACTCTTTTCAGGGACTTCAGGTCCAGGACTTCAGACTCAGTTCGGCGAAGGACCAGAACAGGGCGTATTGCGCGAAGGCATCGGACAGGCCGGAGGCATTCTGATGACCGCCGGCCATATTGATGCGGAACAGGATCGGCTTGCGCGTGGTGGTGTGGGTCCGCAGGGCCGCCACCCACTTGCCGGGTTCCCAGTAGCTTACCCGGTTGTCGCGTACGCCCGCGGTGGCCAGCACCATCGGATAGGCCGCGGTGTGGACGTTCTCATAGGGCGAGATCGAGGCGATATAGTCGTAGGCCTGCGGATCGGCCAGCGGGTCGCCCCAGTCCGGACGGAAGGCCGGGACCAGCGGGTGCGTGGCGTCGGACATGGTGTTGAGCATATCGACAAACGGCACTTGGGCGATGACGCCGCCGTATAGCTCTGGCCGCAGGTTGAGAGCGCCGCCGACCAGCAGCCCGCCCGCCGAAAGTCCGTAGGCGACGATATGGCGCGGCCTGGTGTATCCCTCGGCAACCAGGTAATCGGCGCAGGCGTTGAAATCGGTGAAGCTGTTGCGCTTTTTGAACTTGCGGCCATCCAGAAACCAGCTGCGGCCCTTTTCCGAACCGCCGCGCACATGGGCGATGGCGAAGATCCAGCCCTGGTCGACCAGGGCGATATTGGCGATCGAGAAATCGGCCTCGGAGGAAATGCCGTAGGCGCCGTAGCCATAGATCAGCAGGGGCGATGTGCCGTCGAGCTTGGTTCCGGCCTTCATCAGCACGGTCAGCGGCACCTGTTGTCCATCGGGCGCCGGGGCGAAAAGGGCGCGCACTTCATAGGCATCAGGGTTATAGCCGGCGATATCGGAGGCCATGATGACGGTCTGCGCGCCCGTGGCCATGTTGCAGGCCAGCCAGCGCTCCGGCGTCTTTGGCGACTGATAGACCAGGCGCAGCGTATCGGAGGCAAATTCCTGGGTCTCGGCCAGAGAGACATCATAGGCGGCTTCATCGAAGGCGATCTTTTTCGCGGCGCCATCCTTCGCCATGACGACGATTTCCAGCTTGCCGTCCAGGCGCTGGACCAGGACAAAATGATCGCGGAAAGGCTTAATGGTGATGAAGTGGCGGCCGGTTTCCGCCGCCACCCAGTCATGCCAGTTTGCCTTGCCGGGCGCGGCGATATCGGTCGTCATCAGATGGCCATCGACCGCACCGCCGGCATCGGTCAGCAGCACCAGCTTTCCATTCCATTCCTCGACCCAGTAATGCAGGCCGACCGTACGTGGTTCGATCAGTATGGGATCGGCTTGCGGTGTCGCAGCCGGGATCAGGCGCCATTCGTCGAGATCGGGTCCGGAAATGCGGATGGTGGTGTGGCTGTCTGAGGCGGTGCGGCCGAGCGAGACGAACAAGGCGCCGTCGTGCTCCTCGTAGACCAGCACCTCGGTCCAGTCCCCGCGCGCCGGCATGCGAAACACCTTCGCTGGTCGGCCATACTGATTGCGCTGAATGCGGAAGAGCCATTGCGAACACGGCGAGATGATGACGCCCAGCCAGCCATAGGTATCCGTGGTGGTGGTCACCGTCACCTGGCCGGTGGTCAGGTCGTGGATGCCGATATCGAAGCGGTCGCCGCCGCCCAGATCCTCGGCCCAGACGAACAGGCTGTGGTCCGGCGAATGCTGCGCGTCCTCGGTACGGTAATAGTCATGGCCTTTTGCGCGGGCCTGCTCATCGAGCAGGATCTGCTCATCGCCGCCGTTGCGCGGCTTGCGCGCGTGAACAACATGGTCCTCGCCGGGACGCACATAGGTGTAGTAGTCCCAGTCGCCATCGGGTGATGGCGGCGTATCCGATGCCTTGCCTACCATAGCGGTCATGGCGGTGACATATTGCGCCTGACGCGCCTTTGTCGGTGCCAGAACGGCCTCGGCGTAGCGGTTTTCGTCATCGAGATGCTGGCGGATGGCCGGCTGCATCTTCGAGGTATCGACAAAGACCTCGGCCCAGTTCGGATCGCGCAGCCAGGCATAGTTGTCGATGCGCACCCGCCCGAGCTGCTCGATCCGTTTCGGGATCATGGCGGTTTCGGGCGGGCGCACAGCACTTTTGGCGAACGAAAGTCCGGGCAAAAAGGCGCTGGTGGCCGCGGTGAAAAGAAAGCCCCTGCGATTCATGCCCGTTACTCCTCGATTCTCTCCTTACATACCCCAGGTGACGCGCATGCCAAGGGTGCGCGGCTTGATAATGCCCTGGCCGGTGCCATTGACTTCGCTGACCTGGCGGGTCACGCCGCGTTCGTCGGCGATGTTGTCGGCATAGAAGCTGAGGCTGGTGCCATCACCGATATCGATCTTCAGGCGGGCATTGAACAGGTTGTAGTCACCCTGATAGTTCGGCGAACCGATCGCCGCCGAACTGAGATCGCTGAGGCCGCGAGACAGATAGCTATGCGTCAGGGTGAAGACTGGGTTCAGCGGCCCGCTGAAGCGGTAGGCCAGGCTGTTGGCGACCGACCATTTTGAAGACCCCGGCAGGGCCGTTCCCGCCTTGGCCGTGCCGTAGTAGAGGATGTACATGTCCTCGGTCAGTTCGGCGTCGGTGTAGGTGATGCTGGTCGACAGATCCAGCCGGTCGGTGGCGCGCCAGGTGGCGGCGAATTCGACACCCTGGCTCTTCGCGGCACCGCCATTGGCGGAGTAGTTGAAGTAGTCCGGCGTCTGCAGGCGCAGCTGGATATCGGTCCAGTCGACATAGAACAGGGTCGCATCGAGCAGCAGCTTATTGCCAAGCCAGTTCGAACGCATGCCCACCTCGTAGTTGATCAGTTCATCACTGGTCGAACCCGACGGAATATCATAGGCGCTGAGGCCCGGCACGTTCGGCGAGCCAAAGCGGAAGCCCTTGGAAACCAGACCGTAGACCATCAGATCTTCGGACGGCTTCCAGGTCAGGGCCACCTTCGGCGAGAAGCCGGAATCCTTGCTGGTGGATTCCGAGAAGACCGGCGTATCGATATGGGTCGTGGTGTTGTAGGTCGAGAAACCGTCTTGCAGGGTGCCCGAATAGACCTCGGTCTGGAACAGGCGGCCGCCGAAAGTCAGCTTCCATTTCGATGTAAAGTTGTAAGATAGCTCGCCGAAGACGGCCTGCTCGGTGCCCTTGACCGTGGTGTAGTAGCCATTGAAGACCTCGCCATCGGGCGCGATGACTGAGCCGGCGTTAGAGTCATTCGCCCAGGACGACTGGTTGAAGGCCGCCGCCGCGCCTTCGGCCCCGATCACCTCGGTCAGGTCCTTGTCGGACTTGTAGTACATGGCGCCGATCAGCCATTCCCACTTATCACCCTTGGGCGAGGCCAGGCGGGCTTCGAAAGTGGTGTTCTTGCTGGAACCACCGTCCTTGATATAGAGCGGCGAGGTCAGGTTAAGGTCAAGATCGGCGTTGTAGTAGATTTCATACGGCGTGTAATCGATCGTCCATTCCTGAGACTTGGTGCCATAGGAGGCCAGGCCGGTGAAGGTGGCCCAGCCGAAATCGTGATCGACGCGCAGGGAATGCAGCTCGACGTCGGTCTTGACCGGCTCAAGCTGGGCGCTGGTGCGCTTCAGGTCGCCGAGCGAGGGGATCATGTAGCTGGAATCCGCGGCGTCGGTCTGCTGGTACAGGCTGAGCCAGGTCAGCTTGGTGTCGGCCGAGGGCGTATAGACGAAGGACAGGCGGCCGCCGGTGGTCTTGACCTCGTTCGAACCGTCGACGCCGGCGCCGATATTGTCGAGATAGCCCTTCTCGTCGCTGGCATAGCCGACAACGCGGAAGGCCAGCTTGTCCTCGATCAGCGGCACGTTCAGCATGATCTTCATGCCGGTGCTGACATCGGCGTTCTTCGTCGAGGAGACATCGCCCTCGATCTTGTAGTCGAACCCCTTGGTGCTGGCGACATTGGAGACGTAGTTGACCGCGCCGCCCATCGAGGCCGCACCGAACAGGGTGCCTTGCGGGCCGCGCAGTACTTCGACGCGGTTGACATCAAAGGTATCGATGTCGGGCACGACGATCGTCCAGCCGGGCTCTGTCAGGGGAATATCATTGATGTAATAGCCGGTCGTGCCCTGGCCCTGGGCATTGCCCGAGGTGGTGGCGATGCCGCGCAGGGTGACGTGCGAAACACCGGGCATGTAGTTGTTGAACACGGCGCCGGGCACGCGCTGGATATAGTCGGCATAGGAGTCGGCGCCAATGTCTTCCAGCTGCTTGCCGGTGACGGCGGACACGGATGCCGAGACGGAGCGAACCTTTTCGGAACGCTTGGTGACAGTGACAATAACGCCATCATCGGCCGTGGTCGATTCAGGTGCATTCTGGGCGAAGGTCGGCGCGGAAATCGCCAGCCAGGCAGCGCCGGCCAGCAAGGCAGTCTTCAGGTGAGCGGATGCAGGCATGTCTTAGTCCCCTTTAAAAACAGCGGTTTGGTTCTTTCGCTCCCGGTGCGCGGCGTTTCTTTCGTGTCATTTCTGAGAACGACTATCGAAGACTGTATGACGGAATTGCGATATCGCCAGTTTCGCCGAGGTCATTGATTTGAGCGAACGGGCCAAGGCAGACACACAAATGACCGATTTATTTCGCCCCTGTGTCTGGCGCGCTACAGACGATTTTTAGAAAATCATCAATAGTGGGCCACATGTTTGCACGCAGTACCCATGGTATAGACTATCAGAAGGTCAATCGTCCGATTGGCGTCCTGATCGACGAGTACATGCCAGGTTTCATAGATCCCTGGCATAGTCATGAGCGGGCGCAACTGGTCTACGCAACCACCGGCGTCATGTCGGTCGTGACCGACGAGGCCAGTTTCACCATTCCCCCCCAGAGAGGCGTATGGATTCCCGCCGGCGTCCGGCACGAGGCCCAGTGCCGCGGGCATGTGTCCTTACGCACTCTGTATGTCGAGCCGGAAGCTGATACCCGCCTGCCGCGGCAGTGCATGAGCCTGAAAATATCGCCCCTGTTGCGCGAATTGATCATCGAAGCCGGAAACCTGCCGGTCGAATACAGCCTCAATGGCCGCGAGGCACGGATCATGGAACTGATCCTGGACGAGATTGCCGAAGCCGTGGAGCATCCGGCCTCGGCACTGAATATTCCCATGCCGACCGATGCTCGGCTTGTGCGTATCTGCCGCTCCATCATGTCCGATCCTGCCAGCGAGGACGATCTGGATCACTGGGCCGATGTGGCCTGCATGGGGCGGCGTACCTTTACCCGTGCGTTTCGTCGTGAAACCGGGGTGAGTTTTTCCGAATGGCGCCAGCAGGTCAGGCTGGCCGAGGCGGTGTCCATGCTGGCTTCGGGAAAGTCCGTCACCACGGTGGCCTATGAGGTCGGCTATAACAGCCCGAGCGCTTTCGGCACCATGTTCCAGCGCGCTTTCGGTACGCCGCCCAGTCAGTATTTCAATCACCTCAGGCCGGGTGGCGAATAGAGTTAGCGTTCTGGCCGCCCTGGATTCTGGGTGCGCATGGCGGCGACCAGGTCTGCTGCGCCCTCGCGGTCCAGAACGGCCATCATTTCCTCATATTCACGGTCGGCTTCGTCCTGGCCCAGCTTGAAGGTCGCCTGTCGATCGGTGATCGTTGCACGGAAGCCCACGACACCACGCGCCAGCCGGGCCGCGCGTTCGCCCATATCATCCAGTGACCAGGCATTTTCGCGTCCTGCCTCCTGCGAGTCGATCAGGTCGCGCAACAGGGCCTCTATGCCGGCGGCATCTTCGATCAGCTCTAGCTCACAGGCAAAGGCCGCGCTGGCATAGTTCCAGGTTGGCGCCTGGGTGCGGTCGCTCAGCCATGACGGTGAGATGTAACCATGCGCTCCCATGAACAGGATATGGGCGTGGGGATCGGCGCGCAGCCGTTCGACCTGCGGATTGTTGCGGCCGAAGTGCCCCAGAAAGCCCGTTAGCTGCCCGTTCCCGATAACCGGACGGATCGGCAAGGGGCTGGCATTGAAGGTGCCGCCATTTGAAACGACCCAGGCAAAAGGGAAGTTGAAAATGAGATCGATGATATTCTGATCGGATTTAGGCGCGTATTTCGCCGGTTTGGGATCCACGGTCTATCCTTCACGATTGATATTGGGAGCGGGATCGGAAGGGTAGCGATGTCGCACCCCATCCATCCTGCGAGCCGTCAGGAACAAATCATATTTCGACGGTGATCACTTTATAAAAAAGATCAAAAATCTTTTCCTTCAGGCCAATAGTTCCGGTCAAGGGGCCGGATGAAGGGGGGCGGGCCGAAGCTGATCCGTTTACTTTGCCGGCAGGTCTTGCGTCGTATTTATGTGTCGCCATATCGATACGAGAATAATGGATGCTTTCGGAGTATGAAAATGGCTGATAACGATCCTGCCACCAACCAGCCGGCCGGTTATGTGCCGCCCCAGGTCTGGCAATGGGATAAGCAAGGAGGCGGGCGTTTCGCCAATATCAACCGCCCCGTTTCAGGCGCCACGCACGACAAGGCCTTGCCCGTCGGCAGGCATCCGCTTCAGCTTTACTCGCTGGGTACGCCCAACGGCATAAAGGTCACCATCCTGCTGGAGGAATTGTTGGCCGCCGGCTTTAGTCAGGCCGAATATGATGCCTGGCTGATCAATATAGGAGAGGGCGATCAGTTCGGCAGCGGTTTTGTTTCGGTCAATCCGAATTCAAAGATTCCCGCCCTGCTGGATTATTCGACAAACCCGCCGACACGACTTTTTGAAAGCGGCTCCATCCTCTTCTACCTGGCTGAGAAGTTCGGTGTCTTTTTCCCGACGGAACCGCGAAAGCGCGCCGAAACCATGAACTGGCTGATGTGGCAGATGGGCTCGGCGCCATTCGTGGGCGGTGGGTTCGGGCACTTTTACGCCTATGCGCCATTCAAGATTGAATACGCGATCAATAGATACGCCATGGAGACGAAGCGCCAGCTTCATGTGCTGGACACACAACTGGCAAACACGACCTATGTGGCGGGCGATGACTACACCATAGCCGATATGGCGATCTATCCGTGGTATGGCGGTTTGCTGAATGGCGCTTATTCGGCGAGTGAATTCCTGGCGGCGGAAGAATATTCACATATTCGCCGCTGGATGACACTGCTGGAAGCCAGGGAGGGAGTCCGGCGTGGCCGCCTTGTCAACAGGGCCGATGGATTGGCGGAGCGACACGAAGCGGCTGATTTTAACAGGCTTGAGGGATTCGCGGCGGTCTGACAGCATGAGGCGGCGCTCAGGGCGGTGGTGGACAGTTCTTGCCTGAGGCCATTTCCCCTGGCTGGCAGGGTTTGACGGGGAATATGGCTTTCAGGACTTGCCACCAGAAGAGCATGCATAGCAGCGCACTGAAAATAAAGACAATGCCTCTTAAAGAAACGCGCATGTTCATTTTGCGTGCAGCCCTTCTGTATGGAGGTGTGTTGTCTGTTTTCTAAGGAAATGGTCTCGCACGCTGAAAATATAATCCGCTGACTGGCAGGTTCTGTTTTCTGAATGCGGACAACAAGTCTCATCGCCGGCGTATTACGTCAACGCGGCAAACCTCCATAAGCGTGCATAGAATGACTGTGTTGGCCTGTGAATAGTGTTGAGATTAACTATATCTACTTTACAGGCCTTTGTATGCGCTTGCATTTGTTCAATCGTATCGAAAAATCAGGCGAGCGTCTTTTCCATCCGGATGTGAGGGATGGTCACTTCCTCGAAAATGTCGCCGACGGCTTCATAACCATTGCGGGCATAGAAGGGCTGGGCCGTCACGCGTGCGGTCAGGGTGATGTGCGTCCGGCGGGCGGCGAGGGCGGCCGCTTCGGCCGCGGCCAGCAACTGCGCGCCAACGCCCTGGCCCTGCACTGATTCATCCACCGCCATCTGGCGCAGCTTCATGGTCGTCTCGTCATAGGGGGTCAGGGTAACGGTGCCGACCAGTTCTTCGTCCTCAAAGGCGGCCAGGTGAATATCGCCGGTTTCGGCGGCCAGTTGCGCCGAGGTAAAGTCGAGGCCCAGCGGTGTGCGCAGCAGGGCGCGGCGCAGGTTGACGACGGCGGCATATTCGGCGGAGCCATGGGTAATCGGACGAAGGGAGAGGGGCATGATCATTCCTTAAGGCCAACCGAGCCTTTATTAACTGGCGGCAAAGCCCAATGGCTTTACATATTCTGGCGTTCTAATCCTTGGAGAACCGGCCCTGCAATGGAGATATTGATGAAAAGCCATGTCGTGTTCACCGCCCTGGCCATGATTGGCTGTGTTGTCGCCCTGGGAGCCTGTTCGCCGAAGCCGGGCGCCGATGATGTCGCGGCATCGGAAGCGTCCGAATCGGCGGCCATGTCGATCACCGCCGCTGAGGCTGCTTCCCAGGCCGTGGCCGAGGCCATGACCAGCGTGGATGCCACTGGCTATGTCGGCAAGTGGACCGGCCCGGAGGGCACTTCGCTGACCGTGACGCCGGCGGGCAGCGATTACGAGGTGGTCATCACCAACCTCGACGGCCCGCGCACCTTTACGGGCACGTTGCAGGGAGACGGTATCCACATAACGCGTGACGGTGCGCCCCTGGTCATTCACAAGGGCGATGGCGAGGCGACCGGCATGAAGTGGCTGGCCGACAAGCACGATTGCCTCGTGGTCGCGGCGAATGAAGGATTCTGCAAGGATTAGTCATTTGCAGACAGGGGCGTGATACGATAGCGGAGAACCATATCTGGTTAGGGGCATGTGTTAGTGGCTGACGAAGACGACATCATTGTGAAGGATGCCAATGGCACGCGTCTGCAGGACGGCGACAGCGTGACCCTGATCAAGGACCTGAAGGTCAAGGGCAGCGGGGGCGTGACTCTCAAGCGCGGTACCCTGATCAAGAATATCCGCCTGACCTATGACGAGGCGGAAATCGAGTGCAACGCGGAAAAGGTCAAGGGGCTGGTTCTGCGGACGGAATTCGTCAAGAAAGCGTAGGGGCCATGCGGCGTGGGGTGCAATCGGTTGCGATACTGGCACTGGCTATCGGCCAGATCCTGACCGCGCGCCTCATGGAAGCCCTCGGTATCGGTGAACCGGTCGAGGTGCAGACGGCCTTGGTCTCCCATCCCCTGGTGCCTTACCGGACCGCCTACCTGCTGTGGGGGCTGATCTATGCCTATGCCCTGATCGCCGCCATCTGGCAGGTGCTGCCGCGCCAGAAGGAAAGCGTGGCGCTGGAAACGGTCGACTGGAACGTCATTGTCATCTGGCTGATCGATTCGCTATGGCAGATGTGGGTATCGGCGATCGGTCTGGAGTGGGTCAGTTTCTGCCTGATTTTCGTAGCGGTCTTCGCCGGGTTGAATGGGCTCCTGAAGCTGCGTCACGAATTGAACCTGACACTGAAGGAAAAGATTCTGGTGGCCGGACCGCTGGCCCTGGTAACCGGCTGGCTGACCGCCACTTGCTTTGTCAACTTCACCTCGGCGATGATCTGGACGGGTTTCGGGCTCGATCCGCAGAATACCGCCGTGGCCGTGGTTTTCCTGCTGGCTCTCATTGCTTTTGGTGCCCGGATGGTCTGGCAGACGGAGAACAGCCTCTATGCCGCCGGCCTGTGCTGGGCCCTGCTGTGGATTCTGGTGGCTAACCAGAACCGCGACCATGAACCTTCGATGGTGATCCTCGCCGCGATCGGCATTGCCGTAGTGGCCGGGACGCGGCTCTATGCCCTGTGGCGCAAGCCCCATGCGCTGGCGGGCGCGGAGTAAATGGATATCGTCGCGGCGAAACCCGAAGACAAGGCGGAATGGCTGCCGCTGTGGCGTGCCTATCTCGAGTTCTACAAGCACAGTCTCGATGATGAGATCACCGACCTGACCTTCGCGCGGGCGCTGGCGCCGGGCGAGCACCTCAATCTGCTGGTCGCCAAGGCGGAGGGGCGCATTATCGGTTTCGCCACCTATGTGCTGCACCGTTCAAGCTGGGCCCGGAACTGGTATTGCTATCTCGAAGACCTGTTCGTCGTCGAAGATCAACGCGGCAAGGGCGTGGCGCGCACCCTGATCGCCGCCGTGGCCGAGGCGGGCCGGGCACAGGGCGCCGAGCGGCTCTACTGGGTGACGGACGCCGCTAACCGCACCGCCCAGGCGCTTTACGAGAAGCTGGCGGACCGGACAGACTTCATCCAGTTTCGCTGCGATCTGTAGATCAATGGTGACCTGACGAGATAGCGGCCACTATGGCGATGATGATGGCGATCAGGGCCATCGGGCGGTTGAAAAGGCTGCCATTGTGAAATGACTGGCAAAAACGCTGGAACATGACGGACTCCTTCAGTTGCGTGGGCGATAGGGATTTTCGAAGATGTCTTCCACAGGCCGATCAAAGACGGCGGAAATCTTGTAGGCGAGGTCGAGCGACGGCGAGTGCTTGTCGGTTTCCAGAGCGATGACGGCCTGGCGGGAGACGCCCAGTTGATTGGCCAGGTCGGCCTGGGTCAGGCCTTTTTCGGTGCGCAGTTCACGTAGGATCTGTTTCATGCGCGCCCCCTGATGGCGCTGACCGCACCGACCAGGCCGAAGCAGACCCAGAACAGGATGTAGACGTAGTAGAGATCGAAGTGCTGCACATTGGCGTAGTTCTCAAGGAAGCCATAGGCAGTGCAGATGAACAGGGTTAGGCCGGTGGTGAGGATGAAGCGCTGCGACATGACTGAGCGGACATATTCGTCGCTCTTTGCGATGAAGCGCAGGATGACCCAGATCGATCCACCAACGGGCAAGGCAGGCAGGATGGCCAGGGTATAGAGCAGGGGACCGGTCGGCGTCTGCTGGCGGAAATAGAAACCGTTGAAGACAATGGCCACGACATAGAGGCTCATCCACAGGATCATGCCGAAAGTGTATCGGGTGGCGGGGGATTGGGTTTGCAACATGGCGCGGTTCCATAAGGGTGAATATGTAAGGTGAACCTTACATGCGGAAAATGTAATGTCAACCTGACATCGTGAAAAAATGTCAGGTAAGCATTACATTTTTATTGGTGTCTTATTGGTCCTGATGTGGATGAAACCGCTGTGCTCTTGGCAAGTGCGGAAAGCTGTGAGAGTGTCCGGCGATACAGATAAGGCAGGGGGCGCGGATGTCGGCCGAGATACTCAAGTTCGAAAAGCGGGAAAAGCCGAAGGCGGAAAAGTCAGCCAATAACGCGCTGAAAGTAAAGCGTTTCGAAGCGCTGGATATCCTGCGTGGCCTGTTCATCATCGGTATGCTGCTGGCCAATAATGCCGGCGACTGGTCACATATCTGGGGGCCGTTCGACCATGCCGAATGGCATGGCTTCACCATGACAGATCTGGTCTTTCCGGGTTTCATGGTCTGTGTCGGTATTTCCATGACGCTGTCCATGGGGCGACGGATCGGCGCCGGCGGTAAAAAAGAAATGGCCTTCCATGTGGTGTGCCGCGCCGCGATCCTCATCGCCATCGGCCTGTTCCTCAACCTGTTGCCGCATTTCGATTTCGCCCACTGGCGTTATCCGGGCGTTCTGCAGCGGATTGGCCTGTGCTATGCCCTGGCGGCGGGGCTCGTCCTGCTGCACAGCCATGTCGCGGCCGGCCGTCTGGTGCTGCATGCCCGGCCCCTGGCCATCTGGGCGGCGGGGCTGGTTCTGGGCTATGCCATATTGTTGAAGGCCGTCCCGGTGCCAGGCTTTGGCCTCGGCGACTCGTTCGGGCCGGAAGGCTCATGGCCGGCCTATATCGACCGTATCATTCCCGGCGTGCAGCATATCTACCAGGGCGGCACCAATGAAGCCGGTCAGGTGGTCTATGATCCCGAAGGCCTGCTGTCGACCTTTCCGGCGATCTTCAATATCCTGGCCGGTATTCTGATCGGACTGCTGATCCAGAAGCAGACCCCGGCGAGGGCCGTCGGCAGCGTGGGCCTGTGTGGCCTGATGCTGGTGCTGGTGGCCCTGGCGCTCGATAGCCAGATTCCGATCATCAAGAAACTATGGACCTCATCGTTCGCGTTTCTGACCAGCGGCCTGGCCATGCTGATCCTCTCCGGCCTGATGCTGGTCATGGACCGCTTGGGCTATACGAAATGGGCCATGCCGATCCGCGTCTTCGGCACCAATGCCATACTGGCCTATGTCTTTGCCTGGCTGTTTTCGGTGTTTCTCGATGTCAGCGGTGTGAGTCGTGTGGTGACTGGCTGGATACTGGGCGTGGTGCATGACCCTTATGCCATGTCCTTCCTGTTCGCCTTCGGCGTGCTAGTCATCTGCTGGTTGTTCGTGCTGCCTTTCTATCTGAAGAAGATCTTCCTGAAGATATAGCCTTGCCAGAAGCTTACTTCATATGGGCTTCAATCACCTTCATCAGCGGGCCGCCGCGCTTCAGCTTGTCAGCCTTGCCCTGTTCACGCAGGTAATAGAACTGGCCCTGGGTCACCTCGGGCGACAGCTCGTAATCCATGGCGTCCCAGCCGTCCTCGCGGAAGCCATAAAAGGCCCAGTGCGCATGGTAGCTGTTCAGGGTATCGAGCACATCGCCGAGATAGGCGCCGCAATCGACCCATTGCCGCACGCAGCCATATTCGGCCGCCACCATGCGATTGGCCGGCACATCATGCGCCTTCGCCCAATCGAACGGACCGGCCAGATAGCGCTGCATCACCGCCTTGTCCCAGCTCACCTTTTCCCCGCCAAGCCAGGCCTGCGTGCCCGGATAGCGCAACTGCGGCTGGCGCTTCAGGTTGGGCGCGCTGGTCGCTTCATAGGGTTCATACATGTGGAAGGCGTAGAGCACTTTGTCGTCGGAAAGGCGCGTTGGCCAATAGCTGAATGACCAGGCATTGGCGTACCAGCCGCCATCGACCATGATTGGCGTCACCGGATCGACGGAACGCACCGCCTTGATCAGTTGCTCATAGAAGTCCGGCAGGTCATGCGTCGTGCCTTTGTATTTGGCGTACCAGGCCTGCCGGACAGCCGGATTGGCGTGTTCATCGAGCCCCAGGCCCTTTTCCGGCGTCGGTTCATTGATCAGGTTGTAGCCCGCCACGGCCGGATGATTCTTCAGTGCTGTGGCGAGATCGCGCCAGAAAGCGGTAGACTGGTCCCAGTATTTCGGATCGTTCCACAGGCGGTCGTCTGTCTTGTTGCCATTCTGCTGGCTCCAGCGGTCACCGGGCAGGGAAAGCGGCACGATCACCACCTTGATCCCGGCGCTTTCCGCCGCATCCAGGCATTTGATCAGAGTAGCGAGGTCTGAGGCCGGAATGCCCTTATAGTCATCGGCATTGCCGATCAGGAAATCTCGGCCTTCCCCCTTCCATTTCGAGAAGGTCAGCCGCACCCAGGTGGCGCCGGTGGCCTTCAGCGCCCGGAAGTAGGCCTCGTCGGGGACAGCCTCGTTGAAGCTGTTGCCGCCATATTGCGGCGTGTCCCAGAAGGTGATCGGCGTTGCGGCGTGAACCGGCGCCGCAAGGCAGAGGGCCAGCGCGGCCAGAAAAGCGGCCACAAAAGCTGGCAGAGCAAACAGGCGTTTCATAGGGGCTCCCTTTTTTGCCGGAGACTGCCCTAAACGCCTTTTAAACGCCAGAGCTCAACGTTCCACCGGCAAGCCGGCTGCCACCCAGGCGCGCAGGCCGCCGGCGAGGTGGTCGTGGATATCGAGACCGGCTGCCTGACATTGCTGGGCTGCCGTTACTGAACGGACGCCGCCAGCACAGGACAGCACGACATACTTGCCTTCGGCCGAGGGCAGGGCGGAAGGATCGAGCGTCGACAGGGGATAGTTGACGGCGCCTTCGATACGGGCGTCGGCAAATTCATGCGGCTCACGCACATCGACCAGCAGGATTTCGTCGGCGGCCAGGGCGGCGCTGACCTCTTCGGGCGTCATATTGCGGATCGGTGTGGACATGGTGGAGCCTTTCTACAGCGTTTCCGGCCTATATGGCAGCTTAAGGTCTCTGGCGGAAGATGCCAGTCTGGTAAAAGGTGCGACCCAGCTGGCGATGATCCATCGAGATGGTGAAGCGGAAATCGCCGCCACCGAGATCGGCGTGAATGACATGGGTTTCGCCGGGGGACAGCCAATGCGGCAAGGGCACCTGCACGCCGGCGATTTCCCAGAAATAGCGCTCGCTGACGAAATGCAGAGCGCCATTGCTGGCAAAGACGCGCAGCCTCATGCCGAAACCCATCCCGACATACTCACAAAGCTGGCCTTTCGTGTTCGCGCGTTTGGCGGAAATGACCGTAAAGGGGTGGGCAAAGCCATAGGTGCGCTGCCACCAGACGCCGCCGCCCTCGCGTCTGGTGAGCAGGACCTGCATGGGCACATTATGTCCGCGATGGGCGGTCAAAGGATTGCCGATCAGGCGTGTCAGCTGCGCGAACAGCCAGCCGGCCTTCGAGCAATAAACGGTCTCCATCACGCCTTCGTAGAGGACGGGCTTTTCCGGCTCATGCGCGAAGCGGGCGCGTACGGAAGGATGCAGACGGTACCAGTTGCCCCCCAGCAACCTTGGCAGAAGCGGGCTTTCATCCCCTGAAGCCGTTTCATTTTTGCGTACCGCCTGCATCGCTCCCTCCTGGCCAAACCGGGCCTGCCAGTCTTGATCTGCCAGCCTTGACCTACCAGGCGAAGCGCCTTACAATTAGCTAATAGGCGAATTGTTAGTGGCGTATCTTTATTTAGTCAAGAGTCTAATTGTCTAATTATTGATGCGCATTTTTGGGGTCACCGCATGCGTATGGTAAAAACCTTCGAAGCCCTGGCTTCGGAGCCGAGACTGAAGATACTGGCCTATCTCTCCAAGGCCACGATGACGGCGGGCGAGATCGCCGAACGCTTCGACATGGCCAAGCCGTCGCTCTCAAAGCACCTCAGCATCCTTGAAAACGCCGGCCTGATCACCGGCGTCAAGAAGGGCAAGTTCATCCATTACAGCATCGTGCAGGACAACATCGTCAATTCGCTGGACGGCTATCTGCAGGAGGTCTGCCCGACGCGCAAACCCCTGCGCGAGGAGAGCGCCGCCAAGGCGAAGGTGCAGGAAGAATAAACCTGCGACAGCCTGACGCGCGGCAGGATGCGCAGGTTATCCGTATAAAATTTGTGGATATATGGGCGCCATCACCTCAGCAAGAAGGAGCATGGCTGTCATGACACGTAATCTCAAACTTTTCGCCGCTGTGGGCGCACTCGCCCTGGTCGCCGCTGCCGGCGTCACTCACGCGGCGGATTATACCCCGAAACAGAAGGGCACCTTTATCGTCGCCGCTCGTGTAACCACCGTGGCGCCCGATGAGAGCGGCGATATCAAGACGGCGGCCGGCGCGGATTCCGGGCTGGATGTCGATGTCAATAACAGCACCGTGCCGACACTTGGCTTCAGCTATTTCTTCACCGATCATATCGCGGTGGAAGGCATTCTTGGCACCTCGAAGCACCAGATCAAGGCCGTGGGGCCGGATACCGATGTCGAGGTTCACGAAACCTGGGTGCTGCCGCCGGTGGTGACCCTGCAATATCACTTCAATCCGGCCGGCAAGGTCAGCCCTTATCTTGGTGTCGGCGTCAACTATATGGACTGGTATGGCGGCAAGGATCAGAACGGCTTCAAGGTGCGGCTGAAGAGTGGAGCGGGCACCGCGCTTCAGGCCGGGGTCGATATCGCGCTGAAAGGACCGTGGTCGCTTAATCTCGATGTCAAGAAGGTCTTCTACAGCACCGATGCGAAGATCAATGACGGCGCGCTGGTCTCCAAGGTCACGCTCGATCCGCTGGTGGCCTCGGCCGGTATCGCCTACCGCTTCTGATTACACACCTTCAACTGTCCCCCCGACTGCGGCGGCCCTGTTCGAGCAGGCCGCCGTTTTTTTGTCTTGTCTGTCGTATGATCAATCGGCAGGATAGCGCTAACATAATACGGGAGAGAGACTCATGAAGCGGACCCTTGCGGCCCTGGCGGCCGGATGTCTGATGCTGGGGGCCTTGCCCGCCGTGGCCGAGACCTATGACTGGCGGACCATCCCGTTCCAGGGCGGCGGTTTTGTCGATGGCTTTCTCTATCACCCGAAAACACCGGGCCTGCTCTATGCCCGCACCGATGTCGGCGGCATGTATCGCTTTGATTTCGCGCGTAAAAGCTGGGTGCCGCTGATGGACGGCTTCGGCAGGGATGATTGGGACTGTTTCGGCGTCATGACCATGGCGGTTGATCCGAACCATCCGGACCGGCTCTATGCCACCTGCGGCCTCTATCTCAGCGATCGCGTGCCGGATGGCGCGGTGGTGCGCTCGGACGACCGCGGCGCGACCTGGGCGATTACGCGCCTGCCGGGCATCAAGCTCGGCGGCAATGCCATGGGGCGGGGCACCGGCGAGCGTTTGCAGGTTGATCCGGCGGATGGCAATACCCTGTGGCTCGGCACCAATCGCGATGGCCTGTGGGTGAGCCATGATCGCGGCCAGAGCTTCACCCGTTCGGCTTACGCGCAGACCTCAGTGACAACGGTCCTGATCAGCGGCCAGACCCTCTATGTGGGTTCCGGCGAGGTGGGCGAGGGACTGTTCCGCAGCCGTGACGGCGGCAAGACCTTTAGCGCCGTGCCGGGCTCGCCGAAGATGATCCCGCACCAGATGGCGCAGGGCAAGGACGGCGCGCTTTATGTCACCTTCAGCGATAATCTGGGCCCGCACGGCGTGACCGATGGCGCGGTATGGAAGCTGACGGGCGATAGCTGGACCGACATCACGCCGGTAAAGCCGTCCAAGGAAACGCCTTTCGGCTATTCCGGCCTCGATCTGCAGGCGGACCGACTGGTGGTCTCGACCTCCGATCGTTACAGCGGCAGCGGCGATGATCTTTACATCAGTCAGGATGGCGGGGCGCACTGGATGCCGGTCGGGCCGCAGGCGGTGCACGATACGTCAGGCCATCCGTGGCTGATCGATTATATGGGCGGCGACGACAAGGACGCCGTGGCCCGCAAGCATATGGGCCACTGGATGGACGCGGTGAAGATCAATCCGTTCAATCCAAAAGAACTGCTGTACGGCACGGGCTATGGTGTCTGGGTGACCGAAAACCTCGATGCCCTGGGCGGTGAACGGAAGATCGAATTTGCTTTTGAAAACAACAATCTCGAAGAAACGGTTATACTGGGACTTGAGAGCCCGCCGCAAGGCCCCAGGGTGCTGATGGCGGCGGGGGATGTTGCCGGCTCGGCCTTTACGGACCTGAGCCGGACGCCTTCGCACGGGCTGTTTTCGCCGACCAACAGGACCAATCAGGGCGTGGCCTTTGCCGCCCTGAAGCCCAATATCATTGTCCGCAGCGTCGATGCCGAGGAGGGGCACGGCTATATCTCGACCGATGGCGCCGAAAGCTGGACCGCGTTGAACCCGCCGCCGCCCCTGGCCACGACCGACTGGCATAATCACCGCGCCGGCAAGCTGGCGATGTCGAGCCAGGGGACGCACCTGGTCTGGGTGCCGGAGAAAGAAGCGGCGTGGGTGTCTGGCGATCTCGGAAAGAGCTGGACGCTTTCCGAAGGCTGGCCAGCACCGGAACGTGGGCAGGAAGCGATCGCTGATACGGTCAATGACCGGGTGTTTTACGCATTCGACCATGGCACAGGCACGGTTCTGGTCAGCCGCGATGGCGGTATGTCGTTTGCGCCGCTTTACAGGCTGACGGCCGGAGCGGGGCAATTGCGCGCCGTACCCGGCCATGAGGGAGATCTGTGGCTGGCGGCGGGCAGCGCGCTTTATCACGGGCAAACGGCGATCGCCGGGGTTGATGCCGCCTGGCAGGTCACTTTTGGCAAGGCGGCGCCGGGCCAGACCTATCCGGCGGTCTTCCTGTGGGGCAAGGTGAAGGGCGAGGAGGGGCTGTGGCGCTCCGATGACGCAGGCGCGACCTGGGAACGTATCAATGACGACGCTCACCGTTTCGGCCAGATGCGCGCCATTGCCGGCGATCTGCGTGAATACGGCACGCTCTATATCGCCCCCGATGGCCGCGGCGTCATGGTGGGGCGGGCGGTTAAATAAGACACCTGTGAAACAAGTAGCGGCATATATAGCGCGGTTCGCCAATTCAATCGCCGATCGCTTGACCGCGCGTCGAACCCTGATAATTGTACGATAATTGTTAGCGCTCACAGTTACACAAGAAGCGCTTTTCGGGGAGATATCATATGCGGAAATTCATGACCTGCGCCGTGGCGGCGCTGATGCTGGGCTTTGCGGGCGCGGCGGCGCAAGGGGCTGAGCCGGCGCCCTATAGCTGGCAAAGCGTGCCCTTCGGCGCCGGCGGCTTTGTCGATGGTTTCCTTTATCACCCGAAACAGAAGGACATGCTCTACGCCCGCACCGATATCGGTGGCATGTACCGCTATGATTTCGCGAACAAAAGCTGGGTGCCGCTGCTCGATCACTTCGGCCATGACGAATCCGAACTGATGGGCGTGCTGAGCATGGCCGTCGATCCGAACAATCCCGACAAGCTCTATGCCGCGACCGGCGAATACCTGCATCAGTGGGCGCATCTCGGCGCCGTCCTGCGCTCGGACGATCGCGGCCAGACCTGGCAGAAGACCGATCTCAGCGTCAAACTCGGTGGCAATTCGGAAGGCCGCGGCTCCGGCGAACGGCTGGTGGTCGATCCGAAAGACGGCAATATTCTGTGGCTTGGCACCAGCCAGGACGGGTTGTGGAAAAGCACGGACGGCGGCAAATCGTTCAGCAAGGCGGCCTCGCCCGGCAAGGCGATCAGCCTGGTGCTGATCGGGCCGGATGGCGCGGTCTATGCCGGCACTTCAGACGGCAAGGGTGGCCTGTTTGTCAGCCGTGACGGCGGCGGTTTCGCGGCGGTCGACGGCGCGCCGCAGCAGACTCCGCAACATGCGGTCTTCAGCCCGGATGGCACGCTTTACGTCACTTTCGCGGCTGGGGACGGCAAGATCGCGGTCAACCCCAATGGCGCGTCGGCGGGCGGGGTCTGGGCGTTCAAGGACGGCAAGGCGCGTAACATTTCGCCGGCGCAACCCTCGGCGGGTGGCGTCACTTTCGGTTATTCCGGCATCGATGTGCAGGGCGGCGTTCTGGTGGTCTCGACCCTCGATCGCTGGGTGACCGGCGACGATGTCTACCGCTCGACAGACGGCGGCGCGCACTGGACGCCGCTGGGCGCGCAATCGCGCCATGACGCCACTGCCTACCCGTGGCTCGTCAACTATATGAACGGCGAGGACAAGATGGGCCACTGGCTGTCTGACATCAAGCTCAACCCGTTCAATCCGGACGAAGCCATCTACGGCACCGGCTATGGCCTGTGGATGAGCCAGAACCTGAGCAAGGCCGGGGCCGAGCCGATCCGCTGGGATTTCAACGTCAAAAACTTCGAGGAAACCGCGACCTTCCAGCTGACCTCACCGACCGGCGGCGCCATCGTGCTGGCGGCCTTCGGCGATGTCGGCGGCGGCGCCTGGGACGATGTGGCGAAGACACCGGGGGCGCCGTTCATCCCCACCAGTGAAAGCAATTTCAGCGTCGATTATGCCGGTCTGAACCCCAGCATCGTGGCGCGTACCACCGACAAGACCGGCAATAACGGTTATTATTCGGAGGACGGCGGTGCCAGCTGGGCGGCCTTCGGGTCTTCGCCCTACAAGCGTCAGGATGCGCAAGGCAACTGGCACAGCGCCGGGCAGGTGGCGGTCTCCGCCAAGGGGACCTCGCTGCTGTGGGTGCCGGAAAAGCAGGCCGCGGTCTATTCGACCGACAAGGGCAAGACCTGGAAGGAAAGCACCGGCTGGCCGGCGGGGCGCGATATCGTCCTGGTGCCGGTGGCGGACAAGGCGATCGATGGCGTCTTCTATGTCTATGACCGGTTCAATAACCAGATACTGATCAGTATCGATGGCGGCGCCAGCTTCAAGCCATCGGTGACCAGCATGAACAGGATAGAGGGCTGGCAGCGGATGCAACTGGCTGTGGTGCCGGGCCGGATGCGCGATCTGTGGCTGGCCGCACCCTATGGTCTGGTCCATTCACCGGCGGCCGACCAGCCTGTCAAGGCGATGCCGGGTGTCGATGAGGCCTGGCAGGTGGGCTTTGGCAAGTCGGCCAGCGTGGGCGGCTACCCGGCGGTCTATCTGTGGGGCAAGGTGAAGGGCGTTGAAGGCCTGTGGCGCTCGGACGACGAAGGCAAGACCTGGACACGCCTCAATGACGATGCGCACAGGTTCGGCTGGATCAACGCGATCAGCGGCGATCCGCTCGACTACGGCATGGTCTATATCGCACCCGGTGGGCGCGGGATTATGATGGGGAAACCGAAATAGGAAAGGGGAACCACGAAAAGCACGAAAAAGAGAAAAGCACGAAAACGTGCGGGTTTTCTTCGGCCAAATGGCAATAACCATCTGTGGCCTCAGGCATGAGACAATAGACGCTTCGCGCGGATGTTAGAACCTGTTGTTCGTGCTTTTCTCTTTTTCGTGCTTTTCGTGGTTAAACCCTTCGCAAGCCAGTGACTAAGCCTGGCCCATATTGAGAATAAAGGCCGGCCCCAGATAGATGGTCTGCTTGCCAGTATTGAGATGGATGGTCAGGGCGGATGTCTTTGACGCGTGGTCCTCGGTAGCGGTGAATTCGAGGGTTTGCATCTGCCAGTCCGGGCCCACGCTGATCGCCTTTTCGCCAAAAGAGGCATAGGGCGGCGAACTGACCTGCAGGCGCATATTGAGATTAGCCGGCAAATTGTCGGCGGTCTTCGAGCGCGTCCAGACCGCCACGACGATCTTGTCACCCTTGCTGATTTTGCCGGTGATCTGGCTTTCGGCTGCCGCGTCCCATGGGTTGCCGCCGGTGCCGGCGATTTTGATCTCCATGGCCTGGCCGCCCTGGACATTGGCGTCCTTGACCTGCTTGTTGGTCTGGGCGGCGCCATAGATGTTCCAGGCGCCGGGTTCATTGATCAATTTCTTGGATATGTCGTCCTGGGCAAGGGCCGGCAAGGCGGTTGCGCCTGCGAGGGCGCACGCCCCCATCAGCAGGTAGCGTCTATTCATGTGTCATCTCCCCGAGTGTTCTCGTTTTCAGGAAGCCTGCCACAGATCAGGACGATTTTCCAGAGGCACGATTACCGCGTCGGTGCTGTTTTGAACGCCGCCGCTACCGCATCATAAAGCGGCTTGGGCTTGAAATCGGCGTCGAACGGCGTCGGGCGCAGGGGCAGGCCGTCCTTGCGGGGCGTAAATTCCTGCAGCCAGTTATAGGAGTCCGGCATCCCCCAGAACAACACGTCCTTTGTCTGTGTGTAGCTCAGCATCTGATCGAGATAGATGCGCCCGACCGTGGCGACGATGGCGTCGCGCTGTGCGATATCGCCGGTCGGGATGGTCTGGTCATCGACATCGAACTCGGTGATCAGCAGGTCGAGGTCGAGCGACACCACCTCATCGAGGAAGTCTTTCCACTGATTGACCTGGCCGCCCATGAGGTCGAAGCCGTTGCCGATGTGGGATTGCACGCCGAGCGCATCGATCGGCACATGATTGTCGCGGAACCAGTGCAGCAGCTTGAGCACCCCTTTGCGGTGGGCTTCGTTGCCGGCTTCCCAGCTCATATAGTCGTTATAGACCAACTGAGTCTTCGGCAGGTGTTCGCGGGTGGCCTCGTAGGCGATGCGCAGGGCGTCCATGCCGAGCACGCGCGAAAAGGCATTGTCGCGCACCTCGCCGGTCTTCGGATCGATGGTCTCATTGACCACGTCCCATGAGGTCAGGCGGTCGCCATAGTAATTGGCGACGGTGGCGATATAGTCGCGCAGCAACTTTTCGGCGGCCACCTTGGGCTTCGAGCCAAAGTCGTATTCTTTCAGCCACTTCGGTGTGAATTCGTCGCGCGCCCAGAAGAGGTTGTGGCCGCGCATGGCGATATGGTTGGCGGAGGCCCAGGCCAGCAGGTCGTCCGCCGGCTTGAAATTGTAGCCGGTCGCGTTGTCATTATGCGTGACATACATCTTCAGCTCGTTTTCCGGCACGATGATGTCGCATTCGCGGATAATCAGGTCGCGCACCTTGGGATCGGCGAACATTTTCGCACCGATGGCGGTGCCGAAGCGCAGGCCCTTGGCGGCGGCCAGATCCTTCAATGCGGGCGTGGTATCTGCGAAGGCGGGCAGGGCCGTTGAAGCGGCGGCGGCGGCCCCCAGAGTCAGGGCGGCGCGGCGCGAGAGTTTTGCGTCTCTAATTTTAGGCATAAAATTTTCCCTGTTGAATTTTATTCTGTTAGCGCTAACAGTGTCACCGTTCAATTCCGCCGTCAAGCGCGGGCTGGTTCGCCTCCAGGCGGACCCGTGAAAACAGAAACAGGGATGAAGATATCATGACGAAGCAGAGCCTTACCGTCACCCGCCGCCTGTTTGGCGCCTCCACGATTGCCCTCACGGCCGCTACGGCCGGTGGCGCCTTGGCCAAGGCCAAGAACAAGGAAGCCTTACCCTACAAGGACGCAAGCCTGAGCATCGAGGCGCGTGTCGCCGATCTGCTCGATCGCATGACGCTGGAGGAAAAGGTCGCCCAGATGGAATGCGTCTGGCAGAAGAAGGGCGATATCCAAGACCCGGACGGCAAGTTCAACCCGGCCAAGGCCTCCAAGGTCTGGCCGAATGGCCTGGGCATGGTGGCGCGTCCGTCCGACCAGCAGGGCCTGGCCACCACGACCGGCGCGGGTGATTCCGGCGCCATGGGCAACCGTGACGCCTTCAACACCGCCACCCACGTCAACGCCATGCAGAAATGGGCGGTCGAGCAGACTCGCCTCGGTATTCCCATGATCATGCACGAGGAATCGCTGCACGGCTATGTCGCCAAGGACGCCACCTCCTTCCCGCAGGCCATCGGCCTGGCCTCGTCGTTCGATCCCGACATGGCCACGAAGATCTTCTCGGTGGCCGCCCGTGAAATGCGCGCCCGCGGCGCCAATTTCGCCCTGGCGCCGGTCGTCGATGTGGCGCGTGAACCGCGCTGGGGCCGTATCGAGGAAACCTATGGCGAAGACCCGCACCTCTGCGGCGCCATGGGCAAGGCGGCCGTGATCGGCTTCCAGGGCGAGACCCTGCCGCTGGCCAAGGACAAGGTGTTCGCCACGCTCAAGCACATGACCGGACACGGCCAGCCGGAAAACGGCACCAATGTCGGCCCGGCCGAGGTGAGCGAGCGCACCCTGCGCGAGGACTTCTTCCCGCCGTTTGAGAAGATCGTCAAGGAAACCAATATCCGCGCCGTCATGCCCTCCTATAACGAGATCGACGGTGTGCCGAGCCACGCCAACAAATGGCTGCTGACCACCATTCTGCGCAATGAGTGGGGCTTCAAGGGTGTAACAGTCTCCGACTATTTCGCTATCAATGAAATGATCACCCGCCACAAGCTGGTGCCGAACACGACTGAAGCGGCCTTCCGCGCCCTCAAGGCCGGCGTCGATGTCGAAACCCCGGACAATCAGACCTATGGCAATCTGGTCGATCTGGTGAAGGCTGGCCGCATCTCGGAAGACGAAATCAATGCGGTGGTCACCCGCATTCTGGAACTGAAGTTCCAGTCGGGCCTTTTTGAGACTCCCTATGTCGATGCGAAAAAGGCCGACAGCCTGACCGCGGCGCCGGACGCTGTGGCTCTGGCGCGTGAAGCCGCCACCCGGTCGGTGGTGCTGCTGAAGAACAACGGCGTCCTGCCGCTCGATGCGAAAAAGGTCGGCAAGCTGCTGGTGCTCGGCACCCATGCGAAGGATTGCCCGATCGGTGGCTATTCCGACAAGCCGCGCCATGTCGTTTCCATGCTCGAAGGCCTGGAAGCCGAAGGCAAAAAGGGCGGCTTCTCGGTGACCTTCTCGGAAGGCGTGCGCCTGACCGAGCAGCGCATCTGGGGCCAGGATGTGATCAATTTCACGCCAGATTCGGTCAATGACAAGCTGATTGCCGACGCCGTCGAAGCCGCCAAATCGGCCGATACCATCGTCATGGTGCTGGGCGATAACGAACAGACCTCGCGCGAGGCCTGGGCCGACAACCATATGGGCGACCGCCAGTCTCTTGATCTTATTGGTCGCCAGAACGATCTCGCGGCGCAGATATTCGCTCTTGGCAAGCCGACCGTCGTCCTGTTGCTCAATGGCCGGCCGCTGTCGGTCAACCTGCTGAACGAGAAGGCAGATGCCCTGATCGAAGGCTGGTACATGGGCCAGGAAACCGGCTGGGCCGCTGCCGATATCCTGTTCGGCCGGGCCAATCCCGGTGGCAAGCTGCCGGTCTCGATCGCGCGCAATGTCGGCCAGCTGCCGATCTATTATAACTACAAGCCGACCGCCCGCCGCGGCTATCTCGATGGCACCACGTCGCCATTGTTCCCCTTTGGCTACGGGCTTTCCTACACTACCTTCGACATCTCGGCGCCAAAGCTGGAAAAGGACACCATCGGTACGGCGGACAGCGTCGTGGTCTCGGTCGAGGTCAGGAACACAGGTGCGGTAAAGGGGGATGAGGTTGTCCAGCTCTATATCCGCGACGACTTCTCCTCGGTCACTCGTCCGGTTAAGGAACTGAAGGGCTTCAAACGTCTCACGCTCGATGCCGGCGCCAGTCAGACGGTCAGCTTCACCATCACCCCGGCCGAGCTGCAGTTCTATAATATGGATATGCAGCGCGTTGTCGAACCGGGCACCTTTACGATCTCGGTCGGACCCAATAGTGTGGACCTCAAGACGGTGACCCTGACGGTCGCCTGATTAGGGATTACAGGATGACGGATATCGGGCGGCGGCATATCATAACCGGGGCGCTGGCAGGCGGAGCTGCGCTGGCAGTCGCTTCCAAGGCTGGGGCTCAGACGGGCGCGTCGGTGGTCGAGGGGACACCGGCCGCTGGTCCGGCTCCGCAGCTGAAGGGCCAGCCCAATGCCGAGGCGCAGGGCATCCAGTCCGCTCTGCAGGATTTCAACGATCCTAAGGCCCTGGCGGTCCAGCCGGTCGGTAACGACTGGGCGCAGCTTCGCCGTTATCATCTCGCCAATATTGAGACAGCCAAGCTACCTGACAGCCAGCGCCGTGTCGTCATGATGGGCGATTCGATCACCGATGGCTGGCCGGGTCAATCGGGCAACTTCTACGCAGATAATGGCCTGATCGGGCGTGGCATTGGCGGGCAGGTCTCGGCCCAGATGCTGGTGCGCTTTATGGCCGATGTCGTGGGGCTTGGCGCTGAGGTCGTGCATATCATGGCCGGCACCAACGATATCGCCCAGAACCAGGACCCTTACGATCCGGTAGCGACCACCAACAACCTGCAGGCCATGGCCAGCCTGGCCAGCATCCATGGCATTAAGGTGATCCTGGCCTCGGTGCCGCCGGCGGACCATTTCCCGTGGCGGCCGGAGGTCGGCAATCCGGTCGAGAAGATCAGGGCGCTGAATGTCTGGATCAAGTCGATCTGCGAGGCGCAGGGCTATACCTATGTCGATTACTGGCCGGCCCTGGCCACAGCAAACGGTAGCCTGCGGCCCAATTTCGGCAATGATGGGGTCCACCCCAATGCTATCGCCTATGCCGCCATGGCGCCCTATACCCTGGCGGCCATCGATACGGCGATGGTCTGATGACGCTGAACCGGCGTCAACTGCTGACCTCCGGCACCGGGCTGGCCATCACCGCCACACCGGCCATGTCTGCGCCAGCGAAAGAGACCGGGTTCACGCCGGACTGGAAGTCGCTGGTCGAGAACTACCAGGTGCCGACCTGGTTCCGGGACGCCAAGTTTGGCATCTGGGCGCACTGGTCGGCGCAATGCGTGCCCGAGCAGGGTGACTGGTATGCCCGCCGCATGTATCTCCAGGGCGAGCCCGCCTATGACCATCATCTGAAAACCTACGGCCATCCGGCCGACAGCGGCTTCATGGAGATCAACAACCTTTGGAAGGCCGAGAACTGGAAGCCCGGCGAACTGCTCGATCTCTACAAGGCGGCCGGCGCGAAATACTTCATGGCCCTGGCCAGCCATTGCGACAATTTCGACGCTTACGACTCGAAGTTCATGGATTGGAACGCCACGAAGGTCGGGCCGAAAAAGGATATTGTCGGCATCTGGGCGAAGGAAGCGCGGGCGAGGGGGCTTAAATTCGCCGTCTCCCAGCATGCCGCCCATGCCTGGCACTGGATGCAGGTGGCCTATGCCTATGATCCGGAAGGGCCGCGCGCTGGCCAGCGTTATGACGGCTATCGCCTGAGGCTGGCCGATGGCGCCGGCAAGTGGTGGCAAGGGCTCGATCCGCAGGAACTCTATGGCGGGCCGGTTATGGTCATGCCGGAGGGCCTCACCACCATAGCCGCCGCCAACAAGTGGCACGATGAAAACGATGGCCCGTTCCCGGAAGCTCCGCCCGCGGCCAATCCGGCCTTTACGCGCCAGTTCTATCTGCGCACCAAAGACCTGATCGACAGCTACCACCCCGACCTGGTTTATTTCGACAATGGCGACCTGCCGCTGGGTCAGGTGGGGCTCGATCTCGCCTCTCACTATTATAATGCCGGGCTGAAATGGCATGGCGGCAAACAGGAGGTGGTGGTCACCATCAAACTGGTGCCGGAAGACCACAAATCGGCGGTGGTCGAGGATGTCGAACGCGGCAACCGCTCAGGCATCGAGCCGCATCCCTTCCAGACCGATACCTGCCTGGGCGACTGGCACTACAACCGCCAGCGCTTTATCGACAAGTCCTACGTGCCGGCGCGTGATGTCATCCACCGCCTGTGTGATGTCGTGGCCAAGAACGGCAATCTGATGCTGTCGGTGCCGGTGCGCGGTGACGGCACGATAGACGACGAGGAGCGTCGCATCGTCGGCGAGATCGGCGAATGGAACCGGCGCTATGGCGAGGCCATCTTCGGCACCCGGCCGTGGAAGATCGCTGGCGAAGGCCCGACCGAGGTGGTGTCCGGCCAGTTTATCAATGGTGATCCGAAACTGGATTTCACCGCGCAGGATATCCGTTTTACCCGCAAGCGGCGGGCCCTCTATGCCATCACCCTGGGCGAGGCCGCCGGGCAGATCACGATTGCCAGCCTGGCCGCGACAGCGGAAACCGGACAGGGGACGGTCAGGCGCGTCGAAGCGGTGGACACCGGGGCGCGACTGGCCTTCACCCGTGACGAGACGGGGCTGCATATCGATATTCCGCAGGGAGCCAGCCATCCGTTTGGCATGGCGGTCAAAATAACTGGGCAGGGATTGCTTTGATGCGTCTGGGACTACTGAGTTTATTGGCTGTATTGGCGGCGACACCGGTTACCGCCGGGATGCCGCACCTGGCGAACGGGCAACTGATCGTCGATGGCAAGCCGTTCCTGATCCTGGGGGGCGAACTGGGCAACAGTTCCGCCTCCGATCCGAAATATCTCGATAAGCTGTGGCCAAGGCTTGACCGCATCGGGCTCAATACGCTGCTGGTACCGGTGGAATGGGACCAGATCGAGCCGGTTCAGGGGCAGTTCGATTTCACCGTGCTCGATGGCGTTCTGGCTCAGGCGCGGACGCATAACACCCGCGTGGTGCTGCTGTGGTTCGGCGCGTGGAAGAACTCGATGAGTACCTATGCGCCGGCCTGGGTGAAGCACGATCCGAAGCGCTTCTCCAAGGCGAAATCGGCAGCCGGGGAAACGCAGGATATTCTGTCGCCCTTCGATCCGGATAATCTGGCGGCTGATCAGGCGGCCTTTGTCGCCCTGATGACGCATCTGAAGGCCACCGACCCGCAGCATACGGTGCTGATGATTCAGGTCGAGAACGAGATCGGCATGTTGCCCGATGCCCGCGATTACAGCGTCGCCTATAAGGGGCAAGATGACGAGGCCTTCCAGGCGAAGGCCTTCGCGCGCTATGTCGAGGCCGAGGTCAAGGCAGGGAAGGCGGTCTATCCGCTGCCGATGTACGTTAATGCCGCCCTGAACCGGCCGGGAAAAAAGCCCGGCGAGTATCCCTCGGGTGGACCGCTGCCGCACCTGTTCGATATCTGGAAAAAGGAGGCGCCGTCGCTCGACTTGCTGGCGCCGGATATCTATTTCCCGGATTTCGTCAACCGGGTGGATCAGTTCGCCGGGCGCAACACCCTGTTCATTCCTGAAGCCAACCAGGCCGGATCGCCGGAAGCTGCCGCCAATGCGCTCTATGCCATAGGCGAACACCGGGCTATCGGTTTTTCGCCGTTCTCGATCGAGGATCTGTCGGAAGGGGATCCTCTGGTCGGCGCCTATGCCATGATCAACCAGCTGTCGCCGCTGATCCTGTCCGGCAAGCCGATGAAGGGCCTGCGTCCGCCTGTCGATTACCAGGGAACGGTTGACGAGACGCCGCAGACCTTTACGCTGGGCGGCTACAGTTTCACCGCCAGCTTTGTCGATCCGTGGACGCCGAAGGACAAGCAGAACGTGGCGACGCACGGCGCGATCCTGATCCAGACCGGGCCGGATGAGTTTATTGCCGCTGGGTCGGGTGTGACCCTGACCTTTGCCACGCAGACGGGCCGCGTGGGCATCGAGCAGGTGATAGAAGGGACGTATGAGGACGGACAGTTCGTGCCTGGCCGCTGGCTGAATGGTGACCAGACCCATCAAGGACGACACGTGCGTCTGCCTCTGGAGCAATGGTCGATCCAGAAGCTCAAACTCTACAGGTACGAGTGACATGCAAACCATCCGCGCCATTGAGGGTGTCGATCGCAATCGTTTTGAAGCGGAAATCCTGCCGGCACGCCAGCCGGTAGTGATGAAAGGTCTGGTCGGGAATTGGCCGGTCGTGCACGCGGCAAGGCAGTCTGACGCAGGGCTGGCGGACATGCTCAAGATGTGGGACGTCAGTGGCAAGTCGGCCAGGATCAGCATATTGCCGCCAGCGCATAAGGGAAATTTCTTCTACAACGACGATTTGAGCGGCTATAATTTCATGGTCGACCAGACGACGGTTTCAAATCTGGTAGATCGTCTGCTGGCGAACACGGATCGCGTAGATTTCGTGACGATCTACGCACAGTCTCTGATCCTGGCTGATTATATGCCGGCTTTTGAGGCCTTGCATCCCTTGCCTGTGCTGACATCATCGACCGGTCCGCGACTTTGGCTCGGTAATCGGGTCCGCACCCAGACCCATTTCGATCCGGCGCACAATATTGCCTGTGCCGTGGCCGGAAGACGGCGGTTCACGCTGTTTCCGCCGGAGCAGATCGATAATCTCTATCCCGGGCCGTTCGACTTCACGCCCGGTGGTGTGCCGATCAGCATGGTTACGCTGGAAAATCCCGACCTCGAAAAATATCCCCTGTTTGCCAAGGCGCTGGAAACCGCCCAGATGGCCGAACTGGAACCAGGGGATGCACTCTATATCCCCTATGGCTGGTGGCATCATGTCCAGTCGCTGAGCGGCTTCAATGCCCTGGTCAATTACTGGTGGAACGAGGCGGGCAATGACTGGCTGCCACCCGTGACCGCGCTCTATGCGGCCGTGCTGACCCTGCGTGACCTGCCGCCGGACCAGAGACGGATATGGCAGCATATCATGCAGCGTTATGTGTTCGATGATACAGCCGCAGCGGTGGCGCATTTGCCTGAAAAGGGGCGGCATGGGTTCGGACGGCTGACGGCGGAAGTTCGGGCGCGCCTCAAGGCGTTTGTTATCCGCACGCTCGGAGGATAGAATGAAGTGGCTCGTGGGTGGTCTTGCCATGATGTTTCTGCCCTTGCAGGCACTGGCCTGTGAAGGGGCAGTGTCGGTTTGTGAAGGGGCTTCCGCAACCGACTTCGCGCTGATCAAGTCAGGCCGGCCCGCGACGGTCTATGTGGCGGGCGATGCGCCAAAGCCGGTGCTGCGCGTGGCCAATGATTTCGCTGCCGATCTGGAACGGGTGTCCGGCGTTCGGCCAGCGGTCGTACACGATCTGAAAGCGGTCTCCGGCGATGTGGTGGTTATCGCCGAGGCGGGGCATTCGCCTCTGCCGGTCGATGACAGGGGCGTGATCGGAAAATGGGAAGCTTATGCCCAGACCGTGGTTTCCCGGCCGGAAGGTGGCAAGGCGCTGGTCATAGTGGGCGCCGATCCGCGCGGCGCCATCTACGGCACCTACGATATCTCCGCGAAGATGGGAGTCTCGCCATGGTACTGGTGGGCCGATGTGCCGGTGGTCAAAAAGAGCGATCTCTATGTGACGGCGGGCTATCGTACCGATGCCCCGAAGGTGAAATATCGCGGCTTCTTTATCAATGACGAGGAGCCGTCGTTCGGCGGCTGGGCGCGTGAAAAGTTCGGCGGCATCAATCATGACCTCTATGGTCATGTCTTCGAGCTGGAGCTGCGCCTGAAGGGCAATTATCTGTGGCCGGCCATGTGGGGCAAGGCCTTCTGGGACGACGATCCGCTGAATCCACAGACGGCCGCCGACTATGGTATCGTCATGGGCACTTCGCATCACGAGCCGATGACCCGGGCGCAGGATGAATGGCACCGCCATACCGATGGCGGCGTGACCGGTGGCAAATGGGATTATAGGACCAATGCCGCAAATCTGCGCACCTTCTGGCGTGGCGGCATCGAGCGTATGCAGGCGGGCGGTCAGCCCTCAAGTAGCGGAGCGGTAGGGCAACCTTATGAAAACGTGGTCACTATCGGCATGCGCGGCGATGGTGACGAGCCGATGAGCGAGGGCACGGCGACGCATCTGCTGGAAGGGATCGTGGCCGACCAGCGTCAGATCATCGCCGATGTCACCGGCAAGCCGGCCGATCAGACGCCGCAGGTCTGGGCCTTGTATAAAGAGGTGCAGGACTATTACGACCACGGCATGAAGGTGCCGGATGACGTGACTCTGCTGTTTTCCGACGATAACTGGGGACAGATTCGGCGCTTGCCCGATCTCGGGCCCGATCCTGGTAAGATGCGGGCCGGGGGCTATGGTGTCTATTACCACTTCGACTATGTCGGCGGGCCGCGTAATTATAAATGGCTGAATACCAACCAGATCGAAAAGACCTGGCAGCAGATGGATCTGGCCTGGGAAAGCGGCGCCGACCGGTTATGGATCGTCAATGTCGGCGATATCAAGCCCCTGGAATTTCCCTTGAGCTTCTTCATGGACATGGCCTGGAACCCGGACGCCATGACGCCGGAAGCGTTACAGGCCTATCCGGCAAAATGGGCCGGCCAGCAGTTTGGCGATGACGATGCGGCGGAGATTGGCGAAATACTGACGCGCTATAGCCAGTATAATGCGCGTCGGAAGCCGGAATTGCTGAATGCAACGAGCTTCAACCTGGATAGCTATAATGAGTTCGGAGACGCTTTTCTGCACTATGATTTTGTGGGTATGGCGGCCAAGGCACAGCAGGCTAAGCTGCCTGATGTGGCGCAGTCTTCATACTTTCAACTGGTGCAGTATCCCGTCGCTGCCAGCGCCAATCTGTATGACCTCTACCTGACGGTGGCGCGAAATAAGGATTTCGCATCCCAAAATGATGGGCGCGCCAATGAAATGGCGGTTGCCGCCAAATCGGCATTTGCAGAGGACCAGGCTCTGAGCGATCAGTACAATACCGTTTCTGATGGGAAGTGGCGCCACATGATGGACCAAACTCATATCGGCTATACAGGATGGCAGCAGCCGGACACGCAGGTTATGCCGGAAGTTGTCACGCTTTCCGCACCGAATGTGCCTGAGACGCCCAAGTATGGAAACTTGTCCTGGTCCGTGGCCAAGACTTTTGATGGCACGGGGCGAGCTTTGGAAGACGATGGTTACATCGCTATCGAGGCCGAGCACTATAGCCGCAAGGTGGATGGCCCAAATGTTCACTGGCAAGTGATTCCCAATCTGGGCCGCACCTTGTCGTCGGTCATTTCCATGCCCCAGACGGCCGCACCGGCCACGAACAATTCCATGCGACTGGAGTACAATATACGGACGGCCAAGACCGCCGATGCCACGCTCCACCTTTATCTCGCGCCGACGCTGGATACGCGCGGGGGCGGGGGCTTGCGCATTGCTGTCTCCATCGACGAGCGGCCACCGCAAGCCTTGAGCTTCGATCTCAAGCCGGAAACGCCGGAATGGAACCAGGCGGTTTCCGATAATATCGTTATCCTGAAAGCGCCTTTCAAAGGCTTGAAGGCGGGCAGGCATACGATCAAGGTCTTCCGTATCGATGGCAATGTGGTGCTTGAGCGACTGGTGCTCGATACGGGGGGGCTCAAACCCAGCTATCTAGGTCCGCCGGAAAGTGCGGGGATCAATTGATCTGTTCCTGAAGCCTGACGAGCCAGGAAACTTTTGCCGCGGTAGTCATGCGCGACTTCAATTCCGCATTGACAGGACTGCCACGTCTGGAACAAAACTCGAACAATATGGCGGCTCACCAGAAGGCGGGTTTTGACAGGCGGTGACAGGAATGGCTCTCTGCTTGGTGAGTGAAAGCGTATGGACAGATTGGTAGATTGTTGCTGGGTGGAGCTCGAAGGCGAGCTGCGTCCGCAATTGGTGATCCGTAAGCGCTTGAAACCGCTTATTTTTGCGGTGGGAGAATGGCTTTATACCGAAAGTGGTATTCCGATGCCGCATAATCCGCACGCGCCGCGTATCCGGCTTATTTTACATCCGTTGACACATGGTATCAGGAAAGTAATTTAGAATATTATTGTTTCTTTCGTGAATTAAATTTGTTTTTCTTGAAATATCTTATTTATTAATTTCAAATTTCAGAACATCGATATTTACCATTTGTGTGTCTTAAGATGGTCTTTTTTATAATTTATTTGAATTATTCGTATCTTTATTAGAACAGGTATCGTTTGTTATTAAATTATGCGTAATGTTACGTTGACGCTTGTGTGACAACGCCCCTTACCTTGCCACCAGACGGACAGGTTTCTGCCCGTTTTCAATTGTGACACGCGAGGAGTGAGGCGTATGACAAGAAACAAAATAACCCAAAAACGCAGCCTGATGGCGACAACGACCTTGTTCGGCGTTGTGCTGACAGGCGCCATGGCGGCCGGTTTGGCCGGTACCGTGGCAACCCTTCTGCCCACGACGGCGGAAGCGCAGGACTATACCAGCGGTGCCGTCATAGGCTCCGTATCCGACAGTTCAGGCAAGCCTGTCAGCGGTGCAACCGTGACCCTGACTTCTGCAGCTCAGGGCCAGACCCGCACACTGACTTCCAGCGCGGCCGGTTCCTTCTCAGCTACCGGACTGGCGCCAGGTGAATACAGTATTACGGTGAGCTCGGCTGGCTTTGATGATTTTACCAGCACGCTAACGGTTGTGATTTCGCAGGAAGTCCGTATCGATGCCTCACTGCAAACCGCTGGTGCGGCACAGACCGTGGTGGTCAAGGGCAAGCGCGTTCGTCAGGACTTCGCCAAGACGACGACAGGGCTCGTGGTTGATCTGGACACACTGGTGAAGCAGCAGCCTGTCGGTCGCAGCCTGACCTCGGTAATGATGCTGGCCCCGACCGTGGTTAAGGGCGATTCTGATTTCGGTGATGTTGCCTCGATCGGCGGCGCTTCAGTGGCCGAAAATGCCTACTACATCAACGGGCTGAACATTACCAACCCCGATACCTATGTCAGTTCGGCCCAAGTGCCGTTTGACTTCTACAAGACTATCGAAGTTAAGACGGGCGGCTATGCGGCGGAATATGGCCGCGCCACCGGCGGTGTGATCAATGCTGTCACCAAGTCGGGCTCTAATGATTTCATGTTCGCGCTGCATGGCAATTTCGCACCGAGCGACTTGCGCGCACATAACGCCGACACCTATTCATCGCGTGGTGACTACAAGTCCGCCAGTACGGCGTCCATGACGGCTGAAGCCAGCGGCGCTCTGATCAAGGACAAGCTGTTTGCTTACGGCATGTACTCGACCAATAATAACACAAGCAGCTCTGCAGGTCGCTTGAGCGGTGTTTATTCGACCTATAAGGCGACTGATCCGTTCTATGGCTTAAAGCTGGATGGTTACATCACACCGACCCAGCATCTTGAACTGACCTACTTCTCGACCAAAACAACAACTACCCAGACGACTTATGACTATGACGACGATGGGGCCGGAACGATTGGCGATGCGATTGTAAACGGCAAGGGGTATTATGAAACTGGTGGTGATAATTATGTGCTGAAGTACACCGGCGCAGTTACTGATTGGTTCACGATTTCGGCCGCCTATGGCGTCAGTAAGGATGCCGACAACTTCACGCCGCAAAATACGACCGACAATTATGTGCGTCAGTACGTCATCGGCACCGGCTATGTACGGACCTCTACGACCCAGCCTTTCAGCAGCATCACTAAGGACGAGACAAAACGCGAGTTTTACCGTCTGGATGGTGATATGCGTTTCGACTGGATGGGCCATCACCATGTCCGTTTCGGCGTGGATGATGAAGAACTCTCAATGGATAAGACCAGCCGTTACACTGGTACCAATCCAATGTATTACAGCATCCTGCCTGATTATGGGTACTTCTACATTCGTTACGGCACATTTGGCGGCAACGTATCGGCCACCAACCAATCGGCATATATCCAGGATTCCTGGGATGTTACACCGAAGCTGAATCTGCAGATTGGTCTGCGCGACGATGTGTTCAAGCAGAACAACCTCTCGGGCGAACAATATATGGACCTAAAGGATAACTGGGGACCGCGCCTGGGCTTCAGCTATGACGTACGAGGTGATGGTTCCTGGCGGATCTACGGCAATATCGGCCGTTATTACATCCCGCCCGCGATGAACCTCGGTTATCGCGGCAAGGATCTCTACTATCTGCAATATGTTGACTATGATGGTGAGCTTGACGCTACCACCGGCCTGCCTACAAGCACAGGCGTGGCGGATAACAGTGACGATTCATGCTCCTCCGCCGCCGATATCACCGGCGCCGCCGGTATCCCGGCCGGGATCAATTCGACTAATTCGTGTGTCTATTATGGCGACGGTTCTCAGGAGCCGGCTAATGCCAAGGCGGCCATCGGCCTCAAAGCGAGCTCGGAAAACGAATATATCTTAGGCACTGACTATCGGATCAACGACCTGTGGAGCGTAGGTATTAATCTGACCTATCGTAACCTGGATCAGGTTTCAGAAGACACCGACTTCACCGACCAGATCAACGAATGGCTGGTGGCTAACGGTTACTCGACCTCGGACTACACTTCGACCAATAACTACTATGTCTGGAATCCCGGCAGCAGCGTCACCATCCGTCTGAAGAGCGCTCTTGCGGGCGAAACGGAACAGAAGGTCATCACTTTGACCGGGCTGACTTTCCCGAAAGCCAAGCGTGAATACAAGGCGCTGACCTTGACCTTTAAGCGTGCTTTCGACGGCAAGTGGGGGCTGCAAGGGTCTTACGTCTGGTCGCGTTCGCACGGAAACTATGAAGGTACGGTGTTGTCGGATGTCGGTAACGACGTTCAGGATGACGCGGGCGCAACGGTTTCCTACGACTATCTCGGTTTGACGGATTACTCCACAGGCCTGCTACCGAACCACCGTGCTCACACGTTCAAGGCCTATGGCTCATATGCCTTAAGTTCGAACTTCATGGTGGGGGCGAATCTGCTGGTCCAGTCGCCGGCTCATCTGTCGTGTGAAGGGTCTTATCCAGATAGCGATAATACCGCTTTCTACTATGGCTCAATCAGCTATTACTGCAATGGCGAGCCTTCGCCGCGTGGCACGGGTCTGAAAACGGACTGGCTGAAGACGGTCGACCTGTCTCTGCGTTACACGGTCGAACGCTCAGCGGATAAGCGTGGCAATCTCGTGCTGCGGGCTGATATCTTCAACCTGTTTAACGATAAGGCTGTGACCGGATATTACATCCAGCATGAGGTTGATTACACCTATACGGTTGATCCGAACTACGGAAAGGTCACCAGCTACACCACGCCGCGTTATGTACGTCTCGGTTTCGACCTGACCTACTAATCAAGGTTTGCCTGGCTTTGGCTTCCTCTCCGGGTTGCCGCAGGGCCGGGCGAAAAACGGGCAGGGTGTTGGCGCGCCCTGTCCAAAACGGAAAACCCCGCGATGGTGACATCGTGGGGTTTTTTGCGATCGAAAAGACGTCATCGCATGTAATAAAAAAGTCACAACTAGGGCTAAAAGGGCATTTTTTATGGCTGTCTGGTCACATAATTTGCCGCGTGAATTGTGGGCACATCTTTGGGTTGATTTTACTTTGTGCCTGGCATCGGGATTAACGATGACGTATGAGGCAAGCTCCCCGAAGTGAGGAATTTACAGGCGACATATGGGGGAAATATTTCCAATAACTGTGATTTTTGGAAAAATAATTCGCAAAAAATGTGTTAATAACGATGGTATATGCCTGAGAGCGCTTCCAGTTTGCGCAATATTTCACAATTGAAACACGCTATGATTGCTGTTCTTCAAGGCGGGTTTGTGAGAGTGGGCGCGCACTGTCCTGGGGGGATAGGGCAGGTTCGTGCCTAAAAACTGCATACCCCGGAGATGAAATTGCGCAATATCGCGAACCGTCGCAACCTTATGGCGACGACGACAATCTGCTCGGCCCTGATGATGGCCGCACCGGCCCTGCTGGCCACAACTGCACTTCTGCCGACCACGGCTGCCGCCCAGGATTACACCTCGGGCGCCCTGGTTGGTTCCGTGGCGGATTCCAATGGCGCTCCCGTCGCCAACGCCACCGTCACCCTGACCTCGACCGCCCAGAACCAGTCGCGCACCCTGACCTCCAGCGCCGCTGGTTCCTTCTCGGCCACCGGCCTCCAGCCGGGCGAATACACCGTCGCCGTGGAAGCTCCCGGTTTCGACAAGTATGAGACCACGGTTAGCGTCGTTATCTCGCAGGAAGTGCGCCTCGATGCGTCCCTGCAAACGACCGGCGCCGTCCAGACCGTCGTCGTCAAGGCCAAGCGCGTCCGCCAAGACTTCACCAAGACCACCACGGGTCTGACTGTCGATCTCGACACCCTGACCTCGCAACAGCCGATCGCCCGCAACCTGACCGCCGTGACCATGCTGGCCCCGACCGTCACCATGGGCAATCCCGGCTTCGGCACCGGCGATCGTGCTGTGGCCTCGTTCGGCGGCGGTTCGGTGGCTGAAAACGCCTACTATATCGACGGCCTGAACATCACCAATCCGGACACATATGTGTCGTCTGCCCGCGTGCCGTTCGACTTCTACAAGACCGTCGAAGTCAAGACCGGCGGCTACGCCGCTGAATTCGGCCGCGCCACCGGCGGTGTCGTCAATGCCACCACCAAGTCGGGTACCAACACCTTCATGTTCGCGGTCCACGGCAACTATCAGCCGACCACCCTGCGCAACGATCAACTCGATACCTATGACTACCGCGGCAAGTTCTCGTCGGTTCAGAACAATTCGCTGTCGGTCGAAGCCGGCGGCCCGATCATCAAGGATCGCCTGTTCGCCTACGGCCTGTACCAGTTCAACGACTATGCTTCGACCACGGCCGGCCTCAACACCAATACCTACACCAAGACCAAGAACACCGATCCGTTCCTGGGCCTGAAGCTGGATGGTTATATCACCCCGACCCAGCACGTCTCGCTGACCTATTTCGACACGACCAACTCGGACAAGTCGGACCAGTACGACTTTGATCCGTCGACCGACACCATCGGCGCCTACAAGGCCTCGACCAAGGAAGAACTGGGCGGCCAGAACTGGGTGCTGAACTATGCCGGCAAGGTAACGGACTGGTTCTCGGTCTCGGCTGCGGTCGGTGACATGAAAGACCGCGACAACCTGCTGCCGTCCGATCTGACAGGCTACTATGTCCGTCATTACGCCGTTGATGGCAGCTATGACGTGATCTCGACGGGCCAACCCAACTCGGCGATCAATGTCGTCGACATGGAACGCAAGTTCTGGCGTGCCGATGGCGACATCCGTTTTGACGCCTGGGGCCACCACCATGTTCGCTTCGGTATCGACCACGAAAAGAACTCGGAACTGAAGACGACCGATCTGACCGGCGGTGTGCCCGTCCAGTACCGCTTCCGCGATCTGGCTGACCGCACCGTCCTGAACGTGATCTATGAGCACCTGGGCGGCAATGTGTCGTCGGAAGGCCAGGCGGTTTACATCCAGGATTCGTGGGATGTCACCAAGAACCTGAACCTCCAGTTCGGCCTGCGCGACGATACGTTCAAGCAATTCAACCTGTCGGGTCAGCAATATATGGACCTGACTGGTAATGTGGCGCCGCGTCTCGGCTTTGCCTGGGACCCGACCGGCGAAGGCCAGTGGAAGGTCTTTGGCTCGTTCGGCGTGAACTACATCCCGCCCGCGATGAACATGGGCTTCCGCGGCAAAGACCTGTATTATCAGGAATATTTTGAAGCACCAGCCGGTGGCTGGGTGCTTGATGCGGCGACCGGCCTGCCGGAATCGGTGGGTACGCCCTACGCCAAGTATGATGCCCCGTGCCCGACCTCGAACCTGGGGTCAGCGCCTGGCTTCTCGGGTGTCGACGTATCCGGCAACTATTGCTACGTCTACGGCAATGGCACGCAGGAAGGTGCCAACTCGAAGACGGCGGAAGGCCTGAACGCTACCCATGTTGACGAAGTGATCCTGGGTACCAGCTACAAGATCAACGATCTGTGGACCGTTGGTGTCACTGGCACCTTGCGTTCGACCAAGGACGTTTCGGAAGATTCGGACTTCACTGACGCTATCATCACCTATCTCGACCAGAACGGGCTGGATTCCTCGCAGTACACCAGCGGCGAAATTTCCAACAACTACTATGTCTGGAACGTTGGCGATCATGACGTCACCATCCGCCTGAAGGATGCCCTGCCGGGTGAAAGCGAACAGCGCGTCATCACGCTGACCGCTGACCAGCTCGGTCACTTCCACGATGCGAAGCGCGAATACCAGGCGCTGACCTTCGATTTCAAACGTGCCTTCGACGGCAAATGGGGCCTGCAAGGCTCCTATACCTACTCGCGCCTGTCGGGTAATTACTCCGGCACCGTTACCGAGTATGCCAACACCGTTCAGGACGACGCCGGTGCCACCTATGGCTGGGATTCCCCGGGCATGGAAAACTATTCCGGCGGCCTGCTGCCGGGCGATCGTACCCATACCTTCAAGCTGTGGGGCTCCTATCAGCTCACGCCGTCCTTCCTGATTGGCGCGAACATGATCGTGCAGTCGCCTGAGCGTTTCTCCTGCCTCGGTATCAATGCGGATGACGCCTACGCGGCCGGTTATGAATCCGTCTCGCACTACTGCGGCGGACTGCCGGCCCAGCAGGGCAAGGGGCTGAAGTCCGACTGGACCAAGAATATCGACGTTTCCATGCGCTACACGGTTCCGGCCAAGTACGCCATGGGCGGCAATCTGGTCCTGCGCGCCGATATCTTCAACCTGTTCGACACGCACAGTGTCGTCACCCGCTACGTCACCTACGACTCGGCGCGTGAAGAGAATGATGATGGCAGCTACACCTACTACAAGGACGAATCCTACGGCACGCCGACCAACTACAACACGCCGCGTTACGTGCGCGTCGGTTTCGACCTGACCTACTAAGGGCGATGCGCCGGGCTGCCTTTCGGGGTGGTCTGGCGTGGTCTGACTTTTGTCCGGAAAGGCTTCCTCTCCGGGTTGCCGCAGGCCGGACGAAAAGCGGGCAGGGTGTTGGCGCATCCTGTCCAAACGGAAAACCCCGCGATGGTGACATCGCGGGGTTTTCTAATTTTTCTTATGGAGAAATAAAAAATTATCGATTTTATTTATTGAAGGGCGCCGCCTACATTCAGGACAGATTGGAGTTTCCGTTATGCGCCTTGCCCTGAAAACCCTCAGCTATGCCAGCCTGCACGTCTGCGTCGCCTCATCGGTTGCCTTTGTCCTTACAGGCAACTGGAAAGCGGCGCTGGGCATTGGTCTTCTGGAACCGCTGGTACAGACCTTTGTCTTTCCCCTGCATGACTGGGTATGGGAGCGAAAGGCCGTGAAGATCGATCTGCTGCACGGCCATTCGCATTAGACCATCAGGCTGCGCCGACGGTCTGCTTTTGCGTGCCCAGGCCTTCGATGCCCAGTTCCATGACGTCGCCGACATTGAGATAGATCGGGTCCGGCTTCTGACCCAGGCCAACGCCCGGAGGCGTGCCGGTCGAGATGACGTCGCCCGGATGCAGGCTCATGAACTGCGAAACGTAATGGACCAGGAAGGCGGGCTTGAAGACCATGGTGGCTGTCGAGCCGTTCTGGAAGCGCTTGCCGTTGACGTCGAGCCACATTTTCAGATTGTTGACATCGCCGGCTTCATCCTTGGTCACCAGCCACGGACCGATCGGACCGAAAGTGTCGCAGCCCTTGCCCTTGTCCCAGGTGCCGCCGCGCTCGGTCTGGAAGTTGCGCTCGGAGACGTCGTTGATGGTGCAGAAACCGGCGACGTAGTCCAGCGCCTCGGCTTCGGAGACATAGGACGCCTTTTTGCCGATGACGAGGCCCAGTTCGACCTCCCAGTCGAGCTTGGTCGAACCGCGCGGTTTCAATACCTCGTCGTTCGGGCCCACGATGGCAGAGGTGGCCTTCATGAACAGGACGGGCTCGTCCGGCACGGGCAGGTTGCTCTCGGCGGCATGGTCGGCATAGTTCAGGCCGATGCAGATGAACTTGCCGACGCGGCCGACGCAGGGGCCATAGCGCGAACCGGCCGGGGCGAGGGGCAGGGTAGCCGGATCGACGGCGGCGATCTTCGCCAGGCCTTCGGCGGACAGCACGTCGCCGGCGACATCGTCGACCACGCCGGACAGGTCGCGGATCTGGCCTTCGGCATCGAGAAGGCCGGGTTTTTCAGCGCCCGACGGGCCGAAGCGGAGCAGTTTCATTTTGTAATCCTGAATAGAGACGGGGAGGCGTGGTTCAACGCAGTCGAGTAACGGGTCAAGGGGCCGCGCCCCTTGCTAGTTGAGCCAGCCGCCATCGATAATGTGTGCCTGGCCGGTCGTAAAGCTGGATTCGTCGGATGCGAGATAAACGGCGAAGGCGGCCAGTTCTTCCGGCTTGCCGAGGCGGCCGGTCGGCTGGCGGGCCAGGAACATGGCGCGGCCTTTTTCATAGTCGCCGGTGTCGCGCATGCGCTGCTGAAGCGAGGGGGTGTCGATCGTGCCGGGGCAGATGGCGTTGCAGCGGATGCCTTGAGCCACATAATCGGCGGCGACCGACTTGGTCAGGCCGACCACGGCGGCCTTGGAGGCGCCATAGGCCAGGCGGTTGGGCACGCCCTTGAAGGCGGCCACGCTGGCCATATTGATGATCGAGCCGCTTTTGCGCTCCAGCATCTTCGGCAGGAAGGCCTGGATGGTGTGGAACATGGCGGTGACATTGATATCGAAGCTGAACTGCCAGGCCTTCAGATCGGTATCGAGCACGGTGCCGGCATGGACGTAGCCGGCGCAGTTGTAAAGGACGTCAACTTCCGGAAACTCGGCGGCAAGCGTACGGATGGCCGCCGGATCGGTAGCGTCCAGTTGCCGGCAGATTGCAGCTTCCAGGCCATCGAGGCATTCGCGCTTGATATCCGTGGCGATGACGGTGGCACCCTCGGCGATAAAGGCTTCGGCGGCGGCCCGGCCCATGCCCTGGCCAGCGGCGGTGATAAAGGCGGTCTTGCCCGTCAGGCGTCCCATATGCGTCTCCATTAACATAATATGTATTATGTTTTTGATTTAGAGAAGTGGAACCTGTCTGTCAATGACTTAAGGGGAAATGGTCAGGGCACCGTAAGCCTTCCCAGCTCATAGATATCTGAATCTTCACGGACCTTCAGCGGTAGCGCCATGGTGCGTCCGCTGCCTTTCGGATCAATCACTTGTACCTGCAGGTCATAGGCGCCCGAAGGTATTTTATCCAGGCAGGCCGTGCTCTCGCTCGTTTCTCCCGGCATGATCTTCGGCAGGTCGATGACGGTCTCACGTTCAATGCTTACGGTTGCCAATCGAATATGGATGCGCCAGGGTTCGTAGGCCGGCGCCACACCGTCATTACGCCAGCCGATTTTCAGCGCCAGAGCGCAGTCATCGGTTTGGCGATATTGGATCGTCACCGGCACGTAGCGGTAACCGGCGCGATCGCCGGATCGCAGCAAGGCCGCCTGTTTGTCGGCGGGCAGATCGCTCCACTGGCCAACATTGAAATTGCCGTTGCCGATGGCGCTGATGTGGTAGTCCTCGACCTGTTTGACGATGCCGTCGAGGCCGGCTTCGAAAACCTTGTCCCAGCCGTAGGATTCGACAATGAAGGGCGCTGTTTGCCAGCGGCTCAACACCAGGTCACGATCAAGTCCCGTCAGGTCGCCCAGCAGGCTTTCGCCGAACATTCTGGCCCCCCAGCTGTCGCGACGCATGCCGATCCGTGGCGACCGCTTCAGGGCGTGGACCAGAACCGCCTTATCATCGGTCATGGCGATGAGTTGCGTGTGCGGGAAGGCATCGATAATGGCGTCGACCAGTGCAATACGACTGTCGAGGGCGCCGGGTGCGGCGCCATTAAGGTTTACCGCGGGATCGTCATAGGGGAATTGCGACCAATGATAGGCGTTGGCGCCGGCCACATGGCCCTCACCCCAGTTGCCGTAACCGCGCAGGTCAACCCAGGCGATACGTGGGTCACCGTCAAAATGCCGTCCCAGGGCCGCGAACAGTTTCTGCCAGCGATCAAGCAGGTAGGGGCTGTTCCAGTCAGGCACATAGACTGTATCGACATGACCGTAATTGCCGGGGTCGGCCTTGATGCGGAATCCCTTCGGCATGTGGGCCTTAAGATAGGGCGGGATGTCATCGCCCTTATGGCCGCTGCAGCATGTATCCATCATGAGGATGCCGAATGCGAGACGGTTACCCTTCGGCATCCGGTTCAGGGCCGCGTCGATTTTAGAAAAATCGTAGACACCTTCGCGCAACTCGAGATCGGCCCACGCGAAACGTTGGTAGTCTTCCGAAGACGGACGGGGCAGGGGAACGATACCGCCCTCCCAGCCATAGAGACCGCGCAGAGGATTGGTGAGCAATGGGCGGCTGTCAATCGCCGGCGGTGGCAGGCTCTGCCAGTCCTGCGCCAGGGCAGATGTGGCCGTTAAGGCGGCCAGCAGGCATAGAAGGTTTTTGATAGGCATGCGTTTCCCCTGTTTCCCGCCATCCTATCGCAATCGGCGTCGAAAAAAAGCCCGCCGCTTCCGAGGAAGGGCGGGCCAAGGGGCCTCTGTCACCGGACCCGTAAAACGGGTGAATACAGGTCCGGACGATTACGCAACAGACAGCAGGTTGGGAGAAACAGACTAGAAGCGGAGGCGGACACCGGCCGTAAGGCGTGAACCGGCATCGCGGTATTCCTTGGTGCGGTTGGGCGTCACCGAGTAGATGAATTCCTTTTCATCGTTGAGATTCAGGCCGTCGATAAAGAGGGTGTAGTGGTCGTTGAGATCATAGGACAGGCTGGCATCGAGCTGGCCATAAGCGTCGAAATATTCCGGCTCGCCGTTACGACCCGAAGCAACCTGCAGGAACCGGTCACGCCAGGTGTAGGCAACGCGGGCCTGGATGCCGTACTTTTCATAGAAACCGACCAGCGAGTAGCTGTACTTCGAGAGGCCTTCCAGACCGTAGGATACGTCTGCGACCGTATTGGTGTAATGCGCGTCGGATTCGGCGTATGTGAAGGAGGTCTGAACACCGAGACCATCCCAGGGCGATGGCAGGTGGCCGAAGGATTGGCGGTACCCTAATTCGAAACCTTTGACCACAGCGCCCTTGCCGTTGGTCGGTACGGTAACCTGGAAGGTCACCTGGTCGACCAACTCAGCGGTGGTTTGGTGTGTCACGAAAGAGTCGATATTCTTGTAGAAGGCCGCAAAGGACAGCAGAGACAGGCGGTCAAAATACCATTCGACGCTGCTTTCAACCTGACTGGCCCGGAAGGGCTGCAGGTCAGGATTGCCATGTGAAATGGTTTCATTGCCCGGATTAGTCTGGATCGACTGGGCAGGCGACAGGTCGCTCAGGGTCGGGCGGGTCATGACGCGCGAAGCGTCAAAGCGCACGATCAGGTCATCACGCACATTGAGGCGAGCATTCAATGACGGCAGGATATCCGTGTAGTGGCCCGAGAAGCTGATGGGGACAACATCCGACAAGGTAATGATGTTTTGCCCACCACCATTCGGGACAGCGGACAGGACGGTTTGCGAAGCGCCTGAAGATGTGTAGTTCGTATCCTCGATGCGCACCCCGACGTTAATGCTGAGCGGCATGCCCGCCACGTCGTTCTTCAGGTCGGCCATGACATAGCCGAGCTTGACTTTCTCATTGATATCGGACGAACCGGCCGGATCATGCACGCCTTGTTCGAAAGTTTTACCTTGCGATTCAGCAATGCCGTGAACGGCCTCGACCAGTGCCAGCGGGTCATAGGCAATCCAGTCGTGCAGGATATTGCCGTTGTAATCCGACATGAAGTCCGAGTTGGTCGAGGAGAACAGCGAGGAGGGGAGGGCTACGTCCGAATTACAGTACAGGCACTGCTGGCCGAAAGGCATGGAGTTGGCGTCGGTGATCTTCTCGCGCGTATTGTAAGCCAGGCCACCGTATAGTGTGGCATTGTCAGAAGCGAACCATTTGCCATCGACCTTTACTTCATTGGTCTTATCGTCGTAGTCGGTGCCCCCGCCCCAGATATAGTAGTGCGCGGTCAGTCCGTCCGAGCTGGTGGCGACATCATTGCCATTCAGGTCGGTAAAGCCATAATCATAGATTGGGCTGCCCGAACGACGGTCGTACCAAAGATCGACATGCTTGCGACGGATGGTGGTGAAAAGAGCGTCTTCCTTGCCGGTGCGCTTGGCTTCAGAGGTAGAGGCGTCGAAGCTCAATTGATAGTTATCGACCTTCCACAGGGCATTGAAGCCTATGGCCGTCGTATCGACATTGCGCGGGTCCTTTTCGACGATTTCGTCGACGAAGCCATCGTGATACTTCTGATAAAGGACATTGTTATCGGAATCGACTACCTGATCGACCAGTGTGCCGCCCGAGAAATCATAGGCCAGGCCGGTTTGCAGGTCGGTCTGCTTCACCTTGGTGTACAGGCCATCCAGGGTCAGCGTCAGGTTTTCGCTTGGCTTCCACTGGACGGAGGTATTGATACCGGACATGGTCTTGTCGCGCGTATAGAGGAAGGGCGACAGATTGGACGGCATGTCGACATCGGTGAAATCGCCGACACTCGAATCGACACGACCGGCAAAATAGCTGTCATCGGATGACCGCTGGACGTGACCGGCGCCAATGGTGAATTCGTCGTCTCGAGTATTTTCCTTGCTATAAGAGAGGGCCACAGCGACGCCGAAATTGCGGCTGGCGTTATGCCAGGAGACGACACCCGAGGCTTGAGCATTGTTGCTGTCTGCCAGGCTGGCGTTCATGTTGGCAATCGATGCCGCCGCCACGAAGGCTTTCTGGTCGAGCGGGCGCATGGTGCGAATATCGATGGTGGCACCGATTGAGGAGCCGTTGATATTGGCTTGCGGCGACTTGTAGACATCGGCGCCGGAGATCAGTTCGGACGGCAGCACATCGAAAGAGAACTCGCGGCCTTCGTTGTCCGTCGCCAGGGTCCGGCCATTGACTGTGACCGCATTGAATTTCGGGCCGAAGCCGCGCACGGTGACATACTGGCCTTCGCCACGGTTGCGGTCGATGGTCACGCCAGGGATACGCTGCAGGGATTCGGCAACGTTCTGATCGGGAAGCTTGCCGAGATCTTCGGAGGCGATGGAGTCAACGGCGCCAATGGCGCTTTTCTTGATATCGAGCGCGGCCTTGATGCCGCGGCGAATGCCGCGGACGATAACGACCTGCGATTCATCAGGCGTGGTGGTTGCGGCGGGGGCGGCTGCGGCCTCAGCGGGAGCGGCTTCCTGCGCAAAAGCAAAGGCCGGCGCGACGATCGCGGCGGCCGATAAGGCTGTGGCGGCCAAAAGGACGAGTTTCCTGGACATGATTTCCTTCCTTGATCGCCCCGTTATGGGAGGGGCTGATGGCTTGACACTATTTCAAGGTAATATGTGTGTCAAATTATCATCATATGTCTGACAATATATGTGACGGGAAGGTGTTTGTGGCGTTACAGCTATGTTTGATGACGAAGGAAGGATGGAATTTAGTGCGGATCATTGCCTGTATGTTTCCTCAAGCCCGTGAATCTGTGTTCAAGTGACTGTATTCGGTCGGCTTTATATGGACGATCTCCGGACTGCCTGGCGGATGAAAGGTGAACTTTCAGCGGCATGCATGATTGAAATACGATTTTGCCGATGCTTTTATGTCTGCAGTTTAACGCATTTGCCTCATTTCGACGACTGAAAAAGAGGTATTTGCTGCTCTAGGCGTGACGGCTTAAATCACATTGTAAATATAGAAATTTTTATTGAAGTAAGTCCGATTGAGGCCTGACCGGGTTGTGACTTTTAATGAATTTGTGAATGTGACCAAATGATCACATCTGTTCTTTGTCTGTAATAAAAGACATCAATAAATGATCAAATTTGATTTAATCGTTTTTGTTTTGTCTGAGTTTATTGGCTTTCAGGCAAGCCTAGTCGATCATATCGGCGACCAGACGTTGCAGTTCACGACGGCTGAAGCCGAGCGTGACAGGCACGGGCGGGTTGCGCAGTGCGCGGGCAGCGACGACACGCAGATCGGGGCGGGTATGGGTCTTTTGGGTAAGGGTAGTCATAATAATAGTCCTTTGCCGCCGGTTCTACTCGGCGGTCTTTCTTATGGGTAATAAAGCGATTGAGGGTTCAATAGCCGGTTCAGCCACACGAAACACGCGCGGCGATCTACGGGATATGATGAGAAAACTCAGGGGCCAGGGCGCAATGGCATATAGCGCTGGTGACGGACATATCGGCGTCGACAGAAGCTATATAGACGCTTTCCAGGCGAATTTCAAGTTTCGTGAGAAACTATACAGACTTGGGAGAAAAAAGCGTGGGGTCACAGACCCCACGCCCGATAACAAAAGTGCTCTCTGATTTACTCAGCCGGCACGTCGATTTCCGAGCCCAATGCCTTGAACTTCTTAGACATATCTTCCATGCCGCGCTCGATATCGGCCTTTTCGTTGTCGGACATTCCGGCGGCGAAGTCGCGCACCTCCTGGCTGATCTTCATCGAGCAGAACTTAGGGCCGCACATCGAGCAGAAGTGGGCCGTCTTGTGTGCCTCCTTCGGCAGGGTCTCATCATGGAAGGCGCGGGCGGTATCCGGATCGAGGCCCAGGTTGAACTGGTCCTCCCAGCGGAATTCGAAGCGCGCGCGGCTCATGGCGTCGTCCCACATCTGCGCACCCGGGTGACCCTTGGCCAGGTCGGCGGCGTGGGCGGCGATCTTGTAGGTGATCACGCCGGTCTTGACGTCGTCGCGGTTAGGCAGGCCCAGATGCTCTTTCGGCGTGACGTAGCACAGCATGGCGGTGCCAAACCAGCCGATCATGGCCGCCCCGATCCCCGAGGTGATATGGTCATAACCCGGCGCGATATCGGTGGTCAGTGGCCCCAATGTATAGAAGGGAGCTTCGCCGCATGTCTTTAGTTGTTTGTCCATATTGGCCTTGATCTTGTGCATCGGCACGTGGCCGGGCCCCTCGATCATCACCTGGCAGCCCTTTTTCCAGGCGATCTGCGTCAGCTCGCCCAGGGTCTCCAGTTCGGCGAACTGCGCGCGATCATTGGCATCGGCGATCGAGCCGGGGCGCAGACCGTCACCGAGCGAGAACGACACATCATAGGCGCGCATGATGTCGCAGATCTCCTCGAAGTGCGTGTAGAGGAAGTTCTCCTTGTGGTGCGCCAGGCACCACTTGGCCATGATCGAACCACCGCGCGACACGATGCCGGTGACGCGTTTCGCCGTCAGGTGGACGTAGGCCAGGCGCACGCCGGCGTGGATGGTGAAGTAATCGACGCCCTGCTGGGCCTGCTCGATCAGGGTGTCGCGATAGACCTCCCAGGTCAGGTCCTCGGCCACGCCATTGACCTTTTCCAGCGCCTGATAGATCGGCACGGTGCCGATCGGGGCGGGGCTGTTGCGGATGATCCACTCGCGGATATTATGGATATTGCGGCCGGTCGATAGGTCCATGACGTTATCGGCGCCCCAGCGGATGGCCCAGACCATCTTTTCGACCTCTTCCTCCATCGAGGAGGTGACGGCCGAATTGCCGATATTGGCGTTGATCTTGACCAGGAAGTTGCGGCCGATGATCATCGGTTCCACTTCGGGATGGTTGATATTGGCGGGGATAATGGCCCGGCCGCGGGCGATTTCGGAGCGGACGAATTCCGGCGTCACATAGTCGGGGATCTCAGCGCCGAAGTCCTCGCCATCGCGGACGGTCTCGGCCAGTTGCTGGCCCAGTTCTTGGCGGCGCAGGTTTTCGCGGATGGCGACATATTCCATTTCGGCGGTGATGATGCCGGCGCGGGCATATTCGTACTGGGTGACGGACCTGTTCCCGGTGGCGCGCATCACGTTCGGCAGGTTGGGAAATTGCGGGGCCAGGGCGCCGGCCGAAACATTGCCGTTGTCTTCCGGTTTGACCTCGCGTGCCTCGATGTTCTCGACATCGCCGCGTTGCCGGATCCAGTCTTCACGCAGGCGGGGCAGGCCTTTTTCGATATCGGGCGTGAAGGTCATGTCGGTATAGGGACCGGAGGAATCATAGACGGTCAGCGGTGGCTCTTTGGCGCTTTTATGCAGGGCAATCTCGCGGAACGGTACGCGGATATCGGGGAAAAGCGTGCCCGGTGCATAGACCTTTTTCGAGCCGGGAAAGGCCGAATGCTCGACCTTGATGGGTTTGTGTATGAGAGGCTTGTTCATGTGTAATCCCTTAAAAATAAAGGGATCATGCGCGTAGATTGCGGGCGCTCGTGACCATTTCAGGCCAGGATATAAGCGTATCCAACTCCCTTCGCCGGCATGACCCGGATCAGGTTCGGCGGTTTTAGGGTGCGGCATCAAGCGCCCAGTCTCAGCCCGCATAAGCTTGCGGACACTCCGGTGAACTGCCCGGCAGCATAGAAGGAATGCTTAGGGGGTCAAGTTACTTTCTGAGGGGGACCGGTTTGGCCGGATTCGCTGCCAGGGCCGTCATGCGGTCGATTACCGTCTGGGCTTCGCGCTTATATTGTGCGGAAAGACGCGAGGCATTCACCACGGTCACGGTCACGCCGTAAACCGGCGTATTGTCGTTGATATAGGTGTCGTTGTCGCCATCGGAGCTGACATCCATGACGGCATAGACCACGACGCCGCAACGATTGGTTTCGCCGGGCGCCGCGGCGGCATGATCATAGGCGCGGGTGCCGAAGCGATCGGCATAGACGGCCGCCAGCGGCCAGTTGCTGTCCAGGCCATCATAGGCATATTTCGACACGCAATAGGTGGCGGGAGTCTGGCGGCCGGACAGTGCCTTGTAGAGGCTCATGAAGGCCGGACCACCGGGATCGAGCGGCGCCGAGACGTCAAAACTGGCATTGTTCAGCCGGATCTGCTTCTGTTTGCCATCCAGGGATTGATAGGTCGACCATATTTCCGGCTGTAGGGGTGTTTCGCCGTCCGGGAAGACCCAGGCGACCAGGTTGCGGAAAACGAAGGATGGTGTGCCCAGTTGGGTGCGCAGCGGGTCGACTACGGCGTTGAGAGGTTGCGGAATGATGCGGTTCCCCAGAAGGGGGCGACCATTGGCGTCCTGTGGTGTATTGTCATTGAAACGCTGGACGCGTTTGATGGCGATCACTGTGCCATCCGGTGCATATTGCAGCGTGAGCGTGTTGTCATCCTCGTGGCCCGTGCCGGCGCAATGCAGGCAGAAACGGGTCATTTTAACATACGAACTGGCAAGCCCATTGATGGCCGCTGTGTTTTCAGGACGGGCCAGCCACGTGTTGACCCCCAGATAGTCCGGCGCGTAAGCTACGCCGCCCTTCTGATAGGCGTCCCAGGCCAGCAACCTGGCACCCTGCTGGATATTGCCGGCTGTGTATGTCAGGTCGTGGGTTTGTGACGTAATGCGCACTTCGCCGTTCTCGTTAGCGCAAAGCGCATCTATCGCCTTTTTCCGGGTCATCCCCAGTTCGATGCCGCGCAGGGAAATGGTCGCGGCCGTTTCCGCCTCGGCGGTATTGAACAGGCAAGGCTCCTTGCGCATTTCATTGATATAATAGGGAATGGTGCCCCAAACCTCGGAGCCTTCCGCTTCATCTTGACGATGGTTGGCTTCCGTGAGCACCGGGCTCGTCGCGATGGCGCGGCGCAGGTATTTTTGCTGGACATTGGCCAGGAGAACCGCCTGCGCAATGGCGCTGCGGTGGGCGCTGATATCCGCCGCGTGATCCAGGGCGCCGTTGGTTTCGTTGCCATTGTAATCGTCGTTTTCCGGATCGATCTGGGCCAGTTGCGCATTTTCGATCGAGATCTGGCGCTTGAATTCCTGAATCTGGGATTTGCGGGCCTGGACATAGACGGCCATTCGGTCAAGCAGGCCGGGGCCCTTGGTGTTCAGGGTCGCTTTCAGTTCGTTGTCGAGCCGTTCATTTTCCGACTTAACCTTCGCCTTGAAGGCCGTGCGCGCCGCTTCCGGCATCTTCCCAAGGATCGCGCGCGCGTATGGCATGGCCGCGGCGGGATTTTTGGCAATATCCTCCGGAGGGCTGCGGGTATCGGTACAGGCAGACAGACCGCCGGTCATGAACATCAGGGCTAACAGGAGCCGCGCCAACCTGGCATGTGAAGTTATCAGCATAGCTTCCCCAGCCACCCGTATCGATAATCCGAAATTACTGTGAATATGTCGAAATCCATGTGTAGACACAAGGGTCTAGGAGTCGCCTCCCATGGCAAGGGCCTCATTAAGATTTTCGACAGCTGTTACTGTTCAGGCACTGGAGACCCGCACTTCTAACTTCCTTTTGCAAAGTTTCTTCCTTTTGCGTCAGGCGTGCCTACATCCTGAATACATATCGCAAGAGGAAACCCATGCTGCCTTCCGTTCCCGTCACCCATCACCGCCAGTCCGGTATTGCCGACGATATCGATTTCGAGATCAAGGGCCAGGAACTGCAATTCGTCGAAATCGAGCTGGACCCGGGCGAAAGCGCCATTGCCGAGGCCGGCGCCATGGTCTGGAAGGACAGCCCGGTCGGCATGACCACCGTCTTCGGCGATGGGTCTGGCCAGCAGGGCGGCGGTTTCATGGGCGCTCTGCTGGGAGCGGGAAAGCGCCTGATTACCGGTGAGAGCCTGTTCACCACGGTTTTTACCCATAATGGCTATGGCAAGGCGCGCGTGGCTTTTTCAGCCCCGGTGCCGGGCGCCATCGTGCCGATCAAGCTGTCGGATGTCGGCGGACGGCTGATCTGTCAGAAGGACGCCTTTCTTTGCGCGGCCAAGGGAGTTTCCCTCGGCATCGCCTTCCAGAAGCGCGTCATGACCGGTCTTTTCGGTGGCGAGGGTTTCATCATGCAGAAGCTCGAAGGCGATGGCTGGGTGTTCGTCCAGTTTGGCGGCATGGTGATCGAGCGCGAACTGAAGGCCGGCGAGGAATTGCACGTCGATACGGGCTGTGTGGCCGCCTTCACCGATACGGTCGATTTCGACCTGATCCAGGCCGGCGGAGTGAAATCCATGCTGTTCGGCGGGGAAGGCGTATTTTTCGCGCGCCTGACCGGGCCCGGCAAGGTGTGGGTGCAGTCCCTGCCGTTTGCCCGTCTGGCCGGACGGATCGGCGCGGCCATCGGCGGCGGTGGGCCCAATCGTGGCGAAGGTTCGGTGCTCGGTGGCCTGGGCGACCTGATCGGCGGGAATAATTAAACACAACGCGCCTGGGGTGTCCTGGGGTGTCCTGGGGCGGCAAGTCTGTTAAGGATAAGGTCTCTGCCCGATTCCCTTATTCCGTACCATGACAGATATTTCCGATCAGGACGCCTATGATCCCCTCGTGCCGGTGCCCGCGAACAAGCGCACCCTGACCCTGCGGGATGCCTTTTCACTGTGGTTTTCGCTGGGGATCGGCCTGCTGGTGCTGCAGGCCGGCGCCTATCTGGTGCCGGGTCTGTCATTAACGGAAGGGCTCATCGCCATTATCATCGGCAGTCTGGCCGGAGGGATATTGCTAGGTCTGGCGGGTGTGGTTGGCGCCGATACCGGCCTCTCCACCATGGGGGCATTGCGTCCGACTCTAGGTGTGCGCGGGGCATCGGTAGCGGCAGTTCTCAACATCATCCAACTGGTCGGCTGGGGCGCCTTCGAGATCATCGCCATGCGCGATGCCGCCAATAGGCTTTCGACCAATGCTTTTCATTTTACGCTGCCGGTTCTCTGGACACTGGTGTTCGGCGCGGCGGCGACCGGGCTGGCCATCCTGGGGCCGCTCAGCTTTGTCCGTCGTTTCCTGCGCCACTGGGGCATCTGGCTACTGCTGGCAGGGGCGGCCTGGATGACCTGGGCCCTGCTGGCGGATCATAACCTTGCGGAAGCCTTTGCACGCAAGGGCGATGGCTCCCTGTCTCTCGGCGGCGGCATTGATCTGGTCATCGCCATGCCCCTGTCGTGGTTGCCGCTGATCGCCGACTATACCCGCTTTGGCACGTCTTCCGGTGCGGTTTTCAAGGGCTCGACCCTGGGCTACCTGCTGGCCAATATCTGGTTCTTCGCGCTGGGCGCCGCCTATGCCCTGATGGCAGAGGGCAATCCCGACCAGTTGCTGTTGTCAGCCCTGGCGACTACCGGCGGCGGGCTGGCTCTGTTGCTGATCCTGATCGATGAGACGGACAATGTCTTTGCCGATATTTTCTCGGCCGCCACATCGCTTGGCAGCCTGCTGCATTTCCGCATCCGCCATCTGGTGATCGGGTTCGGCGTGGTCTGTACCCTGATTGCCCTGTTCGTGCCTATGGCCGAGTTCATGAGCTTTCTTTATATGATCGGCTCGGTGTTCACGCCGCTATATGGCGTACTGCTGGTCGATCATTTCCTGATCCGCAAGCGTCAGGTGGTGGCCAGGGATATCAGCCGTATCAATGGCGTCTACCGCTTCAGCTACGGCGTACATATCAGCGCCTTCGTTGCCTGGGGGGCAGGCGTGGCGACCTACTACTATTTCCTCAGCCTGCTGCCTGCTGCCGGCGCCACCTTGCCGGCCTTCTTTGTCGCTGCCGTTACCTACTGGGCGCTGGCAATGATGTTTTCAAGGCCGGTGTCTTCCGACGTGTAAGGCGTGAAAGGCGGGCAACCAGGGCGCGCTCGACCTTGAGCACCCAGGGCTTCAGGCGCAGGAAGCCTTTTTCGATAAGATGCCATGAAGCGATGGCCGCGACCAGGGCAAGTGGAAAGCTGAGCGCCATATTGAGCCACCACTTATGTGTCCACGACTGCGTCGCTACCATCTGCTGGATCGGGAAGCTGTATAGATAGATGCCGTAGGAATAGTCACCAAGCCGCGCCACGGGCAGCAATTTCGGTAGCTGGAGCCCAAGATAGACCGTCAGGTAGGCGATGGGCAGGGCGACCACGGCCGTACCGCCAAGTCTTTCCAGCAGCAGAAAGGTTATGGCCAGGGCTGTCGCCGCCAGGCTCCAGTGCAGCCGTATGCGGTGGCGGTATAGATGAAGGGCGGTTCCGGCAATGAAGCACAAGGGAAGCTGGGGACCAATGATATCCGCCCTGGCGGGATTGATAAACAGCTGAACGAGCAGGGCCAGTTGCATGACCGCCATCAGTATGAGGACCATGCGGCCGGCAAGCAGATGGCGGGTGACCATCAGGAGCGCCATGATCGCATAGCATCCCAGTTCCACCGGGATGGTCCACAGCGACAGATTTACGGAATTGGGCAGCGGATTGGCTGTGAAAACGCCCGGAAGTTCGAAATGTATCCAGCCCGTCGCGGACAGCAGATAGGCCTGGCTGGTTCCCGACAGGAAATATTCATCCAGGCGGACCTGGGTCATCAGCGGACCTAGCAACAGCGCACTCAGCAGGACCTCAACGATCAGGGCGGGGAAAATGCGAAAGGCGCGCAGCAGGCCGAAAGAAATCAATGTCCGGCAGCGTGCCGCACTGGCGCTGATCAGGAAACCGCTCAGGGCGAAGAACATCGGCAGGCGGAAAAACAGCAAGGGGCGCCATGGGGTATTGGCGACGATATGAATGAACTGATCGCCCTGACCGCTGACCATGGCGGCATGCCAGGTTGTAACGCCCAGGGCCAGAAACAGGCGTAAATATCCGAAACCGGCTGGCCGTTCATTTGCATTATCCGCAATGCAGGCAATGGTTGTCGTTTTTCTAAACGGCATGTCAGATCGCGCCCCTCAGCAGCGATGGTATTATGGAGCCGGTTGGGTTAAAAAATTATTCTTAAAAATCAATATATTAAAAGTTTTTTTAAAAAACTATCCAGATTTGAATTCGGTCAGCAAGGGGTGGCTCGCACTTTTTTGCCTGCGCCATTAACAACCTATAGTCTTGTTTCTATTGTGAAATATATGGGCACCTAAATGCAACTACAGGGGCGAGCGGCGTTTTCTGGTCTCTGTATTTCGTAAGGTTTTTTGGTTTGAAATATGCGGCTACAAATTACCGCGCAATCACGAGCTGGCATGCCGGGTCTCGAAACCGGTGATCAGCAGGTCCAGTCCGGCCAGGAAATGGACTTCCGGGCTGTTGGTGCGATAGCTGGCCAGTGCCGCCGCCACGTGCGGGAAGGCCTGGGCACGGGCATCGAGCGCCTCGATCTGTTGAGGTGAGGGGGCTTCGCTCTGTTCCTCCAGCACGCAGCCGACCACATAGCGACTGGTGGCGATGCTCAGGGACATGGCGTCGGCCGGCTCTATACCCTGCCGGGTCATGAAGACCATCAGGCGCTCGATCTGCTCGACATGGTCCGGCTCGGCCTCGGTACCGGCGTGCAGTCGAGCGCCGTCACGCACGCTCAGCAGTGCCTTCCGGAAGGTGATCATGTTGCGGCGGAAGAAGGACTGCCAGGTCTCGTCCGGGGCTGGTTCATAGGTATCGTAACGCGCCTGGATGGCGGCGTTGAGCGCATCGAGAAGGGCGCGCTTGTTTTTGAAATGCCAGTAAAGTGCCGGCTGCTGCACACCCAGCTTCTGCGCCAGGGCTCGCGTGGACAGGGCATCGATGCCCACTTCATTGAGCAGGTCCAGCGCGGCGTCGATAATGGTGGATTTGTCGAGTTTCATTTTCACCTTGACTCATGTGTGCCTTTTCCTTATCACCGATAAATAACTTATCAGTGATAAATTTTATGAAAACCTCCCGCTTCGCCCTTTTCGCCATCTTCCTGACCGTCACGCTCGACATGGCCGGCATCGGCCTGGTGCTGCCCGTTTTGCCGGACCTCTTCGGCGCCACCAAATCGGGTGCCGCTGCGGGCCAAAGTACTGGCATGGCCTATGGCCTGTTTCTGTCGCTCTATGCGCTGATGCAGTTCCTGTGCGCGCCACTGCTGGGGGGCTGGAGCGATCGTATCGGCCGCAAACCGGTGCTGACCCTCTCGCTGATCGGGGCGGCGCTGAACTATGCCGTCATGGCTTGCCTGCCGCCCTTATGGGTGCTGTTCGTGGCGCGGGCCATCGCCGGCGTTACCGGCGCCAATATGTCAGTGGCACAAGCCTATCTTACCGATATCACGGCGCCGGAAGACCGCGCCAGGCGCTTCGGTCAGCTCAATGCCTGCATGGGGATCGGTTTCATCCTGGGGCCGGCGGCGGGGGGGCTGTTACGTGAGTTCGGCCTGATGTGGCCGTTCGCCCTGGCGGCGGTGCTCACCGTCATCAACCTGCTGCTCTGCCTGTTCGTGCTGCCGGAATCCCGTGCCGCCAAGCCCGGCACCGAGAAGCTCAATCCTCTGGCGCCGCTGACCAGCCTGACCGCCTTCAAGGGGATTGGCGCTCTGCTGGTGGCGGGCGGCCTGTTCGCCATCATCGGCGAGATCGGCGGCAGCGTCTGGGTGCTCTATGTCGAGCAGCGCTATGGCTGGCAAGGTATAAGCGTGGGGTTATCCTTGACCCTGTTCGGCCTGTTTCATGCCCTGGCGCAGGCCTTCCTGGTGGGGCCGATGACCGGACGCTTAAGCGAACGCGGCGCGCTTCTGACCGGAGTGTTTGCTGACATGGCCTGTTATGTGGCTCTGGGCCTGGTAACGCGAGGCGACTATATCTGGATGCTGATCCCGTTGCTGAGCGTTGGCGGCATTGCGCCCAGCATACTGATGTCGGTCATCACCAAACAGGTCAGTGAGGATCGGCAGGGCCAGTTGCAGGGCGTTATCGCCAGCCTGCAAAGCCTGGCGGCGATCATCGGACCCGTGCTGTTGCTGAACATCTATTTCCTGTCACGGGACACTTTCCCCGGACTGGTCTGGATTATAGGTGCGGTGCTTTACCTGCCCATGCTGCCCATCGTCATGCGGCGATCGCTCTATAAATAGATTGTCGTTGTGTCGTCGTGACCGGCCAGGATCTGCTGTTTCAACGCATCCATCTGCAGGGCCAGCCGGTGCGCATCGAGCGGGGTGAGGACCGCCTTGGCCTGCGGAAAAATTTCCCCTTCCTCCCTGGCAACATGGTGCTCGATGGCGAATTTGAGCTCGCCGAACTTCTCCATCCATTCCCCGCTGCCGACCGACAGCCGGCTCAGCACATGCATCAGGGCCTTGATTTCGTGATGCTCATGCTCGGAAAGTTCGAGCCGGTCATTCATGACCTGGGTTTGGGTGGCGTTCTCCACCGCGGCATAGAAGGTCCGCTCCTCGGCATCGCTGTGCGCTGACAGTTCGGTTTGAATCTGCCTGAACAGGGGCTGCCGGACCGCCGGTACACGGATTGACATCAGGTCGTCCATCAGGCCTGCCAGCCTGCGGTGATCACGGATGATATAGCTGTAAATATCCATGGCTGGACCTCCCGTTATCCACAGAGGCTGCGCCAGAGAATGCCATGATGAAATGCGGGACAGGGCTCTCTTTATAAGAAAGCCATAAGTTTTATCCCCGCAATTCACAAGTTGTGGAAATTATCTTGACCTTAAGTTTTGAGGACTAAGCTGTAGTCACTGAGGAATGGTTGCATCATGGTACCATCGACTGTCAGGTTTACGCTTATCGCCGGATTGGCCGCTGGCCTTTGCGGCTGCAATCATCTCGGTCTGTGTTCTGAAGACCATCTGAAGGAGGTCAAATCTCCGACCGGTCATTATCAGGCGGAGATTGTCCAGCGGAAGTGCATCGGCTCCGCGGCCGTGCAAAAGGTGCTGATGCGCCGCACGCAAGGCTTTCTGAATGGCGCCACGGCAGTCGCCGTCTTCGATGCCGCCGAACCGGAACGGCTGTCGGACCTGTCCGTCCGCTGGCGGGGGGAACATCGTATCGTCATCACGGCCAATGACGCCAAGGTCTGGTATTTCCAGCCGAACTGGCGCGATGTACGGGTGATGAAGCGCTGAGCATACGTATTCAGCTTCCCAAGCTGAATACGAGATGTCACCCTGAATAAAAACAGGGAGCTGATCATGTCTTTCAAGGTCTTGGCGCTGGGCGCCGTTGCGTGCGTGGCCGTTCTGGCGGGGAACGCCAGCGCCCAGATAGATGTTTCGCCGGTGGCCGTGGAAAACAAGGCCAGCGCCTTGCCGAAGGACTGGAACCGGACGGCGGCCTTCATGGAAATTTTTGTGCGCTCCTACAAGGATAGCGACGGTGACGGCATAGGCGATTTCAATGGCCTGACCTCGCAGCTCGATTACCTGCATGATCTGGGCGTGACCGGCATCTGGCTGATGCCGATGATGCCTTCGGAAGACGGTGACCATGGCTATGCGGTCAATGATTATCGCGCCGTCAATCCGGACTATGGCACCATGGCGGATTTTGAGCGCTTCGTGCAGGAGGCTCACAAGCGCGGCATCGGCGTGATCCTCGATTTCGTCGTCAACCATTCCGGCAGCGGAAATGCGCTCTTTCAGGACGCGGCGAAATCGAAGGCCAGTCCGTATCGGGAATGGTATGTCTTCGCCGACAAGAACCCCGGTTGGTATAATGAGAAAATGCGCGGCGTCAGCGGTGCCTATTATACCGATCCGTGGAAGCCGGCCGCGAAGGCAGTGCCGGGCGGCGTTGGTCTCTATTACGGCGTCTTTTCCAATTCAATGCCCGACCTGAACCTGAAGAATCCGAAGGTTATCGGCTATCTTCAGGACACGATGCGCTTCTGGATGAACAAGGGCGTCGATGGCTTCCGCCTCGATGCGGTGACCATGCTGATCGAGGATGGACCCAAGGCCTATTTCAACAATCCGGCCAATCCGGGTATCGTCGCCAAACTGCGCCAGACACTCGATGAGTACGACAACCGCTACATGATCTGCGAGGCTTCGGAAGGGGCGGACATGTATGTCAAGGCGTGCAGCGCCTTTGCCTATGGTGTCCAGCAATCGATCATCGAAGGCGCGAAGAAGGGGGCCGTGCCGGCGCCGCTGATTGCCCAGCTGCAGAATCCGCATGCTGACCTGATGCCGCTGGCCCTGCAAAGCCACGATGCCTATGTCGGCGACCGGCTGATCAATCAGTTCGGCGTCAATGACATAGCCGATTACAAGCTGTCGGCAGCGATATCTATCCTGGCCTCCAGCACGCCCTTTGCCTATTACGGCGAGGAAATCGGCATGAGCAATGGCGGGACCTTCAACGATCCCGGCATCCGTTCGCCGATGAGCTGGACGGGCTATCCACGTACAGCCGGTTTTACCATCGGTACGCCTTATCGCGATGTGGCGATCAATGTGGCCAGTCACAATGTGGCGGCCGAGGCCGGCGATCCCAATTCGCTGCTTGAATATTACCGCGCACTCTATGCCGTTCGCCGTGCCCATCCGGTTCTCGGCACGGGGGGGATGGACCTGCAATCGAAGCCCGGCGATCCCGTACTGGTCTTTACGCGCAAGGACAGTGACGATGAGGTGGCGGTGCTGGTCAATCTGAGCGATCGGCCGCAGACCGTGAAAGTCATGTTGACAACAGGTACCTATACGCCGGCGCTGCATGTATTGGGTGAAACAGAAGCCGCGTCTTTAAGAGCTGAAGGCAACGCGATGACGATTACCATTCCGGCCAAGACGACCTGGTTATTCGCGCGCGAATAGAAAGGGTATTTGTTACAAGTTGGTAATGTTGCTGCGCGTATTTCGAAAATCAGGCGGAGGCGGGTTGACGGTCCCGTAACCATGTGTCCAGTTTGTTGCAAACATACCGGAGTTTGTTGCTATGGCGCGCCGAAAATCTGCCCCCTTGAAAATCCTGATGAAATCCACGGCGCTCGCCGCGTTGGCGGCGGGCCTGCTGACGGGTAGTCTGGCCCACGCTGCCTATACGCCGCCCGCGCAGCCTCTGTCGATCGACGATCTGGCGCAATATGATGCGCTGACCAGTGTGTCCATCTCGCCGGATGGCAAGCATATTGCGGGCCTGATCGCCGTTAAAGGGCAGAAGTGGCCGGTCATATCGATCTGGGATACGGACGATCTCGGCAAGAAGCCGATCTGGATTCCCTCTGAGACCCAGCGGATTATTCAGGTCGACTTCTTCAGCAATGACAAGGTCTACTTCGTCACCGAACAGCCGATCACCGGGTTCGACGGCAAACCGACCTTCACGAACAAGCTCTACTATTCCGATCTTGAAGGCCGCAAGATTGAGGAGCCGTTCAAAATGACCGGTACCCTGAACAAGGATGTGCGCGATTCCATGGCCAAAGGCATTTCGGCCACCGTGTTCAACCGCAATCTCTATGATGACACCAAGATACTCATGGAGACGGTTAATCCGGATGATTTTGCCCAGAAGATCTTCGAGCTCGACACCAGGACCGGCAAGACGCGTACGGTGGCGCTGGGGTCCAGCGAATTCAATTACCTTGCCGCGGGAGTGGACCTGAATACCGGTGAGCCACTGATCAAGGAACAGATCGATGATGTGGGCGGCGAATACTGGTACAAGCTCTACATCAAGGACAAGACCACAGGGGAATGGGTCTATCATGCGCCTTTAAGCTACAAGGTGGCAGAGCGTAAGAACATAACAATACTCGGATTTGATACAGATCCGGGCCAGCTTGTCATCTCAACCAATATCAATGGCGACAAAAGTGCCATCTACGATTACGATATCAAGGCGCAGAAATTCTCGGCTCAGCCGCTGTTTGCAAACAGCAAATACGACATCAATCGCGTCAGTTTCGCCATAGACCGTGCGAACAAAAAGACCGACATCCTGGCCGTGGCTGTGGAAGGTCCTAGCACGATCGTTAGTTATCTTGATCCCAGGTGGGCGGCGGCGCAGAAGTCGATAGAGGCCAATTTCCCTGGCAAGAATGTACATCTGACAATCAATCGGGACACCTACCAGACGGCCGTGGTCGAGGTCGAGGCGCCTGATCTTCCGCCGCAATATTACCTTTATAAGGACGGCAAGCTCCAGCCTCTGGGAGGCGCCAAGCCCTGGATTGACCCAAAGAGCCTCGGCAAGGCAGAGTTTGTTACCTACAAGGCGCGCGACGGTCTGGAAATTCCGGCCTTCATCACCTATCCGCCGGGCTGGACACCGGATCAGGGGCCGGTGCCGCTGATCGTCATGCCGCATGGCGGTCCGTGGGCGCGCGACGAATTTGGCTGGGACATGGCGGGCTGGCCGCAATTCTTTGCCACACGCGGCATTGCCGTCATCCAACCGCAATATCGCGGATCGGAGGGCTGGGGCGACAAGTTGTGGAAAGCCGGTGACAAGGAGTGGGGGCTGAAGATGTCGGACGACAATGACGATGCCGCGGCCTATCTGGTGTCGCGTGGTATCGCCGATCCGAAGCGCCTGGCGATCATGGGATACTCATATGGTGGTTTTGCCGCAATTGCAGCAAGTGTCAGGCCGAATAGTCCTTACAAATGCGCGATTGCCGGCGCTGGCGTTTCAAGCTTGCAGCGTATAGGTAATCTGTGGGGCAACAGTCATATCCAGCGTGACATACAAGGCAAGACTGTTGCAGGCATGGACCCTTTGAAGAACGTCGACAAGGGCAATATCCCGATTTTGCTCTATCATGGCGATCATGACCGTCAGGCCGATACTGAGCATTCGCGTATGTTCTATGCCGCCATGAAATCAGCTGGGAAAGACGTGCAATATACGGAAATCAAGGGCATGTGGCACACCTTGCCTTGGCATGTCGAATGGCAGGAACAGAGTCTGGGACTGATGGAAGATTTTCTGAAAAGTCCGAAATGCGGCCTGATCGGTTAGGTGTAATATTGCCGCTAATCCACTGATGGAAGAAGAGCCTTGCAACCTGCGAGGCTTTTTTCATGTCCCGTATGCGACAAACTCGTCACATATATGGCGGTAAGTTGTTCCTGTGCCAATTTTGGTATTGCGTCGCAAATGTGACCAGATAGTGTCTGTTTCAAGTCCGGGGACTTACACTATGGAGTTATTCATGTCGAAGCAGATGAATTTGACGCGTAAATGGTTGCTGACAGGCACCATTTTGACCACTCTGGTTGTGGGTTTGCCGGCCATGGCTCAGGACACGCCGCCGCCAGCAGACGATACCACTGCCGCTCCCGCCACACCGGATGCTGCGGCAACGGACCAGTCCACTGAAATCGTCGTGACCGGATCACGCATCCGCAAGAGTGAATTCACCTCAACGGCCCCGGTCCAGGTAATCACGGCCGAAAAGTCCAGCATGGCCGGCATGATCGATGCCGCGCAAATTCTGCAATCCTCGTCCATCGCCTCCGGTTCCGGCCAGATCAACAACACCTTCACCGGTTATGTCGTGGATGGCGGTGACGGCATCAATACCCTGTCGCTTCGCGGTCTTGGCGCTCAGCGCACTCTGGTCCTGATCAATGGTCGTCGTATGCCGCCAGCCGGTGTCGGTGGCACGGTTGGTCCGGTCGACCTCAACTTCATTCCGCAATCGATGGTATCGCGCTATGAAATCCTGAAGGATGGCGCGTCATCAATCTATGGTTCCGATGCCGTTGCCGGCGTCGTCAACATCATTACCACCAAGAATTATGATGGCTTCCACATGGAAGCTTCCGGCCTGAAATCCGAGAAGAACGGTGGCGACAGCTATACCGTCTCGGCCATGTACGGCAAGACGTTCGACAAGGGCGGTATCCTGATCTCGGGTGAATATTACGAGCAGAAGGAGCTGACCTATCGCGATCGCAAGGGGCTGGCCTGTCCGCAACTGCTGCGCACCAGCACGGCCGATGGCTCCCGCGCCGACCGGATCGATCCGCGTACCGGCGACTATAAGTGCTATAACGCGTCCGGTGTCTGGGGTGGCGCTATTATCGATGGCTATTACGGTGATTATTATTTCTATGCGCCCGGTCATACCGATGGCCCTCTGAACGATTACGTCAGGTACGATAGTTCATCACCGGAAGCCGTTGCACGGACAGTTGTCTGGGAAGATGACAATCCCGACGCCGCACTGGATACGACAGCTATTTCACCGGTCAAGCGGGCCACCCTGTTCGTACAGGGGCAGTGGCGTCCGGATTGGCTGAACGGTGCGGAACTCTACACCGAGTTGATGTTTGGCGAGCGTCAATCTTCGCAACGCAGCTGGGCGCAACTGTTCCCCTACTACTCGACCCACTCCAGCGTGAATATCCTGCCTTCACAGTTTACGCCGGAAGAACAGGCTTATTATGGCCTCGGGTCAGGCGGTCTATACGCTGAGCCGGTAACGATCTTTGAGTCGGATTCGTCGCAAAAGGTTGACCTGGGGAGGTTCCTTGGTGGTGTGCGTGGTACCCTGTCCTCCTGGAACTGGGATACCTATGTGTCCTATTCGAAAAGCCACGGCACTTATGACAATACGGCTATCTACGCTGACCGCGTGAACTGGGGAACGGGCTTCGATCAGAACACCTTTGAGGAAATTGACGAGTGCGGTGCCGGCGCTCCAGCCGGTTGCGTGCCTCTGAACCTGTTCAGCCCGGAAGCACAGACGACCGGTAAACTGACCCAGGCGGAATACGACTACTATTTCACCGTCGATCATGGCCGCACGGATTATACGCAACTGACGGCCGAAGCCACGGCCACGGGTGATCTCTTCCAGCTGCCAGCCGGCGCACTGGCCGGTGCCTTCGGGGTCAGCTTCCGCAAGGACGAGATCAATGACGTGCCGGGTGAACTGTCGCGTAGCGGCAATTCCTATAACCGGACATCTTCGGGGATTACCAAGGGCTCTGACCAGTTGAAGGAAGTCTATGGCGAACTGGAAGTGCCCGTCATCCGTGGCAAGTTCCTGTTTGAAGATCTCACCCTGAGCCTGTCAGGGCGCTACAGCGATTATGACAGTGTAGGCGATGCCACCACTTATAAGGCGGGCTTCAGCTGGGCCGTGGACAACACCTTCCGCATCCGCGGAACGGCGGGCACCTCTTTCCGTGCGCCGGGATTGTATGAACTGTATCTCAACGACCAGACCAGCTATCTCGGCCAGTTGAGCGTTGACCCGTGTATCAACTACGGTGAACTGGGGGCAGACGGAGAATTCAAAACCAATGCCACCATTCGCGCCAACTGCGCGGCAGACGGCGTGCCGGACGATTATACCGGTAGCAACCCCTCCGCGACCATCACGACGGGCGGCGGTCTCGGCCTTGAGCCGGAAACGTCTTACGCCACCACGCTTGGTTTCGTGCTGACTCCGCCGGATACCGGCTTCCAGTTTGCCATGGATATCTGGAAGACCAAGATCAGCAACCAGATCACCTCCAGCGGGGCCGCGGTCGTGGGGGCCTGCTACGGCAGCGTCCAGTTCCGCTCACAGCCGGGCTTCTGTGATGACTTCGTGCGCGATACGGACCCGACCTCGCCGACCTATCTGGCGATTACGGCGATCGACGGCAGCTACCGCAACATCCCGACCGAAGAAACGGCTGGTATCGACTTCACGGTCAGTTACGAGCACGAGTTCAATTTCGGTAAGTTGTCCTCTGATGCCCAGTTCAGCTGGTACAAGTATTACAAGAGCCAGCAGTACGAAGGCGCCGTGATCGACGACTATGTCGGCAAGATCGGTCAACCGAGCTGGGTTGGCGACGTACAGACCAAGTTTACCCATAAGGACTGGCAGGTTGCCTGGACCTTCAACTATACCGGCGCCGCCAGCAACCTCGGCTGGTACGGTGAAACCGGTACCAACAGTGCCGGCACCTATACCTATGTCGCTTCGGTGCCGCCGTTCGTGACCCATGATCTGGAAGTTCGCTATCGTGGTAAATCCTTCGAAGTCATCGCCGGTATCAACAATATCTTTGACAAGTATGCGCCGGAAATCGGTTCGGGCCTCTATTCCGGTTCGGCCGCACGCCTGGGCAACTACCCGTTCTCCAGCCAGTACCTGACCGGTATCATTGGCCGCCAGTTCTTCCTGAATATCTCGAAGGACTTCTAGGTCTGATCTGCCTGTAAACCAGAAAAGCGGCGAGGGTGACTTCGCCGCTTTTTTCTTTGGCATCTTCAAATAAAAACGGCGGACCTCGCGGCCCGCCGTTCGTTCCCCGGACGTAAATGCTGCGCCTACAGCACGCCCAGCATCTGCGCCACCAAGGGATGACGCACGATGTCCTTGTCCTTCAGGCGGACGACCTTGATCGTATCGACCGTCTCGAACTTGTCGGCCACATCGGCCAGACCGGAAATGCCTGGCAGCAGGTCGGACTGCGCCGGATCGCCGGTGACGACCATGGTCGAGTTCCAGCCCAGGCGGGTCAGCAGCATCTTGAGCTGGACATAGGTGCAGTTCTGCGCCTCATCGATGACCACGAAGGCGTTGTTGAGCGTGCGGCCGCGCATGTAGCCGACCGGAGCGATCTCGATCAGGCCCTCGGCCATCAGGGCCTTGACCCGCTTCATGCTGAGGCGGTCGGTCAGGGCGTCATAGAGCGGGCGCAGATAAGGGGCCAGCTTGTCCTCCATATCGCCCGGCAGGAAGCCGATCGATTCCCCGGCCTCGACGGCGGGACGGGAGAGCACGATGCGGCCCACCTTGCCGGCCTCCAGGGCCTCCACCGCTTTCGCAATGGCGAGATAGGTCTTGCCGGTGCCCGCGGGGCCAAGCGCCAGGACGAGGTTCTTCTCGTCCATGGCCGACATCAGTGCCGCCTGGCCTTCGGATTTCGGTTTTATGGTCTTTACATAGGATTGGGTGCGATCTTCGTTGGCCGGTGACCAGTTACTGTTCACCCCGGCACCATGCACGTTCATGCGGCGCACTTTCGTATCCGGGGCGAATTGCTCCGCATCCAGATTGCCTTCGCGCATAAAACGTTTAGCGGCTCGCTTGGTCATGGTGGGCTCCTTGAAAAAGAACATGAAAAAAGGCGACGCCGGAAATGGCTCGCCTTTGGGTACGGGATACGCGGGTAGGGGAGGAAATTCGGCAACAGCCGGGAGAGCCGTCATCGCCCATTGAGGGCGGTGGAGGAGAGGCGGGGGAGGATGATACAACCCGTATAGCCACTAAAAACCTCTAAGGCTGGAACCTTAAGTCTGATGCCGATCGCGGAAGAGGCGTACTGATTCCTCATCCTGTAACGACGCTATCAGATTCGCCGACGATGGTTAGCGTTATCTTAATGGCGCCGGTCACTTTCATAATTTCGCAAATGCGTCATAAAGAAACAATCGGAAAAGGAGGCGCCCATGGCCATCTATAAACTCGGAGACAAGGCGCCGAACCTGCCGCCGGACGAGCGTTTCTGGATCGCACCATCGGCCGATGTGATGGGCGATGTGACGCTCAAGGCAGACGCCAGCATCTGGTTCTGCGCTGTGGTGCGCGGCGATAATGATCCCATCACCATCGGTGCGCGCACCAATATCCAGGACGGCGCTGTGCTGCATTCGGATGACGGCCTGCCCCTGACCATAGGCGACGATGTGACCGTGGGACACAAGGCGATGATCCATAGCTGCGAGATCGGCAATAACAGCCTGATCGGCATCGGTGCGGTTATCCTGGCGCGGGCGAAGATCGGCAGGAACACGATTGTCGGCGCCGGCGCCCTGGTGCCTGAGGGGAAAGAATATCCCGATGGCGTACTGCTGATCGGCCAGCCGGCGCGGGTGGCGCGTGAACTGACGCCCGAACAGATCGGCAAGCTGACCCAATCGGCGGCGCATTATGTGCGTAACTGGCGCCGTTTCAAACACGACCTGACGGCGATCTCTTGACTTTGCGTTTTACAGTTCCATGTCAGCAAGGTGAGCCTAGCCTGAGGAGTAGCCATGTCTGCCCTGATCTGTCCCGTTTGCCAGGGTGCGTTTCGCGAGGTCATTCGTGAAGGCATACTGATTGATATCTGCACCCAATGCCAGGGCGTGTGGCTGGACCGCGGCGAACTGGAAAAGCTGATCGCGCTGTCGAAGGACGACCGGGATATTCCCCTGCCGCCGCCCTCCCAGCCAAAGCCGCGGCGCGATGACGACTACGACCGGCGATATGAAGGCCGCGATTTTTCCCACAAGAAGAAAAAGAGGGGTTTCGACTTCGGCGATATTTTCGATTTTGGTGACTAGCACTTTCCTGAAAGTGCGCCCCAAAATCTCAGGACCGATTGAAAAGGTTCAGTACCCAGCTGTCGGACTGTGTGGATATGGACAGCATCTGGATGGCAAGCTGCTGCTTGACCTGCAGGGATTGCAGGGTGGCGCTTTCCTTGGCCATGTCGGCATCGACCAGGTTACCGATGCCGGCTGTGATCGAATCCTGAAGCTTCCCGATAAAGGTCTGGTGATTGTCGAGCATCTTTGACGATGTGCCGAGCTTGGCCAGGGCCGCCGAGACATTGTTAATCGAGGATTCAAGCGTCGACAGCAGGGCGCTGGCCGAGGACGCACTGGCGAAGGCGGCGCTGGCGCCGAGCGTGATGATGCTGCCGCCGAGCGACATGTTCTCCGCGGCCACGGTCAGGCGGCTGGTGCCCTGGGCATTGGCCAGGGCCGAGATCGACGACTTGGAGCCGTCGAGCAGGTTGGTTCCATTGAAGCTGGAATTCTGCAGGGTCTTGGTGATCTGGTTGCGGATGGAAATGAAGTCTTCGTTCAGCGCGTTGCGGGACGCCGTATCGAGCGAGGTGTCGGAGGCTTCCAGGGCCTTGGCCTTCATCTGGGAAAGCAGGTCGGATATCGATTCGCCGGCCGTCAGGGCGACATCGACGGCAGACGAATTACGTGACAGGGAGTCTTTCACCGCATCGAGCGAAGATACCGTCGAGCGCTGGCTCTGGGCGATGGCCCAGGTCGCACCGTCATCCTTGGCGCTGGCCACCTTCAGCCCCGTCGAGATGCGGTTCTGCGTCGTCTCAAGGCTGGCATTGATGCCGTTGAGAGTCTGCAGGGCAATCATGGCCCCGATATTGGTGTTTATGGAGTTCACTGCTGAACCTCCGCTGGCTACGGCGACATTCTGTCAAGCGTGATTATGCCATGGCAGGGCTAACGGATGTTAAAGAAGATAACATTCCGGAAATATTTTTTAGGCTGAATGCTTGCTGTGGGCTTCAGGTCCGCGCCCGCGCTTCCTCAATACCCTTGTTGGCCAGCTGATCGGCGCGCTCGTTCATCTCGTTGCCGGCGTGGCCCTTGACCCAGATCCACTTGATCTTGTGCGGCTTGGCGGCGGTATCGAGCCTGATCCACAGGTCGTCGTTCTTGACCGGCTTCTTGTCGGCGGTCTTCCAGCCACGCGCCTTCCAGCCTCTGATCCATTCGGTCATACCCTTCAGGACATACTGGCTGTCGATATAGAGCTTGACGTCACAGGGCTTTTTCAGCGCCTCCAGACCAGAGATAGCGGCCATCAGCTCCATGCGGTTATTGGTGGTGCTGGGCTCGTAGCCGTAGAGTTCCTTCTCGTGCAGGCCGGACATCAGGATGCAGCCCCAGCCGCCGGGACCGGGATTGCCCTTGCAGGCGCCGTCTGTGTAGAGGGTGACGTGTGTGCGTTCGGTCATCAGCCGCTTATCATCGAGTCGAAAAGAATAGGCAAGCGCTGTCGGCCCTTGCTTTAAGCGACGGCTTTCGGCAACTTGAAGGTAACGGTCTCGCGTACACCGTTGTTTTCGATGACCTCGGCGTCGAAACGGGCGGCCACGGCGGCGACCAGCTCTTCGATCAGGTTTTCCGGCGCCGAGGCCCCGGCGGAAATACCCAGCACGTCCACGCCATCAAACCAGCTCCAGTCGACATGCGAGGCGTCATCGACCAGATAGGCGGCCCTGGCGCCGCCGCGCAAGGCGACTTCGACCAGACGCTGGGAGTTCGAGGACTTGGCCGAGCCGATCACCAGCACCAGGTCGCAATCGGCCGAAACCTGCTTGACCGCATCCTGGCGGTTGGTGGTGGCGTAACAGATGTCTTCCTTGTGCGGCACCTTGATCTGCGGGAAGCGGGCCTTCAGGGCGCCGACGATCTCAGCGGTGTCATCCACGGAAAGCGTGGTCTGGGTGACAAAGGCCAGGTTGTCCGGATCGACAGGCTCAAATTCACGCGCCTGCTCGACGGTTTCGATAAGCTTGACCGTGCCTTCCGGCAGTTGGCCCATGGTGCCGATGACTTCCGGGTGACCGGCATGACCGATCAGGATGATCTCGCGGCCTTCATTATGATGGCGTTCGGCCTCGACATGGACCTTGGAGACCAGCGGGCAGGTGGCGTCCAGGTAAAACATCTGGCGATTCTGCGCGTCGGCGGGCACGGATTTCGGCACGCCGTGCGCCGAAAAGACGACCGGGCGATCCGGCGGGCACTGGTCCAGTTCCTTGACAAACACGGCGCCCAGGCCCTTCAGACGGTCCACCACATGCTTGTTATGCACGATCTCATGGCGAACATAGACCGGCGCGCCGTAGCGTTCGATGGCGCGTTCGACGATCTGTATGGCGCGATCGACACCGGCGCAGAAGCCGCGCGGCGTGGCGAGATAGACCTTCAGGGGGCGGGCCAGGGAGGGAAGAGGGACGCTCATAGGCTTCACATAAGTCTTTTCGGTGGATTGCGCCACTGGTAATCCGAGATATCAGAGGTGATGGTCTTCCGCCGCACTTTGGCCGCAAGTGCTCCATAAAACCCTTTGAAAAGTGATTTCAAGACGCTACACATCCGTTAAGGATGCGCTTCGCTGAAAGCCGCTTCGTCATCTTGTTCGCTATTTGGGGATCTTCACGCCTATGTCAGTTGTTATGCGCCGTATCCTGGCTCGTCGTGTTTGGGCCGGAGTTTGTCTGGGTGTGTTGCTCAGCGCCGGTACGGCCGGTGTTGCCTCGGCCCAGATGGGCGGTGGTATGGGGGGCGGCATGGGCGGAAGTGGTGGCGGTGATGACCAGCAGGCCGCGTCCGATCGCGCCAAGAAGGACGCGGAATGGGGTGACAAGAGCCTGAACCTCAAGAAGCGCAAGGCGGAAGGCCCTTGCCCCTATGTCAAGGTACTCTATGACGCCGCACGCTATCACGAGTTCAAGAACAATGTCGAAACCACCTCGGCGGCCATGTGGACCGGCGAGATCAACGGTATCCACTCGGAATGCGCCTATACCGGCACCAATCCAATCCAGGTTGGCATGGATATCAGCTTCTCGCTCGGTCGTGGGCCGCAGGCCGAGGGGCTGAGCAATACCTATCATTACTGGATCGCTGTCACCGAGCGCGACAAGACGGTGCTGGCCAAACAGGAATTCGAGTTGCCGGTGACCTTTGCCGAAGGTCAGGACAAGGTCGACGTCAATACGCGCCTGGAAGGCATCTATATCCCGCGCAAGGACATAACCATTTCGGGCGAGAACTTCGAAGTGTTGATCGGTTTCGACGTGACGCCGCAGATGGCCGAGTTCAACCGCGAGGGCAAGCACTTCCGCTATGTTACGCCGGCCGAACAGAAGCCGGCGCAATCGCAATAAGGTTCTTGTCTTAGGGCTAGCGAGTGCCTATTACGGCGGAAGTTTTTCCCCGGATATGACAATGCCCGCCTTTACCGAAGCTTTTATTGACTCCCGTGACTTCAAGACCGAGCTGACCGGCAGCGCGGGCGCCGCCTTTGTGGCGGAAGGCTTCGATGCCTCGGCGGGTCGCGTGAATGCTTCGGACCGCCCGGATCTGGCCGATTTCCAGTGCAATGGCGCCTTGGCGGTCGCGAAGGCGGCGAAGGCCAATCCGCGCGAGGTGGCGACGAAAATCGTCTCGCACTTTGACGGTGACGCGCGCCTGGACAAGCTGGAAATCGCCGGGCCGGGCTTTCTCAACTTCACCCTGTCGCATGAAGCCCTCAGTGCTCGCGCCAATGCCCTGGCGGCAGATCCGCGTATCGGCGCGCCTCTTGTGGCGCAAAAGCGCAAGGTGATGATCGATTTCGGCGGGCCCAATGTCGCCAAGGAAATGCATATCGGCCACCTGCGCACGGCGGTGATCGGTGAAAGCCTCAAGCGCACCCTGCGTTTTCTCGGCGATGAAGTGATCGGCGATGCGCACTTTGGTGACTGGGGGCTGCAAATGGGCCAACTGATCGTCGGTCTCTCCGAAGAACAGCCTGACCTGCCGTATTTCGATGCGGCCTATACAGGGCCATATCCGGTGGAAACGCCGGTGACCCTGGCTGATCTCGGCCGCATCTATCCCAAATCGAGCGCGCGCATCAAGGCGAAGGACGCTGAGTTTCTGGCAGCGGCCCGCAAGGCGACGAAGGAACTGCAGGACGGCCGTCCGGGCTATCGCGCCCTGTGGCAGCATTTCGTCGTGGTCAGCCGCGAGGCCCTGAAGCGCGACTATGCCGATCTGGGTGTGGAGTTCGACCTGTGGTACGGCGAATCCGATGCCGATCCTTATGTCGAGCCGATGATCGCCGATCTTAAAGCCAAGGGCCTACTGGTCGAGGACAATGGCGCCCAGGTGGTACATGTCGCGCGCGCCGGCGAGACCCGTAAGAAGAAACTGGATGACGGCTCGGTCATCGAAGTGCCGAGCCCGCCGCCCTTGCTGGCTGTCTCTTCTGAAGGTTCGGCCATGTATGGCACCACGGATGTGGCCACCATCGTGCAGCGCCAGAAGGAATTCGGCCCCGATCTCAGTCTCTACATCGTCGACCAGCGTCAGGCCGAGCACTTCGAGCAGGTCTTCCGCACCGCCTATCTGGCCGGCTATGCGCAGGAAGGCCAACTGGAACATGCCGCCAACGGTACGGTCAACGGTCCGGACGGCACGCCTTTCAAGACGCGCGATGGCGGTACGCTCAAGCTGGGCGACCTGATCAGTCAGGCGGTGGAAAAAGCCAATGCCCGTCTGCATGAAGCTGGTCTGGGCGAGGGGCTTTCGGAAGCGGCCTTTGCCGATACGGCGCACAAGGTGGCCGTGGCGGCGCTGAAGTTTGCAGAACTCAGCAATCACCGCCTGACCAACTACATTTTCGATCTCGACCGCTTCATGAGCTTCGAGGGCAAGACCGGGCCATATCTGCTCTATCAGGCGGTGCGGATGAAATCGATCCTTCGGAAGGCTGGCGAGCAAGGACTCGCGGCCGGTCAGATCGCCGTGGCTGAACCGGCCGAGCGCGAACTGGTGCTGCTGCTCGATGGCTTCGATAACGCTCTGAAGGAAACCTACCTCAAGCGCGCGCCGAATATTTTGGCCGATCACGTCTATCGTCTGGCACAGGGCTTCTCGAAGTTCTATGCCGCCTGTCCGGTGCTGGTGGGGGAAGATGCCGCGCTGAAGGCCTCGCGTCTGGGGCTGGTCAGCCTGACCCTGCGCCAGCTCGAACTGGGCCTAGACCTGATGGGCCTCAGCGCACCGGATCAGATGTAGCAGGGGCACGGCCCCTGCACCCATTTATACCTCTCCGACTTGTCGGGGAGGGGGACCGACGCGCCCTTGCGCGTTGGTGGTGGGGTTTCTTACTTTCCTTAAATTCTAACTGCACAAAACCTGCTGACAAACGCCCGTAACTGAGGTTTATTGTTACCAAGACGTTAACGGGTGGGTTTGAGGTCATGTCCAAGGGGCGGGAGACAGGTTCGGGAGGCGGCTGGTCTTTCCCCTTCTTCCGCAAGCGGGCCGCCTTCTATTATGACGGTTTCAACCTCTATCACGCCGTCGATGCCTACAAGCGCCCCTATCTCAAATGGCTGAATCTCAAGGCGCTCGGCCGGGCGATTGCGCCTAAGTCCGAGGTGGTCAAGCGCGTGGTCTGGTGCTCGGCCTTCTCGCCGACGCATCGCTCCAAGCTGCAACGCCACGAAGATTACCGCAAGGCGCTGGTGGGGCAGGGCGTGATCTGCCGCATGGGCCACTTTATCCACGCCATGGACGGCTGCAACAGCTGCGGGCATAAGTGGCAGATCTCGGTGGAGAAGCAGGGCGATGTCAATCTGGCGCTCTCCATCGCCGCCGATGCCGAGGATAACCTGTTCGACGTCTGCTATCTGGTGACGGCCGATGGTGACCACGCCGCCACGGCGCGTTATTTCAAGGAGCGCTTTCCGAAAAAGAAACTGGTGCTTGTCACGCCGCCGGGGCGCTATCATAATCGCCACATCGAACGCATTGCCGATCAATGCATCGAAATCCAAACCCATCACCTGGAGGCGTCGCTCTTGCCGGAAATGGCGAAATACAAACAGCGTTTCCTTGGGACCAAAGAAGTGGTGCCGCGTCCGGCGATTTATGACCCGCCCCAGGTGCGCGTCAAAAGCCACCTGAAGCTTGTCGTCAATAATGGTTAAGCCGTTCGAGAAGGGGCTTTACGACCTGTTGGGTACGCGCCTGAGCCCGGAATGCCTTGAGGCTTTCAAGGCGCGTGGCGATGACGCCTATGTGCTGGGCGATCTCGATGGCGATGCCGAGACGGACTTCTATATCGATGACATGATGACCCTGCTGGCTATCCATGGCGTCAAGCCGCCGGCGGAGGAGCGTGTCAGCCCTTTCTGGTGGCTGTGGCCCGACAAGTGCCTGGTCTATCGCGATTTTACGGTCGGCGAACTGAAGGCGCTGGCGAAAAGCAAGGTCTGGCCGGCGGATGCCTATGCCTACGAGCCCGTCCCCCTGTCGCAGAAACTGACCAGCCTGACGGTGATGCTGGTCCTGGCCGGGCTGGTACTCGGGATTATAGCGCTGCTGGGCTTTTGGCTCGGGCGCTGGTTAAAGTGACGCCCGAGGAATTTGAGGCAGGTCTATATGCCTTACTTGGCAAAGACCTTGATTCAGAAACCGTGGGCGCCTTCAAGGCCAAAGGCGATGAGGCGTTTGTGTTTGCTGATCTATGCTCAATTGCCGATGTTGAACCACAGGACTACGAAAACGAATTACTCGATTTCATGGCTGAAGCTGGGGTTCCTGAATTTCCCGGTTTAAATCGTCGGGCAGGTTTTCAAATCTGGCCAAGTCGACAAGTGGAATTTCGGGATTTCACAGTTGGAGAATTGAAGCGCGTTTTTGCTGACAAAGCTTGGGCTGAGGGCACATATACTTTCAAAACTTTGTCCTTGTCGAACAAACTCTTAAGGTTGGTAATTACTCCGGTCGCAATCTTGGTGACGATTGTCGTTGGCATTCCAGTGCTGGTTATTCTTTTTGCGTATAAAGGGCTTAGTACGATTTGGACAAAGCTATTAAGCCGTTAAAAAGACGGTGATGTCAGACGCCATCGCTTGACTCTTCACAGCGCCTGCCGCACAAGCGAAAAGACTCGCGGGAGAGAGTGTGACACTCACACCGCCGAAGGCGCAACCGCCCCGGAAACGCTCAGGCAAACGGACCGCAAGACACATTAAAACGCTGGAAAGTAGAACCCCGGAGGTTCTCGCCGAAGGAGCAAATCTCTCAGGCTAAAAAGGACAGCGGGGGCAGAACGTATTCAAACCGTCTGCGAGCCCCCATGTCTGAACCGAGCGAATCCCTCAAGAATACCCCTCTATTTGACCAGCATGTCGCGCTGAGTGGCCAGATGGTGCCCTTTGCCGGCTACAATATGCCGGTAAAGTATGAAGGCGTGCTGGCCGAGCACAAGTGGACCCGCGCCGAGGCGGGCCTGTTCGACGTCTCCCACATGGGCCAGGCGCGCCTGAGCGGCGAGGGCGCCATTGCCGTGCTCGAAGCCCTGACCCCGACCGATTTCGCCATCCTGCCCCAGGGCAAGCAGAAATATTCGCTGCTGCTTAACGACGAAGGCGGTATCCTCGATGACTGGATGGTCTCGCGGCCCTTCGCCGAAGGTTTCATGCTGGTGGTCAATGCCGCCTGCAAGGATCAGGATTTTGATATCATCGCCGACTTTATCGCCAATGACGAGGCGGGGGCTGACGTCGAGTTCGAGGTGCTGACCGATCGCGCCTTGCTGGCCCTGCAAGGCCCCAAGGCGAAGGATGTCATGAAAGAACTCTGCCCGGCCGCTACTGAAATGTATTTCATGGAATGCGGCACCTTCCAGCTTCTCGGCGAGGTCGCCTATATCTCGCGCTCCGGCTATACCGGCGAGGATGGTTTTGAAATCAGCTTCCCGGCCGCGCGTGTCGCCGATCTGTGGGATGAGCTGCTGTCAAACCCTATCGTTAAGCCGATCGGCCTGGGTGCCCGCGATTCCCTGCGCCTTGAAGCGGGTATGCCGCTCTACGGCCATGAAATGGATGCCGGCTACACCCTGGTCGAATCTAACCTCGGCTTTGCCATGAACAAGTCGCGCCTGACGCGTGGTGACATCAGGGGCATCGATCGCCTGCGCGCCCAGCTCGATGGCAAGCTCGACCGTGTCCGCGTGGCCATCCGCGTGCTCGAAGGCCCGCCCGCTCGTGAAGGCGCAAAGATCGTCGGTGAAAATGGCGCCGAACTGGGCATCGTCACGTCTGGCGTGCCGTCGCCGTCGCTCGGTTACTCAATTGCCATGGGCTATGTGCCGCCGGCCGCGTCCGCTATCGGCACCAAGTTGAAACTGGAAACCCGCGGCCGCCAATACGCCGCTGAAATCGTCTGTCTGCCGTTCGTTGCCAACGGCTATCACCGTAAACCCAAAGCTTAAGGGATAAAGCCATGAAGTTCACCAAAGACCACGAATGGGTCAATGTCACCGGCAATGAAGCCTTTGTCGGCATCACCGCCTACGCCGCCGAAGCCCTGGGCGACGTCGTCTTCGTCGAAGTGCCGGAAGTCGGCAAGACCCTGAAGACCGGCGACAGCTTCGCCGTGGTCGAAAGCGTCAAGGCCGCGTCGGACGTCTACGCGCCGGTGTCGGGCGAAGTGATCGAAGCCAATACCGAGCTGACGAGTGCGCCGGAGACCATCAACGCCGTGCCGGAAGCCGGCGGCTGGATCGCCAAGATCAAGCTGGCCGACGCCTCGGAACTCGACGGTCTGATGGACCGCGCCGCCTACGAAGCCTATCTGGCGACGCTGTAATCAAGAACCTCCCCTGATTTTAGGGGAGGGTGCCCGAAGGGCGGGTGGGGTTAAATTCCCAACTGCCAACTTGCTGCGGCGCCGGTTTAACCCCCTCCGGCCTTTCAGGCCACCTCCCCCTGAAATCAGGGGGAGTTCTGCTAGGCGAGTAACGCCGTTGGTAGGATTGTAAAATGAGATATCTCCCCTTAAGCACCGGCGATCGCGCCGCCATGCTGGAAAAGATCGGCGTTGATAGCGTCGATGCCCTGTTTGTCGATGTGCCGGAATCGGCGCGCCGTTCGGGCACGGTCGACCTGCCAGCCTTTGCCGGTGAACTGGAAGTCGAGGCGCAACTGAACGCCTTCGCCGCGCAGAACGTGTCGCCGGCCAAGGTGCCGTTCTTTGTCGGCGCCGGTGCCTATCGCCACCATATCCCGGCGACCGTGGACCACATCATCCAGCGCTCGGAATTCCTGACCAGCTATACGCCCTACCAGCCGGAAATCGCGCAGGGCACGCTCCAGGTCCTGTTCGAATTCCAGTCCCAGGTGGCCCGCCTGACCGGCATGCCGGTGGCCAACGCCTCGCTCTATGACGGTTCGACCGCCGCGGCCGAAGGCGTGCTGATGGCCACCCGCGTCACCAAGCGCAACAAGGCCGTGCTCTCCGGCGGCCTGCACCCGCACTACCGCGAAACGGTCGAGACGCTTGCTCATGCGGTTGGCATCGAAACCGAAGCCTGTGCCGTCGCCGTCGATAACGAAGCCGATGTGCTGCAACATATCGACGCCAACACCGCCTGCGTCGTCGTCCAGACCCCGAACGTCTTCGGCACGGCCACGGACGTCACCAAGATCGCCGAGGCCGCCCAGGCCGCCGGCGCCCTGCTGATCGTGGTCGTTACCGAGGCCATGTCGCTTGGCCTGCTGAAATCGCCCGGTGAAATGGGCGCCGATGTCGTGGCCGTCGAAGGCCAGTCGATTGGTGTGCCGCTTTCCTACGGCGGTCCCTATGTCGGTCTTTTCGCCGCCAAGGAAAAGTATCTGCGCCAGTTGCCTGGCCGTCTGTGCGGCGAGACCGTCGATGCCGATGGCGAGCGCGGCTTCGTGCTGACTCTTTCCACCCGCGAGCAGCATATCCGCCGCGATAAGGCGACCTCGAATATCTGCACCAATTCCGGCCTTTGCGCCCTGGCCTTCAGCATCCACATGAGCCTGCTGGGCCAGACCGGCCTGAAGCGCGTCGCCAAGATTAATTACGCCAAGGCGCACGACGCCAAGGACCAACTGGTGGCTGCCGGTTTCGAAGTGGTCACTCCGCGTTTCTTCAATGAATTCACGGTGAAGCTGGCCAAGCCGGCTATCGCGGTCGTGGAAGCCCTGGCGGCGAAGAACGTCCTCGGTGGCGTGCCGTTCGCCCGCCTGCAAAACGCGCCAGGCTTCGAGAACCACCTGATCGTTGCGGTTACCGAAACCGTCTCGGATGCCGATATCGCTACCCTTGTCGCCACGCTTAAGGAGGTCGCCCAATGAGCATGAACTCTGTCGGTCGTCCCTCGGCCCCCGAAATTACGGTTGAAGCCACCTCGTTCAAGACCCTGCTCGGCGGTAAGGGCCTGCTGCAATCCGAAAAGCTGATCTTCGAGAAGGACGATTACAGCCGTACCGGCGTCGATTTCGCCGATGTCGTCATCGACGCCTCGGATCTCGATGGCCTGCTGCGTGACGACCTGTCGCTGCCTGGCCTGACCGAGCCGGAAGCCATGCGCCACTATGTGCGCCTGTCGCAGAAGAACCACGCTATCGACCTGGCGCTCTATCCGCTCGGTTCCTGCACCATGAAGCACAATCCGCGCCTCAACGAGAAGATGGCGCGTGTGGCTGGTCTCGGCGATATCCACCCGCTCCAGCCGGTCTCGACCGTGCAGGGCGCGCTGGCCCTGATGGATACGCTCAGCCACTGGCTGAAGGTCCTGACCGGCATGCCCGCCGTCGCCATTACGCCCAAAGCGGGCGCTCATGGCGAACTGTGCGGCCTGCTGGCCATCAAGGCGGCGCACGAGGCCAAGGGCGAAGGCCATCGCCGCACTGTCCTGGTGCCGACCTCGGCCCACGGCACCAACCCCGCCACCGCAGCCTTCGTCGGCTACACGGTCAAGGAAGTGGCCCAGACCGCAGACGGTCGCGTCGATGTTGCCGACCTGACCGCCAAGCTCGGTCCGGATATCGCCGCCATCATGGTGACCAACCCCAATACCTGCGGCCTGTTCGAGCGCGACATCGTTGAGATCGCCCGTGTCACCCATGAGGCCGGCGCCTATTTCTACTGCGACGGCGCCAACTTCAACGCCATCGTCGGCCGCGTCCGTCCGGGTGATCTCGGCGTTGACGCCATGCATATCAACCTGCACAAAACCTTCTCAACGCCGCACGGCGGCGGCGGTCCGGGCGCCGGTCCGGTGGTGCTGTCTGAAGCGCTGGCCGCGTATGCGCCCAAGCCCTGGGTCGTGGCCGGTGCCAATGGCTTTGATATGCTGGAACACGATGAAGCCAGCTCGGCGGCGAACTTCGGCCGCATGTGCGCCTTCCACGGCCAGATGGGCATGTTCATCCGCGCCCTGACCTATATGCTGAGCCATGGTTCAGACGGCCTCAAGCAGGTCGCAGAGGACGCCGTGCTCAATGCCAACTATATCAAGGCCAGCCTGCAGGATCTGATGAGCGTGCCGTTCCCGGAAGGGCCGTGCATGCACGAAGCCCTGTTCGACGACGCCTGGCTGGAAGGCACCGGCGTGACCACGCTCGATTTCGCCAAGGCGATGATCGACGAGGGCTTCCACCCGATGACCATGTACTTCCCGCTGGTCGTCCACGGCGCCATGCTGATTGAGCCGACGGAAACCGAGTCCAAGGACGAGCTGGACGGCTTTATCGCCGTACTGCGCGCCCTGGCCGAAGCGGCGAAGGCCGGCGATGTGGCCCGCTTCAAGGGCGCCCCTTACCTGGCGCCGGCAAAGCGTCTGGACGAGACCCGCGCCGCCCGTGCGCCGCGCCTCTCTTATACCTAAGAGCTGGCTAACCACTTTTTTATCGCGCCACAGGCGAAGATGGGATGGACTTCCGATGAGGTCCATCCCATCTTCATATCATGACGGTGTTCTTCAAACTGCTGATGACTGTATTGGGCCTTGTACTGATGGCTGTGGGGGTGGTGATTACGCCGCTGCCGGGGCCGTTCGGCGTCCCTGTGATTTTGCTGGGTCTGATCATCCTGTTGCGCAGTTCAATGTGGGTGAAGCGTTTGTTCATGCGGCTGGTGAAGCGCCATCCGAAGCTTCTCAAGCCCTTGCGCGCCATGCTGCGGCCCGGCGCCAAGGTGGTGGCCATGCTCTGGCTTCAGGCCCTGCGGCTGGAACGCCGTGTGCTGCCCAAGAACCGCCGGATGCTCTATCGTTTCCGCCATGATCTGAAGATGATTCTCCGTAACCGGCGGCCACGTCCGAAGCCTGATAATTCACAGGTTCACAGGCCGCGCAAAGTGCTGTCATATTAAGTGATAAGCTGCGGTCGGACGCCGCATCGCATCCTGACATTTCCTTGCCTATATAGGGTTTACGGTTGTCGAAAGGCCGTAATGTAGGGCTTGGTTTTCCCTTGGGTTACTTTGGGGTCACTTGAGGGCGAATTAATTTTTATCCACATTCACCGGATATTCAGCACGAGCCTTTACATTGCCGTATTGCCTCTCCATATGAGGCCAACAACGCTATATTGCGATGCAAAATTCTGGTGGGATGCGAGAGCATTCAGGTAAGTACAATGTCGAGTGAAAGCGGCGCGTCCGCGCCCGAAAAAGCCTTGGTTGCCACTCATTCCAGCGCCCGCCGGGACTGGAAGGCGAAAGCGCGCTCGGTCAAGCGCGCGGCGAAGCGCTTCTCGAAGAAGGTGCTTGGCTGGCTGATGATCGCGCTCGGTTTCGTCTGCCTGGCGGCCGGCTTCCTGCTGATCATCGTGCCAGGTCACTATTTCCTGGTGGTCGTCGGCCTGATTCTGATTCTGCGTAATGCCTATTGGGCACGCCGCCAGTTCGTCCATCTCAAGCGCCGTCACCCCAACTGGATCATGCCGCTGCGCAAGCTGCTGCGCCGTAATCCGCAGGTCGCCTCGGTCTTCTGGCAGCAGGTGCTCAAGTTCGAGCGCATGGTCCTGCGCGGGAGGGGGCAGCTGGTCGGTATCCGCCGCCGATTTCTCCGCAAGCCGCGCACGGTCTAGGCAGAGCAAGTGAATTTGAAAAGCCCTCCGGTTTCGCCGGAGGGCTTTTTTGCGCTTTGCGCTTTCCGTGTTAACCTCGTTTCTGTCGTGTCAGACGCGACAAATGGGGAGGGGAAAATGCAACCTTATATTCGTACATTAATGATGGCCAAGCCGTGGGATGTATTCGGCGGCCTGACCATAGTGGTCAAATTTCTGGTGATGATCATGCTGGTTGCCGGCTTAGTGGCGGCCATCACGGCCTTTATACGCCGGTTCAATGGTGGGCCGCGGTCTGGCTTGCTCTCTGCCATGGGCATTACCGCCCTGGTGTGTGGCGTTTTAGGCGCTGCATATAACGGCCTCAATTCTTACATTGCTTATCAGATGGTGAAGCCTGTGCGTTTCATCGTCGTGTTCCCGTCGGTCATCGAGGCCACTTACGTTCTGATGCTTGGGCTGATCATCTGGGCAATATCCATGTGGGGCAACGCCGGTGCCCGTCGCGCCTGAGCTGTCCGGTCAGATTAGATCCGCCTTGACCAGGGTATCCGACAGACTGATATCGCCGTAGTCCAGGCATTTGATCAAGCCGTCAACAGAGAGACCGTAGTTCTCGCGCTTGCGATCGATTACAAAGGCCGGGAAGGGGGGCAGGGGGCGCTCGTCAAGCGACAGCAGGCGTTCCATGACCAGATAGCGCCCGCTGTCGCTCAGGCCCCATACGCGGGCGAAGAGGGCGCGCAGGGCGGGTTGGCCGTGCATCTGGTTCCATAGAAGCCATTCGGTGAAGTTGGCGCGGCAGGGCAGGCGGTTCTGCACCTTGATGACCACATCGTCGCGCCCGTTATGGCGGTACACCGTCCGGTTCACGCCGATGCCAACCTGCTCGCCAATAAAGGGATGCAGGTCGTCATCGCTGAAAAGAATCGGAATCGGCGCGGTCATGCCGTCAGCATAATGGAAAAGGCCCGGTGTAAAAACACCGGGCCTTTAATTTTAGAACCCCGACCGAATAGTAAACGCTACCGAGTTATGGGGGCCAGGGGGCTTCGCACCCTAGTTAAAGCGGCCTTCGAGCTGGCCGATGGCCTTGTCCGCATGGGCGTCGGTCTTGGCCTTGGCGACCTGATCGAGCAGGACCTGCTCGGCCAGCTGCGCAGCCAGATCGGCGGCGGCGGACTTGACGTCGGCAGCGGCGTTGGCTTCGGCCTGGGCGATCTTGCGTTCGGCCAGTTCCTCGCGGCGCTTGATCGTCTCTTCCAGCTTGACGCGGGCTTCAGCGGCCAGGCGGGCGGCTTCTTCCTCGGCATAGGCGATCAGTTCGCGGGCCTTCTGCTCGGACGCCAGGCGCTGGGCCTTGATCGAGTTGAGCAGGTCGGTCGCTTCCTGGCGGATGCGTACGGCTTCATCGAGTTCGGCACGGACGGCTTCACCCGTGGCGCCCCACGACTTCCAGAGCTTGCCCGGCACGCCGGCGAAGATCAGGATCAGGAAGAAGACGCCGAGGGCAACGCGGACCCAGAATTCCGCTTCTTGCAACATTTCCATGGCTTAGACCTTTCCCAGCGCGGACTTGAGGGCGGCGGCCGTGGCGGCCTTGCCCGTCAGCTTTTCGACCAGAAGCGAGGCCGTTTCCTGCGCGATGTCGCTGACATGGCCCATGGCCTCGTCGCGTTGCGAGCGGATGCGGGCTTCGGCTTCACCGAGGCGCTTGCCAAGCTTTTCATCTTCCGCGGCGGTGGCGGCGGCGATTTCGGCATTGGAGCGGGCCAGGGCTTCGGCCGCCAGCTTGCGCGCAGTGGCGTGGGCTTCGGCGGTTTCGGCAGCGGCCTGCTTGGCCTGGGCCTCGGCCTCGTCGCGGTTGGCGCGGGCATTGGCCAGGTCTTCGGCGATGGTGGCGCCGCGGGTATCGATGACCTTGCGCAGGCGCGGCACGAAGACCTTCGCCATCAGCACGAGGAAGATGGCGAAGATGACCACGAGCCAGAGCATCTGACCGGCCCACTGGGTGGTGTCCAGCTGCGGCAGGCCGCCTTCTTTGGCCTCATGATGACCTTCGGCGCCGACCGTTTCGGTGGTCGCCGAAACGTCATGGCCTTGCGCGTCATGAGACGGAAGCTGGCTTTCGGCAACAGCCTGACCCGGCACCAGGGTGGCAACCGTGGTCACGCTCGGCGTCGCCGAGAACGAAGCGCCGGAGGCGTCGTCTGCAGAAATGGGGGCCTCAGGTGAGGTAGCGGTTGTCATGTCTTGAACTTTTACCTGTGTTGAAAAACCTGTGACCGGCGCAAGGGTCGCTCACGCCGGAAGCAAGTCTTCAGATTACAGGCTCGGGGCGTTGAAGAGGATCAGCAGCGCGATAACGAAGGCGAAGATGCCGAGGGCTTCGGTCAGCGCCATGCCGATGAAGAGGTTGGTTTGCTGGGTCTTGGCAGCCGAAGGGTTACGCAGGGCGCCGACATAGTAGTTGCCGAACAGGATGCCGAGGCCGATACCGGCACCGATCATGCCGAGGGTGGCCAGGCCGGCACCGATGTACTTGAGGCCGCCGGCGATGAGGGTTGCTGATTGAGCGTCCATTGGGTGTTAACTCCGAGTTTGGAAAAGGGACAGATTGATAAAAGAGGAACCTAGTGGTGGCCGATATTGACCACGTCACTGAGATAAACGCAGGTCAGAACCGCGAACACGAAGGCTTGCAGGTAGGCGACCAGGAATTCGAGGGTTGTCAGCGCCACGATGGTGGAGAGCGACAGGAAGCCGATCGCGTAGCCCAGGCCGCTCATGGCGATGCCGGTGATGATGAAGCCGGCGAAGACCTTCATGACGATGTGACCGCCCAGCATGTTGCCGAACAACCGGAGCGTCAGGGTGACGGGGCGCATGATGAAGGCGATGACTTCGATCGGCACCAGCACCAGCAGGATGTACCAGGGCACGCCCGACGGCACGAACATCTTGAAGAAGCCCAGCCCATGGCGGATCACGCCGACGGCGATCACCAGCAGGATGGTCATGGCGGCGAGCGACAGGGTGACGGCGATCTGCGAGGTGGCGGTGAAATAGGTGAACATGCCGAGCAGGTTACAGCTCAGGATGAAGAGGAACAGGGTCAGGACGTAAGGCAGGAACTGACGGCCGTCGTGACCGATGATCGAATCCGCCATGTCGTCGATCAGGCCGAAGATACCCTCGGCCATGACCTGGCCGCGGCCGGGGATGATGCTGGCGCGGGCGGTGGTCAGGAAAAAGAAGAGGCAGGTCAGGCCGACAGCAATCAGCATGGCCATGACGGAATTGGTGATGGACAGATCGACCGGCAGGCCGCCGATGTTGAACGTGGGGAGTTCGACGATCTTTTCGATCTTAAACTGGTGTAACGGATCGGCCATAAGCCCCAAAACCTCTTTAGACAATGTCTTGCCCATATGGGCGAATTTCAAAACGTTCTTCTATCCGTTCCGGCTCGACCGGACGATCGCATAGACCGCCACAATCATGCCCAGGATAGCGCCGATGATCACCCCGAAGGGCCGCGTATGCAGGTACTGATCACTCAGCCAGCCCAGGCCCAGACCGCCACCGATGCCACCGATCAGTTCGCCCAGAGCCTGATAGCCCTGATTGGCGCCCACCTCGCCGCTGACATCATGCGTCTTGCGCTTACGCGCTTCGATCGCCTTGAGCCGCTTGTCAAGATCGTTGAGTTCGTCTTGATCCGAGGACCTATCGGGTGGTTCATCTGTCACGTTCAGCACCTGGCAGGCGGAATAACAGGGATCGCTATTCCGGCTAAGAACGGCGCGGAACCTACTCAAGTGCCACTGAAAGGTCAAGCAATTGCGCGGCACAAAGTGGAGTTGTTTGAAATAAAATAGAAAACAACGCTGTCAGCGCTTTTTCAAGATCATTTTTTGCGGCGCAGAAAGGTTAGAATGCCGCATGATAATATAGCGGAACGGTTTATACCGCAGCGCTTATAACTAATAAGTGCCTTTCATAAATGACTGGTCGCCAGGCAAATCTCAGATTTCCAAATTTCTTAGTGAAATTTGGCAAGGGCGACCGCCCGCCGCGCACGTTTGCGCGTATCCTCTTACTAAAAAAGCCTTAGTGGCAGAACATGTGGCTTAGGCCACATGTTCTGCCACTAAGGCCTCTGCTTGCGACAGATCGACGCTGACCAGCTGCGATACACCGCGCTCGCTCATGGTGACGCCGAACAGGCGGTTCATGCGCGACATGGTGACCGGATTGTGGGTGATGGCGATGAAGCGCGTCTTGGTGCGTTCGCGCATCTCGGCCAGCAAACGGCAATAACGGTCCACGTTCGCGTCATCGAGCGGGGCATCGACTTCGTCCAGCACGCAGACCGGCGCCGGATTGGCGAGGAAGACGCCGAAGATCAGGGCCGTGGCGGTCAGGGCCTGCTCGCCGCCGGACATCAGGCTCATGGTCGAGAGGCGCTTACCTGGCGGGCAGGCGTAGATTTCCAGACCGGCTTCCAGCGGATCGTCCGATTCGACCAGGCGCAGCTCGGCCGAACCGCCATCGAACAGGGTGACGAACAGGGTCTTGAAGTGCTCGTTGATGATCTCGAAGGCGGCCAGCAGGCGCTCGCGGCCCTCGGCGTTCAGCTCATCGATACCGTCGCGCAGCTTGGCGATGGCGGTGATCAGGTCGGCGCGCTCCTTGGAAAGCGTATCCAGCCGGCTTTCGTATTCGGTGGCCTCTTCTTCGGCGCGCAGGTTGACCGCGCCCAGCTGGTCGCGCTCGCGCTCCAGACCGGACAGCAGGGATTCGGCGCCGGAGGCATCGGCCGGGGTGGCGATGGCTTCTTCCTTCAGGCGGCGGCCCAGTTCGTCGGGTGTGCCTTGCGTCTGATCGAGGATGACGGCCTCGATCTCGGCCGCCTTGCCCTGGATGGCTTCGAGGCGCGCGGCCGCGCCGGCGCGTTCCTCGCGGGCAGCGGAGGCTTCCTGCTCGCGGGCGCGGACATCGATATCGGCGTCGCGGCGGGTTGATTCGGCCAGATTCAGTTTTTCACGCGCCTCGTTCAGGCGTTTCTCGGCGGTCTGCAGCGAATCGATCAGGCCGATGCGCTTGCTCTCGAATTCGCGAGGCGCCGATTGCGCGGCTTCCAGCGCGCCCTGTGCCGTCGTCTGATCCTTTTCCAGTTTGAGCAGGCGGGCGGCGGAGTCGCTGGTGCGGCGGCTCCAGTCGGTCAGTTCGCGGGTCAGGGTGCGCTCACGGGCTTCGCGGGCCTGACGGTCGCGGGCATCCTGATCGAGATCGGCGCGGGCGCGCATCACGGCCTGACGGTGGCTGTCGGCCAAGGCACGGGCATCGCCCAGGCGCGCCTTCATGGTGTCGGTATCGAGTGCGGCCGACTGGCTGGCCAGCAGGGCATCATAAGCCGTTTTGGCTTCGGCGTGTTCGGCGGTCAGGCGTGTGAGGGTGGCCTCAAGCGATTCCAGGCGGGCCTCGAACTGGGTCTGTGCGCGCTGGCGGGCATCCAGATCAGCCTGACGGGTGCGCAGGGTGCGTTCCATATCGGGCAGGCGATTGCGGGCCTGGCGCAGACTGTCTTCATGGCTGCGCTGGGCTTCGGCGGCGGCGGTCTGCGCCTTGCGCGACTCTTCCAGCCTGGGCTTCAGACCGTCGATCTCGGTTTCGAGTTCGTCGTGGCGCGTGCGCTGGGCCAGCCGGACGGCGGCAGGCTTGGGCGCCTTGGCGCGGACGATCAGGCCATCCCAGCGCCACAGATCGCCTTCCTTCGAGACCAGTCGCGCGCCGATGGGCAATTGTCCCTGCAGACGGTCGCCATCTCCTTGCGTCACTACGCCGATGGTAGACAGACGCAAGGTCAGGGCGGCCGGCGCCTTCACATAGGCGCTGAGCGGCGTGACGCCAAGCGCGGCCATGTCTATGCTCTTGGCCTGGCTCTCGAAATCTTCGCTCCAGAAGGCGAGCGCGGTCTGCACGGCCTTTTTCGACAGGCTGAGATTGAGGTCGTCACCCAGGGCGGCGGCCAGAGCGAGTTCATATCCCTTGTCGGGGCGCACGGCATCGAGCACGGGCGCGCCTTCCTTGCGCACGCTGGTCAGGATCTGCGACAGGCCGCGCGCCTCGGCGGTGAGGCGGCCCAACTGGTCTTCGATCTCACGCAGGGCCTTGCGCGCCTGCGCTTCGGCATTTGCCAGCGCCGGACGGGCCGTTTCCAGTTCCTCGGCGGCCTTGCGGGCGGCTTCCAGATCGCTCTGGGCGGTAGCGGCCTGGGATTTGAGCCCGTCCAGCGCGCCATAATCGAATGCGCCCAGCGCCTTGCGGTCGTTCTCCGCCGTTTGCAGTTGCTGGCTCAGGCGATCGAAGCGCGATTTCGCCTCACCGAGACGCGAGGCCTCCAGCCGCTGGCGTTCCACCTGCGCCGCCTGTTCGGCGGCAATGGCTTCGATGGCCTGATCGGCCTTGACGCGCCCGGCCTCGGCGGCCTCGACGGCGTGTTTCAACTCGGGTTCGCGTGAAGGCGCATTGGCGATCTCTTCCTGCACACGCGCCAGACCCGACTGCAGGCGTTCGACCTGCATCGAGCCATCGGACGACAGATCGACTTCGCGCTGGAAATCGCCGCGCAGGCGCGCGATGTCGCCTTTCAGGCGCTCGATCTCGCTGGCAACCTGCTTTTCCTCCAGGTCGAGGCGTTCCTTCTCGATATTGAGCCGGTGATTGACCGTGGCCGCGACCGCCTCTTCTTCACGCAGGGGCGCGATGGCTTCGGCAGCCTTGAGGGCTACGGTCTGGGCCACGGCCGCGGCGCGGGTAGTGGTCTCTACGCGCTGGCTCTGTGCCTGCATGTCGCTGACCGCGCCCTCGAGCAGAGCACGCACCTCCAGCCACTTGGCGTGCAGGATGGCCTTCTGCAGGGCGCGGATTTCGGCGGAAATCTTCTTGTACTTGTCGGCCTGCCGGGCTTCGCGTTTCAGGCGGGAGAGGGCCGAGTCCAGTTCGCGAGCGATGTCATCGAGGCGCGACAGGTTCGATTCGGCGGCCGAAAGGCGCAACTCGGCTTCGTGACGGCGGGTGTGCAGGCCGGAAACCCCGCCGGCCTCTTCCAGCACGCGGCGGCGGTTCTGTGGCTTGGCGGCGATCAGTTCCGAAATCTGGCCCTGACGGACCAGGGCCGGCGAATTGGCGCCGGTGGAGGCATCGGCAAAAAGCAGTTGCACATCGCGGGCACGCACTTCCTTGCCGTTGATCTTGTAGGAAGAGCCGGCGCCGCGATCGATGCGGCGGGCGACATCTAGCACCGGCTGATCGGTAAAGGGCTGGGGCGCCAGGCGTTCGGAATTGTCGATGGTAAGCGTCACTTCGGCCCAGTTGCGCGACGGGCGCTTGTCCGAGCCGGCGAAGATGACGTCATCCATGCCCGAGCCGCGCATCGCCTTGGCGGAAGTGGCGCCCATGACCCAGCGCAGAGCCTCAAGCAGGTTCGACTTGCCGCAGCCATTCGGCCCGACAATGCCGGTCAGGCCCGGATCGATGCGAAACTCGGTCGCATCGACAAAGGACTTGAACCCCGAAAGCTTGATCTTCTGAAAGTGCAAGGACGGCCCAAAGGTTTGTTGGAGTCCGGTTTCCATTTTGGAAACCGGCAAGCATGACCCTGCGCCCGAGCTGATGCGAGGAGCCTCGCGGCACCTGAGCGACAAAAAGTCGATTCATCCACCTTCATACCAGAACGGCGGGCGTCAAGAAACTTTGCTTGGGACAGGATTAATTCCTGTGGATGAGCTTACTTCGCTGCCTTGATGGCCGCTTCCACGCTATCGAGATCGTGCTGTTCCACCGCCTTGCCATTGACATAGAGGGTCGGCGTGGCGCGAACACCGGCATCGAGGGCGGCCTTATGGGCAGCCTGCAGGCGGCTAAGGCCCGCCGCGTCGCTGGCGCAGGTGTTATAGGCGGCTTCCGACAGGCCGAAGGAGGCAGCGATCTTCACCAGGATCGGCTGGGCGATGATATTGCTTTCACCCCAGGCGTAATATTCCTTCTGGCCGCGCATCACGGCATCGACCACGGCGAAATACTTGTCGTTGCCGGCGCATTCAGCCATGCGCGTGCCGGCCACGGCGATCACCGGCACGCCGGTCAGCATGGGGCGAAAGACATAGCGCACCTGGCCGGTATCGATATATTTCGCCTTGAGTTGCGGAAAGACCGACTCGTTGAACGAGGCGCAGGCCGGGCAGGCGACCGAACCGTATTCGATGATCGTGACCGGCGCCGAGGCGCTGCCCAGGACGTGGTCGGTGGGCGCAATCTTGGTCAGGGCGGGGGAGAGGTCCGCCGCCTGGGCCAGGGGCGCGGCGATCAGGAACGAGGTGAGGACAACAGCCGCGATACGCCGGATCATGTTTTACTTACCTGCCAGCAGAGGGGCGAAGGCTTCGTCGAAATCGGCGATCGTGCCGGTTTTGCGTTCGAACTTCTTGCCATTGATGTAGAAGGTCGGCGTGCCGGTGACATCGTCTTCCTTCATGTACTTATCGACATTGTCCTGGATGCGCGCCAGGCCCTTTTCGTCGGTGATGCAGTCATCGAAGGCCTTGTCCTTGATGCCGACCGATGCGCCGATGCGCTTGAGCACCGGCAGGGCATTGGTGGTGGTGCCGTCGCCGAACATCTCGCCCTGGGCCTTCATGATCTGGTCGATGACCTTGAAGTAGTTTTCCTTGCCGGAGCAGCGCGCCAGCAGGATGCCGGCCGCCGAAACATCCTGCGGTGCTGTGAGGAATTCGCGATAGACATAGCGAATCTTACCGGGCGTGATGTACTTGGCCATCAGTTCGGGCATGACGTCCTTGTTGAATTCGGCGCAGTGGGCGCAGGTCACCGAGGCATATTCAATCAGGGTGATCTTGGCGTTTTCACCGGCGCCGAGGCTCATATCGCCTTCGACCGGCTTGATCGACTTACCGCAGCCGGCCAGCATCAAAGCGGCGGCAGTGAAGGTCAGGAAAATCCGTCTGGAGGTCATGGCGGTTCCTTATTTGCCAAGATAGGGCTTCAGGGCTTCGTCGAAGTCCTGGATGGTCTGTGGGATGCGGTCGTACTTCTTGCCGTTGATCAGGAAGGTCGGGGTGCCGTTGATGCCGTCCTTGGTCAGGTACTTCTGGTTCAGGTCGTTCAGGCGGGCCAGGCCCTTTTCATCGGTGATGCACTTGTTGAAGTCGGTCTCCGACATGCCGAGCGCCTGACCGATGCTGAAAAGAACAGGACGGGCATTGGCATAGCCGGTTTCTTCGCCGCCCATGGCGCCTTGCGAACGCATGACCTGGTCGACAACGTTGAAATACTTGTCCTTGCCGGCGCATTCGGCCAGCAGGTGGCCGGCGGCGGCGACGGCCGGATTGCCGGTCATCATCGGACGGTAGACATAGCGCACCTTGCCGGTGTCGATATATTTTGCCTTGAACTGCGGCATGACGCTTTCATTGACGTGGGCACAGATCGGGCAGGCGACCGAGGCGTATTCGATGACCGTGATCTTGGCATCGGCCGGACCCATCGACATTTCATCCGGCGCGACCGTGGCGCTCGAATTGCTCTTGCTGCAGCCGGCGGCCAGCAGGGCCAGGCCCATGGCCGCGGCGACGCCGATCAGGCGGAGGGTTTTGCCGACAGGATTTTGCATATTTCAGCCCCGAAGATGGTTTTAGATAAGGGAGAGTCGTCCCCGAAAGTCCGTGCCTTTTTAAAGCGTTCCATTGCGCTGTAAATATGGCATTTGTATTTTGTCCTAAAGCCGTGACTTTTCATGCTTCAGAATGGAGCGGCCAAGCTGGAGCAGCGACTTTTTCAACTTCTCGTCCGCAACGTCGCTCAAGGATTGCTGGAGTGCCAGTTCCTCCTGCGCCGAAAGCGGCTTGGGCTTTGGGGGCGCCGGCGGTTTTTTCGCTGTCTGGGTCAGCGGACCCTGGATCAGGCGCAGGCGATCTATAGTTCTGGCCCCAAGGAACAGGTTGATCCGGTCGATCAGCGTGGCCGACTGGTGCTGGACCAGCGGCGCATAGGCGCCCATGACGCGGATTTCCAGCGCGCCGGCGCCGTGCGTGCGGCCCTTGATGATGCGGACGGGCTCGCACAGCTTGGCCAGGCTTTCGCCGACGATCTCCGGCCAGCGGTTTTTAAGCTTGCCAGACCCGTCATCCATCTGCTCAAACCGCGCCTGCAGGCTCTTCACCAGCGGCTGCACCTGTCGGGTAATCGGCGGTGGCGCCTTGGGCATGCGCTTTGTCCGCGTGGTGCGCAGGATGTGCAGGGACTCTTCGAGGGATGGCAACTGACGTTTCATGAGCGGAATTATACTGAAGGACAAGGCCGTTGTCTTGTCACAGAAAAAGATTTGGCACTTAAGAGACGGTCTGCTGGCCTGGTACGATGCCCATGGCCGCAAGTTGCCCTGGAGGCAAGGCGCGCGTGATCCGTATCGCGTCTGGCTATCGGAAGTCATGCTCCAGCAGACGACCGTGCCGCACGCCGCACCCTATTATGAAAAATTCCTGACGCTCTGGCCCACCGTGCGAGATCTGGCCGCCGCCGAGGATGGCCGGGTGATGGCCGAATGGGCGGGGCTCGGCTATTACGCCCGCGCCCGCAAGCTGCTGGAATGCGCCCGCACCGTGATGCGCGAACATGGCGGCATCTTCCCGGCGGACGAGGCGGAGTTGCTGAAACTGCCGGGTTTCGGGCCCTATACTTCGGCGGCGGTGGCGGCGATTGCCTTCGGCCAGGCGGCCAATGTGGTCGATGGCAATATCGAACGCATCATGACGCGGCTCTATGCCATCGAAACGCCCATGCCGGCCGCCAGACCCCAGGTGCGCGAAGCGGCGGGGCAATGGGTGGCCGAGGATCGCGCCGGTGACTGGCCGCAGGCGCTGATGGACATGGCGACCCTGATTTGCCGACCGAAATCTCCTGTGTGCGCAGAATGCCCACTGGCTTCGGCCTGTATGGCGCGGGCACGCGGCGAACAGGAACGCTTTCCGGTCAAGCTGGCCAAGGCGCCCAAGCCGCGCCGGTATGGCGTGGTATTTGTAATGCGGGCTGGCGACAGCGTGGTGGTCGAGCGCCGGGCCGAGAAGGGATTGCTTGGCGGCATGCTGGGCCTGCCGCACACCGAGTGGCGCTCAGAGCCTTATCGGGTTGAGGAAGTGACGCCGCCCTTATCCGCCGCCTTCGAGACGTTGGGGGGCTACGAGCATGTCTTCACCCATTTCGCTCTGACACAAGAGGTCTGGTCCGCACAGCTTTCGGATGAAGCGATGAGTGATTTCCTGCGCCAGAACAACCGGTTCCAGCTTATGCCTCTGGCTGAAAAAGCCTTGCCGACCGTCTTTGCCAAGGCCCTGAAGCTCAGCACGGCACCGGTTTCGCGCGATCTGTTTGGCTAAGGCCTGAAATCACATTTTATTGACATTAATGTCAAATGTGGCGTGGCGGGAGTTTCTGCGGTAAACTGACACTCAGAAAATAAGAGAGTGGAGGTTACGATGCATATCTTGTCCCATGGTTTCGCAGACGTCTTAAGCCTGATGATCCGCTGGCTGGCAATGGTCGCCAACTATCCGTGCTCGATGCGGTAAGGGCAATTACAGCGGGGCGCTGGTCCTTGGCCGGCCTTTTTCGAGCGCCCAAAGCAAGGACACGCACCAGCCGACCAGGGTCCAGCCCAGCAGGAGGTTGAGCCAGAAGACAGCGCCCGGCTGCGGGTGATCCTTGCTGCCGGCGATAATGGCCGGCACGAAATAGATGACGGGCACGAAGAAGAAAGACACCAGCAGGATGTGCAGGCTCTGATTACCATCGGCCGGCTGGGCCATGGCCAGGGACGGCATGGCCGCCGCAAGGATTACCGCACTGACCAGTCTGCTTTTCACGGTCGCCCCCATAAACAGCAGCAGAAAACAGCAGATACGGGACGGTAACACCGGCGGCCGAGAGGAACAACCGGTTTAACCTGCCAGGTTAATTATAGGGCGAAGGGAAATCGTAGCTATCGATATAGCCGTAACGCGCCACGGCGGCCTTTACGTCCTCACGCGCGACCACGGCGGCGGCCACCTGGTTCATCTGCTTTTCAATGGCGGTCTGATAAGGCTCAGGCCGGTAATTTTGCAGGGTCTGCAGCGCATCGTTGCGGTCTTCGGGATCGTCAAGCCGCCTGATGGTGAGCGTCGCCAGTCCGTCGACATCACCGGTGCACAGCAGGGCCGCTCGCGCCGGGCCATAGCCATCCTTGGCATGGGCACGGATATACTCAAGCGATTTGGTCAGATTGGCCTGGTCATTGAGCTGAGCATAGGCGCAGGCCCGGACTTCCTCGGCGGCCATGAGACCGTAAGGACTTGAGTCCTTTGCAACTATGCCCTTTACCTGTTCCAGCGCCTCCTGGGGGCGGCCCTGTTCGTAGTAGAAAGCGCCGAGATTGATCCTCTGGCTGACGACGTCGTCATTCTTCGCCAGGGATTCATCGCGGGACTGGATCTGCGAAGCCTCGCTTTCGGCATAGCGCCCCAGCTTTTCCAGAACACGGGTGCGTGTGTTGAGGAACCAGTGCCACTGATCATCCATGTCATCGAAGGCCGGCTTGTTGGCGGGGGCCGCGGTCGCGCGCGCCAGGGTATCATCGGCTAGGGCCAGCGCTTCGGACAGGCGATTGGCGTCCATCAGATCGAATATCAGCGCGTTGATACCTTCCAGTTCGCGCGGATGAGCCTGGGAGCGAGCGCGGCTGTCTTCCACTGCCTTGTCGATCAGGCTTTTCAGGTTGAAGTGCGCCGGATCGGCCTCGGCATAGGAGCGGTACCGCTTATCAACTTGAAGGCTGATATAGGTGGCCGGAAATTGGAAGGCTTGGGCAAGTTCCTTTGCCCTGGCGGTGTCGCCCTTGGCGACCTTGATCCTGAACAGGCTGAACCACAGCCCTTCGGCAGAGTAGTAGCCGCCGGGTTTGTATTTAGCCGCCCAAAGGGCTTCAAGCGCTTTTTCGCGACGGGCGTCACCATCCGGCAGATCCTTGGCGTTGTTCACCGTCTGGTAAATGTAGGGTTCGTAATAGCCGCTGATATCCTCCGGACTGGTCGTAGCCAGAGTCGTCATCGCATCGATGGCATCGCCATATTTCTTCAGGTGCGTGCTGACCTTCCAGAGAAGATACCAGTAATATTCGTCACGAAAATCCGGCGCGACAGAGGCGATCTGCATAAGGTTGGCGTATGCCTCGTCATATTTCTGGCGCTCCGATTGTGCGGCCGCGAGATTGCCGTAGACGGCGTACTTCAGCTCCGGCGACAGTAGGGTGAAATCGGCATCATTGATGATGAAGGTGAATTCTTCTTCGGCCGCTTCATAATCTTCCTGGTTGATCTTGTTCACGGCCTGCTGGAACAGAACTCGCATGCGCGCCATCTTGGTGGCCTGTTGCGCCTCGATGACCGCGTTCTTCGACATGGCGTGTGCGGCCGGTGTGGTGGCCAGAAGAATGGCAGCCAGAGCTGTCGCCAGAGTCTTTGTCAGACCGGCGGCCAGGTAATTTGTGGACTTTGACATGACATCCCCCCGTTGCAATCAAGGTAGGCAGCAACCTTGGTTTTGTCACGTAAAAAAGCGCGGACGTCGCCATCCGCGCTTTAAAAACTTATGGTCCTAGGGGCTTGCCCCTAGTTCATGTCGGCGCGGATGCGGGAGCGCAGGTCGTCGATCGGCTTGAGGCCGGCGTCGGTCTTGAAGCGCCAGTAGGTCCAGCCATTGCAGGCCGGGGCCTGTTCCATCATGGCGCCCATCTTGTGGATCGAACCGCTCAGATCCCCATGGACCAGAGAGCCGTCAGCGCGGACGCGGGCGGTCTTGTCGCCTTTGGGGGTATAGAGAATATCGCCCGGTTGCAGCAGGCCTGCCTCTACCACGGCGCCGAAGGGGACGCGCGGCTCGGCCTTCTTGGAACCCATGACGGCCAGGTCTTCGGCGGTGGCCGGGATGACGCGTGCGATGCGTTCGCTGGCCACCTTGCGATAGGCTTCCTCGCGCTCGATACCGATGAAATGGCGGCCCAGACGCTTGGCGGCCGCACCGGTGGTGCCGGTGCCGAAGAAGGGATCGAGCACGACATGGCCGGGCTTGGTGCAGGCCAGCAGGACGCGGTAAAGCAGGGCTTCCGGCTTCTGGGTCGGGTGGGCCTTGTTGCCGTTCTCATCCTTCAGGCGCTCATCGCCGGTGCAGAGCGGAATCGACCAGTCCGAACGCATCTGCGTGTCTTCGTTGAAAGCCTTCAGGGCATCATAATTGAAGGTGTAGCGCTTCTGGCCCTTGGCCTTGGTGGCCCAGATCAGGGTTTCGTGGGCATTGGTGAAGCGCGTGCCCTTGAAGTTCGGCATCGGATTGGCCTTGCGCCAGATGACATCGTTCATCACCCAGAAACCGAGGTCCTGCATGGCGACGCCGAGGCGGAAGATGTTGTGGTAGGAGCCGATGACCCAGATGGCGCCGTCGTCCTTCAGCACGCGGCGGCATTCGCGCATCCATTCGCGCGTGAACTTGTCATAGGCCTCGAAGCTGGCGAACTGGTCCCAATCGTCATCTACGGCATCGACCTTGGAATTGTCCGGGCGCAGCAGGTCGCCGCCGAGCTGGAGGTTATAGGGCGGATCGGCGAAGACGAGATCGACCGAGGCGTCGGGCAGGGTCTTCAGCACCTCGATGCACTCACCAAGATGGATGGTGTCGAGCTTGAGGGGCGCTTGCGAAAGGGACAGAGCGGTTTTGAGGGCGGTCGATTTACGCAAGACGAAGATCCTTCTGACACGGGTATTTCGTGACCTGTTTTTGCAGGTCAGCGGGCACATAAGTGCCTGAATCCAATGACTAGAATCGTTTTGCGGTTAATGGCGGGTTAAATTAACCATAGTTGCGAATCGTGCGATTCGCTTTTTTTGAAGTGAGTCTTTCAGGACTCACTTTTGGCCCCGTTCAGGCGCTTTCGCCCCAGCTCAGTTCGCGGATGGTCGCCCAGCTGGTGCGGTGGATCGGCGAGGGGCCATGAGTACGCAGGGCCTCCAGGTGGCCGGCGGCCTGATAGCCCTTATGCTTTTTGAAGCCGTAGACCGGGTAGACGATGTCCATTTCGATCATGATGCGGTCGCGAGCGGTCTTGGCCAGGATCGAGGCCGCGGCGATGGACAGCGAGCGCGCATCACCGCCGACCAGCGGGGTTGAGGGGATGGCCAGCTTGGGGCAACGGTTGCCATCGATCAGGGCGTGATCGGCGCAGGGGCTTAAGGCTTCCACGGCCCGCTTCATGCCCTCCATGGTGGCGGCCAGAATGTTGAGCGTGTCGATTTCCTCAACCGTCATGGTGATTACCGACCAGCCGATGGCCGCCTGCTTGATCAAGGGCTCCAGTTCGAAGCGGCGTTTCTCGGTCAGGGCCTTGGAATCGTCGATACCTTCGGGAATACGGGCCGGATCGAGAATGACGGCCGCCACGCACAGCGGACCGGCGCACGGACCGCGCCCGGCTTCATCGACGCCGCAGATAAGCCCGGCAAGGGTGGATTCGAAACTCAGATCAGCCATGCGGCAGCCATACGCCGATTCAGCCGGTTTTAAAACATCACTTCCGGCGTCTCCATGACGCCGCGACCCTTCGGATCGGGGCCAAAGCGATTGGCGCCGGGCGTGCCATCGCTAACATAGAAGACTAACATGACGATTTCCGCCACCAGAACCGGCAGGAAAACGAACAGGAACATCGAGCCCATGACCGTGAAGAACAGTTTCATGCCTTGCGCATCGGTCATGGTGCCTTCGCCAGTGCCGATGGCCGAAAAGAGTTGTGTGCCGGCAAAAATGAAGAACAGAACTACGCCGACAATGGCGACAACGATCGGCATGATGTACCACCAGCCGCTGCGATTAGTATCATGCAGGCGGCGGACGGCCACGGCGATACTGGGCAGCAGCAGGCCCAGATTCACGATCTGGAGGAGGGGCATGACGGTGAAATAGCGGCCCATGAATTGCGATGGATCAGGGTGCTGAAAGTTCATGCCGGAGAACATGACAGTGGTTATCACCGTGCCCATCACCATGCCAACAACGATGCGGAGCAGCACCCACAGCCAGAATTCGGAGCGCCGGGCCCGACCCTGGAAGTCGACATACTTGACCAGCGGCTGAAAAATCAAAGGCACATTTGACATCGAAAACCCCCTTATATCGATCAGAATACGCTTGTATCGCCGCCACGCCCTTTCGGATCGGGGCCGAAGCGATTCGGGCCCGCCGTGCCGTCCATGACATTGAACACGAAGGTCACCAAAGCGGCCGCGAACCAGGCGGCAATCACCCACCACATGGGGGCGAAGGCTTTCATCATGGCCATGGACTGATCGGGTGTCGGGTTGGGACCGACATTGGCAAAGGAAGCCAGGGTGCTGAAGAAGCTCGCACCATTGATGGAAATAAAGATCACGAAGGCGACGATGAACACAACGGCGGGAAAGAGCAGCCACCAGCCGGTGCGGTTGATATCGTGGAAACGGCGCACGCCCACGGCAATGCTGGGGATAAGGATGGCCAGGGAGAAGAGGCCGTTGAGCAGTTCAGCCGTTTCACCGATGACAGATCTCAGGATGTTGAAGACAATGCTGACAATTATCTGGAACAGGAACCACAGCCAGAATTCCCTGCGGCGTGCGCGGCCGTTGAAATCGGCGTAACGCTTCAGCGGTTGAAACATCAGTTCCATGATCGTCCCCCGTATTATGTGGTAATTCAGGCTAGCGTGTTTTCACCATGTCCGCAATCTCGGCATGGCGGAAACAATCGACCGTGTGGTCATTCACCATGCCGACCGCCTGCATGAAGGCATAGACGATAACCGGGCCGCAGAACTTGTAGCCCTTGCTTTTCAGCAGTTTAGCCAGTTCCTGCGACGTTTTTGTTTCCGCCGGCACTTCGCCATGACGGAAATGGTTGGTGACCGGCTTGTGATCCTGGATCGCCCAGATCAGGTCTTTGAAGTCCGTGCCCTTGTCGCGCAGATCGAGCGTGATCCGGGCGCTGTCGATGGCGGAGACGATCTTGGCGCGCGAGCGGATGATGCCGGCATCATTCATCAGACGCTCGATATCGGCGTCATCGAAGCGCGCCACCTTTTCCGGATCAAAACCGGCAAAGGCCGAACGGAGGGCGTCGCGCTTGCGCAGGATGGTGATCCATGAAAGCCCGGCCTGGAACCCGTCGAGCACCAGCTTTTCCCACAGGGCGCGTGAATCGTATTCCGGTACGCCCCACTCCTCGTCATGATAAGCGCAATAGAGCGGATCGGTCTTTGGCCAGTGGCAGCGTGGCTTGTCGCACATGGGTAAGGTCCTGTCAGTCGGTAGTGGCTTCCGACAGCACGGGCGCTATCCAGGCCGGAATATTCAGGGTGATGGGCTGATCCGCCGTTGTCAGTTCGCCGTCGCGCCGATCGATCCGCATCAGGGCTAAACCAGCGCCTTGCATCGCCGCCAGCACTTCGCCTGCCCGTTTATCAATATTGAGAATTTCCGCGCCGGGTTCGGGAGTGGCGCCGTCGTAGCGGAAGCCCAGTATGCGGTTCTTGATCTGGCCACGCCGCTTCATGCGCGAGGTCAGTTCTTGCCCGACATAACAGCCTTTGTGAAAATCGATGGCGTCCAGCAGGTCGAGATTGGCGTCGATGGCGTACAGCGCGTCCTTGCCAAAGTCCGTGCCCGCCTCGGCGAGGCTGTGGGCATAGCGGAAGGCGCGCCAGTCATCGGGCGTGGCGGTGACGGGATGGGGTGCATAGGCAAAGCCAAATGATGAATCAATCATTGAAGATCGCGGGTCGGCCATAAAGCCTTCCGGCAGATCGCTGCCGAATGCCACATATACCTGATGATCGAGCGCCGTGATCGTCACCTTGGCGCGCAGCCTGTACATGTTGAGTTTGGCCAGCAGTTCATCACGCTCGGATAACGGAACATCCAGCCAGATTTCGTCAGCAGCGGCCGCATGCAGCAGCACGTCACAGATCATCTTGCCCTGGGGCCGCAAAAATGCCCCGTAATGTAGTCTATGGAACACGCCCCCGGCCGTTTCCTCGACAATGCTGTCGATAAAGGCGGTGCAAAGCCCCTTGAGAAACCGCGCCCAGTCCGGGCCGGAAACGGCGATCAGGCCGCGATGGGGAAGGGCGGTAATGGCAGCAATGGTCATGATGGTCTTGTTATGATCGTCTCAGGAATTAAGTATGGCGTATGACTGGTGAATTTCCGATTCTGTTGCTGGCTCTGTGCGAACCCGCGAAGGCCCTGGGCTTAAGCGGTGTGATCGCACGCCTGAAAGCGGAAATCCCCCATGCCCGTATGACACTGGCAACGACGCGGGAGGCAGCGGCGCTTTACCAAGATGACGACTTGATCGACGAGATACAAGCCTTCGACGGCGCCTTATTTAAACTGAAGTCGCTTCACGGGCTCAGCGAACTGAGCCGTCGCCAGTGGGGGCTTTGCGTCGATATCGGCCCCACCCTGATCTCGCGCATGATGAAGGCGAAGACACGCTTCACGCTGAATCCGAACGATTCCGCCGGTGTGCTTGAACAGATCGCGGTCAGGCTCAAGCTCGATCCGCTGGAAATCATGCCGACTCTGCGAGTCTCGCCGCGCCGGGAGGCTCAGGTCCGCAGCCTGATCGACAATGGCCGCGAAACGGCGCCGCTGATCGCCATGGCCCCCGGCGCCGGCTGGCTCGGCCGTCGCTGGCCGACCGAACGCTTCGCCGTCCTGGCCACCCGGCTGATGCGCGAGGAGGGGCCTTTTGCCAATCACCGTCTGCTGATCATCGGCTCCGAAGCCGAGCGCGATACCCTGCAGGCCTTACGCCTGGCTACGTCACGCGCGCAGGTCATGGAAATCAGTGGCGAGGCAACGGGACTCAATGCCTATGCCGCTTTGAAGCAGGCCGTGCTTTTCGTCGGTAATGACGAGCTGTGGCTGCACCTTGCGGCGGCGGCGGGTATTCCGGCCTTCGGTTTGTTCGGACCCTCGGACGAGGCGGAGGGGCCAATCGGCAACAATGTGCTGACCATTCGCGGACCGCGCAGCTTCGCGGATATCCAGACGGCCGACCCCAAACTGAAGCTGAACGTCTGCCATATGCTCGACCTGACCATCGACCATGTGGCGGCGGTCATTGAAAGAGAAATGGCGCGCTAACGAGAACTGACGCCCCTGAAGTTTCGCTTCACTTCGTAGTGTGCGCGCTTGCGGTGAGGGGAGGCGAGGTCTAGTGTCCGGCGCAAACGACTCTCAGGAACAACAGCTATGCCACGCAATTTCGACCTTATCATCCGCAATGCCGATATCATCAATCACGCCGGGCGGGGCAAGGGCGATATCGGCATCACCGGTGGCAAGTTCGCCGCCTTTGGCGATCTGTCACAAGCCTCGGCGGGCGAGATTTTCGACGCCACTGGCCTGCTGGCCATGCCGGGCGTGATCGATACCCAGGTTCACTTCCGCGAACCGGGCCTGGAATGGAAGGAAGACCTCGAAACGGGCTCGCAGGCTGCTGTCATGGGGGGGGTCGTGGCCGTGTTCGAAATGCCGAACACCAACCCGACCACCACCAATGCCGAAGCCTTTGCCGACAAGCTGAAGCGCGCTCATCACCGCATGCACTGCGACCATGCCTTCTATGTCGGCGGCACGCATGAAAACGTCCACGAACTGGGCGAACTGGAGCGCATCAAGGGCTGCTGTGGCGTCAAGGTGTTCATGGGCGCCTCGACCGGCACCCTGCTGATCGCCGATGACGAGGGCGTGGCGCAGGTGCTGGCCAATGTCAATCGCCGCGCCACCTTCCACTCGGAGGACGAATACCGCCTGGCCGAGCGCCGTCCGCTGGCGCGCGAAGGCGACTGGACGAGCCACGATTTCGTCCGTGACGCCCAGTCGGCCATCCAGTCGACCCACCGTCTGGTGCGTCTGGCGCGCGAGGCCGGCAAGCGCATACACGTGCTTCATGTGACGACGAAGGAAGAGATCGATTTCCTTTCGGAAAACAAGGACATCGCCACGGTCGAGATTACGCCGCAGCACCTGACCCTGGTGGCTCCGGAGGCCTACGAGCGCCTCAAGGGGCTGGCCCAGATGAACCCGCCGATCCGCGACCAGTATCATGTCGATGGCCTGTGGCACGGCATCAATGGCGGCATTGCCGACGTTTTGGGCTCGGATCACGCGCCGCACACCCTGGAAGAAAAGGCCAAGCCCTATCCGGCCTCGCCATCGGGCATGCCGGGCGTGCAGACCCTGCTGCCGGTGATGCTCAACCATGTCGCCCATGGCCGGATGTCGCTGGAGCGTCTGGTTGATCTGACCTCGGCCGGCGCACAGCGTGTCTTCGGCGTGGCCGGCAAGGGCCGCATGGCCGAGGGCTATGACGGCGACGTGACCCTGGTCGATCTCAACCACAAGCGTGTGCTGCGCCACGCCGACATGCGCACGCGTTCCGGCTGGACCCCCTTCGATGGTCTGGAAGTGACCGGCTGGCCAAAGGCGACCATTATCCGTGGGCAGGTGGTCATGCGCGATGACGAGATCGTGCGCCCGAGCCTGGGGGAATCCTGCCGCTTTATGGAAAGCCTTTAAAGCCTGGGTCTTTAGCTACGGACAGGCTTTCAGCAAGTGTGCCTTGTGTGTTTCATATTCCGCTGAAGGCCGTGCGCGGGAAACAAACAGATCGGGTGACAGTGCCTTGTCGGCTGTGCCCATCCACTGGCCTTCGGTATCGATGATTAGGCCGGGCAGGCAGGCCGGCGTGCCGCGCGGCAGGGCGAACAGATCGATCAGATTGGCCGAGCGGTCGGGGCGGCGCTGCAGCAGCCAGGCCTTGTCGCCGACGATCACCACCTCGCCATTGAGCGGCAGCACATAGCGGTCGTCGCCGACCTTCTGGGCGCAGCTGGCTTTCAGCGGGTCGCCGGAATCGACAGCCATGTCGCGCACGCACAGGCCCCTGGCTTTCAGGGCTGCACCTGTCTCCACCGAATAGGCCGTGAAATAGGTCGAGAAACTGGCGTCCTGCAGGCCGATGCGCAGGCCATCGAACAGGCCGCGCTGGACGCCGTCAAACCCGGCCAGACTGACCAGTACATGCCGTCCTGCATTACCGACGGGCCGCCACAGATCCGGGCTGTAGGCAGAGCCGGTGGGCATCATCACCGACAGATAGGGCAGGGCGGTAGCCTCGGTCTTGGGCAGCGGCTGCCATTTTTCACCGGCCAAGGTTTCGCAGCTGTCCTTGTCGCAATCACCAGACCGTACCTCAACGGAAGGTCGGATCGCCTTGGGATCGGTGGCGGGATAGAGTTGAATCTCTCCCTTGCCGGAGGGGGCGGGTATGGCATATGCGGGCCCGGTTTCCGGTTTGGTGAACAGGTTGCAGCCACCCAGCAGGACCAGCGTCAGGGCGGTCGGGACAATCCAAAGCTTCATATCTGTCTCCATCTGCGCCCGGCCGCATGTGGTGCCTCTTAAAGCATCAAATCGGCATGAAAAAGGCCCGCGTGGTGGAAAACCACGCGGGCCGCTCTGTTCTGTTCTCGGGCTTTAATCGGCCGAAGAATAGGTGCCGTTGCCGGGAATTTCGCACTGGATCGGGTCCTTGTGCGACTTGGCGATCGTACAGGGCACGCTGTCGGTCAAGCTGTTGCGGTTGGCTGCCAGGATAGCGATATAGCCGCGCTTGTTACTGCAGGCGATTTCGACAATGACAGCGCCTTCGACGCCATCGGATTCACCGATGTAACGCACGTCGCTGATGTCGCAGTTCTTGCCGGGCTGGGCAATCTTGATCAGCTTGTCGAGCTGGGCGCGCAACTGCGGCTCGGTGACATAGGTGCAGTTCTTGCGGCTGGTCTGGTCGATGAAGCAATCGTTGACGCGCACAGTCGAGGTGCTGCCCGGCTGCGGTACGAAGCCGATCAGACCCCACGGCTGTTCCTTGCACTTGAAGTCGACATAGTCGCGCTTGGTCTGTTCCTGAGTGCCGATGACGGTATAATCCGTAACCGTGCAGGGGAAGCCAGCCTTGGCCAATTGTGCCGAATAGGTGCCGTTGGCGTCCGCCGCGGCGGTGCCGGCGTCGGTGAACTTGCAGCCGCCCAGGCCGGCCGCGCTGGCGCAGGGAATGCTGCGCTCGAACGTGTTGTCCAGCTTGGTCAGGACCATGAAGCCCGGCTTGTTGGCGCAGCCAAACTCATAGAAATTGCCGTCGTTTTCCTTGTTGACGCCGACGAAGCGAGCGTTGTTGACCTGGCAGTCCTTGTCGGCGGTGGCGGCAATCGGCTTGAGGCCGGCCGTCATCTGGTCCTTGGTGGTGAATTCACAGGCGGAACTGGTGCCTTCGACGGCGAGGCAGCTCTTGAATTCGGTCGGGGTGGTGGCGCCGAGCTGGGCGTAATCGAGAACGCCGCCGGCCTGCGCGCCGCAGCCGATTTCATAGCGGTCGATCAGGGGTTCGGTCGAGGTTGAGCCGATCACGCGGGCATTGCTGATCTGGCAGCCAGGCACGAAGGGCTGAACCACCGGCGTGAGCCAGGCGTAGTGTGGCTTGTTTTCCGGCAGAACGCATTCGATCGAGCCGGGATTCTTGGCGGCCAGCTTTGCCGCAAGCGAGCAGGTGAAAGCCTGACCTACTTCGGTCGGAGACACGCTGGTGACGATAAAGCCCGGACCGGTTTTACAGGCCACTTCGTAGAGCTGGCCCTTAGCCTTGGTGCCGTCGGCCTTGGCAAATTCCGTTGGCCCCAGCAGATACGCGTCGGACGGATCGCAATTGACCTTGGCCAAAGCGATGATGGCCGGAATTTCGGTCATGCTCTTCGCCTGCACGGCCGGGTCGATCTTGAACTCGCCGGTGGGCGCTTCCGCCTTTTTCGGAGCGGCATAGGCGGCCTGGCTGCCGGCACTGGCGACGATGGCGAGGCCGAGGGCGATGGCAAGGGTTTGTACCCTTTGCGTCATCTTTTTGAACTCAAGGGATATTTTCATTTGGGGAGACTCTCCGCTGCTCCAGGCCTGTGAGTGAACCGTCGCGGTTTGCCCCGCCACGAATTAATTTTCAATAGGTTTATTCAGGCTGTGTGGCGAATGCAAGGCGGGGAATTGTTGCCGCTTACCTTGCCGTTAACGTCAACTTCGTTTAAGTTATGCAGGCATAACAGGGAGATAGAAAAATGAACGATGTTACCGCGCATCTCGACAACGGTGTGCTTACCCTGAAACTTAATCGCCCGGCCAAAAAAAATGCCCTGACCAAGGCGATGTATACCGCCCTGACCGAAGAACTGGCGCGTGCCTTGTCGGACGAAACGGTAAAGGTGGTTGTGATCGCGGCGGAAGGCGACGACTTCTGCGCTGGCAATGATATTCTCGATTTCGCCCAGGACCTGCCCGTCTATCAGGATGAAACAGCGGCGCATGACGACCTGCCGGTTTTTCGCTTTCTGAAAGCGATCACCTTCTTTGACAAGCCGCTGGTCGCCGTCGTGCAGGGCCAGGCTGTAGGCGTAGGCGTCACGCTCCTTCTGCACTGCGATCTGGTCGTGGCAGCGGACGATGCGCGCCTCAGCCTGCCTTTCCTCAAGCTGGGCCTGGTGCCGGAAGCCGGCTCGACCCTGCTGCTGCCACAGCGGATCGGCCATCAGCGGGCGTTTGAATGGCTGGCCATGGGGCAGGTCGTCCCGGCGGAGGACGCCCGGCAGATGGGGCTGATCAACCGGGTGGTGCCTCTGGAAAACTTGCCGGAAGCCGTGGCGGCTTTTACGGACCGGTTACGGGTGCTGTCGCCTTCGGCGTTGATGGCCACAAAGAGGCTGATGCGCGATCCGGAAACGCTATGGCAGGTGGTGCGGGCCGAGGGGGCGCTGTTCCGCCAGCAACTGGTCCGCCCGGAGACCCAGGCCGCCTTCCGCGCCTTTCTTTCAAGATAAACCGGGCGCTCTGAATAGACCCTGGCGAAATAAACCGACTTAATAATTGCGGTGTATATGATTGACCTTGTCATGCTGTGGTCTTATTGGGCCGCCAGTATTGTGCCGCATCTATTGTAAAACAGGATCGGGTAGTTGGCTCTGGACGCATTGGCCTTGGATTTTTCGATCTGTCTTGAGACACCCGACCTCGATCAGCGCATCCTGGCCCTGACCGACCATGCCTTCGGGCCGGGCCGCTACGTCAAGACCGCCGAACGCCTGCGCGAAGGCGCGCACATTCTGCCGGATATGAGCTTTGTGGCGCTGGATGGCGATCGCCTGCTCGGCAGCGTACGGATGTGGCCGATCGATGTGCGCGAAGGTGAAGCCTGCGAACGCATTGCCTTTCTCGGTCCGATCGTAGTCGACGATGCCTGCCGGGGACGCGGTGTCGGCAAGGCCCTGATCCACGCCTGTCTGGAAGCGGCCTTTGCCAAGGGACTGCGCGCGGTGCTGCTGGTCGGCACGCCCGGCTACTTTCTGCCATTTGGCTTTGAAAAGGCGAAGGATATTACCCTGCCGGGGCCGGTCGATCCGAATCGCCTGATGATCCACTATAGCCAGCCGGGCCTGGCCTTTACCGGCCGCGTCAGCAAGGCCGTTTGATCCGAACCAGCTGAGGCGCTAGGTTACGGCATGACTATGATTCCGCTCTCTGAAGACATGGCCTCCGCCGCCACGCGTGCGGTTTTTGCCGCTCTTGAAGCCAAAGGCGGCAAGGGCTGCGTACGCTTTGTCGGCGGCTGCGTGCGCAATCTGATCATGGGAAAGCCGGCCAGCGATCTCGATCTGTCGACCCAGCTGTCGCCGGACGAGACCGAGGCCGCGCTGGCAGCGGCCGGTATTCGCAGCGTCCCTACCGGCAAGGCGTATGGCACCATCACCGCTGTGGTCGATGGTGCTCCTTACGAAATCACCAGCTTACGCGAAGATGTCGAGACCGATGGCCGCCGCGCGGTGGTGACATATACCACCGATTGGGCGAAGGATGCCCTGCGTCGCGATTTCTACCTCAATGCGCTCTATGCCGATATCGATGGCCAGGTGTACGATCCGACGGGCAAGGGGCTGGCCGATGCGCAGGCCGGACGCGTGCGCTTTATCGGCGAGGCCGAGCAGCGCATCCGCGAGGATTACCTGCGCATCTTACGCTTCTTTCGGTTCAGCGCCGGTTATGCGCGGGAGATCGATCCCGCCTCACTGGCCGCCTGTGTGGCCCTGAAGACCGGTATAGACGGGCTGTCCGGCGAGCGTATCCAGCAGGAATTGCTGAAGACCCTGGCCCTGCCGCAACCGCTGGCGGCCTTTGCCGCCATGCAGGCGCACGGACTGATGCCGCATGTCGTGCCGGGCTGGCAGGCCGAGGAAGGTAAGCTGCCGGAACTAGCGGTGGTCATCGGCCTGAGCGATGATCCGGAAATCCGGCTGATGGCCCTGATCGACAGCGGGGTAGGGCTTGCGGCCACGGCGCTCCATGCCTGCCAGACGCGACTCAAGTGGTCGCAGCGCCTCTATAACCGCCTGCGCGATGCCGGCCGGGCGCTGGATTTGCTGGCTGAAAATGCGCCGTTCGCGCGGCTGATGTACCTGCACGGTCGTCAGGCTACGGAGGATGCCATCTATCTGGCGGCGGCACACCAGGGCAAGGAAGCCGCCGCGGTCGCCTATGTTATGCGCATGCTGCAAGGTCTTGAAATCCCTGTCTTTCCGGTGAAAGGTGCCGACCTGATCGCCCGTGGTCTGCCTGCCGGACCCGAAGTGGGAAGGGCTCTTAAGCAATTGGAAACCGAATGGATCAATCATGATTTTTCACAAAGCGTGATTGAGGCGGCCCTTGACGCTCTGGCGAAATGAGCCAAATCTCGAAGTGTATTTTCGGGGAACGTGTGTATGCGTAACGATTACATCGCCATTCTGGAAACCGGCGTGCCGCCTGCGGGGCTGGACTCCACCTACGGCACCTATGCCGACATGTTCGCCGACCTGCTGGCCAGCGAAGGGCGTTCCTTCAAGGTTTTCAAAACACTGGCAGGCGAACTTCCCGATCCGGATGAAAACCTGAAAGGTGTAGTGATCACTGGCTCGCCGTCGGGCGTCTATGAGGACGATCCGTGGATCGCCGCCCTGATGGGCTGGCTGCGCGCGCTCGATACCGAAACCCCCGTTGTTGGTATTTGTTTTGGCCATCAGGTGATGGCTCAGGCCTGGGGGGGGCATGTCGAGAAATCGCACAAGGGCTGGGGCGTCGGGCTGCACGAGTATGAGGTTCAGGCGCATGACCTGTGGCAGGAACTGGCCGGCGTGAAAAACGTCAAGATCGCCTGTGCGGTCACCCATCAGGATCAGGTCGTTACCAAGCCGGAAAAGGCTATCGTGCTGGCCGGTTCGGACTTCACCCCGCATGGCGCGCTCTACTATACCGACCGCAAGGGCCTGTCCTTCCAGTGCCATCCGGAATTCTGCCAGGACTTCGCCAGCGATCTGCTGATCAGCCGCCGGGGCATCCGCATTGACGCCGCTTTGGTAGACCATGCCGTGCAGACCCTGAAAAAGCCAAGCCAGCGCCATGAACTGCTAGGCGCGATTTCGAAGTTCTTGGGCGCCTAGTATCTTTGGGATTTATAACAACAGTTCTTTTTTGCTGCGTAACTCTTGTTTGCTTGCCGTTTAGTATTTTTATCAATCAAGAATACATTGACTGGTATAACGAAAAGCACCCCGAACGGAATATGCGTCATGCACCTATGAGAAACATGTTTTTTGGCATTGAACTTTTCTTGGCGAAGATAGAGCCCTCAATGAAGCCAGCTCTAGCTATGAAGCTCAAGGTTCACAAAATTGGCTTTCCGCTCATTTGGCTTGGAATAATTCTCTACATTGCTATCTGTTTTGCAATTTTCTAGTTATCTTGATGTGATGGCGTGAGCGGCAAATGCCAAAGGATATGAGTACGCTGACCCGCGACATTCACCCCATCCCCAACGATGTCCGACAGCTTCTGCATGATCGCGGTCTGTGGGAGGCCTATCAGGCCCGCCCGCCCTATCAGCAAAACGACTATATCGGATGGATCGAGCAGGCGAAGCGTGAAGAAACCCGCCAGAACCGCATCGACCAGATGCTGGATGAACTGAAGGCCGGCGGTCTCTATATGAAGATGAGGTGGAATGGCTAGTTTAAGGCCACTTTACCACGGGCGGCATGGACGACATGATCGACGGCACATAACCACCTGTTTTCAAACCGAAAATCGTGCCGCGGTCATACAGCAGGTTGAACTCGACATAGCGGCCGCGCTGGATCAGTTGCGCCTCGCGCTCGTCACCCGTCCATGATTGATTGATGCGCCCGCGCACGATCTGCGGATAGATGGCGAGAAAGGCCCGCCCCACGTCCTGGGTGAAAGCAAAGTCGGCGGCGTGGTCGCCGGAATTCAGGTGATCGTAGAATATGCCGCCCACGCCGCGCGGTTCATTGCGGTGGGGCAGGTAGAAGTATTCCTCGCACCAGGCCCGGAACTTTTCGTAATAGGCCGGATCGGCGACATCGCACACATCCTTAAAAGCCTTGTGGAAGGCGATGGCATCCGGCGCCTCGGCATGACGATCGGCGGCCATCAGCGGGGTCAGATCGGCGCCACCGCCGAACCAGCTTTGGGTCGTGGTGATAAAGCGGGTATTCATATGCACTGCCGGCACATGCGGATTGGTCATATGGGCGATCAGCGAAATGCCGGTGGCATGGAAACGCGGATCGACATCGGCGCCGGGGATCGACTTGGCGAATTCCGGCGAGAAGCTGCCATGGACGGTCGAGATATGTACCCCGACCTTCTCGAACAACCGGCCCTTCATGATCGACATCTCGCCGCCACCGCCGGCTTCGCGCTGCCACGGCGTACGTTCGAAACGCCCGGCGGTTTCGCCGTAGAGCGCCGCCGGCGCCTCATCCTCCAACTGCTCGAAAGCGGCGCAGATCGAATCGCGCAGGGAGCGGAACCAGGCGGCGGCCTGAGTCTGGCGGTCGGCTAAAAGATCGGTGGGGAGAGGGGCGGCCTGTGTCATGCCGCTCTGATAGCGCGGGCGATCAATACTCGCTACAGGTTTTTCGTGCGACCAATAGCCACATAAATTATATGGAAATTATCGGCTATAGCCAAGGCTCACCGCACAGGAGCCGACACGCATGGCCGCTATTGTTGAAAAGCCTCGTAATGGGCCAAGAAGCTGGCAGGAACATGACCTGCTCAATCGCGAGGCGCCGCGCTACACCAGCTATCCGTCGGCGCATCATTTCAAACCCCTGTCGCCGGACATCCATGCCGACTGGCTGCGCGGTTTGTCCTCTGGCGGCAGTATCGGTCTCTATATCCACATTCCCTATTGCGAGCAGATGTGCTGGTTCTGCGGCTGCAACACCCAGGTGACGCGCCGCTATGAGGCCGTCAGCGCCTATGTCGATCAGCTGGTCGCCGAAATCGCCCATGTCAGCCGCCGGATCGCCATGCGCCCCTATGTCCACAGCCTGCATTTCGGTGGCGGTTCACCCGGCCTGCTTCAGGCCAGGGACATGGAACTGTTGTTCGACGTCCTGCGCGATCACTTCGTTTTCCTGGCCGACGCCGAAATCTCCATCGAACTGGACCCGCGGCGGGTAACGCCGGACATGGCGCGCGTTTATGCCGGACTGGGATTCAATCGTGTCAGTCTGGGCTTGCAGGACACCGACCCGCAGGTGCAGACCGCCATCAACCGCGTCCAGCCCATGCCGATGGTGCGCGCCTGCGTCGATGCCCTGCGCGAGGCCGGCATCAAGGCCCTGGGGCTGGATCTGATCTACGGCCTGCCGTTCCAGGATGAGGCGTCTTTCGGCGCCACCCTGGCCGATGCCTTAAGCCTGCATCCCGATCGTCTGAGCGGTTTTTCCTATGCCCATGTGCCGTGGGCGCGTAAGCATCAACGATTGATCGACGCCACGGCCCTGCCGGATGCCGCGCATAAGCTAATCTTGTTCGAACGCATGACGGAAACCCTCTCCACGGCTGGATATACGCCCGTCGGCATCGATCATTTCGCCCGCGCTGAGGATGGCCTGGCCGTCGCGCTCAGGCATCGCCGCCTGCGTCGCAATTTCATGGGCTATACCGACCAGCCCAATGACCGCCTGCTGGCCTTCGGGGCCTCCGCCATCAGCGAATTCGACGAAGGCCTGGCCCAAAACATCAGCCAGAGCGCGACCTATCAACGGTTGATCCGTGAAGAAGGCCTGGCTACGGCGCGGGGCTGGGCCTATCGCGAAGACGATGGCGTGCGCCGTGCGGTCATCGCCGAACTGATGTGTTATTTCGAGGCCGATATCGGCGACATTCTCGTGCGCCACGGCATGCCGTTCAACTATCTCGACGCCGAGCTGGAACGGCTGAAACCTCTGGAAAGCCTGGGTGTGGTTGAATGCCACCGCCGGGTGGTGCGCCTGACCTCGCCGTTGAAGATGCTGATTCGCAATGTCTGCGCGGTTTTTGACCGCTATATGCAGCAGCCGGACGGCCAGGCCCGCTATTCACGGGTGGCTTGAACTAAGGCCTTGTCGGAAAACCGCCGGTCTGCCGCAGCGCTTCACCCAGCGCCATGGCGGCCGCATTGATCACATTGATCGACCGCGCCTCGGCGCTGATCGGAATGAACAAGCGGGCATCGGCGCGGGCATGGACCTCTTCGGGCACGCCGGCGCTTTCGCGGCCCATCAGCAGGATGTCATCCGGCTGGAAAGTGAATCCGTAGGCCGGTTCGGCCGATTTGGTGGTGAAGAGCACCAGTCGCGCGGTCGGCATTTCGGACTGCAAAAAGCCGAGATAGGCCTCCCATGACATGTGGTGCGACACTTTGGCGCAGCGGCCGTAATCCATGGCGGCGCGTTTGATCGCCTTGTCGCCGAGCGGAAAGCCGCAGGGCTCGATGACATCGAGATCGATCTCGAAGGCGGCGCTAAGCCGGATGGCGGCGCCGAGGTTTTGCGGAATATCCGGTTGATAAAGCGCCAGGCGCATGGGGCGGACCGTTCGGGGAAGCGGAGAGGGGAGGCGGGCGTTTTCAGCGCTTTGGCGGGCTCCTGTCCAGTCCAAAACAGCAAATTGCAAATCATTCTCAGTATTTTGCCTGAATTGAAGCGCAACTGAGGCGGAAATTCGTCACGAAAGGCTCTTGCCGGTTTGTATCCGTCATGGAATTGTGGTTATAGACGCAGTAGGTATGAGTATACGTGCCGGATTCTGACCTGTTTCCTTGACGCGGCTTCGCTTCTTTCGGGGAATCAGGTTCGGGTGATTAAGAATTTTTGAGGGAGCCGGGGACGGGGGCAAACCACCGACCGGGCTGCGAAACGAAGAGGTGGCAAGGTGAGCGAACCTGAGAACGGTGGCGATAAAGATCCGAATCGTCGCGACTTTATCTACATTGCAGCTGGGGCCGGCGCCGCGGGGGCGGCGGCCATGACCCTGGTGCCGTTGATCGGCCAGATGAACCCGGCCGCCGATACCCTGGCCCTGGCCTCGATCGAATACGACCTCTCCAAGGTGGAAGAAGGCATGCAGGCGGTCGTCAAGTGGCGCGGCAAGCCGCTGTTCGTCCGCTATCGCACCAAGAAAGAAATCGCCGAGGCCCAGGCCGTCGACATCAAGACCCTGCGCGATCCGCAGACCGATGCCGAACGCGTCAAGGCTGGCCACGAGCAGTATCTCGTACTCGTGGGGGTCTGCACCCACCTCGGCTGCGTGCCCAATTTCGGCACCGGTGATTACGGTGGCTGGTTCTGCCCCTGCCATGGTTCGCAATACGATACCTCCGGTCGCATCCGTGGCGGCCCCGCGCCGAAGAACCTTGAAGTGCCCGAGTACAGCTTCCTGTCCGACACCAAGATCAAGGTGGGCTAAATGAGCGATCATCCTTCGACCTACGCGCCGAAATCCGGCATTGAAAAGTGGCTGGATTCGCGCCTGCCGATCGTCCGCCTGGCCTATGACAGCTTCGTCGATTACCCGACCCCGAAGAACCTGAACTACTGGTGGACCTTCGGTGGCATCCTGTCGCTGTGCCTGGGCGTGCAGATCCTGACCGGCGTCATCCTGGCCATGCACTATACGGCCAATGCGGCCCTGGCCTTTGACAGCGTCGAGCGCATCATGCGCGACGTCAATTATGGCTGGCTGATCCGCTATGTTCACGCCAATGGCGCCTCGATGTTCTTCTTCGCCGTCTATATCCACATGTTCCGCGGCCTCTATTACGGCTCCTACAAGGCGCCGCGCGAGGTTCTGTGGCTGCTGGGCTGCATCATCTACTTCCTGATGATCGCCACCGCCTTCATGGGCTATGTCCTGCCCTGGGGCCAGATGTCCTATTACGGCGCGGTCGTCATCACCAACCTGATCGGCGCCATCCCGGTGGTTGGCCCCTCGATCCTGACCTGGCTGCAGGGCGGCTTCAGCGTCGATAACCCGACGCTCAACCGCTTCTTCTCGCTGCACTACCTGCTGCCGTTCGTCATTGCCGGTGTCGTCGTCCTGCATATCTGGGCGCTGCATGTCGTCGGCCAGAACAACCCGACCGGCGTCGAGATCAAGTCCAAGGAAGACACCCTGCCGTTCACGCCCTACGCCACGGTCAAGGACGGCCTGGCCATGATCTTCTTCCTGATCGTGTTCTCGGTCTTCGTCTTCTTCGCCCCCGATGCCATGGGCCATGCCGACAACTATGTGAAGGCCAACCCGCTGCAGACCCCGGCGCACATCGTGCCCGAATGGTACATGCTGCCTTTCTACGCCATCCTGCGCGCCATCACCTTCGATATCGGGCCGATCCCCGCCAAGCTGCTCGGCGTCGGCGCCATGTTCGGCGCCATCGCCCTGATCTTCGCCCTGCCATGGCTGGATACCTCGAAGGTCAAGTCGATGCGCTATCGTCCGGTGATGCGCTGGTTCTTCGTCCTGTTCGTCATCGCTTGCCTCGGCCTCGGCTGGTGCGGCGGGCAGATGCCGGATAACCTGGTGTTCTCGATCACCACGGATGCGCATGGCAATGAAATCGGCCTCAAGGTCGTCTGGCTGTCCCAGCTTCTGGCCGTCTACTATTTCGCCTTCTTCCTCGTCATCATGCCATGGATCGGCCTGAAGGAAGACCCGCTGCCCGTCCCGGCCTCGATCTCCGAAGCCGTCCTGGCCGCTCACGCCAAGACAAAGGGCTAAGTCACATGACCACTCTCATGACGAAATCCCTTAAAGTCGTGGCGGGCCTCGCCGTGGTGTTTTCCCTGACCGCCGGCGCTCATGCCATGGCCAGCGAAGGCTACAAGGAGCCGGAGGATCATCACTTCACCTTCGAGGGGCCCTTCGGCACCTTCGATCAGGCCCAGCTGCAGCGCGGCTACAAGGTCTATCGCGAGGTCTGTTCGGCCTGTCACTCGATGCACCTGATGTCGTTCCGCAACCTCGGCCAGAAGGGCGGCCCCTTCTACGACCCGAAGTACAAGAACCCGAATGATAACCCGGTGGTCAAGCAGATTGCCTCCGAGTTCGATATTCCCGATATCGACCCGGATACCGGCGATGACATCACCCGCAAGGGCACGACCTCCGACCGTTTCCCGTCGCCCTTCAAGAACGAGGAGGCGGCCAAGGCCTCCAACAGCGGCGCCATCCCGCCGGACCTGTCGGTAATCACCAAGGCGCGCGAAGGCGGGGCTAACTATGTCGCCTCGCTGCTGGCCGGTTTCCAGCCGGCGCCGGATGGCCTGACCGTGGCCGCCACCCAGCACTATAACCCTTACGTCCATGGCGCCCTGGCGACCTCGTGGCACGGCGATCCGCACAAGGTACCGCTGGGTGGGGTTCTGGCCATGCCGCCGCCCCTGGTGGCCGACAAGGTCTCCTACGATGACGGCACCAAGGCAACGCTTCGCCAGGAGTCGGAAGATGTCGCGGCCTTCCTGGAATGGGCCGGCGACCCGCACGCCACAGAGCGCAAGCAGATGGGCGTGGCGGTCATCGCCTTCCTTCTGCTGATGGCCGGCGTGACCTATGCGGCTTACCGTCAGGTCTGGCGCGGTAAACACTAAAGGCGGGAACGCCCTGACGGGCTGCAAACCGCCGTCTCGCTGCGTCATGCCGTCCCCGCACCGCGCGGCACAAAGAATAAAGAAAGCCCGCCGGAGATCGTCCAGCGGGCTTATCTTTTGATCCTCACCTGCAAAGCGGGGGAGGTGTCGGCGCGAACTCGCCGACGCAGGGGGTAACCTTTAAACGTTAAACCGGAAGTTCAGAACATCGCCGTCCTTGACCAGGTATTCCTTGCCTTCCTGACGGAACTTGCCGGCTTCCTTGGCGCCGGATTCGCCGTTGAACTTGACGTAGTCGTCATAGGCGATGGTTTCGGCGCGGATGAAGCCCTTCTCGAAATCGGTATGGATGACGCCGGCCGCCTGCGGGGCGGTATCGCCGACATGGATGGTCCAGGCGCGGGCTTCCTTGGGGCCGACCGTGAAATAGGATTGCAGACCCAGCAGCTTGTAAGCCTCGCGGATCAGGCGGTTCAGGCCGGGTTCTTCCAGGCCGAGGGTCTCTAAGAATTCGGTGCGCTCCTCGGCATCGAGCAGGGCGATTTCCGACTCGATCTGCGCCGAAATGACGACGCTGTTGGCGTGGTCGGTCTTGGCGCGTTCAGCCACCTTGGCAGAAAGGTCGTTACCGGTAGCGGCCGCGTCTTCTTCCACGTTACAGACATAAAGGGCGGGCTTGGAGGTCAGCAGTTGCAGCATCTCCCAGGCCTTGGTGTCTTCCTTGGAAATTTTACCGCTTTCGAAGGCCACGCGCGCCGGACGGCCATTGCGCAGCTGCTCCAGGGCGGCATTGATCAGGGAGACGGTGAGGGCGGCTTCCTTGTCGCCGCCGGACTTGGCGCGCTTCTCCAGGTTCGGCAGGCGTTTTTCCAGCGATTCCAGATCGGCCAGCATCAGTTCGGTCTCGATGATTTCGAGATCGGACAGCGGATCGATGCGGCCTTCGACGTGGGTGATGTCGGTATTGACGAAGCAGCGCGCCACGAAGGCGATGGCGTCGCAATCGCGGATATTGGCGAGGAACTGATTACCAAGGCCTTCGCCCTTCGAGGCGCCGCGCACCAGGCCGGCGATGTCGACGAAGTTCATGCGCGCCGGGATGATTTCCTTGGAACCGACGATCTTGGCCAGCACGTCGAGTCGCGGTTCCGGCACGGCGACATCGCCAGTATTGGGCTCGATGGTACAGAAGGGATAGTTGGCGGCCTGGGCCGATGCGGTCTGGGTCAGGGCATTGAACAGTGTGGACTTGCCGACATTGGGCAGACCGACGATAGCGACTTTAAGGGCCATGGAAAAAGCTTTTCAGAAAACGGAAATTGCGCCGTTCCCTAAAGCATTTTTCCTCGGCACACCAGTCCTAGCCGTCCTTTTGTGCGTTCAGTTGCCGCGTATCGAGCTTTGGCGCGGGCGCCTGGCGCATGACCTCAGTCGTGTAGCGTTCGGAAGCATCGGGCAGGCCGGAGAGCAACACGGGCAGGGCACGCACGCAGGCGTCATTGAAGGCGGTGAGCCAGCCCTGGTCAGCCTTGGCGAAGTCGCCAAGCACCCACGGCAGCACATCCTCCTTGGCGCCGGGATGACCGATACCCATGCGACCGCGCATGAAGTTGGGGCCGATATTGGCCATGATCGAGCGCAGGCCGTTATGGCCGGCATGACCACCGCCCATTTTCACGCGCAGGCGGCCAGGGGCGAGGTCGAGTTCGTCGTGGAAGACGATGACGCGTTCCGGCTTGATCTTGTAGAACTGCATGGCCTTTTGCACGCTCTGGCCGGAGAGGTTCATATAGGTCTGCGGCTTGAGCGCCAGCACCTTTTCCATGCCCTTGGCGGTCTCGATCTGTCCATCGGAGGTGATGCCGTCGAAGTTCTTCTTCTCGGGGCCGAAGGTAGCGCCGCGGATCAGTTCGTCGATCATCATGAAGCCGATATTGTGGCGGTTCTTCGCGTATTGCGCACCGGGATTGCCAAGGCCAACGATCAGATACACGGCGAACTCCTGAGACTAATGGGGTTTGGGGGGCGTGCCCCCATATCTTCTTCTATCCAATAAAAAAGACCCGTCCAGAGGACGGGCCTTCTTTTATTGGAAAAGCAAAGGACTTGGGGGCGCAGCCCCCAAACCCCATTAGCCTTCCGAAGCGGCTTCGGCTTCTTCGCTCTTCGACGCGCCCGAGGCGGTGATCGAGGCGACGACTTCAGCGCCGGCGACGTGCGCCTTGACGTCCGAAGGCAGCTTCAGGTCGGAGACGTGGACGCTCTGGCCGATTTCAAGGCCGGTCAGGTCGACAATGATGTCTTCCGGAATGTGATCGGCCGGAACCAGGATTTCCAGTTCGTGGATAGCGACGTTCAAGGCAGCGCCCTTCTTCAGGCCGGGCGACAGTTCGTGGTTCTTGAAGTGAACCGGAACCGAGATCTTGATCTGGGCGTGTTCATCGACGCGGTACAGGTCGAAGTGCAGCGGCACATCGGTGACCGGGTGGAAGTCGATCGACTTGGCGATGACCTTCTGCGTTTCCGAGCCGTACTTCAGCGTGACCAGGTGGCCGTTCAGCTTGCCGGTGTAGAGCGCCTTCTTGAAGGCGTTCAGGCTGACGGCGATCGCGACGGGCGCCTTGTCACCACCGTAGAGAATGCCCGGCACCTTGCCGGCATTGCGGGTTTCGCGCGCGCCACCGGTGCCGGTGCGCTCACGGATTTCAACGTCAAGAATGATATCGGCCATAGCCATAAACCTCATAAGAAATACGCCGGTGCCACGATTGGTCCGGCGGTCCGAATTTCTGGAGGCGGCCTCGATACACGACAATCCCTGCCAAGGCAAGGATCAGACACAAAAAAGCGGCAGGACGCTTGTCGCACCCTGCCGCTTTAAACCCAATCAGGCGAACCGGAAGATTACTTTTTCTTCTTGGCCGCGGTGCTGGTCTTCTTCTTGGCAGGAGCCTTCTTGACCGGCGCCGGCTTCAGATAGGGCTTCGGATCGCCATAGGCCGAGGTGCCATCGGCCTTGAAACCGACGCGGGTGACGGGCGCGAAGCTCAGCGCATTGCTCGACATCTTGCCGAGGCATTGGCCGGTGTCCATCAGTACGTGCTGGCCGACGCAGAAAACGTCCTCATAGTGCGGCTTGGCCACGGCCAGGCACTGATAGAGGTTGAGCTTGCTCATCTGCAGACAGCGCGGGCCATCGCCATCGTCCAGCAGGCTGGTCAGGGTCGGCAGGTTGTTTTCGCCGCCTTCACCGAGCAGGGCCAGGGCGGCGATAGTCAGAGCGCGGTTCACCGCCTGTGTATAGGGCTGATTGAACAGGTCCGGACGGTCGAACGCGCTGGTCGAGGCCGAGGTGGCGCTGGCCTCGGCCGGCGTCGGCGCGGTGCCGGCGTCAGGGATCAAGGCAGGGTTGCCGCCAATAACGGGGGTGGCTTGCGTGGCCTGGACCGGCAGACCGGTCTGAACCGTCGTCTGGCCGGTCGATTGGCCGGTATCGGCGCTGGTGACCAGGCCTTGGCCGGAAAGGGCGGCCGCCAGCAGCTTGGCGCTATCATCGCTCTGGACGCTGACCAGGGTTACGGAATTGCTCTTGGCCAGGGCCAGACGGCCGGCCGGATCAGCGATGAATTCCTTCGACCACTTGTCATGCTGGATGTCATAGGCCGCCTGCTTGACGCTCGAACCCGCCTTGTAGACCGACTGGCCGTCGCTGGAGAGCGCCAGGATAACGCGGCGGGCGGCGGCATCGGCGCCTGGGATGACGGCGGCATAGGCCGGATCGGCCAGAAGCTTGGCCTTGATATCGGCGCGCGTGACGTCATTGGCGGCATAGGTGCGCAGCATCGAGCGGAAGGCGGGCTCCTGCATGGCCACGACGGCGGCATAGGCGACCGCGCCATGGGCCAGCTGATTGGGCTCAAAAGATTCCGCCGAAGCCAGCTGCGTCTGGACGGAGGCGCCATCGACATACTGGCCCTTCATCGCCGAGGCCTTCTCGATATAGTCCTGATAGACCGAGGCGAGGTCGGTGATTTCGGAGGCAAGGGCGACTGGCGGGCCGGCGGGGGCCGGTGGCGGTGGCGGTGGCGGTGGTGGCGGTGCATCCGTGGCGCAACCGGCCAGAGTGATGGCAAAGCTAAGGGCGACCAGGCTGGTGCAAAAGCCCTTGGTGAGTGCCAGCTTCATACGCATATTCCCCTTTAGAGTCCAAGGTGTCCGCGAGTGGCCAGAGCCAGGCGGAGATAATCGATGTGTTGTTGCGAAAGGCGTTCACGCCCCCTCAGAAAGGCTTAACGCGTGTGGCGCAGTGTTCAACAGGAAAAACGCCGAAATTATGACGCGGCGCAACCTAAAGGGTTAATGGGCGCGAATGCAAAACAGCCCATTGTTTAATAAAAACAATGGGCTGTTCGGTTAATTGTGCGGTATTTCCGGCTTGAGGTGTCACGAAAAGTTTTCCGTGAGTCGCAAGCTTAATCGAAGAGTTTTGACACGGATTCTTCGTTGGCGATACGGCGGATGGCTTCGCCGATCAGCGGCGCCACGCCGACGATGCGCACCTTCGGGTGATTGCGGATCGTCTCGGTGGCTTCGATGGAGTCGGTGATCACCAGTTCCTTCAGCACGGATTTGTCGACCCGGTCCATAGCGGCGCCGGAGAGGACGCCGTGGCTGATATAGGCGGAAACCGATGTGGCGCCGCGCTCCAGGATCGCCTTGGCGGCGTTGACCAGGGTGCCGCCGGAATCGACGATATCGTCGAACAGGATACAGTCACGGCCGGTGACATCGCCGATGATGTTCATCACTTCGGATTCGCCGGCACGCGGGCGGCGCTTGTCGACGATGGCCAGGTCACCGCCAAGGCGGTCGGCCAGGGCGCGGGCGCGGACGACGCCGCCGACATCGGGCGACACGATCATCAGTTCGGCCGACTTCTTGTAATTGGCCTGGATATCCTTGGCCATGAAGGGGATGGCGACCAGGTTGTCGGTCGGGATGTCGAAGAAGCCCTGAATCTGGCCGGCGTGCAGGTCCATGGTGAGCACGCGGTGAGCGCCGGCGCGGGTGATCAGGTTGGCCACCAGCTTGGCCGAGATCGGGGTGCGGCCACCGGTCTTGCGGTCCTGGCGGGCATAGCCGAAATAGGGGATGACGGCGGTGATGCGCTTGGCCGAGGCGCGCGTCAGGGCGTCGATGCAGATCAGCAGTTCCATCAGGTTGTCATTGGCCGGATAGCTGGTCGACTGGATGACGAAGACATCCTCGCCGCGCACGTTTTCATCGATGGTGACGAAGATTTCGTTGTCGGCGAAACGCTGGACACGCGCCTTGCACAGCGGCATGTCGAGATAATCGCCGATATTCTGGGCCAGGGTCCGGTTGGAATTGGCGGAGAGGAGTTTCATGTCGGCGTTTCCCATGACGGCTGTGAGGGGATTGGTCATCTGGGGCGGCTTTTAGCAGGGTAAGGCCGGGGTTCAAGACCAAAACGTCGTAAATAGTTAAAAATAACCGCTCCACGCTTTTATACCTCCCCGGCAAGCCGGGGAGGGGGGCAAGCAGGGCTAAGCCCGGATCATGATGCAGGAGATCAGGCGGCCATAATCGGGCTCGCCGGTCTTGACGGCACGGCGGTTGGAATAGAATTGCGCGCTGTCGGCACAGGTGTCGTGGCCGGTCGAGGCCGTCTCGGCGCAACCCGCGCGCTTCAGGCGCATCTGGCAGTAGCCCGGCAGGTCGAACATCCGCTTGTCGATCTCGCTGCCGGCAATGAAGAAGGCCCTGGATTCGGGATCTTCCTTGGCGAAAGTGGCCTCGTAATCGGCGCCGACCTCATAGGAGGCTTGCTGGATGCAGGGGCCGATGACCGCGCGGATGCGTTCAGCCTTGGCGCCCTGCTGGCACATGGCCTTGATGGTGGATTCGATAATGCCGCCGAGCGCGCCCTTCCAGCCGGCATGGCAGGAGCCGACCACGCGGCTTTGCGGATCGCAGAACAGGATCGGCGCGCAATCGGCCGACAGGGCGGAGAGGACAACGCCGGCGCGGGCGGTCACCAGGCCGTCGGCCTCCGGACGTTCGCCCTGGAAGGGCTCATTGACCTTCAGAGCGATATTGGAATGAATTTGGTAGAGCGACAGGAGGTAGTTTTCCGGCCGTCCGAAAGAGGCCGCCACGCGCTTGCGGTTTTCCAGCACGGCGTCCTGGTCGTCGTTCGAGCCGAGGCCGAGATTGAGGCTGCCATAGATATCCTGCGAGACGCCGCCATGACGGGTGAAGAAGCCGTGTTGAATCTGGGCGAGGTCGAGGAGGGGGTGCAGGATACGCGAAGGCAGCAGGGACATGGGGAAACCTGTAAGTATAATAGAAACGGTAATCGCGGGTCGTTAAGACCGCGATGGCCGGCAACGTGGATGTCTGTGTTCTGGTACCGCCATCAAGGCGGAGGGCTGCGGCGGTTTTGTGTCCGCTATCGGGCCGAAGGCGCTTTTTGCACTTGTTTTTATCCTACAGGTCCGGGGCAGCTGCTTCAAGCGCGAAGAGGTTAACAGCGGGCGGGAAGGCGAGGCCCAGAACCTTGAATAGCGTGCCCATCTGGTCCGGTGCCATCAGGCGATCGTATTGGCGCTGAAGCTTTTCCGCATGGTCCGGATTACGCTGCATAAGCGCCGCGTGGCGCGCATCGATACCCAGCTGCTGAAGGAAATTCCGCTGGGTAACAATCGGGCTGACTTTGGCGCCGGTTCTGGCCGCCACGGCCGCGACGGAGGGAAAATCGGCCCAGACGGTCAGGTCGTGCTGGCCGGGGGCTTCCAGGGGATCGTGCTTCTGGTGCCGGTAAAGCGCCTGTAGTGTATCGCCGGGTTCGGGCTGGTCGCGGCCGTAATCGATCAGCAGGGCGGCGCCGGTGGCCTGTTTCAACAGCAGGGCCAGATTTTCGGCCAGGCGGGTCTGGGCCGGTGAAATCTCGACCAGATCGCCGATGGCCGCCTCGAACGGCGGCGCAAAATCCTCACCGGCCGGCACCAGTCCGAAGGCCAGGGCGCCGTCCTGCAGGCCGATGCGGCGCTCGAACCAGCCGGTCTCAGTGCGCACAAACTGCCGCGCGGGCAGACAATCGAGCAGTTCGTTGGCGATCAGGATCACCGGCAGGTCTTCCGGCACCTGATCGATTGAGGGCAGGAAGGTCGCCGACGGCACCTTATCCGCCTGCAGGGCGCGCAGGCGCTGCGAAGGCTCCACCAGTGTAACCTTTGCGGCCTCTGGCAGGCCGGGCACGCGTGCCACCACCCGCAGGATATCGCTCGTCAGGGTGCCATTGCCACCGCCGATTTCCACCAGACGGAAGGCGGCCGGCGAACCCAGGGCCTGCCAGGTCTGCGCCACCCAGACACCGATCATTTCGCCGAACATCTGCGAAATCAGCGGTGCGGTAAGGAAGTCACCCTCGGCCCCCAGCGCAACATGTTTCGTATAGTAGCCATCGACCGGATCGAGCAGGCAGGCGGCCATATAGGCATCCACCGGCAGGGGGCCATCGAGCGTGATCTGTTCGATCAGGCGATCTTTCAGAGAGTTAGCCATCAAGCTCGGTGGTCTCGGCGGGCACTTCAGGTTCGGGCTCGGGCGCCGGTTCCGGTGTCTTGAGTGCGCGCCAGATCAGGAAGCCGCCAGCGGCCACCATGATCAGGGACAGCGACTGTCCCATAGTGATGACATTCTTGAAGAAGGGCAGCATCTGCGCGTCGGGTTCGCGGACGTTTTCCAGCAGGATACGGATCAGGCCATAGCCGGCGATGAAGGTGCCGGTGATCAGGCCGGGGCGATTGAACTTGCGGTAGACATTGGCCAGCACCCACAGCAGGATGAACAGCAGCAGGCCTTCGCCCAGGGCTTCATAAAGCTGGCTGGGGTGACGGGGCTCCAGCCCTGCCGGGCAGATGTCGTTATATTGCTTCTCGATGTACTGATTACAGAAGACCATGCCCCAGGGCACATGGGTGACGCGACCCCACAGTTCGCCATTGATGAAGTTGGCGATGCGGCCGAAGAACAGGCCGATCGGTGCGGCGCAAGCCAGGAGATCGCCGAGATTGAGCAGGCGGGGCAGGGAAAATTTCTGGACACGGCAATAGATCAGGGTGGCCACGACAACGCCGGTGAAACCGCCATGGAAGGACATGCCGCCATGCTGGATCATGAAGACTTCGAGCGGCTGTTTCCAGATGATCGAGGCGTCATAGAAGAGAATGTAGCCGATGCGCCCACCGAAGATGATGCCGAGCGTGAGCCACAGGATCAAGTCATCGAGCTGGGTGTTGCTGACGGGTGGCCTGCGAGGCGCCCACAGGGCGTCCTTCTTGATCAGGGAAGAAACATAGAGCCAGCCACAGACAATACCCGCTATGTAAGCAATGGCATACCAGCGAATTTCCAGCGGCCCCAGATGCAGCATCACTGGATTAATGTTTGGCATGTTCAGGGGCATAAAGTCTCCATATGTGTTCCGAAGTCATCGATTCCGACAAGGGCAAGCGCCCGCCGCCGCTGATGCGGCGAGCCTGCGCGGCCTCTGAGCGCATAATGCCCGTCTTTAACAACTTCCCTGTGACTCGTCGCCACAAAAGAGAAGCGGCCTCGCCAGAATCATGAAAAGTTTGTTGGAAATAAGATAAGGGCCTATATAGACGGCACCTGATCTTCAATGGAGCCTCCGCCATGCAAAGCCAAAATCCCTTCTTCGACGAACTGGCCAAGATGACCACGGGCGCCATGTCGCTGGCTCAGGCGGCGGGCGAAGAGGCCAAGGCCGCCTTCCGCGCGCAGGGCGATCGCTTCGTGGCTGATATGGATCTGGTGCGCCGCGATGAAATGGACGCTCTGAAGGCCGAGGTTGCCGAACTGCGTGCGATGGTTGCTGCCTTGTCGGTAAAACCAAAGGGCAAGGTCGTAAAGCCAGACGTCGACCTGCCGCAAGACTAATTCTCAAAGAAAACTGACATGAATACCCCGCAAACTCTCGACAGCGATGCCCCGTTCGATCCGCTCGACATGGTGGAATCCATCCTGACCGAGGAAGGTCTGGAATTTGAGCGCACGCCGGAAGGCGATCTGGGTTTTGCCCTGGCGGGGGACTGGCGCACCTACGAGATGTGGTTCTCGTGGCGGCCGGAAGGCGAATGCCTGCAACTCTGTTGTTCGCTCGATGTCGAGAGCGGTGTCGGCAAGCCGTTGGCGGAAAACCGCCTGGCAGGGCTTTACGAGCTGCTGTGCCTGATCAATTCGCATGTCTGGTTCGGCCACTTCGAGGTCTTCCGCGATACGGAAGCCGCCGATGGCCAGGGCGCGTCGCAGGGTGGCTATGATGTCATTTTCCGCCATACCGTCGCGCTCAATCCGCTCGACCGGACCTCGGTGACCATCAGCGCGCACATGATCAACAGTGCCGCCGAAGCGGTCGATCGTTTCTTCCCGGCCTTCGATTTCTGGTTCAAGGGCGTCAATACGGCGTCCGATGCCTTCGCGGCCTGCCTGTTCGAAACGCGCGGCGAGGCCTGATTTTAGCGTTCGAAGGCCCTTTGGGCGCTTGTGCCAATGATTTGTGACGCTTATTAAGACAGACCTGTTCTGTCTGAGGATTCCCACACATGAGTCTCGCCAAACCGATCCTGCTTGTGGGCGCTGGTGCGCTCGGTTCGTCGATCCTGAAAGGCTTTCGCGTCCAGGGGCATGTCACCCCTGCCGATGTGATGATCCTGGACCTGAAGCCTGGCGATGAAGCGCAAGCCTATGCCGCCGATGGCGCCCAGCTCAATCCGCAGCCAGAGACCTGGCACAGGGCTAAGACCATCATCCTGGCCGTCAAGCCGCAGGGCTGGCACGCCGTGGCGCAGATCCTCAAGCCGAACATCAATCCGGACGTGGTCTTTGTTTCGGTCATGGCCGGGGTCACGACGACCCAGCTCAAGCAGGCTTTCGCTAATCATTCGATCGCCCGCGTTATGCCGACCACGGGTGTGGCGACCGGCAAAGGCGTGGCCAGTCTGTATGCCGATACGGCCGCCGGTATGGATGCGGCGCGCGGCCTGTTCGCGCCCATGGCCCAGACGGTCGAACTGGCTGACGAGGACCAGATCAATTCGGCCACCGCTGTTTCCGGTTCCGGTCCGGCCTATGTCTATGCCTTCGTGCGGGCCCTTGAAAAGGCTGGCCGCGCCAATGGCCTGTCCTCCAGCCATGCCCGCGACCTGGCGCGCGGTACGCTGATTTCGGCGGCGCGTCTGCTCGATGAAACCGGCGAAGAGCCGGATGCCCTGATCAAGAAGGTGGCCTCGCCTGGCGGCACGACTGAGGCAGCGCTCAATATTCTCTGCAAGCCGGGAGAAGGGCTTGACGAACTGATCCTGGCCTCGGTCGAGGCAGCGCACAAACGCTCGAAGGAACTGGGCTAATGAAAAGGCGGCTGTTTTGACAGCCGCCTTTCGTCTTTCTTATTGTATCTTCAGGCTTATTGTATCTTCAGAGCGTCGCGGACCGAGTTCCAGTCGACGATCTTGAAGTTCTGACGGACACGGGTCGTGGCCGGGGTTTCGCCGTCGGTATCGGAATCATCCTGCATTACCACCACGCCACGGCCATAGGGGCCGACCTGACCGCCCAGCGCCGCTACGCCGTCCGTGCCGGTGACCGCATCTATGCCATTGCCGGCAAAAACGGAGAAACGGCCCTGATAGACCGGCGTTTCGCCTTCCACGCGCCAGACGGCAAAGGCGCTGTCCCCCTGGGATGAGGCGATCAGGAAGGTTTGCGGGCCTTCACGTAGTAAGGTCAGGCCTTCGATATCGGCCACCAGCTTTTGCGACGGCAGGGTTTCGACCGCCGTGCGCGCCGTGCCGCTGGCCGGATCGAGATCGTATTGCCACAGAGCGGTGTTTTCCTCGGCAATATAAAGACGGCCGGGGGTGTCATCGATCACGCAGCCTTCGGACTGGCTGCCGACCGGGAACTGCCGGACGATCTCACCCTTTGGCTGGCCATTGTCGCTGGTGATAACCGACTGGGTGATATCGCCATCCTTGCCGACCATGACGAAGGTCAACTGGTTGGCCTTGGTCACGCCCATGCAGAAGCCATAGGCCTCGCTGGTCGGCATGGCCACGAAGCCCCAATAGGTGGTTTGCAGCGTGACGGGATCAAGCTTGAACAGCGCCGCGCCGCCCTTGACGCGATCGGAGGCGGCGATAACCGTTTCGGGCAGACCGGCGATGGTCAGGCCGCTGCGCAGATCGACATTGTTCATCGGGCCGACCGGCAGGAACTGGACCTGCTTGCCGCTCAGATCGTAGCTGTAAAGCCCGGCCTTCTTGTCGGTGGCATAGATCAGGGCGCGATTCGAATCTTTTGCATCGACCCAGATTTCCGGATCATCGGCACTGTCGAGATTATGCGTGGCCACCGCTTCGGTTTCCGCAGAGGCGAATAACGGTGTTCCGGTTCCGTGAGAGACCAGGGTTGAATCTGATATCAGCTCCTTATGTATAGGGGCGCAGGCTGACAAAGCAGCAACACTTATTAATACAAAGCGCTTTGTCATATTACTGTAATAAAACTTTCCGAAATCTATCATCTGCTGTCCCTATTAGCGTCCATATTCGGTTGATAGCAAAAATTTACATTCGGTGAACTGTAAATTTTTATCAGTATGGGGCTTTAAATGACTTACATGAAATATTTACTTGCTGGTGCGGCGATGACACCGCTGGCCTTTACCCTGTCAGCGCATGCGCAGGACACGGTTACGGCGGCTGCCGCTGCGGATGCGCCGGTCGAGGTTGTCGTTTTCGGCACGCGCAACGCCGAGCGCCAGTCGATGGGCCAGAAGAAGGCCGCGCTGGTCACCAAGGAAGTGGTCACCGCCAACGACGCCGGCAAGCTGCCGGACCAGAACGTTGCTGAAGTGGTGGCGCGTATGCCGGGCGTGGCCGTGGCCGACGACCAGGGCGAAGGCCGCTATGTCGTGATCCGCGGTCTGGATCCGGCGCTCGCCGCCGTACGCATCAATGGCCAGGATGCCGCTGCCCCCGAAACCGATACGCGTTCGGTGAAGATGGACACGATCCCGACCGGCCTGATCGGCAGCGTTGAAGTGATCAAGGACCAGACTGCCGAATACGACGCCAGCGCCATCGCCGGCGTGGTCAATGTCAAGACCCTCACCGCCTTCGACCGCAAGAAGCCCTTCCTGACCGCGCGTTACAGCGCCGGCTATATCGAGCTGAACGAAAAGACCTCTTACGATGCCGACCTGACCGCCGGAACGCGTTTTGGCGCGAACGGTGAATTCGGTATCGTGGCCGCTCTCAATGCGTCGCGCCGTGCGCAAGCCTCTGACAATCTGCAAGGCAGCGAATCCTGGGAAGACGTCAATGACAATGGCCACGTCGTGCCGGATGCCTGGAAACTGCGTGACTATTACGTCATTCGCAATCGCCAGGGCGCAGCGCTGAACTTCGACTACAAGCCGAACGATGACATCCATCTTTGGGCGCACACCCTGTTCTCGCATTTCACCGATATGGAACAACGCCAACAGTTTGGTGTTTCCTTCTCCAAAGCGACCTACAGCGACCAGACCGACACCACCGGTGACTACACTGCCGGCAAGGTCGCCAAGCGCGACGCCAAGTACCGTTATGAAGACGAGCATATCTCGACAGTCAATCTGGGCGGTGAATTCACCCTAGGTGCCGGCAAGCTCGAAGTGGACGTCACCAACTCGACCGCCATCAAGGACGATGATCCCCGTTACAACTTCTCTTATGTGACCAAGGGCAAGAAGGATGCCTCGGGCTCCTACGATCTGTCGGATGTCCTGTATACGGTGACGCCGAATGCCCTGGCCTATGACGCTTCGGACTATGTGGCGGATGAAGCCGAGCTGGAAGCCGACCACTATCGCGAAATCCTGAACCAGGGTTCGGCCGACTATACCCTGCCGACCAGCCTGTTCGGCGGCGACACCACCTTCAAAATGGGCGTGAAATATTCGGACCGCCACAAGCGCTCTAATGTCGAATATCGTCTGTATGACGTATCGGATTCGGACCTGTCGCTCGCCGACTATCAATCCTATACCGGCGCTACCCTTTATAACGGCAAGTACAACTTCGGTCCGACCGTCGACTTCCTGAAGTCGCTGGCCGCCGCCGAGGCTGCGGGCGTCCTGACCGACCAAAATCTGGAATGGGCCGATACCGCTGCCGGCGAACTGGGCAGCGACTACGATGTCAGCGAAACGGTTACGGCTGGTTATGTGCAGGCGACGATCAAAAACGGCGGCCTGACCGTTGTTCCGGGCGTTCGTGTCGAGCATACTTCGAATGAATCCGCCGCGAAGTCTTTCGATGCCGCCACTATCACTACGGTGGAAGGGCTGAATGTGCCGTTCAACAGCTTCGGCAAGAAGGATTATACGAACCTCTTCCCGTCGCTGGTTGGCCGTTATGATTTCAGCGGCAATTCGCTGGTGCGCTTCGCCGCCACCACCTCGATCGGTCGTCCCAACTACGTCGATCTCGCGCCGACCGTCTATTACGACAGCGATGCCGAAGAGCTGGAACTGGGCAATGCTGACCTGAAGCCGCTGACCTCGGTCAATCTGGATGCCGGTTACGAGCACTACTTCGCCAATAAGGGCATGATCTCGGTCGCCGCCTTCTACAAGTCGATCGATAATCCGATCTTCTCGACCGGTCACACGGCCGAAAATGAAACGATCAATGGTGTCGTCTATAATGATGTGCTGGTGACCCAGCCGAAGAACCTGAAGTCGGCCAAGGTTTCGGGCGTCGAATTCAACTACATCATGCAGTACGACATGCTGCCGGCGCCGTTTGACGGTCTCGGCACATCGTTCAACCTGACTGTGCAGGATTCGAGCACCGATGGGGCGCCGAACCGCACGGAAGATGTGGCTCTGATCAATACATCGGATGTGACCGGCACGGCCGAACTGACCTACGAAAAGTACGGCTGGAACGCCCGTATCGCCTATACCTATCGCTCTAAATATCTCGATACCCTGGGCGATACCAAGGCGACCGACATCTATACCGCTGCCAATGGCAAGCTGGATATGAAGATCGCTTACGCGGTGAATGCCAACTGGCAGGTCTTTGTCGAAGGCAAGAACCTGAACGAGGCCCAATGGCGCCGTTATATCGGTAATTCGCACCAACTGGTGGAAAATGAGTTCTACGGCCGTACCTATCGCGTCGGCGTCGCCGCGAAATTTTAAATCTTTTCAAGTGTGCTCAAACTTGGCCCCGCATTCGTGCGGGGCTTTTTTTGCGCCCGGTTGCACAGCGAGGGCATTGCCGGTAAAGCACCGCCATGCTGCGTATAACCGAACTGAAACTACCGCTCGACCATCCACCGGAGGCCCTGCCGGCCGCCATCTGCCAGCGCCTGGGTGTCGTGGCTGCCGAATTGCTGTCGTTCGAGGTCGCGCGCCGGGCCAATGACGCGCGCAAAAAGTCGGCCATCCTGCTGATCTATTCGGTTGATGTGGTCCTGAAGGACGAGGCCGCCGTGTTGGCGCGGCTGGCGGGTGATCCGTCCGTGAAGCCGACGCCGGATACCGAATATCGCTTTATCGGCCATGCGCCGGCCAATAGCTCGAAGCGCCGGCCTGTGGTCATCGGCGCGGGGCCCTGTGGTCTGTTCGCTGCCCTGATTCTGGCGCAGATGGGGCTGAAACCCATCATCCTTGACCGTGGCAAGGTGGTGCGCGAGCGCACCAAAGACACCTGGGGACTTTGGCGCAAGAGTGAGCTCAATCCGGAATCCAACGTCCAGTTCGGCGAGGGCGGGGCGGGCACTTTTTCCGATGGCAAGCTCTACAGCCAGATCAAGGACACACGCCATCTCGGTCGCAAGGTCCTGACCGAGTTCGTCAAGGCCGGGGCGCCGCCGGAAATCCTGACCGAGGCCCATCCGCATATCGGCACCTTCCGGCTGGTTTCGATGGTCGAGCATATGCGCCAGACCATCGAGGGGCTGGGCGGCGAATATCGCTGGCAGACGCGCGTGACCGATATCGACATTGAGGCCACTGGGGATGACAAGCGCCAGATACGCGGCCTGCATCTCCATGATGGCGGTTATCTGGAGGCCGATCAGGTGGTGCTGGCGGTCGGCCATAGCGCCCGCGATACCTTTTCTATGCTTCATGATCGCGGCGTCTTTATCGAGGCCAAGCCGTTTTCCATCGGCGTGCGTATCGAGCATCCGCAGTCGTGGATCGACATGGCGCGTTTCGGCGCCTGCGCTGGACACCCTGACCTTGGCGCGGCGGCCTACAGTCTGTCGCACCACTGCCGAAACGACCGCACGGTTTACAGTTTCTGCATGTGCCCCGGCGGACGCGTGGTTGCGGCGACCTCCGAACCTGGCCGCGTCGTCACCAATGGCATGAGCCAGTATTCGCGCAAGGAATTCAACGCCAATGCGGGATTCGTGGTTGGAATCGAACCGGAGCGCGACTATCCCGGCCATCCGCTGGCGGGGATTGAACTGCAACGCCGGCTGGAGGCGCAGGCTTTCGTGGCCGGCGGTTCCACCTATCAGGCGCCGGGACAGAAGGTGGGAGATTTCCTGGCCGGACGTGCCTCCACTGAATTTGGCGAGGTATTGCCGTCATACAAGCCGGGCGTCCGCCTGACCAATCTCGATCAGTGCCTGCCGGCGTTTGTGATCGAGGCGATGCGCGAGGCCCTGCCGGTCTTCGGCCGCCAGATCCGGCGCTATGACGATCCGGACGCCATGCTGACCGGCGTGGAGACGCGCACCTCGTCGCCCATTCGCATCACGCGCGGCAAGGATCTGCAAAGCCTGAATACCCAGGGTCTCTATCCGGCGGGCGAGGGGGCGGGCTATGCTGGCGGTATTCTCTCGGCCGCTATTGACGGCATCAAGATCGCCGAAGCCGTGGCGCGCGAATTGGTGGAAGTGGCGGCTTAAGCTTCCGATATTGGCAGGCTGATTACGGCGCGCAGGCCGCCCATCGGACTGATGTCCAGTGTCAGGTCGCCGCCATGGCCGCGTACGATATCGCGGGCGATGGCCAGGCCCAGCCCGACGCCCTTGATATTCTGGTTGCGCGATTCATCCAGGCGAGAGAAGGGTTTGAAGGCCTCCTCGCGCTTTTCCGGCGCGATACCGGGGCCGTCATCGTCGACGATCAGATGCAGCACATCGGCATCTGGCGTTTCGGCGTGAAAACGGACGTGCTTGCCGTAATGGAAGCCGTTCATGATCAGGTTCGTCAGGGCGCGCTGAACTGACATCTCGCGGATATTGACGCGCTGGTCTTCTGCCAAGGGGTCGGTTTCCAGCTTGTGGCCGGCGCGTGCCACGCTGTCAGCCACGCTGTCCATCAGGCCCTGGACGGAGACTGTTTCGGTTTCCTCGGCCATTTCGCCACGTGCGAAGGCCAGGTATTCATCGATCATGTAGGCCATTTCCGACACGTCCTGCTTCATGCGCTCGGTGGCGGTATCCTGCGTGGCCATGGCCAGTTCGAGCTTGAGGCGGGTCAGGGGCGTGCGCAGGTCGTGGCTGACCGAGGCGAGCAAGGTGGTGCGCTGTTCGATCTGCCGCTGGATGCGTGACTTCATTTCGATAAAGGCGCGGGCGGCCGAGCGGACCTCGGTAGCGCCGTAGGGCTTGAAGGCCGGATCGTCCTCGCCGCGCCCGAAGCGTTCGGCGGCCTGGGAGAGGCGCTCGATGGCGCGCACCTGATTGCGGATAAACAGCATGGCGACGGTGGTCAGGATGATGGTAGCGCCAAGCATGTAGAAGATGAAGATATAGCCGGTGGTGGCGAAGGCGCGGTCCTTTGGTGCGATAAAGCGCAGTATGCCTCCGTCTACCTGTACCCGGATATCGACATAGCCAGGATAGTAGGTGGTGTCGAACCAGTAGGGTTCGTCCAGCTGATCGCCCAGGGCCTTGTCCATGGTGCGGTTCAGCGCCAGGAAAATCGAGGCCCGGCGTGATTTGGGAATCTGAACGTCCTTGCGCAGGCTGATCGACAGCTGCATGCTCTTTTCAGCCTGATTACTGATCTTGCGAAGGTTCTCCGGGGTCGGGTCTTCTTCGTAGGCATGGACGGCCCAGGCAACATCGCCCGCCAGGCCTTCGGAAAGCTTGGCAGTTACGATTTCCCAGTGTTTGTCGAAGAACATCCAGGTGATCGCGATCTGCATGATGGCGATCGGCAGGACGATGATCAGCAGGACGCGCGCCATCAGGGTGCGCGGGAACTTCCGCTTCAGAACGGCGGGCCAGAACTTGATCTTCGGCAGTTTTCTTTTAGGCGCCACCTCGGCTTAATCCGGCGCCAGCATGTAACCCTTGCCGCGCACTGTCTGCAGATAGCGGGGGTTTTTCGGGTCCTGTTCGATCTTTCGGCGCAGGCGCGTGACCTGGACATCGACGGCGCGGCCGGTGGTATCGACGCTGTCCTTGGCCAGGTCCATGCGGTCGACCGGCACATTGGCGCGCTCGGCCAGGTATTTCAGCAGTTGCGATTCGGCTTCGGTCAGGCGGACCAGGGTGCCGTTCTTGCTCAGCTCCGAGCGTTCGAGATCGAAGCTGAAGGGACCCATGGCGATCGATTTCGGCAAGGCGGGCTTGACGCCGGTACGGCGCAGGATGGCCTCGATGCGCAGCAGCAGCTCCTGCGGTTCGAACGGTTTGGAGAGATAGTCGTCGGCGCCGAGCGACAAGCCCATGATGCGGTCATCGGGCAGGCCGCGCGCCGTCAGGATCAGGATCGGCACATTGGAATTGGTGCGGACCCATTTCGACAAAGAAAACCCGTCCTCGCCCGGCATCATGACGTCGAGGATCAGCAGATCGAAATCGAGCAGTTGCAGCATGCGCTTGGCGGCATCGGCATGGGCGGCGGCGGTGACGCGGAAACCCTGTCGACTCAGGAACTCCTTCAGCAGGGTGCGGATGCGGTCGTCATCGTCGACCACCAGCAGGTGGCGCGTGGTGGCGTCGTTTTGCGGCGTGGTTTGCCCTGTGGCCAGGCTCATTTTGGCAGCTCTTTCTGTCAGTCTTTCAGTGACTCTAAACAGACATGTCTGAATTTACAGATCACTATTCGTTGATTTTTGTAAAGAGCGGGGTTGCTTTCACTGATTAACCGTCTGTGGAAGCCGGTTTGACAGGGGCGGGGGGCTTGTTATCTGGATAGATGCCGTAATCCGCAAAGATCTTGTCCATACCGGCATAGATATCCCGCGCCGCCTTCAGATCTGCATCGCTGCCGGCAATATCCCCCTTGCGGCGTTTGGCTATGCCACGTCCGTACAGGGAATCCGCTTGCTTGGGTTCAATGGCCAGGGCGGCGTCATAATCCGCAATGGCGGCATCGTATTGCCCCAGACGGAGTTTCACGAAGGCGCGGCTGTCCAGAATGGCAGACGACCTGGGCGACAGAGCCGCTGCGGCTTCGCACTGGCTGAGGGCCTTGTCGAGTTGGATATTGTGAGTCGCGCGCGTCCAGCAGGCGCTGTTCAGCCAACTGGCATTTTTCGGGGATATTTCGATGAGGTGGTCCCAGTCCCTGAGCGCCTCTTCCATCATGTTTTGTTGTTCGTAGGTCGTGGCCCGCACCTGGTAAGCCTGCTCGAAGTCAGGGTCTATGGCCAGAACGGAAGCCACGTCTGCGCGCGCCTTTTCATATTCCTTCATGCTCAGATAAAGGGAGGCCCGCGCGGTCAGGGTAAATACGGATTGTGGCTCCAGGGCCAGGGCCGCGTTTATGTCCTTCATCTTCAGGTCGAAATCCTTGGCGCCACGCATTTGCGACCGGGCCGTATAGGCATAGGCGGTCGGCTTGATCGCTATCGACTCATCATAGGCATGAATGCCCATCTGGTGCTGGGCGGTGCAGGCGTCCTTGTCGGGCAGCCTGGGGCTGCAGTACAACAGCATGTCACCGAGTTCGGACGGTAACTGGGCGTTGGCCGGATCGGCCTTCATGCGCTCATCGTAAATGGCAACTGCCTTTTCCGGCTGTCCTGTGTGAACATAGACAAAAGCCAGAAGAGCCTTTGCCGATGTCGAGTCAGGCTGCAGGCTGTTATATAGTTCGGCATCCTCAATGGCCGAATCATAGTCTTCCGACGCCAGATAGGCCCGAATGCGATTTTCGCGGGCATAGTTATTGTCGGAATTCAGCTCTATGGCGCGGCTGAAAGCAGCGATGGCCTGGGCATACTTGCCATCCCTCATGTAGAACATGCCGCGGCCGTTATAGGCAAGCCAGGCTCTGGGATTGAGCTTAATGGCGGCGTCAAAGTCCGCCTTTGCCCCTTCGCTGTCCTTGTTGAAAAGTCTGGCGCTGCCCCGTTGGGCCAGAATGGTGTCGTTATTCGGTTCCAGCTTCAGGGCGGCATCGTAGTCACGAATGGCAGCGGACAGCTGGTTGTTTCTCTGCAGCGTCATGGCGCGCGCGGCATATTCATCGGCCGTTTTGGGATCACCTGATGTAATGGCCGCGACATCTTTCTCGGAGGCTTTGTAGTTTACCGGAGCCTCGACATATACGACGCTGTCCCACAGGGCTTTCAGTTCCTTCGTCGCCTTTTCCATCTCATCATAACTGATTTCGCGCTGAAGATAACGGCTGGAGGCATCCATGGAAAAGACGCCGTCCTTGATGGCGACCGTACGCTTATAGGCTACGCCGGCCAGGGTGGCGTCAACGGAGTCGCCAATCACCTGGAAGTCCACGCCCTTGTTCGGTAGCCGAATGGTTTCGTGAGAGGCGGAGTAGGACGGGTATGACAATCGCACGGGATCGTGGGCGTGCGGACCGGGATCACGCTTCAGGTCCGGATTTCGGCCCAGACCGTATCCATCTGTCTCATAACGGCGGCCATGCGGATATTCAGCTTGCGCCCACTCCATTTTCGCTTCGCCATCCAGGACGAGTTTCTCTTCTCCGGTCGCCGGATCGAAGGAGGCGGAAACAGTGGCTGGTTCGATCCAGTCATAATCATCCTTCCAAAACTCGCGCAAATGCTTGTCGAGTTCGGCTGCCGTGATGCTGTGAGCCGCCAGGTTGAACTGTATCGCGAAGTCGCCGCGATAGATGCGCTCCAGGTGTGCAGGCGCCTTGGCATCCAGTCCGGCGGTGGCGTCCAGGGTGACAAAGGTTTCCGTGAAGGGTTTGTCAGCGGGCGGAGGGGTAAGCTTGGTCAGGTCGCTGCCGGGCTGTGTGAGGGGCAGAGCCCAGTCCAGATCGGGCACGGACAGGCTCTCCAGGTCCCGGTCGCCATAGCGCGTGGCGTCCAGCCAATAGACCTTACCGTCAATTCTGGCGCGTACGATGACGTGGTCGAACAAGGCCAGCGTGGGCAGGCGGTTGTCATAGCCGTCACCGCTATAGCTGTTGACCAATACGGCGTCTGCCTCGATACCAAGTTCATGCAGCAGGGCGAGAAGCAGGGCGGACTTGCCCTTGCAGTCGCCAAAGCGCCGCGTCCAGGTAAGATCGGCGTTGGCCGGGACATATCCGCCCAGGTTCATGCCCAAAAAGACATAACGCACGCGTTCCTCGACCAGATGCAGGGCCGCGGCCGCCTGAGCCCTGGGATCGGGATTGGCGGCCCTTATCTTCGCCGCTTCCGTCTTCAGCGGCGAATCGGTCGTCAGGGTGGCGGCGGTCTGGTAGAGCGGGGCCAGCTGTTGCGACATTTCCTGCCAGCTCGCGAATTGCGTCAGTTCGATATGCCCGGAGAGATTGAAACGAAGCGGGGCAAAGTGAATGGCATCTGGGTCCTTGACATTGGTCATGTCGATCAGAAGCTCATTGCCCTCTGCCGTGCTGTTCAACTTGACAGCCAGGTCGGGCGTCGCTTTCCAGCGGATATTACGATCTTTCGGCCAGACCGCCCGCAACACCATGTGATCGACAATATTGTCGGTGAAGAGGTTGTTGATCTGCCCTTCGACCTTGCCCTGCATGACCGGATCCTTGCGGGTCATTGTATAGGCGTAGTTCACAATATCCCCGACCTCGACGCCTTCGGGTTGCAGAACCCCCGTCAGGAAACCATTCAGCATTGACTTGTCCAGGTCGGCTTCGCGCCGCAGGATGGTAAAGGTCTGTCCTTTGCCGAGCAGATCGATCACCTGTCCGTTGCGTATGAGATGGACCTTGTTGATGGTGACCGAGTCCGTATCCGGGTTCCATAGAACACTGGGCTGGACGCCCTGCAGGCCCTGGGCATTTTCAATACGCACGGCATATTCGTTGTAAGAACTCACGCCGGCATTATCCAGCCTGACCTGAACGTTCTCAAGCAGGACAGAGACTATGCCTTCGGCTGGCTTGGCGGGGTCGGTGGCGGCCGGCAGGGCTATGGTTTTTACCCAGTTTTCGGCTGGCGCATAGGTCAGGCTGTCCGAAGCCTGAGCCCTGTTCGCAACGGTCAGAGCAGCGAGCGCTGCCAGGCTGGCCTGTATGATTTTACGCATATATCCCCCAAGGTCTTGCCATCGGAAGCGTAGCGCAATTCCCGGTAAGGTGGCAATCCATCTGTGACGTAAGGATTTCGGTTTACAAGCCCGATTTTGTATTGAACACATTCAGGCATGAGCGCCACACCTGAAAATGCCCCGCGTCCTGAAGAGATCGCCATCCGGCAGGGGATGCAGAATCCCGACCTGATGAACGCCGCGCTGGCGCTTTACGATAACCGCCTGGAAGTGGCCGAGCCGATCCTGCGTGCCCATCTGAAACGCGATCCGTTCGATGTGGCGGCCATCCGGATGCTGGCCGAGGTGGCGGCGCGGATCGGCCGCTATCGTGATTCCGAGACCCTGTTGCGCCGGGCGCTGGAACTGGCGCCAGACTTCGGGGCGGCGCGCGCCAACCTGGCCAGCGTGCTTTACAAGCAGCATCGCGCGCCGGAAGCCATTGCCGAACTGGACCTGCTGATCGACGCCGGCAGCGAGAACCTGGGCCTGAACAATCTCAAGGCGGCCGCGCTCAGCAAGATCGGTGGCTTCGAGGAGGCGATCGGCCTGTACAGGGACGTACTTGAAAAGGCGCCCAACCAGCCGAAGGTTTGGATGAGCCTGGGGCACATGCTCAAGACCGTCGGCCAGCAGGCGGAGAGCATCGCCGCCTATCGTGAGGCCCTGGCCCTGACTCCGACCCTGGGCGAGGTGTGGTGGAGCCTGGCCAACCTCAAGACGGTGCGCTTTACTGAGGCCGACATCGCCGCCATGGAAAGCGCCCTGACGCAGCCGGACCTGCGCGACGAGGATCGTTTTCACCTCGATTTCGCGCTGGGCAAGGCGCGCGAGGATCAGAAGGCCTATGCGGCATCTTTCGCCCATTATGCCGCCGGCAATGCCCTGCGCCGCCAGAGCGTCGATTATGACGCGGACGAGACCACGGCCTTTGTCGACCGCAGCATCGCCTTGTTTACGTCCGGATTTTTTGCCGAACGGGCCGGGCAGGGGCATGAAGCCCGCGATCCGATCTTTATCCTCGGCATGCCGCGCGCGGGCTCGACCCTGGTCGAGCAGATCCTGTCCAGTCACAGCCAGGTCGAAGGTACGTCGGAACTGCCGGATATTCCGGCCCTGGCGCGCGATGGCAAGGACTATCCGGTGCGTATCGGCGACCTGACGCCCGAACGGCTGAAGGCGCTGGGCGAAAGCTACCTGTCGCGCACCCGTATCCAGCGCAAAACGGATCGACCGCTGTTCATCGACAAGCTGCCGAACAACTGGGCGCACGTGCCCTTCATCCACCTGATCCTGCCGAACGCCCTCATCATCGATGCCCGTCGCCATCCGCTGGCCTGCGGCTTCTCCAACTTCAAGCAGCATTTCGCCAAGGGCCAGACCTTTAGCTACAGCCTGGAAGACATGGGGCGTTACTATGCCGACTATGTACGGCTGATGACGCACATCGATACGGTTCTGCCGGGACGTGTGCATCGTGTCATCTATGAACGCATGGTCGATGATACCGAGGTCGAGGTGAGGGCGCTACTGGCCGCCTGCGGTCTCGAATTTGAGAACAGCTGCCTGCGTTTCCATGAAACAGAACGGGCCGTGCGTACCGCTTCCAGCGAGCAGGTGCGTCGGCCGATCTTCCGCGAAGGCACCGAAGGCTGGCAAGGTTTCGAACCGTGGCTGGTCCCACTCAAGGTGGCCCTGGGGCCGGTTCTGGAAGCCTATTCGGGCACACCTGAAGCGAATTGACCTAACGTAAGGATGATTGTGCGGTGCGGGAAAATTCCCTTTTAAAAACAATGGAACGCCGTTTTCTTAGTGACGCGAAAGTCATGTAAACGTGGCAATTGCGACACATTTGTGATCGCATTTTTGCATTGCGACAAATTGCCGTTGACGGTTTTACAACTCGGCCACAGTCTGGTCGAATTAACCGACATACGGGGGTTTCAATGAATGCGCGTCGCCTAAACACCAGCCTGGCTACTACCCTGCTCACGAGCACCATGCTGGCCACCCTGCCAGCCCTGGCCTTCGCGCAGGAAACACCCCCGGCGCCTGCCGCGGCTGAGCCGGAACCCACCGAAGTCATTGTCACGGCGCAGAAGCGCAGTCAGAAGCTTCAGGACGTGCCGATCAGCATTCAAGTGCTGGGCACCAAGAAACTGGACGAACTGCATGTCAACAATTTCAACGACTATGCCGCACAGTTGCCGAGCGTGTCTTTCCAAACCTCACAGCCCGGCTCGACCAAGGTGTATTTCCGCGGCGTAGCGTCGGGCGGCGATGGCAACCACTCCGGCTCCCTGCCGAGCGTCGGTATCTATCTCGACGAACAGCCAGTGACCACGATCGACGGCGCGCTCGATGTCCACGTCTACGATATCGCCCGTATCGAGTCGCTGGCGGGGCCGCAGGGTACGCTCTACGGCGCTTCGTCCGAAGCTGGCACCCTGCGCATCATCACCAACAAGCCGACCCTCGGCGCCACCTATGGCCGGTTCGACAGCGAGATCAACCAGGTCGAGAATGGCGGCATGGGCGGTCAGCTCGAAGGCATGTTCAACGTGCCGCTCAGCGACAAGATCGCGTTGCGTCTGGTCGGCTGGTACGAAAAGGACGCCGGCTATATCGACAATGTGGCGGGGACGCGCACCTTCCTGGGGGCGTCGGACGGAGAGGGCGGCTACCTGCCTGGCATTACCGTCAATAACGACAAGTATGTCGAAAAGGATTACAACGACACTGAGGTCATGGGGGGGCGTGCTGCGCTGAAGGTCGATCTTGATGAAAACTGGACGGTGACCGGCACGTTGTTGGCCCAGGATACGCGTAGCCATGGCAGCTATGGCTACGATCCGACCGTTGGTGACCTCAAGGTGCAACGCTTCTATCCGGAATCGAGCCACGACCGCTTCGCTCAGGCAGCCCTGACGGTCCAGGGCAAGATCGGCAATTTCGATGTCACCTATGCCGGTGCCTACATGGAGCGCAAGGTGACTTCGGTATCGGACTATACCGACTATGCCGAGGCCTATGATGCCCTCTATGCCTCCTACGGCGGTATCGCCAACTATCAGTATTTCACTGACAACGACGGCAATACTATCGATCCACGCCAGATGATCGTCGGTACGGACAAGTTCACCAAGCAGAGCCATGAAATCCGCATCGCCTCGCCGGCGGAAAACCGCCTGCGCTTCGTGGCAGGCGCCTTCTATCAGTACCAGACGCACGATATCCTGCAGGACTACCAGGTGCCGGGCCTTTCGGCCGCCATGTCGGTCAATGGCTGGGAAGGCACGCTATGGCTAACCAAGCAGAGCCGCATCGACCGCGACGCCGCCATCTTCGGCGAGCTCTATTACGACATCACGCCGAAACTGACCCTGACCGTCGGCGGCCGCTCCTTTACCTATGACAATTCGCTGATCGGCTTCTTCGGCTTCGGTCGCAGCGAAGGCTTCCTGGCCGGTACCGATGCCCCGAATGCGACCTATGGTTCATCGGGCGTGCGCCGCTGCTTCACCACCGATACCTATGGCGTCGATAACCCGAAAGACCCGACCGGTACCCTGCTGACGGGCGGTGTCGCCGATACCCCCTGTACCGACCTCGGCGTGCAGAACGCCGACGGCAGCATTTCGCCGAAGCACGCCACAGGCAGCGGCTTCTCGCCGAAGCTGAACCTGTCGTGGAAGGCAACGCCGGATCTGATGGTGTACGGTACCTGGTCGAAGGGGTTCCGCCCGGGGGGGATCAACCGCCGCGCCAGCGTGCCCAACTATGCGCCGGATTATCTGACCAACCTGGAATTCGGCTGGAAAGCCAGCCTGTTTGATAAGAAGGTTCATCTGAACGGCGCCATCTATGACCAGAAGTGGGAAGCCTTCCAGTTCGCCTTCCTGGGCCAGAACAGCTTTACCGAAATCCACAACGGGCCTGATGCCGATATCAAGGGCCTGGAACTGGACATGACCTGGAACCCGACCGAGCACCTGTCGATCGGGGCCAGCGGCGCTATTACCGATGCAAAGACTACCAGTAATCTGTGTGCTTATGAAGGCGATACGGCGTCGGATTGTTCCGGTGTCGTTACCACCTATGAAACCCAGTACCCGGATGGAGTCGCTACGATCATAGCCACGGAGCATCAGGACTCGATTGCGGCCCCGGTGGGGACACGCCTGCCGATTACGCCGAAGCTGAAACTGGCGGCCAATGCCCGTTACACCTGGCAGGTCGGCGATCTGAGCCCCTACTGGCAGATTGACGCCGCCTACCAGGCGGGGGCTTCGACCGATATCCGTGTCGCCGAGGCCGCGCTCATGGGCGACCTGAAGGAATATACGACCATCAATTTCGCCCTGGGCACGGACTACAAGTCCTGGACTCTGGAAGCCTATATCCGCAACCTGACGGATGAACGCGGCCAACTGTCCAAATATGTTCAGTGCAGCATCTGCTATCAGCGTTCCTACATCGTTGCGACCACGCCGCGGACCTTCGGCCTGCGCCTCGGCTCGAAATTCTAGGTCTGCGTTTAATTTCATGAGAAGGCGGGTCTCGACAGGGCCCGCCTTTTTGTATCTATTGTCACAATATCTGTAAGTTCCGGATGTATCCGGAATCCCTGTACCCTTGAGGAAGATTGCCTTGCCCTTTCATTATGGCCCGGAAAACCTGCAAAGCCTGTTCGGCATCGTTGCCATCCTGCTGATCTGCTGGTTGATGTCGGAGAACCGCCGCAAGTTCCCGGTCCGCCTGGCCATCGGCGCCATTGCCATCCAGGTGGCGCTGATCCTGGCGCTGTTCGCCATTCCGCAATCCCATGCCTTGCTGGGTGGGGTCGCCAATGGCATGAGCGCCTTGTCTGACGCGACCGACCAGGGCATGCAGTTCGTCTTCGGTTATATGGGCGGCGGCGACCAGCCTTATCAGGTCACCAATTCCGGCGCGCTGTTTGTCTTTGCGCTCAAGGTTTTGCCGCTGATCCTGGTCATTTCGGCCCTGTCGGCCCTGCTGTGGCACATTGGCGTGCTCAAGATCATCATCCGCGGGCTGGGCTATATCTTCGAAAAAACGATCGGCCTGGGCGGCGCCACCTCGCTTGGCGTCGCTTCGGGTATCTTCGTCGGCAATGTCGAGAGCATGATCATCATCAAGGGCTATCTCGACAAGCTGACGCGTTCGGAATTGTTCGTGCTGATCGTGATCGGCATGGCCAATGTGTCCGGTTCCACCATGGTGGCCTATGTGCTGATCCTGCAGAACGTCCTGCCCGATGCGGCGGGTCATATTCTGGCGGCGGCCGTGGTCTCGGCGCCGGCGGGGGTCCTGCTGTCGCGGATCATCGTGCCGGACCTGATGAATCACAAGGTTGAGAAGCTCGATTACGGCAGCGAACTGAAATACGATTCCGCCATCGACGCCGTTTCGAAGGGCACGGTCGACGGCATGACCGTGGCCATGAATATCGCCGCCATCCTGGTGGTCATGGTCGCCTTGGCGGCCCTGGCCAATGCGATCCTGACGATTATCCCGCCGATTGGCGGACAGCCGGTGACGGTCGAGCGCATACTGGGGGTCATTTTCACCCCGCTGGCCTGGGTGATCGGCGTGCCGTGGAACGAAGCGGCGAAGGGCGGCGAAATCCTCGGCGTCAAAATGGTGCTGACCGAGTTTGTCGCCTTCCTGAAACTGGCGGCGGTGCCGCTGACCGACATGACGCCGCGCACGCGCATTCTGCTGACCTACGCCACCTGCGGCTTCGCCAATATTGGTTCGGTGGGGATTACCGTGGCCGGCTTCGGCGCCCTGATGCCGGAGCGCCGTCAGGAGATCATCGACATGATCTGGAAGGGACTGGCCGCGGCCTTCCTGGCCACCTGTCTGTCGGCGGCCATTGTCGGCGCTCTGCCGAACGCGGTGTATGGGCTTTAATTAAGCATCCCCGGACGGCTTGAGCGCTTTACGTGCCATAATACCGGAATAGCTCAACAGGATACGGTCGCCGCAGGTCAGCTGACCACGACCGAAAACCACCGTCTTGCCAGCACGGGTGATCTCGCCGGTTGCCACGATGATGTCCCCCTCGCGGCCGGGGGTCTGGAATTGCGAGTCGAGCTGCAGGGTCACCGCGCCGCCATCGCCGAGATGGGGCAGGGCGAAAATGAACAGCGAGGTGTCTGCCAGGGTCAGCAGGCAGCCGCCATGCACGGTGCCGCCGCCATTGAGGTGACGTTTTTCCGCCTTGAAGGCCACTTTGACATTGGCGGGGTCATCGATCTGGTAGTAATAGGGCCCGACAAGTCCGTTGAAGCTCTCGCTCTCGGACGACCTGACCCAGCCGGCAAAATCGCCTTCGGTTATTTTCTCATACGGGCTGGTGTCTGTGGTCATGACTGAACTCATCCATTGAAAGGCACACGCATGTCTCAGCTTATCGAAGAGACCCTGTTTGATCTTCTGTCGCAGGTGCGAAAAGATGAGTCCATTAGTCCCAATCAGGTGGCCAAGGCAATAGACGCCACCAACTGGCAGCGCGAACTGCCAAAGATCCGGGCCGTCATCATCGGCCTGGCGCGGCAGGGCCGCATCGAGGTGCTGCGCAAGGGCAAGCCTGTCGAACCCGAAGGATTCAAGGGTGTTTATCGGGTGCGTCTGGTGGACGGCGAAACCCAAAGCGAAACATAATCGCCATAAAAGTGAACGGTACTGTACGGTTTTTTCCGCTTCGCTATTGCCATTTTATCAATATGGCGCATGTATGATCGGACATCCACGCGCGATCGGAACCTGAAATAAAGACCGCCAACCAAAGCATGTCCAGGGCGACTTCCAAACCGGCCAAGGCTGAATTTACCGTTACGGCGCCCCCAAAGGGCGGCGAGGGGACAGCCGTGCTCAATCTGAGCGGCCAGTGGATCATCACGCGCCTGGAAGGCATTGCCGACCGTATGCAGGCCGCGCTGAAAAAATACAACAGGGTGCGCGTCACGACCGATGGGCTGGAGGTGATGGACAGCGCCGGCGCCTTTGCTCTGCATTATGCCCTGACCGACAAGCTCGACGGCGAGATTTTTCCGGATAACGAAAACTACGCGCGGCTCTATGCCCTGGTCGGGGCGAACCGCCCGACCATGGACACCTACAACCGGGAAAACCCGGAGGTCAAAAAATTCTGGCTGCACCCGATCTATTACGGCCTGGTCAATCTCGGCCAGCTGATGTCGGGTTTCTGGCGCGGTTTCCTGGCGCAGTCGGTCTTCATGGGTCATGTCATGACCCTGATCATGCTGTCGATCGTCCGGCCGTCGCGTGTCCGCTGGGCGCCGCTGTTCAACATCATGCAGCGGGCGGGGCTAGAGGCCCTGCCGATTGTTGCCCTCACCAATATGTTCGTCGGCGCCGTGCTGGCCTTCCTGATGGTGCTGTCGCTGAAGGCCTATGGCGGGGCGGTGTTCTCCATAGATTTCGTTTCCATCGGCGTCATGCGCGAATTCGCGCCGGTCATCGCCGCCGTGCTGATTGCCGGCCGTTCGGCCTCGGGCTTTGCCGCCGAAATCGGCTCGATGAAGATGAATCAGGAAATCGACGCCATGCGGGTCATGGGCATCGATCCCTATGAGGCCCTGGTCGTGCCGCGCGTCGTGGCCCTGGTCATCATGACGCCATTGGTTACCTTTATCGGCGCCCTGGCCGGCATGCTCGGTGGTTCCCTGGCCATCTGGGGCTCGCTGGGCCTCGGGCCGCAATATTTCGTCCAGCGTCTCTATGACTATGTCCCGACCGTCAACCTGTTCGTCGGCATGATCCGCACGCCGGTCTTCGCCATCACCATCGCCGTGGTCGGCTGCCGCCTCGGTATGGCGGTGAAGGACGATGTCATCAGCCTGGGCCGTCAGGTCACCAAGGCCGTGGTGCAGTCCATTTTCCTGATCTTCATGATCGATGCCATCTTCGCCATTCTTTTCAACGGGTTCGTGTTCTGATGAAAAGGCAGGTCGTCCCCCCGCTGAAGGAAGAATCAGAAGACCCGATCGTTATTACGGGCCTGAACAACAGCTTTGGCAGCAATGTCATCCATGAGAACCTCGAACTGACCGTCAAGCGCGGCGAGGTGCTGGGCATTGTCGGCGGCTCCGGCTCCGGCAAGACCGTCCTCCTGCGTTCCATTCTGGGCCTGCAAAAGCCGACCTCCGGCGATATTCGCCTGTTCGGCCACCGCCTCTATGAGGGCAGCGACGAAAAGACCCGCCAGATCCAGGCCAAGACCGGCGTGCTGTTCCAGAGCGGCGCGCTGTTTTCCACCCTGACCGTGGCGGAAAACATCATGGCGCCGATCATGGAATTCACCCGCCTGAGCCGCCGCGAGGCCCGGGCCGTGGCTCTGCTGAAGATGTCCATGGCCGGCCTGCCGCTGACCGCCGCCGACCTGGCACCATCCGAGCTGTCCGGCGGCATGATCAAGCGCACGGCCCTGGCGCGGGCGCTGGCGCTGGATGCGCAACTGCTGTTTCTCGATGAACCGACCGCGGGGCTCGACCCTATAGGCGCGGCGGCCTTCGATACCCTGATCCGTGAACTGGCGAGCAGCCTCGACCTCACGGTCTTTATGATTACCCACGATCTTGATAGTCTCTATGCCATCTGTGACGAAATCGCCGTGCTGGCCGATCGTCACGTGGTGGAGAAGGGGCCTGTCTCGCAACTGGAAAAATCCACGCATCCGTGGATATACGAATACTTCCACGGTCCTCGCGGACGGGTGAAAGATTAGAAAGCGAAAGCATAGAACATGGAACGTCAAGCCCATTATGCTCTGGTTGGTCTTGCCACATTTGCCCTCGCACTTGTGTTGCTGGTCTTTGCCTTCTGGTTCATCCAGTTCGACTTCAACAAGAGCTTCGGCACCTATGAGGTCGAATTTAACACGCCGGTCGACGGCCTGACCAAGGGGGCGGAAGTCCATTTCAACGGTATCAAGGTCGGTGAAGTGACCGGCCTGCGCCTGGGCAACGCCAATACCCACCAGGTCATCGCCACGGTCCAGCTCGACGAGGGCACGCCGGTGCGCGTCGATTCCGTCGCGTCGCTGGAGCCGCAGGGCATTACCGGCCTGTACTATATGCAGATTTCGCCGGGCTCGGCCAATGCGCCGCTGCTGAAGCACAAGCAGGGGGCGCCGCCGCCGCTGATCCACAGCCAGGAAAGCGCACTTTCCAAGCTGCTGTCGGGATCCGGGTCAGTGATCGAGAACACCTATGAGAGCCTGAACCGCGTCAACCGTCTGTTGTCCGACCAGAATATCAAAACCTTCTCCGACAGCCTGAGCAACCTGCAGGCCATCACGGCCGAGCTGAAGGGCCGTGAGCAGATGATCGATGACGCCCATGCTGCCATTGTCAGCGCCGGTGAAGCCGCCGATGCCGTGACGCGGCTGGCCAATTCGACCAATGGCGTGGCTTCGGAAAAACTGCCGGAAACGCTCGACCAGATCAATGCGGCCACCAAGAAACTGGCCGATGCCGCCGAGCATGTCGAGACCCTGGCCGATGCCATGAAGGCGCCGGCTGACCAGCTCAATACGACCACCCTGCCGGAACTGCAGGAAAGCCTGCGCAACCTCAATGACGCCTCGGAATCGGTCAAGGATCTCGTCGATTCCGTGCAGGCCAGCCCGCAGGGGCTGATCAACAAGCCCGTCGCCAAGGAAAGAAAGGTGAGCCAATGAGTGCGCTTATGAAAACCCTGAGGACGGCAACCGTGCTTGGCGCGGCTATTGCGCTCACTGGCTGCGTGACCCTGCTGCCCAAGACCAAGCCCGCCCAACTCTATCGCTTCGGCTATACACCGGAACTGGTGGAACAGAAGGCAGTCGCGGCGGGGACGGCTGGCCGTGCGGTCGGCATGGCGCCCACGGGCATCGTGTTCGGCACGGTGACCTTCCCGCAGGACAGCGCCGGCGATCGCATCATGACGGTGGAAGGCAGCCAGGTCTCCTATATCGCCGAAGCGCGCTGGACCTCGGCGGCGTCGGGCCTGTTCAAGGACGCCATCTCGACCGGCTTCGCGCGCGGCGGCCAGACGGTGACGCTTGAGCCGCGCGGCCCGACGGCGGCCAATTTCCGCCTCGATATCAGCGTGCGCAAGTTCGAGACGGACTATACGCGCAATCGCCCGACGGTTTCCATCGCGCTCGATGCCCGCCTGATCCGCCTGTCAGACCGGCTGGTCGTGGGGCAGAAGTTCATCAGCGCCGATATCGCGGTTCGCAAGAATGACATGTCATTGATGAGTGAGGGATATAATCAGGCAACCACGCAGGTGGTAACGAGCCTGATCGATTTCAGCGAGGATGCCCTGGCCAACTATGCCCAGACGGCGACACCGCAGGAGATGGCCAAGCCTTCAGCTTCGCAGAAGGTCGAGGGTCTCTAAAACAAAAGCCCCGGAGTTTCCTCCGGGGCTTTTTACTATAGCGCCACCTCGTAGGCGGCTTCGGTCTTTTCGGCGATCTCTTCCAGCGTTACCTCGGGCGCCAGTTCGATCAGTTTCAGGCCCGAGCCATCCGGCTTGACCTCGAACACGCCCAGATTGGTGATGATCAGATTGACCACCTTCGTGCCGGTCAGCGGCAGGGTACAGGCCTTCAGCACCTTGGATTCGCCGTGCTTGTTGGCATGATCCATGACCACCACCACGCGCTTGACGCCGGCCACCAGATCCATCGCCCCGCCCATGCCCTTGACCAGCTTGCCAGGGATCATCCAGTTGGCGATGTCGCCGTTTTCGGCCACTTCCATGGCGCCGAGGATGGTCAGGTTGATATGGCCGCCACGGATCATGGCGAAGCTGTCCGATGACGAGAAATAGCTCGTCTCATCCAGTTCAGTGATGGTCTGCTTGCCGGCATTGATCAGGTCAGCGTCGATCTCGTCCTCATAGGGGAACGGCCCCATGCCCAGCATGCCGTTTTCCGATTGCAGCGTGACGGTCATGCCCTCGGGAATATGGTTGGCCACCAGCGTCGGGATGCCGATGCCGAGATTGACGTAGAAGCCATCCTGCAATTCGGCGGCAGCGCGCTTGGCGAGATCGTCTCTGGTCCAGGGCATTAGACAGCCTCCCTTACACGCACGGTGCGTTGTTCAATTCGCTTTTCAAATGTGCCCTGCACGATGCGATCGACATAGATGCCGGGCGTATGGATATTGTCCGGATCGAGCGACCCCACCGGCACGATTTCCTCGACCTCGGCGATGCACACCTTGCCGGCCGTCGCCATCATCGGGTTGAAGTTGCGCGCCGTCTTGCGGAAGATCAGGTTGCCGCGGGCATCACCCTTCCAGGCCTTGATGATGGAAAGATCAGCCACCAGGCCGGTTTCCAGCACGTAGTCGCGGCCGTTGAAATTCTTGATTTCCTTGCCCTCGGCCACGATGGTGCCGACGCCGGTGGCGGTATAGAAGCCGGGAATACCGGCGCCCCCGGCGCGAATGCGTTCGGCCAGCGTGCCTTGCGGATTGAACTCCAGCTCCAGTTCTCCGGCGAGATACTGGCGCTCGAATTCCTTGTTCTCGCCAACGTAAGACGAGATCATTTTCCTGATCTGGCGGGTTTCGAGCAACTGGCCAAGGCCAAAGCCATCGACGCCGGCATTGTTGGAGATGACGGTGATCCCTTTGACGCCGGAATCACGCAGGGCGGCGATCAGGTTTTCAGGGATTCCGCACAGGCCAAAGCCGCCGGACATGACGGTCATGCCGTCAAACGCCAGACCTTTAAGGGCAGCTGTGGCATCAGAAAAGACTTTAGGGGAACTGGTCATTGAGTCCTCATGGGGAGGTTTCATTTGCCCTGACCTAAGCGCAATCCGCCGGTAATGTCACCTCAATTTTGTGCGCTGCGACACTGTGGCGCCGGCTATTTTTGCAGGTATGGCTTCAGTGAAACCTCAGGGTCAGCAATGGCGTCATCCAGCGCAACACCCTTGGCGCTCAACAGCTTGGCGGCCATGAAATCGGCCGGCTTGCTGACGCATTCGGCGGTGCGCAAGCGGCCTTCACCATCAACATGGAAGACACTGAAGGCACCGCTGGCCGGATCGCCGCGAAGGATGGCACGGCAGCCAGGACGTAGCAGGCCGGCGATCTGCAGCTTGAACTCGTACTGGTCCGACCAGAACCAGGGCGTCTCCACGACCGGCGGCTTGTAGCCGGTGATGGCGGCGGCGGCCTGCTTGGCCTGTTCCAACGCATTGGGCACGCTCTCCAGGCGGAAACGGCCGTCGTATATGGGCAGGGTGCGTGAAGTCACGTCGCCAATGGCGAAGATGGCCGGGTCACTGGTGCGTGCCTCAGCATCGACCACAATGCCATTCGCGCAGGTGAGGGCTGCGCCTTGTGCCAGGTCATCATTGGCCAGCGCCCCGATGCCGACCAGCAGCAGATCAAATTCATGCGTCCGGCCATCGGCGAGATGAACGATCTTCTTGTCCTTCTGGCCGAGCGACAGTTCGCTAATGGCCGCTTCAGTAAAGATACCGACGCCACGGCCCATGTGCATTTCGGTGAAGAAGTTTGACAGGGCCGGTGAGGCGACGCGTGCCAGTATGCGGCTTTCGCGCTCGAACACGGTGACTTCGCAGCCGAGATGGCGCGCCGAAGCGGCGACTTCCAGCCCGACATAGCCCGCGCCGATCAGGCCGATGCGGTGGCCGGGCTGAAGGGCATTCTTCAGGGCTTCGGCGTCATCGAGCGTGCGCAGCAGGTGATGCGGCACACGGTCGGCGCCGGGCACCGGAAATGGCCGTGCCTTGGAACCGGTGGCGATAATCAGATGCTCATAGGGCAGGGTAATCCCGCCCAGAAGGGTGACGGTCTGGCCGGCGCTATCGATGGAGACTACCTGTGTATTGACACGTGCATCGATGTTCTGATCTGCGTAGAAGGTATCACCGCGCAGATAGAGATCATCGAGCGAGGCCTCGCCCTTGAGCCAGGCCTTGGAGAGCGGCGGGCGCTGATAGGGCAGGTAGGGTTCGGCGCCGATCAGGGTGATATGTCCGTTGTAGCCGTACTGGCGCAGGAAACCGGCTGCCGATCCGCCGGCATGTCCGGCCCCGATGATGACGACCCCTGACATTTATACGCCTTCCGGAACCGGCAGCTTGTTTTGCAGGCAGAAGGCCTTGATGGTGTTGTTGAGCAGGCAGGCGATGGTCATGGGGCCGACGCCCTTCGGCACCGGCGTGATGGCCAGGGCGCGATCCTTGGCGCCATCGAAATCGACATCGCCGACCAGCTTGCCCTTACCGTCCACCTCGATACGGTTGATGCCGACATCGATCACATAGGCGCCGTCTTTTACCCAGTCGCCAGCGATAAACTTCGGTCGGCCGACAGCCGCTACGAGAATATCGGCGGCGCGGCAGACCTCGGCCAGATCCCTGGTCTTCGAATGGGCTATGGTGACCGTGCAGTCCTGGTTCAGCAGCAACTGCGCCATCGGCTTGCCGACGATGTTGGAACGGCCGACGATGACGGCATTCTTGCCGGCCAGGCTATCGCCATGGGCGGCCGCGGCGTCCTTCAGCAGCATCAGCGAGCCCAGCGGGGTGCAGGGGACGATGCCATCGAGGCCCACGGCCAGCTTGCCGGCATTGGAGACATGGAAGCCATCTACATCCTTATCCGGATTGATGGCATCGATCACTTTCAGCGAGGACATGTGCTTCGGCAGGGGCAGTTGCACCAGAATACCATTGACCACGCTGTCGCGGTTGAGATCGTCGATGATCTTCAGAAGTTCGTCTTCCGAGGTGGTGTCGGGCAGGCGGATGGTGCGCGATTCCATGCCGATGGCCTGGGTCATCTCGCCCTTCGACTTGACATAGACCTGGCTGGCGGGGTCGTCGCCGACGATGACCACGACGAGACAGGGCGTCAGGCCATGGGCGGCTTTCAGGTTAGTCACATGGACGGCGAGGCGGTCGCGCAGGGCGGCGGCATAGCCCGCGCCGTCGATGATATTGCCACGCTTGGCGGTGATCTGGTGAAAAGCGGTCATAAGCGCACCTTTGAATTAGAGGGCCGCGACCAGCGCCTCAACAAGTGGACGCAGGGTGTTGCTCAACGGGGCGGCGATCCCGGCGTCATACAGGTGCGGCGCGCGTGAGTCTAGGTAAGTATCCTGAACAATTTCAATCTGCAGGGCCTGAATCTGCGGAGACAGGGCCCCGTAATGGCGCGTGGTGTAGCCGCCCTTGAAGCGGCCATCGAGCACATGGCTGTAGGTCTCTGTTTTGGCTCGCCAATCCTGCAACGCCTTCAGCGTGTCGCCGCGCAAGGTCTGACCGCTGTTGGTGCCGAAATTGAGATCGGGCAGGCGGCCTTCGAACAGGCTGGGGATCACGCCGCGAATCGAGTGGGCATCGATCAGCAGTGCCTTGCCATGGCGCGCCACGGCGGCATCGAGCGCGGCCTTGAGCTGATCGTGATAGGGCTGCCAGTAGGTTTCGCGGCGAAAGTCTATCTCGGTAGCGCAGGGGGTATGGCCGTCGGGATAGATCGGATTCTGGTCGAAATCGCTGATCGGGCACAGGCCGGTTTCGAACTTGCCGGGATAGAGATTGGCGCCGGCCGGATCGCGGTTGAGATCGACGACATAACGCGAATGGGTGGCGAAAAGCGTGGTGGCGCCAAGCTCTTGGGCGAAATCGAACAGCCTGTGGACATGAAAATCGGTCTCACGCACGGCCAGGCCGGTGTCATTCAGTTTTGCCGCGATATCGGGCGGGATATAGGTGCCGACATGCGGCGCGGCGATGACGAGCGGCGAGGCGCCCTCAGTAAAGGCGAAGACAGGATGATCCGAAGGCGGAATATTATCGGCGGGCATGGTTTCAGTTGAGCCTATCCGGCTGTCCTATGTCAAGCTGTGACTTGTCCGGCCTTCACCATCAGGGGCCAGGTCAGCGTGCGCACATGGTCCGGATTGCCCCACAGGTTTTGCAGGATGGGGGCATAGCCGTCGATCGGGTTTTCGTCGGTCGCCTTTTCCATACGGGCGGTGGCTGACCAGCTGCGGAAATAGCCGAGCAGGCGATGCAGATCCCATTGCGCGGTCATTCGGAAAACCGGCGCTTCGATCTGTTCAAAGGGGAAGGCCAGGTTAATATAACCGTTCTCGACTTCGTGCCGTTCCGGTGGCCAGTAGGGACCAACGATAACGTTATGCAGGTGATTTATGGCCTCGGTCAGGGCATCGTCATCGGCACGCAGCAGGCCATAGCTCCAGACGGCGATCACGCCGCCGGGTTTGAGGGTGCGCCGGACCTCGGCGTAGAAAGCGTCGAGATCGAACCAGTGCAGGGCCTGGGCCACCGTCACCAGATCGGCAGAGCCATCCGGCAGGCCGCTTTCGACACCGACATGGGTAGTGATATGCGGGTGCGCCGGCAGGGAAGCCAGCTGCGCGGCGCTGATATCCGAGGCCCGGACCTGCGCGAACCGTTCCGCCAGGGCGAGGGAGGCCTGACCGGAACCGGCGCCGGCATCCCAGACCTGGCCGCGTGCCGGAGACACGTCGGCCAGCCAGTCGAACAGGGCATCGGGATAGGTGGGGCGGGCCTCGGCATATTGTCTGGCGACGGTGGAAAAATGATCGTTGGTTTGGGACATATCCTGATCAACCTGTCTTTGCCGGGGCCCGCCTGTCTCGCTACACTATGCGACCCTGGCGGATGACTTCCTTGTACCACAGGGCGCTGAGTTTGGGTGTGCGTGTCTGGGTGGCGAAATCGACATAGTGTATGCCGAAGCGCTTGCCATAACCATCGGCCCATTCGAAATTGTCCATCAGGCTCCACAGGAAATAGCCCTTGAGCGGATAGCCTTCGGCGACCAGGCGGCGGAAACTGCCGAAATAGTTCCGCAGGTACATGACCCGGTCGACATCGTCGATATGGCCGTTGATGACGGGATCGTCCGCCGAGGCGCCGTTTTCGGAAATATAGAGCGTCTTCGGGCCCCACAGTTCGCTGACCAGACGCGGCCCCCAGTAGGCGACCTCCGGACCGACCACCAGCCAGGGCGAGGCCATGCGCGGCGACGAGGCGATGTGCGGGATGGTGACATAGCCCGTGGGGCCGTCATCGGCGCGCACCCATTCCGGCGTATAGACATTGAGCGCCACGAAATCGAGCGGGCTGGAGATGGCGGCCATGTCGCCGGCCTGAACCTTCGGCGCGGCGGCGCCCTGTTCGGTCAGGTATTCGTCGATATAGCGGCCTTCCATGATGGCGGTCAGGAACATGGCGTTCTTCTCGCGCGTGGCTTTCTTGGCGGCGGCGATATGTTCCGGTGTTTCCATGACCGGGCAGTAGAAGACCGTATTGTCGGCCAGCCCGACCTGGATGCCCGGCTTGGCGTGGGCGCGAATGGCCTGCACGCCGAGGCCGTGCGCCAGGACGCCATGGTGACGGACCTGATTGACGCCGGCGGCGTCCAGCTTCAGGCCCGGTGCATGGAGGCCGATCTGGTGGCCGAGGTCGGTGAAACAGCGCAGTTCGTTGACCGTCATGAAATTATGCACGCGGTCGGAAAGCTTGCCGGCCATGTAGCCGGCATAGTCGGCGAAGGCCAGGGCCGTGTCGCGGTTCTGCCAGCCGCCGGGCAAGGCCTGCGGCAAATCCCAGTGGAACAGGGTGACATAGGGTTCGATCCCGGCCGCCAGCAGCGTATCGACCACGCGATTATAATAGTCGACGCCCTTCTGGTTGGGCTTGCCGCGGCCTTCCGGGAAGATGCGCGACCAGGCCAGCGACATCCGATAGGTGCCGACGCCGAGGTTCTTCATCAGCTGAACATCGTCAGCGTAGCGGTGATAGCTGTCGCAGGCCACGTCGCCGGTATCGCCGTTGGCGATGCGTCCGGGCGTATGGCTGAACACGTCCCAGTTGGTCTGGCCGCGTCCGTCTTCCTTCACGGCGCCCTCGATCTGGTAGGCCGCGGTGGCGACGCCCCAGCGGAAATCCTTGGGGAAGCTCAGGTCGATGGGGGCGGCCTTTGTGGTGCCTGCCAGCCCGGCGCCGATCAGGCCGGCCGCCAGTCCTTGTCCTAGGAGACGTCTGTTGATGTGGGGCATGGTATCCTCTCTCAAATATTGTTTTTATGGTCTGATCACTCTCCGATGTTTCACGGATATTCGCAAGAGCGCGATATGGTCACAGGAAAGACTTGTCATTCCGGGGGCCATACCTAGATACTGCGATCTTGCAGATTCTGGAGGCGGCGGCATGGACATTCACCTTTTACTCAATGTGTTTGTCTTCCTTCTGGCGGGGTGCGTGGTGGTGCCTCTGGCCCAGCGCTTCCGGCTGGGCTCCGTGCTGGGCTATCTGCTGGCCGGCATCATTATCGGCCCGTTCGTGCTCGGCCTGATCGGTGAGGCGGAAAAGGTCATGCACTTCGCCGAATTCGGCGTCATCATGATGATGTTCCTGATCGGTATGGAACTGGAACCGGCCGTCCTGTGGCGGCTGCGCCGGCAGATCGTCGGCCTGGGCGGGCTGCAGGTGACCCTGACTTCGCTGGCCCTGATGGTCACGGGTATCCTGCTCGGACATGGCTGGCAGTCGTCCCTGGCCGTGGGTATGGCGCTGGCCATGTCATCGACAGCCCTGGTCATGCAGATGCTGCGCGAAAAGAACCTGACCCATTCGGCGGTAGGGGAAACCTCGTTTTCCATCCTGCTGTTCCAGGATATCTCGGTGATCCCGATCCTGATCCTGATACCGATCCTGGCCGCCAGCCTCAACGGCGGGGCACCAGTCACCGCCACCGGGGAAAGCGCCAGCCTGATCGCCAGTTGGCCGGCCTGGCTTCAGCCCTTGGCGGTGGTGGCGGTGATCGCCACCGTCATTTTCAGCGGCAAATATCTGTCGCGTTATGTGTTCGGCGCCATTGCCCGCGCCAATCTGCGCGAGGTCTTCACCGCCGCCTCTCTGGCCCTGGTCATCGGCGTCACTATCCTGATGGAACTGGTCGGTGTTTCGCCGGCCTTGGGGGCCTTTATCGCCGGGGTGGTTCTGGCCAATTCGGAATATCGCCGCACCATCGAGACCGATATCGAACCCTTCAAAGGGTTGCTGCTGGGCCTATTCTTCATCTCGGTCGGCATGGGCATGGACTTCACCGTGCTGGTGGCGCATCCGGTGGGGCTGATCGCGGCGGTGCTGTGCGTCATGATCGTCAAGGGCCTGATCCTGTTCGGTCTGGGGCGCGTGTTCGGCCTGGGCAGTTCTCCGGCCATCGGCTTGGCCACCGGCCTTTGCCAGGGAGGCGAATTTGCCTTCGTGCTGCTGCAACTGATTGGCGGCTTGAAGCTGATCGATCCGGAAATCCAGAAGTTCCTGGTCCTGCTAGTGGCGCTCTCCATCGCGCTGACGCCGATCCTGGTGGCTGGCTTCGCCAAGTTCATCCAGCCGCGTTTCATGAGCCTGCTGCCGGTGCGCGACTATGATGAAATCGATGAGCATAATGGCGTCATCATCGCCGGCTTCGGGCGGTTCGGTCAGATCGTCGGCCGCTTCATGGTCAGCCAGGGGCTGGACATTACCGTTCTGGAAAAGAGCCCGGAACAGGTCGAACTGCTGCGCAAGTTCGGCTCCAAGGCCTATTTCGGCGACGCCACGCGGCTGGATCTGCTGCGCAGCGCTGGGGCCGAGGAGGCGCGCCTGCTGGTGGTGGCGGTCGATGATGCCGACAGCGCCATCGAGATCGTCAAGATCGCCAAGCAGCACTTCCCAAAGCTCAAGGTCTTTGCCCGCGCCCGCAACCGCCGTCACGCCTTCGATCTCAACCGCGCCGGTGCCGACTATTACCATCGCGAACTGCTGGATTCGTCGCTGACCGTGGCGCGTGACGCCATGATCGCGCTCGGCTATCCGAAGGCCGATATCGAACGACGCGCCAAGAAGTTCCGCAACCACGACATGGAAACCCTGCGCCGCTCATTTGCCTTCTTCGAGAGCGAGCCGGACATGATCAACTTCGCCAAACTGTCCCGCGAGGAGCTGGAAGGTATCCTGCGCGAGGACCAGCAGGAAGCCTAGTGCTCTAATGGTTAAAGGCGGCCAGCCGGGTTTCAAGCTCGCTGGGATTGAACGGCTTGGCGACATATTCGTCCATGCCGGCATCGATGCAGCGCTCACGGTCGCCGGATAACGCATGGGCCGTAATGCCGATGATCGGCAGGTGCGGGCGATGCTCCTGGCGCTCGAAATCACGGATCGCCATGGTCGCCTCTATGCCGTCCATGTCGTGCATCTGCACGTCCATCAGGCAGGCGATGTAGCGGTTGCGCCGCGCGAGAGTGACCGCCTCGACGCCATTGTCGGCGACATCGTAGTCATAACCGAACTTTTCCAGATAGGTGGCCACCACCAGGGCATTGGGGGCATAGTCATCGACCAGCAGTACCCGTGGCTTGTGATCCGGTTCCGAAGGCGGCGGGGCGTGCGGCAGCTCGGTTTCGGGTGCGTTGAGGGGGGAGGGCATAACTCTTTGGGCCTTCTGGCCATTGTTTTCCAGCAGGCGGTTGACCTGTTCGGCCAGGGCGCCGGCGGAAGCCTTGAGTGTTTTGATGAATTCTTTTTGCCGGCCGGTCAGCGGCTCGCTCTGCGCCAGCAGGTCACACAGGCCCAGCACGGCGTTCAGCGGCGAGCGGATATCGTGGGCGATGGCCCGGTTGGCGTCGGCGCGCGAGGGCATCGTCGCTTCGGGATGCTCCGGCGACGATGCGGCGTGGAAGTCTCGTGGCGAAGACTGATCGGACATCATGCTGGCCCTGATATAACCTGAGTCGATACCATCAGGGTGCGGTATGGCGGATAAGGGATCAATGAGGATGAAACGGCGAGACATCACGGTCTTGTCAGGGGCGCATCGCCTTTCTATGGTCCGGTTATACGGGAGAAAACAGATGTGCAAATCGATGAAGGTCGCCATTGGCGTTACGGCCCTGCTGCTTGCGGCCTTTCCGGCGCTGGCCGGCAATCCGATCGTGCCCGGCTGGTATGCCGATCCGGAAATCCGCATTTTCAATCACCAGTACTGGATATACCCCACGGTTTCCGCGCCCGACGCCAGCGACCCGATGCTTCCGGAACTGTCGGAACAACAGCGGAAATTACGCGCCAATCCGAATATCTGGGCGCCCTTCCTGAAACAGACCTTCATGGATGCTTTTTCGTCCGATGATCTGGTGCACTGGCAGAAACACAAGCATGTGCTCGATGTGCAGAATGTCGCCTGGGCCGCTTACGCGCTGTGGGCGCCTTCGGCCATCGAGAAAGACGGGAAATATTACCTGTTCTTCGGCGCCAACGATGTCCATGCCGGCGAGCTGGGCGGCATCGGCGTGGCGGTGTCCGACCGGCCGGAAGGCCCCTTCAGGGATGCGCTCGGCCATCCGCTGATCGGCGATATCCATAACGGCGCCCAGCCGATCGACCAGATGGTCTTCCGTGACGACGACGGCCAGTACTACATGTATTACGGTGGCTGGAAGCACTGCAATGTGGTGAAGCTGGCCCCTGACCTGAAAAGCGTGGTGCCGTTTCCCGATGGCGAGACCTACAAGGAGATCACGCCCGATCCCGACTATGTCGAGGGTTCGTTCATGATCAAGCGCAATGGCATCTATTACCTGATGTGGTCTGAAGGCGAGTGGACCGGACCGGATTACAGCGTGGCCTACGCCATGGGGCCGACGCCCTTCGGTCCTTTTAAAAGCGAAGGCAAGATCCTCCAGCAGGATATGCGCATCGCGCGCGGCGCCGGCCATCATTCGGTGGTCAATGTACCGGGCACGGATGACTGGTACATCGTCTATCACCGCCGCCCCTTAAGCGAGACCGATGGCAATCACCGCGAAATGGCCATCGACCGGATGTATTTCGAGCCTGACGGCCATATTCGGCCGGTGGTAATGACGAATGATGGCGTGGCGGCAAGACCCTTGCCCTGATTTACCCCAGATTTACTGTTTATCTTAAACATGGGGAAAGGGCAGTGGGGCATAGTTAAGATCAGTAATCGGAGTATTCCCATGCGTACCGCCACAGTCGAAGACGATCTGCCCAAGGTTTCTCCCGCCATCGCCATCTTGAGCGGTTTCATTATGGTGTGCCTGGCGCTGCTGGTCTTCGAGATCGGCTACATGACGCGCGACCATGCGGATGCGGCGCCCCAATCGGCCCAGCCCCATACGGACTGGCGCAGCCTGACTCAATGAGCTTTTCTTAAATAACGACCAGGCGGGCGCGCAGCCTGCGTGGCGCCAAGGCGCTCTGCGCCTGAACGCCAGAGAAAAATTTTCATTTTCGAAGAAAATGGAAATGGTGGACGCGGCAGGGATTGAACCTGCGACCCTTCGCGTGTGAAGCGAATGCTCTCCCGCTGAGCTACGCGTCCGTTACCGGTGGGGAGGCGCGGGTATTAGCGTGCGCAAACGCCCCGCGCAAGTGTCTTTTCTATTTTATACACGCCTGCACCGCCGCCGGCAGTTCGCGGTAATGATCCAGCAGGGCATTGGCGTTCAGTTCGGCCAGCGGGCGCTCGCTGTAGCCATGGGTGAACAGGATGCACGGCACATCGGCGGCTTTCGCCGTCAGGAAGTCGGTTTCCGAGTCGCCGATCATGATCGCCTTCGCCATATCGCCGTGCATTTCGTCGATGCAGGCGCGCAGATGGCCGGCGGCGGGCTTCTTGTTGGGCACCACGTCGGCGCCCTTGATCGAACCGAAGCGCTGTGACAGGCCGATGGTCTCGATCAGTTTCACGGCCAGATAGTTGGGCTTGTTGGTGCAGACGGCGAAGCGCGCGCCGGCGGCCTCCAGCGTATCGAGCGCTTCGACCAGCCCGTCATAGACGCGGCTGTGATCGTAGATATGCTGCTCGTAATGCTCCAGCAGGCGGTTAAGCAGCGGCTTTTCCTGGTCGGCGGCCAGGGGCGCGCCGGCCAGGGCAAAGCCCCGGCGCAGCAGCTCCATGGCGCCGCGGCCGATCAGCGGACGGGCTTCCTCCAGATGGTAGGGCTTCACGTCCTGTTCCTGCAGGACGACATTCAGGGCATTGATGATATCGGGGGCACTATCCACCAGTGTGCCGTCAAGATCGAAAGCCAGGATATATCCGTCCAGGGTCATTTTCGCAGAGGTCCGTCTTTTTCATCGAATTTGTGTTCGCTTTGGGCTAAATCGGCCCAACAGGCAAACGAAAAGAGTCGCTATCATGGCTGAAACTCCCTCCATCCGACGCGCCGCAGTCATCCTCGCGGCAGGGCAGGGCACGCGGATGAAGAGCCCGCTGCCCAAGGTGCTGCACAAGATCGGCGGGCGCACCATGCTCGACCGCGCCATCGACGCGGCCTATGAGGTCGGGTGCGAAAAGGTCATCGTGGTGGTCGGCAATCATAGCCCGGCGGTACGCGAGACGGCGACCCGGCGCGTCGGTATCGAAAACATCGTGACGCAGGACCCGCCTATGGGCACGGCGCATGCGGTCAATGTGGCGCGTGAGGCCCTGGCCGGGTTTGATGGCAAGGTCATCGTCACCTATGCCGATAGCCCGCTGATGGCGGCCAAGGTACTGGAGCCGGTATTTGCGCTCGATGCCGACATGGCGGTGCTGGGCTTTGAAGCGGTCGATCCGGCGGCCTATGGCCGTCTGGTGCTGGACGGCGACAGGCTCAACGCCATTATCGAGATGCGCGAATGCACGCCGGAGCAACTGAAGATCAAGGCCTGCAACTCCGGCGTCATCGCCTGCGATCGCGAGCAGCTGTTCTCGCTGTTGTCGGAGGTGAAGAACGAGAATTCCAAGGGCGAATATTACCTGACCGATATTGTCGGTCTGGCCCGCGCCCGGGGCTTGCAGCCGCGCGTCACCTTCGCGAAGGAAAACGAGGTGCTGGGCGCCAACAGCCAGGCCGAACTGGCGGTGATTGAGAAGGTCTGGCAGGACGGTGTCCGCCAGGCTTTTATGGACAACGGCGTGCATATGCCGGCGCCGGGAACGGTTTTCTTCTCTTACGATACCCAGATTGCCGCCGGCGTGACCATCGAGCCTAATGTCGTCTTCGCCGAGGGCGTGACGGTCAGGACCGGTGCGGTGATCCGGGCCTTTTCGCACCTTGAAGGCGCGAAGGTGGGCGAGGGCGCCCTGATCGGCCCCTATGCCCGTCTGCGGCCGGGCGCCGACATCGGCAAGGACGTGCATATCGGCAATTTCGTCGAAGTGAAGAACGTGACGATCGGCGAAGGCGCCAAGGCCAATCACCTGAGCTATCTCGGCGATGGCAGCGTGGGGGCGGGCTCGAATATCGGCGCTGGCACCATCTTCTGCAATTACGATGGCTATTTCAAATACAAGACCACCATCGGCGCGCACGCCTTTATCGGCTCCAATACCTCGCTGGTGGCGCCGGTAACGGTGGGCGATGGCGCCATGACGGGCTCCGGCTCGGTGATCACCGCCGATGTCGCACCGGGGGCTCTGGCCTTCGAACGGGCGCAACAGATTGAAAAGGCAGGCTGGGCCACGGCCTTCCGTGAACGCAAATCCGCAGAAAAAGCTGCAAAGGGTAAAAAGTGATGACCGCCGACGAACAGAAAAAACAGGTGGGCGATGCTGCCGCCGAATATGTGAAGGACGGCATGAAGGTCGGCCTGGGCACCGGTTCGACGGCCGCCTGGTTCGTCAAGGCGCTGGCCGAAAAGGTTCAGGCGGGCATGAAGCTGACCCTGGTCTCGACCTCGATCCAGACCACGCAACTGGCCGAAAGCCTGGGTCTGACGATCAGGGATATCAATGATGTCGGAACCCTGGACCTCTGTGTTGATGGCGCAGATGAGGTCGGGCCCGGCCTCGCCCTGATCAAGGGCGGCGGTGCGGCCCTGCTGCGCGAAAAGCTGACCTGGGAGCAGGCGAAGTCGTGCATCGTCATCGCCGACGCCGCCAAGAATGTGCCGTTGCTCGGCAAGTTCCCGCTGCCGATCGAGGTCGAGCCGTTCGCCTGGAAGGGAACGGTCAACCGGATTTCGGACGTTCTTGTCGAGTTCGACATCAACATGATGCCGAAGGTTCGTAAGAAGGGTGATGACTACTGGATTACCGATGGCGGCAATCTTATCTTCGACGTGGCTTGCGGGGCGATCCACGAGCCGGCGGGACTGGCGCACGAGCTGAAGTCGCTGACCGGCGTGGTCGATCACGGCCTGTTCCTCGATCTGGCGGATGTCGCCCTGATCGGTGGATCGGACGGCGTGACGGTCCTGCATCCGTAACATTATCGCGGGCGTTCCGCCGAAAGTATCGACATGGATAAGTACGACTACGATCTGTTTGTTATCGGCGCCGGTTCGGGCGGTGTACGCGCGGCGCGGCTGGCGGCGCAACTGGGCCTGAAAGTGGCTGTGGCCGAGGAAGACCGCCCCGGCGGCACCTGTGTGCTGCGCGGCTGTGTCCCGAAGAAGTTCATGGTCTATGCCTCGGAATTTTCCGAACAGGTGCATTACGCCAAGGGCTTCGGCTGGAACGAGGCCAGTGCCGGTGCTTTCGACTGGAACGCATTCAAAAGCACCAATGACGCCGAACTGACGCGCCTGTCGCAGATCTATACCGCCAATCTGGTCAAGGCCGGGGTAGAGGTCATCGCCGCCCATGCTGCCTTTAAGGATGAGCATCACCTCATCCTGACGACGAAGCAGGGCGGGGAACGCGTTGTTTCGGCGAAGAATATCCTGATCGCCGTAGGCGGCTGGCCCTTCCTGCCGCAGCACTGCCCCGGCGTGGCCGAGCACGGCCTGACTTCGAACGACATGTTCAATCTGCCAGAATTGCCGAAGAGCCTCGCCATTGTCGGTGGCGGCTATATCGCGGTGGAATTCGCCGGCATCATGCACGGCCTCGGTGTCGATGTGACCCTGCTGTACCGTGGCCAGAAGATACTGCGCGGCTTCGATGACGATGTGCGCGATCATCTGGCCAGCGAAATGGCCCTGCGCGGCATCAGGATCCGCACCGAGCTCGATCCTGTGGCGCTGAAGAAGACCGATGAGGGCATGCAGATATCGCTCAACGACGGCACGACCATGCTGGCCGACGAGGTGCTCTATGCTTCCGGCCGCAAGCCAAAGACCGAAGGCCTGAACCTCGACGCCATCGGCCTCACACTGGATGTGCATGGCGCCGTGCCGGTCGATGCCTTCTCCCGCACGAGCCACAAACATATTTACGCTATCGGCGATGTCACCAACCGCCTGAACCTGACGCCGGTGGCCATCCGTGAGGCTATCGCCTTTGTCGAGACCGCCTTCAAGGACAATCCGACCGCCTACGATTATGAGAACATCCCGACGGCGGTGTTCTCGCAACCGCAGATCGGCACTGTGGGCCTGACCGAGGCGGAAGCCATCGCCAAAGGCATCGCATACGATGTTTACCAGACGCGCTTCCGGCCGATGAAGACGGCCTTTGTCCAGGGCGAAAGCCGCGTTTTCATGAAGCTGATCGTGGACCGGCAAACTGACGTGGTCCTGGGTGTCCATATGGTCGGCGGCGAGGCGGGGGAAATCATCCAACTGGCCGGTGTCGCCGTGAAAGCGAAGCTGACCAAGGCGCAGTGGGATGCCACTTGCGCCGTCCACCCGACAGCCGCAGAGGAACTCGTCACCCTGAAAGATAAGCGCGCATGACGCAGGATAAGCTGGGGCTGCTGAGCGCCGATCGTAACAAAAGCCTGTGGCGCCGGGTCACGGAAGGCTACACCTCATGGATACTCTATGGCGGGCTGACCATATTCGGTCCGTGGGTCTATGTCTCGACCACGGGCCTGCCAGCGCTGATGCTGCTGATCGGCCTGTTCAGCCTGGGGCACCTGTGTCTGTCGCACGGCTCGTGGAAGGCCTTCGCGCCCTTCCTGGCCATGACCGCCCTGCTGCTGGTGCTCGGCCTGCTGCGTTCGGATTTTGCCGAGGCGGTAGCGCGCGGCGTGCCGCTGGCCCAGGCCTATAAGGGCTCACAGCTTGTCATTACCGGCGATGTCACCATAACCGTACCCATGCTGCTGTGGGTCATCTGCTGGGCATCGATCTTCGCGGCCCGGTCGCTCAGTGACGCCCGCGCCTTCGCCCTGTTCAAATGGTTTGTCTATGTGCTGACCGCCCTGGCGGTGGTGCAGTTCATGGAAGCGATCACCCATTTTGGCCTGCGCCAGATGCTGAGCGCCAATGTCTCGAAAAGCCGCGACAACATGCTGATTGTCGGTTTTTCCAATACCAACTGCGCGCTTCTGATGCTGTTCTGGCCACTGGTCATGGTGCAGATGTCACGCGGACGGCCGATCGTTGTCGCCCTGACGGCGGTGGCCCTGATCGCCGCGGCCTTCGTCAGCGATACCAATGCGCACCTGCTTGCCCTGGCGGCATCGGCGGCGGTCTTCTTCGCCGTGAAATACTGGCCCCGGGCCCTGAAAGCCCTGGCGCCGGAGCGGGTGATGGCGGTCTTAAGCCTGATCCCCATGCTGCTGTTCCCGGCAATCATCTATGGCCTGATGCAGGGCGGCCTGGCGCAGAAGATCAAGACCGACCTTCTGCCCTCCTGGGCGGCACGCATCGATATCTGGACCTTCGCCGTTTCCCGCGCGCTGGAAAAGCCCATATGGGGCTGGGGATACGAGTCCTCGCGCCGTTTCGATCCGATGATCCCCAATCACCCGCACGACATGGCCCTGCAGGCCTGGCTGGAGCTTGGCATTCCCGGCCTGTTGCTGCTGGCCGCTTTCTGGTTCTGGCTGTTCTGGAACATGCAGGTTCGGGGCGAGGTCGCTGCGCCAAAGGCATTGCCGGGGGAGCTTCGGTCACTGGATCACAAACACGAAACGCCGGCGGAAGGCAATCTGGCCCTGCGCTTCCAGCCCTACCTGATGGCGCAGGCCACCTGTTTTCTGGTCATCGGCACCATCAGTTACGGACTGTGGCGGGCCTGGTTCTACTGCCTCGGCGCGCTCGCGGTCATGGCAGCAGTCCTGGCCATAAAAGCCGCGCGCGAGAGCATAAAGTTACGAATTTAACTACAAGCCTCGGACTTTACAGTAGATTTTCAGTCACTATATTCAGCGGAAAATAGTTTGACGGTTGATAATAGCCGGCCACATGAGTAAATAGCGTTATGAAAAAGACATGGTCCCCCCAAGACTGGCGTTCGCTGCCGGCTTTGCATATCCCGAATGACTATCCGGATGCGCAGGCCCTGAACGCCGTGGAAAATGAACTCTCGCACCTGCCGCCGCTGGTTTTTGCCGGTGAGGCGCGCCGCCTGACGACGGCGCTCGGCAAGGTGGCGGAAGGCAATGGCTTCCTCCTGCAAGGCGGGGACTGTGCTGAATCCTTTAAGGAATTCTCGGCCGACAATATCCGTGACAGCTTCCGGCTGATCCTGCAGATGGCGGTCATTCTGACCTTCGCCGGCGGCAAGCCGGTGGTCAAGGTGGGGCGCATTGCCGGCCAGTTCGGCAAGCCGCGCTCCTCGGCGATCGAAACCATCGATGGCGTCACCCTGCCGTCCTATCGTGGCGACAATATCAACGGCATGGAATTCACGCCGGAAGCCCGCCTGCCGGACCCGCAGCGCCTGATCAAGGCCTATCACCAGTCCTCGGCCACGCTGAACCTGCTACGCGCCTTCGCGCAGGGCGGCTATGCCGACCTGTACAATATCCACAAGTGGACCCTGGGCTTCGTTTCCGGTTCGCCACAGGGCGAGCGTTACCGCGCCCTGGCCGACAAGATTTCCGAGACGCTGAGCTTCATGTCGGCCATCGGCATTACGCCAGATCGCCAGCCGGAAATCCGCCAGGTCGATTTCTTCACCTCGCACGAGGCCCTGCTGCTCAATTATGAGCAGGCGATGACGCGCATCGATTCCACTTCCGGCGACTGGTACGATACCTCGGCCCACATGCTGTGGATCGGCGAGCGCACCCGTCAGCTCGATGGTGCGCACGTCAACTATATGAAGGGCATCAAGAACCCGATCGGCGTCAAGGCCGGCCCGACCATCGAGCCGGACGACCTGCTGCGTCTGATCGATACGCTCAATCCGGAAGGCATTCCGGGCCGCATGACCATCATCGGCCGCTTCGGTTCCGACAAGGTGGCCGAGCGTCTGCCGCGCCTGATGGCCGCCACCAAGAAGCACGGCTCTCCGGTCATCTGGTCGATCGATCCGATGCACGGCAATGTCGTCAAGGCGAACAATGGCTACAAGACCCGTCCGTTCGACCGTATCCTGGGTGAGGTGCGTTCCTTCGTCGATATCGCGGCGTCGGAAGGCGTCCATCCGGGCGGCATGCACCTGGAAATGACCGGCCAGAACGTGACCGAATGCACCGGCGGCGCCTTCGCGCTTTCGGAAGAGGATCTGCAGGACCGCTACCATACGCACTGCGATCCGCGCCTCAATGCCGACCAGGCGCTGGAACTCAGCTTCCTGGTGGCCGAGCGCCTGCACCGACTCAAGTCTGCGACCAGCAAGGCGGCCTGAGCCCCTTTTGGTTTTCTGGAATAAAGCCCGGGCAGAGCACTGTCCGGGCTTTATTTATGGTGCGTTCCGATTACGGTGACAGGATATCAGTTGCCTCATTTCACCGCCGCATTCCTGAAATCTATCCCCTCCCACATTTCCTGCTGCATCCTGTCCGGATGTCTCAGGATGACCGCACAGCACAGGAACACCTGACCCCGGATGAGCGGCGCAAGCTTTTGCGTGCCTTTGCCGACCGGATGCTGCTCAGGGTCACCGCCATGGATGATCCCGAAGATCTCTCGGGCATAGAGAAGGCCGTCCGCGTGGCCGCTATGATCGAGCGCATCTACAGCCGCTGCGACCGCGCCGAGCGCCAGAAGACGGACCCACGCAAGGTCGAGGCCGAACGCGCTACCCATGAGGAAGCGGCGATCAAGGCGCGGGTTTCCCTGGCCAGCACACTGAAATGGGGTGACGCCCGCCGCCGCGATCTGGGGTCATGGTGGGAGGCCGCCCAAAACGTCATAAAGACCGAGGTTGAGGTGCCCGCCCGCCCTCAAGAGCCCGCCGTACCGGAAGTCCAGCCGGCGGCGGCTTGCCTCAAGGCGGCCCTGGCGGCACAGCAGGTCACCTATGTCGATTACACCGAGGCTATCGAAGCGGCGCGGGCCGAACTGGCCTTGCAGAGACGAGCGGCGGCGAAATCGACGCAAAGCGCCGCGCCACCGTTTCGCGGCCCAGGCTGACGATCCGGTTGAAGCCCTTACTTACTCTCTCTCCTCCCTGACGGGGGAGAGGGCGGCACGTGGTTCCGAACGATGGCCACATCAGCCGTGCCTCGTCGCCATGCCCGATTGAACGTGATCACAAACTCGGCTATAGCGCCGGGCATGATAACCCTGATCTCCCGGATTGAGCCTCAGACGAGGGCGGCGTTTGCCGCCCTTTTTCGACTGTCATGGCCGGTGGTGGCTTCGCGCGTGGGCGTCATGCTGATGGCGCTGATGGATACCATTATTGTCGGCCAGCACAGTTCCGCCGAACTGGGCCATCTGACCCTGGCGCAGGCGCTGCACTGGGTGCCGGCCCTGACCTCCATGGGGCTGCTGATGGGGGTACAGGTCAAGACCTCGCATTTCATAGGTGCCGGCGATCTGCATCGTGTGGGGGCCGTCTTTCAGCGCGGCATCGGCTATGCCCTGATGCTTGGCCTTGGCTTCATGACGCTCCTGCTGCTTGGCGGTACGCATTTCCTCGCCCTCGTGGTCAAGCCGGACATGGTGGCGGGGGCGCATCTGCCTCTGATCCTGTTCGCCTGCTCGATCCCGGTTTTCCTGCCGGGGCAGGTCGGTTCGCTGTTCCTCGAAGCCCTGGGCCGGACGCGGGATACCCTGATCGCCACCCTGATCGCCAATGCGCTGAATGTCGTTCTGCTGCTGCTTCTGGTGCCCGGACATGTCACCGTCTTCGGCATCCATTTCGAAGGCGCCATGGGGGCGGCGACCGCCACCCTGATCGCCCGCGCTTTGCAATCCGCAGGCCTGCTGATCCATACCTGCGCCTGAAGGAAACCCGTCCGTTCGATCTGCTGGGACGTCAGGAAAACGACCCTCACGGCGCCGCCGAGCAACGCCATGTCGGCTTTGCCACGGGGGCGGCCTATTTCATTGAGGTGGGCGCCTTCGCCGGCATGACTATGTTCGCCGGCCATATCGGCGAGATCGAGGTGGCGAGCTGGACCATCGTACTCAACTTTGCCAGCGTTGTGTTCATGGTGCCGATGGGACTTTCGGCCGGCTGTTCGGTGCTGGTCGGCAAGGCCTTCGGCGCTGGGGATTTCGCCGCTTTGGCGCGCATGGGCCGGGTCAGCTTCATCTCGGCGGCGGCTTTCATGGTCTGTGTGGTGATTTTCACCGCCGTGTTCGCGGGCGTGATTTCGCGCTTCTACAGCCACGATCCGCTGCTGTTGCCGGATGTGAAGACCGGCCTGCTGCTCTCCTGCTTCTTCTTTATCCCGGATGGCCTGCAGGTGGTGGCGGCGCAGGCCCTGCGTGCCCGCAAGGACATACTGGCGCCGACTATAATCCACTATCTGTCATACGGTGCGATCATGCTGCCCTTGGGCTTCGTGTTCAGCATCGTCTTCGGGTGGGGCGTAGCGGGGCTGGTCTGGGCCGTGGTGGTGGCCTCGCTGATTTCCGGCACTTTCCAGACAGCGCGCTTCCTGTGGCTTGACCGCCAAATCAGCCGTGGCGTGGCGCAAACAGGATAACGGCGGAGCCCGCCAGACAGAGCACAAGCCCGGCCAGATCCCACAGGTCGGGGCGCTGCTTCTCGATACACCACAGCCAGCCGATCGAGGCGGTGATGTAGATGGCGCCGTAAGCCGCATAAGCCCGGCCGGCGGCGGGGGTATCGATCAGGGTCAGGAGCCAGGCGAAGGCGCACAGGGACAGCGCGCCAGGAACCAGCCACAGCGGTGACTTTCCCATTTTGAGTACGGCCCACAGGCTGAAGCAGCCCGCGATTTCGGCGATGGCGGCCAGGATATAGACGGTGAGGGGCTTAAACACCCAGTATCCAGCCTTCTTCGCCGGCGGCAGCTTCGGCATCGGCTTCGCTCAGGCCCTTCGGCGTGGCGAACAGCCCGCCAAGCTGTCCTTTGTCGTCGGCCTCTGCCAGGGCCTGCGCCGCAACGCGCACACCGGTGGCGTCCTTGACCTCGCCGGGGGCGGCCTCACCGTCGAAGACCGCCGGATAGACCTCGGCGATCAGGGTGGAGACGCCCTCAAGCGCCGCCTCATCCAGCCCGCCAAAACCGGTCTGGAACGGCCAGATCTTCGCACCATCTCCCAGACCTTCGGCCAAGGCCTTAAAGGCGGGGATGCCGAGCATGGTCTGGCCGGCCACAACGCCGGCGCCGTGCATCTGCCACAGGCTTTTTGCGGTTTGCGCCTTCTTGTGTGCCTTGCGCGCGGCCTCTTCGGTCAGGCGGAATTCGGGGAAATCGCCCAGGCTATCCGGCTTGAGCGTCGACAGCCACTTCTGGGCGTCGCTCTTGGGGCAACCCCAGAAAGGATAGGCCTCGTCGGTCATCAGGCGGTTCATCTTGGCTGCCACCTGGAAGCGGTTGTTCTTGTTATCGGGCTTGTCGACGATGTTTTTCGTCAGGAAGTCCCACATGCCCTGCCAGTTCGCACCTTTCACCTGAAGGTGTGCGGCTGTGCCGCGTGGGAAGCCGAGGGCGAAATCGAGGCCGAGCAGGACGCGATCGCCGCGTTTGTGGAGGTCGGCAAGGATGGTTTTCAGCAGGGCGATGGCCTCGGCGCGCGTGGCCGGATTGTGCGACTCGTAGGAGAGGCGGAAGCGGACATCGCGCTTCATCACGCCGATCCAGACCGAAGATTCGCCGGTCTTCTTGCCTTCAGCGGCGCTGTAGTCAACGATCACATAGGCGCCAAACAGACGTGTCACGAGCTTGCCTCCGCAAACGCTACCGGTTCTAAGGCGGGGTAGCGGTAATAAAGTCCGCTCTTTTAGACCTGATAGGCGTGGCGAAAAAGCGGTTTATGTGGCTGTGCACAATATTATGTAGCCTGATGTGTATTCCATTTCAGGGGCAAAGCGGAGTAAGCAGGACGCACAAATGTCGGAAGAGATTGTCATGACTAAGATTTTGCGGGTGGGCGTGGCGGGCGCCGGTGTTTTCGGCGGCTATCATGCCAATAAATACAAGCAGGCGACGGCCGTCGATTTTGTCGGTATCTATGACCTCGACAAGGCGCGCGCCGAGGCTCTGGCGGCCCAGCATGGCGTCAAGGCCTTCGGTGGCGATGAACTGGCAGACTTCCTGGCGGCCATCGATGCGGTCACCATCGCCACGCCGGCTTTCGCTCATGCGGCGGTTGCCCTGAAGGCCCTGGATGCCGGTGTGCACGTCTATTCCGAAAAGCCGCTGGCGGTGAAGGAAGCCGATGCCGTGGCCATGGTCGACCTGGCGGCGGAGAAAGGACTCGTCCTGGCCTGCGGTCACCAGGAACGCGCGGTTTTCGAAGCCATGGGTCTTTATGATGTGCCGCAAACCCCGCTGCGTCTGGAAGCCGTGCGCAATGGCACGGCCTCGACGCGCAATCTCGATGTCTCCGTGGTGCTCGATCTGATGATTCACGATCTCGACCTGGCGCGGACGCTGGCCGATGCCGGACCGGGCGGACTGGTGGCGTCGGCGCGTTATCGCACGGACGAGGGCTATAAGGCCGTCGGCGCTGACGAGGTGACAGCCGAGATCGAGTTCGAGAACGGCATGACGACCCGCTTCCAGGCCTCGCGCATGGCCGAGGCGCGCGAACGCACCATGCGCATCGTCTATCCCAGCGGCGAAGTGCGCATCGACCTGCTGAACCGGACCTTCGAGAACACCACGCCCTTCGCGCTGAACGCCGATTTCGCCGAAGCCGATATCGCGAAAGATCCCCTGGGCACCAGTGTATTCCGTTTCCTGGATACGGTGCGCGGGACGCGTGAGCGGCCCCTGTGTACCGGCGCCGAGGCGCTGAAGGCTCTGCAACTGGCCCTGTCGATCGATGAGGAAGTGTCGCCCGAACCTAGCGTGTCTCGCCTTTGAAGACGATGCCGAAGCTGAGGACGGCGAAAGCGGCCGTCATCAGCCAGTAGGCGTATTCGCTTATATGGGGAACCGGGCGGAAGTGGCCGAGCAGGCTGGCGCCTACCAGCGCCACGGCAACGAAAAATAACAGCAAGGTAAAAGCTGATAGCTTCATAACCGACGCGAACCCACCCATCTGAATTATTCAGATCGCTATAGCCCCATTTGTTCAAACATTTGTGATAAGATCAATGGCAAATTAACCCAAATTGGGTGCGCTGCCGCATTTTTTAGTCGCAAACTCAAATGGCGCGAGCAGTGAACAACAGTTCGTGCAGAACGGTTATGGCCGCGAACATGGATGTCGCCAGCAGCATCCGCGCCACGCCCAGTTCCTCAGGGGCAAAGGCGATGCGGCCTTCGATGATGGCGACGAACGGAATGATCGAGGTGCGGCGCTTGATCGAGGCATAGGCATCGCCCATCAGAGCCATACGCTTGCGGTCGATATTATTGGCGCCCAGGGCACATAGGGCCAGCATGGAGCCGAAGAAGATCCAGGCCGCCAGGTTTCCGTTACAGATCATGTGGATAGCCGCCCAGATGCCGATACCGGACAGGATTGGGTGACGCGAAATGCGGTTGATGCCGTACACGGTTTTGTCAGGCAGGCGGAACAGCGCGGTCAGCTTGGTGGCGGAGGGGGTGACGATACCGATCACGACCAGGAACATGGCGATGAAATTGCCGAACAGGCCGATGACGCGCAGGAAGGTTTCGGACTTCCACAGCACCACATTCATTGGATCGCCGAGGGCGATGCCGAAGGCGATGATCATCCAGGCCAGACCGCCGATCGAGAACAGTGAAAAGAGAATATAGTAGGCGACGCCACCGATGCGCCCGATGATCTGCTCCTTGAGGCTGGTGCCACTGATCATCAGATGGATGCAGAGGAAGAAGGCGCACGCAAGTGCCAGGGTCCACATTACTTACGGTCTCCGACCAGGCTCGAGTTCAGTCATGCCTAACATGATGAGGCGGGGAAAGTACAGGTCAGAGATAGGGGATGAGGGGAGCATTCAGCACATCGCCTTCCGGCTTTGTGGGCGGTGTCGTGGCTGGCGCCGGAGAAACCGGTGTAGCGGCGGCCACAAGCGGCAGCGGGGGCGGTGGCGGTGTGGTTGACGGGGGCGGCACAAAATCGGACATCTTAACGGCGGCCGCGGCCGCAGGCGCGCCGACGACCGGTTGAGGCGCACTGATTGTACGGCGCAGGACGGCCTCGACATGGTAGAACCACTTGCGCACATTGTTCATGGCGGCGCGTGGCCCTTCGGCGCGGGCGGTCAGGGTATCATTGGGGTCCCAGATGACCAGTTCAAAGCTGGGAAAGGCCGGATCGTCCAGGACCAGGCGCATGCTGACGCGATGCACGACCGGCGCCAGGTCATCCAGCATGATATGCGGCCCGCTGCGCATGACGCGGCCGATGACCTTGTCATCGACAATCACTTCCATGCCGAGCAATTGCGCCATCTTGTAGGGGCGATGCGGTTTTTTGCCGAAATCCTCGACGATGATCAGCCGGTCGCCCGAAAAGGAGCTGGCGGCCGCTGCTTTGCGGACTGGCTCCAGCACCATGACATCGGCCTTGAATTCCCCCAGCCCTTCACGCAGTTCGTCTTCCAGCTTCTTCGGCTGCTCGACGCGCGAGTCATAAATGCGGTACAGCACCACCAGAATAGCCAGCGCGGCGGCGGCGAGGATGACGATCGTGGGCAGATAGGTCGGCACAGCACTTATCCGGAAACAACTATTGAATTCTCAACAGGAAGTTAACCACGATTTTCCACGGAGGTTAAGTCTTAAGCGCCGTCCCGCCGTTTTTCGTCGCCATAAGTGTCGTTTGTGTCATCGTCGTCATTGCCCTCCCACGGCGGCAGGTCATTGAATGACGGTTTGGCGGGCGCTGACGATGGCTTGCGCGGCGGGCTGGCCACGGCGTCTTCCGGCAGGGAAGTAGAGGGGGATTCCGCCGGCAGACGTTTGATCACGGCATCGATATGCGACAGCCATTTGCGGCCGATGCGCACGGCCTCGGCGGCGGTCTTGGCGTGGACCGGATTGTGGCTGACATCGCCGAACAGGTTGACCTCGAATTCCGGCGTATGCACGTCGTCGAACATCAGGCGCAGGGTGACGCGCGAGGCCTGGGCGTGGGTTTCGTTGAGCACCCGGCGTGCTTCGCCTTTCTGGGCACGGGCGACAACGCGCTCATCGACGATCAGTTCGGCGCCTTCGATCTCATCAAAGGCAAAGACCAGGCCTTGCGCGCCGGTCTTCCACATGATGGCCAGGTCGCCAGCAGTAAAATCGAGGGCGGCGGCCTTCCGGCCATCCAGATCGTAGATCACGGCATCCGCCGGCTTGCCCAGGGCGGAATTGAGCGCGCGGGCCAGGCGGCGCGAGGCTTCGAACCACCACATCAGGCCGGAAGCGATCAGGGTCAGGCCGATGCCGGCAAACAGGAAATAGAGCAGGATGCGCGCGGCATGGGCCATGGACAGTCACGCCTGGGATTTATGGCTAACAAACCCTTATTGTGACGAAGCGGGGTTAAGATTTTGTTCTCAACTCAACGGCAACGGGTACGTGATCGGACGGTTTGGCCTCGTCATGCGTGCGGCCGCGCGTGTCCTTGTGGATCACTATATCCGCCAGCCGGTCCGCCGCCTGGGGAGAGAGCAGGTGGTGGTCGATACGGATGCCTTCGTTCTTCTGCCAGGCGCCGGCCTGGTAATCCCAGAAGGTATAGCGGTTGCCTTCCGGCGAAAGGGCCTCAAAGGCATCAGTATAGCCGAGGTTCTTCAGACCCTGATAGGCGCGGCGCACGGCCGGCTGGTAGAGGGCGTCCCCCAACCAGGGACCTTCCTTCCACAGATCAGCCTTGCCCGGTATGATGTTGAAATCACCAGCTAAAACGGTGATTTCCTCATGCTTCAGCAAGGCTTCGGCATGGGCATGCAGGCGTTCGAGCCAGCGCAGCTTGTAGGCATATTTATCGGTGCCGAGGGGATTGCCGTTGGGCAGGTAGAGGCAGCCGAAACGGACGGGTTCGGCGGCTTCGATCACGGCTTCGATATAGCGCGAATGGTCGTCGATATCGGCTTCTTCTTTCGGCAGGCCGCGCTGGATATCGCTCATCGGAAACTTGGAGAGGATGGCGACGCCATTATAAGTCTTCTGGCCGTGGACGGCGCAGTTATAGCCCAACGATTCAAATGCTTCGTAGGGAAACTTCTCGTCGATGCACTTGATTTCCTGCAGGCCGCAAACATCGGGTTGCGCCTCGCGAAACCATTCCAGCAGGAGGGGCAGGCGGGCATTGACGGAGTTGACGTTCCAGGTGGCAATTTTCATGTGTAGGTTTTTAGGCTGCGAACCGGATTCGAGCAAGTCGATTGCTTCAGGTGAAATACTTATGTGAAATCCTGGACCGCGTCCGGACGGGCTTCGCAGACATGCCACAGCACGCCCGCCGGGTCATAAACGAAAGCGACGCGCAGGCCCCAGGGCTGCATTTTCGGTGCCTTGGGCGGCTGGACACCGAAGCGGCCCGGCAGGTCGAGGCTGTTTATATGCGTCCACCAGGCATCAAGGTCTTCGACCATCAGCTGCATCATGAAATTGTGGGCCCATTGTTCGACCCAGGCATTTTGCAGGATAAAGCCGCCGGCGCCTTCACAGGCGAAGATAGCCACCTCGCTGTCGAGCAGTTTTTTGAAGCCCAGCGCCTCGTAAAACGCCTTGCTGACGGCGAAATCCTTTGCCGGCATAAACGGGCGGGCAACGATGGCAGGCAAAGGCGCTGATGGGGTCATGGACGCATCCTCAACGGTTGAATGACCGGCAGATCTGAATTTCTTACAGCGAAAAGCTGGTGCCGCAACCGCAGGAAGCCACGGCCAGCGGATTCAGGATCTTGAACTGCGAACCGACCAGTTCCTCGACATAATCAATCATTGAACCGGCCATCAGAGGGGCGGAAACCTCATCGACCAGGGCCGTGGCGCCGTCATGCTCGATCCGGCTCTCATCCGGGTTTGCCGCGTCGGTCAGGTCGAGCACATACTGGAAGCCGGAGCAGCCGCCGCCCTCGACCATGACACGCAACATGACCGGATGACCGGCGTCATGGCTCAGGGCATTGAGATGTTTCGCGGCGGAGGCGGTGAGGGTGATATTGTGGCTCATGGCGGCAATATGGGCGCATTCGGCGGCAAAATCAGCCCCTAAGGCCATATTTTCCGAAGATTTTTTAGGGAAATCAGTATAGCCAACCGTTAAACTGCGTGTGGAGAGATCATGAAGCCCCTGGCCCCCTTTGCCTGCGATGTCGAAAAGAGCCTCGGCCGTCTCTATCCTGAAGCGGAAAGCGCCACGCGTACGGCCTATGCCCGCGACCGCGACCGCATCATCCATTCGACCGCCTTCCGGCGCCTGAAAGGCAAGACCCAGGTCTTTGTGGCCAATGAGGGTGACTATTTCCGCACCCGCCTGACCCACAGCCTGGAGGTGGCGCAGATTGCCCGCTCGCTGGCCCATTCGCTGGCGCTGGACGAGGACCTGGCGGAGACCATCGCCCTGTCGCACGATCTCGGTCACCCGCCCTTCGGCCATGCCGGCGAGGACCAGCTTCATGACTGCATGAAGCCCTGGGGCGGCTTCGATCACAATGTCCAGACCTTCCGCGTCATCACCCGGCTGGAGGTGCGCTATCCGGCTTTCGAGGGGCTGAACCTGACATGGGAAACACTGGAGGGCGTTATCAAGCACAACGGACCGGTCACGCATCACATGGCTGAGCCGTCGTGGAAATCCATCGTTGATTTCAATGCCCAGTGGGACCTGAGGCCGGATACCTTTGCCTCCATGGAAGCCCAGTGTGCGGCGATTGCTGACGACATCGCCTATAACAACCACGATGTCGATGACGGTCTGCGTGCCGAACTTTTCACCATCGAGGATCTGCTGGAGGTGCCACTGATCGGCCCAGCTCTGGTTTCGGTGCAAAAGGACTGGCCGTCAATCGACCGCCGGCTGCTGCGCCTGGAAGGCGTGCGCCGCATGATCGGCCTGATGATGAAGGATGTGATGGCTGAAACCGCCCGCCGGCTTCTGGCGGACGGTATCCATACGGGTGAGGACGTGCGTCTGGCGCGCCGGCCGATGGTCGCCTTCTCGAAACCGGTCTATGACGACCTTTCACGCCTGCGCGGCTTCCTGTTCGAGCGCATGTACAAGCATTACAAGCTTAACCGCACGCGCAGCCACGCCAAGCGCATACTGAACGAGATGTTCAGTCTCTTCATGGCCGAACCGGATACCCTGCCGACTGACTGGTTCCAGCGCGTCTGTTCGAAGGATACGGAAACCGCGCGGGCCCGTGTGATCTGCGACTATATCGCCGGCATGACGGATGCCTTTGCCACCGAAGAACACAAGCGGCTGTTCTCCTTCTGAGACCGGTTTTGTGACGTAAGGTTAACACCACTCCTTTATGGAATGCGGCGCGCAAACGCGCTGCGATTTTGCGATTTGTGGCTCAGATTTCAGGGGCCGGACGGCGCAGAGCCCGGTTCGGTTTCACAATGAATGAAGGAATCCCGTCATGCGTAAAACCTTTATCCAGTCTGCATCCGCCGCCGCCCTGATCGCCCTGGCCAGCACGCTCGTGGCTTGCGCGTCCGGCTCCGAGACCACCACCACGACCAGCACGGTCACTTCGACCGATGGGGCGGTCACCGGTGCCTCGACCCAGACGACCACCAGCTCCGTCTCGCCGGACGGCACGGTGACTTCGTCGAGCACCGCCAGCAGTTCGTCTTCCTATTGATCAAAAAAAGCCGGAGATATCCTCCGGCTTTTTTTATTTTCAGGTGCGATATGCGAAAGAGATATGTTCCGGTTCTGGCGGCCTTAAACTTTCTGGCGATGCTGGCGGGCTGTTCTTCGTGGATGGCGGACAAGAGCCCGACTCCGCCCCCGGTCGATAGCGCCTTGCCGGGCGTTGAAGGGGCTTCCTCATCGGCGTCATCTTCTTCCCGGTAACATCTTCTTCCCGGTAACAAGGGCCGATGATCAGCGCGACGATTTCTTGACCAGGAACATGGCGGCATCGGCCTCGCTCAGCCAGGATTCGGCCGAGGCCTGACCGGCATAGGCGCGTACGCCGAAGGAGCCGCCGGTCTTCAGATGCAGGCCGCCATATTCGAACGTCCCCATCATCAGCTCGGCTTCCAGCTTCATCGCCTTGATGCGTGAGGATTGCAGATCGGCCCGGCGCAGCAGGATGGCGAATTCATCGCCGCCGATCCGCCCGACGCTGTCGCCTTCGCGCACGCTGGCATTCAGGGTCTGCGCGACATAGATCAGGGCGGCATCGCCCGCCGCGTGGCCGTGGGCGTCATTGATGCTCTTGAAGCCATCCATATCGAGGAAGATCAGGCAGGCATCCTCACCGTAGCGGCGGCAATCGGCCATGGCGCGCTGCATTTCGCGCAGGAAGGCGCGGCGGTTGAGGGTAGGGGTCAGCACGTCGCTGTCAGCCAGGCCCTGCGCGTTTTGCAGTTGAAGGGTCTGTTCCCTGAGCTGTTCGCGCAGGCGCTCGTTTTCCTGGCGCAGCGAATCGATCAGGGTTTGCGCCGAGGCCGGCCAATCCTGTGAAGGCGCGGCAGACGTCTCTTCCGGCTGCTGGGCCTGGGCAGAAGGTGAACCCGTGGGCGCACTCACTGGCGTACTTAGGGCATCAAGGCGGACGGCCTCGAAAGGCGCCGTGTCCTGAACGGGCGGATTGGTCTCGAAATAATGGGCGAGCAGGCTCTGCATGGAAGCCGTGGTGGCGCGCGCCGGCCGCTCCGCGGCGGGCGCGGTCTGGCCGGTTTCCGACGTCTCTTCGGTATTTTGCAGGTGCGAATCGAGTCCCATTCGGTCCGATAGTCTGATGATAGTAGCACTGGTCATTGAGCGGCTTATCAAAGCATGGAAGGGCGCCCGGCGCAATGCGCGACACCCTCGATTAACCAAGCATTTCTGTGGGATGACAGGGTATATCCGGGCAAAAAAGCCTGGCTTTCAGGGGATAAAAGGCTTGTTTTTTTGCACAGCAGAGAGGGGCTTGCAGTACGGAAGCTTCTGACTATACTCCGCGCCTTTCCTGAACCGCCCGCTTTTTCCCGTCTATTCAAGGAATTCTAACATGGCTGAAATGCCGCAGGTCGCCATCATCATGGGTTCGCGTTCCGACTGGTCCGTGATGAAGGCCGCCGCCACCATCCTTGAACAACTGGGCGTCAGCCATGTCTCGCGTGTCGTCTCGGCGCACCGCACGCCGCAGCGTCTGTACGAATTCGCCACGGGCGCCAGGGCCGCCGGTTTCAAGGTGATCATCGCCGGCGCCGGTGGGGCGGCGCACCTGCCCGGTATGACGGCCTCCATGACTACCCTGCCGGTGCTGGGCGTGCCAGTGCCGGTGCGTGACGGGCTGAAGGGCATCGATTCCCTGCTGTCCATCGTCCAGATGCCAGGCGGCGTGCCGGTGGGTACGTTGGCAGTCGGCGAAGCGGGCGCGAAGAACGCCGGCCTGCTGGCGGCGCAGATCCTGGCGCTGAACGATCCTGAACTGGCCGGGCGCATCGAAGCCCTGCGCCAGGCACAGACGGACAGCGTTCCTGACACAGTAGAAGATTAAAGATGTTGCAATCCCCTCTGCCGCTCGGCAGCACGATCGGTATTCTCGGTGATGGCCAGCTCGGCCGGATGCTTTCGCAGGCCGCCTCGCGCCTAGGATTCAAGGTCGTGACCTTCGGGCCGGATGTCGGATCGCCCGCCGCCCAGGTGTCGCTGGCCTCCAAGGTGGCGGCCTATACGGACGAGGCCGTGCTGGCCCGCCTGGCCGAAGGCTGCGATGTCATCACCTTCGAATTCGAAAACGTTCCTGCCGCCAGCCTCGATTTCCTGACCGGCAAGGGCGCCGTGGTGGCGCCGTCTTCCAAGGCGCTGCGCATCACCCAGGATCGCGTGCTGGAAAAAAGCTTCGCGCGTGAGGCCGGTATCGGCACGGTCGATTTCTACGAAATCAACAGCCTGACTGATCTGCAAGACGCGCTGGCCAAGTCCGGCCTGCCGGCCCTGTTGAAGACGCGCCGTGAAGGCTATGACGGCAAGGGCCAGGTGTGGATCAGAAGCCTGGAAGAGGCCCCCGCCGCCTATGACTCGCTGAATGGCCGCCCGTCGATCCTGGAGGCAAAGGCCAGCTTTACCCGCGAAATCTCGGTAGTGGCGGCGCGCGGCTGGAACGGCGAGGTCCGGACCTTCCCGATCGGCGAAAACCACCATGTCGGTGGTATCCTGTCGACCACCCTGGCACCGGCGCAGGTCTCCGAAGCGGTCAGCGCGGCGGCGCACGAGATCGCCCGCAAGGTGCTGGAAGGCCTTGACTATGTTGGCGTGCTGGCGGTGGAACTGTTTGTCCTGCCCGGCGACGACCTGCTGCTGAACGAGATCGCGCCCCGCGTCCATAATTCCGGTCACTGGACCCAGGACGGCTGCCTGTGCGACCAGTTCGAACAGCACATCCGCGCCGTCACCGGCTGGCCGCTGGGCGATACCACTGCCCGTTGCACGGTCGAAATGACCAATCTGCTGGGGCCGGATATCCTGAAATGGCCGGAACTCTCCGCCGAGCCGCAGGCCCGTCTCTATGTCTATGGCAAGGACGAGCCGCGTCCCGGCCGGAAGATGGGCCACATCAATCGCATCAAGGCCTGAAACGCCACACAGGCACGTTTTTTGCAGTTGCGAATTGATTTTTGATCCCTGGCCGGTCAAAATGTGCCCAAGTTAAAGGAAATCATTATGTTTATTGTCACCCTGACCTACACGGTCCCCAATGACGAAATCGATCGCCATCTCGAGGCGCACATGGCCTGGCTGAAGGAAGGCTACACCAGCGGCCTGTTCCTGGCCGCCGGCCGCCGCGTTCCGCGCACGGGCGGCATGATCTTCGCCGAAGGCAGCCGTGAGGCCGTCGAAACCATGCTGCGCCGTGATCCGTTCCACACCAATGGCGTGTCGGAATATACGATTTCCGAGGTCAACATCACCTCGACCGCGACAGGCCTGGAAGGCCTCAAGGCAAAGGCCGATCTGGCCGCCTGAGCTATTTGAGCGCTGATAATCAAAACCCCGCCGGAGCCTGCTCCGGCGGGGTTTTTCGTTACATCTTCATCTGGCCTGACATCGGGTTCAGCTTCCACTGCAGGAAGGCGACCGTGCCATTGGGATGGTCGCCATAGACCGACTTCAGGGCGTCCGGCACTGTATTGAACTGACGCACCAGCCCCAGGCCGAGGGTCATGTTATGAGCCAGTCTGAAGGTGCGGATGGCGCCGACTTCGGTCTTGGCCACCCAGTAGGCGCCCGTGTCGACCAGTTCGTCATTATAGACACGCTCATAACGACCGAGCGCCATCCATTTCTCATTAAATTTGAAGGTGTTCTCGAAGAGGAAGGCGTCTGAGGCCTTTTCTTCGCTGTGCTCGATCTCCTTGCGTCCGTAGGCCAGGGTCGAATAGAGCGTTCCGGCCCTGAAGGCGTGGTTATAGTCGATGCTGATCGATCGGCGTTGCAGGTCCTCATCCGGATGCAATTGTTCCGGGCTGATCTGGTGCGCCCATGAGGCCTGGGCGGTCAGGGCCTCATTCAGGCTCCAGGTCAGGCGAACAGAGGTGGAATCAAGCTTCGGCGTATCGAGATTGAAGCGGTACTGATCCGGTTCGCGGCCAGTGAATTGCGTCACCTCCAGCTGCAGAGGCCCTTTGGCGAGCCCACCCGTCACCACGCCCATGCTGATATGGCCGGAATCGAGCCAGTGGTGCGAGATCGGCGCGGTCGGGAAGTTCTCGCCCGAGGCGCGGTGCATGAAGGCGGTCGGGCCGAAGCCGAATTCACCCGGCCAGCCGACAAGCACAAAGGCCCTGGTGTCGCCATCGAAGCGATGGGTCAGTTTGGCGGTGGCGCCCATGAAAAAATCATGCGGATGCTGGGCGTCGGTCAGGTGATGCTCGCCATCGGCGGTTTCGCCGGTCTGTAGCAGAAGGGGATAGCCGCCCTTACCCATGAAGGCATCGGGCGAAAGCATCAGGTTGAGGTCGAGCGTATTGCGGTCATCGAGCTTGCGCGAGGCCATGACCATAACCATACCTTCGGCGAAGTTTTTCGAACCGCCGCGCGGACCTTCCTGGTTATCGGCCACGAAATTCAGCGTGGCGTGGGTCATGATCTGCCAACCGGACTGCGGGGCGTCCATGTTCATATGATCCATATGCGACATGTCCATATCGGACATATCCATGTCAGACATGTCGTGGCCAGACATATCGTGGCCAGACATATCGTGATCCGTGGTTTGCGAGGAAGGGCTGGTTGTATCCTGGGCGCAGACCGGCACGGCGGACAACGCAAAAAGCACCGCCAGGGCGGTTGTTCGTTTTAGGTGGGACATAGGCTGTCTCCTGAAAATGTTTGATGGGAAAGGATTATTCCATCAAATTAGTTTCGGAGGACGCGGTTCCAGGCGTGAAGGCAGGCTGGTCAGGGGCGCGGCCGGCGCTGGCATCAGGCGGGTGACTTCAAAAGGCCGCGACAACAGCCTGACAGGCTCAGCCGTGGCTGCCAGCACGGGCTGGCTACAGCAGGGCATGACGGTTTGCGTATCGCCCGGAACGTTCGGCTTGTGATGAGAGACCGGCATATCGGTCATCTTCATGCCGCTCATGGCCATGCCGTCCATATGACAGGACATGTCCTGATTCTTGTCCTGAGCCAGATTCTTGTCCTGAGCCAGACTCGGCGTTGCGGTTGCCGTCAGCGAAAACAGCAGCCAGACGCAGGCGAGCAAGGCGCGAAAAGCGGTCATGCCGCGTCGTGTCCGAATCTCAGGCGCCCCAGGGTACGGGCGAGGTTGAGCGCGATCTCTTCCGGCTTGACGGGCAGTTTGGCCTTGAACTTTTCGAACTGCATGACCTGTTCGATATTGCGGTCGATCTGTTCCAGCTGCGCGTCACGCCCCCGCGACAGGCGTGTCATCATGGCGGTGGTGATAATGCCGGAAACGATCAGGCGCTTGGAATAATGGTTTTCATCCAGCGCCTTATCGCCGGCCAGCCGCCAGATAGTGCCGGCGGTCTCCCACAGCAGGCGATGATAGAGGGCGGCATTCTGGGGCAAGGCGAAGAAGCCCATCAGGCGCTTCGCCAGCTTCTCATCCTGTGCGGCCTCATCGAGGCGCAGGTTGAGCAGGTAGCCGATCTTCTCGCGAATCTTCATGCCGGCCAGCGATTCGGCGGTTTCGGGCGTGAGCAGCACCTCGTCATGCCCGCGCCACAGGATGGCGGCGATATCGGGGGCGCCATGCGGGGCGATCAGGTCACGCTCACCGTCGCCAAACCCCAGGCTGTAGGCGCCGGCCTCCACGCTCTGGCGATTCAGGCCCAGCTCAGGGATATAGGCAGCCACGGCCTTTGCCAGGCGGGATTCGGCAGCCTTGATGCCGGAAAGGGGGGCGGACATGGTCATGAGGCTTACAATAGGCCCTGTCAGGCACCGCGCCAAGAGGGCAGGGGCGGTATTTCGGCAACAAATTGTCGCAGCGCGGAAGGACGTAAAGGTCTCGACCGCAAAGAAAAACAGTAAAAAACCGATCAAAAATCCCTTTTGAGGCGGGCTTTGTCTGGACAAGGCGGATCGCCTCATGTATGGGCAAGGCCGATCTTCCTGCAGACTTATGGTTTGCGGGCGTAAGTTTCTTTTTCACAATTTGGCTGACGGAACGCTGCCGGGCATCTGGCGCACCTCCCCACCGGCCTTCGAACCCTGAATGGAGAGATACCTTTTGGTACAGATTTTCGTCCGTGACAACAATGTCGACCAGGCCCTGAAGGCCCTGAAGAAGAAGATGCAGCGCGAAGGTTCCTTCCGCGAAATGAAGCGTCACGTACACTACGAAAAGCCCTCCGAAAAGCGCGCCCGCCAGCAGGCGGAAGCTGTTCGCCGTGCCCGCAAGCTGGCCCGCAAGCGCATCCAGCGCGAAGGCGGCGCCTCCGCTTCGCCCGCGCGTCCGGCCAAGGCCTAAGTTCCCGGCGCCTGTTGCGGCGCAGCGAATTTGACAATAAGCTTCGAAGGCGTTGAAGGCTCGGCTTTCAGCGCCTTAGTTGTATCTGAGGATTGATTATGGCTAACAGCCCGCACGACCATTCCGACCTGCCCGATCCCGCCGACCTCGGCATACTGACCACCGCGATGCCGGCCGACACCAACCCGTCGGGCGATATTTTCGGCGGCTGGCTGATGTCGCAGATGGACCTCGCGGCCGGCAATATCGCCGCGCGCCTCTCCCGCGGCCGGGTGGCCACCATCGCCGTCGATGGCATGGTCTTTCTCACCCCGGTGCAGGTGGGAGACGAGGTGACGGTCTATGCCAAGGTGATTTCCGTGGGGCGCACCTCGATGAAGATGAAGGTCGATGCCTATCGCCGCCCGCGCGAAGGCGAGGACAAGAAGCGCGTGACCGAGGGTATCTTCACCTTTGTGGCCATTGACGACGAGGGCAAGCCGCGAGCGGTGCACGGCGGCCGCTCGCCGAAATTCGCATTTGGCCAGCAGGACTGACCGGGGGCGATTGCGTCCGAAATAAGGCATTGACCGATGAGCCCTACAGGGACATCTATATGTCTGATCTATCGAGGTGAGGGGAAATTCCTATGGCCAAATCGTCGTTCGCCCGTTTCCAGGACTGGCTCAGCGAATGGGATGACGGCAAGACGCGTCAGCTGCTGATGGTCGTGCTGGTCGTGCTGTCGGGCTTGCTGCTGGGCATGCTGGTCTATACGATCGCCAAATATGTGCTCGATCAGTTCTTCCCGTTCCCGCCGGGCCTTTACATGGTCGATGCCGAGCAGAAGGCCGAACTGATGAAGACAGTGGCCGGGCAGGTCTTCATCATCATCCCCATCACCTGGGCGGTCGGGGCGCTGATCGGCGGCTATTTCGCAACCCTGATGGGCAAGGTCGGGCAGTTTCCGGCCTGGCTGACCGGCATCCTGTTGACGGCCTATTTCTGGATCGACCTGCTGCACCTGCCCTATACGACGACCCTGTTCATCCTGTGTCCGGTGATCGTCGGCCTCTGCGCCGCTGCCAGTGGCTGGCTGGGTATGTACATGACGGCGCAGAAGGCGATGAAATCGCAGCAAGCGGAAGTTTAGAGCCTATTTCGGGGCATTGTCGTAATGCGCCAGGCTGACCGTGCTGCTGAAATGCAGGCGGACAGCGCCATTCATCTCTGACGGCACATAATAGGGCGTTCCAGCGGGATATTCGCCGGAGGTCGTGGTGCGGGGCAGGGGCTTCTTCTGACCATTGGCCAGTTCGGCCTCGCCGGTGCCGCCACCGACAAAATATACGCGGTCGAGCTTCGGCACCATCAGGGCCAGCGCCCCGGCGATCTTGCCCATGGCGGCATTGCCCTGCTTGATGCCGGTATTCAGGGCGGCGGCATCGTAGGTTCTGCCATCGGGCTGCGGGGAATAGACGTGCAACTTCATGGCATAGGTGCCGCCGGCCGGTCCGCTGACCGTAATGCGCGCACCACCATTCAGTTGTTCACGCGTCGGCAGGGGCGAGATGCGGCCATCCGGAGCGATGCGCAAGGGAAGAGTCTGGCCATTATAGGCCATGCTGATCTTCACAGCGGCCGGGTCGGCGCGCTTGATGCGGACGGCGTAATAGATGGCCAGCTGGCTACGATCGGCCGCCGGGAGGTTTAGAAATCCCCTCAGGCCCGGAAAGGCTTCCGAAGCGGCGGCCTCCTGTGTGGTGATACCATTGGCGGTGGTTTGCGCCAGAACGGGCGTCGCCGCCAGGGGGGCGCTGGTCAGGCTCAGGGCCAGCAGGCCGGACGCGGTTTTTGACAGGGATTTCATCAGCTTGGACATGGTTACCATCACTACAGTTTTGTTATGAAGCTATCATAACGTCCGGTATTGTAAAAAATTAAGGCTGAACCGTAGCTGAACGTATCCGAAAGCCTTTTGCTGAGTTCAGAAGGGGGGAATGGCTAGTTTCGGTCCATGATCAGCAGACGGGACGGCATGTCAGGGAAGGTCAGGGTGACGGCGGTTGGCCACTCGGAAGGGACAAAGGCGATATAGGCGGGACTGTAAGCACCATTTTTTTCCTTTGCCGCAGGCGTTAGCGGCAGGGTGCGAATATCTCCATTGGCCAGCCGTACCTGCCCGCTACTGACGCCATATATACCGACGCGATCCAGAGTAGGTACGGCCATGGCCAGCAGGCCGGCGGCTTTTTTGGCGCCTGCAGAGGCCTGGTTTACGGCAAGAGCCAGATTGTGAGCATCAAGGGTAGGGGCTGGTAATTGGCTCGGTATCACATCGAGAGACACACCGAACTTCGCGCCAGTGGGGCGCGTAAAGGTCAATTGCGCCCTGTTCTTTAGCTGAGCCGATGTTGGCAGGGGGGATAAGGTATTACGGCCGTCCGGCACGATTTGTGTACCGTCCGTCAATTTCAGGCTGATCTGATCGGGTTGAGCGCCCTGAATGATCAGGCGATAGGAAAGCCGGAATTGACTACGCTCTGTAGGGGGCAGATTGTAATAATTGCTGAGGAAAGGGAAAAATTTCTCAGCGGGAATGGTTTTTGATTCCGTGGCAGGCACTGCCTGGGCCGGCAGGGTTAGGAAAGCGACGACGGAAGCGAGAAGGGCGCGGCGGTGCATGATATCCCCCAAAATCTTACCGCTGAAACTTATCGCCCATTGTGTGGAATTTAAGGCATCAGGTGGCCGTATTTCGCCTTCATTTCCCGTGCCGGGGCAATGGTTGCGGACGGCCGTGTCCTGATGCTTAAAGTCCCTTCACAATGCCTTCGACCATCTTCTTGGCATCCCCAAAGAGCATCATGGTGTTGTCCTTGAAGAACAGCTCGTTTTCCACGCCGGCATAGCCCGCCGACATGCCGCGTTTGATAAAGAGGATGGTACGCGCCTTCTCAACCTCAAGGATCGGCATGCCGAAAATGGCGGAGCTTGGGTCGGTCTTGGCCGCCGGATTGGTGACGTCATTGGCGCCGATGACGAAGGCGACATCTGCCGTGGCGAACTCGGAATTGATGTCCTCCAGCTCGAACACCTCATCATAAGGCACATTGGCTTCTGCCAGCAGGACGTTCATGTGGCCCGGCATCCGTCCGGCCACGGGGTGAATGGCGTATTTCACCTCCACGCCTTCCTCCTTCAGCTTGTCGGCCATTTCGCGCAGGGCGTGCTGGGCCTGGGCGACCGCCATGCCGTAGCCGGGGACGATTATGACCTTGGAGGCGTTCTTCATGATAAAGGCGGCGTCGTCGGCCGAGCCTTGCTTGACCGGGCGCGTTTCGACCTTGCCACCGGCGGCAGCGGCCGTATCCCCGCCGAAGCCGCCCATGATGACGCTGAAGAAGTTGCGGTTCATGCCCTTGCACATGATGTAGCTGAGAATGGCGCCAGAGGAGCCGACCAGCGCGCCGGTGATGATCAGGGCGATATTTTCCAGCGTAAAACCGAGTGCCGCCGCCGCCCAGCCGGAATAGGAGTTGAGCATGGAGACGACGACCGGCATGTCGGCGCCGCCGATCGGGATGATCAGGGTGATGCCGAGCACCAGGGCCAGCAGGAAGATGCCCCAGAAGGCCCAGGTGGCCAGGCCGTGGGTGGCGATCAGGGTAACGATCAGCGCTACGATGGCGACGCCCAGGGCAATGTTGATCAGATGACGGGCCGGCAGGATGATCGGTGCGCCGGACATATTGCCATTGAGCTTGGCGAAGGCGATGACCGAACCGGTGAAAGTAATGGCGCCGATGGCCACACCGAGCGACAGTTCGATCAATGATTGCGCCTTGATACCGCCGGCGCCGTCATCGATGCCGAAGGCTTGCGGGGCATAGAGGGCGCCGACCGCCACCATGCAGGCGGCGAGGCCGACCAGCGAGTGGAAGGCGGCAACGAGCTGCGGCATGGAGGTCATGGAGACCTTCTGCGCGATGGTCATGCCGACAATGCCGCCGACCGCGATGCCGCACAGGATGATGACGATGGTAACCGGATCGAGATCGCCCTTGCCGAGGAGCGACAGCAAGGTAACGCCGATGGCGATGGCCATACCGATCATGCCGTAGAGATTGCCCTTGCGGCTGGTTTCAGGAGATGAAAGCCCGCGCAGAGCCAGAATGAAAAGGACGCCCGAAACGAGATAGGAAAGGGCGGAGATATTGGCGAAATCCATTATTCAGCCTCCTTTTTCACATTTTTTTGCCCTACCGCTTCGCTGCTTGAGGGCTGAGGCTTTTCCTTCTTCTTGTACATGGCCAGCATCCGGCGCGTGACCATGAAGCCGCCGAATATATTGACGGCTGCCAGCGCCGACGCGATGCCGCCGGCGCCTTTCGATACCCAGACGCCGATCCCTGCGCCATCGGCATGGGCCGCGGCGGCGATCAGGGCACCGACGATGATGACCGAGGAAATGGCGTTGGTGACCGCCATCAGCGGCGTATGCAGAGCGGGTGTGACGCTCCAGACCACATAGTAACCGACAAAGATCGCCAGCACGAAGATGGCCAGGCGGAAGATGGTGGGATCAACGGCTTCCATAGTTTTTCCTCTTGATCGGAGCGGTCGAGAAGGCGGCAGTGGCCCGGCGGATCAGGCCTTGGTCATCATATTCAAAGGTCTCGGTGACGATGTGGCTCGACTGATTGCGATAAACGAGCGTATGGCCCTGCACGCTCAGGCAGTTGGCAACCGGCTCATATTTCAGGTTTGGTATCCGCGGCAACATATTGGAAACATAGGCATAGAAGGCCTGGATGTCGGTCAGCGCGCCATCGTCGGACAGGCCAAGCTTGCGGATGAATGGCGAGGTGAAAACCAGATCATCGGCGTAAAGATCGCAAATGTTCTGCGCATCGCGCGCGTTCCACGCTTCGTACCATTCGGCGGCTTTTTGTTCGTAATCTACGGCCATCAGGCACTCTTCAGGTTGGGGTGAACGATCGCACCGCCTGAGGTGACCAGCGCGGCCTTGAGGATTTCATCTTCGCTGTCCGGCGCCAGATGGCCGTCCTTGTCGATCAGCAGGCCGACAAAGGCTTGCAGGTTCTTGGCGTATAGCGCGGAGGCATCGGCGGCGATGGAGGCGACGATATTGGAGACGCCGATGATCCTGACCCCGTTCACATCCACCACCTGATCGGCGATGCAGCCTTCGACATTGCCGCCCTGGGGGGCGGCGAGGTCGATCAGCACCGAGCCGGGCTTCATGCTGGCCACCATCTCCTTCGTCACCAGGATTGGCGCCTGACGGCCGGGGATCAGGGCTGTGGTGATGACGATATCCTGTTTGGCGATATGCGAAGCGGTCAGTGCGGCCTGCTTGGCCTTGTATTCCGCCGACATCTCCTTGGCGTAGCCGCCGGCGGTCTGGGCATTTTTGAATTCCTCGTCCTCAACCGCCAGGAACTTGGCGCCCAGGCTCTCCACCTGTTCCTTGGTCGCCGGACGGACATCGGTGGCGGTGACGACCGCGCCCAGCCGGCGGGCGGTGGCGATGGCCTGCAGGCCGGCAACGCCGACGCCCATGATAAAGGCCTTGGCGGGGGCGACCGTGCCGGCGGCGGTCATCATCATCGGGAAGGCCTTGCCATAGGCATGGGCGGCCTCGATGACGGCGCGGTAGCCGGCGAGATTGGCTTGCGACGACAGCACGTCCATCACCTGAGCGCGGGTGATGCGCGGCACGAATTCCATGGCATAGGCCGAGGCGCCTTTGTCAGCGAGCGCTTTCAGCGTATCGGCTTCGCGGTAGGGATCGAGCGTGGCGATGACAATGGCGCCGGCTTTCAGCGCGGTGATCTCATCCTTTGCCGGGCCGCGCACCTTGAGCACGATATCGGCATCCTTGAGTGCGTCCTTGGCAGATTTGACGATCGTAGCGCCAGCGGCGGTGAAGGCCTCGTCAGTGATCGAGGCCTTGAGGCCCGCGCCCGACTGGATTTTCACTGTCAGGCCGGCCGAGGTCCATTTCTTCACCGTGTCCGGGGTGGCGGCCACGCGGGTCTCGCCCGCGGTTTGTTCCGTGGTGACGGCAAGGGTTAAGCCCACGATATTGTCCCTCTGCTGCGGTCATATGTAACGACGTGAGAGTCGCGTTATTTTCGATTTGTTTGTTATGGACAAACAGGCGTCAAGTCAAAGCCTCGTGACGCGATATTCAATAACGTCAGGCTTTACCAAAACTAAATTGACACCGGTGTCATTGATTCATCGCAAGCAGGTGCTGGCTGGGGCAGCTTTACGTCCATGCGATATCGAAGAAAGGATTCAGTGCGCGGAGTCAGGCTTTGTCTTGAGCATGAACCAGCCGACGGCGGCCACGACGATGGCACTGATCAGGGCGGTGAGCCAGCCCAACTTGGTGCAGGTCAGGATAACGAGGAAGACCAGTATGACCGCCAGGAACAGGCTGCACCACTTGGTCAGGTGCGTGAACAGCTCATACGAGCTCTGTTGCTGATGGATATCCATCTGGCCGTGAACGTAATCGGAATCATCGTGAGAGTCGGCCATGATCATATATCCTTAAACGGGCAGGTGTTTGTCCCTGCGAACAGTGTTTCCTGCCTCAAGTCTTACAAAAGGCCACCCGTTTGGTCAATGTGCTTTGGCCGCGTCAAAAAGTCCAATGACAACCGCCCCTTCAGCTTGCGCAAGATGCGCCGCGCCGTCCAGTAGGGACCGGTGCCGACCGCATTGCCGCGACCGCGCAGCGAGCTTTTGAGCGAGGTCCGGTCGTTGCGGCGCTTGACCGGATCGTTGTAGAAGCTGACGATCTTGTCGCGGCCCATGCCGGGCGTGGCCAGCCAGTGCGGCAGATGGTGCCGGGCCAGGCGGCTGACATCGTAAAGGACGCGCAGCATGCCGGTGCCGGAGGCTGGGCAGGGGGAATGAAAGGCATCGCCTATGAGAACGACGCCGTCGCGGCGATGACCGCTGACTTTGTACAGGTCCGTGCCGCGCGCTTCGCAGCGCCCCTTGAGTTCGGCCCCTTGCAGCCATTGCGCCGCTTCCGGGCAGATTTCAGCGAGTCCGGTAAGGGGATCGCGGCTCATCGCGCGTGTCCACGGATGGTTCAGGCCGCGAAAACTGAAGATATTGACGCGCGTCTCGCCCGGCATCGGAAAGACGCTGACATAGCCGATGCCGCTGTCACTGAGCGGAAAGAAGATCCGCGAGGCGATGAAACGGTCGGTGGTCAAGCTGAAGCCCAGGCAGACGGAATGGTTTTCGCTGATCGTGCGGGACTGGATACCGAGGCTGGCGCGCAGGGCGGGCATGCGTCCGGACGCTAGAACGACGAGGCGGCCGGTAAAGCGTTCGCCGCTAGGGGTAATGACCGTCTGGCGGTCTACGGATGTCTCCACCTGTTCGATCATGGCTTCGACAAAGCGCACGCTTGCCGGCCAGGCGGATCTGACGCTGGCCACCCAATCATGGTGGTGGGCGCCGCAATCGGTCAGACTGGGGTTTGCAGTATAGGCATGGGGATGCCCTTTCGGTGGGTGACAGACGCTGGCAAAGCAATCCAGCGCCTCTAGCTCACGCAGAAGGGCGATCTGTTCCGTCCCCAGCTTCTCATTGCGGAACATCGGTTTGGGCGTGCGGTGCGGATCGAAGACGGTCACGGCATGACCGTCTCGGGCCAGGATCAGGGCCAGGAGCGAGCCAGCAATACCGCCGCCGACGATCAATACGCGATCAGTATCCTGGGGTTCTGAGATATGGGCCGGCATGGCGCACCTGATAGACGGAAAAATCCATCATGGCATGAAGGCCCTAATTCTCCCTTAAGGGCGCCGGGCGTCGATCATTTTAATTCAACGTTTACAACGCATTGCGTCTGCTTTGTAATAAAATACCTCCGCTGCGGGTCAGGAGGGATCGACCGGCTTACCATCGCGCTTGTAGATATCGCCGCCCTTCATGACAAAGGCAGGGTGCTCCAGCACGGTGACGTCGCTCAGCGGGTCGCCGGTGACGCCGACGATATCGCCGTAGTGCCCGACCTTCAGGCTGCCGACATCGTCCTTCCAGCCCAGGGCCTCGCTGGCGGTCACCGTAGCGGTCTGGATGGCCTGCAGGGGCGTGGCGCCGTAGCGGACCATAACGGCGAACTGTCTGGCGTTATCGCCGTGCGGATAGATGCCGGCGTCGGTGCCGAAGATCATCTTCACGCCAGCCTTGAGCGACTTGCGGAAATTCTCGCGCTGGATTTCGCCGATATCCGCATCCTTCTTTAGGTTCTCCGGCAGGACGCCGTTTTTCGCGCCCTCGGACTGAGTGTAGTCGGTATTGTAGATATCCATCGAGAAATAGCTGCCGTGCTGGACGGCCAGCCTGATGCCTTCGTCATCGACGAGGCTGGCGTGCTCGATGGTATCGACACCGGCGCGGATAGCGTCGGCAATGCCCGAGGCGCCGTGCGCGTGCGCGGCCACCTTCAGACCGTCCATATGGGCTTCATCGACAATCGCCTTCATTTCAGCCAGCGACAGTTGCTGGGCGCCGGGCGTGTCGCCACGCGAGAAGACGCCGCCAGTAGCGCAGATCTTGATGACCGTGGCGCCGTATTTCTTGAGGGTCCGGACCGTCTTTACGCCTTCCTCGGGGCTATCGACATTATACGGGCCGTGCGCATTGAAGGAGGGCGGAAAGTAGGTTTCGTCGCAATGGCCGCCGGTGGCGCCGAAGGCATAGGTGGCGGTGACCATGCGCGGGCCGATGACATAGCCGTTGTCGATGCCTTCACGCAGGCCGACATCGTTGAAATCGTCCGAACCGACGTTGCGCACGGTGGTGAAGCCGGCCTGGAGCGTCTTGCGGGCGTTCTTCACCGCCACCGTCATCCAGAAGCGGTCCGACATCTGCAGATAGTTATAGCCGCTGAATTCCGGCGTGGAATCGATATGGACGTGCATGTCGATAAGGCCGGGCAGCAGGGTGACGCCAGGCAGATCGACTTTTTCGGCATCGGTGGGGATGGCCACCTGGCCCTGAACGCCTTCGGCGGTGATGCGCCCGTCGGTAATGACGACCACCGGATGGGGGACGACCTTGCCGGTTTCGACCTCGATCAGCTTGTCGGCGGTGACCGCCACGGTTTTGGCGTGAGCGGCCGACGCCAGGACGGATAAGGCGGCGGTCAAAAGCAGCAGGTGTTTCATGATCATCCCCGGAAAATCGTAAGATTGGAGACGATCATGAAACGATGATGAGATCAAGCGCCAGAAGTGTGAACTACACCAGGGCCTCAAAAGCATCGATCAGGCCTTCCAGACGGGCACAGCCCATCTTCCAGAAGGCCTTGTCGCGCGGGTTCATGCCGAAGGGCGTCAGCGCCTCGACATAGGTCTTCGTGCCGCCGCCGGCCAGCAGTTCGCGATAGAGCGGCGTGAAGGCTTCGGGATTCTCGCGACGCTTTTCCATCAGGGCTGAGACCAGCAGATCGCCGAAAGCATAGGCGTAGACATAGAAGGGTGAGTGGACGAAGTGGCTGACATAGGCCCAGTAGACCTCGTAGCCATCGTTCAGCTTGATCGCCGGCCCCAGGGATTCGCCCATGACGTCCAGCCACAGGGCATTGATCTGATCGAGCGCCACTTCGCCTTCGAGACGGGCGGCATGGAACTTTTCCTCGAAACGGTGGAAGGCGATCTGACGAATGACGCTGTTGAGGCCATCCTCGATCTTGCCAGCCAGCAGCGCCTTCTTCTCTTCCAGAGTGGCGGTCGCGACCAGATGCTCGAACACCAGGCCTTCGGCGAAGATGGAGGCGGTTTCAGCCAGGGTCAGCGGGGTATCGGCCAGGATCGAGCCGAGCGGCTGGCAGAGGGTCTGGTGGACGGCGTGGCCGAGCTCATGCGCCAGGGTCAGGACTTCGCGGCGGTCGCCGGTGAAGTTGAGCATGACGTAAGGATGGCGGTTGGCCGTCACCGGATGGGCATAGGCGCCGGAGGATTTGCCGGGGCGCGGCGCGGCATCGATCCATGGTTGATCGAAAAAGCGCTGGGCGCGTTCGGCGAATTCCGGACCCATCTGGGCGAAGCTGTCGAGCACGATCTTTTTCGCTTCGGACCAGCTGTAAAGCTTCTGCACATCCTGGGTCAGGGGGGCGTTGCGGTCCCAGTAATCCAGTTGCTTGCGGCCCATGATCCTGGCCTTCAGTCTGTAATAGCGGTGCGACAGGTTGGTGTAGGATTCGCTGACGGCCTCGGCCATGGCGTCGACCGCGTCCTTGTCGACCTCATTGGCGAGGTGGCGCGAGGCGGCGGGATCTTCATACTTGCGCCAGCGGTCTTCGACCTGCTTTTCAAAGGCCAGGGTATTGAGCGACAGGGCCAGGATCGGCGCATTGTCCTTCAGGGCGGCGCTGAGGCCGGCCGCGGCCGCCTTGCGCACCGGAGCCTGCGGTGCGGAGAGGCGGGTGAGGGCCTCGTTTAGCGTTAGGGACTCTTTTCCGACCTTGGCGCGCAGGCGTGTCAGGGTCTCGTCGAACAGGCGCGTCCACTGGCCGACGGCGGGCATGCGCTCCAGCAGCAGGCGTTCGAGATCTGGCGTCAGTTCGTGCGGGCGGCTGGCGCGGATACGGCGCAGCCACGGGCGCCACTTCTGGGCCTTGTCAACGGCTTTAAGCGCGTTCTCGATTTCCCAGTCCTCGAGCTGGTTCAGTTCGAGCGACAGGAACAGGCTGTCGGCCGAGATCATTGCGGCCTGGGTGCCGAGATCGGACTGCATCTTGGCGATGCGGGCATTCTCGCGATCAATGGTTGAGGCAAGCGTGGCATAGGCCAGGGCGCCGCCCATATCGTCCATCGCCTTCTCGTACAGGCTGGCGGCCTGATCGATCAGCAGACCGAGCCGTTCCGGATTGGCACGTGCCGAAACGAACTGCCCCTGCAGTTTGGCCAGTTCCTTGACGCTTTTCTCTCCGCGCGCGAAATCCTGCGCAATTTTCGGGTCTTCCGGGCCGTTATAGAGGTCGGAGAGGTCCCAGATCGGGAGCTGCTGGGCGGAATCGGCGGAAAGGGATGTGTGCGTGTTCATGAGATCGGACATAGCCATAAAGCGGCAAAAAATCGAGGGGCATCCGGCATTTTCTATTAGGGGCGTTTCGATCCCGATGTCCCGATCGGTGCGAAAACGGGACATTAACTATAGGTCTACACCTCATTTTCACCCGCTGAGGGTAGGTTTGTCTCAAAACAGGCCGATGTCAAAGACGCGGCCACTCAGACTGATGGTGAAATTGAAATGGCGAAAACGATCCTGATCTGTGACGACGACCCGACGCAGCGCCGCCTGATCCAGGCGGTTCTGGAGCGCGAGGGCTTCTCCGTGCTCCATGCGGAAAATGGCGCCCAGGCCTATGAGCGCCTGTCGCAGAATTCAGGCATCGACGCCGTCATTCTCGATCTGGTCATGCCCGGCCAGTCCGGCATCGATACGCTGAAGGAAATCCGCGCCGCCGGCATCCGTACGCCGGTGGTGGTGCTGACCGCTTCGGGCGGGATCGACACCGTGGTCAAGGCCATGCAGGCCGGGGCGCAGGACTTCTTCATCAAGCCGGCCTCGCCCGAACGCATTCTGGTATCGGTGCGCAACGCCCTGCAGATGGGCGACATGGTTGCCGAGGTGGCGCGCCTGAAGAAGCACACCGCGAACCGCACCTCCTTCGATGACCTGATCGGCACCTCGCCGGCCATGCAGATGGTCCGTCGCCTGGGCGAACGCGCCGCCCGCTCCTCCATTCCCGTGCTGATCCTTGGCGAAAGCGGCGTCGGTAAGGAACTGATCGCCCGCGCCATCCAGGGCTCCTCCGACCGCGCCGGCAAGCCGTTCGTGGCGGTCAACTGCGGCGCCTTGCCGGAAAACCTGGTCGAATCCATCCTTTTTGGTCACGAAAAGGGTTCGTTCACCGGCGCTTCGGATAAGCACCTCGGCAAGTTCCAGGAAGCCAATGGCGGCACCCTGTTCCTCGACGAGGTGGGTGAACTGCCGCTCGACATGCAGGTCAAGCTGCTGCGCGCCCTGCAGGAAGGCGAGATTGATCCGGTTGGTTCCAAGCGTCCGGTAAAGGTCGATGTTCGCATCATTTCGGCGACCAACCGCAACCTGGCCGATCAGGTCAAGGCGGGTGCCTTCCGTGAAGATTTATTCTATCGTCTCAATGTCTTCCCGGTGGAAGCGCCGTCTTTACGTGAGCGTCGCGACGATATCCCGGCCCTGATCGATCACTTCATCCGCCGCTTTAACGTGGAAGAGGGCAAGCGCGTCAGCGGCGTATCGGCCGAGGCCATGCAGCTTCTGTGCGCCTATGACTGGCCGGGCAATGTCCGCCAGCTCGAAAACACCGTCTATCGCGCCATTGTCCTGGCCGACAGCCCGCATCTGCAGGCCTTCGACTTCCCGGCGATCAGCGGCCAGGTGGCGCCCCTGCTGCCTGTGGCGGACACCCAGGTCTATGCGGTTGAACCTCACGCCCATGTTGAGGATCACCACGATGCTCTGCATGACGCACCTGTCCGTATCCTCGATGAGGCCGGCCATCTGCGCAAGCTGGAAGATATCGAGCGTGATCTGATCGAGCACGCCATCGGCGTCTATGCGGGGCATATGTCGGAAGTCGCCCGCAGGCTGGGCATTGGTCGATCGACCCTCTATCGCAAGGTCCGTGACTGCGGGCTGGAAGGCCTGGTCAGGGAAGCCGGTTAGTTTCTGCCGGCTTGGGGGAAAAGGTCGCCAGTAATTGCGCCTGCAGCCTGAGCACCTTTTCCGGTGTCAGGTTGTAAAGATAGATCACGCCGATACCAGCCAGTGCCAGCCCGGCGGGCGCCGGTCCCATCAGCAGGCGGATATTTTCGATGACCAGTGGCGGGGGCGTGGCCTTGCCGGCATAGCTGGACAGAGCCCAGCCGATAAAACCGGCCGCAGCTGCGGCGCCGATTTTTTTCGAGAACATAATCATAGAATAGGTCATGGCCGTAGCGCGATGACCGCTTTTCCAGGCGTTGAAATCGGCGGCGTCGGCGCACATGGCGAAGGTCAGGGTGCCGATAAGGCCGAAGGCCGCGCCACCTGTCGCCTGAAGCGTGAACATCAGGGGCACCTGGCCCGGTGTGCAGGCGAACAGGCCGGCGCCGGAAAGCGCAATGACACCCAGGGCCAGGGCAATCAGATGTGTCCGGGGCATCAGGCGCGTCAGGAAGGCAACGGCTGCTGATCCGGCCGCCAGTCCCAGGGTGAAGGTCATGACATAGTTGACGACCAGCTTCGGATGCCCGGCATAGATCTTCATGTAGAAGGGGGTGATGGAGGTCCACATCATCGAAGCGGCCGTGACAATCCCTGCCAGAATGAAGAGGACCACCCAGGGACGGGCACCGAACAGGTCTCGCACATCATGCAACGGATTGACATGCGGCTTTGAGGTCAGGGCGAAGCGCTCACGCGTATGCAGGAACAGATTGAGCAGGATGATGACGGCGAAGACGCCATAAATGGTCATGACCAGTTGCCAGCCCAGGGCCTGGTTGTCACGGCTGGCCCAGGCGACGAAGCCGGGCGTTAGCCAAGTGATGAAAACGGCGCTGAGATAAGCCCCGCCGAAGCGCGTGCTCATGATCAGCTCGCGCTGGGAAGAGTCGGGCGTAATGACGCCGGAGAGCGCGTTATAGGCGGTATTGGCGGCCGTATAGATCAGGTTCATCAGGATGAGGCTGAAATAGGCGCTGAAGAGCTGCGATTCGGCGGGCAGGCTGCCAATCGAGAAGAACAGGATGGTGGCCGCTGCTAGCGGCAGGGCCAACCACAGCAACCATGGGCGATAGCGGCCATATTCCGTCTGGGTGCGATCGGCGATGGCGCCGAACACCGGATCGGCGACCGCGCTGATCAGGCGCATGACCACCAGCAGGGTCGCGATACTGGCGAGACTCAGGCCCACGACCTCATTGAGATAAACCATCAGAAAGGCCGACAACGGCGCCCAGTACAGATTGAAACCGGCATCGCCCAGGCTGTAGCTGGCGACTTCGAGGCGACTGACCGGCTCAAAGGCCTGCAGGGGGGATTTATCGCTGGCGGTAGGCATAGGTACGCAACTTGGAGTGAGGATTTCTTGGAGTGAGGATTTCGCAACCATTGTTACCCGCATCCCTTAACGAAACGGAAAGGGTGGCGCTGGTGACGGGACTCCGTCTAAGATGTAGTCAAAAATGAGGAGATACCCATGACGGACAATTCAAATATACCTGTCGGTCTTATCGATCGGCGGTTATTTCTGGCTGGTACGGTGGCGGCGATGGCCGTGCCGGCTTTGGCGAAAGCGGAGGGCACCGACCTGAACCTGTTTGTCGGCACCTACAGTTCGGATACGGCGAAGGGTATTTATCCGCTGACCTATACCGTCGCCACGGACAGCTGGAACCTGGGCCCTGCAAACCCCGCCATTGAGAATGTTTCCTTCGGCGCGTACAGCCCGGCGGCCAAGCGCTGGTATCTGCTCAATGAAAAGGATGAGGGCCGCATCGACGTTTACGATCAATCATGGACTCAGGCCTATGAGGTCTCCAGCCAGGGCAGCAGTCCGTGCTACGCGGCGGTTGATCCGACCGGTGGCTGGCTGGCGGTGGCCAACTATTCCTCAGGCAATGTCGTGGTGTTCAAAATCGGTGAGGAGGGCGGGTTGCAACAGCCGCCCGTCAACCGCCAGAACAAGGGCACGGGGCCGAACAAGGCCCGCCAGGAAGGACCGCACGCGCACTGGGTGCAGTTCCATGGCGACCATATCTACAGTGTCGATCTCGGCACGGACCAGGTGCTGGGCTATGACTTCGACGCATCCGGTGGGGCCATTGGCGAGGCATTCGAGGCCTATAAGGCACCGGGCGGCGCCGGACCGCGCCATCTGGCCTTCCATCCCGACGGCGTTCACGCCTTTCTGGTCACCGAGCTGAGCAGCGTCGTGATCGTGCTGAAAAAGACGGCGAACGGCCGCTTCGAGGCCATACAGACGATCAGCGCCTTGCCGGCTGACTTCAAGGGCGAAAGTTTCTGCGCCCATATCACCCTGAATGCTGCCGCCGACCGTCTCTATGTCTCCAATCGTGGCCACAACAGCATCGCCGTTTTCGATGTGGCCTCGGATGGCCGCCTGACCCTGCGACAGATCGCGCCAACGCTCGGCAACTGGCCGCGCTTCTTTGCCCTTTACGAGGCACAGAAGCGGCTGGTGGTGGCGCACCAGAAGGGTAATGACCTCGTTGTCTTTGAGGTCAAAAGCGATGGAACGCTGGCGCCGAAAAACCAGAGGATCGAGGTGTCGATCCCGGTCTTTATCGGCACGGTGGTCTAGATATTGACGCGTAAATAGTAGGTCTTGCCGGCGACGATGTCTTTAATCGTATCGCCGGCAATGGCCTGTCCATCTACCGTAAGGCCCGGCGTGCCGCGGGATATATCGATCTCGAATGTCGCCCCCCGAAAATGTCGGATCACACGCGCTGAAGGCCAGTCTGGCGGCAGTTGCGGCCGTATGCGCAGGCCTTCTCGGCAGCCTTTCAGGCCGAACAGCCCTTCGATCAGGCTGCGGTAGAGCCAGGCCGCCGTGCCGGTGTTGAACAGGTGTGACGACCGACCGGAGGCCTGGGGATGCTGGCGATGCGCGCCGCGATAGTAGTTGGGCACAAAGACCGGCAACTGCCCGCGCCGCAGATAGTCTTCGTCATTCGGACCGGTCAGCATTTTACGCAATAATTCAAAAGCTTTTTCGGTTTCGTTCACCTGATACAGTGAGTAGATATAGAAGATGGCGGCGTGGTTATAGACCGAACCGTTTTCGGCCACGCCGGGGAACTTCTGAGTCAGGCGGCCGACATCCTCGCGCATGTGGGTATAGGCCGGCGCGATCATTTCGACCCCATAGGGCGTTTCCATTTGCTCGGTGATTGCGGCCACCATGCGGGCCTGCCTGTCACTATTGGCGGCGCCGCTCATCAGGGCGAAGCTCTGCGGATTGAGATAGATACGGCCCTCTGTATCGGCCTTGATGCCGAATTTCACATCGTCATCGGTGATGCCTCGCCCGTACCAGTCGCCATCCCACAGATGGGTGTTCATGGCGTCGTTGAAGGTCTTCGCCGCCCCCGCGAAGGTGCTGCCATCCCGGCCGTCGCTCTCCAGGATCTGCGACCATAGGCGCAGGGAATGCGCCGTCGCCAGTGACAGCCAGCCGGACACGCCCTTGCCCTTCCAGCCGACCATGTTCATCGGATCGTTCCAGTCGCCCTGATCGATGAAGTTCAGCCCGCGACGATCGATCGCCTGTATCAACCATTGATTAGCCGCGGAGATACGGTCGCGCACGGTGCGGGCCAGGCCGGTTTCCACGTCGGTGACCAGTGTGTCGAGCACAGCATAGTCATCGGTCTCGTCGAGATAGGCTTCCATGAGCAGAGCTAGCCAGACGCTGTGATCGGTATGCGGCACCTGATTGATGTATTTCAGCTCGGCGCCGTCATACATGCGGATGCCATCCGGCATGGAGCCATTGGCGTGCTGCTGGGAAAGTGCCTTGAGCAGGGTCTTTCGCGCGGTTTCCGGCTTCACATAGACGCTGCCTATGGCGTCCTGCAGGAAGTTGCGTGTCTGCGGGTCAGTGCTCAGACGGTTGGTGTCGCCGTGATAATAGACCTGGCGCGGCAGCCAGCTATTGACGAAAGCATCCAGGTGCGGATCAGGTGTCTCTATATGGATCGATTTCGCACCAGCCGAAATATAGCCGGCATAGGCCGCGCGGGCGTTCGCAAAACCGTCCGCGGAGAGATAGAGTGATTTCAGGCGGCTGATCTCGGTGTCATCGAAAGCCGGCGCGAACAGGAAGCGATGGCTGACGCTTTCGCCCTTTTCCAGGTCATGATCGAACTGCATCGCGGCGATCGGGTTTTCATACAGCGCCTCGCCATTATCCATCTGCGCGGCCATGATGGCGTCGGGTTTGTGCAGTCCGCCTTCGCCTTCAAATCGGGCCTGCCGGGTCTCGAAGGCGAGCGGCGCCTGTTCACTCAGGAAGGCAACTTTATCTTTCAAGTTTTTGTTTTTGAAATAGTCTTCGATCTTTTGGTAGGCGGTAACGCAGTTGGCGATTATGCCGGCATGCTTGGGATCGTAGGTGGCCGACTGGTTCATCCAGCTCATCAGACCCAGCGGGAAGGCGGGGTACAGGCTCACCTTGCGGTCACGCTTGCCGCTGTTGGTCAGCGTAACCTCCCACAATTCGCAGGCATCCTCGACCGGCAGGGTCAGGGTCAGTTCGATGCGCAGACCGGGGCGGTCAATAATCCAGCGGATATCGGTCGGCGTGACCTCGAAGGCGAAGGCTTCGACCGGGGCGCGCACGGGTTCGTAGGGCGCGGAAAACAGGCCGCCGGTTTCGCGGTCTTTTACGTAGAAAAAGCGGCCGGGGTGGTGGGCATAGGTGCCCTGTTCCGGCAGCATGAAGTGCTTGGCTTCCATGATCTGGGCGCGGGCATACTTGCTGGGTTCCGGCTGCATGAACTGTGCTGTGGCGTAACCGCGCGCCGTCATGTGGATCATCATGTGCGGGTTCCACAGGAAGCCGGCGGCCAGGGGCAGGGCGGTCGGGCTGGTAAGCGTACAGCGGTCGGCGGTAAACGAGATCAAACTCACGATTGGGATTTCCGTTCGGCAAGAGCGGCCTGGATTTCGGCCAGGCGGGTATCGGTCAGGTTATAGAAACACATCAGGATGGCGGCGAGCAGGGCCATGACGCCGGGCACGACGCTGACCAGCAGGACGATGCCGGTTTGCGAGGCGCCGCTCTGCGCCTGGTTGGCGACATAACCCAGACCGGCCAGGACACTGGCAATGACGAAGGAGGCCAGGGCGCCGCCCAGTTTCTGCGAGAAGGTGGCGGCGGCGAAGGTCATGGCGGTGGCGCGGCGGCCGGTTTTCCATTCATTGTAGTCGGCGCAATCGGCATACATCGAAAAGGTCAGGGGTGATTTCGGACCCAGGCACAGGCCGATAGCGATCTGCAGAGCGTACATCAGAGCGATCTGGTCCTTCGGGATAAAGACGAAGACCGAGGACAGGAGACCGACCAGCACCATCAATATGATCAGCAGCCGGCGCTTATCGATCAGGCGGGTGAGCAGGGGCGTGATCAGAGAGCCGGCGGCCAGGGCCACACCATAGGCGGTCAGAAACCATTTGGTCTGATCAGGCCGCTCAACATAGTATTTGATGTAATAGGCGCTGGCCCCCATGCGCGTGCTGATCGTGACCATAACCACCAGCGCCAGCGCAAACATGATCAGCCAGGGGCGGTTTTGCAGCAGGTCGCCTATATCCTTCCACGGGCTGACCTTTTGCTCCATAACCGGCACAACGCGTTCGCGGGCGGTCAGGAACAGGGTGACGAACAGCACGCAGGCGATGAAGCCGTAAATCGTCATGGTCAGTTGCCAGCCCAGAACCTCATTGGCGCCGCCCAGCCATTTCACCAGTGTGGGGGTCATATAGGTGACGAAGGTGCCGCCGAGAAAGCCGCCGACGAAGCGGAAACTGTTGAGCTGGGTACGGGCCTGCGGTGCGTTGGTCAGCACGCCGGAAAGCGCACCGTAAGGGATATTGACCACCGAATAGATGACCATCATCAGGGCGAAGGTGGTGTAGGCATAGATCAGCTTGGCGGTCGAATCGAGATCGGGCGTGGTGAAGGTCAGCACGCCGGACGCGGCCAGCGGCACGGCGCCCCACAGCAGCCAGGGTCGAAAGCGCCCCCATTTCGTGCGTGTGCGATCGGCTATCGCGCCCATGATGGGATCGGCGAAGGCGTCGACCAGCTTGGTGGTGAGCAGCATGGTGCCGGCGGCCGCGGCATTGAGGCCGAAGCTGTCGGTATAGAAGATCAGCAGAAAGGCGCTGATGGTCGTCCAGTAGAGATTGAAACCGAAATCGCCCGATCCATAGCTGATCTTTTCCACCCAGCCGGGCGTGCTGCGCGCCTGTGCCTTGCCTGCCATTCTTCCCAACATATTCTTGTTTTGTTGAGTGGATTTAAACAGGGATTGACAGCCTTGTCACTATCAAAGCGCCTGGAAGTCAGCGCAGGAACTTGGCGCTCATCTGCCGGCAGGTTTCCAGTTCCCGCGAGCCAAAGGCCGTGGAGGGCTCGATCTGGCTGGCCTCGTGCCATTCATTGAATGACACGATCAGTATCCAGTCGGGTTTGGCGGCGATCGCCGCATTCCACAGGTCGCGGAAAGGCTTGCCGTCCTCGCGTTTGATGACCGGGCGCTTGCCCTTGCGGTCCAGTTGCAGGCGGTCGTCGAAACCGGGCAGGATGGTTGCGGTGGTGACCTTCGCGCCGCTCTGCGCCTTGACCCAATCAGTGTAGTACTTGGTCCGCCACAGGGAGGGCAGGAGACGCGTTTCGGCGCCCTCAAACTGCTGCGAATAGATGTGCAGCCCATCGAAAGCGCTTTTGCGCCCCTTGATTTCCTTAAGCGTATTGGCCGTGGCGACATAGCTGATCGCATTGGGCGCCTGCTTTTCGATCAGGACGCGGGCCTTTTGCCAACCGTCGAGGCCGATGTCCTGCATCAGGCGGTCGAAATACATGATGACCGGCTTATTATTGAGACGCAGCCAGGCCGGATGGCGGCTGTAGGTCTGGTAGAGATAGAGCGTATCCGCTGCCACGCCTTCGGCGCTGGCCACCTGCTCGACATAAGCGGTGACCTTCAGCCCTTGCGCGCCGGCGGCATCGAGTACGCGCCGCAGCTGGTCGTTGGTTCGGTCGGTCTGGCCCCACCAGGAAACGATCAGGCCGGTAATGCCGGCACTTTTGATCTCCGACATCTGGCGGGCGATGACGGCGGGATCGAGGCTGTCATAAGGGCCGCCCACCGGATAGTTGGGTGCATCGGCGATGCGTTCGCGGACGGTATCGGGGTTCAGCCAGTGGATGTCCTGGCCGGAGTAGGCCCTCGTGCCGTACCAGCCATAATAGAAGACCAGCACCTCCTTGCGCGGGAGGCTTTGGGACAGCGCCTTGAGCGGCAGAAGCGCTGCGGCAGTCAGAACAGAAAGCAGGTGGCGGCGGTTCGGTTTCATTCGTTTTCCTCTTCTTCCTCAGTCTGCTGGCCTTTTTGGGCTTTTTTACGGATTTCCCGGAGCTTTACGCCCTGGCGTAAGGACAGGGTGCCGTTCATGGCGCCCTTGTCCGGATCGGCGAAGGCGCGGCCGTAGGTTTTTACCCGCTCTGTAACGCCATTGAGGAATTCGGTTTCCCAGTCGGACAGATCGACGCCCTGTTCGGCGGCAGTGCGGCGGGCCTTTTCCAGCGCGCGGATCGTTGCTGCCTGAATCTTGTTCTTTTGTGCCTTAATCTGGTCGGCAGGGGACAGCGGTTTGGCCTGAAGGGGCTTTCTGGTTTGCAAGCCCTTCGTACGCGTCATGCCTTTTGACGGCGTTTTAAAAGCCATGACTGCACCCGCGACCGAACCCGCATGAAAAAGCCGTCCTCATGCGGCAAACATGAGGACGGCGTCTTGTCTTAGTCAATATGTTTTAGCGGTCGCCGATGGCGGTCAGGTACAGGTCGAGGATGGTTTCCTCTTCCTCGCGCTTCTGGCGGTCCTTCTTGCGCAGAGAAACGACCTTGCGCAGGATCTTCACGTCAAAGCCTTCGCCCTTGGCTTCGTCATAAACTTCCTTGATGTCGCCCATGATGCCGGCCTTGTCTTCCTCAAGGCGTTCGATGCGCTCGATGATGGTGCGCAGGCGGGTCTGGGCGGCGCCGGAAATGACGTCGTCGGATGAAAAGGAGAGGGGGGCGTCGTCGGCCATGGCGGATATCCTGTAAAAGCTCTGACCTTAACCATAGCGGTTGCGAATCAGCTTCTCAACGGTAGCCTTGAGGATAAGTCCCGATGACCTGTGGATGAATGGGCGAACACCGCGCACGAAAAAACGCTTAAAGCGTGCGCCTTAAGCGTTATTCGAATGCATCAGAGCAACAGGCGTGATTAGCCTTGCTTGGCCTTGAAGCGCGGATCGGTCTTGTTGATCACATAGACGATGCCCTTGCGGCGCACGATCTTGCAATCGCGGTGACGACCCTTGAGCGACTTGAGCGAGCTGCGGACTTTCATTGGTTTTCACCTGATCTTAGAATGACTGCGAAAGAAGCCGGAACAGGGCAGCACAACCGGGTCGCGCGCTTGACCAACTTCGTTAGAGGGCGGGTATCTAGGGGAGAGGTCCGGAATTGTCAACGAAGATTTGCGCAAATGCGCCGATTTCCAGTCACTCACATCATTCTGACAACAAAGTGAGGCTTTTAAGGACTTGGAAAGGCGAACGCAATGAGGTTACCTGACCGAGTTTGCCGCACCCGTGGACCTTAGACGCCCACTGCGCTTAAGCAGCGCAAGGGGCCAGCCATCCGGCGGTAGCGCACTAAAAGGAATTATCATGCGGTTACGTTACATCAGCCTGTTTGCCGTCCTCACCGCCTGCAGCACGGTGGTGCCTCAGCAGGAGACGGCGCCTGTAACGCCCGCCGCGCCGGCCGCTTCCGCCAGTGCGTCCTCGGCATCGAGCGAGGCCGCGACGCCGGCCGCGCCGGCTGCTACACCTCTGCCGGCCAATGCCACTTTTGACGACTGGAAGCAGAGCTTTATCGCCAAGGCGGCCGGGCAGGGCTTCGATCCGCTGTTTACGGCCCAGGTCCTGAGCAATGTCGTGCCGCAGGCCAGCGTCACCTCGTCCGATTCGCAGCAGCCGGAATTTTCCAAGCCCGCCAGTGCCTACATCCGTCAGGCCGTGACCGATTCCCGCTTTGCCGCGGCGCGCACCCGGCTTGACGCCAATCCGAATGTGCCTGACATCGTCAAAACCTATGGCGTGCCCGCCGAGGTGCTGGGCGGCATCTGGACCATGGAAAGTGATCTTGGCCGCGTGCAGGGCAATATAGATGTGGTTTCGGCGCTGGCGACCCTGGCCTATAATGGCCGCCGCCGCGACTGGGCGGAAAGCGAACTGATCGCCTGTCTGAAAATCCTGCGCGATTCCGGCATCAGCCGCGATACCCTGAAAGGCTCCTGGGCCGGGGCCATGGGCCAGACCCAGTTCCTGCCCGACAACTACCTGACGCTCGGCGTCGATGGCGATCATGATGGCAAGGTCGATATCTGGACCTCCGATTCCGATGCCCTGGCCTCGACCGCGAATCTTTTGGCTAAGGCGGGCTGGAAGCCGGACGAGGAATGGGCCGTCGAGGTCATGCTGCCGGTCGGGTTCGACTACTATCTGGCCGAGACGGCGAAGAAGACGCCGACCGAATGGGCCGCGCTGGGTGTCAAGCGCGCCGATGGCGGTTACTGGAAGCCGGCGGAGATGAATGAAAGTTCGACCATACTGCTGCCTTCGGGCGCCAGGGGGCCGGCCTATCTCGCCCTGCCGAACCATTATGTCATCCGCAAGTACAACAATTCCACCGCCTATGCGCTGGGCGTGGGCCTGCTGGCCGATGGCATTGCCGGCCACACCGGACCTGTCACGCCGTGGCCGGTGGAACAGCCGCTCAGCCTGAACCAGCGCCTTAAGTCGCAGCAGGCCCTGAAGGCCGCCGGTTTCGATCCGGGGGTGATCGACGGCGTGATCGGTGTCGGCACCCGCCAGGCGATCCGGGACTGGCAGCGCGCCAATCACCTGACGGCCGATGGTTATCTCAGCTTTGATCTGGCCAACCAGTTCGTGGTCATGACCGGCGGCACCGCAGAAGTCAGATAACCGAGCTGCTGACACTTTTCGTCCTGCCGCGTCCCTAGTATGATGGACGGAATAAGGGAGGACAAAATGGCCAGCCACTTCATTTGGTACGAACTGATCACCTCGGATATCGACGCGGCGATAAGCTTTTACAGCGATGTTATCGGCTGGCGTGTTGTCGCCAGTCAGACACCCGGCATGGATTACCGGCGGATAGAGGCCGCGGGCGAGCCCGTTGGCGGCATGATGAAGGTGCCTGACGGGACGGGTATGCCGCCCGCGTGGTTCGGCTATATCAATGTGGCGGACGTGGACGGCGAAATCACGGCTTTTGAAGCAGCCGGCGGCCGGGTCTGCTGGCCGGCCAATGACATTCCTGGCATAGGGCGCATGGCCATGGTCGGCGATCCGCAGGGGGCGACGATCTATGTCATGGCGCCGATCGGCGAGGGGCGGAGCCGGGCCTTCGAATCCACCACGCCGGGCCATTGTGGCTGGAACGAATATCACGCCACGGATTGGGAAGCGGCTTTCGCCTTTTATGCCGGGCGCTTTGGCTGGGTGAAGGATATGGCTATGGACATGGGGCCTATGGGCACCTACCAGACGTTCACCGCCGAAGGCATTCAAACCGGGGCGATGATGAACAATCCGCTGCCGCAACAGGCCTGGCTGTTTTATTTCAATGTGGGGGATATCGACGCGGCGATGGCGCGCATTGTTTCTGGCGGCGGGACCATTCAACTGGCGCCGATCGAAGTGCCGGGCGGACAATGGGCGCTGGTGGCGATCGATCCGCAGGGCGCCATGTTCGGTCTGCTGGGATCACGCGCCGCAGCCTGAGAAGAGGGGCGTTTTATGTTGCAACGGGGTCATAAAAGTTAAGAAACGCGGTTAATAGCTAACGCCCCTTTAAGAATTGGACACCATAGTCAGGCTCATAAACGAGTCGCTGGGTGTTCCTCTAGATGTTTCAGATTATCGGTATTGTCTGCCTGTTCGCCATGGTGTTCGGCAGCTACATCATTTCCGGCGGCAACATGGCGCCGATTCTCCATGCCCTGCCTCACGAACTGATGGCCATCGGCGGCGCCGCTGTCGGCGCTACCCTGATCTCGAACAGCCTGACCACCCTGAAAGGCATGGGCGGGGGCATGGGAAAGGTGTTTGGCGGCCCGAAGTGGAAGGCCAGCGACTACCGTGACCTTTTGTCCCTGCTGTTCCTGCTGACCAAGACGATGAAGTCCAAGGGCGTCATCGCCCTGGAAAGCCACATTGAAAAGCCGCACGATTCGACGATCTTCAACCGCTTTCCCAAGATCGTGCACGATCACTTCGCCACGGACTTTATCTGCGACACCCTGCGCATGATGACGATGAACCTCGAAGACCCGCACCAGGTCGAGGATGCCATGGAAAAGCAGCTGGAAAAGCATCACCATGAGGCTTTGCATCCGGCGCACGCCATGCAGTCGCTGGGCGACGCCCTGCCGGCCCTGGGGATCGTCGCGGCCGTTCTCGGCGTCGTCAAGACCATGGGCTCGATCACCGAGCCGCCCGAAATCCTGGGTGAAATGATCGGCGGCGCGCTCGTCGGTACCTTCCTCGGTATTCTTCTGGCCTATGGCCTGGTCGGGCCGTTCGCCGCGCGCATGAACGGCGTGATCGAGGAGGATGCGGCCTTCTACAAGATCATCCAGGCGGTTCTGGTGGCGCACCTGCATGGCAATGCGGCGCAGATCTCGGTTGAAATCGGTCGCGGCAATATCCCGTCGACCCTGCAGCCGACCTTCCTGGAAATGGAAGAGGCGCTCAACAGTATACCAGCTGAGGCCTAAAAACTGACGCGGGGGAAGGGGGGAGCGAAGTAAGGACGCAAGATGAGTTTGAATAATGGCGTCCAGTTCACGGTCTTGATCACATTTTAACGGCTGTTTCGCTGTTAATAATGATTAAGATTGGTTTTTTTCGACCGAAATACCTCACTTCTGATTAAAAAGCCGGTATTCTTCACAGATGCGATCACACTTTTGTGAAATATTCGCTTGCGGGACTCGGACAAAATAGGTATGTAGAAGATGGGCAAGGGGACTGCTTCTCTGGCTCTCATCTGATGGAAAACAGGATCTGATTGCATGACCTCCAAGATCGTTCGCACCGCCCTGGTTGTTGCCGCTGCTGCGGCTGCCCTGTCGGTTGCCGCCTGCCAGAAGCCCGCCGCCCCCGAAGAAAGCGCTGCCTCGGAAATGGCTCCGGAAGCCGCCCCGGCCGATGCCGCGGATTCGTCGGCCGCCGTTGACGCCGCCGTCGCCGCTTCGCCCTCCGCCGCCGAAGCCTCGGCTGCGTCCTAATCACGAGATTTGACGGGGAATTCCCCGTCAATAGGTTCAGGAATGGTCCTGCGCCTTTATCCTAGCAAAGGAATTGATCCATGACCTCCAAGATCGTTCGTATCGCCCTGATCGCTGCCGTTGCCGGCGCTGCCCTGTCGGTTGCCGCCTGCACCCCGAAGCCCGCCACTGAAGAAGCTGCTTCTTCGGAAGCCGTTTCGGACGCCGTCGTTGAGTCGGAAGCCACTTCGGAAGTTGCTTCGGAAGCCGTTTCTTCCTAATCATTCGCCTTCGGGCATTGATTTGAAAGGAGGGTTGTCGCAAGACAGCCCTCTTTTTTATTGCCTGAAACTTGCCGAGTCCCGATGTCCATAACCGACCCCGAACTCTATTTCGCCGAGGATGGCGCGCCACGCTCAGGACGGTTTGGAGATATTTATTACTCCCTGCAGGATGGCCTGAGTGAAGCCCGCGCTGTCTTTCTGACAGGATGCGGCATGCCGGAGATATGGGGCGGCCGGACGGATTTCACCCTGCTGGAACTGGGTTTCGGCACCGGCCTGAACATCGCGGCCGTCATGGAACTATGGTCAAAAACGCGCCCGGCCGGCGGATATCTGCATATCTTCTCCGTCGAAGGTTTCCTGATGAACGCCGATGAAGCGGCGCGGGCGCTCGGGGCCTGGCCGGAACTGAGGGAATTCACCGGCGCCCTGCTGGCGCAATGGCCGAAAGCCCGGCGTGGCTTTCATCACATGGAGTTCCCGCAGTGGGGCGTCAGCCTGACGCTTGGCCTGATGGATGTGCGTGCGGCGCTCTCTGCCTGGGAAGGTGCAGCGGATGCCGTCTTTCTCGATGGTTTCTCTCCGGCCCTCAATCCCGACATGTGGGGCGAGGATGTCATGGCCCTGATCGCGGCCCGCACCCGTCCGGGCGCGTCGCTGGCAACCTTTACCGTCGCAGGGTTTGTGCGCCGGGGACTTCAGGCAGCGGGTTTTTCCGTCGAGAAGAGGCCGGGTTTCGGCAGGAAGCGTGAGCGGCTGGAGGCGATCCGCAGCGGGGAGGCGGTAGAGGCGAAGCGGCCCGGACGTATCGCCATCATCGGCGCCGGTATTGCCGGCTGCGCCCTGTATTGGCAGGCGCGGCAACTGGGAGTGTCGGCGGACATCTTTGATGCCTCCGAGCCCGGCGCTGGTGCTTCGGGCAATCCGGCGGCCCTGGTGACGCCGCGGCTGGATGCCGGAGATAATGATATCTCGGCCCTGTTTGCCGATGCTTTCAGCTATGCCATAGCGCTTTACCATCGCCTGTGTCCGCAGGCCATTCTGGGGGAAGGGGTGCGGCTGTGCGCCGATGCACCGAAAGCCGTCGAGCGCTTTACCCGCATTGCCGGTCAGGCGGGCTTCGCGGCGGGCGATCTGGAGGTGTTCGGCAAGGGCGCGGCGCAGGATCTGCCGGAGAGCGAAGGGCTCCACTTGAAAACGGCCCTGCATGTCGAGCCGCAGACCGTACTTAAGGCCCTGCTCGGTGGTCATGAGCCGATACGTGAACGCATCCTCGGCTATGATCGGGCAGAAGACGGACTAATCCGCCTGAAGACTGAGGATGGCCGGTCGTTGGCAGGTTATGATCGGATCATTCTGGCCTGCGGGGAAGGTTTATTCGACATGCCGGAGGCGGGGCCGGCAGAGCTGCGCGCGGTGCGAGGGCAGGTCGAGCAGGTGGCCGATAAGGTGCCGCTGGCCGAAGGCCTGAGCTGGGGCGGCTATGCCATTCCGCTGAATGATGGTTTCCTGTTCGGCGCCACGCATGAGCGCAATGACCGTGCCAGCGATATCCGCGACGCCAGCCGCGCGTACAACCTGGCCAGCCTGTCAGCCGTCATGCCGGAACGCGCCGCCCGTATCGCCGCAGGCCCCTTTCAGTCGCGCGCCTCGATCCGGGTCACAACCCGTGATTACCTGCCAGTGGCCGGGTCTGTCGAGGCGGGTATCTATCTCTTTACTGGCCTTGGCGCACGTGGTTTTTGCCTGGCGCCTTTGCTGGCAAAGAGCTTGCTAAATGACATTATCGGCGTACCGTCCGTGTTGCCGCGAGGCATGAAAAAATCGCTAGGTCCGGAACGTTTTTTACGCACCAGCAATTTATAGGCCGATTATGAGGACTATTATGTTCATCTCGCGTTCAGCTTGGGAAGCCTACCACTTGTTGTAAAGAGGTGCCGTCATGAAGACATCGACCTGTATCGCCGCCCTTATAGCCGCTGGCCTGGGGGCTCTTGTTGTGGGCACCGCCGCTCTGGCGATGTCGGCCGGGCGTCCGGCGCCGGACAACAAACCGGCCCGCGATCCGCGTGCCTGTTTTTCCTCGTCAGAGGTTCGTAGCTTCCAGACGGAAAAGGATGACAAGATCATCATTATTTCCAATTGGAACGAAGCCTATGAACTGACGATGACGCCAGCCTGTATTGGTCTCGATTCGAGTTTCCGCATTGGTATCAAGTCACGCGGTACCGGCCTGAGCGATATTTGCGGACCTTTCGACGGCGAGATCGTCTACAGCGATATGGGCGATCGCCCGCTGAAGACCTGTCCGATCCAGGCCGTGCGCCACCTGACGCCGGAAGAAGCCGCCGCCTATGGTATAAAGCCACGGGCTGAAAAGCCAAAAGACACGAAATGATGGGGAGTATGATGATGACCAGGAAAACATATCTGTTGGCCGCTTTGGCCCTGGGGGCAGGCTTGGTGGTCGTAACCGCCTGCGCCAGTACGCCGCCGGCAGCTGGTACCCAGGCCTCGGCGGATCAGGCCAAGGCCACGCCCAAATGCCTCGATGGCCGCAATATCGGTCGCAAGCATGTGGTCGATCCGCATACCCTGCTGGTCTACGATACCTGGGGTAATCCCTATAAGATGGATATCGGCGGACCGTGCCAGTCGATGACCGACTTCTCGCAGATCGGTTTCGAATTCGCCGGTGGCAGCCAGATATGTCAGGCGCATGACGCCAAGATTTTGCGCTCGGAAAACGGCGAACGGCCGGTCACTTGTCTGATCAACAGTGTTGAGCCGATCACGCGCGAGGCGGCCAAGCTTCTGGATAAGGACAACTGAGCATGAGTCAGCAGAAACTGATCCTGGCGGGCGCGTCAGCGATTCTGGCCGTTGCGGTTGTCGGTTGTGCGGCCGCTTCGCAGGCCGATAAAAAGGTCAATCCCGGTGTCCGTTCCGTGGCGCCGAACCAATGCGTGTCATCGCCGTTGGAGGATTCGACGGTGATCGATCGCGAAACCCTGCTGCTGACCGATCGTAGCGGCAACAGCCTGATCCTGCACATGACCGGTCCATGCATGACGAAAAATGAGGCCATCAAGCTGGAATGGCGTGGCACTACCCGCGTGTGCGGCCCGCTGGATGTCGATATTACCGGCGATATCAGTACCGTGGTGCCGATGCGCTGTATGATCGATACGGTCGAGCCCCTGAACAAGGCCGAGACCATCGCCTACAAGAAGGCGCATTAAACGGCTTCACAGAAAATAGGTCGTGTTCTCTTCCGGCTTGTGGAGGCATTTGTTGACCGCTTCCAGAAGCTGGTCCTGTCCGAACGGTTTGGCCAAGGCCAGCGCCGCGCCTTTTTGTACGGCGGACTGCAAGGCGTCGCCCTCCCGGGTGTAGCCGGTCATGGCGATAATGGGAACATCCGGCCAGGTCGAGCTGATGATGCGAATACCGGCCAGTCCGCCTATGCCGTCCATCACCAGATCGGTCAGAACCAGGTCGACGCGCGTGATATCCAGCCGCCCGAGGGCTTCCTCGACCGATGAACTTTCCGATATGAAGTAGCCTTCGTTTTCCAGGTAGCTCCTGTAGATCATCCGGGTGGTCGTATCGTCGTCGATGATCAGGACCTTGATGAACTGGCGTCTGTGCCGGCGGATATACTGCGTCTCTTCGACCACCTGACGTATATCCTCAAGACTGAACGGCTTGGGCAGCAGGAAATCGACCTTCGCCCGGCGGGCCTGATTGAGAGCCTGACTGGCGGCCAGCGGCTGGTCACGGCGGCCAGCCGTCATGATAGCGACCGGTGCATTGGGCGCCAGCTTGCGCAGCCTCGGCAGGTGGTCGAGTGTATTGTCCACACCGACGAAGACATCCAGGACAATCAGGCTGTATCCCCTCTGTCCCAGTTTCTTGATGGCGCTATTGATGTCGTGGGCATAGTCGGCAATCAGGCCGCATTTCTCAAAGAGGCCGCCTACGATATGGGCCTGGGTCTTGCTGTCTTCGAGAATTAAAACGTAATCGGACATGAGGTATCACTTGGCAGGCAACGCGCTGTGAATCTCACGCTCTATTACAATTTGTTTCAGTGCAAGAGCCAAAATACGTAAGGAAGGGTTTTCTTTGCGCACGTGTCTGTGATTGCCCGTCTTGGGCTAAAGTGGTCCTGTTGGGCGGGAGGGATGGTCTCTGATTAGTCATTGTCCATCTTGAGGGCGGCGATAAAGGCCTCCTGCGGGATTTCGACCTTACCGAACTGCCGCATCTTCTTCTTGCCTTCCTTCTGCTTTTCCAGAAGCTTCTTTTTCCGCGTGGCGTCACCGCCGTAGCACTTCGCCGTCACGTCCTTTCGCAGGGCGCGCACGGTTTCGCGGGCGATGATCCGGCCGCCAATGGCCGCCTGGATCGGAATGACGAACAGGTGCTGCGGGATCAATTCGCGCATCTTCTCGCACATGCCCCGGCCGCGCATTTCGGCGCGATCGCGGTGGACCAGCATGGATAGCGCATCGACCGGCTCGGAATTGACCAGGATCGACATCTTGACCAGATCGCCCTCGCGATATTCCTCGATTGTGTAGTCGAACGAGGCATATCCCTTGGAGACCGACTTCAGGCGATCGTAGAAATCGAACACCACCTCATTCAGCGGCAGGTAATAGACCGCCATGGCGCGGCTACCGACATAGGACAGGTCGGCCTGGATGCCGCGGCGGTCCTGGCAGAGCTTGATGACTGCGCCAAGATAATCGTCCGGCGTGAAGATGGTCGCCTTGATCCACGGCTCCTCGATATGGTCGATCTTGACCGGATCGGGCATGTCGGCCGGATTGTGCAAATGAATGCGATCGCCGTTATTCATGTAGATTTCGTACACGACGGACGGTGCGGTGGCGATCAGATCGAGATTGAATTCGCGGCTGAGGCGCTCCTGTATGATTTCCAGATGCAGCAGTCCCAGGAAGCCGCAGCGGAAGCCGAAGCCCAGAGCGGCCGAGGTTTCCATTTCGAACGAGAAGCTGGCGTCATTGAGTCGCAGGCGACCCATGGCGGCGCGCAGGTCCTCGAAATCGGCGGCATCGACCGGGAAGATACCGCAGAAAACCACCGGCTGGACTTCCTTGAAGCCCGTCAGGGCCTGGGCGGTCGGCTTACGTTCGTCGGTGATAGTGTCGCCGACGGCAGCATCAGACACTTCCTTGATCTGGCCGGTGAAGAAGCCGACCTCGCCGGGGCCGAGGCTTTCGACATCGGTGGCCTTGGGACTGAAGACGCCGAGCTTATCGATCTTGTAGGTGGCGCCGGCATTCATCAGCTTGACCTGCTGGCCCGGCTTCATGCGACCGTTGAACACGCGCACCAGGACAACGACGCCGAGATAGGGATCATACCAGGCATCGACCAGCAGGGCCTTCAACGGTTCATTTTCCTCGCCCTTAGGCGCGGGCAGGCGAGTGACGACGGCTTCCAGCACATCCTCGATGCCGAGGCCGGACTTGGCCGAACAGAGCACGGCGTCCGAGGCATCAATGCCGATAACATCCTCGATCTGGGCGCGGATGCGCTCCGGCTCGGCGGCTGGCAGGTCGATCTTGTTGAGAACCGGGACGATCTCGTGGTTATTGTCGATGGCCTGATAGACATTGGCCAGGGTCTGGGCCTCGACGCCCTGCGAGGCATCGACGACGAGGATCGAGCCTTCGCAGGCGGCCAGCGAGCGCGAGACCTCGTAGGCGAAATCGACGTGGCCTGGCGTGTCCATCAGGTTCAGCACATAGGTTTCACCATCATGCGCCTTGTAGTTGAGGCGGACAGTCTGGGCCTTGATGGTGATGCCGCGTTCGCGCTCGATATCCATGTTGTCGAGCACCTGTTCCTTCATCTCGCGCGCGGTGAGGCCGCCGGTGAACTGGATCAGGCGGTCGGACAGGGTGGATTTGCCGTGGTCGATGTGGGCGACGATGGAAAAATTGCGGATCTTGGAAAGGTCTGTGCTCATGCGGGTGCGGATAGCATGATGCGCCGCAAGAGGGAAGGGCCACCAGGGTCTCGACCCTGGACCCTTTTGTTTTAAGTTTTACGAAAAAGCCGGCGCTCACTGGCAAGCGCGTCTTCTGGCATTAACCACCTATCCCGAAATTAGGGATTGCAGGAATCCCCTAATTGATCCCTTATGTCTGGCAGTGGCTTACTGACGCAAATTCGGCTGTAAATTCGGGTGAGAGTGGGCTGATGAAAACGACTGTATTTTCGCTTTCGCTTCTGTGTGGTCTGGCGGCCGCGCAGGCCATGGCGCAGGACGCGACCGCCACAGGCGGCGGCGTGCATTGCCAGCCCATAGCCGCGCCGGTCATTGCCGACGGCACGCGTCTCTTTACACGCAACAGCGATCTCAGCCAGGCTGGCGAATATCCGTCTCTGGCCAAGGTCGCCCTGATCGAAGGGCAGGCGCAGGTCGATTGCCAGATCGGCGCCGATGGCATGCTCGATCAATGTATTGTTTCCGGTGAAAGCCGCGCCGGCTATGGCCTCGGCCAGGCATTGGCGATCACGGTCGTCAAATGGGCCCAGACCGATACCAGCAAACCCGGTCATGCGCCGGGGGACTGGCTGCGCTTCACCACCAACTGGAAGCTGCCGGGGGGCGCCCCGGCCCAGCAACTGGCGGCCGGCAGCCGCTAAGTCCTAAATTGCAACTATATCGGTGTTTTCCCTAGTCTGGTCACATTTGTAATTCATTAGGTTCCTAATTAATTTTGTCATCGGCAACAGGTGTCCCTGACAGATTAAGACTATCAGGAGCATTGATATGGAACTGCAAAACCAGGCTATTATCGTCACCGGTGGCGCCAGCGGCATCGGCCATGAAGCCGCTCGAGCTCTGGCCGCCAAGGGCGCCAATCTCATTATCGCGGATTTCAACGAAGAGGGCGCGAAGTCAGTCGCCGCGGAGATTACGGCGCTGGGGGGAAAGGCCTTTCCGTTCAAGGTCGATGTCTCGAAGGCGGAAGAGATCGAGGCCCTGGTCGAGTTCGCCGTTGAAAAGCTCGGCACGCTCAACGGCATTTTCAACAATGCCGGCATCGGTTTGGTGAAGCCCTTCCTCGAAATGGACCCGGCCAGTTATCATAAGGTCATCGATGTTGATCAGCACAGCGTCTATTACGGCATGTACTATGCCGCGAAGAAGATGGTGGCGATCGGCGCCAAGGGCACGTTTGTCAATACCGCCTCGATCTACGGCACGATGGCGGCACGCGGTAGCTTCAACTACAACGCCGCCAAGGCTGCCGTGGTGATGATGTCGAAATCCGCCGCGCTGGAACTGGCCGAATACGGCATCCGGGTTGTGGGCGTGGCGCCAGGCTTCATCAATACGCCAATCCTCGGCAAGGACGAGGCCATGAAATCAGCACTGGGCCGTCAGCATATGCACCACAAGCTGATCGAGCCGGAAAAGGTGGCCAGCGTCGTGGCCTTCCTGTTCACCGACGCCGCTTCGGCCATCAATGGCTCGACTCTGCCAGTGGACGACGGCTTCCTGCAGACCAAGGACTAAGTCAGATGGTGGATCAGCGGTCGAACAGCCGCAGATCCACGGCTTCGGCCATGGCCTTGTAGCCGGCCTGTGATGGATGGAGATGGTCTCCGCTGTCATAGGCTGGCAGCAAATGATCCGGCCGGGTCGGGTCGCGCAGGGCGGCATCGAAATCGATCACCGCGTCGAAGGCACCAGACGTTCGGATCCATTGATTGATCGCCTGACGGTCGGCTTCGTTCAGCGCGTCGGGGTGATAGTAGTCCATGCCCATGAAAGGGGTAATGGTGCCGCCGTAGATCTTCAGGCCGCGATTATGCGCTTTCGCTATCATCTGCAGATAGGCGGCCTTTATCCGGGCAACCATATCCGCGTGCGCGGCCGGCGTGGCCGGCGCATCACGCGTCAGCATGCCCAGGTCGTTCACGCCTTCCAGCACAATGACGTATTTCACGCCGTCATGAACCAGGGCATCGCGCTCGAACCGCGCAAGCCCATTGCTGCCCAGTCCGTCATTCAGCAGGCGATTGCCGCCGATACCGGCATTGAGCACGGCCAGCGGTTTTCCTTCAAGGCGTGCGGCCAGGAAGTTCGGCCAGCGGGTGTCGCTGTTCGGTGTGATGCCGTAGCCATCGGTGATCGAATCGCCAAAGGCCACGATAGCGGCCCTGGACGATCCGGCCTGGATATCGACGCTGGCGATATTGAACCAGTGATCGAAATGTCTGGCGTCGGAAAAGTCGGCATCGGATACATGGTTGCCGGTGACGAGCCAGGATGTGGTGCGTGAGCCGGGATGCCCGGTCTGCTGCGGCAACACTTCAGGCATATGGAAGCTGATGGCCAGGGTGGACTGATCGGCCACGGCCAGGTCAATCGGATCGGAAACATAGTCGGCGCCCGCCGGTATAACGATGTCGGACAGGCTGCTGAAAGTCACCGCGCGATCGCTGGCGGGGGCGATGGACGATCCGCCGGTCTCGCGAGTCAGGGCGACATGGACACTGTCCAGCCTGAGGGCTTGGGTGCCCATGATATTCGACAGGCGGATGCGCAGGGTCTTGCCGCCACGCGCTATGTGCACGGTCTGACGCAGGGTGGAATCGGTCGCATCGGACGGGGAGAGAGCACTGTCGGTACCGGGCGTCATCTGGGCGGTGGACCAGACTGTAACCCAGGGAACGTGGGGCTTGGCATAAGCTGGCAGGGCCAGGCACAGAACGAGGCTGACCGCGATAGCCGAGCGGCATGTCAGTTTGAACAGGCCCATGAAATTTCCTCGCCGATATTATTGTTAGCGTTACCATGAGGTATGGCGAGGAATTCCGCCGCGAGCAAGCCATAAAAAGACGTGCTTGACTCTGCAGGACCGGGAACTAGCATCACCCGAAACCAGTTTCAGGAGATGCGCCGTGTTGAAATCCCTCCTTTTGGCCTCGTCAGCCCTGTTGTGCCTGTCCACAGCGGCCGAGGCGCAAGTGATCAGCGCCGCGCGCATTTCCGACGATATCAAGGTGCTGTCATCCGATGCATATGAGGGACGCGGCATCACCACACCGGCCGAACAGAAGACCATCGACTATATGGTGAAGGGTTTCTCGGCGGCCGGTTTCCAGCCCGGCGGTGACAATGGCGGCTGGACGCAGGACGTCCACCTGCGCCAGTTCGTGGTCAGCGATCCGAAACTGGCCTTCGACCTGCCGGGCGGCGGCCAGATAGATCTGCATCAGGGCCAGGAAATCACCGTCAATACGCGCGGGGCGCTCAGCGATGTGGCCTTCGACAAGACACCGCTGGTCTTTGTCGGTTATGGCGTCACGGCGCCGGAGCGTGGCTGGGACGATTTCAAGGGGCTCGATGTGAAAGGCAAGATCCTGGTCGAGCTGATCAACGATCCGGATTTTGCCGAGCCGCAACTGATGACGTTCGGCGGCAAGGCGATGACCTATTACGGCCGCTGGACCTACAAGTATGAGGAAGCCGCCCGTCGCGGGGCCGCCGGCGTGCTGATCATTCATGATACCGATGCCGCCGCCTATGGTTGGGATACGGTGCGCAATTCCAATAATGGCTCGAAATTCGATATCGTCCGGCCTGATCCATCGAAAGTCAGCCCGAAGCTGGAATCGTGGATCAGCCACGAGACCGCCGATGCGCTGTTCAAGGCCGCAGGGCTCGATCTGGCCGCCCTGCGGGTCAAGGCGCGTTCGAAGGATTTCCAGCCCGTGCCGATGAACGTGACCTTGAGCGGTGGTTACAAGGTGACGGCGACGGAGATCACCACACACAACATTCTGGCGCGTCTGCCGGGGACGAAATATCCGGACGAGACGGTGCTCTTTACCGGCCATTGGGACCATCTCGGGATCTGTGCGCCGCAGGCGGCCGACAAGATCTGCAATGGCGCCGTCGATAACGGTACGGGTATCGCCACCCTGCTGGAACTGGCTCGGGCCTTTGGAAAAGCCAAAAAGCCCGAGCGTTCGATTGTCATGATCGCCTTCACGGCTGAGGAGAGCGGCCTGCTGGGCTCGGAATACTATGCCAGCAATCCGGTCTATCCGCTCAGCAAGACGGTAGCGGGCATCAATATGGATGCGTTGAACGTCAATGGCGCCACAAAGGATATCGTCGTCGAGGGGGTAGGGCAGTCGTCACTGGATGATCTGGTGGCGAAATATGCCGCCGCTCAGAACCGCACGATCACCCCCGAACCGCGTCCGGAAGCCGGCGGCTTTTTCCGCTCGGATCACTTCCCTCTGGTCAAGCGGGGCGTGCCCATGCTGGTGGCCAGTTCCGGGGATGACATGGTCAAGGGCGGCAAGGCAGCCGGTGAGGCTTTTTCGAAGGACTATACCGATAATCGCTATCACCAGCCCGGTGATGAGTGGTCGGCGGACTGGGATCTGAGCGGTCTGGTCGAGGACGCGACGCTTTATTACGAGATCGGATCGGTTCTGGCCAATTCGCATCAGTGGCCGGCCTGGCGCGACACCTCCGAGTTCAAGGCGGCGCGTGACGTGACCGACACTGAGCGGAAATAGCTTACTTGCTCGGCTTCTGCGGCTCGAAAAGAGGTGTTATATTATTGTAGAAGCAGATATCGCCCGAGATTTGCGAGCGATACATGGTGGTGGACAGCGGCGTGAGCAGTGCAAGCCCCAGGGCAATGATCTGGGGCACCATCCACCACAAACTGTTGCGGTCGGTAACGCTGATATAGGCCATGAGCAGAATGACAAGTGCCCAAAGCAGCAAAATGATAAATCGTGCCGCCAGCGGCTCGCATGGCGCGGCCGTCGAACTGGCGACCAATACGATGGCGAGAAGTAGGTAATTCGCTACTACGGCAATATTCACGCCCTGTCGGCGCGTAAAAAAGGATATGACTTCTGTCATTCTGCCCCTCCATCCTCACAATCTACACTATTTTTTTGTGCATCGCATTAAGAAATGCGGCCAAGCTATGGCGTTTAAAGCCCTATTCAGGACACACGACGCTGGCACCTTCACCGGACTGGGGAAATGGCGCGTAACCCGATGTTAGTAAACGCCTGTTAACCTTCGTGATCGTAAACCCGCAGCTCATTACTAGGAGTACCTGTTTATGGAGCGCCGCTCATTTCTTCTGGCCGGTGTGGCCGCCGCCACGCCCCTGATCGCCGGCCTGGCGCCGCGCCTGGCTTCCGCCCAGACCTACCCGACCGAAAAAGGCCAGCCCGCTGAACCGAAGGAATATCGCTACTATACCCGCGATGAAATTCTGACGGCGGGGTCCGATTTCCTTGGCGTCACGGTCGAGGCCCTGGGCGGTGCCCTGGAAAAGATCTTTGCCGACTATGGCGATCACCCCACGGCCTATATCGCCGGTACGGAAGCCTCCGGTGCCGTTGGCGTCGGCGTGCGCTACGGCAAGGGCAACCTGTTCATGAAGGATGTGCCGGAGCCGACTCAAATGTACTGGCAGGGCCCATCGATCGGTTTCGATACGGGCGCCAACGCTTCGCGCGTCTTTACCCTGGTCTATAATCTGCGTGAGCCGATCTTCATGTATCGCCGCTTCCCCGGTGTCGAAGGCTCGGCCTATTTCATTGGCGGTCTCGGCATCACCTATCAGCGCGCCGAGGGCATTGTACTGGCGCCGATCCGCGCCGGTGTCGGTTTCCGCCTGGGCGCCAATGTCGGCTATATGAGCTTCTCCAAGAAGCGTCGTATTCTGCCTTTATAGGTGCTCGGAGGCCGCTATTTTCCGGCCCTCGCGGGAACTGACAAAGCCCAGTTCCAGCAGTTTCATAACCCTGAGCGCGTCCAGTCCGGTCACCGGATTGGGCGCGTTTTCGCGTAGGGTTCGGGCGATGGCCTCGTAATAGGCGAGGTAGTTGCCCGGTATGGCCACAACCTCTTCCGTCGGGCCTGCCGCTTCATTCACTACCGGTGTAAACAGGCCCAGAACCGGATCGGCGCCCCAGCCGTCATCGCCCGGTGTGCGGCCGGCCTTCAGCATGTCTTCCTGCGTATCCATGCCGAACTTGACGAAGGCGCCGTGCGCGCCCTGCGCCTCGAACGCCGGGCCGGGAATGGTGGTCATCATCGACGAATGCAGGATGACGCGCAGCGGTCCATAGCCCAGTATGGCGTGGAAATAGTCGTCGGTCTGCGCGCCGGGCCTCTGGCCGCCGATATCGGCCCAAATCCATTCCGGCCAGCCGAAAAGGCTCAGTGACTGGTCGACCAGGTGCGAACCGAGATCGAACCAGATGCCGGAACCAGGGCCGGCGCGCTCCCGCCAGCGATTGCGCACCACCGGGCGCAGGCGGTCATAGCGCAGGACCACCTGATAGAGATCGCCCAGCCGCGGCCGCAGGGCCTGAAGGGTCAGGTAATTGCTGTCCCAGCGCCGGCAGTGGAAGACCGAGACCGTCTTGCCGACGCGTTCGGCATGGGCCAGCACGGAGTCACCCTCCGCCACGCTGAGGGCAAACGGCTTGTCGATCACCACATGCTTGCCGGCATCGAGCGCTTCGTGCGCCATGGCGGCATGGACATCGTTTGGCGTGGCGATAACCACCAGTTCAATGCCAGGGTCGGCCAGCGCGGTGGCGAGATCGGGTGCGACCGCCATGCCTGGCAGGTCGGCCTGCACATCTGCCGGGCGCGAGGAAACGACTGTGGCCAGATCCAGCCCCTTTGCCGCGTGGATCAGCGGGGCATGGATGGTCTTGCCGGCATAGCCATAGCCAGCGAGTGCTACCTTGATATCAGCCATAGTTGAAGCTCACCGAAATGCGCACGTCGTCGCTGAGATTGATTGGCACCTCATGACGCAGCCAGCTTTCCCACAAAAGCACCGTCCCGGCCTGAGGTGTGACATTGACGAAGGTCTGGTGCTCGGGCTTGCCATTGGCCTTGCGCAGGGGGGCGTTCATCATGAAGCCGAGACGGGGGTCTTCCAGGCGCAGGGCGCTGGCGCCTTCGGGGATGGAGACATAGAAGGTGCCGGAAATGACGCTATGCGGGTGGAGGTGGCTGGAATGGTGCCCCATCGGCTCCAGTATGTTGATCCACAAAGAGTTCATTCGCAGCTTCTGGCCGTTCAGGTCGAAATCGAGCCTGTCGGCAAAGGCCGCGACATGGCCGTCGAGCAGGGTTTTCAGGTCGGCAAAGACGCTGGCGCGCGCCGGCAGGTCGTTCAATGAGGCATATGAAGTGTAGCCAAGATAGCCCTTGGTCTGCGACCAGGTCTGGCCAGCCTCGTCCTCGTCGGCAATGGCGCGGCAGGTGTCATCCAGTTCGGCCAGGAAGTCGTCGAAGCCAGGCTGCGCGGCCAGATCGGCGCGATAGAGCTCGGTGACGAACAGAGGCGATACGGTCGCTTGCGACGTTTGGGGGGCTGTCTTGCTCATGGCCCTGTCCTAATCCTGCCGGACGGGGAGGGCAAGGTTCAAAACACGTCGGACTTGTCCATATCCGGTTGGCGGGGGGATGGGCCATACTGGTTTGGGCCTTTGTTTCCAGGCCACAGAGCCAGCGCCAGTGTACAGGCTGATATAGTATAAAAGGCAATTGTGGTCGCCATAAGAGTCCAGTGAAGTGTCGGATTGTAGGCGTGATCCAACAGGGCTCGCGACTGGATGAAGGACGCAATGAAATTGAGAATGCCCGGCACGGAAGCCAGCAGTGCTAAAAAGCCGCTCAAACCCACATCATGCAGGCGCTTGAATGTCACGGCAAACAGTGGCCACAAGACTATAAGATGGCAGATGGTGATAATGCCCAGCACCATGGTCACAGAAGAGACTGGAAGAGAGTAGGCCCGCATGACATGCGGTACACAAGCGAAAAACAGCTTGAATGGCAGAACGGTCAGGGCGAAAGGCAGGCGTGTCACGCGACCTTTGAGCGAAAAGAAAAACGCCCAGAAATGAAATTGCCGCTGCATTCCAGCCCCCACTTAATGCGGGCAGACTAGATGAGCTTTTTCAAGCGGGCAATCGTGTCAGGCGTTCATGCCGAAAAGCAGGGCGGCGAGGAAGATGCCGACATTCACCGGATTGAACGCGCTGTCGACGGCCAGCCAGGCGGGGAGCGCCGGCGCGACCTTGGCAACAGCATAGACGGGCGCACGTTTTCCAAACATGCGGGCAGGTTAATAAAGTCTTAATTTGGCGTCGAGCTGATAATCGTCCTGATTGAATCCATACACAGAAAAAGCCTGCCGAGGGCATCGGCAGGCTTCATGTCAGGGCTTGCAGGCGCCTATTCCAGTTCGAAGGTCGCCGACACATTGACGCTCAGTTGCAACTCGCCGGAAGAGACCGGGGTCGAGGCATCGGCCATCTTGGCGCGGGCAAACATGACCGGCTGCGGCTGGTTGTAGACCGGCCCGCCTTCCTCGATCGAGATGATGCGCTTGACCTTCATGCCGGTGGCGGCGGCATAGAGATTGGCGCGCTTGAGCAGGGTGGCGACCGCGGCTTGGCGCGCCTGGTCGGTAATTTCTTCATCGTTCTTCAGGCCGAAATTGATGGCATTGACCTGATTGATGCCGGCCTTGATCACCGCATCGATCACCGGACCTGTCTGGGTCAGGTCATTGACGCGCACGGTGATCTGGTTCTGCGCCTGATAGCCGGTCAGCTTCGGCGCCTGGCCATCGGTGTAATCGTATTGTGGGTTGAGGTTCAGGCTCGACGTCTGGATATCCTTTGCCGCGATGCCGGCAGTCTTCAGCGCGGCCATGACCGTATTCATGCGCACATTATTGGCCTTCATGGCGTCGGAGGCGGTTGCGCCTTGCGTCACCACGGCGAAATTGATGGTCGCCATGTCGGGCGTGGCGCTGACCTCGCCATTAGCGCTGAGCGACAGGGTGCTCTGGGCCGGCATGACCAGTACGGGCGCGGACTGGGTTTCAGCATTCGCCATCAGGGGCGCGGCCATGAGGCCGGCGGTCAGGGCCCCAAGGGCGAACGACTTCAGCAAGGCGGATTTGATGACGGACATGTGGATGGTCTTTCTATAGTGTTTTATGGGCCGGCGGCTTTGATAGCCATACGGTAGGGCTATGATGGTGGATGGCGCATGAATACGGGCTGAACGGCGCGGATAACTGAAAAATGGCCTTTAAATCCGGGCGCGTGCATGTTAGCACGGCCTCCCTTGCATTGGGGGCCTGTAGCTCAATGGTTAGAGCCGACCGCTCATAACGGTCTGGTTGGGGGTTCGAGTCCCTCCGGGCCTACCACTTTCAGAAAATATGTCCCTGAGCCGCAAATGGCTAAGGCTTGGCCTTTTCCAGCGTATGCTTGAAGTCGGCCATCACGCTCCACAGATCGCGGTCGCACTGACCCGGATCGGGCGCGCCGCAGCGGACATCGATATCGAACTTGTATTTCTTGTTGCCGGCGTTGGGGCGTTTGGTGACGGTCATGGCCACGCCCGTTTCACCGACCGGAGACGGGTAGGTCGCGATGGTGGTACTGGTCGTCGTCTTGATCTTGTAGCTAGCTGTACCCGTTACAAACTGCTGGGCAGCGGACCATTTGGCGGCGCAATCCTCATCGCCCTGGCAGGCGGGAGGATTCGTCTTGTAATCCTTGAGTATGGCCTGCCGTCTCGCCGTATCTTGCGGCGAAGGTTTCGCCATTGCGACCGCAGGGATCACGACAAGGAAGAGGGTGGCGAGAAGGAATCTGTTCTTTTTCATTGTCAGCCATCAAAAGAGCCGCGCAGGTCGATGCCTGCAACTCTCTCTGTCGCATACGCCGATTCGCGGAATGGCCGGCGGGAGAACCGCGCGGCTATTACACAATTTGAGCGTCAGTTGGTGGCTTTTTCCAGGTTGCGCTCGACGTTCTTGGCCGGCGGCTGGTCGCCCAGCTGATCCGCGGCCTTGTCCAGACCATGCGGCGCGGCTTCAATCGCGTCGCCAACACGCTCGCTGCCCGACCGGTTATCCTGCATCAGGTATACGGCGCCGACCGCCAGTATGGCAATAACGGCGACGATGAGGACGACAATCAGGCTGTTGCTGCCGGAAGATTGAGTGTTTGAGATGGCCATATGGGTCTCCTTGCTGCTTGACGGCCACCCTAAACAGCCAGGCTGCAAAGAGGCTGTAACGACATGCCGTCTCAACAATAAACAGACGATCAGTTTTATGCCGATGGCCGTAATGGCGCGTTCAGACCGCAGCGGGCGTTGCCTTCGGCCGCACGATCAGCAGAACGAAGAATGCCGCGAAGAGGCACAGGCCGCCGGCAATCAGGAAGGCCGGAATATAGGTAGCATAGGTCGTGCGGATATAGCCGGCGGTGAAGGCGATAGCCGCCGCCCCCAGCTGGTGGCCGGCGAAAATCCAGCCAAAGACCATGCCGGCCTTTTCACGACCGAACTTTTCCGCTGTCAGTTTCAGGGTCGGCGGCACGGTGGCGATCCAGTCGAGACCATAGAAGACGGCGAACAATGACAGGCCACCGAAGGTGAAGTCGGTATGCGGCAGGTAGAGCAGGGAAAGCCCGCGCAGGCCGTAATACCAGAACAGCAGCCAGCGGGAATCGAAGCGGTCGGACAGCCAGCCGGAACCGATAGTGCCGATGAAGTCGAATATGCCCATCATGGCCAGTACGCCGGCCGCTGTCACCGCCGCCATGCCGTAATCGCCGCACAAAGACACGAAGTGGGTCTGGATCAGACCGTTGGTTGAAGCGCCGCAGACGAAGAAACTGGCAAAGAGTATCCAGAAGGTGCGGGTGCGGCCGGCTTCCCCCAGTACGCCGATCGGTGACAGCTGGGCCGGGGGCGGCGTCGGCAGGGTTTCGGTTTCGCCATAAGGCAGGAGGCCCAGGTCGGACGGTCGGTCGCGCAGGAACAATAGAACCATGGTAAGCGTCACGCCCAACAAGCCCACCACCAGCATCAGGGCGGCGCGCCAGCCATAGCTTTCCGACATACGGGCGACCAGCGGCAGGAAGGCAAGCTGCCCGGTGGCCGAACTGGCGGTCAGAAGGCCGATCACCAGACCGCGGCGGTGCGTGAACCAGCGCGTGGCCACCGTAGCGCCCAGAACGATCGCCGTCATGCCGGCGCCGGTGCCGACGCAGATGCCCCACAGCAGGACCAGTTGCCACATCTGCGTCATCAGCATCGAAAGGCCCAGTCCGGTGACGATCAGGGCCAGGGCCAGCGACACCACCCTTTTGAGGCCGAACCTTAGCATCAGCGCCGCCGCGAAGGGCGCGATGGCGCCGAAAAGGATCAGCCGCAGGGCGAGGGCGCCGGAAATATCGGCCGTGGTCCAGCCGAATTCCTTTTCCAGCGGCGGCATGAGCACGCCAGGCGCCCCCAGTGCACAGGCGGTGGTGAGCATGACCAGAAAGGTGACGGCCGCCATTACCCAGCCGTAGTGGATGTTGCGGCGCTGAAGCTGCGAGGCGAGAACGGTCGATATCATGATGGACTCAATTTTACATGATCATTGTCATGATTGCATTTATGATAGTGATCATGTATAGTCAAGGTATGAAAACATCGAAGGCAAATGTCGAGGCCAATCGGCAGAAGCTGCTTGAAGCCGCATCGGAGGGATTCCGTCAGCACGGCTTTGATGGCGTGAAGGTGGCCGATGTCATGCAGGCGGCCGGCCTGTCGCATGGCGGTTTCTATACCTATTTCGAATCCAAGGACGATCTGGCCGCCCAGGCCTGCGCCGCGTCGCTGGACCGCCAGGCCGAACGGTTGAAAGGTGCCGAGGGCGAGCCCAGGGCCGAACTCAGAGCCTATGTCGAGCGGTATCTTTCCACGAAAAACCGGGACCTGCCGGGACAGGCCTGCCTGTTCCCCTCACTGGCCGCAGAGGTGTCGCGTCAGGCGGCGCCTGTCAGGCAGGTTTTCAGCGAGGGCGTGGCGCATTATCTCGATGCTCTGGCCACTTTAAGCGACGGCGGGGAAGGGCGGCAAAAGGCCATAGCCCTGTTATCCGAACTGGTCGGTGCCATGGTCCTTGCGCGCGCCGTTGGGGATGAGGCGCTGTCGGATGAAATCCTGATCGCGGTCAGGTCAGATTTATCTGCGCGTTTCGGATAATTTTCCACCCTTTCGCGCGCGTTTTGACCATAGCGCCGTTACGGGAGAAATCAGTATTTGCTTTGCCTGGGCATGTGTGAACAATGCCCCGCATGGACGCGCTGGGACTCACAGGCAAGCACGATTTTCAGGCGGATCTGGATGCTGTCGCCGGCATATCCGCCGTGCCGCGCATTCTCGATCTGGTCTGCCGCACGACAGGCATGGGTTTCGCCGCGGTGGCGCGGGTGACGCCGGAACGATGGATCGCCTGCAGTGTGCAGGATAATGTCGCCTTTGGCTTGCGTTCCGGTGACGAACTCAAGGTCGAAACCACGCTTTGCCATGAAATCCGCCAGAGCCGGCAGCCGGTCGTCTTTGACAATGCGCCGGAAGACCCGCGCTATGCGGCGCATCACACGCCGGCGATCTATGGCCTGAAAAGCTATATTTCCGTACCGATCATCCTACCTGACGGCCGGTTCTTCGGCACGCTGTGCGCGATCGACAGCCGGCCGGCCAGGGTCAATACGCCGGAAGTGATCGGCATGTTCGAGCTTTATGCCGAACTGATCGCCCATCATCTCGATGGGCACGAACATATCATGGCGGCGCAAAATCAGCTGGTCGAGGCGCAAAAAGCCGCGGAACTGCGCGAGCACTTCATTGCCGTGCTCGGGCATGACCTGCGCAATCCGCTGGGGGCCATCACCTCCGGTGTCGCCCTGCTGGAGCGGACGCCGCTGAACGAACGTGGTATGGCCCTGGTGGCCATGATGCAGAAATGCACGAACCGCATGACCGAACTGATTGAAAATGTGCTCGATTTTGCCCACGGTCGCCTGGGGGGCGGCATCACGCTCGACATGCGGGCAGCGGTCGATCTGGAGCCGGTCCTGCATCATGTGGTCAGCGAATTGCGCACCACCTGGCAGGACCGCGTGATTATCGAGACCTATGACCTGCGCGGTCCGGTGACCTGCGATCCGGACCGTATTGCCCAGCTGTTTTCCAATCTGCTTGGCAATGCGCTCAACTATGGTGCGCCGGACCTGCGCGTGCGGGTCGGGGCCCAGAGCCGTGCCGGTGAGTTCGAACTGTTTGTGGCCAATGGCGGCCGTCCCATTCCGGAGAGCGCCATGGCGAGGCTTTTTCAGCCCTTCGTGCGTGGTGGCGGCGGAGAGACACAGCCGCAGGGACTGGGGCTGGGGCTCTATATCGCATCGGAAATCGCCCGGGCGCATGGCGGTGCGCTCCAGGTCGTTTCGAACACTAGTGAAACGCGCTTTACCCTGAAAATCCCCGCCTAAAGCTTGCGATGCCTGCGCATCCAGGCCGCAGCGTAACCGCAGATGGGCACGACCGCATAACTCTTTTGGGCGGCCGCCGTCATGACGCCCTCCATCAGCTGGCCGGCAGCCCCGGTGCCGCGCAGGGGGAGGGGCGCTTCGACATAGTCGATATAGAGGGTATCGCCCGTGACGTGGTAATCAGCATGGGCGACATGGCCGTCGATCTCCAGTTCGAACCGGCTGCGGGCGGCATTGTCGATAACGGTGGCGGTCATGTTTCTCTCCTCTGCTGCCCCTGATTTAGGAAGGCGGGGATAAGAGAGCAATACCACCCTATTCACAACCTGCCGGTTCGCAAATGAAACCACAGGGATTTTTGGCCACAGGACTGTCAAAATCACCCTGTAATCGATATGTTCGCGCCCGATTCCACACGACATTCTCCCGGAATCGGACCTATTGTTACTTTTTTGCCGGCAAGCCCTTGCCGGGTCTCTGGGGATTTTCCACCATGTCAGACAAGGATCGCGGCACCTATTCGCCCCCGACCGAGGACAATCTGAACTATGAAACGCGCCGCGCGCCCGCCTCGCGCGACAAGGCGCCGGTCACCCTGATCATAAGTGGAATCTGCCTCGTCGTTCTGCTGCTTGTCGTCGTGATCTTCTATAATTACGGCATGAACAAGCATGGCAAGATCGCGCCGGAAGTCGGTGATTCCCTGGGTGATATCAAGGAGGGCCAGATCCAGGACGCACAGCCCCTGTCTGATCAGGATTTGAGCGATTCGGGTGTCACTGCCTTCGCGCCGGGCGCGGAAGAGCCGGGTGCGCGTCCGGCCGCCAGCGCCTCGACGGTCGATATCGCGCCCCTGCCGGCCGCCCCGATCGAAGGGCCGCTGCCTTCGCAGGCGGGCTCGGTTGCCGCCAATCCGCCAGCGCCTTCCGTGCCGGTCCCGGCACCGGCCGCTCCGGCCTCGGCGGCTCCCAAACCTGTCGTGTCCTCCGCTGCCACCAATCCGCCAGTGATCAAACCGACGGTCAAACCGGCAACACCTGTCCTGACGCCGCCCAAGCCGGTGACAGCGCCGGCCGCGTCTTCGGCGGCACCCGTGGCTTCGGTCAAGCCGGCGGCCGCCAGCGGTGGGGCGGCGGTGCAGATCGGCGCCTATGACACGCCGGAGATCGCCAACAAGGAATATGCCAAGGTGGCTTCGTCCTACGGCCTGTTTGTCGGCGGCGCCGGTAAGCGCGTTGAAAAGGTCACCACGCCCAATGGCACCTTTTATCGTACGGCCTTCACCGGCCTGAGCCCGGAAAAGGCGAAATCCTTCTGCTCGGCGCTCAAGGCCTCGGGCCACGACTGCATCGTAAAGTAGGCGTCATGCGGGGTGTCGCCGCCAGTAAGGTCAAGGCCAGGAAGGTCTCAGCCTGCATTCTGGGGCTCGCGGGCACCGAACTGACGCCGGAAGAGCGCCGTTTCTTCCACGATGTCCAGCCCCTGGGGTTCATTCTGTTTCGCCGTAATATCGAAACGCCGGAACAGGTGAAGACCCTGGTGGCCTCTCTCAAAGGCCTCGTGGCGCATGAGGCGCTGATCCTGATCGACCAGGAAGGCGGCCGGGTCCGTCGCCTGCGCCCCCCGCACTGGCCGGACTATCCCGCTGCCGGCCGTTATGCCGAAGTGACCAATGATCCTGCCGAACAGCGCGAGATCGTGCGTATCGGCGCGCGGCTGATGGCGCATGATCTCATCGAACTTGGCATCAATGTTGATTGCGCGCCGGTACTGGATGTGCCGCAGCCGGGCGCCCACGAAATCGTCGGTGACCGCGCCTATGGCCTGACGGCGCAGGACGTCGCGATCATGGGGCGGGCGGCCTGCGAAGGGTTTCTGGCGGGGGGCGTGCTGCCCGTGATCAAGCACGCGCCGGGCCACGGTCGTGGTGGGGCGGATTCGCACATGGACCTGCCGAAGGTCGATGCGAAACTGGCCGATCTGTTGCATACCGACTTCTATCCATTCCAGGTCAATGCCGACATGCCGGCGGCCATGACCGCCCACGTGCTTTACCGCGCCATCGACCGGCGAAATCCGGCGACGACCTCAAGGAAGTGCATCAAGATTATTCGTGAAGTAATTGGTTTCGATGGCCTTTTGATCACAGACGATCTCTCCATGAATGCGCTTTCGGGCACTTTGGCCAAACGCGCCAGGGCCGCTCTGCGGGCGGGTGTCGATATCATCCTGCATTGCAGTGGCCAGATGGATGAGATGAAATCGGTGGTGGGCGAGGTGACGAAGCTCAAGGGGGAGGCCCTGCGTCGTGCCAATGCCGCCATTGGCCGTCTGTTGAAAGTTCCCGAACCGCTGGACGTCGTTGACGCAAGAGCGCGTTTCGATGTCGTCCTGTCGCGCGGGCAGGAAACCGCCGTGAAAATCGATCCGACCGAAGGGCATCTGCCCGCATGAGCCGCGACACGACACCCAAGGGGTTTGAAAACGACGTCCTGCAAAGGCGGCTGGATTTCGATGGCCCCGGCCCCGAGGTCGCCGAGGAAATCGCCAATGACGAGGCGCTGATCCTGGATCTGGAAGGCTACGAAGGCCCTCTGCATGTGCTGCTGGCCCTGGCGCGGCAGCAGAAGGTTGATCTGCTCAAGATTTCGATTACCCGCCTGGCCGAGCAATATCTCGCCTTTATCCAGGAAGCACGCCGGCTGCGCTTTGCCCTGGCGGCCGATTATCTCGTCATGGCCTCGTGGCTGGCCTATCTGAAATCGCGCTTGCTGCTGCCCAAGGCCGAGCGCAAGCAGACCAACGAGCCGGCGCCGGAAGAACTGGCGCTGTCGCTGGCCTATCGCCTGCAGAAACTGGAAGCCATCCGCAAGGCGGTCGAGGCCCTGACCTCGCGGCCTCAGCTCAAGCGTGATGTCTTCGCGCGCGGCGATCCGGAGGCCCGGCTGATCATCCCGTCCTCGCGCATCGAGGCCAATGTGTTCGACCTGATGAGCGCCTATGTCACCCAGCGCCGCCGTGAGATCGAGCGCCATTATGACCCGACGCGCCGCATCGAGGCCTATTCGCTGGAGGACGCCCGTGATAATCTGCGGGCGCAGCTGCCGAAGCTAACCAACTGGACGGCGCTGGACGAGGTGGCGCCGCAGCCGCGCTCGACCAATGGGCCGCGCCGGGTCTCTTATGTGGCCTCGACTCTGTCCGCCTCGCTGGAACTGGCCAAGGAAGGCCATTTGCAGCTCCAGCAACTGGCCACTTTCGAAACCCTGTATATGCGCAAAAGGCAGGCGCTGATGGGAGACAAGTCATGACGCCGGAAACCGTCGAACGCGCCATCGAGGCGCTGCTGTTTGCCGCCGATGGGCCGCTGTCGGCTTCGGAAATCGCCTATCGCCTGCCGGAAGGCGCCGATGTCGGCAAGGCGCTGGCGGCGTTGAAGGCGCGCTATGCCGGGCGCGGGGTTGCGCTCGAAATCATCAATGACCGCTGGCAGTTCCGCACGGCGGCCGATCTCAGCTATCTGATGGTCGAGGAACGCGAGGAACCGCGCCGGCTTTCGAAAGCGGCGCTCGAGACCCTGGCCATCATCGCCTATCACCAGCCGGTGACGCGCGCCGAGATCGAGGCCGTACGCGGGGTGGGCCTGTCACGCGGGACGCTCGACGTGCTGCACGAGATGAACCTGGTCAAGCTGCGCGGCCGCCGGCGGTCCCCCGGCCGGCCGGTGACCTATGGCACGACCGACTACTTCCTGGAGCAGTTTTCGCTGCCTTCGCTGGCGGATCTGCCGGGCGCGGCGGAAATGCGTGCGGCGGGCCTGCTCGATATCAATGTACCGGCCGATTTCATGGTGCCGGACCCTTCCAGTGGACAGACCACGGAAGACCCGCTGCTGCTGGAAGAGATGGAAGAACCTGAGTTCGCTCAGGACTTCTTCGAGAAGGAATAGCTGTGACTCAGGCGTGAAATAGATTTTATCGTTCTATTTTTTCAGCCAAACCCTTCCATGACCGGCTAAAACGCGCTTATAAGAGCGTAAATTGGTCCATAAGGACTGACATTTGAAGCGCGGACGCCTATTTTAAGGTGGGGCGAGCGCTTACAGGAGATTGTAAAATGGGTGGAATGAGTATCTGGCACTGGGCCATCGTTGCCCTGGTGGTGGTGCTTCTGTTCGGCGGTGGCAAGCTGTCGGGCCTGATGGGCGATGCCGCCAAGGGCATCAAGGCCTTCAAGCAGGGCCTGAAGGACGACGATGACGACGTGAAGACCAAGAAGCCCGACGAAGAGCCCAAGGCGTAAGCCTGAATTCTGTCTGCGTCTGAACTTGTAAGAGAAAGTCTTTCACATGGTGCCCGGTATCGGGGGCGGTGAACTCGTCCTCATTGCGGTCGTGGCCCTCGTTGTCGTTGGCCCCAAGGACCTGCCCAAGCTGCTGCGTCAGGTCGGCCGCTTCGTCGGCAAGATGCGCCGCATGGCCGATGAGTTCCGCACCTCTTTTGAGGACATGGCGCGGCAGAGCGAGCTTGAGGATCTGCGCAAGGAGGTCGATGCCTTGCGCGCCGGGCAGATCAAGGCCTTTGATGATGTCAGTCACCAGATGAAGGCCATCGAGACCGACATCAATTCCAGTCTCAACAGCTCGACGCCGGAATACAAGCCCAATACCTATGATCTGGCGGCAACGGCCGAGACGCCCGCCGAGCCGGTAAACCCGCAGCTGGAAGGCCTGCCGCCGGCCGAGAAGGAAACGCCGGCGAAGCCCCGGCGGGTCCGTAAGCCCAAGGCCGTAGTGGAAGCCAGCGTCGAGCCCGAACCGACCGTCACGCCCGTCAAGCGGACCCGCACGAAGAAGACCGTCGCATGAGCGAAGAGACCCAGCTGCCGGCGACCGTCCCCGCGGAGATCGAGGACAAGTCCAAGCGCAACATCATCACCGCTGACCAGGACGAACTGGACATCGAGTCGTCACGCGCGCCTTTGATGGACCACCTGATCGAACTGCGCTCGCGCATCATCGTCATGGTGGTGGCGTTCGTCGTCTGTGTTATCGGCTGCTATGCCTTCCACAACACCATCCTGTCGCTGCTGACCCATCCTTTGGCGGTGGCCTCGTCGCTCTATGAGGAGCAGAAGGCCCACGGTCATGGCGGTCCGTTCGACCTGATATCCGTCCTGCTGGGCATCAAGACCATCGGCAATGTCAAGGAAATCCCGCTGATCGCCACAGCGCCGATGGAGGTCTTCTTCACCAACCTGCGCCTGGCCATGTTCGGCGGGGTGATCGTCAGCTTTCCGGTCCTGGCCTTCCAGGTCTATCGCTTTGTGGCGCCGGGGCTCTACAAGCGCGAACGCATGGCCTTCCTGCCGTTCCTGATCGCTGCCCCCGTGCTGTTCCTGCTCGGCATGGCCATGGTCTATTTCCTGATGCTGCCGATGGTGCTGTGGTTCTCGCTGAACCAGCAGGTGACCGGTGCGGGCGGGGTGGTCGTTCAGTTCATGCCCAAGGTGTCGGAATATCTGCAGCTGATCGAAACCCTGATGATCGCCTTCGGCCTTTGCTTCCAGCTGCCGGTGGTGCTGACCCTGCTGGGCCTGACCGGTCTGGTGACCTCGAAGATGCTGGGCTCGTTGCGCCGCTATGCCATCCTCGGCATCGTCATCGTCGCGGCCATTGTGACGCCGCCGGACCCGATCTCACAATGCATGCTGTCGGTACCGATCTGGCTGCTCTACGAAATCTCGATCCTGTGCGTGAAGATCATCGAACTCAGAAGAGGCAAGCAAGGGGCGTAACGCCCCTTGACCCGCAACTCGACAGCGTGTGTGGCGCTGTCTCTGGGCTTGCCTGATATAGACCACACAGTATAAGACGCTCTTTCTCCTCCCTTGCGAGCCTTTTGGCGAAGCGGGGGAGGGGGCGCGCTTGTCGCGCCGGAGGGGGCCGTTCCCCGTATACACGTCAAGGCTCATAAAATGCACGATATCAAGGCGATCCGCGAAAACCCTCAGAGCTTTGTTCAGGGCTGGTCACGTCGTGGCCGCGAAACGGCGCAATCGGATGTCGATGCCCTGCTGGCGCTGGACTCTGACCTGCGCGCTGCGCAGACCGCCTTTCAGGCAGCCCAGAGCCGCCGCAATGAGGCCTCGAAGCTGATCGGCCAGGCCAAGGCCCAGAAGGACGAGACGAAAGCGCAGGCCCTGATGGCCGAGGTGGCGGAACTGAAAACCACCATCGAAACGACGCAGGAAGCCGAGCGCGTGAAGGGCGAGGAGTTGCGTAATCTGCTGGCCTCGCTGCCGAACGTGCCGTTTGAGGATGTGCCGGAAGGCGCCGATGAGCACGGCAATGTCGAGGTTCGCAAGCATGGCGCGCCTAATATCCTCAGCTTCCCGGCCAAGGATCATGCCGATCTCGGCGAAGCTCTGAAGATGATGGATTTCGAGGCGGCGGCCAAGATGTCTGGTTCTCGCTTTGTGGTGTTAAAGGGACAGTTGGCACGTCTTGAACGTGCCATTGGTCAGTTCATGTTGGACTTTCAGACAATTGAACACGGCTATATCGAGGTAAACCCGCCTGTACTTGTTCGTGAACAAGCTTTATTTGGTACTGGGCAACTCCCTAAATTTGAGGAAGATTTGTTTTTCGCCACTTCTCTTTATAAGGCCGACCGAGAGGATTTGAAAAACGGAGAATTTGGAGCTGGCTTGTATTTAAAAAAAGGGCCAGATACCGAAATCTATCTTGATGCAAATGACAAAATTCATTTGCGAATAGACCCAACAGGCTCCAAATTAGTAAGCCCGCCACATTATCTCATTCCGACAGCCGAAGTCACTCTGACCAACCTCGTGCGTGAAGCCATCACTGCCGAGGAAGAGCTGCCGCTGCGCCTGACCGCCCTGACCAACTGCTTCCGGGCTGAGGCCGGTTCGGCCGGGCGCGACACCAAAGGCATGATCCGTCAGCACCAGTTCCAGAAGGTCGAACTCGTCTCCATCACCACGCCAGAGCAATCCGACGCCGAACATGACCGCATGACCACCTGCGCCGAGACGATCCTGAAAAAGCTCGATCTCAGCTTCCGCACCATGCTGCTGTGTACCGGCGATATGGGCTTTGGCGCGAAGAAGACCTACGATCTCGAAGTCTGGCTGCCTTCGCAGAATACCTATCGCGAAATCTCGTCCTGCTCGAACTGCGGGGATTTCCAGGCGCGCCGCATGGACGCCCGTACGCGTAAAGCCGGTGAGAAGGGCACGCGCTTTGTCCATACACTGAATGGCTCCGGCCTGGCGGTTGGCCGCACGCTTGTGGCCGTCATGGAGAACTATCAGGACGAGGGCGGCAAGATCGCCATCCCGGCCGTTCTCCAGCCCTATATGGGCGGTCTGACGCACATCGGGTAAGGAAGGCTTATCCACAGATAAGCGCAGATGTTTATGGGCATTTCTGATTTTGTGTTGAATGATATCTGAGGCGCGAAGCGCCATCTGTGCTTATCTGGCTTATCTGTGGATTCTTTACCTCGATCTGAGCGCGGCACGCGCATCGTTTGGTCATCAAAAAAAGCACCGCCACCGCTTGCCCCGGCAGCGAAAATCGCCGTACAAACGCCCCATGCGTATCCTGCTCACCAATGATGACGGTATCGATGCCTTTGGGCTGAAGGTGCTTTACGATATCGCTTCGGCGCTCAGCGACGATGTCTGGGTCTGCGCGCCGGTGCTGGAGCAATCCGGCAAGGGGCGCGGTGTTTCCCTGCACGATCCGGTCCGGGTGCGCCGCCTGGGCGAGCGCCGTTTCGCCGCCGCCGGCACGCCCACCGACTGTGTGCAGATCGCCGTCAATGACCTGCTGGATACCCCGCCCGATCTGGTGCTTTCCGGCGTCAACCGCGGCTTCAATCTGGCGCAGGACGTCACCCTTTCCGGCACGGTGGCTGGCGCGCTGCAGGGCATGTCGCTCGGTATTCCCTCCATCGCCCTGTCGCAGTGCCTCGATTTCGATCTCGATATCGAAGCGCAATGGCAGGCGGCGCAGGTTTATGGCGCGCCGGTGATCAGCAATCTGATCCGGCAGGGCTGGCCGGCCGATGTCATCATGAACATCAACTTCCCGGATTGCGCCGCCGACGATGTGACCGGCGTTGAGGTCACTCGTCAGGGCATTCGCAACCTGCACGAAATGCATGCCGTTCGGCGCACCGATCCGCGCGGCCGCGATTATTACTGGATCGATTTTCATAATTACGAGCAATCATTGATTGACGGCACCGATCTGAAGGCCATTGCCGAGAAGCGCGTCTCGGTGACGCCGCTGCATCTCGACCTGACGCATAACGAAACCCTGCACCGCCTGAAGAAAACCCTGGGCGGTGTGGCGCCGAAGAAGGTGGAGGCGACACAGTGAGCGAGGAACCGACGCGTCTTGAGCGCCTCTTGAGCACGTTGAAAGCGCAGGGCATTACGGACAAGAAGGTCCTGCATGCCATGGAATATACGCCGCGCGACCTCTTCGTGCCGGAACTGTTCCTCGATCGCTCGTGGGAAGATTCCGCCATTCCGATCAACTGTGGACAGACGATTTCCCAGCCCTATATCGTGGCCCTGATGACGCAGGCGCTGAAGATCGAAGGTCGCCATCGTGTACTCGAAATCGGCACGGGCAGCGGTTACCAGACCGCCGTGCTTAGCCGTCTGGCGCGCTATGTCTATACCATCGAACGCTATCGTTCTCTGATGGTCGAGGCGGAAATCCGCCACAAGCGGCTGATGCTGGAAAATATCATCTATCGCTTCGGCGATGGCTGGGAAGGCTGGCCGGAGCAGGCGCCGTTCGACCGCATCCTTGTCACCGCCGCCCTGCCGGAAGAGCCGACCATGCTGCTGTCACAGCTGAAGCCAAAGGGGATCATGGTGGGGCCGCAGGGCCGCGGCTCGACCCAGCGCCTGCTGCGCTACACCAAGACGGCGGATGGCTATGAGACCGAAGACCTCGGCGAGGTGCGTTTTGTGCCGCTGATCGCCGGCGTGGCCAGGGAAACTTAAAACCGAGAGACTTAAAACCAGAAAGCTAGAAAAGCCGCCAGCCGAAAACACGGCGCGCCTGATCGAAGCCGTAGAGCGAGCACAGGACGGCCGCTGCCGCAATGACTTCCGGCCACAGGGAGTGCCCGATGGTGGTCAGGGCCGGGGTGATATAGGGCATGACCAGGAATAAAAGCGCCGTGCCCGCTACCGTGACGGTGAACAGCCAGCTCAGGTTTTCCATCAGGCGGCGCTGTTCGATCCGTTTCATGACGGCGACGACAAAGCCCAGGTCGCGCGCCGGTGGGGCGGGCGGTTCGGCTGCCATCAACATTGCTTTTAAAGGGTCATTGGTCATCGGGTACACCCAGAAGAGCATTGAGTTTGGCTCTTCCCTTGAGAATATGCGACTTAATCGTGCCGAGCGGAAGGCTTAAAATCTCGGCGGCCTCGGCGTGGCTGTAATCGCTCGCCACACAGAGCGAAATGGCGGCGCGCTGGTCGAGCGGCAAACTGGCCAGCGCGGCCTGAACGGTCAGCTTTTCATCAACCGTTGACAGGCGTGACTGTGCCTGCAGACCGAACCAGGCGGTTTCGCGGGTGCCGGCGCGGTTGAAGCGCCGGCGGTCATTCAACGCCTTGCGATAGGCGATGCCGCAGACAAAGGTGCGGAAGGCAACGCCGTCGCGCAGCTTGTGGAGGTTGGCCCAGGCGGTCACGAAGGCTTCCTGCGCCAGGTCGTCGGCATCGTCGGGCACGGCGGCGAGGCGGCGCACGAAGGCGCGCACCGCCTGCTGGTGTTCCGCCACCAGCCGCGAGAAGGCGCTGTCGGAACCCTCTCTGGCCTGGCGGATCCACTGCGCCTCATGACCGTTGCAATCCCCCATCTTGACCGTTTCAGGCCTTCGGTCCGCTGAAGGTGGCGATCAGCGCCCAGATCAGCGAGGCGGCGGCGGCCACGGTAAAGGCGATGCCGAGCGCGCTGAAGATCTGATTGGCTTCGCCCAGCTGCGTATAGTGGCCGGCATAGGTGAAGCCGGCGGCCAGCGCGCCCCAGACCACCACCTTGCGCCAGCAGCCAAAGCGTCCATACCGATCATAGCGGTTGTAGCGGTAGCTCATGGCGCGATCCTCGTCTGTGCGCAGGGCATCGAGCAGGGCAGCGGGCGGTTCCTTGCCCTGGTCGGCATAGGTCTTGATCAGTTTCAGCGTCTCGCTGCGGTGGCGGAAATGGCCCAGCATGGCCACAAAGCCCATGCCCATGCCGAAGATCGGGAAGATCAGCCACCAGTAGCTGCTGGCAAATTCAGTTGCGGTCATTGCGGTCTCCCTAGTATGTGCAGCGGCGGAGCAGGGCCAGCAGTTCGGCGGGCGGTTCCTTGCCCTGGTCGGTATAACTGCGGATCAGCGACAGGGTGCGGCGGTTTTCTTCGTCCCGCAACAGGCTGCGGACCAGGCTGAGCACGCAGAAGCCGAGGGGGAATATCATCCACCAGTAGTGATCGAAAAGGGTTACGAGCATCTGTCTCTCCATGGCAAGCCGATTTAGCTTTCTGAGACTGAATGTCCGACAGGGGCCGGTCTGGATGCGGCAAGTGAAAATATTTTTTCAGGAGAGGGGAGTGGAGGCCTGCCCCCGAATTGAACGGGGCTGCACGGAGTTGCAATCCGTGGCGTAAACTCTCCGCCAACAGGCCATGGTCGAGATTATAGCAGGTACTTATAAACGCAAAGTTATTCGCGCGAACGACGCAATTTAACCAAATCAGGTGCCTGAAGACGCAGACCGGCGGCCCGGTGCCTTCACGGCGTTTTGAAGGCTGAAATCATTAAGGAAATATTCAACGCACCTTAACGAATCGTTAGCCATAAGTTTAGATAGAGTAGGTTTGCCCTAAGCTTTGCGCGCCTTAGGGTCCCGTGGGAGCCCCTGATGAATCCGCATAGTCTTCATTTCGCCAATCTTTCGCATAGCCTGGCGCATCGCCTGGGCTTCAGGCTGGTCCTGGCCGGACTTGGAGGCCTTCTGATGCTGGCGGTGCAGGGCTGTACCACGGCGAACATGCCGCAGCCGAAATATCCGATCTATATGCAGGACAAGCCGGCCGCGCCGACCTCGACCCTGCCGCCTGCACCCGTCGAGGCCGCGCCGCCGCCGGTAACGACGCCGTCGCCTTCCGGCAGCGTGCAGTCGAGCGAACTGGCGCCGCTGACGCCGCCACCTCCGCCGCCACCTCCGGCTGAAACCCTGCACCCCTCGACACCGGTCGCTGCGGCGCCATCGCGGCCCAAACCGTCCGCAGTGCCCCCAGCGCCTGCGGAGCCGGCTGGTGCGGCTTACGTCTATGTCATGCAGCCCAAGGATACGCTGTTCGGCGTGTCGCGCCGCTTCAATGTGAACATTCACCAGATCTATGCGTTGAACGACCTGTCGGCCGACTCGCCGATCCGCGTGGGGCAGAAGATACTATTGCCGGCTTTTGCCAGCGACAAGGGCGCGGAGGAACATGCCAATGGCCCCGGACCGGTCAAGGTAAAGGCCAGCCTGGCGGCCGCAACGCCCGCTGTGTCGCCGGGCAAACTTGCTGTAACGGCTCCGCCACCTCCGCCGGTTGTGAAGCCGTCTACGACGACCACGACAACCACGACGACGACGGTGACCAAACCGACCGTGGCTCCGCCTGTTACTCAGGCAGCAACTCAACCGTCAAAGCCGGTTGTGGCCAAACCTGTCGCGCCGCCGCCGGGCTTTCCGGCCAATGCGCAACTGGCCCAGATGGGCAAGGGTAAATTCATATGGCCGGTGAAGGGGCATGTGCTGGTGCCCTTCGGCCAGCTGGCGCCGAACGTGCGCAATGACGGCATCAATATCGCGGCCGGCAGCGGCACCGAGGTCAAGGCCGCGGCGGATGGTGTCGTTGTCTATGAAGGTGACCAGGTCAAGGAACTGGGAAACACCATCTATATCAAGCACGACAATGGCTGGTACACGGGTTATTCCCACCTTAAGACGATGAAGGTGCAGAATAATGAGCATGTCACCAAAGGGCAGGTAATAGGCACGGTGGGCGAGACCGGCACGATCGACAAGCCACAGTTGCACTTCGAGATTCGTTATACGCCATCAACCGATATTGCGCGGCCGATTGATCCGACGATCGTTCTGCCCTGAGCGCTTTTAAAGTCAAAGCTATCAGGCATTTTAGCCCGTAAGGAGGTCGTGGCAAATATGTCATTGACCTTTTTCGGGTTGTGCCTATGTATGGCGAACAAATTTTTACCGGTTTTTTAAATGGCCGATAAAAAGTCAATGTTTTAGGAGACGTTCGTGTTCGCAACACCCGCCTTTGCCCAGGCCGCCGGCGCCGCCGGTTCTACCGGTAACGACCTCATCACCATGCTGCCCATGATGCTGATCCTCTTCGGCGCCATGTATTTCTTCATGATCCGCCCGCAGAGCCAGCAGGCCAAGAAGCACAAGGCGATGCTGGGCGCGCTGAAGCGCAATGACACGGTCGTTTTGTCTTCGGGCATGATCGGCAAGGTGACCCGCATCGAGGATGCGGAAATCATGGTCGAAATCGCCACCGGCGTGAATGTGCGCGTGGTCAAGGCGATGATCACCGAGGTCCGCGTCAAGGGCGAACCGGCGCCGGCCAACGACGCCAAGTCCAGCGATACCAAAAGCTAAGCTGTTACAGTTTCAAGACCGAGCATTCCGATCATGATCAATCTATCACGCTGGAAGGTGGGGCTGGTAATCGTCGCCGTCCTTCTGGGCATCCTGTTTTCCTTGCCCAATTTCCTTCCTGCCAGCGTGCGGGATCAGGTCAAGAGCTTCATGCCGACCCAGATACTCAATCTGGGCCTGGACCTTCAGGGCGGTTCCTACCTGCTGATGGAGGTCGATACCGATGACCTCATCAAGACCAAGGTCAACAGCCTCACCGAAGAGGTGCGCTCGGGCCTGAATGACAAGTCCATTGCCTTTACCGGCCTGGCCGCTTCCGGTTCTTCGGTCACGGTGCGCGTCACCGATCCGGCAGCGATGAACGACGCTTACGGCATCCTCTCGAAGCTGGCCTCGACTCTGCCGAACAATGCCTCTGCCAAGGACCTGACCGTCCAGCGCGGTAATGACCAGACCTTCACGCTCACCCTGACCCAGGAAGGCATTCGCTCGACCTCGGCCGGCGCGGTGGAAACCTCCATCGAGGTCATCCGCAAGCGGATCGACAGCCTGGGCACCAAGGAGCCCTCGATCAGCCGCCAGGGCATCAACCGCATCGTTATCGAAGCGCCGGGCGAAAGCGATCCGGAACAGCTGAAGCGCGTTATTGGCCGTACCGCCAAGCTGACCTTCCAGATGGTCGATGAAACCGTCAGCCAGGCTGATCTGGCCGCCGGCCGTATTCCACCAGGTTCGGAAGCCTTGCCGGATGACAGCCGGGGTGGCACCCCCATCGTAGTACGCAAAGCCATCCTGGTGGCAGGTAACAGCCTGAACAAAGCAAATGTCGGTGTCGATCAGTATCAGCGTCCGGCGATTGACTTTGGCTTTAACGGGGAAGGCGCCAAGGCTTTTGGTGATGCAACCGCGCGTAATATTGGCAAGCGCTTTGCCATTATTCTGGATGGTCATATCGTTTCCGCCCCGACCATCCAAGGTGCCATCACTGGTGGCAGCGGCCAGATCACTGGCTCCTTTACGCACGAAGAAGCATCAGAAATCGTCAATATCCTTAAGAGCGGTGCGCTGCCGGCCAAGCTGAACTTCGAGAGCCAGCGCACGGTCGGCGCCGAACTGGGGGCCGACGCCGTCCATGCCGGTATCGTTTCGACTGTGATCGCCTTCATCACCATCGTCGTCTTCATGTTCCTGGCCTATGGCTTCGTTTTCGGTGGCGTTTCCATCGCGGCCCTGCTGGTCAACCTGCTGCTGATCATCGCCTCGATGACGGTCTTCCAGGCCACCCTGACCCTGCCGGGCGTGGCGGGCCTGATCCTGTCGCTGGCCGTGGCCGTCGACGCCAACGTGCTGATCTATGAACGCATCCGTGACGAGGAACGCGCCGGTCACAAGCCGATTGCCGCCCTCGATGTCGGCTTCTCGCGCGCCCTGGTTTCCATCATGGACGCTAACATTACCTCGCTGATCTCGGCCCTGATCATGTTCGTCTTCGGCGCCGGTCCGGTGCGCGGCTTCGCCTGGACCCTGATGATCGGTGTGTTCACCTCGGTCTTCTCGGCCATCCTGGTCAGCCAGGTCCTGCTCGGTTTCTGGTATCGCGCCACGAAGCCCAAGAAACTCCCGATCTAAGGTATAGCGTCATGCATTGGCCACTTATCAAAAACCTGCCGACCGAGTTCCACTTCCGCTTTACGAAGTACGCTCCGGTTGCCGCTGTCCTGTCGGGATTAGCCATCCTCGCCACCATCGCGGTCCTTTTTCTGCAAGGTCTGAACCTCGGCACCGATTTCGCCGGCGGTAACGTGCTGGAAGTCGAAACCCCCGCTGCCGCCAACCTGGCTGATCTGCGGGCGCGCATGGGCGATTTCGGGGCGGAAGATGCCTCGGTCCAGGCTTTCGGCAGCGCGCGCGACGTCATCATCAAGTTCAAGCTGAACGCCCAGGACCAGAACAACGAGGGGGTCGAAGCCGTAAAGGCCAAGCTGGCCGCCGCGGTGCCGGGCATCACCTTCAAGCGCACCGAAGTGGTCGGCCCGAAAGTGTCGTCGGAACTGCTGCGTTCGGGCTTCCTGGCGCTGGGCGCGGCACTCCTGCTGATGCTGGTCTATATCTGGATTCGCTTCCCCTCCGGCCTGCAGTTCGGTTCGGGCGCGGTCATCGCCGTTCTGCACGATGTGGCCCTGACCATCGGCATGATGGCCTTCCTGCGCATCGAATTCACCATGACCTCGATCGCCGCGCTGCTGACCGTCATCGGCTATTCGATGAACGAAAAAGTCATTACCTTCGACCGGTTGCGTGAAAACCTGCGCAAGTTCAAGAAGACGCCGCTGGCCGATATCATCAACCTCTCCGAAAACGAGCGTCTGTCGCGGACCATCATCACCGGTTCGACCGCGGTTCTGGCCCTGGCTGGCATGCTGTTCCTCGGTGGTCCGGCCCTGTTTCCGCTGGTCTTCGCCATGGTCTTCGGCATCCTGATCGGCACCTATTCATCGATCTATGTCGCCCTGCCGATCATCCTGATCTGGGGCGTCAACCGCAATGATCCTGATGCCGAGGTGATCGACCTGGGCGGTATGAAGAACAATAAGAAACCGAAGCAGATGCCCTGATGCGCCAAGCGGCATTGCGTAAGTTTGCATTCAGTCTGCTGATACTGGGCGAGGTCATCTACCTCGCCCTTATCTGTATCGGCGGTGTCTATTACCCAGGCTATGACCATGGCCGTCAGTACATAAGCGAACTGGGCGCGAAGGGGACGGTGACCGGCTGGGCGGTCAGCTGGCTGGGTTTCCTGCCGAGCGGCTTGCTGATTACCGCCTTCTGCCTGATCGCTGCCTTCGACCTGCGCCGGCATGTCCTCTCGGCGATCAGCCTGTGCCTCCTGGCCTGGTATGCGGCAGGGCTTATCGCCAGCGCCCTCTATCCGTGCAATTTCGAATGCGGACATGCCACCATGACCCTGTCGCAGTGGCTGCATGACCTGATGAGCGGTACGGGCTATCTGACCGGTATAGTTGGGGTCTTCCTGGCAGGCTATGCGGCGCGCGGAAGCCGGGCAGGGTGGCTGCATCCGCTAGGTATTGCCTGTGCGATCATCGGCGCCATCGGCCTGTCGGGTGTAATGGTGGATATCCCTTACGGCGGTCTGTCGCAGCGCGCACTGGAACTGGTCATGGGCATTTTCCTGCTGGCCTATGGCTGGGCCTTTGCCACCGGACGGCTGGTTGGCATTGGCGGCAAAATCGCTTAAGACAGTCAGCGGGTTTTCACGAGGGCAGGACAATGGCGGGTTTTCTGGGTAATTTGCGCAACGTGATGATTGTCAGCCTGTTGCTGGCGATCGTGGTCATGGTCGGTTTCGGCATGCACGGCTCCGGCTTCAACGAGTTCTTCCTGATGGCGGTGCTGCGCTGGGCGCACGTCCTCTGCGGCGTACTCTGGATTGGCCTGCTCTACTATTTCAATTTCGTGCAGATCCGTGTCATGCCGGATATTCCGGCCGATCTGAAACCGGCGGTCAGCAAGTATATCGCGCCGGAAGCCCTGTTCTGGTTCCGTTATGCGGCCCTGTTCACCGTGCTGCTGGGACTGGCCCTGGCCTGGGTGCGCGGTTATATCGCCCAGGCGCTGAGCTTCGGGTTTGCCACACCGACCGCCGCCGGCTATGTCTTTGGCTTCAACTCCGCCAATACCTCTTTTGTCTTTATCGGTGTCGGCATGTGGCTGGGCCTGATCATGTTCTTCAATGTTTGGCACATGATCTGGCCGGCACAGAAGATCGCTCTGGGCATCCGTGAAGGCTTCACGCCGGAGCAGAAGGCCGCTGCCGCGAAGAAGGCGATGATCTTCAGCCGCATCAATACCTTGCTGTCCCTGCCGATGCTGGCGAGCATGGCCATGTACCAGACCATTTTCGGCTAGGCCGAAATGGCTGGATATAAGTTAAAAAGCACCAGACTATTTTTGGGTAAGAGTTAGTGACGTCCTCAGAAATTTTGCCCCAAGATATTAAAGTAAAATCCGAGGACGTCCGTCTCGCTTGTGCCTTTATATCTGATGCAGGCAAACGCGCAGAGATATTAGCCCTGTTCGCGTTTCTGGAAACCCTGCGCGATATCCCTGAACGAACCACTGAGCCGCTGATGGGGGAAATACGCTTACGCTGGTGGTATGAGGCGTTGGACGAAATCGCCGAAAAGCGGCCGGTTCGCTACCATCCGCTGACAGAAGCCATCAAGGCGATGGTTGCGCGCTACGATCTGTCGCCGGTAGTTTTCCAGGATATGATCGAGGGCCAGATGCCCCTGCTCGACAAGGGGGCTGTGACCGTCAAGGAGGCGCTTGGCGTCGTCGATCGTGGTGAGGGCAATCTGTTCCGCCTGGCGGCGCAGGTGCTGGGCGAGGATATGGCCCTGACGGAGATCGCGCGCCTGCATGGCATGACCCAGATCAAGCTCACCCGTGGCCTGAGCGATGCCGGCGAGATGGAATTCAGCCACCTGAAGCGCGAAGCCGCCAAGGCTGCCAAGGCACTTCCGACTGCTCTGATGCCGCTCGCCCTGCCATCAGGTCTGGCAGCGACCTACTGGCAGGAAAAGGTGCCGGGGCCCTTGTCCAAACGCCTTCGGTTGTTCTGGTCGTTCGTGACCGGCCGGATCTAGTCTGTCTTTTTCTTGCCCCAGGGCAGTTTCTTCATCACATCATCCAGCGGCTTTTCCGTCACGACGACCGGCGGCGGTACGGCGATGATCACCGGCTTGTCCGGATAGGCGCGCCAGCCCGACTGGATCAGTTCGTTGAAGCCCTGGCATTTCGGCATGATGCGCACGGCACCGGTGCGCGGCCTGGGGAAGGGCGGCAGTTGCTTCACGTCCTGGTGCGCCGGATCGGTGAACTGCCAGTCGGAAGCCAGACCATAGCCACTCTGACCGCCGACATGGACGGCATTATAGGCGATACGCGCCTGAATTTCCGGCACACCATACTTGATCATGGCGCGATAGAAGATGCCGTCGGCCACGTCGCGCTTGCCGGGTTCGCCGATGGTGTAGAGCCAGTCATGGATGATGGCGGCGCGGGCAGTCGGGCCCTGCGGATCGATAACGCTCTGACCGTACCAGGGCACGGAGGCGAAGTCGGTGACGTACCATTTGGGCACGACGATCACCATGCCGGTGCCGGGATCGCAGTAGGGGAATTCGGCGTTCAGGGTAAAGAGCTTGCGGCCCTGCTTGGTCTGGTTGAACAGCATGATCGGCAGCGGCGTCAGCGAACTGGGCAGCACGGGGGCGGCCACCGGCACATAAACGGTCTCTGTCGTCTTGGTGGTGCCGCAACCGGTAGCCAGCAACAGGGCCGCGCCTGCGGCGGCCTTCAACATGAATTTCAACAAACGCACGACAATGACCTGAATTGATGTCCCCACAACTTCCGGCGATTAGCCGGAAATTCAGGCGATATTTAGCCAGTCCTGCAAATCCTGCAAGGCGCGCAGGGACATCAGGCGCTTTTTGGCGCGACCACGCTCTTTCAGCGGGATTTTTTTGCCCTCTTCATCGACCTTTGGCGCTTCCAGCTGGGGCAGAAGGCCATAGTTGATGTTCATCGGCTGGAAGGAACCGCCTTCAAGGTGACCAATGGTGATGTGGTTGAGCAGGGCACCCAGCGCCGTGGTTTCCGGCGGGGCGGGCAGGGCACGGCCCAAGGCCTGGGCGGCGGCGAACCGGCCGGCCAGCAGGCCGATGGCGGCGCTTTCGACATAGCCTTCCACGCCGGTGATCTGGCCGGCGAACCGCGCTGCCGGGTGTGATTTGAGGCGCAGCTCGCGATCGAGAATTTTGGGCGACTGGATAAAGGTATTGCGGTGCAGGCCACCCAGACGGGCGAACTGGGCGTTTTCCAGGCCGGGGATCATGCGGAAGACATCGGCTTGCGCGCCGTGCTTCAGCTTGGTCTGAAAACCGACCATATTATACAAGGTTCCCAACGCGTTATCCTGGCGCAGTTGAATAATCGCATGCGCCTTGATGGTCGGGTTGTGCGGGTTAGTCAGGCCCACCGGCTTCATCGGCCCGTAACGCAGGGTCTCGCGACCGCGTTCGGCCATCACCTCGATCGGCAGGCAGCCGTCGAAATAGGGCACATGCTCCCAGTCCTTGAACTCGGCCTTCGGGCCATCGAGCAGGGCGTCGATAAAGGCCTCGTACTGGTCCTTGTCCATCGGGCAGTTGATATAGGCCGCGGCATCGCCGCCGGGGCCTTCCTTGTCATAGCGCGATTGCTTCCACGCTTTCGACATATCGATGGAGTCGTAATGGATGATCGGCGCAATGGCGTCGAAGAAGCTGAGCTGGCCTTCACCGGAGACATCGAGCACATATTGCGACAGGGCTTCGGAGGTGAGGGGGCCGGTGGCAACCACCACATTATGCCAGTCCTTATTGGCCAGGGTGGTGACTTCCTCGCGCACAATCGTCACCAGCGGGTGGCTGGCCAGGGCTTCGGTCACTGCGGCGGAGAAGTTTTCACGGTCCATGGCCAGGGCGCCGCCGGCGGGCACCTGATGCTGGTCGGCACTTTTCAGGATCAGCGAACCGGCCCGGCGCATTTCCTCGTGCAGCAGGCCCACGGCATTAAATTGCCAGTCATCGGAACGGAAGGAATTCGAGCAGACCAACTCGGCCAGGCCATCGGTCTGGTGGGCATTGGTGGTGATCGGCTGGCCGTCGCGCGTGCCGCCGCGCATCTCGTGGAGGATGACCGGAACGCCGGCGGAAACAAGCTGCCAGCAGGCTTCGGAACCGGCGAGACCGCCGCCGATAACGTGTACGGGAGAGGGAGAAACTGTCATGCGCCCGCTCTATAGTAAGGCCGTCGCACTGTGAAGCACTATGTGCGCGCCATATGTGTTGCATCGTGGCAAGAGGCGGATGAAAATCCGGCGGCGTTAACGAAATAAGCTTTTAAAGCGAATGGATTTGTTTCTAAATCCGGATTGGCCTGAAATGAGTGCGCTGGCCAGGCTTGGGGGTATTATGAGTTCGGGTTTTTCGGTAACGCAGGCGCTCTGGGCCGCCGTGAGCTTTGTGCCGCGGGCCTGGCAGGGAGCGTGGCTGGTGCTGGGGCTGATGCTGGTCGCGACGGTGGGCCTGTCCTTTTTTGCCATGTCGCATCAGCTGAAGCTGATAAGTCTGTTGATTGTATTGCTTCTTTTCCTTCTGAAGCTGGTCGCTCAAGGAGCGCTTTACCGTATCGCACTCTTTGGACGTGACGCCAGGGCCGAAGGGCTGGGCTTCGGCGGCCTGCAGTTCGGCTGGCCGGAATTACGGCTGCTGTGGGCTACCGTGGTGGTGTCGCTGTTCGTATTGATGATCGTGGCGACTGTAGGCATCGTCTTCGCCATTGCCTTCAGCATGTCGGGCCTGGCATCGGGCTATGAAGACTCGATGGCGGCGCTCATCGCGCTGGTGAAACGGCACAGCGGGGCCGATTATGTCTTTATCGGCTATCTCGCTTTCGCAGGCCTGTATCTCATCTTCCTGTCGCTGAAACTGGTGCTGGTGCCAGTGGCCAATATCGGCGGCCGCAAGCTGGTCACCCTGAATGCGCTCGGCCTGACCACGGGCTATGTAGGCCGGCTGTTTCTGGGGTTGGCGGCACTCGTTGTGCCTTTCTTGCTGATTGCCGGCGGTGTGGCGCATACACTGCCCCTTAAGGGCAATGGCGGCATTCTGGTGCATATGGCGCTTCTATTGCTGGATATTTTCGGCCTTTTCCCGCTTATTGTCGGTTTTTTGACCTCGGCCTATAGGCAGATCATGGCGATCAGGTCTAAATAGTCCGGTCCGCGCACGTGCGGGCGCATGAGACGCGTACATGAACCTGACGTTCGATTTTGCCTTCGAGGGCTTTCGCATCATCCGTGAACGGCCGAAGCTGATCGCTTTCTGGGGCGCGATTACCCTGTTCGGCTATGGCGTGATGAGCCTGATCATGGTCCATGTCGCCGGACCGCAGATCATGGCTTTCGTCAAGATGATAATCGCTCAGGCGGATACAGGTAGTGCGGGTGTGGATCAGGCGTTCATGATCAACATATCGCAACAGATCTTGCTGGCCGGATTGATGTGTCTGCCGGTTCATGTCGTCATGACCTCGGTCGTGCTCGGCGCCGTTTGCCGCGTGGCGTTCGGCGAGACGGACGACCGGTTGGGTTTTCTCGCCTTCGGCTGGCAGGAAATCCGCCTGATCGCGGTCAAGACAGCTAGTCTGGCTGTGATCGCTGCGCTTTTCCTGGGCGTGGCGCTTGTCGGCACCATGGCCGGGCTGTTGATCGGTGGGGCTAATTCACAGGCTGCTACGGGCCTGCAAACCCTTGGTGTCATCGCCGGCCTGGGCGCTGCCATATGGCTGTCCCTGCGGCTTTCACTCAATGGGCCGCACAGTTTCGACAGTCAGAGCCTGAATATCTTCGGCAGCCTTGCCATGACGAATGAGCGATTCTGGTCGCTGTTCACCGGCTATGCCACGGCTACGGCGTTGGCGATGGTTGTGCGTTTCCTGTGTGACAAGATCATCGAGGCCGTTCAGGTCCTCAGCCTGGGCCTCAGGGTCACAGGCGACATGATCATGCCGGACATGACCAGCATCGTCAGCTTCCTGACGCCGGCCTCGGTTATCGCCCTGGCGTTGACCTTTGCCGTGGTGGCTCCCTTGATGGCCGCCATTCAGCTGGGCGCGCCGGTCGCCGCCTATCGCGCGCTGAAGGGGCGCACGCCGGTCCGCAAGGTTAAGGAAGAAGCCGCTCGCTAATTGGTGCCAACCACGCGGAAGAAATCACGGGCATTGCGCGCCTGAAGCGGCCGGGCATTAGGCCCGATCAGGCGCTGGAAGGCGTCGGCCTGTTCGGCGCTGACAGTCAGGGGCGAGGCATAGACCATCCAGGTCACGGCCTCGGTGCAGGGCGGCGTGGTCAGTGAGCCGGAATAGACATAGAAATCCTGCGTGCCCGGCATCAGGTCCTGCGCATTGATCAGCAGATCGGCCAAGGGCATCGGCTGGCCCGGATCGGTGGGCAGGTAGGTCCACAGAGAGCCCAGCATCGGATCGGCGGCGCCGATATCGTACAGCACGGCCACGATCAGCGTGTGGCCTTCGGCATCGACATGGACGAACTGGCTCTCCAGAGTGGACTGGTGGCCGTTCAGCGCGTGTTCGCTGGGGCTGTGGAATTCGACATATTTCAGCGGGTACTTGTCGCCGTCCAGATCGAGTTCGCCGCCGTTGGCCGGCGTCACGCGGATCGTCTTGCCGGTATTCTGGATAGTGGCGGTCACCGAATTATAGTTCAGCAGCATGTGGGAGAGCTGCATCTTAGGCTGGCCGACAATATCGACCGGCGATTGCCGCTGGCCAGTACCGCACAGCTCAGCCCCGCCCAACTGTCCCCAGTGCATGGGGCCGGTATCGCCGTCATAGGTCCATTTGGCCACAGGCTGGCTGCCGTGCGCTTCACCATGCTCGCCTCCTTGTTCGCTTGTGGGCGTATGCTCCTCCGCCTTTTTGCCGGAACAGGCAGCGAGGGAGAGGGCCAGCAGGCTGGTCATCAGGACGAGGGAGGCACGACTCAGGCTTTTCATGCCTGCACAGTGCCGAAAAATGGTTAACGGAGGTTAAGCGCCTCGCCTGATGGGGGAACTATTCCGCCAGCTCCGGCTGGCGCTGATGATGGCGCGCCAGAATCTCCTTCAGATACTTTCCGGTCCAGCTCCGCTCATTGACCGCCACCTGCTCCGGCGTGCCGGAAGCGATGATCTCACCGCCACCATCGCCGCCTTCCGGCCCAAAATCGAGCAGCCAGTCGGCCGTCTTGATGACATCGAGATTATGCTCGATGACCACGACCGTATTGCCGTTGTCGGTCAGTTCGTGCAGCACCTCCAGCAGCTTGCGCGTATCCTCGAAATGCAGGCCGGTGGTCGGCTCGTCGAGGATATAGAGCGTTTTGCCGGTGGCGCGCTTGGACAACTCCTTGGAAAGCTTGACGCGCTGGGCCTCACCGCCGGACAGGGTGGTGGCCTGCTGGCCGATCTTGATATAGCCGAGGCCCACGCGTTTGAGGGTCTCCAGCTTATCACGGATGGATGGCACGGCCTTGAAGAGGTCCGCACCTTCTTCCACTGTCATGTCGAGTACATCGGCGATCGAATAGCCGCGGAAGACGATGTCGAGCGTCTCGCGATTGTAGCGTTTGCCCTTGCAGACATCGCAGGTGACATAGACGTCCGGCAGGAAATGCATCTCGATCTTGATCAGACCGTCGCCCGAACAGGCCTCGCAGCGGCCACCCTTGACGTTGAACGAGAAGCGGCCAGGGCCATAGCCGCGGGCTTTCGATTCCGGCAGGCCGGCGTACCAGTCGCGGATCGGACCGAAGGCGCCCGTATAGGTGGCCGGGTTGGAACGCGGTGTGCGGCCGATGGGCGACTGATCGATCTCGACGATCTTGTCGAAGAACTCCAGCCCCTCGATCTTGTCGTGCGGCGCCGGGTGCGCCGAGGCATTGTTCAGGCGCCGGGCGGCGGCCTTGTACAGGGTCTCCAGCGTGAAGGTCGACTTGCCGCCGCCGGAAACGCCGGTAATGCAGGTCATGACGCCGACCGGAATTTCGCCAGTGACGCTTTTCAGATTGTTACCGCGCGCGCCGATCACCTTCAGCATCTTCTTTTTATTGACCGGGCGGCGCTGGTTGTTGTGACCGGCGCCATAGAAGAGCGGAATTTCCTTCTTGCCGGTCAGGTACTGACCGGTGATCGACTCCGGATTGGCCTTGATATCGGCGGGCGTCCCCTGGGCGATGATCTGGCCGCCATGCACCCCGGCGGCGGGGCCCATGTCGATGACATAGTCGGCAGTCAGGATGGCATCTTCGTCGTGCTCAACCACCAGAACTGAATTGCCGAGGTCGCGCAGGCCCTTCAGGCTTTCCAGCAGGCGGTCGTTGTCGCGCTGGTGCAGGCCTATGGAGGGTTCATCGAGCACATAGAGCACGCCGGTCAGGCCGGAACCGATCTGCGAGGCCAGGCGGATACGCTGACTCTCGCCACCCGACAGCGTGCCGGAGTTGCGCGACAGGTTGAGATAATCCAGACCCACATCATTAAGAAAACGCAGCCGGTCCTTGATTTCTTTCAGAATTCGCCGAGCGATTTCCAGCTGCTTTTCCGTCAGCTTGCCTTCGATAGCATTAAACCATTCATGCGCTTTCTTGATCGACAGCCCGGAAATCTGGGCAATATCCTTCGCGTCGATCTTGACCGCCAATGCCTCGGGTTTCAGGCGCTTGCCACCGCAGGCCTCGCACGGGGTTTCCGACTGGTAGCGCGCCAGATCCTCGCGCACCCACGACGAATCGGTTTCGCGCCAGCGCCGGTCCATGTTCGGGATGACGCCTTCAAATATCTTGGTAACATCGTAGCGGCGACTGCCGTCTTCGTAGACAAACTTGATCTTGTCCCCGCCGGAACCGTTCAGGATCACATTACGGACCTCGTCGCTCAGCTTTTCCCACGGCGTATCCATCTTGAAGCCGTAGTGAACGCTCAGGGCCTGCAGGGTCTGGGCGTAAAGCGGCGAGGGGCCTTTCGACCAGGGCGCGATGGCGCCATCTGTCAGGGACAGTTTCGGATCGGCGACGATCAGGCCCTGGTCGAAGGCCAACTTGACCCCCAGGCCGTCGCAGGTCGGGCAGGCGCCATATGGATTATTGAAGGAGAAGAGACGCGGCTCGATTTCGGCAATGGTGAAACCGGAAACCGGGCAGGCGAACTTTTCCGAGAAGATGATGCGCTTCGGTTCGGTCTCGCCCTCTTCAGTATCGGCATGTTCGGCTATGGCCAGGCCGTCGGCCAGCCGCAGCGCCGTTTCCAGCGAATCCGCCAGGCGCGCCATGATGCCTGACTTCACCACCACGCGGTCGATCACCACATCGATGTCGTGCTTGAATTTCTTGTCGAGTTTCGGTGCATCTTCAATGGGATAGTATTCGCCGTTGATCTTCAGTCTCTGGAAGCCCTGGCGCTGGAGATCGGCGATTTCCTTCTTGTATTCGCCCTTGCGGCCGCGCACGAAGGGCGCCAGCAGCAGCAGTCGGGTGCCTTCCGGCAGGGCCATGATCTTGTCGACCATCTGAGAAATAGTTTGGCTTTCGATCGGCAGGCCGGTGGCCGGCGAATAGGGCACGCCGACGCGCGCCCACAACAGGCGCATATAGTCATGGATTTCGGTGACGGTACCGACCGTCGAGCGCGGATTCTTCGAGGTGGTCTTCTGCTCGATGGAAATAGCCGGGGACAGGCCCTCGATCAGATCGACATCCGGCTTTGACATCAGCTCCAGGAACTGGCGGGCATAGGCCGACAGGCTCTCGACATAGCGGCGCTGACCCTCGGCATAGATGGTATCGAAGGCTAGGGAGGACTTGCCGGAGCCGGAGAGCCCGGTCAGGACCACCAGCTCGCCGCGCGGAATATCGACATCGACGCCCTTGAGGTTATGCTCCCGCGCACCGCGAACCTTGATGAAGTCCTGATCGGGAAGCCTGGCCATACGCGCATATCCTCAAAATTTGGAACAGGGGATTATATAGAGGCTTTGCCGCGATTTGCCAGTGGGGCGCAAGAACAATTTGGCAACATTAATAATCGGGCGCGGCATTGCCCATCGAACCTTAATAGTGCGCAAGGCGCGTGACGATATCTGTCAGCATGGGTTTTTGACTTAAGCTCATAAACAGGACACAGTAACGACGGAATCTTTTGGCTACTGGGCGGGGCGAAAGAGGAATAGCAGACTATGCAGGCTGGGTTTACCCGCATCAAAGACCGTGTCGGGGACGGCGTGGAGACCTGGCTTGCCGGCATGACGGCACGGACCAGCCGCCGCTCGCGCTTGGTGGGCGCCACGGCCATGGCGCTCGTGCTGCACGTTTTGCTATTCTGGATGCTGGTGGCCACCCATCCGGAGATGTGGAACATAGACAGCCGCTTCATTGACGATTCTTACACACCGGTTGAACTGTGGCCAGAACCACCCATCCCTCAGCCGGATGTGCAGCCTGAGCCCATTCCGCAAGTTGTGCCGCGCGAGGTCCAGCCCGTCGAGACACCCAAGCCGGCCGATCAGGCCCCGCGTGAGACGCAGGAAGCGCCGCCGTCGCCTGTGGTTGCGCCTGCGCCGCAGACTGTCCCTCAGCCTGTAGTACAGCCGCAACCGGCCAAACCGATCACTGTCAATATTCCTAAGGAAAAGCCGCTGGATATCGCGGGGCCAGCCACGCTTTCTGAAACCCCGGCGCCGCCTTCGGTCAGCACGCGGGTGAAGAAGAAAACGCAGGAAGAGATTCAGGCGAAGAGCCAGGCGGCGGTGGGACAGGTCAGCGATCTGAACCTGCACGAGGTGCCGAACGTCAATATGCCGGCGCTGGAAAAGGTATCGCCCTCCGGACTGGCGCCGCCCGCCGGAGGCGGCGGACGTCTGGGCAGCCTGCAGCCGCCGGCGGGGCTGCCGAGCGGCACGGGGGTACTGAAGGGCGGGCGTGGCCAGGTCACCCAGTCGCTGCAGAATCATGACTGGTGCGTTTCCGCCCAGCAGTCGGGCAAGCCCCTGCCGCCGGATTGCCAGATGACGGACCTGGCCAGCCAGAAGAACCTTGGTCCCAAGCCGGATGCCGACTTCCAGGCGGCCGTGGCGAAAAAGGATCAGAACCTGCGCTACAAGACCTCACCGGGCAATACCGCCTACTGGAACCGCGTCGTCCATGTACCGACGGCCACCGATCAGCGCGATCAGGCACCGCAGCCGGGGGCCTATTCCAACGCCAAGGACCAGCGGGGCATGGGCAATGGCGGTGGTACGGCTGACCCGGCTAGCGAGTAGGATCAGGCCTTGCGGCCAAAATTCAGCGATTGCGGGCCGCTGTCCAGCTGGCGCCCCCGGGCACCGTAGAGGGAGGTCTGGTTGCGCCGTGTATGCAGATCTGCGGCCACAGCGCTGATCACGCCCTCGGTAATGGTCTTGGCGGCGTTGACCGCCAGGCCATATTTACGCAGGCGCTCCTCGAACTGCACCGTCGCTTCGCGCAGGGCTTTTTTATCGATGGCGCTGATCCCTGCCAGCAGGCTGGGATCAGCCTTGATACGCATGGATTCGTGACGATAGAGATTGGAAAGGCTTCGCGTTTCCTCGATGCCGGCATAGATATCCTGCGGGCGCTGGGCCAGCAGGCAGAGGGTTTCGGCTTCCAGACGTTCGCCCAGACGTATGGTGAGGGCGGTCATCTGGCGGGCGCGGTCTGTGGGACTTGTCGCGGCGAGAGGCATCAGGCGTGTCCCTGTTCCTGCATCTGCAGAAGCTGCTTTTGCATCATGTCGGAAATGCCGAGGCCGCCGCGCTGGGCCATCTGCTTGGCTATAGCGTCGACATAGAAGGAGCGCATGGCTTCTTCGCCTTCACCGCCGCCAAAGGGACCGTCGGTTTGCAGGCCTTCGAACATCGGCGACAGTAGATTGCTGAGGCACATGGTTTCAAAATCCAGGCCGAGCTTGGCATTGCTCTTGCCGGAGGTCTTGTCGGTAGCCTTGTCCGCATCGGTGCCGGAGGCCGCCTGAAGCACTGCGGCCGAGGTTTTTTTCTGCTGTGAGGTCGCCGTCTGCGTCTGGGCGGCCTGGAGCGTGAGCAGGGATGAACTGTCCATAAGCATAATCTCCGTTTACATCACCTGGATGTCGGCCTGGAGGGCGCCGGCCGCCTTGATAGACTGCAGTATAGCAATCATATCGCGCGGCGTCACGCCCAGAGCGTTGAGGCCGGCGACCAGGTCGGAAAGCGAGGAGCCGCCGCCCAGCTGAATCAGCTGCTTGCCCTTTTCCTCATCGACGCTGACCGTGCTGTTGGGGACGACTGTGGTCTGACCCTGCGAAAGCGGTGCCGGCTGGCTGACGCCCGGCTGTTCATCGACGCGGATGGTCAGATTGCCCTGGGCGATGGCGACCTTGGAAATGCGGACATTCTCGCCCATGACGATGACGCCGTTGACTTCATCGATCACCACCTTGGCCGGGGAATCGACATCGACATTCATGGCTTCGATCTGGGTGACGAAATCCATCATGCTGGTGCCGGAGGGCGGCTTGATGGCGACGATCGAGGGATTTTCAGCAATGGCCGTGCCCGGATACTGGTGGGTAATGGTATCGGCAATACGGCGGGCGGTAGCGAAATCCGGATTGTGCAAGGTCAGGCGCACCACCGGCATCGAATTGAAGTTGAAGCCGGTTTCGCGTTCGACCGTGCCGCCAGAGGCAATACGGCCGGCCGTCGGCACGCCCTTGGTGACGGAGGAGCCGGACGCGCCGCCGGCCGAGACCGAACCGGTCTGAACGGTCCCTTGCGCCACGGCATAGGCCTCGCCATCGGCGCCGAGCAGGGGGGTGACCAGAAGCGTGCCACCGAGCAGGCTCTTGGCGTCGCCCATGGCCGAGACGGTCACATCCAGGCGCGCGCCGGAAGCATAGAAGGCCGGCAGGTCGGCGGTGACCATGACGGCAGCGGCATTCTTGGTGTTGAGGCTGGCATCGCGAACATTGACGCCCATGCGCTCCATCATGGCTTCCAGGCTCTGCTTTAGCATCGGCGAGTTTCGCACTGTATCGCCGGTGCCGCTAAGCCCGACCACAATGCCGTAACCGACCAGCTGGTTGGTTCGCACGCCTTCGACATCGACAATGTCCTTGATACGCGATGCGGCCTGGGCCGTGGGGCCATACAGAATCAAACCGGTCACGGCGACGACGCCCAACGTGGAGCCCAGAGCGGTTTTCAGTTTCGACAGGAGCATGAATTTACCCGTTAACCATAACTGGCCAATAGCCTGCGAAATCCGTGCCACGAATCATGCGCTTGTTTTTTTTATATTTTTCAGCGCTTTGGGTTTTGCGCTTGCACGTGGCATCGTCAACGGGAAAATTATGCCGGGGCGTTAAGGCTTCGCTTACCCTGAGGCGGCAATAATGACCCGGTAGACCTCCTGGCAAAAGCCGGTTTTCGCCTGACAGAGGCGAAAAGGCGGAAATACCGCGCGGCATTTCTATATATTATGTGTGGGTATCCAGACAGGCCAGTGCAATGACGTTCAGAATCAATTCGGTTACCGGCGCACCGATCAGCGGGGCGTCCAGCGGGGCAAAAAAGGCGGGCAGCGACTTTTCGCTATCCGGCAAGGACAGCGCGGGCAAATCCGCGGCCACCGCACAGACGTCTGCCGCCTTCGGCATGATGGGCATAGATGCCCTGATGGCCTTGCAAGGCGAGGAAGATGTGCTGACCGGCCGCCGCCGTCGCCAGATCAAGCGCTCGCATGATATTCTCGATGCTCTGGATGACCTGAAGGTCAGTGTACTTTCGGGCGAGATCGACGATGAGGCTCTGATCCGTCTGCAAGCGATGATCGCCCTGCAGAAGGAAGAGATCGAGGATGACCGCCTGCAGGGGGTGCTCAACGAGATCGAGACTCGCGCCTGTGTCGAACTGGCCAAGCGCCGCCTGATGTAATGCGCGATACCTTGTTTGTCCTGGCCCTGAAGCAGGAGACCAGGGGACTGCTGGAGCCGCTGGGCGCGGATATCCTCTATACAGGTATTGGCAAGGTCAATGCCGCCCATGTCCTGACCCGTGAACTGACCCTGCGCCGCCATCAGGGGCGCCTGCCGGCGCGCGTGGTCAATCTCGGCACCGCCGGCAGCCGTTCTTTCCGCACTGGTGAGCTGGTCGCCTGCCATCGCTTCGTACAGCGTGACATGGATGTGACCCCGCTTGGTTTTGCCCTGGGCGAGACCCCTTACGAATCCACACCGGTCATTCTGGAGACGGGTATCGTTTTTCCCGACCTGACGTCGGGCCTGTGCGGCAGTGGTGACAGTTTCGTAACCGGTGACCTGGCCATGTCGTGCGAGGTACTGGACATGGAAGCCTATGCCCTCGCCAAGGTTTGCCTGGGGGAGGCGATACCGTTTGCCGCCGTCAAATATATCACCGATGGTGCCGATGCGGATGCCGCCGAACACTGGCCGGAACGTCTGCGTCACGCGGCGGAAGCTTTTGCCGGATTTGTCCGCGACCGATTTCCGAACGCATCCCCAAATGTGTGACGCACTTCTGGGATCCGGATGTGCGTCAGATAAAACGCATAAATCGCCTGTCGGGTTTGCCGTGCAACGTAAAATCGCTTCACAGCTTCATAATACCCCTTTATAAGCCGCCGCAGCGCAGCCAAACCGGCGGGAAGGGCGGCGTCTGGTATCGTTTTTGCTGTTAGAGGTTCGCGATGTCCAGCCTTAAGACATCGGGACCACGCGCCTAACAATAGGGCGTCGATCAATAGGGGTGTCAAAGCACATGTCTGCTGCGCAAGTTTCAGAACAATATCGTCCGACAGAAGACGAAGAATATATGAATACCCGCCAACTGGCCTATTTCCGTTCCAAGCTACTGAACTGGAAAGATGAAATTCTGAAAGGCGCCAAGGAAACCGTCAATGTGATGCAGAAGGAGACGGAGAATCATCCGGATCTGGTGGATCGGGCGTCTTCCGAATCCGACCGTGCCCTCGAACTGCGCACCCGTGACCGCCAGCGCAAGCTGATCAGCAAGATCGACGAGGCCCTGTCACGCATCGACGATGGTTCTTACGGCTTCTGTGAGGAAACCGGCGAGCCGATCGGCCTGGGGCGCCTGGAAGCGCGTCCGACAGCGACGCTCTCGATCGAGGCCCAGGAACGCCACGAGCGTTCCGAACGTGTCCACCGGGACGACTGAGATTAAAAAAGGCGCCGGATCAACCGGCGCCTTTTTCATGTCCCGTACTTCCGCTCCGGCTTGGCGTAGGCTGTGATTTCCGGCGCCGGACGGCCGATCAGGTAGCCTTGCGCCTGACCGCAGTTGAGTTCGCGCAATGCCGTCATCTGGGCCTCGGTCTCGACCCCTTCCGCCGTGATAAGCACTCCCAGTGACCGCGCCATATCGGTGATGGCGCGCACGATCGACAGGGCATTGGTGTCGTTCGGCAGGTCGCGGATGAAGGATTGGTCGATCTTGATCTTGTCGAATGGGAAGGTGCGCAGGTAGCTCAAGGACGAATAGCCGGTGCCGAAATCGTCCATGGCGATGCGGACGCCCAAGGCGCGGATGGCGTTCAGTATGGCGAGGTTATGGGTCTCGTCCTTCAGGATGACGCTCTCGGTGATTTCCAGTTCGAGACGCGCCGGCGCTAACCCGGACGTTTTTAGCGCTTTTTTCACCAGATTTACCAACGACTTGTGGCGGAACTGCAAGGGAGAAATGTTGACCGCCACGCGCCAGGCCTGCGGCCAGCGGGCCGCCGTCCGGGTGGCTTCCATCAGTACCCATTCGCCGATCCGGCCGATCAGGCCACAGTCTTCGGCCACGGGAATGAATTCACCCGGGGAGATGAACCCGCGGGTCGGATGTATCCAGCGCAGCAGGGCTTCGAAGGAGACGACCTCGCCGGTTTCCATGTCGAGCAGCGGCTGGAAATAAAGCTGGAACTGATTTTCCGACAGGGCAGCCTTCAGGTCCACCTCCATCTCGATACGGCTCTGCAGTTGGGCATCCATTTCCGGCTGGTAGAAGCACCAGCTGTTGCGGCCTTCCGCCTTGACGCGATACATGGCCAGGTCGGCGCGCGACAGCAGGTTATTGGCGTCCATGCCATCGGTCGGTGCCAGGGCAATGCCGATGCTGGTCCCGACATCGAGCGCAATGTCATTGACCAGGATCGGCTGTTTCAGGGCATCGACAATGCGCGCCGCCAGGTGACGGGCGTCATCGGCGCTGTCGATATGCTGGATGATGGCGAACTCATCACCGCCCATACGGGCGATCACGTCGCTCTTGCGCACACAGCCGCGCAGGCGTTCGGCGACCTCGACCAGCAACTGGTCGCCGGTCATGTGGCCGTAGGAGTCGTTGATCGCCTTGAAGCGGTCGAGATCGAGACAGAGCAGGGCGATCTGTCCGTCCAGGCGCTGGACGCGGCTCAGGGCGGCATCCATTTCGCGCGTGAACAGGGCGCGGTTGGCCAGGCCGGTGAGGGGGTCGTAGTGCGCCAGATGGGCGATACGCGCCTCGGCCTGCTTCTGGTCGGTCAGGTCGGTACCGAGTGTCAGGATGCAGTCGGCCTCGCCGGATGGCGTGCGCAGGACCGTCTTCTTGAGCTGGATGATGCGTTTGCGGCCCTGGGAATCGGTGACATGCTCTTCCTTGAGCATGATGGCGTCCTGACTCTGCAGGGCCATTTGGTCATAGGTATTGTAAAGCGCCGCGCGCTCGGCCGTCATGAAGTCGCCGCTGGCATGGCCGACAACGGCGTCATGCGTGACGCCCAGCATGTCCTCGCCGACGCTGTTGAGCAGGATGACTTTCTGGTCGCCGGCATTCTTGACCAGCACCATGGCCGGAATATTCTGGATGACCATGTTGAGGAAGGTCTGGTGACGCTGCGATTCGGCGCCCAGCCGGACTAGATCGCCGGTCATTTCCTGCTGGCGTGTCAGGGAGTGCTGCAGGTCGGCGCTGATCGCCTTGAGGATCGACAGGGAGGTGCCAACGCCGGCATAGCGGCCGTCGCGCGTGACGATAAAGCCGCGCATCAGTTCCGAAGGGCGTTCGCTCAGGGTGGTTCGGGTAAAGTCGCGCAGGGGCGTGGCGGACTCGACGACGAGGGGCGCCGGGTCCATCAGGCTGGTGACCGGCTTGCGGCCATAAAGCGCGCGGCCGTATTCGGCGGCCATGGTCAGGTTGAAAGCGTGCCGCTCGATCAGGCCCAGCACTTCTCCGGCCTCATTGGCGACGGCCACGACCATCAGGTCGGATTCGTCGCGAAACATTTCGTAGAGGGTTGAATTATCGCACTGGGGACGAACCGGATCGATCCGGTCCATGATATCGGAAATGCACAGCAGTTTTTGCACGAGAATGCCTGACGCTACCTGACGCGATTTCTGCGTCACGGCGGCAGGGATAGGCGCAAGTCCTTAACCGGCGCTTGATGTCATAAAAGATTGACGGGACTGTCACGGTGCCTAAGCGCCATTTACCGTGTTTCGTATCAAAGCCTTTTCAAATCGGGCGCGGAGGGGTAAGGGAAGGCTCCTTTTTACCAACGAGACCCGATCATGACCGTCAAGGTTCGCTTTGCTCCTTCACCCACCGGCCGCATCCACGCCGGCAATGTGCGTGCCGCTGTCCAGAACTGGCTGTTCGCGCAGAAGCACCAGGGTGTGTTCGTGTTGCGGATCGATGATACCGATATCGAGCGTTCCACCAAAGAGAACGAAGACCTGATCGAGACCGACCTGACCTGGCTCGGGCTCGAATGGGGCGAGCGCTACAATCAGTCGAAGCGTTTCGACATTTACCAGAAGTGCGCCGATGCCCTGAAGGCCGATGGCCGCCTCTACGCCTGTTATGAAACGGCCGATGAACTGGACCGCCGCCGCAAGGTACAGCTGTCGCGCGGTCTGCCGCCGGTCTATGACCGCGCCGCGCTCAAGCTGACCGATGACGAGAAGGCCGCCTATGAGGCCGAAGGACGCCGACCGCACTGGCGCTTCAAGCTCGATGGCAAGCGCGTGACCTGGGAAGATCTGGTGCGCGGCCACTGCGAAGTCGATACAACCTCGATGTCCGATCCGGTGTTGATACGCGAGGACGGCGCCTTCCTCTACACCCTGCCATCGGTGGTGGACGATATCGACATGAAGATCACCCACGTCATCCGCGGGGAGGATCACGTCGCTAACACCGGGACGCAGCTGGAAATCTTCGAGGCCCTTTCCGCCTTCTTCGGCGGTTCGCCACTGCCGGTCTTCGCTCATATGCCGCTGCTGGTCGGCGCCGATGGCGAGGGGCTTTCCAAGCGCCTCGGTTCGATGTCGATTTCGCAGATGCGCGACGACGGCCTGGAGCCGCTGGCCATCACCTCGCACCTCGCCCGCATCGGCACCTCCGATGCGCTGGAGGCCGCGCCGTCCCTGCTGGCCTTGGTGGAAGGCCAGGACTTCGGCAAGATGGGCCGTGCCCCGGCGCGCTATGATTTCGACGATCTGATGCGTCTCAATGCCCAGGTTTTGCAGGCCATGTCCTATGCCGAGGCGAAGCCGCGACTCGAAGCCGTGAACGCCGATCTGGGGGAGCTGTTCTGGGATACGGTGAAGATGAACCTGCACAAGTTCGCCGAGGTGACGGACTGGGCCCGGATCGTCGGTGGTGACATCACGCCTAAGATCGAGGATGCAGCCTTTGCCTCTAAGGCCCTGGAACTGCTGCCGGCGGACTATGGCCGTGACAGCTGGTCTCAGTGGTCGGGCGCGATCAAGGAAGCCACGGGCGCCAAAGGCAAGGCCCTCTTCATGCCGCTGCGCCAGGCCCTGACCGGCATGGACCACGGTCCGGACATGGGGGCTTTGAGCTTCCTGATCGGCCGCGAAAAAATCGCCAAGCGTCTGCAGGGCTAAGGCTCAGACCACCCGGCGTGTATCGATATCCACATTGTACGCGCCGGCGCGGGCGATCGCCGGCAGGACCTCTTCGACCGAATTGACGCTGAGATAGGTGTCGAGGAAGGCCGATGGCGTAAAGCCTTCAGATTCGGTATGACGGATGAGGGAGAAAAACGGCTCCCAGTAGTCGTTGATGTTCAGGAAGATCACTGGCTTCTTGTGCAGGTCCAGTCGACGCCAGGACATCAGTTCGATGGCTTCTTCCAACGTACCGACGCCGCCGGGCACCACGACGAAAGCGTCAGCCTCTTCGAACATCATCATCTTGCGTTCGTGCATGTTGTCGACGATGCGGGTTTCGACCTCGCCGAAGACGCTTTCACGCGACTGCAGGAATTTCGGCATGATGCCGAGCACCTGGCCGCCGGCTTCATGGACGGCGCGCGCCGTTTCGCCCATCAGGCCAACCCCGCCGCCGCCATAGACCAGACGCATGCCGGCCCCGGCTAGAATCTGACCCAGATCGTGCGCCGCTTGCCGGTAAAGGGGATTTCCGCCGAAGGAGGAGCCGCAATAGACGCAGACGGAACGGATTTCAGGTTTGGCGGAAGACATGGGTAATAGGTCTCTGAGGTTTGGCGATTCGGATTGTCATCCGAATAAAAGCGAATGGCAATTGCTGTTGAAGGGCTGTTCGTATGGGCGGAAAACGGATACTGATGTCAATATGTTCCTGAATGATGTCAAAAAATTCGCGTATGTCTTCGGGTTTTCGAGCCTGGCCCTGCTGGCCGGCTGTAAGGAGAAACCCAAGGCGACCGATGCGGTCAGCGCCATGGAGGCGGCTGGCTACTGGCGGGCGCCAGAGATCACGGCGGTGACCCAGGCTGATTCCAGCTTGTTCGTTGTCCTGGGCCAGACCATTCCCAATGCGCGGGTCCGTTTTGGCTATGGCGGGCAGCGCGCTGTCGGCGTCACTTCGGATTCCAAGGGGAATTTCCGCGCCGAACTGCCGACCGGCCCGGATGGCGGGCTTTACGATCTCTCCACCGAGGATAATGGCCGCTCCATGCATGCTGATGGCCGCCTGTTCATTCCCGGTGGTGCGCCGGAAAAGGCGGTGCTGATGCGCTCCGGTGCGCCCAGTCTGGCGCTGTTCAATGACGATCAGGAAGTGGCGGTGATCGACTATGACCGCGCCGGCGCCCTGGCCATCGCCGGTCGCGTGGCGCCCTCGACGGCAGTGGAAATCATGCTCAATGGCGAGATACGGGCGCGGACGATCAGCGACGATCGCGGTTTCTATTCGGCCACCACCCAGATCGACCCGCCGGGCGACGCGGAAACCAGCAACAGTCTGTCGGTTTCAGCTGGCGGCAAGGAAAAGCCGCTGACTTTTAGCGATTCCCGCCCAAAGGCCGAGGGCGATCACATTACGCGCTTTGGCGAGAGCTGGCGTGTCGATTGGTCCCTGCCAGGTGGCGGAATGCAAACAACGCTTGTCTTTTAAAGCCTGGCTTTAAAAGACAAGCGTTGTTTGCATTCTATCCGGAAGACACCTCGCAAAGGCTCAGGCGGGTAGTCGCCCTTGCCTCCAGTCGATAAATGACTGTCGGATTTCAGGCTTTCCTGCCTAAACCGCCTTACATCATTTCGTCTTGCTTGGTCTTCGAGAACATCTTCTTGAGGAATTCGGTGATGCCGTGGCGCTTGGCCTTGCGCGCCACCGCGTCTTCGCTGACCAGCCAGGCGATCTGGACGACGCGGCGCTCACCCTCGAACGGCGTATGGCCGTGCCAGCTGTTATCGAGACGCGGGAAGGCGATGAAGTGGCCGTAGCCGGGGTTGACTTCCTGGGTGCCGGGGCCGTCCTGATCCGGGCCTTCGAGGAAGCGCAGGTTGCCGCCGCTGCTGCCTTCGGGATTGAGATAGATCAGGGCCGAGGCCAGCTTGTCGGCGCCATCGGTATGCGGGCGGCCGTCCTTCAGCGCCGACCATTTGCGCACCGTCACCCAGGTCGGCTTGCCAGCCAGATCGACGCCGAGCTTCTCACCGATCGCCTTGGCGAAGGCCGGACCGCGCACCTCTGCCAGTAGGGTCTTGAACGACGGGCCCATCTGAAAATCTTCGGGACGCATGAAGCCGGTCTTGTCGATCTGCGGGAAATCGCGGGCGATATCGCCTTCCAGTTCCGGCGGCATGATGTCGGCGCCGATCAGGTTACGGAAGGGATAATCGGAGGCCGGGGTGGCGGCAATGGACTCATAACGCAGCATGGCAGATACCTTGAAATTTCAGGCTCGCTTATAGCACGTCCAAAAACGCAGCGGCAAGGTTCAGATATAGGCCCCGGCCATGACGAATTGCCGCGCCGGCCATAAAGGCTTTTCTGTAAGCGCGAATTCGACCGCGGCCTGCGCATGGATATGAGTCGAGTCGAAACAGGGCAGGGGCAGGCAGCTGGCATCGACGCTCAGGCCCAGTTCGGTACAGCCGAGTATGACGCAGTCCGCACCCATGTCCGCGCCGCGTCGGGTCATGTCGATCAGGGCCTGACGCGCGCGCGGGCTGACCACGCCCTGGCACAGTTCGTCAAAAATGGCATTGTGGCAGATCAGGCGGTCATCCGCTTCGGGGACGATCACGTCGAGACCGTGGCGGCGCATGTGTTCGGCATAGAAGCCGTGCTCCATGGTGTAACGCGTGGCCAAAAGCAGTGGCCGGCGGTGACCGGCCGCCTTGATCGTCTTGCCCGTTTCGCCAATGATGTGGATCAGCGGCACATCGCAGCTGGCGGCCACCTGTTCGGCGACCAGGTGCATGGTGTTGGTGCAGATCAGGATGCAGTCAGCGCCCGCAACCTCAAGTCCTTGCGCGGCATCGCCCAGCAAACATGCGGCCTCGTCCCAGCGGTCGGCCTTCTGCAGGGCGACAATGGTCTGGAAATCGAGCGAGCGCATCAGGATATCGGCTGAGGCGAGGCCGCCCAGCGCCTGGCGGATACCTTCATTGATAAGCTTGTAGTAGGTCGCGGTGCTCTCCCAGCTCATGCCGCCCAGCAAACCGATCTTGCGCATACATATCTCCTTTAATACTGGATCAGCATATGTCGGCTTGAGGGAAAATGGCGCGCGTTCTTTGGATAAATTTAGGCCCTATGCGCTTAAATATTGCGTATTTATGTGAAAATGTGCAAAATGTGTCATGCTTGATGATCGTGACCGCAAACTGCTGGCCCTGCTGCAAAAGGATTCGGATACGCCGCTGGCCGAGCTGTCGGAGCGGTTGAACCTTTCGGCTTCCGCCTGTTCGCGGCGGATCAGCCGGCTGCGGGAAGAGGGCTATATCACGCGCAATGTGGCGGTGGCCGACCGCCGGCGCTTAAGGCTCGGCACGACGGTTTTCGTGGTGGTCAAGACGGCGCATCATACGGCCGACTGGCTGGAACGCTTTCGAGCCGGCGTGGCGGATATTCCGGAAATTGTCGAGGTGCACCGTCTGGCAGGCAATCTCGACTATATCATCAAGATCGTGGTGACCGATATCGCGCACTATGATGCTATCTACAAGCGACTGGTCAGCCGCATCGATCTGTTTGACGTCTCGGCCTATATCTCGATGGAAACCCTGAAGGATGAGCGCGCCATCCCTCCCGATTATGCGATTTAAGCTGCCGCCTTTTCAGGCGTGGCATCGGTTACCGGCAATTTGTCTTCGTCCGGCACGTAATTGACTTCAACGGCATCGGCCTTTGCCGCTTCCTCGGCCTTTGCGTGCGACCAGGCGGCCGCCGACAATATGGCCAGTAATACGAGGGCGAAAAAGCCGGTCAGGACCAGAGGGGTGAGACTGCGTGAAGACAGCATGATCAGGCCTCCACCAGGCTGAGCGGGCGCTCGGCCACGGTCTGGTGGCTGATCTCGATGGCGCCGCCCGGCAAGGCCGCCTTGGCCTCGAAGGCGTGGCCGATATAGAGCACGAAGCCCGAAACGATCAGCATCAGGGACAGAAAAGCCACCAGGCTTTCAAAGATAACCCACTCACGTCCGTCGCTGGGACGGACTTCCTTGTAGGGGGGAATATAGACAGCACTCCGGGCCATGGCGGGCCTCCCTCTGAAACAACGATTTCAGGGTGCGCGTTTGCGGGTAAGAAAAATATTGGCCACGCGATGGGCGATTATAAAAACCGCCTGAGTCCCAGTCCTTATCGGGTATTTACAGTTTCAGGCGGAGACCCGCACGCCGCAGAGCGGCAGTCACCCAGACGCAGGCCAGGGCAAAAATCAGCGACTTGATCAGACCGAGGCCGCCGGTCAGCCAGGGATCGGGCAGTTCCAGGCCGGTGGCATCGATCAGGCCATAGAGAAACAGTGGCACCAGGTAGCACAGCAGGGTATCGGTGCCCGCTGGCCGGATGACCGCAAACCAGCGGGCTTTTCCAGCGAGGTCGGTGACGGTATAGATGGCCATAAAGACCAGCAGGGTCAGGGCACTGCACAGGAATAGCCAGGCCGGAGTGGCGGCAAGTTTCGATATCCCCCAGTAGGGCCGGGTCCAGACGGCCAGGCCGATCAGGCAGAGGGCGATGACCGCAAGGATCGTCAGCAAGCGCGCTTTCCGGTCGCGGTTCTGGAATATCTGGAACAGCCGGGCGGTCACCACGCCACCCAGGGTAAGCGCAGTCATGGTACCGTCGATGATCGGCTCGGGAAGGAGGTGCAGGGGAGCCGGCACCAGTTTTGCCGCATACAGCAGGCTTAAGGCGCTGAAAGCGGCCCACGCCATGACGAGCATCGTCAGACGGCCCTTCGCGGCAATCACGACCAGCGCCGATACAAGATAGGCCCAGCCGATCAGGCCAAGAATGCCCCACCATTGCGGGGTAAAAGAGGTTAGATGTCCGGCTTCTCCGCCGCGATAGATAAAAGCCAGAACAAGCAAAGTCAGGACGCCCAGGCCTTTCATGGCATGGCGCACCCAGGTTGGCAGGCGTGAAGGGTAACTGTTCCACACCAGAATGAAGGCGGTGGCGCACAGAACATCCCACAGGCTGCCGCTGAAACCGGTGGCCTTTGGGTTGATCGTCTCGCCATTGACCAGGAAGACGCCCATGACCAGCAGGGCGACGGCGCGCAGGATCGCATGGCCGGCCAGCTGCCGGTCGCTGTCACCTTTGGCCCGCCGGTGATCGATGGCGAAGGGCAGGGACATGCCGACGATGAAGAGGAAGGCTGGAAAAACCGTATCGGCCAGTCCCAGCCCGTCGACGCCGCGTGGCACATGCTCAAGCCAGCCGGGAATGCCGGTCAGCGACCACAGGTCATTGACGAAGATCATCAGCACCATGGTCATGGCGCGTAATATATCTATGGCGTCAACGCGGGCGGAAGGAGTGGCATCAGACATGCGCCGATTATGGCCGCCGAAATGTCGCCTCAGCAAGATTTATATTGGCTGGCTTTAGCCGAAAACGAGCCCGCCATCGACGATCAGGTTCTGCCCGGTGACAGAGCGCGCCCAGGGGCTGGCGAAGAACAGGACCGCATCGGCCGCTTCCTCGGGCGTCGTGACACTACGCAGCGGGGTATTGGCGGCGATCAGGTCGAAAATGGCATCCGGCGTGCCCGCGCTGGCATCGGTGGTGCGCAGCAACCCGCCCGAAACCATGTTGACCGTGATGCCGTCCGGCCCCAGTTCGGCGGCGGCCGTGCGCGTGAAGGCCATCAGGGCCGCCTTGGCCGCGGTATAGTCGTGATAGGGGACGACGGGGTTCTGCACCAGATTGGTGCCGATGGTGACGATGCGGCCAAAGCGGGCGGCCTTCATGGCCGGACGCACGGCCCGGATCACGTTGAGGGCGCCGCCCACGGCGGTTTCCGTTTGGGCCTGAAGATGATCCCAGGCGAGCGTGTCGAGAGTTTCCCGGCCATCGCCATTGAAGCTGTAATCGGCCAGGGCATTATGGACGAGGGTGGTCGGCGCGCCGAACTCGATCTCGATATCCTTTACCATGCGGGCAATTTCGGACGGCTGGCGCACATCGGCCTGAAAAGCCCGGGCATGACTGCCCAGGCTGGCCGCCAGCGCCTCGGCGGCTTCCTTGCTTTTGCGGTAATTGATCGCGACTTTCGCGCCTTCGCGGGCAAAGGCCCTGGCAATGGCCGCGCCGAGGCCGCGGCCCGCGCCGGTGACCAGAACGACTTGTTGATTGAGGGGGAGGCTCATCGCATAACTCCATCTGTTTGTGACGGAGGAAAAGGCTTGGGTACGGCATGACCGAAACCGACTCCCTCCGCCGGCATGATCCGGTTCAGGTTCAAAGGGTACTTCTCAGCCTGCGTGACGCAGACGCCCCTGTCAGGGTGAAGCACTAGCAGACTATGAAGCCGTGTGCGCGGTATTTTTATGTGAAGGCAGCAGGGCGGCCTAGCTGGCCCGGCGGTCCTGCGTTCTGAGCAGGGGATAGAATTCAACGAGCACGATCGCCACAAAGATCAGGCCGCAGCCCAGCCAGTTGATCATGCCCAAGCGTTCATGCAGCAACAAAGCCCCGCCAAGCGCGGCAAACAGGGCTTCGGCCGACATGATGATGGCGGCATCGGAGGCCGGCGTGTGCTGCTGAGCCAGGGCCTGAAGGGTAAAACCTATGCCGCCGGAAATCACGCCGGCATAAAGTAGCGGGATGGCGTTTTCGAACAGGCTGGAAAGGGTAATGCCTTCAAAACCGGCACCCAGCCCGATCCCAAGGATGACACAGGTCAGGTGCTGGGTCATGCACAGCAGGGCGGGCCTCTGAACGCGCCGGGCCAGGATGCCCATCAGATTGATCTGCAAGGCAAAACAGACGGCGCACAGAAGCTCAAGCGTATCTCCGGCCGATAGCGGGGTCAGTCCGCCGCCATTGAGCAGGAAGGCGCCGACCAGAGCCAGCGCGCAGGCTGGCCACACGATGAAAGACTGGGCGTGCCGAAAGGGCAGCAAGGCGATGACGGGCGTGAAGACGACATAAAGCGTCGTCAGAAAACCGGCATTGGTGACGCTCGTCATGCGGATACCGGCCTGCTGGAGGTAGACCCCGGCAAAAAAGCTCAGGGCCATGCTGGCCATCAGCCAGCGATCGGTGGGGGTAATGCGCGGTCTGACAGCCGGACTTTTCAGCTCGAAATAAAGAAGCGGCGCTATGGTCAGTGCCGACAGGATCGACCGGATGCCCAGGAAACCGAGCGGTCCAATCCCGGTCATGCCGGTCTTCTGGGCAACAAAGGCCAGGCCCCAGATCGCGGCGGTCAAAAGAAGGAGCAGGTCCGCCTGCAGGCGTGTGGGGCGAAAGGTCATGCGAAACTGATGATAAGCGGCTGGAGGCCTCTCTTGCCCCGGATATCACCGAAATGGCAACAGTCTCTTGGTTATCGCCCAAAGCTTATCCGGAAGCGCGCATGAATGATCGCAGTGGAAACGACTTCAAGTATTCGCTCTCTTTGAACGGGGCAGGGAGACCAGGGTCATTGAGGGAATGCCCGAACCGGCGGTCAGCTTGTTGTTTTGTTTCGTTTTGCCGTCCTTGCTGCGCATGATGGCAACTGCGATTGACACCAGATGATCATTGATCTGCCGAAGGTCGTGCAAGGTATCGATTTCCAACGCACTGGTCTCTATACCATCCACCGAGCCTTCACGCAGGCGATCCAGGTGAATCTGCGACGCCCTGGCCTCGAGCCGATCCATGGTGTGCTTTTCCTCGAAAAGCCGTTTCATGGCGCGTTTTTCTCCGGTCATGAAAACCGTCGAGGTCAGGCTTACGTTGGATGTCACGTGCTGGAAAATCGGCGCCAGGTCTGCCAGGGTTTCGCTGGACAACACCTGCTGCCGCTTCAGGAGCTTTCCAACCCGACCCGCGAGATTGTTGCTGATGATGTCACCGACCTGTTCAAATGTCATGGCCGCATAGACCACCTGATCCAATCGCCGCCGGTCTGTATCGCTGAGTGCGTTGGCGGGAATGGAGGTGAGGTAGATCTTGATGCTGCGGTTCAGTGCATCGAGCACATCGTCCGTATGCCGGATGCCCGCGATCTGATCTTGCCCCTGGGTGTGAAAGGCCGTTGAAACCTCAACCAGCATGTTCTGGGCAATATCTGACATCCGCATGACTTCACGTGAGGCGGCGGCAATGGCCAGACTCGGAGTCGCCGTCAGATGATCCTCAAGATAGAGGGGGGCCGCGGCATCCACGCCCACCGTTTCCGGTAGCCACTGCTCAAGCCGTTTGGCAATAAAGCCGAGAAACGGCAGGAAAAGCAGGGCGGTCAATAGATTGAAGAGCAGATGAAACAGAGCGGGGGCCTGGTTGGCGCTGGCCGTGAGCGCCGGCTGGCTGGCGGCCAGGCCCAGCAATGGAAAAGCGGCGACACCCCCTATCAGGCGGTTGATCAGGTTGCCGATCGGCAGGCGCAGGGCGGCCGGATTCTTCCTGGTCATCATATTCAGAACGGGATTGATGGCGCTGCCCAGATTGGCCCCCAATACCATCGCGAAACCGGAGGGCAGGGGCAGAAGGCCTTCCAGCGTGAAGGACATGATCAGCAGCACGACCGCAATGCTGGAGTGCATGGTCCAGGCGAGCAGGGCGCCCAGTCCGACACAAAGGACCGGATCGGCGGTCATCACCATCAACAAGGTTTTGAAATTATCCGCCTTTGAAGCTTCAGACAGGAGCCCGGTCATATGGCTGAGGGCAAAGAGCATCAGGCCCAGGCCGATCACCGCCCTGGCAATGTCTTTCTGTCGGTCCGTGCGGCCGAATTTGCTCAGCATGACGCCGGCCAGAACCAGTATCGGTATCAAAGCGGTTATGTTGAAGGACAACAGCAGGACGATCAGGGTGGTGCCCACATTGGCTCCCAGCATGATGCCGAGGCCGGTGACGAGATCGATCAGGCCGCTGGCCGTGAAGCCTGCCGCAATCAGACCTGTCGCTGTGCTGCTCTGCAACAGCGTCGTGGTGCCAAGACCGGCGGCAAATGCCGTCAGCCTGTGCTTCAGGCTGTGGCGGAGTATCTTGCGGATGGCTGCGCCATAGGCGTCCATGACGCCACCCTGCACGAGGTGAAGCCCCCAAAGCAGCAGCGCAACGAAACCGGCTAAGTCCAGAAGTCCCAGAAATTCCATGAGTGTATCCAGATTCGATATCTGAATAATATGTCCGTGTTCGGATTAATTCAAGGCGCGATTTTCGCGGGTTGTTCAGGGAAAACGGCGGACACAGGTCGACGAGAATGCCACCAGTGTCGTCAAGTCAAAAGACAGCGCTGCCGTTCGCCATTGCGAGTTCACAGACCTGTTCTGAGGCCAATCACGACGAACGGACTTTCAAAGCCGCTAAACAATCATATTGTGGGAGGGTGTTGCCGAATGCTGGCAAAAGCTTGCTGGCTCCCCGAACAGGACTCGAACCTGTGACAAGTCGATTAACAGTCGACTGCTCTACCAACTGAGCTATCGGGGAACACGCTGGCAAGGCGCGCCCTATAGCAAGGCTTCGCGGCGCATGGCAAGCCCCAAGGCAAAAGTTTTGCACAATTCTGTGCGGGAAACGCAATGAATCTGATTTCAAACGAAAAAAAGCCCGAAAGAGCTTCGGGCTTTTAAAGTTTGGTGATGGTGGGTGTCTTCAGATAAGCAAAGACAACGCCGTTATGAAGGCGTTTGGGTTAACGAGGGGTAAATGCGCGCGTTTGGCGAAATGTCGCAGGCGGTTATTTATTCATCACTCCTTAACCGCAACGGTAACAGGTTCCTTATCGACCATAATCAGGGAATCATCCGTGCGCCTGCCTCCGATCAAGATTCGTATCCGTGCCTTGCTGGCCTTGTTCTTCATCGGGCTTGGCGCGGCAACCTATGTCGCCTGGTCGCACACAGTGACTATAGACCGCCTGTTGGCGCGGGGGGACAGCCTCGCCCAGGTACAGGCCTTGGAGAAGCAGTTCGCCGGCATGAGCCTTCTGGCGGCCTTTGCGGTCGGCATAGCGGGGCTGGGAGCGGCCATCTATTTCGACCGCGAGGTGTTTTCGGTCCTGGATCGACTGAGCCGCCACACCGATCGCCTGGCCAGGCGCGAATTCGATGGTTCAGCCGAAGGGATGCACCGGTCGGACGAGATCGGTCGCCTGGCCTCGGCGCTTGAGGTGTTGCGTGCCAACGGTCAAAAGCTCGAAGGTTTGGAAGCGGAAGCGGTCCATCACGCCGGCGCCATCGCCGCCGAACGCCGCACGGCCCTGCACGAACTGGCGGGCAAGCTGGAAACCCAGGTCGCCGCCCTGTTGGAAGGTTTGACGCAATCGTCGCGCGCCATGATCGCCTCGTCCGATACTATGAGCCAGTCAGCCTTCAATGCCTCTGAAAGCGCCGGTAAGGTGGCTTCGGTCGCCATCTCGACCTCCAAAAACGCCCAGAAGGTGGCAGTCACGGTAATGGAGCTGTCGCAAACCGCCGATGAAATCGCCAGTTCTACTCATGCTTCGACCCAGGTGTCGGCACGCGCCTCGGCTGAAGCCGATTCGACCTCGGCCCTGATGGGGCGCCTGAGCCGCAGCGCCGGCGAGATCAGTGCCGTGGTTGACATGATCGCCTCCATTGCGCAGCAAACCAATCTTCTGGCGCTCAACGCCACCATTGAAGCCGCGCGTGCCGGCGAGCATGGCGCCGGCTTCGCGGTGGTGGCCGCCGAGGTCAAGACCCTGTCGCAGCAGACGGAAAAGGCGACTCGCGAGATCACCACTAAGGTGCAGCAGATCCAGAGCGATGCCGATGACGCGACCACCGCCATTGCGGGTATTGTCGGCACTATCGCCGAACTGCGCTCTGGCGCTGACAATATCGCGCGTTCGGTCGCCGCCCAGCAACTGGCGACCAGCGAGATCGCTAATACAGTCGAATCGCTGGCGCAGGGCTCGCAGGGCGTGGGGCAGGACATCGATGCCGTGCGCGACGTGGCCGATGAAACCGGACAGGTGGCCAGCGTAGTGTTTGAAGAAGCCAAATCGGTAAGCCGCGCCTCCGACCAGCTCAAGATGGAACTGGCCAGATTCCTGACCAGCCTGCGCGCGGCCTGATTTCAGCCCGCAGGTCCTGATTTGGCTTTCAGAGCCAGCCCTGACAGAAGGCCGACGATCAATCCGGCGATATGACCGGCCTTGAGCGTGTGGGCATGGGCGAGATCGAGGCCAAGAGAGATCGCCAGATACAGCAGGGCGGCGATCCGTCCGCAGCGATGCACCCTGAGGCACAGGACAGCAGCGCAGACCGCCAGCGCGGCCTGGGAGGCGCCCGAACTGACCAGATCGGGATAGGCGATCAGGCTGGCCAGTTGGCCTGCCAGTCCACCGACACAGTAAATCCAGGCCAGGTGAACCGCGCCGAAGCGTATTTCCAGCGCAGAGCCCGTGAGTCCAATCGCCAATACATTGAAGAGCAGGTGCAGGAACTGGCTGTGCAGCCATTGCGAGGTGACCAGCCGCCACCACTCATGCGTGGCATGAACATCGCCATTGAGGGCGCCGAAGCGCAGCAGGTCACGGCTCGATTGTATAGCGAAGGGCGCCTGATGCAGGGCCGAAGCCACCGAGAACCAGACGACCAGAAGGCTGAGCGCCAATAAGGGGGCCAAAAAGGGACGCGGAACAGGGGTAAGACGCATGGCAGCCTCCGCATATCTATATGCGTAGCTATGCTACATATTTGCAGTCTGTCAAGACCTCGGTTTATCGGCCATCATGACCTGCAGCCTGTCCAGGGCCTGCATCAGGTCGGCGACGGTCTCGGGTTTCAGTTGCTTGAGCAGGGCATCGATTAGGACCAGGCGTCGGGCATAGATGGCCTCGTACGTGCTTTTGCCGGCAGGGCTCAGGCTGAGGCGATGGGTACGGCGGTCGTGCGCATCCGGCTGCCGTTCAATCAGGCCGTTGCGCATCAGGCCGCTGACGATTCGGCTCATGGTGGGGTGGGCGACCCTTTCCAGTTCGGCCAGTTCGGTCAGGCTGAGGGCAGGGTGGCTATTGAGGGTGGAAAGGGCGCAATATTGCGCGCTGGTCAGTTGCGAGCCTTCTTCAAGCACGCGGGCTCGGCGCAGGAAACGCGTGGCGTAATTCTGTATGCGGGCGGCGTCTTCGGTCATGCGCGACCTATAACGCGCGCATCCTGAAAGGAAAAGACGGAAGAGAAGTGTGGAGGCCTGACCCGGAGTCGAACCGGGCTTCACGGATTTGCAATCCGGTGCGTAACCGCTCCGCCATCAGGCCTCACTCAGAGCGGATGCGTTCGCTACCAGATCGGAAGTGCCCCTGCAATTGTCTCTGGCATAAAAATGCCAATAAATGTGCATAAGCCGGTCTGAATATGTGCTTTTTGCCGACAAATCCCTGCTGATGGCGATTGAAGCGGACCGCGCTTGCTTTTATAAGCGGTGCAAAGCGTTCGATTAAAGACTCCCAAAAAGCCTCCAAGGATCAGTATTATGGATTTTCACGCCGCCCGTCAGAATATGGTCGAATCCCAGGTTCGCGTGAACGATGTGACCGATCCGGCGCTTCAGGTCGCCATGCGTCATATCCAGCGTGAACGCCTGTGTGCGCCGGCGCAAGGCTTCAGCGCCTATGGCGAGGTCGAGGCGGCGATTGCGCCGGGCCGTGGCCTGATGAAGCCGCGCGACATCTCCAAGCTGCTGCAGACGGCCGAACCGAAGGCCGGCGAAACCGTTCTGGCCATCGCGGCGCCCTATGCGGCGGCTGTGCTTCAGCACGCCGGCCTGACCGTCACGGCGCAGGAATCGGATCCACGCGTTCTGGCCGTAATCGAGCCTTACCTTACTGAGCTGGGCGTCAAGACTGTCACCGCCGACCTGAAGGCGCCGGCGGGCGGCGAATATGACGTTATCATTGCCGAAGGCGCGGTGGCCGAGGTGCCGGATGCTTGGTTGAAGGCGCTGAAGGTCGGTGGCCGTCTGGTGGTGGTGGTGAAGGATGGTCCGGTGGGCCGCGCCCGTATCTATCTGCGCCTGGAAAACGGTTTTTCGGAGCGCGAAGCCTTTGATTCCTCGCCCTCGACCCTGCCGGGCTTCGCACGGACCCCGAGCTTCGAATTCTGAGTTTCAACATTCTCACGTACTGACAAAAATCGGCAGGCGGCACTACTATGGTGCCGCCTGTTGCGTTTTGGTGACCAATATGTGTCTATGAAACGTCAAACGTGAAAAATCCTTAACTCGCCAACTCTATGATCTTCTGGCAGTAGGATTTCAGAGGTAATCTGTAGCATAGACCCGAAGAGGCGCGCGTTCAGGCGTCCGGCGGGCACTTCAGGCTGGCGTTTCGCCGGCCTTCAAGACGTGGGGACATCCGTTTTATGACCAATTCCAAGTTCGCGACCTTCGGTCTGGCCGCCGCCGTTTCCATGCTGGCCCTGGGCATGGTGGCCAGTGTTCAGGCGGAGACGCTGAATGACGCCATCGCCATGGCCTATGCTCAGAACCCGACCCTGCTGCGCAGCCGCGCCACGCAGCGCGCGACGGATGAAGGCTATGTTCAGACACGCTCGCAACTGGGACCATCGGTCAGTGCCAGCGCTTCAGCCAGCTATTATGACGTCCCTCAAGATCTGGCCGGTAACCGGTCCTATACATCGGCGACTCTGTCCGCGAGTCAGACCCTCTTTGCTTCGGGGGGCATTGCGTCCTCGCTGAAGGCGTCGCGTGCGACTGTCCTTTCTGGCCAGGAAGGGCTCCGCAGTACTGAATCCAGTGTCCTGCTAGATGTTATCAGTATCTACACGGCTGTGCGCCGCGATCAGCAAGCCTTGCAGATTTCGCAAGACAACTACGATATTCTCAAGCAACAGCTTGACCAGACCCAGGCCCAGTTCGAAGCTGGACAACTGACGCGTACCGATGTGGCGCAATCCCAGGCGCGTCTGTCGGCCTCCGCGTCTTCCCTGGCCTCGGCACAGTCGCAGCTTGATTCGGACCGGGCTTCCTATGTAGCTATCGTGGGGCAGTCGCCGGTCGCTCTGGACGCGGAACCGCCACTACCCGGACTGCCGAATGACTTCAATGCCGCCCTGGACGCGGCCGAAAAGAATAACCCGGATCTGCAGTCGGCGGTTTATGCCGCTGATGCCGCCAAGGCGCAGGTCAAGGCCGAGCGCTCGGTCTTTGGGCCGACCGTAGGGCTTTCCGGATCTTCCGGAGGCACGCAGCCCGGCATCGGTGTTGGTGACTTGGCTGACAACGATTCGAATACGGCCACCCTGCGTCTGTCGATTCCGCTGTTCAGCGCGGGTCTGAATGGTTCCAAGGTGCGCCAGGCGACAGAAAACTATAATGCCCAGCTTCAGGTCGTCGAATCGACGCGCCGGTCGGTCGTCTCTTCGGTGTCGCAGGCCTGGTCGCAGATGCTGGCGGCCAAATCGTCGGTGTCGTCGAACCAGGAGCAGGTCAAGGCGGCACAGATTGCAGCCGACGGGGTCAAGGTCGAGCAACAGGTTGGGCTGCGCACCAATATCGAAGTGCTGAACGCCCAGCAGGACCTGAAGTCGGCGCAATTGGCGCTGATCGAAGCTGAGCGCACGCAGTATGTGGCGGGCAGTCAACTTCTGTCGGTGATGGGAGGACTCACGGCCAAGGCCTTTGTACCGGATATCCAGGTCTATGATCCGGAAAAGCACTTCGACGACGTTAAATCGAAGGGGTGGACGCCGCTCGAACCCGTAGCCAAAGCGCTTGATGGCCTGGCGGCTGGTGGAAACTAGGCCATATTGTCTTTTTACATTCTATAGTGCGGAGGAGGGCTGCAAAGCCTTCCAATTCTTCACAGAAAATTCGTCACTATGGCGAAATTCGGCAGTAAAAACCGCCTAAAGAGTTGCAAAAAGCGGCGAACCCGTGTCACCCTCCTGAGGGTTTCAGTTCCCGAACCCGATTCGCAGCAGTTAAAAACACATGGCAGAACAATCCGCACACGAACCGACAATGGAGGAAATCCTCGCCTCGATTCGCCGCATCATCTCGGAAGATGACGCGCCGGAAGAAGCGGCGGCTCAGGCCGCGCCGGAACCGGCCGCTGAGGTCGAGGAAGAAGATGCCTTTGCCGCTGCTGAACTGGAGCCCGAACCCGAGGTCGAAGAGGCCGAAGAGGAAGACGATGTGCTCGAACTGACCGAAACCTATGAAGCACCGTCTTCTGTTTCGATCGGCGATATCGAAGCCTATGAGCCCGCTGCCGCCGCACCGGAACCGGCCCCTGCGCCGAAGCCCGCACCCGCACCCCGTTCGGCAGTGAGCGGCCTGGTCAGCGAGCGCACGGAAACGATCGCGGCTTCGTCCTTCGGCGCCTTGACCAACAATCTGCTGGTGCCGCATAGTGATCGCACCCTTGAGGATGTGGCCAAGGAACTGCTTCGTCCGATGCTGCAGGCCTGGCTGGACCAGAACCTGCCGTCTATCGTTGAGGAGCAGGTGCGCATCGAAGTGGAACGGATCGCCCGTCAGAGCCGACGCTAAAACATAGATTTTATAAAGATCACCTGTTAAGAGGGCGGCATCAGCGGATGATGCCGCTCTTTTCATTTATTTGTTTGAGACCATGCTGGAAAAAACCTTCGATCCCTCGGCCGTTGAACCCCGTCTGTACAAGAAGTGGGAGGAGAGCGGTGTCTTCTCGCCTTCGGATGCGCATGAGACCTTTTCGATTGTTATTCCGCCCCCCAATGTGACGGGCAGCCTGCATATCGGCCACGCGCTGAACAATACTCTGCAGGATGTGCTGACGCGTTTTGAGCGCATGCGTGGCAAGGCGGCGCTGTGGTTGCCCGGCACGGACCATGCCGGCATTGCTACTCAGATGGTGGTGGAGCGGCAACTGGCGGCCTCTGGGAATGAAGGCCGTCGCGAAATGGGGCGTGACAAGTTCGTCGACAAGGTCTGGGAATGGAAGGCCGAGTCGGGAGGCACCATTGTGCGCCAGCTGCGCCGTCTGGGGGCGTCGTGCGATTGGTCGCGAGAGCGTTTTACCCTCGATGATGGGCTTTCGGCGGCGGTGCGTAAGGTGTTCGTCACCCTACACAAGCAAGGACTGATGTATCGTGACAAGCGGCTGGTCAACTGGGATCCGCAGTTCCAGACCGCTATTTCCGATCTCGAAGTCGAGCAGAAGGAGGTCGATGGCCATTACTGGCATTTCGCCTATCCGCTGGCGGACGGCGTGACCTATGAGTTCCCGGTCAAGGATGAAGAGGGCAACGAGACGACGGAGACGCGCGACTATATCGTTGTCGCGACCACGCGCCCGGAAACCATGCTGGGTGATACCGGCGTGGCCGTCCATCCGGAAGACGAGCGCTACAAGGATCTGGTTGGTAAGTTCGTGATCCTGCCGATCACCGGTCGCCGCATTCCGATCGTGGCCGACGAATATGCCGATCCTTCCAAGGGCTCCGGCGCGGTCAAGATCACGCCGGCGCACGATTTCAACGACTTCCAGGTCGGCAAACGCCATGATCTGGAGCAGATCAACATCCTCGATGCCCAGGCCAATCTGCTGGCCTTCGACCCTGTGCCGGAAGCCTATCGCGGCATGGAGCGGTTTGCTGCTCGCAAGGCAATCATCGCCCGCGCGGAAGAAGAAGGCTGGCTCAAGGCCATCGAGAAGACGAAGCACATGGTGCCGCATGGCGACCGCTCCGGCGTCGTCATCGAACCTTTCCTGACCGATCAGTGGTACGTCAATGCCGGCGAGCTGGCCAAGGAAGCCATCAAGGCGGTCGAGGACGGCCGCACGGTGTTCGAGCCGCGCAACTGGGAAAAGACCTATTTCGAATGGATGCGCAACATCGAGCCGTGGTGCGTGTCGCGCCAGCTTTGGTGGGGGCATCGCATTCCGGCCTGGTATGCCGAGGACGGTTTCATCTTTGTCGCCGAAAGCGAAGCCGAGGCCCTGGCTCAGGCCGAAGCCCATTTCGGCAAAAAGGTCACGCTGAAGCACGATGAAGACGTCCTTGATACCTGGTTCTCGTCGGCGCTGTGGCCGTTCTCGACCATGGGGTGGCCGGAGAATACCGAAGACCTGAAGCGCTTCTATCCGACCCATACCCTGATCACCGGTTTCGACATTATCTTCTTCTGGGTGGCCCGGATGATGATGATGGGGCTGCATTTCACCGGCCAGGCGCCGTTCAAGCGCGTCTTTATCAATGCCCTGGTCCGTGACGACAAGGGCCAGAAGATGTCGAAGTCCAAGGGCAATGTCATGGACCCGCTGGTGCTGATCGACGAGTTCGGCGCCGATGCCCTGCGCTTCACCCTGACCGCCATGTCGGGGCAGGGACGCGATATCAAGCTGGCCAAACAACGCATCGAAGGCTATCGCAATTTCGGCACCAAGCTGTGGAACGCCACGCGCTTCACCCAGATGAATGAATGCGCCCGTGTTGAAGGCTTCGACCCGTCAGCGGTCAAGCTGACCCTCAGCCGCTGGATACGCGGCGAGGTGCAGAAGACCCTGTCGGCGGTCACCCAGACGCTGGAAGCCTGCGCCTTCGATGACGCGGCAAATGTGCTGTACAAGTTCATCTGGAACGTCTTCTGCGACTGGTATCTCGAACTGGCCAAGCCGATCCTCAACGGCGATGACGAGGCCGCCAAGACGGAAATTCGCGCCATGACGGCCTGGGTGCTCGATCAGGCGATGATCCTGCTGCATCCGGTCATGCCGTTCATCACCGAAGAACTGTGGGAGAAGACCGGCGGTAAAGGCATGCTGATCGCGCATACCTGGCCCCGGTTCGATGCAACCGCTATCGATGCCGAGGCCGACGAAGAGATCAACTGGCTGATCGACCTGATCAGCGAGATTCGCTCGATCCGTTCGGAAATGAACGTGCCGGGGTCGGCGCGCGCGCCGCTGTCCCTGAGCGGGGCCTCGGAGGTGACCGCCGAGCGTCTGAAGACCCACAAGGACCTGATCCTGTTCCTCGGGCGTCTGTCCGAAGCCAGGGTCGGGGAGGCGGCGCCGGGGTCGGTGCCTTTCGTGGCCGGCGAGGCGACGGCGCACTTGGCTATTGCCGAATTCATCGACCTGAAGGCCGAGATGGCGCGACTGGCGAAAGGCGTGGCCGATTTCGACAAGACGATCGAAGGCGTGCGTCGCAAGCTCGATAATCCGGCCTTTGTCAGCAAGGCGCCGGAAGAGGTGATCACGGAAAATCGCGAACGCCTGGAAGAAGCGGAAAGTGGCAAGGCCAGGCTTTCCGCCGCACTCGAACGCCTGAAAGCGGCTCAATAATAAGAAAGCCCCGCCGGATGGCGGGGCTTTCTTATTATACGCGCTGAGCCAGTATGTCTTGCAGGACAGGTAGGGGATTACGGAACCAGCCGATAATCCGCTGCCTCTGGGGCCAGGCGGTGAGCCCGGCCACCGTCAGCACGATCAGGCTGTAAGCGAAGATGGCCACCGGTGCGCGGTGAACGACGCGGACCTCCAGTATATTGCACACCACGCAGAAGACGAGCGTGGCGGTAAAGGCCCAGCTGATCCAGGCAAAGGCCTTGTGGCCGAGAGGCCGGGGCATCAGGATGACCATGGCCATGCAGGGCGCCAGGGTGAACATGTCATAGTCCATGAGGCGCGGATTGAGGAACTGCGATAGCCCCAGGCCGAATATAATGCGTTCCTCGGTATTGAGACCACCCCATTCCGCCAGGGTTAGTCCGGCCAGTCCCATGCAGAGGGCGAAGGCGGCCAGGGCGATCAGGGTGAAGGGCGAAGCCGTATCCAGGCCCAGTGCCGAGGTCGTGGCGAAGAAGCCGATGCCGGGCTGTTCGAGGATCACTATGGCGTTCAGGGTGTGGCGCCATTCATCGCTGAAGGTGCCGGCCGTCAGGAACAGCGTGGCAAGGGCGGCTATGCCTATGATCATCGACAGGCCAAAAGTGCGCAGCCGGGCGATGAAAGGTCGGTTTTCGAGCATGAGCACGACCAGGTAGGTCAGGAAGACCGGCTTGACCAGTGCGCCGCAGATCACCATGGCGATGAAGGGCAGACGCGATTTCGACATCTGCAGGGCCGCCAGTATGGTCAGGGCGTGCAGAAGTAATCCGATATTGCCGCAGGAAATGACGCTGCCGACCATGGCGGCCAAGGTCATCAGGCGCAAATGCCAGGGCGCCTTGTCGATGGGCTTCAGCACCGCATACCAGAACAGCCACAGCATGGCAGGCGCGTAAACCAGGGCAAAGGCCCAGCGCGTGCCGCCCAGACCGAAGACGGTTTCGAGCGGCGCAAAGAAATGGGCGACCTGAGGGGCATAGACGAACGGGGTGGGGCGGATGCCGTCGCAGACAGGGGTGAGGTCATAGGGTGACAGGCCATGCGAGACATTGTGCGCTGCGCAAAGCACGGCGTCGAAATCGGGCAGCCAATAGCGCGCCTTGGTCAGGCGGCTGACCAGGTTGCCGACCAGCGGAAACAGGAAGAACAGCGAAAAAAACCACAGGTTCCGCTTTCGCTGGGTAAAGCGCTCGAACCAGGTCAGGGCATCCACAGTCGGGGTATGCAGCCAGGCAGGGAGTTTCATCAATTTACAGTCGATCCGGATTTACGCGCCCCACCAAGAGTCATGGTAAGCCGAAGCGCCAGAAGACGGAAGGGGGCATTCGAGAAACGCGCGCCCAGCCACAGGATGAACAGACTGAAGCCCAGCAGTATGACCGGTTCGCTGTAATCCGCCAGTCCGGTGAGGGCGCCGGCCAGGGCCACGGCACATAGCGCAAAGACAATGCCGGGCGCGTTTTTGAGCGCGGTTTCATATTTTGTAGCCCTTTCAGCCGCGCGGTTTGCGACGATCAGCAGGCCCGGCCCAAGCAGGGCCATGTCCTCGGCCATAATGCGCGGAATTAGCAGCACGGCCAACGAAAGTCCTAACCAGAGTCTTTCCCGTGTATTCAGTTTCAGTGACCTGGCGAGAACGAGACCGCTCAGAGTCATCAGGCCGGCAAAGACGAGATAGGCCAGCTTGGCGCCGACAGGGGCTGAATTGATGCCGACCAGTTCCAGCCAGCCGAAGAAGCCCACGCCAGGGGTCACGTCATAGACATAGTGCGATAGCAGGTCATACCATTGCCTGGCCAGTTCGCCGCCATTGAGAACGAAAGCCGCCATCGGCGCCAGCCCGGCGATCGCGCCCGTGGCCAGCAACTGGCAGCGGCGCTTTAGCGGCTGATCAAGCAGCAGGATAACCATCAGGTAGGTCAGAAAGATCGGTTTGACCCAGGCGGTCACCACCACGGCGGCGACGAACAGCCAGGGTGAAATTTCTATGGCCAGCACGCCGGCCAGCACGATGCCGTGCAGGATGACGGCGATATTGCCGAGCATGAAGCCGCTGCCGCTGAGAAAGACGGCGAAAGGTAGTTTGTCGCGCCAGTGGCCGGGCGCTTTGCGGCCCAGAAGGGGGACGAAAACCAGAGCGACGGCGGCGGCCACATAAAGCAGCAGATAGAGAACCATAAAGCCCGGTTCGGTCAGCAGGCGTTCAAAAAAGGCGGCGAATTGCGCCACGCCGGGAATATAGACAAAGCTGGCAGCGCGCATGCCTTCACATTGCAGGTTGAGCGCATAGATGGGCTGGCCGGAGAGGGCCTTGAGTCCGGCGCAGGCGACCGACTGGTATTCGGAAAAGATATATTTCGAACGCAGGATCTTGGTGATTATGCCAACGATCAGCGGCAGGAAAAAAATAAGCGGCAGCCAGGCGGGCGTGGGCGTCGATGTGGGTGACGCATGGCCGGGGAGGCGGGGGAGGCTGAGTTTGACCATTGAATTATAGGCTCTAAACGGATAATGAGCATTTTCTTATTTAGGACTTAACGAGTCCGAACGGCGTTAGTTGGGCCCTTTTGTGTCAGGCCTGATGCGGGTGTTGAATTTCGGGGCAGGGGGCCACCATAGATTTGCCATCCTCTGCGCTCTTAAGGTGAACAACGGTTTTTTTGTTGATGGCTGAAGGTCCCAGGGGGCACGGAGGCTGTGGGAGTTTCCTTTTTGAAGAATATCGAGTCTGCCTCCGCCGCCGGCGCCGGCCCTGATCTCAGCCTGATCATCTGCACCCTGAACGAGGGCGCCGCTATCCGCAGTGTTATTACAGAGATCAGTGACACTCTTTCTGGCATCAGCCATGAAATCATCGTGGTCGATGATAATTCGGCCGATAACACTGCCGCCGAGGTGCTTGACCTGGCGAAGACGCGGCCGAATGTCCGCCTGCACGTCCGCGTCAATGAGCGCGGCCTGTCTTCCGCGGCGATCAAGGGCTGGGATATCGCCAACGGCCGCTATCTCGGCGTCATGGACGGCGATGGCCAGCACGATCCGCACGCGATCCGTGCCCTTGCCGATATGATCATGAAAGGTGACAAGGATCTGGTCTGTGTTTCCCGCTATATCGGCACGACCGATACCGGCTTGAGCGGCATCCGCGATATCGGCTCGAAGGCGGCCACCTGGGCGACTGGCCTGGTGCTGCGCGTCCCGCTGTCCGATCCGATGAGCGGCTGCTTCCTGATGACGCGTGAATATTACGAATCCGCGCGCCCCAAGCTGACGGGGATCGGCTTCAAGATTTTGCTTGATATTGCCGCTTCGGCACCCAAAAAGCCGCGCTTCGGCGAGGTCAAGGCGGCATTGCGTGAACGCCAAGGCGGTGTCTCCAAGCTCGACCTGCGCGTGGTGCTCGATCTTGGTGCGCTGCTGGTGGAAAAGGCGACGGGCGGTCTGCTGCCGGCCAAGTTCGTTCTGTTCGCCGGCGTCGGCCTGAGCGGCGTCGTGATTTACACGATCCTGCTTTTTCTGGGGCACCACTTCCTGACAGTGCCGGGGCAGTTCCCGATCTACCGCTACCAGTACAACAAGGAAGACCTTATCAATTACAGCCTGGCCATCTGGCTGTCGATGACCTGGAACTTCTTTCTCAATAACCTGATCACCTTCCGTGACCGCCGCCTCAAGGGCTGGCGCGTTCTCGGCGGTCTGATCCGTTTCTATATTGCCTGTTCGCTCGGCGCGCTGATCAGTCTCTGCCTGTCCCTGTTCATGAAGGACCAACTGCATATCCATTATGTTGTGGCAGGCATTATCGCCACCCTGATCTCCAGTGTGTGGAATTACTGGGCCTCAACCCTGCTGTCTTGGAACGTCAAGAAACCCAAGGTCTGATCGCAGCCTAAGTTCATTAAAAAGCCTCCGGATGTTTCCGGAGGCTTTTTTCGTTTACCAGTGACGGTCGTAGCGGTCGTGGCGATAATAACGCTCGCGGTAATAACCGCGCGGCGGAGGCGGAGGGGCGTAGCCGCGCTCGCGATAGTAGGTCCGCGGATAGCCGTTATAATAGCGGCGGTCATAGCGGTCATCATAACTATAACCGTCGTCGTAGCGGCATTCGTCATTGCTGTCGTCAATGGCGGCGCCCGCCACCGCGCCGATCACGGCGCCGGCGGCCGTACCGGCACCCCGGTCATGACGGCCGGACGCTGCGTTGCCAATGGCTGCACCGGCAATGGCGCCGACAATGGCACCATCGGCATTGCTGTCATGATAGCAGCGCGCCGCTGCCGCCGGCATGGCCATGGCCGCCGCCGCCGTCACGGCAAGGGCGGAAAGCGCGATCTTGTGGGTGAGTGTCATCCTGGTCATGATAATCTCCTTCGCTGTTACGGCGCGGTTCGCGGGAAGGGGAAACGGGGCCGTTTGTAACGAGGTTTATACAGTGTGCAACATGAACGGGATTTGAGCGGTTCGTTCATGTTTGTTCATAATTAACCCTGATCGTCAGAGCTGTCCTTAATAGCCGCCATCAGTAACCATCGTCATAGCGGCTGCCAGAACCATAGCTATATGACTGGCGTGTGGCCTGGCGGTACTCGTGTTCGCCCTTCCAGTTGTAGGTCCGGTAGTAGGCAGTGCGGCCGTAACGACAGCCGCAGGCATAATCGCGACCATTGTAGTCGCGTTCATAACTACGCGTATAACCGTGGCGATAGCCGGAGCTGCGATATCCATACCGGTCATACTGGGCGTGGTAGCTGTCATCCATGTAGGGCGTATCGCCGGCATATTGCTCGCCGCCGTAATAATAGGTCGAACGGCCATAACCATCGCGATCACCGGCCGTGGCGGCAGTCGGCAGCAACAGAGCGGCCAAGGTGGCCAGCAGAAGGGCTATGGTCACGTAAGGGTTGAGATGATGAGAGGGATGTGGCGCAGGGTAGGGGCGGGGCATGGTGAGTCTCCGGAAAGCTACAGGGTTAATATCGCCGTTATGCGGAAAGGTTCATGTGCGGATTTTGGCCAGCCACATAAAAATTCGATAAAACTTGCATTTTGACCGCCGTGCTTTATGCGGGCGTCTTTTCCCGTAAACGGAAACGACATGTCGGAATTCGAGGCACATATCGAGAGAATTGGCTTTCAGGGCGATGGCCTGACGGCTGGCGGCCTCGTTGTGCCCCTGACCCTGCCCGGTGAGCGCGTAAGGGTACGGCAGGGAAAAGACCGGTTGGAACTGCTCGAAGTGCTCGATGCCAGTCCTGAGCGGATCGCGCCGGTTTGCGCCCATTTCACTGCCTGTGGTGGCTGCGCCCTGCAGCACTGGGACCTGCCGGCTTACAGCGCGTGGAAGCAGAACATGGTGTCGGGCTTGTTGCGTCGTGCTGGTCTGGAAACCGAGGTATTGCCGATACTGACCACGCCAGTGCAGAGCCGCCGCCGCGTGGGTCTGCATGTGCGCAAGGTTGGGAAATCGGTCGAACTGGGCTTCAAGGCGCGCAAGTCGTGGAATCTGGTCGCCATACGCGAATGCCCGGTATCCGATCCGGCGATCGTGAGCGCGCTGCCGCAGCTGAAGGCCTTGGCGGGCTATCTGTTCGAACATCCGAAATCTGCGCCGATCCTGCATGTCACGGCCTCGCTGACTGGGCTCGATATCGATATTTCCGGCGTCGAGCGCACGAAATCTGGCGGCCTGTCGGCCGATGCCCGCATGAATATCGCCATGTGCGCCGCCGAAGCCGATTTCGCTCGTGTCACCATGGGCGATGACATGTTGTACATGGCCCGTACCCCAAGCGTGCGTTTCGGCAAGGCGCGGGTGGGGCTGCCGATCGGGCCTTTCCTGCAGGCCACCGTGCCGGCGGAAAACGACATGGTGAGCCTGGTCAAGGCCGGTGTCGGCGAAGCCGCCCGCGTAGCCGATCTTTTTTGCGGTGCGGGCACCTTCAGCTTCCCGTTGGCGGAAAAGGCCGTGGTCTATGCCGCCGATGGGGCGGCGCCGGCGATAGCCAGCCTGAAAGCGGCGCTGGGCTCCGCACCGGGTCTCAAGACCATCACCGCAGAAGTGCGCGACCTGTTCCGCCGGCCGATGCTGGCCGAGGAGATGAAGGGCTTCGACGCTATTGTCTTCGATCCGCCGCGCGCTGGGGCCGAGGCCCAGTCCGCGGAGATCGCCCGCTCGCAGGTGGCGCGCGTGGTCGCGGTCAGCTGCAATCCCTCGACCTTTGTCCGCGACGCTAACATCCTTGTGAAAGCCGGGTTTTCGCTGGACAGGGTGAGCCCGATCGATCAGTTCTTGTGGTCCGGTCATGTTGAGCTGGTAGGAGTGTTTTCGCGTTGATTTCCGTCGTCATGCCAACCCTGAACGCCGAAGATCACCTGGCGCGCACCCTTTCCGCCCTAGTGCCGGGGGTCGTGGAAGGTGTGATCAAGGAGGTCGTCATTGTCGACGGTGGCTCGGACGACGCGACGCTCGAAATCGCCGATTCGACCGGCTGCCGGATCGTTAATACCGATCATGAACGCGGCCTGCAGCTCTGGCAGGGCTGCCGTGAGGCGCGTGGCGACTGGCTGCTGATTCTGCATTCGGATTCGCAGCTGGGCGAGGGCTGGATGGATCAGGTGCAGGCGCATATGAAGCACTATCCGCTCCAGGCGGGCTATTTCCATCTGCGCTTCGACGATCCGTCGATTCTGGTGGGGCTATGGGCGGAAATGCTGGCCCTGCGCGCCCGCTGGCTTGCCATGCCAAGTGGCGACCATGGCCTTCTGCTGTCGCGCGCGCTGTACGATTCCATCGGCGGCTACAAGGATCAGGTGGCCTTCGAGGATGTTGCGCTCTCTATGGCGCTCGGTCGTGCGCGCCTTCGGCCAATGGGGGCCTCGCTGACCACCAATGCCACGCGTTTTCACGCCCGGGGCGCGCTGTGGAGAGGGATCGCCAAGAGCTTTGGCTTCCTGGCCTATATGCTGGGCGTGCCGCCAAAGCCACCAAAGAAGGCCTGATTAATCCGCCAGGGCGACATTGTCGCTCGGTAAGGGCGCATCTGCTGAGATATCGATGATGCGCGCGTCGTTGGCAGCCTGGGCCAAGGTCTTGCTGTCCTTGCCCATGATCTGGCGGTAAATCCAGTAATTGGCGACGACTTCCTCGACATATTGCCGGGTCTGGGCCACCGGAATGGATTCCATCACCAGCAGCGAATCGGCGTCATTGCCGAGTGAATCGACCGCGTCCTTCACCGGACGGGCGCCGGCATTATAGGCGGCGATGGTGCGCAACAGGTCGCCATCGACGATCGATGAGCCCGACAGACGGTTGATATAGTTCTGGCCGACACTCAGGTTTACCGACGGGATCAGCAGTTGCTTGGGCTTGCTGTTGAAGCTCGGATCGGACTGCACCAGAGCGGCCGTGGCCGGCATCAGCTGCAGCAGGCCATAGGCGCCGGCATAGCTGTGGGCCTGTGCATTGAACTTGCTTTCCTTGCGGGCAATGGCGAAGATCAGCGCCTTGTCGACCTTGTAGCCGCCCTTGGGGGTGATGTCGGGGATCGGATAGAGCGACACGTCGAACAGGTGGTCGGTGGGCTTCAGCTGGTTGACCTGGACGTGGGTCTTGGCACCGAAGGCCAGCCAGCGGTCGCGCTCCTCACCATTGGCAGCGCTCTGTATGGCGGTCTGCAACTCTGTCTTGGCGTCGGCATTGCGTCCGACCTGGACCAGGGCATTGACGCGCTGGGCGCGCGGCTGGTTCTGCGTCCAGCTGAAATCGTCGGTCAGGCTGGCGCTGAGCGCAGAGCGGTCCTCGCGGCCAAAAGTCGGCGGCAGGCCCTTCTTGGCCAGGCTGATGGCGGAGGTTACACCCAGGCGTTCCTCGGCAAGCAGACCATAGAAGGTGAAGGGGAAACTGGCGGCCAGTTGCAGGAAAGTCTCGGCATCGTCCGTCCGGTTGAGCTTCTGCGCGCAGCGTGCCGCCCAGTAGGCGCCGCTCGACCGGGTCCAGGCATTGGTGCTGGGGTCGGAACTGACGAAACGGAATTCCGCCATGGCGTCGTCATAACGCTTGAGGCGCCAGGCGGCGAGGCCGGCGACCCAGTGATCTCCGATCTGGCGGCCGAGCGTCACGGCCTGGGTCAGTTGGCCGTTGTTATAGGCCGAACGCGCCGATTTCGGCGTCAGGTCGGTATCGCTGGAAGGGGCGGCGTCATCCGAACCCGTGGCATAGCTGCTGCCGGACAGGGTGGTCATGCCGGCCAACTGCACGCCGGCACCGCCGGTAAGCGTGCCCGGTGCCTGCGCGCCCGCCGCCAGCAGGGGCAGGGCGGGATCGGGCGCACCGGAGGGCTTCTTGCGCCTGGCCAGGGACCAGACCTGCATGGCCATGGGGTGATCGCCATAGGCCTGCAGCCAGGCGGTCAGTTCTTCATAGGTCGACGAATAACCGGCGCTGAACAGTTTGTGATACTGGGCATAGCCCATCAGACGCTTGTCGCCGACCTGAGCCAGCTGGGCGTCGGCCCCGGCAAAATCACCCTTGTCCATCAGGGTATAGGCGGTCTGGTACAGCGCGGCATCGGCGGAATTGAGCGCATTGTTCAGCGGGGTGGGCGCCAGTGTGCCCTGGCCTGCGACCGTATGATAAGGCACCGGGCCGTTATTGACCGGCGTGGCCACCTCGATTTTGGGGAATTCTGGCGAGGGCAGGAAGGTGATCGGCTTGACGGCCGCCAGCTGCTTGGCCAGGGCGCGGTCGGCCTTCTTCTTTTCGGTGGCGGCGGCCAGTTGCGCGGCCTTGCATTTTTTGGTTTTCGCCTTGGCCTTCGTGCCACAGGCATCGGCCAGCTTTATACGCGTAGCCTTGCTGATATCCTTGTCGCTATCCTTGGAAGCCAGCTTTTTCGCGGCCGGCGCGTCATCGTCATCGCGATCGGCGGCAGGCTTCTTGCCGCTCTTGCCAGCGTTCTTCCCGGTGCTCTTTGAAGATGTGGCGTCGGCCAGTTCGGTTTTCTTAGTGGCCTTGCCCGACTTGGTCTCGGGGCTGTCTGTCTTTTTCGAGGATGTGTCAGCGACCTTTTCGGCAGTCCTGGTCTTGGCGCCGGTCTTGGCGCCGGTCTTGGTCGTATCGGCCTTGGTTTTTACCGTCTTGGCGTCGTCATTTTTGTCCGCCGCCTTTTTGCTTTTGGTGCTGGCCGAGGCCTTTACCGTCTTTGCCGTATCGCTCTTCTTGCTGTCCGTCTTGTTCGCTTCCGCGGTCTTTTTCTTGGTGACGGCGGCCCGCAGTTCAGGCTGGGCCTTTTCCGTCTTGCCCGGTTCTTTCGTGGTGGCTGACCAGGCGGGGGCGCCGGTCATGAGAATAAAGCCCAGGGCAGTCAGGCTGATAAGAGTGCGGTGGCGTAGGGGCAAAAGCGGCTTCCTGTTTCAGTGCGGGACCGGCTGGAAGTCGAAGGCGCCGGTGCCGTTTGATATTCGTTAACGAGCTTATCAAAGATTGATTTTATGGCAAGCGATCCCGCTTGCCGTCTTACGAGGTACAGTGGATATGCGCCATCAATAAGGCAAGTCACAGTGCCCGTGGGTTGAATCACACTCTGTTGATACCGCTTTAAAGACCAGCCTCGACGACCAGTTGCAGCAGGTCGCGCCAGAAAAGGCCCTTGGCCTGGGGCTGTTTCAGCAGGAAATTCGGCGGATAACTGGCCATGACGGGCAAGGGGGACTCCGCTGTGTATTTCACGATGCGGCCGCGTAGCTTGGCCAGGCTCTGGTCGAGATTCATGACGCAGGAGACCGCCGGAGAGCCGAGCAGAAGTATGGCTTTAGGTGCGGTCAGCCGGACCAGGGCCTGGATAAAGGGGGCGTTCAGGCTGATGTCTTCGGGCGTGAGGGGACGGCCGCCGGCCGGGCGCCAGAAAACGCAAGGGGCCAGCAGGCTCTTTTCGAAAACCCCGGCGGCTTTCAGTGCCTTGTCCATCATCTCGCCTGGCTTGCCGGCGAAGGCGGTGCTGGCCGCGTCTTCCTCGGCATCCGGACATTCGCCGATCACCAGCAGGTCGGGGTCGGGATTGCCGCGGAAGCGCACAATGCCCTTGCCGCCTTCGTGGCGCAGCGGCATGTGCTGGAAGGCCTCCAGTTCGGCATAGAGCTCATCAAGCGTGCGCGCGGCCGTGGCGCGTTGCCGGGCCTCGTGCAGAACTGTGCCGGTATCGAGATGGGCCAGACCCTGGGGTTTCAGGGCGTTGACAGTGTGTCCCGGTTGCGCCGGTATAACGTGAATTTGCGCGGATGCCGCAGGGGCACGCTTAAATGCCTGTTTATTTTCAGAGAGAGTCCGATTAAGAGGCTCAGTTTCATAGATGTCCTCCAGCTCATGATCGATCAGGAAGCCGAGATAGCTTTCGATCTCTGAACGGAGGTCATCGGACGGAATCATAACGGGCAGGGGCCTCAAGCGAATATAGTCCGACTAGTCATAGTGACGGCGGGCGCAAAATTCAAAGCAAAAGAAAGCCCCGGAACGAAAGCCCGCCACGACAGAGTTATGCAGGACGCACAGGCGTCCGGTGAAGGAGTTGAAGATCATGGCCGATACCCAAGCCGACATTATCGAGCGCGAGGCCATGGAATATGACGTCGTCATCGTCGGCGGCGGTCCGGCCGGCCTGTCGGCGGCCATCCGGCTGAAGCAGCAGGCGCAGAAGGCGGGGCAGGAAATCAGCGTCGCCCTGCTGGAAAAGGGCTCCGAGATCGGCGCCCATATTCTCTCAGGCGCGGTGATCGATCCCTCGGGCCTGAACCAGCTCTTTCCCAACTGGAAAGAATTGGGCGCGCCGCTGGAAACGCCGGTGACGGACGACAAGTTCATCTATCTGGGGCCGCAGGGCGCCATGGATATCTCTGCCCTGCCCAAGCCCGGCTATATGAGCAATCACGGCTGCTATATCGCCTCGCTTGGTAATCTGAGCCGTTGGCTGGCCGAGCAGGCGGAAGGCCTGGGCGTGGAGATCTATCCCGGCATGGCCTGTTCGGAAGTGCTTTATGACGACGAGGGCGCAGTCGCCGGCGTCGTGGCCGGGGTGTTCGGCATTGCCCGCGATGGCCATCACAAGCCGGACTACCAGCCGGGCCTGGAACTGCGCGCCAAATATACGCTGTTTGCCGAAGGCGCGCGTGGCTCGCTGTCGCAACTGGTCATCCGCAAGTTCGAGCTGGACGCCAAGAGCGATGTGCAAAAATACGGCATCGGCCTGAAGGAACTGTGGAAGGTCAAGCCGGAAAAGTTCAAGCCCGGCCTGGTGCAGCACACGCTGGGCTGGCCGCTGGATGACCGCACGGGCGGCGGTTCCTTCCTCTATCACTTCGGCGATCACTATGTCTCGATCGGCTTTGTGGTCCATCTCAATTACGAGAACCCGTACCTGTCGCCGTTCGATGAGTTCCAGCGCTTCAAGCAGCATCCGTCGATCCGCGAGGTGCTGGAAGGCGGCGAGCGCGTGGCCTATGGCGCCCGCGCCATCAATGAAGGCGGTTACCAGTCCGTGCCGCGACTGGTCTTCCCCGGTGGGGCGCTGATCGGCTGTTCGGCAGGCTTCGTCAATGTGCCGCGTATCAAGGGCAGTCACAACGCTATGAAGACGGCCATCATGGCCGCCGATGCGGTCGTGAAAGCACTTGGCTCGGGTGAGGCGCCGCGGGTGCTGGAAGGCTACCAGAAGGCCTATGACCATTCTGACGTGAAAAAAGAGCTGAAGCTTGTCCGCAACGTCAAGCCGCTGCTGACAAGGTTCGGCACCAATCTCGGCACCCTGATCAGTGGCGTCGAGATGTGGCTGACGAACCTGATGGGCGGCACCTCGATCTTCGGCACCCTGCATCACACCAAGAGCGATGCCCATTCGCTCAAGCCGGCGGCGCAGTTCAAACCGATCGCCTATCCGAAGCCGGACGGTGTGATTTCCTTCGACAAGCTGTCTTCGGTCTTCATTTCCTCGACCAATCACGAGGAAGACCAGCCAGTCCACCTGAAGCTCAAGGACCCGCATATCCCGATCGATATCAATCTGGCAAAATATGCTGAGCCGGCGCAGCGTTATTGTCCGGCTGGGGTCTACGAGATTGTCGGGCTTGAAACGCGTGAGCCGCGCCTGCAGATCAACGCGCAGAACTGCGTCCACTGCAAGACCTGCGATATCAAGGATCCGACCAACAATATCGTCTGGGTGTGCCCCGAAGGCGGTGGCGGCCCCAATTATCCGAACATGTAAACTTTTATGTTACGCATTTTCGCCCTATATTGGAGGCAGTCTGAGCCAATCCTGGGCCAATTCTGGGTTTGAGCACCCTTTAATGAAAGCAAGCGTGACGTGAAAAAGAGTATGCTGCGGACGACCGGCCTGGGCTTGACCCTTGCTTTTGCGGGCCTGACCTTCCATGCGCCGGTGCAGGCCAGCACCCCTGCGGCGGCCGCTCCACGCGTGATCTATGCCGATGCGCGTCAGGAACTGTCGGTCTATCCCAGCCCCTATGCCAATTATCTGGTCGGGCGTTTCGCCATGGCCCAGGGCGATGTTCGCACGGCCGCCCGGGCGCTCGGCGATGCCACGGCCGCTGATCCGACCCAAGCCGATTTGCGTGAAAAAGCCTTTCTGATCAGCATATTGGGCGGTGATATCGACCGCGCCGCTACATTGGCCCAGGGTATGGCGGCCACGAACGATACCAGTCAGCAAATGATCGGCCTGGTTGGGGCGGTGCGCGCCGTCAAGGCCGATAAACCGGCGCAGGCGCTTAAAAGCATCGACGCCCTGCTGAAGGCGAGCCCGCATGATCGCAATGGCCTTTTGCTGCGGCCCTATATTCTGGCCATGAACGGCCAGTCGAAAGCGGCGCTGGACGAATCGGCCGACTCTTCTCTGCAGGGCAATGACAGTGACCGGCTCCTGTCCTACTTGATCAAGGCCGAGCGGGCGCGAATCAACGAGATCAAGGGCCACGCCGACGCGGCCGAAGCGCTTTACAAGTCGCTGTATCAGCCAGGAGCGGCCAGCTACATCTTTGGCCCGGACTATGCGTCCTTCTTGGAGCGGCAGGGGCGCAAGGACGACGCAAAGGCCATTTGGCAAAATATTGCGGACCAGACCAATGATGTCGTGGCGACTCAGGCGCTGAAACGTCTGGCCTCCGGCGACGGCAAGGCGCCCGCCCTGCCGGGTCTGACGGAGAGTATGGCGCAGGCTCTGTTTGTCTCGGCCACTGTGTCGTTCAGTGAGCACGACAGCGAGTTTGCCCTGGCGAACCTGCATCTCTCGATGTATCTCGATGACAATTCGGACCGCGAACGCATCTTCCTCGGTCAGGTTCAGTCGGAGCTTAAAGACCCGGATGCGGCTCAGGCCGCTTGGGCCAGCATCCAGCCTGACTCGCCTTTCTACAATGAATCGGTCTTGCGCCGTATCTGGGCCATGCGTGGCGATGATGATCAGGATAATGCCCTGTCCCTGGTCGATACTGCGCTGGATCATGATCCAGATAATATCAGCCTCGTGATCGAAAAAGCGGGCATCCTTCACGCCATGGACCGTGACAAGGACGCCCTGGCCGTGATGAATGCGCGCATCCAGCGCGTCGGTGACAAGGACTTCGGCTGGCAGGCGCTCTACACCCAGGCCATCGTCTACGAAGGCCTGGACCGTTGGAGCGATGCGGAAGCCGCCATCAGCAAGGCGCGGGCGATCAACGGTAACCAGCCGGAAATCCTCAACTTCCTGGGCTATGGCTGGATCAACCGCGGTGAAAAGATCGATGACGGCATGGACCTGATCCGTCTGGCCTTGAAGAGCAATCCCAAGTCCGGCGCGATCATCGATTCGCTTGGCTGGGGCTACTACAAGAAGGGCCAGTACGATGAGGCGCTCGGCTTCATCGAGCAGGCTGTGCAGATGGAGCCGGCCGATCCAGAGATCAACGAGCATCTGGGTGATGTTTACAAGGCCCTGGGACGCAGCACGGAGGCCGGCTATGAATGGTCGCGCGTGCTGACGCTCAAGACGACGGAAAAGCAGGCGGCGATCGTGCGCCAGAAGCTGGCGGCCAATGCCACCGCGCCAGCGGTGGCGGAGAGCAAGCAGAAGGCGCCGACCACAGCGCTGAACGACGAGCACAAAACCCGTCGGTAACTCATGCTGGCCCCGGCTAAGATCAATCTCTACCTGCATGTCGCAGCGCCCGACTCACGCGGCTATCATCCGTTACAAAGTCTTGTGACCTTCGCCGACATCGGCGATGAAGTGACGCTTTTACCGGCTGAAGCGAAATTGCCGCTGCTGTCGATAACCGGACCTTTTGCCGGCGGCCTTGAGGCAGGCGAAGGCAATCTGATCGTAAAGGCCGTGCGCCGGTTCGAGGCATGGACTGGCATTGCGATCGATAAACATCGTATCGAGCTGGTGAAAAACCTGCCTTTGGCCTCCGGTATCGGTGGCGGCAGCGCGGATGCCGGCGCGACGTTGCGTAGTCTGCGTGAGAGCTACGCGCCGGACATGAGCGACGATGATCTGGCGACGATAGCAGGCCAGACGGGCGCAGATGGCGTCATGTGCCTGTGGAGCCGTCCGGCCTTCGCGGAAGGCTATGGCGAGCGCATTACCCCTGTAAGTCTGCCGCCGGTGAATGCAATAATGATCAATCCGGGTGTTGAGTGTCCAACCGCGCAGGTTTATGGGGGATTCGATGCCCTGGGGCATGTGCATGAGATCGACGCGGCTGCGGAATTTGAAGGCGTTAACGATATCCATGCCCTGATCGCGGCACTGAGTCATACACGCAATGATCTTCAGGCGCCCGCCATTGCCCTTCAGACCGCCATCGCCGATGTGTTGACCTTGCTGGAAGCGCAGGATGAAACCCTGTTCGCGCGCATGTCCGGTTCCGGTGCGACCTGCTTTGCCTTGTGCGAAACGGCCGAAGCGGCCGAAGCCTTAGGCGTGCGAATGCAGGCGATGTTGCCCGGTGCGTGGGTGCGCAACTGCCGGCTTGGTGGCTGATTGGCCGGTCGGCGCGGGGCGTTTTGAACGCATGGCCATTTCCACCCGGTTCTCAGGATCGTTCAGAAGTTTCTGGTAAGCAATGGAATCGACAGGGTAAATGGCGATTTTTCCCGCCCCGTTGTAGTGTGCGCCAAAGCCATGCGTCTTGGTCAGCGGCGAGGCGCGCATGCACGGATGTCCCTTCGAAAAGAAGGCCTCGCGATGGCTGTCGCGCTCGGCCTGAGGGATATCGTTGCGCCGACAGTAGATTTCGAAATTGAAGCTGTCGAGGTCGTATTCGTAGGGATGCTCGCTCAGCAACTCGTAATGCATCCGTGCGACGGTGGGTTTGCCGGGTTTCTCAGGCGGGACCACGCCCATGGTGGCCGTGCTGTCATCGGCGATACGGATAAAGGCGTTGGTGATTTTCATAACTCACCCCTGTGGCAAAATTTCTTTTTATGACAGACAGTTAATGCGTGCCGGCATAAAAAGACGATATGATTGTCAGCAGACTCAATGACTCAGTTTTAGCGCTCTGAGAATACGCCTTTTTGCCGCAGACACCAGCACAGGATCAGGCAGGGCAGGCCGATGGCGGCGGTGATCATGAAGAAGGCGGAGTAGGCATTATCCAGCCCCAGGGAGGGGGCCAGGCTATCCACTGCCAGGCCGGTGAAGCCCTTCAGGATTTTGCCGGTCAGAGCGGCGACCGAATACATCAGAGCATAGTGGGTGAGGGTGTGGTCGCGGCCGGTCATGCGCGTCATGAAGGCGATCAGGGCGGTTTCGGCAATGCCGTTGGAGAGATTGTCGGCCAGCAGGGTCAGGCCGAAAACGCTCAAATTTCCGTGCGCCACCGACATGCACGAAAAGCACAGGTTGGAGACCGGCCCGATCAGGGCGCCGAGAATGAAGGTGCGCTGCAGTCCGAACACCAACAGGCAGGTGCCGCCGGCAGCCACGCCCAGCAGCGAGGCCCACAGCCCGACCCCGGCGCGCATGGCGGCTATGGCATCCGGATCGATGCCCGTATCGACGTACATGGTGCCGGCGAGATTGGTCAGGTAGTCGGGCAGGCGATAAAGCGCCAGGGTCAGCAGGATCAGCCCGGCCGTTCCCTTGTGCTCCTGGAAGAAACTGACAAAGGGATCGACGATCAGTTCGCGGAAGGTTTTGGCCGCGGCGGTATGGTGTTGTTCGACCTCGGTGCGGTGCGCAAGCAGGGTCGCGGTCACGCCTATGACCAGCAGGGCAGCGATGGCCGTATAGGAGAGAGGCCAGCCCATCCGTTTGGACAGGACGAGGATCAGCGAGTCGGTCAGGAGTATGCCGCCGCGCCAGCCATAGGCCCAGAAACTGGGATTGAGCGCCTGATCGGCGGCATTGGCGGTCTGTTCGACCCGCCAGGCATCGACTGCGATTTCCTGGGAAGCGGCGGAAAAGGCCACGAAGGTGGCGGCCGCCAGGAACAGGCCCATATGGTGCGGGCCGATCGCCGCCATGCCGACCAGTCCAAGCGCGATGCCGATCTGGCTCAGCAGCATGTAGCTGCGCCTCTGGCCTAGCCAGCCATAGAGCAGGGGCAGGCGGGCCTTGTCCATGAAAGGCGCCCACAGGAACTTGAAGCCGTAGAGCAGGCTGACCCAGCCGGTAAAGCTGATCAGGGTGAGGGAAATATGCTCGGCACGCAACCAGAAGGCCAGGGTGCCGCCCACTAGCAGATAAGGCAGGGCGCAGGAAAAGCCGAGCGCCAGCAAAAGCCAGGAGGTCGGCTGTTTCAGCGCCTGCTTTACGGCGGCGAGGCGGCTTTTCAGTGTCGGTTTGGTATCGCTTGCGATCATCTGGTGGCTCCCTGGGCGATCAAGCCAGATTCTCATCGTCGCGGACAGGTTTTCTTTGAAAATACCGGGTCTTTTGGCTTGCTCGACAGCGGCGGCCCCTCTATGTTCGCCGAAAATTCGGCTGCCCTCTAAAAGAACATGTCAAACGCAGAGCCCTTATCGTTCCAGGACCTCATCCTGACTCTTCATGCCTACTGGTCCGAGCAGGGCTGCGCGATTCTCCAGCCTTACGACGTTGAGGTGGGGGCGGGGACACTGCATCCGGCGACGGTTCTGCGCGCGCTCGGCAAGAAGCCGTGGAAGGCCGCCTATGTCCAGCCGTCGCGCCGTCCGGTCGACGGGCGCTATGGTGAGAACCCCAACCGCCTCCAGCACTATTATCAGTATCAGGTCATCCTGAAGCCGAACCCGGAAAACCTGCAAGAACTGTATCTCGGTTCGCTGAAGGCCATCGGACTCGATCCGCAACTGCACGATATCCGCTTTGTCGAGGACGACTGGGAAAACCCAACGGTCGGTGCCTGGGGCCTCGGCTGGGAAGTGTGGTGCGACGGCATGGAAGTGACGCAGTACACCTATTTCCAGGGCGTTGGTGGCATCGAGGTCGATGTTGTGTCCGGGGAGCTGACCTACGGGCTGGAGCGTCTGGCGATGTATGTCCAGAACGTCGACAATGTCTACGACCTGAAGTTCAACAAGGCCGGCGTGAAATACGGCGACGTGTTCAAGGAGCAGGAACGCCAGTTCTCGGCCTTCAATTTCGAGGCCTCCGATGTGGCCACGCTCAAGCGCCAGTTCGAGGATATGGAAATCCAGGTGAAGCGTATTCTGGAAACAAAGAACTCCCTGGGGTATCCGCTGGTCCTGCCGGCCTATGACCATGTGCTCAAGGCGTCGCACCTGTTCAACCTGATGGATGCACGCGGCGCCATCGCCGTGGCCGAGCGCCAGTCCTATATTGGCCGTATCCGTGATCTCTGTAAGGCCTGCGCCCTCGAATGGGCCAAGCAGGAGGAGACACGCTAATGGCTCAGTTGTTGATTGAACTGTTTTCTGAGGAAATTCCGGCCCGCATGCAATTGGGCGCGGCGCGTGATTTCGGCCGGTTATTCCAACAAGCTTTGTACAAAGCTGGCTTAGATGACGCCAGCTTTAACGTTGATGCTAATAAAACCTATGAGCTTCGCACGTTCGTCGGGCCTCGTCGTCTGACTCTTGTTGTCGACGGGTTGGCGAAGGAAACGGCAGCAATAAATGACGTGTTGCGTGGTCCGAAAGTTAGTGCTCCGGAACAAGCTTTGGAGGGTTTTCTTCGCAAAGCTGGTGTAACGCGTGATGCTTTGACTGAAAGTGTTGATGGCACATGGACAGCGCATATCTATAAGCCGGGACGCAAAACGATTGATTTGCTTCCGGAGATGCTGCGTGAGGTCATCCTCAGCTTCCCTTGGCCGAAGTCGATGCGTTCGGGCACCTCCACCTTCCGCTGGGTGCGGCCGTTGAAACGCATCCTGTTCCTGTTCGATGGCGAGGTCATCCCGTTTGAACTGGAGGGGTTGACGGCTTCCAATCTGACCGAAGGGCATCGTTTCCTCGGCTCGGGCCAGGCGCTGCCGGTCAGCGATTTTGCCAGCTACCAGAAGGCCTTGGCCGATAATTCTGTCATTCTGGATCATGCCGAGCGCCAGAAAATCATTCTGGAACAGGCCAAGGCGGCCTGCGCCGCCGCCGGTTGCGAACTGATCGAGGATCAGGGGCTGCTGGAGGAAGTGGCCGGTCTGAACGAATTCCCCGTGCCACTGTTGGGCGACATGGACCCGCAGTTCCTGACCCTGCCGCCCGAAGTCATCAAGACCTCGATGCGCACGCACCAGAAGTATTTCGCTGTGCGCGACGCTGCGGGAAAGATGGCCGCAAAGTTCGTCATTACCTCGAACATGAAGGCGGTCGATGGCGGCGCGGAAATCAAGCGCGGCAATGCCAAGGTGCTGTCGGCGCGCCTGTCGGATGGTGTCTTTTTCTGGAAGGAAGACAACCGTCAGGGCAATTTTGATCAATGGTTGACCAAGCTGAATGGCGTGACCTTCCATGCCAAAATCGGCACCATGGCGCAGCGCGTGGCGCGCATCATCGAACTGACGAAGGCTATCGCCCCGTTCGTCCATGCCGATGCGACCGTGGCCGGTGAGGCGGCGCGTCTCGCCAAGGCCGACCTGGCCTCTTACATGGTGGGAGAGTTCCCCGAATTGCAGGGCATCATGGGCGGTTACTATGCCGATGCCGCAGGGCTGAAACCCGAGATCGCCAACGCCATCCGCGAACATTACAAGCCGCAAGGCCCTTCCGACACCGTGCCGGAAGCCGCCGTTTCGGCCGCGGTCGCCCTGGCTGACAAACTCGATACCCTGATCGGTTTCTTCGCCATCGATGAAAAGCCGACCGGCTCGAAGGATCCGTTTGCCCTGCGTCGTTCGGCGCTTGGCATTCTGCGTATCCTGCGCCAGCACAATGTGCGTGTCGCCCTGAGTGATCTCGTGGGCTTCTGGTACAAGAGCCTGCTGATCTATGCCGGGCCGGATCGCGCCGTCTATGTCGATACCGACAACTGGCGCGGTTCCGCCGGTCCGCGCGTGGCTGAAGGCGAGGGCGAGATCTTCGACAACTATCTGCGCGATTTCAAGCAAGGCCTGCTGGAAAGCCCGGTCTGGGTGATCCCGACTGATCGTGATTACGACCTCGATATCATGTACGAGCATGTGCCGAACGTGCCGGAAGTCGAAGGAGCTTTGCTGAGCTTCCGCAGCTATGCCCAGGTCGGCGCCGAAATCGAGGACTTCATGGCCGACCGCCTGAAGGTCCAGCTCAAGGACGAAGGCTTCCGCTTCGATGTCATCGAGGCTGTTTTTGCCCTGAAGGACGGCGATGTCGTCCGCCAGACGCAGAAGATCGCCGCGCTGGAAGCCATTCTGAAGGCGCCGGAAGGTGAAAACCTGCTGGCTGCCCATAAGCGCGCCGCCAATATCCTGGCCGCCGAAGCAAAAAAGGGCGACCTGCCGAAGGCCGATCCCAAGGCCCTGCCGGGCGCGCCCGCCGTGGAAACCGCGCTTCTGACGCGCCTCAATATGGCACATCGGGCCATTGGCACGGCGCTTGAACAGGAAAAATATATTGACGCCTTGCGAGAAATTGCTGCAATGCGAGAAAATATCGACGCCTTCCTTGAGGGCGTGCTGGTCAATGCGGAGGACGCGGACGTCCGCGCCAACCGTCTGGCCATGCTGAAAGCTGTGTGTGATTTGTCGGGCGGGATCGCTGATCTCAGCAGGATCGCCTGATCTATTTTTATATAATATTACGGGAAAACAACGAGTTTCCCGAAACACCTCGCTTTAAATAACAAGTACATGCTTTAAAATGAAAAGGGAAAGTTCATGTCGAAGCACTGGGTTTACGCCTTCAAAGCCGGAAAGGCCGATGGCAATGCCTCAATGAAGGCGCTTCTGGGCGGCAAGGGAGCCAATCTGGCTGAAATGTCGTCGCTTAATCTGCCGGTGCCGGCGGGTTTCACCATCACCACGGAAGCCTGCGTTCACTATTTCAGGAACGAACAGGCCCTGCCGGACGGTCTGGTGGACGAGGTCGAGAAGGCGCTCGCCGAACTGGAAGCGACCACCGGCAAGGGCTTCGGCCAGGTCGGAAATCCGCTGCTCGTCTCCGTCCGTTCCGGAGCGCGTGCTTCGATGCCGGGCATGATGGACACGGTCCTCAATCTCGGCCTGAACGATGAAACGGTTGAAGGTCTGGCGACCCTGACCGGCGACCGCCGCTTCGCGCTCGACTGCTACCGCCGCTTCATTACCATGTACTCGAACGTCGTGCTGGGCGTCAGCCACCACAGCTTCGAGGATATCCTCGACGATCACAAGGATCGCTTAGGCATTACGGTCGATACCGACATCACCGACAAGGACTGGACCCGTATCATCGCCGACTACAAGGCCATGGTAAAATCCGAGCTTGGCGAGGACTTCCCACAGGAGCCCAAGGCGCAGCTCTGGGGGGCCGTGAAGGCGGTTTTCAGTTCGTGGATGAACGACCGCGCCAAGTTCTATCGCAAGATGCATGATATCCCTGAGGACTGGGGCACGGCTGTCAATATCCAGTCGATGGTTTTCGGCAATATGGGCGAAACCTCGGCCACTGGCGTGGCCTTCACACGCAACCCTTCGACCGGCGACGGTGACCTGTACGGCGAGTTCCTGCTGAATGCGCAGGGCGAAGACGTGGTGGCCGGCATCCGCACCCCGCAGGCCCTGACCAAGAAGGCTCGCGAGGAAATGGGCGAACGCTCGCCTTCCATGGAAGAGTCGCTGCCGGACGTCTTCACCCAGTTCAAGTCAACGGTTGATACGCTGGAAAACCATTACCGCGACGTGCAGGACGTGGAGTTCACGGTCGAGCAGGGCAAGCTCTACATGCTCCAGACCCGCAACGCCAAGCGGACCTCCAAGGCCGCGCTCAAGATTGCCGTGGACATGGCCAAGGAAGGCCTGATCACGCCGCAGGAAGCGTTGATGCGCATCGATGCCGGCTCGCTCGATCAACTGTTGCACCCGATGCTCGACCCGAAGGCCGAGAAGGTCGTGATCGCGCGCGGCCTGCCGGCCTCGCCGGGCGCCGCCTCGGGCAAGATCGTTTTCACCGCCGATGACGCCGTGCGCTTTGCCGCGGCGGGCGAAGACGTCATCCTGGTGCGCGATGAAACCTCGCCGGAAGACATTCACGGCATGCACGCTGCCAAGGCCATCGTCACGGCGCGTGGCGGCATGACCTCCCACGCGGCGGTCGTGGCGCGCGGCATGGGCCGTCCGTGCGTTTCCGGCGCCGGTGAAATGAACATCTATGCCGAACGCGGTGAGTTCGTCTCGCGTGGCCAGACGTTCAAGCACGGCGAGATCATCACGCTCGATGGCTCTTCGGGCGAGATCATGAAGGGCGCCATCCGCATGATCGAGCCGGAGTTCTCCGAGGACTTCCACCAGATCATGCGCTGGGCCGACGAGTTCAAGACCCTGGCCATCCGCACCAATGCCGAGACGCCTGCGGATGCCCGCACGGCTGTCGGTTTCGGCGCCGAGGGCATCGGTTTGTGCCGTACCGAGCATATGTTCTTCGATGACGAACGTATCTCGGCGGTGCGCGAAATGATCCTGGCCGATGACGAGGCCGGCCGCCGCAAGGCACTGGAAAAGATCCAGCCGATGCAGAAGGCCGATTTCGCCGAACTGTTCCGCATCATGGACGGCCTGCCGGTGACCATCCGTCTGCTCGATCCGCCGCTGCACGAATTCCTGCCGCACACGGCGGAAGACATGCAGGCCGTGGCCGAGGCTTCCGGCGTGGGCGAGGAAAAGCTCTACAAGCGCACCAAGGAACTCAGCGAAACCAACCCCATGCTGGGCTGGCGCGGCTGCCGTCTGGGCGTCACCTTCCCGGAAATCTATGAAAGCCAGTTGACTGCCATCTTCGAGGCGGCGGTGGAAGTGGCGGCATCCGGTGGCAAGCCGCAGCCGGAAATCATGCACCCGCTGGTCGCCACCCGCGAGGAAATGGCTTTCCTGTCGGCCATGACGCACAAGATCGCCAAGGCGGTCTTCGCGGCCAAGGGTACGGAAGTCGCCTACAAGGTCGGCACCATGATCGAGCTGCCGCGCGCCGCCCTGCTGGCCGACAAGCTGGCCGAGACGGCGGAGTTCTTCTCCTTCGGCACCAATGACCTGACCCAGACCACCTTCGGCATCAGCCGCGATGACTCGGGCCGCTTCCTGAATCCCTATATCGAAAAGGGAATCTTCGAGAAGGACCCGTTCGTCTCGCTCGACCAGGACGGCGTTGGCGCGCTGATCAAGATCGCGGCGGGAAAAGGCAAGAAACAGCGCCCGGATATCAAGATGGGTATCTGCGGCGAGCATGGCGGCGATCCGGCTTCCATCGCCTTCTGCCATGGCGCCGGCCTGGCCTATGTCTCCTGTTCGCCCTATCGCGTCCCGGTGGCGCGTCTGGCGGCGGCGCAGGCGGCGATCGGCACCAGCGAATAGCACGAGCGTTACATCGAAAGCACAGCGGAGAGGGGGCAATTTATTTGTCCCCTCTCAGTTGTTTTGGGTGGTTGTTTGTTGCGCCTGCACGCGATAAAAAGGTTAACGCAATCTGACTTCGTGTGGGGGTAACCGATGACAGCTAGGGCCGTTTGGATCGCAGGACTGTGCGGCCTGGCGACCTTGAGCGCCGTCGGGCTTTATCGCGTTCTGCCTGCCATGCAAAGCGATCTCAAATCTAGCGTGGATCAGGCCCTGGCGAAGCGCGGACTCGATCAGGTCAAGGCGGACGTCTCCGGCCAGACCGTTATCCTGAGCGCAAAAACAGCAAGCCCTGAAGCACGGGCGCAATTGGCAGAGGCGCGCCAGACGCTCGACAGCGTTACCATGAATGCGCCGGTCCTGCCGGGTGGTAAGCTCGTCAATAGCCCGATCAGTCACATCGAAGTCGTGGGGCCAAAGATGCCGGTGCCCGTCCAGGCGCCCGTTCAAGGTGGGGCGGTGATCGTGGCCGCTGTCTCGTCTTCCGCCAGCGCCATCTCCCAAGCGGTAGCGTCGTCGTTTTCCCCTCCGCCGCCGGTTCAGCCGACAAAAGGGCAACCCATAGATATCATTCATGGCGATGGCGCTACGGCGGTGGCTTATTCGGGTGACCGGCCGCGCGTGGCCGGAGATAATGCCATAGATGCCAGTGCCCAGGCCGCCCGCGCCTGCGATCAGGACCTGGCCGTGGCCGTGGCCAGTCGTCAGATCAGCTACCAGCCGGGCACCTATAATCTGACGCCGGAGAGCGAGCGCCTGATCGCCGATGTATACAAGGCCGTCAATGCCTGTCCGGTGCCGGTGCGGGTCACGGTGTCGGGCTATACCGATAATCTCGGTGACGGCTTGGTCAACCAGACGATTTCACAGGCCCGCGCGCAGGCAGCGGCCGATGCGCTGGTGGCGCGCGGCCTGGCGCCGGATCGCGTGACGGTGCGCGGGTTTGGCGGCGCCTTGCCGATCGCCGATAATGTCACGGCCGAGGGACGGGCGAAAAACCGCCGCGTCGTTTTCACCGTCAACGCCGGATAGGGGGATAAAATGTTGCATCTGGTCATGGAATTGCGCTGGCTTCTGGCTGGCGCCGCGGCACTGGGGCTGGTCACAGGCTTTCTCGCCAAACGTGTCAGCCAGCCGAAACTGAAGCGATAAAGGCCAGTCATGACACTCCTGATCCTGAAATCGATGTCTCTGATGCTGGGCGCCTTTGTACTGTTTGGCTGGTTAGGCTGGAATCTGGCCCGCCGGACGCACAGCTATCATAGCGCGTTTGAGCGGCCGTCGCCGGTGTTCTTCGAGGTGCCCGAGGTGCTTGAAGCCGCCGATATCGTTGTGCCCCAACCGGCGGCGGAAGCGAAACTTGAGCTGGTTCCGGCCTCGCCGGTCTCCTATCTCGATGCCGCCGCCGAGGCCTTTACCAGCGGTGTGGTGGTTCCGTTCAAGGCGCCCGAAGCAGAAAAAGAAGCGGAAAAGGTTGTGGACAAGGCCCCTTACACACCTCTGCAGACCGCGCCGCGCTTTGAAACTGCCGCCGCTTCAGCGGCAAGTCTTGGGGCCAGCAATGTTTTTATTCATCGCGAAGGCTTCAGCCTGCAAAGACGCGCCTCGAGCCTGGCCAGCATGACGCCGGAGAGTGTGCAGGTGGCCGTTCAGCAGGCGGGTTCGGGTCTGGAGCCCATCCGCGTCGGTGTTCCACAAAGCCCGCCAGATGACCTGACGGTGATTTCCGGTATCGATGAGGCGCGCCAGACCGAGCTGAATGGTCTGGGTATCTTCTACTTCTGGCAGGTGGCCGGCTGGTCGCCGGAAAATGTCGCCTGGATGTCCAGCCGCCTCTTGTCGCCGGAACGCCTGGTGCGCGAGAACTGGATGTCACAGGCGGCGCGTTTGGCCAGGCTGCATTAAGCATTTTTCACGCCCTGGGCAGGCTCAAACCCAGCGATGGCGCGAAACGGAACTGTTCCTGGTCATAGGTGTAGAGCTCGGCAGGGCGCCCGCCGGTGTCTTCACGCATCACGCCCAGCGGCCTGACGAAGCCAGTGCGTTCCAGGCCACGCCGGAAATTCTGCTTGTGCAGGCGCAGACCGGAAAGAGCTTCCAGTGATTTCTGCAGTTCGAGCAGGGTGAAACGCTCCGGCATCAGTTCGAAAATGACCGGACGGTATTTCAGCTTGCCACGCAGGCGTGACAGGCCGGTCGCCAGAATGCGGCGATGGTCGGAGGTCATGGGGTCGCCGGAGAAGGGCGCACCGGCCGCGCCATCATGGCGGTGGGCTTCACCGGCCAGACCCACATTGTATAACAGTTCGTAGCGGTCGAGCACGCGCTCCTCGTTCCAGTTGTCGAAGTCTTCCGGAAAGAGTGTGGCTACACGCCGCAAACGCAGGGCGCGCTCACTGGTGGTCTCGGCGGTCTCGCTCCAGTGCAGCAGGGCAGGGCGCAGGGCATCCAGCGCCGGATTTTCGCCCAGTCGCCAGTCTTCCCACGGGAAGAAGCGATGAAAGGGCTGCCAGGCGGCATCGAAACGCGCCTGACTCCCGGCCTCGGGTGTCAGGGCCAGGTAACCCACCGAGACGACACGATCGACTTCCGGGTTATCGGCCGGTGCGCTGGCGGCAATGCCCTGGCGGCCGTCATCGCCGAAGCTGTAAAGCTGCTCGACATAGCCGATGGCGAAACCGGTCTGCTCCCGCACGAAGGCACGCAGCGCCAGATCGAAGGTGCGATGGTTCTGCGGCAAGAATGGACCGGAGGGCAGGGCAAAGGCCTCCGTCTCGCCTTTCGGCAGGGTGAGGCACAGGACAACGGCCTCATTGTCCCTGACGGTTACGACCACGGCCGAGAGTTCGATCGCCAGCGACATGGCCTAGCCCTTGAGCTGCATCAGCTGATTGAAGCGCCCGACAAAAGCCTCTCGCGCTTCGCGATCGGACAACGGGGTGATTGTCAGCTCAAAACCGGCCGGAGGCGTGCCGAAATACTGCCGGGCCTCGGCGTCGCTAAAGCCGGCCAGCTGTGTAGCCTCGAAATAGGCGCAGGCATGATCGGCCTGCTTGATCAGGGTTTTAACAGTTGCCGGCATCAGGGCGGGCAGGCCGAAGCGGATGAAGATGGCCTGTTCGAGATGGGCTTCGAAGCGCTTGTAATCGAGCCCCAGCGCGGCTTTGAAGGGCGAGATCATATCGCCGATGACGTATTCCGGCGCATCGTGCAGCAGGGCCATCAGGCGATGGGCCGGGCTGAGTGAGGGTTCGATATGCCGGCAGATGTCATCGACCACCAGGCAGTGCTGGGCAACACTGAAGCCATAGTCGCCGGTGGTCTGGCCGTTCCAGCGCGCCACGCGCGACAGGCCGAGTGCAATGTCGTCTATCTCGATATCGATAGCGGCCGGGTCCAGCAGGTCCAGCCGCCGCCCGGACAGCATGCGTTGCCAGGCGCGCGGAACAGCTTTGTGCGCGGTTTTGGGGGCTGCTTTTTTGGTCCTGGAGGGCGCGGCAGTCTGAGGCATGGAGTCTCGTAAAATGGATATCGGAGGCTATTGCCCAATTTGTCACATCGGGTTTTTATCTCGGCGGGTATATACTTATAGCACAGGCGGCGCACCTGGCCGTCAAATAGAAATGTATTCACAGGTATTGGACAGAGCGAATGGAGGCGGCCATGACAGGATCATCATCCAGCACCGGCGGACAGGCCTGGTCACGGATCAGCGTGCCGGTCAGCGGCACAAGTAGTGAAACCCTGTCACTTGAACTGGCAGCTTATCTGGCAAAGGCCTTTCAGGCCCAGCTGAACGTGTTGTTCACGCCGCCCGATCCGGCCGAACTGGCGCCCTGGCTTGGCGAGGGGTTTATGGGGACGGTCCAGATGGCGACCATGGACAGCCTGAAAGTTGCGGCGGAAGACTCGGAGCGGGCGGCGCGGGCACAGTTCGACGTCATAGATTGTCCGGGCAAGAGCTTTACGGCCCTCAATTCACCGGTCTGGCAGGATCTGGCCATGGAAACGCGGCTGTCCGACCTGATGGTCTTTTCGGATGTCAGCGCCAAAGGGCAGGGCATGCTGTCGGAAGCCTTCCAGCAGGTGCTGATGGAGGAGCGCACTGGCGTTTTTATCGCGCGTAAGGCGTTCGATGTCGGCGGTACGGCCATTGTGGCCTGGGATGGCAAGGAGCCGTCATCGCGCGCGGCGCGACGCGCGGCGCCTTTGCTGAAGAAGGCCGCGAAAGTGGTCATTGTCGGTGGTCCGATCGGTGACCAGCCGCCGGAACTGGAACGCCTGGCGGCCTATTACGGCGCGCATGGCCTTAAGGCCGAGATCGATCAGCTGCCAAAGGGCGACATCGTGCAAGGCCTGACGGCCGCCGCCGAGCGGTACAAGGCCGATTACATGGTGGCCGGCGCCTATGGCCGGTCACGCCTGCGCGAATTTGCTTTTGGCGGCACCACACGCGCGTTATTGCAGCACACCCAGCTCAATCTCTACATGGCGCACTAGGTGGCGCATCACAGCGCGTAAATGACGCTGTCGAAAATGATTGGCGAGTAGTGGCGCAGGGTCAGGCGATAGTCGTCACGCAGGTCTTTCAGCGTGTCGAGGATCGTCTGGAAGTCGTCGGCCTTGTGGTAAGCACTGATGGCCAGTTTTGGCTTGTAATCCGCAATCAGTTTGCGGGCGCCTTGCAGGGCCTGAACTTCCGCACCTTCAACGTCCAGCTTGATCAGACTGACGGGCCCCAGTTCCAGGTTGTCGAGGGCATTCAGTGGCACCTTGATCTCGGCGGCTTCGCTGACGCGGCTGCCATTATCCGGCCGGTGCTCGATGCCCATTTCGGCCGGCTCATTCCACAGGCCGACACGATGGATCGAAAGGTTCGGTATGTCTTGCGTTTTGAAAGCAAGGGCGTCGGCATTGACCGGATCGATTTCAAAAGAGTGGATATGGCTGTAACATTCGCCGGTCTTGGCGATGAAATCGCGGACCGTGTCGCCATCATAGGCCCCGCCGTCGACCAGAACTTCGTGATCGGTCAGCGGCATGACATCTGGCTCGAAATAGATGGCCTTTTCCGGCTTGGCGATAGCGGCGATATGGCGACTGTCCCAGGTTAGCCGATAGAGCATGATAGCGTCGAGCGTGCGGCGGCTTACAGGATCGGTAAAAGCGCTCTTTGCCTTTTCATGCAAGGACACGATCAGGTCTGGATCGGAAAAAGAGGGCAGGAAGCTCAGCCGATGCCCGGCCGCTTCCGCTGGCAACTGGCCGAGGACGTCGAAATAGCTGAGCAGGGCTTGCGGACGTTGTCCCCAGACGCCGGTAAAATAGGCGATGGCATTTTCCGAGCCGCAGCAGAGGATACCGATGGCATCGGGCGCCTTTAACAGCAGGGTCGGCAAGGCCGTATCGGCGATATAGGGAATGCCATTCAGGCTCTGGCCGGCGCGGACATTATCGACCAGGGCCATGACCTGTCCCTGGGAGATCGCGTAGGCCACGAAATCCTGGGCCAACATCGAACCAGCGCCCAGTAGGATGAGAGGGTGGGTGAGTACATGGCGATCAGCCCTGCGCGCCGCAATTTCTTTCAGCCACGCTCTAATTGGCGTGGCGTTCAGATCGAGTTCACCAAGGGCAACGGGCGGAGCAGGAAGATCATAGGGCATGACAGGGGTTCCAAAGCTAGCCTTACAGAGCGAAGCGTTCCTTGAGGGCGGCGGCGATGTCGTCAATCGCAGGTTTCCAGTTTCCCAGGGCCGGCGGGGCGAACATCTGGACGGAGGGATACCAGGGGTAATGGTCGGTGCCAAGTTGCAGCCAGCCATTGGCCTGAGACAGGAACCAGGTCGGCACGCCACAGGCCGCGGAGATATTACTGGTCGCGTTTGAGGGCGAAACCACCAAATCCAGCGCCGTGCACAGAGCGGCCAGGTCGTCGAGATCGTCCTTGAGATCGATACCCGGCAAGGTGCGCATGGTCAGGCCGTTCTGCTCTGCTAGGATCGCTTCGGCGCTGCTGTTGCCATATTGCAGGTTGATGAAGGTGACATTCTCAAGGGTCAGTAGCCCGAACATATCCTCAAACGCTGGGAAGTAACGGTCCCGCTGGGCGCTTTGCTTCAGGCTTTTCCACAGCAGCCCGACCTTGGGCTTCTCACTTATGGCTGCCAGTTCCCGCCGCCAGTGCGCGACGCGCTCGGGATCAGGTGTCAGGAAGCGATTCTCAGCCGGAAAATCCTCGACCGTCTTGCGGTAAACGGGCAGGAAATCGCCCAGAAGGGCCCAGCCATCCGTAACGGCATTTTCCAGCGCAGGAAAACTCCGTTGCAAAAGGCCATCGATTATTTGCGTGCGGTGGCCAACGACCTGGGCCTGCGGAAAGCTGCGCTGGAACAGCGGCACCAAGCGAGGCTCAACCGCCAGATAAAGTATTCCTTCCGGTCCGATATCGCGGATCATATCCGGCAGGATGGAAGCAAAAAGTACTTCATCGCCAAGGCCTTGTTCGGCGCTGACAAGCAGGTTGCGATTCGCAAGTGGCTGTCCTTCGCGCCAACGCTGTGACCACAGAGCATAATGCACCTGTTTGGCGGTGCCGAAGCGCTCACGGCCTTCGTAGGCGCGCCAGCCCTCATCGAGCCTGCCGGCGATGAGCAGGCCCTGCGCATAGGCTATCTGCGCCGAGGCCCGGTTGTCCGGATCGTCGAAGGCGTTCGCACAGGCGCCCAGGTCTTCGAGGCTGGCGTTGACTTCACCCTGGTCCAGCAGGGCGCAGCCGCGGTTGAAACGGGCGTGCAAATTGGATGGTGTCAGCCGCAGGGCTTCATTGAAGAATGTCAGAGCGTTGCCACCATCGCCCTGCGCCATCATAACGGTGCCAAGGCCCTCCCACAGAGAGGACTCATCCGGCCGCTGGTTGATGACTGTCTTCAGCACGTCGATTGCTTCTTCGTACCTTGACTGTTCACGTAAGGAGGCGGCAAAGCTGGTGATTACCGACATGTTGTGGATGCCGTGGGTGATCAGGTGGCTGTACAGTTTTTCGGCCATCGGCCACATGTTGAGTCGGAAAGCTAGGGCAGCCAGGCGCGTCGCGATCTCAAGCGAGTCCGGCGCCAGTTTTAGCGCCTCTTCGTAGAGATCGAATGCCTTAGGAAAGTCGAGATTGGCTTCGGCTTCCGCTGCCTGACTGACCAGTTGCTTAATTTGCATCGACGAAGGTTTCAATCAGGGCGTCCTTGATCCGGCCCATGACCGGTGACCAGTCGAGCAGGGATTCAGAGAAGAAGACGCGTGTGGACGGATACCAGGGCAGATAGTCGGTGCCCAGGGAGGTCCATGAATTTTCAGGCGTTATCATCCATACTGTGGCGCCCGCAGCCCCGGCAATATTGCTGGTAGCGTTGGCCGGCGAAAGGGTGCAATCGAGGGCGACACACAGGGCAGACAGTTCGTCGAGGTCGTCTTTCAGATTGATATCCGGTGTCCAGATATTCAATCCGGCCTGCTCGGCGAGAGCCAATTCCTCCGAGGTATCGCCATATTGCAGATTGACGATCTGAATGTCTTCCATGCGCAGAATGTCTTCCCATTGTGCGAAGGGGGAATAGTAGCGGTCGCGGCGAGAGTGCTTGATCAGGGATTTCCACAAAATCCCAACCTTGGGCTTGCCATTCAGGTTATCGAGAACGGATTTCCAGTAGGCAACGCGCTCCGGATCGGGCCTGAACCAGCTGTACGGCTTGCCGTTTTCGGAGGTCGGAAAATCATCGATGGTCTTGCGATAGCGCGACAGGAAGTCACCCATGATCGCCCAGTAATCGTAGCCCCCCCAATCGGTAATTTCGGGGAACAGGCGAACCGGCAGGTTCTTGTGCTTGGTGGTGTGATGCCGGGTGACCTTTGCCGTCGGGAAAGCCTTCTGGAACAGGGGCACCAGTCGCGGCTCGACCCCAATGGCGAGATGGCCCTCCGGTCCCAGTTCAGCCTGCAGATCGGGTAGAAGATTGGAAAACAGGATCTCATCGCCCAGGCCCTGTTCGGCCGATACGAAGATACGCTTGCCTTCCAGCGGCATGTCCGGCGTCCAGTGCGGACGATTGATCAGGTAATGCACCTTCTCGGAGGTATTGTTTTTGTCGCGTGCCTCATACCATTTCCAGCCTTCCTCGTACTGGCCGAGATGCAGGTAGCAGAAGGCGATACTAAGTCGGCAGGTGTGGATATTCAACGGGTCTGTGAAAAGGGGCAGGGCTTCGAGCAGGTCGGCCAGGCCTTCTTCCGCGCGCCCTAGAACGGCCTTGGCATTGCCGAGATTATAGCGTGCGTGGACATGTTTGGGCCCGTGGCGCAGGGCTTCTTCGTAGAAGATTACGGCATTGTGTATGTCGCCCTGTGCATTGACCACAGTGCCCAGGGCATTCCACAATTGCACATCGGTCGGGTTTTCGGTGATGGCGTTGCGCAGCAGTTCGACGGCCTCGTCGAGCCTGTTCGTTTCGCGCATGGCGCTGGCCAGGTTGTTGATAGCCTCGACATGGCCCGGGCATTTTTCCAGGAAGAAGGTGAAGAACTTCTCCGCCAGATCATTCATGCCCATCTTGTAGGCCAGACGGCCAAGGTCGTTGGCGATGCCCGGATTGTCCGGCATAAGTTTCAGCGCGGTTTCATAACAGGTGATGGCGGAGTTGAAGTCGTTGCACTTGTCGCGCGCTATGGCGAGCATGTGCCAAGCCTCGCCGCACTTTTCATCGACATGCAAGGCTTTCAGCGCACTGTCTCCGCCGGCCTGCCATTCGCCCTTCTTGAAAAGCGCCAGCGCTTCCTTGAGGAGTTTGAGTGTGTCCTCCCGCTTGATGCGCTCCATCGTGCTGTTCAGCAGGTTCAGGGCTTCTGAGGAGCCCGAATCGCCGAGGATCTGAGCGGCCGGATTCAGTATCTCGACAGGCTGGAATACCGGTGTCGGTGCTTCGGGCATGTGGATGGCCAGCGAAACCGGCGCCGTCTCGGGTTTGGCGTCAGGCGCGGCTGAGCCGAACAGCAAAAGGCCCGTGGGGGTCTTACTATTTGATTTCTTTTGCGGTTTTACATTGAGCGACATGACTGGCTCCAAAGGCACTGACGTGTCATCCTGTAAAAAAGAGATTCGCTTAAAAACGCCTTAAGGAATTAAGGCCGCAAGCCCTTGAAGCCGATCAAATTCACGGCATAAGTTGATCACTGAAACCTGCTGTTAACTCCGCATGCGCTATAGACCTGTACCAACCGGGTCTGTGCGTACCGGCAGATCCGAAGGAAGAAATAATGCCCTTAAAACTGTCCCTGAAGCCAGGCGAAAAATTCGTGCTGAACGGCGCGGTCGTGCAGAATGGCGATCGTCGGTGTTCGCTGGTCCTGCAAAACAAGGCTTCGGTGCTGCGCGAAAAAGACATCATGCAGGAGGAGGAAGTCAATTCTCCGGCGCGCCATGTCTATTTCCCGGTGATGATGATGTATCTCGATGAAGCTGGCGCGGACAAATATTACGATGAGTTCCTGCGCCGCATGACGGAGTTCATGGGTGTGATTTCAAACCCGGCGGTCCTTGCGGAATGCGTAGGCATTTCCAAGAGCCTGATGGCGCGGGAATATTACAAGGCGTTGATGAGCTGTCGCCGGCTTATAGAGTATGAAGACGAGAGAATAGGACATGTCGCTTAAGGCGTACCAGGCCACGGCCCAGCGTGCCGAGAACCCGCGTCAGACGGAATACCGCCTGTTCGGGCAGGTAACGCGTGCCCTCATGGATGCGGAGCTGCTCGACAGGAGCTGCATTCGTGAGCGTATGGATGCCCTGGACTGGAACCGTCGCATGTGGTCCCTTTTCGGGAACGACTGCGCACGGTCGACCAATGGACTGCCCGATCAGCTGCGCGCTAATATCGTTTCCTTGTCGATCTGGGTGAACAAGCACACCTCGCTGGTGATGCGCAACAAGGAGGAGATCCGGCCGCTGATCGAGGTGAACCGGATCATCATGCAGGGACTTTTGCCGCAGACGCAGTCGCCGCCTGAAACGGGGGATACGGTTCGTCAGTCCTACGGCTGATGTGTGGCTGAAAATACGGAAAGTCTTTATTTTAAACCCGTTGCGCGTGCAGCGGGTTTTTTCATGCGCTCTGTGGCCGTGGAAAACATGGCTAACGGCCGGTTAAAATTGCCGCCCTGTCGGAAGGGGCGGAAGCTTTTGCCGGGGAGGTGAGGGGGGCGTGTGCGATTCGTTCTTTTGCAACCTTATAAAATCCTGTCTATTCAGTTATTTAATATAAAAACCACGTTCTTTCCTCATGGCCTTCGGCTTGCTCTGTGCTGCAACAGCTAAAACAGCTGAGCGGCAAAAGCCGTTTAATTTTCCCCGACCAGAATGGAAAGGACCTCCCGATGTTGAACAATTCGGTAAACACCAACACTGGCGCAATGGTTGCGCTGCAAAACCTGAACAAGACGAATTCGGATATTACAACCACCCAGAACCGCATCAGCACCGGTTTGAAGGTGGCCTCAGCCAAGGATGACGGTGCGACCTGGTCTATTGCTCAGAACCAGCGGTCGAGCGTTTCGTCCATGGATGCGGTGAAGGACTCACTGAACCGGGCAACGTCCACTGTGGATGTAGCCCTGTCGGCGGGCGAAAGTATTTCGGATATGCTTACACAGATGAAGGAGAAGGCGCTCGCCGCTTCCGATACCTCGTTGGATACGACCAGTCGGGAAGCCCTGAACACGGATTTCGAATCCTTGCGTGACCAGATCACCAAGACCATCGAAAATGCTTCGTTCAATGGCATCAACCTGCTCGATGGTTCCATGTCCGGCCTGGAGGCCTTGGCCAATGCGGATGGCGACTCGCGTTTGACGGTTGCGGCTCAGAAGCTGAGCCTCGGCGGGTCAATCGTGACGCTGGACTCGACGTCTGGGTTTGCGACCTCCTCGTCAGCGAGCGCTCTGCTCACCACCATTGATGAATCAATCAACAATGTGTCGGCAGCGCTCTCGAAGCTGGGGACGTCTTCCAAGGCTTTGGATGCGCATCTGAGCTTTGTTGGTAAATTACAAGACTCGGTTACGGCCGGCATTGGCAACCTGGTGGACGCCGACCTGGCAAAGGAAAGTGCAAAACTCCAGTCGCTGCAGACCAAGCAGCAGCTGGGCGTACAGGCGCTCTCCATTGCCAACAAGTCTCCGCAAACGGTGCTCAGCCTGTTCCAGTAACCCCTAAGCCGGGATGGGTAACTCCCGTCCCGGCCTATTTTTCACGCCCATCTTCGGAGGGTGGCGGTTTTTTGCGGGCAAAATCTGCCGGTGTCGGCAAAAAGTGCCGCCCGCAGGCAGAATTTGCCGGGCAAAAATATCCTTAATTCATAATTAAAGCGAACTATTTCAAACTATTATGGTTTTTTAGCCGGGCGCGTGCAACTGGCCCTCATCTTGCAGTCATTGGGGCAGGCAAAATGCCGCCGGTAGACAAAACGTCACCGGTTCATATCTAGAAGAAAGACTAGACCAATGTCGATGAATAGCGTCAATACCAACGCGGGTGCGATGATCGCCCTGCAAAGCCTGAACTCCACCAACACCCAAATTGAAACCACTCAGAACCGCATCAGCACGGGTCTGAAGGTCGCCTCGGCTAAAGACGACGGCGCGACCTGGTCGATTGCTCAAAACCAGCGCTCCAGCGTGTCGTCTCTCGACGCCGTCAAGGACTCGCTGAGCCGTGCAACTTCGACCGTTGATGTGGCTTCGTCCGCTGGGGAGTCGATCTCTGATCTGCTCACTCAGATGAAGGAAAAGGCCCTGGCCGCTTCCGATACCTCGCTGGACACCACCAGCCGCTCGGCCCTGCAAACGGACTTCGAGTCGCTGCGTGACCAGATCACCACCACGATCAAGAATGCTTCCTTCAACGGCATCAACCTGCTGGACGGCAGCCAAAGCAGCATCACTGCTCTGGCCAACTCTTCGGGTAGCAACGTTCTGACCGTTGAGGCTCAGAATCTGTCGTTGGGCGGCAGCATCGTTTCGCTCGCCAGCGACGCCAGCTTCGGCACCGCCTCTTCGGCGAGTGCTCTTCTGAGCACGCTCGACGATTCGATCACGGCCGTGTCGGCTGGTCTGTCCAAGCTGGGTACTGCCTCCAAGTCGCTGAGCAATCACAGCGATTTCGTTGGCAAGCTGCAAGACTCGATCACTGCCGGTATCGGTAACCTGGTCGATGCTGACCTGGCCAAGGAAAGCGCTAACCTGCAATCCCTGCAGACCAAGCAGTCGCTTGGTATTCAGGCTCTGTCGATTGCCAATGGCGCGACCAGCACGGTCCTCAGCCTCTTCCGCTAATAGGCCCGAAGCCTCTCGGAATCTGGGAGGCGGGCCTGGCTCGCCTCCCTTTTTCGTTTCAATCCATAATCGGAGGGCGTCTGTCGTATAGAAGCGCGGGCGTGATACGGAGATGATCAATAATGTCTTGAATTTTCCGCAGGTAACCGATGTGTCCCAGATCAAGCCTGCGTCTGATGTGCCTGCTGAAGTTCAGTCCAGCAGTGGTTCTGAGCAAAGCAAGAATGAAACCGGATCTGATCTGTCGAAGCAAAGCGGCAATCAGGAAACCCCGGCCTATCTGGTTCGCCTTTCGGTCGACCAGGACCCTGAGACGGGGGACTTTATTTACAAGTCCATCGACCGGGTGACAGGGGAAGTGGTTCGGATCATGCCGAGCCGGGAGCTGTTGAAATTGCGTCAGTCCGGCAATTACCAGGCCGGCTCAGTCATCAAGACGGACGTTTAAGCGGTATTTCAAAACCGCAAGATTGTGTTTATCCACCGTGCATTTCCTAATGCGCGGTAAAAGTCGTTTGCGCTCGTTAACCTTTTGCTTACCATAAAAGTTAAGACTTCACTGAGTCGGCGTTTTTATAGAAGGTATTTGGGCCATGACAGTGAGCGTTCATACGAACTCCTCCGCAATGATTGCCTTACAGAATTTGAATGCAACCAACAAAAATCTGGAGGATGCACAACAGAAGATCAGTACGGGCCTTGAGGTTTCCTCGGCCAAGGATAATGCCTCGGTCTACGCCATTGCCCAGGGGCAGAGGGCGGATCTTGGTGGGCTTGATGCCGTTACGGACAGCCTGAACCGCGCTTCATCGATTGCCGATGTTTCCACTGCCGCCGGCGAATCCGTATCCGATTTGCTTAATGAACTGCGCGAAAAAGTGGTCGGCGCCATGGATACGTCCATCGACACCACCTCACGCAATGCGCTGAACAGTGACTACAAGGCGATTCTCGGCCAGATCACTCACGTTGTCGAAAACGCGACCTTCAACGGCTCCAATATTCTCGACGGTTCGCTGTCCAGTTCGATCGAGTTCATCGCCAACGCCGATGCTAATTCAACGATTACGCTGAGCGTTCGCACCATTTCCCTGGGCGGGCAGATCATCACGATTTCCGCCAACAGCGATATCAGCACGGCATCGGGCGCGTCGGCTATATTGAGCCAGCTGGATACCTCCATCGATAACCTCAATGCCAATCTCGGTGCTCTGGGTTCGCAAGCCAAGCAGATCGAGGGCCATTTGAGCTTTGTATCGAAGCTTCAGGACTCCATTAACACCGGGATCGGCAACCTGGTCGATGCCGATATGGCCAAGGAAAGTTCGCGCCTTCAGGCCTTGCAGGTTCAGCAGCAGCTCGGCACCCAGGCGCTGTCGATTGCGAACCAGTCGCCGCAGCAAATCCTGCAGCTGTTCAAATAGGTAGGAATGTAACGGAAAAGGCGGGCTTCGGCCCGCTTTTTTTATGCCTGGATGCGGAGCGGAATTGCCTTGTTTTTCAAGGCCTGCCTGCGGAGTTAACGATACCTGTTTACGACTCTTAAGTATTGTTTCGGCATACTATTTTTTCAAGTGTGTAACTTTCTGTCGGAATTGTCGTGAGCGGTATCGATGCCTCATTGCTGACAAGCTACTACAGTGCGAGACTCGGCGTTTCGCAAGGCAGCTCGTCGTCTGGCAGTTCGTCTTACAGCTCCAGCAGTACCAAGACCAATTCGCCCACCGGTCAGTCAAGTGCGCCGACCGCCCCCTGGACCGGTGGCACCAGCATGGCGTCCGAAAGCGATCTGGTCAAAAAAGTTCTGAGCGGTTCGAAGTTCATCAATTCCAACGCCGTGACGTCGAACGTGAACGGTTCTTCACCGGACTACACCAAGCTTTTCACGCTTTATCAAGGCCTTAACGCTCTGGAAGGTCTCGCCAGCAAGGCGCAGGACAGCAGTACCTCGGCCCAAACCCTGGCCACGATCCAGAGGCGTTTTGCCGCAGGTATGAAAGAGGTCGGCGATTATATTTCGGATACCGACTATGACCACGTCGCCCTGACGGAGGGCACGCTGACCAGTGAGCTTCAGGGCACGACCGGCACGGCGCGGACCGATACGACCTATACCGGACCGTCCATCCAGTCCGGCTCGGCGAGCACGGCGGTCAAAGCCTTCGAGGGCGATGTCCAGTTCTCCATGAGCATCAAAAAGACCGGTACCCAGACGCCGTTCACGGTCAATATCGACCTGTCCGAAATGGGCACCCAGACGCGCAGCATGTCGAACGTGGTCAGCTTCATCAACAGCAAGCTGAAAGAGCAGGGGCTCCAGACGAAATTTGTGGTTAACCGCACGGCGGCAACGCCGACCACGGCGACGATCAACGGCAAAACGGTGACCCTTTCCGAGGGGCAGGATACATTCGGTCTGCAGATCAAGGGCACGACGACCGAAGCCGTGACGTTCAGTGCCGCGACCACGCAGGATTCAGTCTACGTCGTCCAGACCACCGGTGATCCGACGGTAACCACCACCAAGAAAAACGATGACGGCACCAAGACTGAAACCACCAGCGTCAGCTCACAAATCCTGAAGTTTCAGACGGATGCGACCAGCACCGGCACTGCTATATCGAAGCCAGGTGCGCAGTACTGGACGCAAGGCGAATCCGGCCAGACGACCCTGCCTGATTCCGTCGCCAATATTCAGGATAACGGCTCTTCGGACGATACCATCGCCAATGCCCTGCAGACGGCGGCGGGCCCGGACGGCTCGCTCTACGTGCTGGCCAATGTGAATAACACGACGGACGACCAGACGATCAAGGGTACGCAGGATGTGGCCCTGATCAAGTACGATTCCGCCGGCAATGTCGTCTACACGCGCACACTCGGTGCCGCCGATACGGCGTCGGGCCTGGCCATGTCGGTTTCGGCGGATGGCCGCGTTGCCATTGCCGGCTCCGTGACCGGCGCGCTCGATGTCGCCAGCACCACAACCACCACCTATGGCTCCGGCACCAGCAAGACGTCGAGCACGTCGACGACGACGACCAGCCTGAATGGGGTTGATGACACCACTTCGGACAGCTTTGTCACGGTCTTCGACGCCAATGGCGTCGAAGAGTGGACCCAGCGGCGTGGCTCAAGCGGTGCCGATCAGGCCACGTCGGTGACCTTCGGCGATGATGGCTCGGTCTATGTCGGCGGCAAGACGCAAGGAGTGATGCAGGGGGCCAGTAGTGCCAAGGGTGGTATTGACGGTTACGTCATGGGCTTTACCTCCACCGGCGACTACAAATTCACCGTCCAGACCGGCACTGCCCAGAGCGATACGGTGTCGCAGATCATGACTGACGGCAACACCCTCTATGTGGCGGGTGTCGAAAACGGCGATGCCGTGCTCAGAACCTTTGATCTCGGCAGCACGACCACGACTAATGCCAGCGGCGTCAGCACAACCAAGTATTCGGCGACTGAGACGGCGTCGCGTGACCTGGGCGGGATCGGCAGCGGCAGTATCAGTGGCATTTCCATCTATAATGGCAAGGTTTATCTTGGTGGCTCCTCCGGTTCCGGCAAGTTGCTGGGCGCCACGGGCACCACCACGGCACAGTATAATGGCGGTTACGACGCCTTTGCCCTGTCGGTAGACAAGGACCTGTCGGACACATCCGAGGACAAGATCGCCTTTTATGGTGGAACGGGCGTGGAGAAGGACGCCAAGGTCCAGTTCGCCAATGGCAAGGCATGGATTTCCGGCCAGACGACCGGCGAAATAGCTGGCACGACAAAGGTTAACAGCAAGGATGCCTATCTGGCGAAGCTGGATATCGATACCGGCACGGTCGAGTATCAGACACGCTATACCGGCACCAACGGCACGGTGACGCCCAATGCCATTGCCGTGTCCGCCAATTCCGGCAGTGTACTCGACCGCCTGGGGCTGCCTCTGGGCAAGGTGCAGACGACCGATTCCAACCTGATCGTTTCCGGCACCAGCGTGCGGGCAGGCGACCAGTTCTACCTGGTCGATTCCAAAACAGGAACGCGCAAGACCATTACCATCGATGCCAACGAGACGCTGAAAAGCCTGGCGACCAAGATTACGCGCGCTTCGGGCTACAAGCTGGACGTGGATGTCACCAAGATGCTGGGCAAACAGACCGATCGTCTGGATATCAAGCCGGGCAGCGATTCCAGCCAGATGGAGCTGGTCAGCGGGCCGGCTGGCAAGGATGCCCTGTCGGGTCTGGGGCTCACAAGCGGCATGATTACGGCCGACGCTGGCAAGACAATGGATGCGTCATCGCGCAACTACACGAAGTCGCAGAAGGCCATGGGGCTGGAATTCGATACGTCGCTGAATCTCAATTCGACGGCCAACATCGCCAAGGCGATAGCCTCCCTAAAGGAAACTATCAAGAACGTACAAAGCGTCTATACCTATCTGCGTTCGGGGGATCCGCAGGACAGCAGCAGCTCGAAAAAGGGCAAGTCGAGCGGCACCGTGCCGCAGTATCTGACCGACCAGATATCGAATTACCAGGCGGCGCTCAATCGCCTGACGGGCGGTTCTTAAACCGTGGCTTGACAGGTCCGGAAGAAGAGGGCCTTTACTCCGATGATTGTGGATCGATCCACCAGCCGCCACGCGGTTGACATCTTTCTGCGCCATGAGTTTTATGGTTAAGCTGAATTGGGCGCCATCGCGCCGACGAGGGGAGTTTATGGTCAGGGATCAAAAGCGCTGGATCGCCATTGGTGTCGGGGCGGCGGTGGCCGTCGGCGTCGGTATCTTGCTGGCCATGACCGTTTCGCGTGGCCACAAGAACGACGAAAAGATGAACGATCAGCCGACGGGCCTGACCTTCACCGTAGCCGATCCGACGCCCTCCCTTGATGTCAAGAAACCCCTGCGCTGCTATGTCAATGGGGCCTATGTCGGCGATGTCACCCTGGCGGAATGCGCCAAGAAAAATGGTGTGGCCGCCCAACAGCTCGATGTCGGCATAGACGATAACGGTAATCAGGTGGCGGCCCCGACGGCCTCTCTGGTGCCGGTGCCGGGTGCGCCGGCCAGCGGCGATGTTGCCCAGCCGGCGGATCCGGCTCAGGGCGCTGAAATCGTTCCGCCGACGGCGGCCGTCTCCGGTCCCGTGGCGGCCTGTCTGCGTTATTCAAGCAATTCCTGGAACAAGCTGTCGGATAATGTGACGCTTGGCCAATGCGCCATTCTGCTGTTCGATACGCGCTGCGTCTCGCCCGGCCAGGCCGCCTATGGCCGCTGGGGTAGCAAGACTCTCCGTCTGGTGCCGCGCCGGGTCGAGCAGTCGGATGACAATGCCACCTTCCGTCCACTGGTCGACCAGGGGCAGGGCTGTTCGGTGCCGATGGTACGTTGATGGGCTGCGCTAAATTTCTTTTGGGATTTGGCTTGCGAACATGATTAAATCCCGCCATCTCGAAACAGCTGGAGGAACGCTATGACCATTAAATACATCATCCTGGGTGGCGCGGTCATGGCCCTGTCGCTGACGGGCTGCCAGAAGCGCGTCCAGGCGCCAGAGGCCAATAATGCCTGCTATTTCATCGGTCATCCGCGCGATGGCAGCCTGAAGTTCAATGAACTGTCAAAAAACGAACCGGACCTGGAGCACTGCGCGGTGCGCCTCTATAATGCCCGTATGGACATGATGGCGACCCGCACCGCCGGTGAGCAGACGATCGGCGCTTATAATGGCGTGTTCCTGTTCGCCACCGGGCGTGAAGTGCGCTATTCGCAACACTATGAAGGGCCGGTTTTCCCCTTGCTGGTCAAGGCGCCTGATGGACGTCTGGTGGCGCCGGGTTCGGTGGTTCAGGAAGAGGCGCCGACGGGCCAGCCAGTGACAGTGGATATCCCCAAAGACCTGCCACAGATGCCTTCCGACCAGAAAAAGTAACTATCTGTGGAATAGATCGGCTTAGAGCCGGGCAGGGGCGTGCATGGCCCTTCCATTGCACGGCATAAGGTTCTAAAGTTAACCATTCGACTCGTTGTAGCGCAGGGCGATTCTGCCCGCGTGGAATGGAACAAAGGGGCGCGGAAAGCGCTCAGGCAATATAAGGAAAAGTACGATGGCAGGCAGTGTCAACAAGGTCATTCTCGTCGGCAACCTCGGCAAGGATCCCGAAATCCGCACGCTCAATTCCGGTGACCGCGTCGCCAACCTGACAATTGCCACCTCGGAAACCTGGCGCGACAAGATGAGCGGCGAGCGCAAGGAAAAGACAGAATGGCACCGCGTCGTGATCTTCAACGACAACCTCGCCAAGATCGCCGAACAATATCTGCGCAAGGGCTCCTCGGTCTATCTCGAAGGCAGCCTGCAGACCCGTAAATGGACCGATCAGCAGGGCGTTGAGAAGTACTCGACCGAAGTCGTGCTGCAACGCTTCAACGGTAACCTGACCCTTTTGGGCGGTCGTGGCGAAGGCGGCGGCATGTCCTCCTCCGGAGGCGGCTACGATCAGTATGAGGACTCTTACGGCGGCGCGCCAGCCTCTTCCGGTCCGAAGGCCGCGCCGTCCGGTGCGCCGCAGAACTTCGATCTCGACGATGAAATTCCGTTCTAGGCTGCGTCTGGTAACCTGTAACGCACTTTAACAATCCCCGCCGCCGCTCAGGCGGCGTGGGTGCATACAAGACAAAGAATTCATGAACGACACGACATCTGGCGAAGTGCTGGGGCCTGAGGACGACGAGCCCCGTAACGGTTTTGGCGGCCAGCCGCCGGCCGGAATCAGCTTCATCACGATCGAAGACGAACTGAAACGGTCCTATCTCGATTACGCCATGAGCGTGATCGTGTCGCGCGCCCTGCCGGATGCCCGTGACGGTCTGAAGCCCGTCCACCGCCGCATCATGTATTCGATGCACAAGGAAGGTCACACGCCGGAAAAGGCCTACGTCAAGTGCTCGCGTATCGTCGGTGACGTGATGGGTAAGTATCACCCGCACGGCGACCTGGCGATCTACAATTCCTTGGTGCGTATGGCGCAGCCCTTCTCGATGGGGCTGCTTCTGGTCGATGGCCAGGGCAATTTCGGCTCGGTGGATGGCGATGCGCCGGCCGCCATGCGTTATACGGAATCCCGTCTGTCCAAGCCGGCCATGTCGTTGCTGGCCGATATCGACAAGGACACGGTCGACTTCCAGCCCAACTATGACGGCAAGGAAGAAGAGCCCTCGGTCCTGCCGTCGCGCATCCCGAACCTGCTGGTCAATGGCGCCGGCGGCATCGCCGTCGGCATGGCCACCAATATCCCGCCGCATAACCTCGGCGAAGTGATCGACGCCTGCGTTACCCTGCTCGACAATCCGGCGGTTTCTCTGGAAGAACTGCTCGATATCGTGCCGGGGCCGGACTATCCGACTGGCGGTGAAATTCTCGGCCGTTCCGGCGCCCGTCAGGCCCTGATGACCGGGCGTGGTTCGGTCATCACGCGTGGCAAGGCCAGTGTCGAGACGATCCGCAAGGACCGTGAAGGCATTGTCATTACCGAAATTCCCTATCAGGTGAACAAGGCCGCTCTGATCGAATATATTGCCGATATGGTGCGTGAGAAGCGCATCGAAGGCATTTCCGACATCCGCGACGAAAGCGACCGCCAGGGTATGCGTATCGTCGTCGAGCTGAAGCGCGAAGCTTCGGGCGATGTCATTCTGAACCAGCTCTATCGCTACACGGCTCTGCAATCGAGCTTCGGCGTCAATATGCTGGCGCTGAACCACGGCCGCCCGCAACAGATGGGCCTGCGCAAGCTGCTGGAACTGTTCCTCGAATTCCGCGAGGAAGTGGTTGTCCGCCGTACACGTTACGAACTGGGCAAGGCGCGCGATCGCGGCCATACCCTGGTCGGTCTGTCGATCGCTGTCGCCAATATCGACGAAGTCATCCACATCATCCGCTCCTCAGCCGATCCGGCGGAAGCCCGCCAGCGCCTGACCGCGCGCACCTGGCCCTCCGGCGACATGGCGCCGATGATCGACCTGATCGCCGACCCGCGTTCGATCGTGCTGGAAGACCGCCAGGTCCGTTTGACCGACGAGCAGGCGCGCGCCATCCTGGCCCTGACCCTGTCGCGCCTGACCGGTCTCGGCCGCGATGAAATCGGCGACGAAATCAAGGCATTGGCGGCAGCCATTGCCGAATATCTCGAAATCCTCGGCTCGCGCGAACGCATCCTCGCCATCGTGCGCGAGGAACTGGTCGAGGTGAAGACGCTCTACGCCGTGCCGCGTCGCACCACCATCCTCGATGGTGAGGGCGATATCGAGGACGAAGACCTGATCCCGCGTGAGGATATGGTGGTCACGGTCACGCACTCCGGCTATGTCAAGCGCACGGCCCTGGCGGCCTATCGCGAGCAGCATCGCGGCGGCAAGGGCCGGTCCGGCATGGCGATGAAGGACGAGGACGCCATCATCGGCGTCTATTCGGCCACCACCCACCAGCCGATGCTGTTCTTCTCGTCCACCGGCAAGGTCTACAAGCTCAAGGTTTGGCGCCTGCCGCTCGGCAATCCGCAGTCCAAGGGCAAGGCCTTCGTCAACCTGCTGCCGCTCGATAGCGGCGAGACGATCACCAATATCCTGGCCCTGGCGGAAGACGAGGCGGCCTGGGACCGTCAGGACATCATCTTCGCCACCAAATCCGGCGATATCCGCCGCAACAAGCTGAGCGATTTTGTCAATGTCAATCGCGCTGGCAAGATTGCCATGAAGCTGGAAGCCAGCGACGCCATTGTCGGCGTGGCGATCTGTACGGAAGATCAGGATGTGCTGCTGGCGACGTCTGGTGGCCGCTCCATCCGTTTCGCCGTCGATGAAGTACGCGTCTTCAAGGGCCGGGATTCGACCGGCGTGCGCGGGGTGCGCCTGCTGGGAGACGACAGCGTTATCTCCATGGCCATACTGAAGCGCGTCGAGGCCACGCCGGCGGAACGCGCTGCCTATCTGAAATATGCTGCCCAGCAACGTGCCGCGGCCAATGCCGAGGAGGGCGAAGATACGCCTGCTCCGGCCGATGACGATAGCGAGGACGGCGCCGAGGAAGCCAGCCTGACGCCGGAACGCATTGCCGAACTGGCAGCGGGTGAAGAGTTCATCCTGACCGTGTCGGATATCGGCTTCGGCAAGCGCAGCTCGTCCTATGATTATCGCCGTACCGGCCGCGGTGGTCAGGGGATCACCGCGATGGACCTCAGCAAGCGCGGTGGTAAACTGGTTGCCTCCTTCCCGATAGAGGGTGGCGACGGCCTGCTGCTGGTTACCTCCGGCGGGCAGCTGATCCGCACCAATGTCACCACGGTGCGTGTCGCCAGCCGTAATACCCAGGGCGTCACTATCTTCCGCACCTCGGAAGGCCAGAAGGTCGTCTCGGTTGAGCGGGTCGTGGATTCGGGCGAGGACGATACAGGCACGACGGACGAAACCTCATCGGTCTCGGACGCGACCTGATCAGAAAACTTAGGGGCGTAGCATGACAGCGGGGCAGAGCACGGGGCAAAGAGTGGGCCTTTACCCGGGGACGTTCGATCCCATCACCAATGGCCACAGCGATATCATTGGCCGGGCAGTCAAGCTGGTCGACAAGCTGGTGATCGGTGTGGCGCGCAATATCGGCAAGGCGCCGATGTTCACGGTCGATGAACGCGTCGAGATGGTGCGAGAGGCCGTGGCGCCGCTTGGCGACCGGGTCGAGGTCAGGCCCTTTGACAGCCTGCTGATGCACTTTGCCCAGGAGATCGGTGCCGGTGTGATCATTCGCGGCTTGCGCGCCGTGGCGGATTTCGAGTACGAATTCCAGATGACGGCGATGAACCAGCAGCTTAACCGTGATATCGAAACGGTTTTTCTGATGGCTGACCCCCGGCATCAGGCGGTTGCGTCACGTTTGGTCAAAGAAATAGCCCAATTGGGCGGCAGTATCGCGCCGTTTGTGGCCCCCCAGGTGGCGGAACGCCTGCTGGGTAAGGTCCGGAAGTAATTTAGACAGGAATCATTGATGTCACTGGTGAAAAAGAAGACGCTTCTGGCGGGGGCGATAGCGGCTTTCATGGCAACGGCGGCATTTTCAACCTCCACACTGGCCCTCGATCCCGGCTATCGCGCCGCCGATCCCAACAATACCCTGGTGATCGACACCACGAAGGGGCAGGTGATCGTCGAACTCTATCCCAGCCTGGCGCCGAACCATGTCGAGCGCATGTTGACCCTGACGCGCCAGAAGTTCTATGACGGCCTGACCTTCCACCGCGTTATCGAAGACTTCATGGCCCAGACGGGCGACCCCAAGGGGGATGGCACGGGTGATTCCACCCTGCCGAACCTGACGCAGGAATTTATTACCCGTCGCGATGCCAGCTTCCCGATGACGGTCGTCCAGAACCCGCCGGGTTCGGTGATCGGCTTCGTTGGCGCCCTGCCGGTGCAGAGCCAGGTCAATGGCCTGATCCCGATCAGCAATGACGGCAAGGTCAATGTCTGGGGGCTTTACTGCCAGGGCGTTCTGGGTATGGCGCACAGCTACGATCCGAATTCGGGCAACAGCCAATTCTTCATCATGCGCGGCGCCAATTCCTCGCTGGAAAAGCACTACACGGCCTTTGGCGTGGTCCTGACGGGGCTTGATGTCGTGCGCAAGCTGAAGATCGGCGAACCGCCGGTCAATCCGGACAAGATGAATACCGTGCGTGTGCTGGCCGATATTCCGGAAGCCGAACGTCCGCAGGTCGAGGTTATGGATACGGCGTCGCCGCAGTTCCAGGCCGTGATCGATGCCGTGCGCAAGGACAAGGGAAGCACCTTCTCCGACTGCGACGTCACTGTGCCGGCTAAGATCCTCAATGCCGCACCGGCAACGGCCGATGCCAAGCCGGCAGCGCCTGCCAGTGGCCGGTAGCTTTATGCCAAAGTCGATATAAAAAAAACGCCGGTTCGCCCGGCGTTTTTTTATGCTTCCACGGCGGCAGGCACCCGACGGGGGCCTCCGCGTTTGCGGCGCCGGCGGTTCTTCTTTTTGATCATCGACAAAAGCAGGCCCTCGCGCAAGCCGCGATCGGCCACGCGCAGTCTGTGGCAGGGCCATGCGCGCTGGACCGCTTCCAATATGGCGGCGCCGGCCAATACGAGGTCGGCGCGATCCTTGCCGATACAGGGCTCAAGTTCACGGCCGCCATAGCCGAGTTCGAGCAGACGGCGGGTGACGACCTGCACGTGGCCCCGGGTCATCCACAGTCCATCGACGCGGGAGCGATCATAGCGTTCCAGACCCAGGTGCATACCGGCTAGGGATGTAATCGCGCCGGAGGTGCCGACAATATAGGCTTCTCCGCAGTCGAAATGCGGTCGCAGGGTTTCCGGCGCCGAAAAGGCGCGGACATGGGAATTGACCTCGCCGACCATGGCCTCGAACCAGGCATCGGTATCGCCATTGGTTGGTTCCGGAAAACGCTCAGCCAGATTGACGACGCCAATGGGCATGGAAATCCAGTATTTTGGCTTGGGCAATGGACGTCCGGTACGCAGGGCATTGGCTTGGGCCAGGGCCTGGGCATCGGCATGTGAGGCAGAGGGCGCCGCCGGTTCATTGGGCAGTTCCACCCAGCTCAGTTCTGTTGAGCCGCCACCGACATCCATCACCAGGGCCGCCCGGGCGGCTGGTGTCACGCCACGGACATCCAGCAGTGACGAGCACCCCATCACCGACAGATGCGCTTCCTCTTCCGGTGTGATGATGGTCAGTTTCAGGCCGGTTTCGCGTTCGACGCGGGCAATAAAATCTTTGCCATTGCGGGCAATGCGGCAGGCCTGGGTCGCCACGGCACGGATGCGCACCGCGCCGCGCTTTTCGATCTTTTCGGCACAGATTTTCAACGCCTTCAGCGCCCGGTCCATAGCTCGCTCCTGCAGGCAGCCGGAATGGGTCAGGCCCTCGCCGAGGCGGACGATGCGGGAAAAGGCTTCGACAATGCGGAATTGCGAATTGGTGAAGCTGGCGATCATCAGGCGGCAGTTATTGGTGCCGAGATCGAGCGCAGCATAGATCAGCGTCGGCTCGCCGCGCCTGACGGCGGGCTGGCTTTCGGCACTTTTGGCCGGAGTCCGCCGCCGGACGTCTTTTGAGGGAGCCCGATACATGGCTCATACCCCGCTATATGTGTGGCTGCTGTATCGACACCATGTCGAATCAAGGTGGCCGGCAGGGATGCCGGCTGGCCTGATATTCAGCCCTTCATGGCCACTGTAGGATTTGTAGGACCAACTGCCAACCCATAAATTCCATCCGCGAAAATGGGCGGTGGATGAGCCTGTCATCACCTTTCTTGAAAATGCCGAATTACCGACAACCGCATGGGGAAGGGCGATGCACCGGCATTGGCTTCGGAGCATGATGGGTACGCAAGAGGGGACGATGCATTCCATGCCAGAGCAACGGTCAGCAAAATTCGGGATCGGTCAGGTGGTCAAGCATAGCCTGTTCGAGTTCCGTGGCGTGGTCTTCGACGTGGACCCGGAATTCGCCAATACCGAGGAATGGTGGCAGGCGATTCCCGAAAGCGTGCGTCCACAGAAGAACCAGCCCTTCTATCACCTGCTGGCCACCAATGGGGACAGCTGCTACGTCGCCTATGCGTCCGAAGGCAATCTGTGCGCCGATGACACGGGACAACCGCTTAGTCATCCACAGACTTCGCTGATCTTCGATTGTTTCGAAAACGGGCGCTACAAGCCCAAGAGCCGTATGGCCAACTGACCGTTTCCCCAGATAAAAGCCCGATTCCAGCTGGTTCAGGTCAGGTTCATCTGGCCTGTGTCATATTGCGGCGATGATACATGTCACGGGAGTTTTGTTGCTTATCGCCATGAAATTGTCACGCAAATCCCGGAGGACTTGGTGAGCGCGCTGGGACTCGAACCCAGGACCCTCTGATTAAAAGTCAGATGCTCTAGCCGGCTGAGCTACGCGCTCATGAAGATAAGTCTGGCCGGAAAGCCCTTGGAAAGGCAGATCAGGCACGGGCCTCTTCATAGAGGGGAGTTTTCGTTTTCGCAAGCGCGAGGCGTTGAAAAAAGACGCTTTTTTTATGTATTGTTTTTTTATGTGCAGAATAAGCTATAACGCGTATAGACAGGACACTGGCGCCAACCGCGTTGGATTGATGTGATGAGGGGGATGCGTGTGAAACCTGCTATGGCTGTGGATACAAGGCTCCGATGCGGCGTCGTTATGGCGCTGGCCGTGGGAGCCCTGGTTTCCGGCTGTGCCTCCAAGCCGCATTACGATGCCAGTGGCAAGCCGGTTGAGACCGAGCATCGCAAACCTGAAGAGACTCAGGCCGTGCGATCCTCGACGGACGATCAGAGCAACAGCTGGGGCGATGCGGTCATGGCGCCGCTAGAAGACCTGAACCTTCGCAAGAAGGAAATCCCTGAAATCCTGAGCGATGCCGTCAGCAAGCCATATGATCTGACCGGACTGGATAATTGCGAGGCCATCGCTGCCGAAGTGACCAAGCTCGACAGCCTCCTGGGGGCGGATTTCGATGAACCGCCGCCACCCAAGGATGCAAAGAGCCTGCGCGAACGCGGCGGGGAAGCCGCCGGTGACATGGCCCGTGGTTCGGTGCGTAATGCTACGCGCAGCGTCATTCCGTTCCGCGGTCTGGTGCGCCAGATGACGGGCGCTCAAAAGCACCAGAAGGAAATGGATACATCTATCCAGGCCGGCAAGGTGCGCCGGGCCTATCTCAAGGGTGTAGGCATGAACAAGAATTGCGCGCCACCCGCTGCCCCCTCGTGGTTCGTGCCGCGCGTCTATACCGATACCTATGCCGGCGAAAAGACCGCCCCGAAGCCGATCCCCGTTCCGGACAAGCCGAAAAAGCGCCGCTAGTTTGCGCCTTTAGTCTCCGGGTTTTTCCAGCGGCTGAGCAGATCAGCGCGCAACACATCGAACGTGCCGTCGGTGATGGCGGCACGTATGCGGATCATCAGGGCCTGGAAGAAGGCGATATTGTGCCAGGAGAGCAGGGTCTGTCCGAGAATCTCTTCCGATTTGACGAGATGATGCAGATAGGCCTTGGAATAGTCGCGGCTGGCCGGACAGTCGCTTGAGGCATCAAGCGGCGTATCATCCTCGGCGAAGCGCGCATTTTTCATGTTGAGCGGGCCATCCCAGGTCCAGACCTGGCCATGGCGGCCGGAGCGGGTCGGCAGGACGCAGTCGAACATGTCGACGCCGCGCGCCACGCCTTCCAACAGGTCGATCGGCTTGCCGACACCCATCAGGTAGCGCGGACGCTCCCACGGGAGGAGGGGCGCGCTGTAATCGAGGGTATCGCACATGGCCTGGTGGCCTTCGCCGACGGCCAAGCCGCCGATGGCATAACCGTCGAAGCCGATATCGAGCAGGCGATCGGTCGATTCCCGGCGCAGATGCTCGAAGGTTGAGCCCTGCTGTATGCCAAACAGTGCCTGGCCATCGCGCGTACCGAAGGCCTGCTTCGAACGCAGGCCCCAGCGGGCCGAGAGTTGCAGCGCCTGTTGGGCACGCCTTTCCTCGGCGGGCCAGGACACGCACTCGTCCAGTTGCATGACGATATCCGAACCCAGCAGGTCGGCCTGGATTTCAATCGAACGCTCCGGCGAGAGCACGTGCCGCGAGCCATCGATATGACTCTGGAAGGTAACGGCGTCTTCCTTTACCTTGGAGATTTTCGACAGGCTCATCACTTGGAAACCGCCACTGTCGGTCAGGATAGGGCCGTCCCAGCCCATGAACCTGTGCAGTCCGCCCAGGCGCGAGACGCGTTCGGCGGTCGGGCGCAACATCAGGTGATAGGTGTTGCCCAGTATGATCTTGGCGTGGGCCTGTTTCACCATGTCGAGCGTCAGGGCCTTGACCGTGGCGGCGGTGCCGACCGGCATGAAGATGGGCGTCGGAATATCACCGCGCGGCGTCTTCAGCACGCCGGTGCGGGCCTGGCCCTGGGAAGCCGTGACGGTAAAGGGGAAAGCGCTCATTTCGATATATTGTCCAGCAAACAGGCATCGCCATAGGAAAAGAAGCGGTAACCGCTCTCTATAGCGTGGGCATAGGCCCTTTTCATGATTTCCGTACCCGCCAGCGCACAGACCAGCATGAACAGGGTCGACTTCGGCAGGTGAAAATTGGTCATCAGCAGGTCGCACGACCGTACCCTGACACCTGGCGTAATGAAGATGGCGGTCTCCGCTGCGAACGGATGGATCGCGCCCGTGTCATCGCAAGCGGATTCCAGCAGGCGGAGGCTCGTTGTGCCAACCGAGACGATCCGTCCGCCAGCGGCGCGTACGGCATTGATGCGGGCGGCGCTTTCCGGTGTGATGACGCCGAATTCGGCATGCATGATGTGGTCGTCGGTATCCTCAACCTTCACCGGCAGGAAGGTACCGGCCCCGACATGCAAGGTGATCCGTTCGAGGCTCACCCCTTTTTCTGTCAGCTTTTCCAGCAGGGCAGGGGTGAAGTGCAGGCCGGCGGTCGGGGCCGCAACCGAGCCCTCCTCGCGTGCGAAGACGGTCTGGTAATCGCTCTTGTCCTGTTCATCCTCATGACGCTTCGAACGGATATAGGGCGGCAGGGGCATGCCGCCCACCATGTGCAGTCGTTCCAGCAGTTCCTGCGGGCCATGCTGGAAATCAAGCGTATAAAGGCCATTGTCGTCCTTGGCGGAGACAGTCGCACGCAGTTCCGCAGTGTCGCTTTTAAACAGCAATGTATCGCCGGTCCGGACCTTGCGGCCGGGCTTGAGAAAGGCCTGCCATTGCGAACCGCCGGTATTTTTCACAAGGGTGGCCTCGATTGCCACCGTGCTGTCGTCGCGCAGGCGCTGCCCGTCGAGCTGGGTCGGGAGGACACGCGTATCGTTGACGACCAGCAGGTCGCCGGCTTTGAGAAAATCGCCGATATCGCCGATATGGCTGTCCGTCAGGCTGCCATCACTATCGACACGCAGCAGGCGTGCGCTTTCGCGCGGTTCGACAGGGCGCAGGGCAATGCGGTCTTCTGGCAGGTCAAAATCGAAGTCGGAAATCAGCATGCGGCTGTCTCAACCCGCAAAAGCGCGTCAGGTCAAGAATTAAACCGCTGTTTGCCCGGATCGGCCCGACTTGATCCATTCGAGGCCTTCGTCAAACGTACTGAAAATGTCTATGACCCGCCCCGGGAACTGTGCGCGCGTTGCCGGCAGACGCGCCATCGGAAAGGGATCGCTGGTGATAATGGCTGAGCGGCGACCGGCATCGCGACCATTGGCCAGTGCGCGCCAGCGGTCGCCCAGTTCCTGAAGCTCAGAACTGAGCAATACGCCGTCAAAACGGCGCAGGTCGAAAATGGCGTCGTAGGCCCACACCTGTTCGATATCGGAAAACTGGCTGATGCTGGTCTCGGTAATCGTCTGACCGTCGACATCGCCGATATATCGGATGAAAACGATCCGGGCTTCCTTGTCCGCCGTAAGGGTAATGCGCGAACGGGTCATGCGGTTACGGAGCTTGGTTGGTCATCAGGCGTTTGCAGCCAGTCTGTCGCGGCTTCCATTGTCTCGAAAACGCCGGACACGCGATCAGGAAAGATGGCATCACGTAGCGTTTTGCGGGCGCGGATCAGGGGATCGCTGGAAACAACGGCAATTCGGCGTCCGCGGTCGCGGCCTTTCGCCAGTTCAGCCCATATATGGCCAAAAGCTTCCGTATCGCTGGCCAGGATAACACCGTCGAGGCGGCGGGCATCGACCAGAAAATCATAAAGCCAGGGGCTTTCAACTTCTTTCAGGCTATCGAAAATCTGACCATAAAGCTGGTCGCCGGTCAGATTGCCAATATAGCGAAAGATAAGGGTCTTATTGGCTTCATCGATGGAAAAGGTGACGCGGGTGCGAAGGCTCATGAAAATACCGCCAAACTGGTTTTCTCCAGTTTATCATGAGCGACTTAAGGCTTGATTGACGGTCAGGCTGCCTGCCGGGCGTCGCGGCCGGCCTTGACCCAGTCCAGGCCTTCATCGAAGGTGTCAAAAACAGCGATATTTCGGTCCGGCATGACGGTCATGGCGGCTCTCAGATTGGTGGAGAGGACCTGATCGCCGCCGACCAGCGCCATGCAGCGTCCGTGGTCACGACCGCGCGTGAAGGTATTCCACTTGTCGGTCAGGAATTTGAGATAGTCGCGCGACAGCTCCGCCTCATAGCGGCGAAAATCGAACAGGGCATCATAAAGCCAAGGAGAGTCAATGGTGGCCAGCTGATCGATCAGATCGGGGCCGGGGGCTTGGCCATCTCGCAGGCTGTGAAAGCGGATGATCAGAAGCCGGTTGTCACGATCGGCTGTGACGGCAAAACGCGAACGCATACTCATACTAAAACCCTGTAGATACTCTACTATTTCGCAACAATTCTAGCGCGATAGTAGAGTATCTTGCTTTACAGGTCTTAATATGCGCTTAAACCGGAAGCTTAAGCGCCTCTTTACCACACGTTATGCGACGTCCGCGGCGACACGCATGCTGACGATCTTGCCCGGATTGCGTGGCGGTTCGCCCTTTGGCAGGGCATCGACATTTTCCATGCCTTCGGTGACCTGGCCCCAGACGGTATATTGCTTGTCGAGGAAGCGGGCGTCATCGAAGCAGATGAAGAACTGGCTGTCGGCCGAGTCCGGGTTTTGCGAACGCGCCATCGAGCAGACGCCGCGGACGTGCGGCTCGGCGTTGAATTCCGCCTTCAGTTTCTTGCCGGAACCGCCAAAGCCCTGACCGAGCGGATCGCCGCCCTGGGCCATGAAACCGGGGATGACGCGGTGGAAGACGATGCCGTCATAGAACCCTTCGCGGGCCAGTTCCTTGATGCGCGCGACATGGTTCGGCGCCAGGTCGGGACGCAGCTGGATGGTGACCGGACCGGTATCGAGCGTCAGGATCAGGGTGTTTTCGGGATCTGTGGACATGGACTGTCTCCTTGAGAAAAATCGTTGCCCTGACATAGGGGCTCATCAGGGCAATTGCAAAATAAAAACTATGCCGTGCATTTCGCCGGCTTCCTGTCCTCGGGGCCATACATGGCACAGGAACGGTCGATCTCGTCGCGGATCATCTGGCAGGTATTGGCGGCATTACAGGGCGGGTGCGTGGCTGGTGAGAGCATCAGGCAGCGCTGCACCAGGCGATCGGAGGCAGCCTTGCCGATTTCGGAGAGGCAGGTACCGTCGCTGGAAGAGGCGACAGCTTCAGACGGGGCGGCGGGAATGACAAACGATGACCGCACGGCTTCGGACGCTTCCGCAGACGCCGCGTCCTTTGGTGGCGCAGGTGTGCAGGCTGTAGCCAATATGAACAACAGCAAGATAGCAGGGATGGTGCGCATGGGCGTTCCTCTGTTTGCGCGTACCCTATCAGCTTTGCGTATAAGGAAAAAATAGTTTCCGCTTGATGGGCAAAACCCGGTATAGACGCGGCCATGAGTGATACACCTGACGATCCAACCAAGGATGAACCCCGTCGCCGCATGGTCAAACCGCCCGAAGGCGGTAACCTGTCCGGCCGTCACAAGGGGCACACGGCGGTCAAGACAGCGCGTTTTCGTACGCAATCCTCCGCCAAATGGCTGGAGCGCCAGCTGAACGACCCTTACGTCCAGAAGGCCAAGGCCGAGGGCTGGCGGTCACGCGCCGCTTTCAAGCTGATCGAGCTGGACGAGCGTTTCCACTTTCTGAAGAAGGGCGTGCGCGTAGTGGACTTGGGTTGCGCGCCTGGCGGCTGGGTGCAGGTGGCGATCAAGCGCGGCGCCTCGCACGTTGTCGGTGTCGACTTGTTGCCGGTCGATCCGGTGCCGGGCGCCGACCTGCTGGAAGCCGATTTCACCGATCCGTCTATTGGGCCAAAGCTGATGGAACTCATGGGCGGCAAGCCAGACGTCGTCCTGTCCGACCTGGCGCATAATACGGTGGGCCACAAGCAGACCGACCACCTCAAGATCATGGGCCTGTTGGAACTGGCGGGCGATTTCGCACTCGATAACCTGAAACCCGGTGGCGCCTTTGTTGCCAAGGCCTTCCAGGGCGGCGAGACCGAACAACTCCTGCTGCGGCTGAAACTGGCTTTCGAGACGGTGAAGCATTTCAAGCCGAAATCCAGCCGGGCCGGTTCAACCGAAATCTATATCGTGGCCCTGGGCTACAAGGGCTAAGGCACGATCAGATCAGGGATTTCTGCGCCACATTGCCCCATTCGACCTGAGAGGGCTGGGTGGGCGTGAAATGCGGCGCCGGGACGAAGCGTTCCAGCCGGCGCGTCAGTGAGGCCTCGGTGACCGGCTTGACGATATAATCGACCGCGCCGAGTTTCAGCGCTTTCTGAACGTCGTCACGGCCGTGATTGGCCGACAGAACGAGGATCGGCAGAGCGGCGGCCTCGGCAATGCGGCTGCGGTTCGCCAGGAACTGGAAGCCATCCATATCGGGCATGGACAGATCGAGCAGGATGCAATCCGGCCGGTATTTGACGATATAGGCCAGCCCACGCAAGCCGCTGTCCGCGACCTTTACATCATAGCCGAGGCTGCCGAGGACGAGGTGGACATAGTCCGTCACCATGGGATCGTCATCAACCACAAGGACGGATTTGGGACGCGGTTTGATCTGTTTTTCCGGCACGTCTTACACCTTGCCGGTTCTTCTGCCGGCGATTGTTGAGACAGGATTTACGCGGTTACATGATCAATTATTTACACGTATATGTTTAGTAATTGGTGAAGGCCCGCAGCAGGCGTCGCACCTTCACCGCGACCTCGGCTGGATCGAAGGGCTTGGTAATGTAATCGGCTGCACCGGCATTCAGGCCGCGATCAATGTGTTCGGGCGCATCGCTCGCCGTAATCATGACAATGGAGGTGTCGGCAAACTCACCCGTCTTCTTTAGGGTTTCAAGGAATTTGAGGCCCGTGATGGCGCCGGGCATGATATCGTCCAGCAGTACCAGATCGGGGCTGTGACGCCGCATGGCCGCCAGGGCTTCATCGCTGTTGGTCGCCGTCAGGATACGCGCCTCATGGCGAAACAGCTCGGTGAACAGGTCACGCATGGCGGGATCGTCATCAACCACAAGCATCAACGGCAGGCGCACCTTGACGTCAGTGACCGGTTCCATGGCCGTATTGCGGCGCCCGAACGACACCCGATCCGGGCGTGCCCCCTTGATTTCATCGCGCCCCAGCGCATTACGGCAGGCGACAACCAGCGGATAGATCAATTGCATCAGAGCAGCGGCCTTCATGTGCGGATGGGATTTGAGCTGGTCGTCTAGCGGACGGGCAGCGGCCGAAACAGCGGGGAAACCGTAGGTCTCACCCGTGCCTGCCAGGCGATGGGCCATGCTGCGCAGTTCATGCCGGTCACAGTCTTGCAGCGTGCCGTCTTCGCAATGGCGCAGGGTGACCTCGATTGGCCCTAGCAACTCTTTCATAGTGCTGAGATAGCGCAGGCGCAGGGCGCGCAGGCTGGCCTCCAGCGAAGGTTCCGCGGGCTCCTCAAGCTTGTTCGGCATGAAACGCCTCCCATGCTTTCTGCACTTCGGTTGAGAGAGCCATCGCATCGAAGGGCTTGGCGATCACGCCGGCAATGCCCTGTTTCAGATAGGCCCGGATCTCGGCGGACTGGATGCGCGCGGTCATGAAGATGACTGGGATATCCCGGATGCTTGCCCGCTTGCGCAGCGCCGCGAAGGTATCCGGGCCATTCATTTCAGGCATCATGACATCCAAAAGGATCAGGTCAGGTTTGAGGGCTTCGGCCTGAATGAGCGCCTCGCTGCCGCTCTCACAGGTGGTCACCTGATAGTGGCCGATCCGCTCCAGGCACATCTGCGCCACGTCCAGGATATCGCGTTCATCGTCGACGCAGAGAATACGGGTGAGGGGCGGGGTCATATGGCGCGCGCCTTGATAACGTTCGTTTCGCGCACCGTGCGCGTTTCCGGCTCGGGCAGTTCGAACCAGAAGGTCGCGCCATGCCCCGCCGCGGAATCGAAGCCGATACTGCCCCGCATATGCTCGATAATGCGCTTGCAGATATAGAGACCCAGTCCGGCGCCCTGTTTGGTGCGTGTCAGGGCGTCGTCGGCCTGCGAGAACTTCTGGAAGATATGAGCCCTGAAGTCCTCCCGAATGCCCGGTCCCTGGTCGCTGACATTGACGCGAACCCGGCCACTGGGCTGGGATTGAACGGAAATTGTCACCGTGCTGCCGGAAGGCGAATATTTGGCCGCGTTCGAAAGCAGGTTGGCCATCACCTGGGCAAGGCGCTTGGAATCGACATTGACGGTTACTTCGGGCGACGGCTCCAGCCAGACCTTGACGCCCAGCCGCGCGGCATAGACGGCATTGGTCTCGGCGGCCTGTTGGAGGATAAGCATCAGCGGTTCGGGCTTCATTTCATAATACATCTGCGCCGCATCGATCTTGTCGATGTCGAGGATGTCATTGATCAGGCGAATGAGGCGTTCGCTGTTTTTGTTGGCGATATTGACCAGATGCGAAACCTGCTGCGGCAGGTCGGTTTCCATGTCACCGGCGATCAGGCCCAGCGCGCCGTGAATAGCAGTGATGGGCGTGCGCAGTTCGTGACTGACCAGGGAAATGAACTCGCTTTTCATGTTCTCGATCTGTTTGCGCTGGATGGCGTGAAGCATCGACCGATTCAGCGCGGAGACGCTGGCCTTGTCCTTCAGCATATAGTCCTGGGCGCCGTTTTCCATGGCGCTCAGCTCCGTCTCACGGTCATCACGGCTGGTCAGAATGACGATGGGAACCTTGGGCGCCAGGTCTTGCAGGGCCTGCAAGCCGCTGAAGCCGACGACATCCGGCAGGCCGAGATCGAGCAGGACCACATCGAAATCGGCCGCTTCCAGAGCGTCTTTTGCGGAAGCGATATCCGCCACTCGCTTGATGCGGTAAGCGTATGGAGTGGCCTGCATAAGCGTGCGCTCGATATAGACCGCTTCTGCCTTGGAATCTTCCACAAGCAGTATGCGTAAGGCGTTCGTTCCGGAGTGGGCTATCCGATCCATAGGGTTACCTTAAGGCGAGTCTTACCTGATTTTTTGAGCTTATCGGCGTCTGTTGCGCAACCGTCAATGGAATATCCTTGAGGTTACTAAATCTATAAGAGCGCTTTGTGGCGCTAAGGTAGGAGTCGGGGGCGCTGATGAGCCGTTCGTTTGCTGGAGCTGAAAGCGAGGGTTGCTATTCAGAACGCTGTGGTCTTGTATTTTCTTGGCTTTGCCGTCGCACACGGTTATACCGGTCACGCTCCGGACGAGACGCGCCGTACCCGGTCAAGACAAGACGACGCCCTGTTTCGCGATAAATGGAGTGTGATCACAATGCCGTCATTTCTGCCCTTGCCCTGGCTTTACCTGATTATTGCCGGCCTTCTGGAGGTCTGCTGGGCCATTGGCCTGAAATACAGCGCCGGTTTCACCAAGCCGATTCCGTCGATCTTTACCCTGGTGACCCTGGCCCTGAGCATGGTGCTGTTGTCGAAGGCGGCGCAGACCCTGCCGATCGGCACCGCCTATGCCGTCTGGGTCGGGATTGGCGCGCTCGGTGCGGCGGTCTTAGGCATTTTCCTGTTTCATGAAGCCGTGACACCCCTGCGCATTCTGTTTCTGGTCATGTTGCTGAGCGCGATTATCGGGCTGAAAGCGACCGCCGGAAGTGCGGCGTGATCAGGTCTTAACCTTTGAAACAAATATTTTCCCGGAAGGGCTTTACGTAGCCGTCCGATTCCCATAGGAACAACCCGCAAAATGGAGAGTTCCTTATGGAAATACGCGAAGGCTTAACCTTCGATGACGTTTTGCTGGAGCCCGGTCCTTCGGACGTGGTGCCCACTCAGGTCGATACGAAAACCAAATTCACCCGCGAACTGTCGCTGAATATCCCGCTGATCTCTTCAGCTATGGATACGGTCACCGAAGCGCGCCTGGCTGTGGCCATGGCGCAGGCCGGCGGCATGGGCATTGTTCACCGCAATCTGACCAACGAAGAACAGGCCGATGAGATTCGCGCCGTGAAGCGCTTCGAGTCCGGTATGGTGATCAATCCGGTAGTGATCTATCCGGATACCAAGCTGGCTGAGGTGCGGGATATCATCGCCCGCAAGCATATTTCCGGTTTTCCGGTGGTGGAACGCGAAACCAACAAGCTGGTCGGCATCCTGACCAACCGCGATATCCGCTTCGAAAGCGAAGGTTCCAAGACCGCTGCCGAGCTGATGACGAAGGAAAACCTGATCACCGTCCGTGAGGGCATTGACCAGGACAAGGCAAGAGGCCTGATGGCCAAGCACCGCATCGAGCGCATCATCGTTGTCGATGAGGCCTATCGCGCGGTCGGCCTGATCACCGTCAAGGACATGGAAAAGAGCCAGGCCTATCCGCTGGCCGCCAAGGATGGTGCCGGCCGTCTGCTCGTCGGTGGCGCCTCCACCGTCGGTGACGCCGGTTTCGAACGCTCCATGGCGCTGGTGGATGCCGGCGCCGATGTGGTGGTCATCGATACCGCTCACGGCCACAGCATCCTCGTCTCGCAGGCCGTTGCGCGCCTGCGCAAGGAAACCAACAAGGTCCAGATCGTCGCCGGTAACGTCGCCACCTATGACGCCACTCGCGCCCTGATCGATGCCGGCGCCGATGCCGTCAAGGTCGGGATCGGGCCGGGCTCGATCTGCACCACGCGCATGGTTGCCGGTGTCGGCGTGCCGCAACTGACTGCCATCATCGACAGTGTTCGTGCCGCTGAAGGCACAGGCGTGCCGATCATCGCCGATGGCGGCATCAAGCTCTCCGGCGATCTGGCCAAGGCCATTGCTGCCGGCGCCTCGACCGCCATGCTGGGTTCGATGTTCGCAGGCACCGAGGAAGCGCCGGGTGAGGTCATTCTCTATCAGGGCCGGTCGTACAAGTCCTACCGCGGTATGGGCTCGGTCGGCGCCATGGCTTCCGGCTCGGCCGACCGCTATTTCCAGAAGGAAGTGCGCGACACCATGAAGCTGGTGCCGGAAGGCATCGAGGGCCAGGTGCCGTACAAGGGGCCGATCTCGCCGGTCATCCACCAGCTGGTTGGCGGCCTGCGCGCCTCCATGGGCTATGTCGGTGCGCACACCGTGCCGGAATTCCAGCAACGCGCGCGCTTCGTCAAGATCACCGGTGCGGGCCTGCGCGAAAGCCATGTCCACGACGTCATGATCACGCGAGAGGCGCCCAACTATCGCCAATGATGCCAGGACCAGTAACTGAAGGGAGAAGCGTATGACTTATGAACTTTGGATACTGGTCTGGGCCTCGATTCTGGGGCTCATCCAGGTTTGCCTGCCGCCGCTTTTCGCCATGTCGCGCAAGGGTTACGCCCGCTGGAACGCCGGTCCGCGCGATACCGAATTCGACATGGGACCGCTGGCCGGGCGCCTCAACCGTGCTTTCGCCAATTTCAAGGAAACATTTGTTTTCTTTGCCATTATCGTGATTGCGCTCGCCCTGTCTGGCAAGTCTTCGGAGCTGTCCCGCTGGGGCGCCGATATATACCTGGCGGGCCGCATCTTCTATATCCCGCTCTATGCGCTGGGTGTGGTTGGCGTCCGTTCGCTGGTGTGGATCGTCTCCCTGGTCGGCATTCTGCTGTGCCTCGCTACGCTCTTTATTTAATTTAAGGACCTCATTTGACTCCCGCCGCCCGACTCCAAGCCGCTGCTGAAATCCTCGACCAGCTTTCGGGGACCCGTGCGACTGCCGAGGCGGTGCTGAAACAGTGGGGACAGGTCAACCGCTATGCCGGCTCGAAAGATCGCCGGGCCATTGCCGATCGTGTCTATCGTTGCCTGCGCGGCCGCCAACGCCTCCTGTGGGCGATGGAACTGGGTGAGAAGTCGCCGGGGCAGGGGCGCGCGCTGGTTCTCGCTTCCCTGTCGCTGATCGATGGCCTGCCGATAAATGAGATCGACACCCTGTTCAGCGGCGCGGGCTATGCGCCCAAGGCACTGACCGACCATGAACGCGACCGTCTGGCAGCGGGGGAGGACGACGCGCCGGCCTGGGTGAAAACCGGCCTGCCGGAATTTGTCGTATCGCGGTTCGAGCAGCAGTTCGGCAAGACCTGGGCCGCCGAGGCCACCGATCTGATGTTGCCGCGCGCGCCCATCGACCTGCGGGTCAATGGCACGAAGACGACGCGCGAAGCCATGATCGCTGCGCTGGAAACTGACGGACTTGTGCCTGAGCCGACGCCGTTTTCGAAATATGGCATCCGCCTGCCGGCTGAGCCGCCGCCCAATCTTGCCAAACTCGATATCTACCAGTCAGGCCAGATCGAGATCCAGGACGAGGGTTCGCAACTGGCCGCCTTTATCGCCGGCGCCGGACTCCTGCCAGGCGCGGCCAAGGTGGTCGATTTCTGCGCCGGTGGCGGTGGCAAGACCCTGGCCCTGGCCCAGATGATGGACGGCAATGGTGAGATTTATGCCTGCGATGTCGTTGAAAAACGTCTTAAGGCCATCGAGCCGCGCCTGATCCGTGCCGGCGCCTCGGCGCACTTCCTGCATTTCTTCGATCCGGATGACACGGCCCAACTCGAATTGCTGAAAGGCGCCGATCTGGTGCTGGTTGATGCGCCGTGTTCCGGCTCCGGCACCTGGCGCCGCCATCCGGAGGAAGCGCATCGCCTCAGCGAAGGCAAGGTCGAGGAACTGCATAGCCTGCAAACGCAAATCCTTGACCGCGCCGCGTCCTGTGTGAAGGTCGGGGGCCGCCTCGTCTATGTCACCTGCTCGGTACTGGACGACGAAAATGCCCAGACCGCCGATGCTTTCGAAGCGGCCCATCCCAATTACGACGCCCTGCCGATCCACAGCCTGTTGGAACACAGCAGCCTGTTCATCGATCACGCCGCGCGTCTGACCAAACTGGCCAAAACCGGCCACAGACTATCCCTGACACCCCATTCGACACAGACCGACGGCTTCTTTATCGCCGCCTACACAAGGACGCAGTAACCTTGAGCACGCCTCACCACGAAACCCTTCTCATCATAGACTTCGGCTCGCAGGTCACACAGCTGATTGCGCGTCGTGTCCGCGAATGCGGCGTCTATTGCGAAATTCACCCCTTCACCAAGGCTTCTGAAAAGCTGGCCGCCCTGAAGCCCAAGGCCGTGATCCTGTCCGGTTCGCCGCACAGCGTCATCGATGCCGGTCCGCGCATTGACGCCGGCCTGTTCGACATGGGCGTGCCGGTTTTCGGCATCTGTTACGGCGAGCAGCTGATGTGCGAACTGCTGGGTGGCAAGGTCGAAAGCGGCCATGACCGCGAGTTCGGCCGTGCCGAGATCACCGTCAAGGGCCAGTCGCCGATCTTCAAAGGGCTCGATGCGGTCGAAACCGTGTGGATGAGCCATGGCGACCGTGTCACCGCCATCCCGCAAGGCTTCGAGGTCATCGCCACCTCGGAAGGCGCGCCCTATGCCGCCATCGCCGATGAAAAGCGCAAATTCTACGCCGTGCAGTTCCATCCTGAAGTGGTCCACACCAAGCGCGGCACCGACATGATCCGCAACTTCCTGTTCGAGATCGCCGGTTTCTCCGGTGACTGGTCGATGGCGGCTTTCCGCGAGGAGATGGTGGCGAAGATCCGCGCCCAGGTCGGCACCGGCAAGGTGATCTGCGGCCTGTCCGGCGGAGTCGATTCCTCGGTTGCGGCCATCCTGATTCACGAAGCGATCGGCGACCAACTGACCTGCGTGTTCGTCGATACCGGCCTGCTGCGCAAGAACGAGGGCGAGCAGGTCGTCTCGCTCTTCCGTAATCACTATAATATTCCGCTGGTCCATGTGCAGGCTCAAGACAAATTCCTGGGCGCCCTGGCCGGTGTCAGCGACCCGGAAACCAAACGCAAGACCATAGGCAAACTGTTCATCGACGTGTTCGATGAAGAGGCCGGCAAGATCGATGGCGCCGAGTTCCTCGCCCAGGGCACGCTCTATCCGGACGTGGTCGAGAGCATCTCGCCGCATGGCGGGCCGTCGACCGTCATCAAGTCGCACCACAATGTCGGTGGGCTGCCGGACTATATGAAGCTGAAGCTGGTCGAGCCCTTGCGTGAACTGTTCAAGGACGAAGTCCGCGCCCTGGGCCGCGAACTGGGCCTGGATAATGCCTTTGTCAGCCGTCATCCGTTCCCCGGACCGGGCCTGGCCATCCGCATCCCCGGCGAAGTGACGCCGGAAAAGGTCAAGACGCTCCAGGATGCTGATGCCATCTATCTCGATGAAATTCGCAAGGCCGGCCTCTATAACGAGATCTGGCAGGCCTTCGCTGTGCTGCTGCCAGTCAAGACGGTTGGGGTCATGGGCGATGCCCGTACCTATGAGGATGTGCTGGCCCTGCGTGCTGTTACCTCATCCGATGGTATGACAGCGGATTTCTATGAATTCCCGTGGCCGGTGCTCGGTCGCTGCGCCACCCGGATCGTCAACGAGGTGAGGGGCGTCAACCGCGTGGTTTACGATGTAACGTCGAAGCCTCCTGGCACCATCGAGTGGGAATAAATCTCGATAATCAACGCGCTATCCAAGATTATGGAAAATTTGTGTAAAAAATTGTTTTTAAAAGAAAAAAATATTCAAAAATCGTTCGCTAGCTTTCGCCTTGTAACGCAAATTTCTGACGGTATCTGTGACGGTGCCAGCTGATCTTGTAACGAGTACTTTTATGATACCGTCAGATGGACATCGGTCCCTGACGGTATTTTTTTGACCCTAAGAGCCTGATTTCAAAAAGTAAAAGGTGGCGTGTTCCCTTTTTTTGCTGACGGTATTTTCACTCCGCTGAGTGGCAATTTCTGATCAAAAAGGTGCTGAAATGCTTACGGAGATCGCACTTAAGTGTATGAAATATAATGAAAATAAGTCGGGTCTGCCGGCCGTGACAGTATGTGCATAATAATAAACAAGGGTGGCACTGTCACCTTTCGGTACGGTTACAGGTTCAACGGGCGGCAGCAAGCCTTCGAACCTTTCTCCTGTCTGCGGTAGCTCAGCCGCAGGCTGGCACATTGGCATGCACTTCTGCGCCTATGTGATGGGCTATGACCCTGATTATCCGATCGCCGCCGGAAGGCGACGGGCAGTCTCCAGTGTCCGGCAGGCCTCTGCGTCGGAATGAACGGTAAGGGGGGAGCGGTTTTGGCCCGATCGATATCGAAGTCTGATTGCTTGAAGGAGGGGGAGGTGACCGGTCGCATGAATACGGCCCGTTTTGCGCCAAAGCTGTAAAAGCCGTCCAACATCTAATCTGGCCCGAATTGTAGGCACTGACGCCCGAAGTGCGAAGCGCAGCGTAGCATTCTTGATACCATTGGATCGGGTACTTTCTCACCCTGCTGAACGCTCCACGGTCCGAGATAGGCGAGCGTAGGAGCGGGGCCAGGTGATGGACGAACATGAGAGCAAGAGCAGATGATAGGCAAACGCTTCTTTGAGCGGGCATTTAGGGAGGAGGGCGCCCAACCGCGACACTGCCGAAGCGAACGGCCAGCGGTGGACTGTGTCCGACGTACCGGATCCAGAGCAACCACGGCCGCTCTCCTCGTTTGTGGTTTTGTCTTCACCCCCGCCTTATCGGAGCCGTCCTTAAACTCTGCGGCAGCGACAGTAGCCTCCGAGCCGGACTACCGCCGTGAGGTCTTTGACATCCCGATGCGCGATGGCGTGCGTCTACATACGGTTATCCTGATCCCAGACAATAGCCGCAATGTTCCGATCCTGTTGACCCGCACGCCGTACGATGCCGAGGATATCGCCAGCCATATCAATGCCACAGGGGACGAACAGCCCTTCGACGGACTTGGCAGCCGACAGACAGGCGGCATTTATATACGTGTGCTGCAGGATATCCGAGGCCTGAATCGATCGGGCGGGCAGTTCGCGATGACCCCGCCGCTCGCCAATACAGGCGGCTATCGCAGCGACACGGATGAAGCGACGGACGCGTACGATACGGTTGACTGGCTCGTACACCACTTGCCGCAAAGCAATGGCGCAGTTGGCCTGATCGGCACATCCTACGATGGTTACACGGCGCTGATGGGCCTGGTGAAACCTCATCCGGCGATTAAGGCTGTTGTGGCCGTGAATCCTATGGTCGACGGCTGGCGGGGCGATGACTGGTTTCACAACGGTGCGTTTCGACAATTGATGCTGCCCTCTATTTGGGCCGATGGCAAACGTGACCTCGGTAATTTCCCCTGGCGCGCTGGCGAGGTCAAAAATGACTATGGCGCTGCCATCATGCGAGCAGGTTCGGTCGGCAGTTTCGCGCAGGGACGTGAGTTTGACACGGTCCCGTTCTGGCGGGATTTGCTCGCACATCCGGCCTATGACGATTATTGGAAAGCTCGAGCGGTTGACCGGGTCCTTACGGACCATCCGTCCCACGTCCCTCTGATGCTCGTCCACGGATTATGGGACCAGGAAGATATGTATGGTGCCATGGCCGTCTGGCGCGCGCTGAGGCCGGTGCGCGCGTCGGGCCGCGACATTTTCCTGAGCATAGGGCCATGGAACCACGGCCAAGCCTGGTACAGCGGCAGTGAACTTGGCCCCATGCGCTGGAATCAGGACACCTCGGCGTGGTGGCGTGAGCACGTTTTAGCGCCATTCCTGGCCCATTACCTATCCGGTAGCCCGATGGACATCGCTGCGGTCACGGCGTTCCGGTCCGGCGAAAACCAATGGATAAACCTGAGTGACTGGCCTGAGTCATCCTCAGCGACCGGTGCAAGGCCCTCCGATCAACAAGGCGAGCGAAACCTCTATTTCCTCCCAGGCCGTCATCTGGGCTTTGAGCCCGTGCGTGGCGACAGCCAATCGATCGGTTACATCTCTGATCCCGCGAACCCGGTCCCTTTCATGGCATCTTCCGGGCCTGACGCGGCATGGGACGACTGGCTGATCGCCGACCAAAGGTTTGTCGCTGATCGGCCGGATGTTTTGACCTTCACGTCCGCTCCGTTAACCGAGCCCCTGACAATTCAGGGAACCCCGGTGGTACATCTGACCGCCGCGAGCACGGGGTCGGACAGTGACTGGGTGATAAAGCTGATCGACGCCTACCCGGAGGACGATGCCCAAAGCCAGGCCGTTTCGGGGGCTCTGGTGCCGTTGGCGATGGATATTCTGCGTGGCCGGTATCGTGACGGGTTCACGCAGGCTCGCCCCCTTTCGCCAGATGCCGAGCACACTTATCGCCTCGAATTGCCGACGGTTTCCCATACCTTCGCGCCAGGGCACAGGATCGTCGTTCAGGTGCAGTCGAGCTGGTTTCCCTTGTACGACCGTAATCCGCAGACCTTTGAAAAGAACATCTTTTTGGCCCGTCCATCCGCGTACCGGGTGGCCAGTCAGCGCATCACCGTGAGCGGTAAGATGCAAAGCTACGTCTCATTGCCGATCATTTCCGAACCCTCACCAGACATCGTCAGCCGGGGGGAAGGCCGGGGAGAAGTAACGAATAGCGGGCATGACCGATGACTACCTCGATTTGATTTAGCCACTAAAAGGGGATTTCCGACCATGACTGTTTACATAGGCAAAAGTGAGCGAAGAACGGCTTCATTGACGGTTTTGCTGTTTGCGCTCCAGCTAGGTGCCGCATCCGCTGGCGCGCAAACCGCGTCTGCGGATGACGGGACTGCACAAAAAGATAATGGTGACGTTGTCACCGTCATCGGCAAACGTGTGATCAAGGGATCTGCAGGCGCCACGGGACTTGACCTGTCCCTGCGCCAGACACCGCAGTCAGTGACCGTGATGGACGCACAGCAGATCAAGGATTTTGGCCTGGACACCGCGAACAAGGTTTTGGCCAACATGACAGGTATCGTGGTCGATGCCATCGAAACCGATCGCACGGAATACAATGCCCGGGGCTTCGATATCACCAATTTCCAGGTCGACGGTGTCGGTCAACCGTTACTCTGGGGCACCCAGTTTGGCGATCTCGATACGGCCATTTTTGACCGTGTGGAGGCCATCCGGGGCGCGACCGGCATGATGACCGGCACTGGCAATCCGTCGGCGACCATCAACTATATCCGCAAGCGTCCGACGCCCATATTCCAGAGTGAATTGACCGCCTCTTACGGTACCTGGGATGACAAGCGCCTGACCGCCGATGTCTCCGGTCCTCTGAACCAGAGCGGGACAGTCGAGGGACGGCTAGTCTATGGCTATGAGGACAAGGATTCCTGGCTCGACTTCAATCATGTCAACCGCAACGTCTACTATGGGATTGTGTCCTGGGATATTACGCCAAAGCTGAAGCTGACGGGAGGCTATTCGCAGCAGGATAATCAGGCCGATGGCGTGACCTGGGGCGGGTTGCCACTGACCTATTCAGATGGGACACCGATTACCAGCTATGAGGTTTCGGACACGTCTTCGGCGCCATGGACCTATTGGAACAACCAAGACAAAACGGCTTTTGGCGAGCTCAGCTATGCCTTCGACAACGGCTGGACTGCCAAGGTGACCGCCACACACCGTGAGCTCGACTATTCAGCCAAGCTGCTTTACGCGTGGGGCAATCCGGACGCCACGACCGGCGAGGACGTGCTGGCCTATGCGGGCAAATACGATGCCTATGCAAAGGAGAGTATGGTGGATGCGCAGGCGAGTGGGCCATTCAGCCTCTTCGGGCGCGAGCATCAGTTGGTGTTTGGTATCAATACCGCCCAAATGGAGACCGTGGAATGGGAATCTCTGGCGAATAGTTATGACTATTACGCTCCTCTATCTGAATGGCGCAACACCTATCCAGCCGACCCCGGTTATGAAGATCCATATCTGGCCGAGGATACCTTCACTAATACCACCCGGGTTTACGGCGCGGCGCATCTCAACCTCGCCGACCGCCTGAAAGGCATTGTCGGCTTCAATGCCTTTCAGTTGAAGGGGACCGGCGATTCCTATGAGGTGAGCACCGATCGGTCCGATGCAGCCATCAGCCCCTATTTTGGCGCGGTTTACGACGTGACTAAACAGATCTCCGCCTATGCCAGCTATTCCGATCTTCACAACCCGCAATACGAAACCGACGAAGATCACAAGACCCTGCCGGCCGCGGTTGGCAAGGCCTATGAAGCCGGGTTGAAATCGGAATGGTTCGACAAACGTCTCTATGCCACGGTGGCGGTTTTCAAATCGGACCAGCACGACCTGGCGGAGGCCATCGGTACCGATCCCGAAACGCTTCAAACCTATTATGCGGCCACCGAAGCCTATTCGAAGGGTTATGAACTTGAGGTTGCCGGGCGGATCACGACGCAATGGAGCCTGAACGGCGGCTGGACCGACCTGTCGATCAAGGACGGGGAGGGCAATGACTCGCGCCTCTATACACCGCGGCGAACGCTGAAGGTCTCGAGCACGTACCGGATACCTCAGTGGCGTGACCTCAAGTTAGGTACGGCGGTACGCTGGCAAAGCAAAACCTCGGTCGTGGATAGCAATACCGAAGGAACCGTAGTCCAGAAGGCTTATGCTGTGACCGATCTAATGGCGAGCTTCCGGGTGACGAGCCAGATCTACGCCTCGCTGAACGTCAACAATGTGTTCGATAAGCAGTACTGGGCGAGCCTGTCCCAAGGTCAGGCCTATTACGCCGCGCCTCGTAGTGCAAGTGTCAGCCTGAGTTATCATTATTGACGAGTCCGGAGGCGCATTGTCGTTGCGCCAGCCCTGGATTGGTTCCGGGGCTGGCGCTTTTGCGCCTGGGAAAGTCGGAACTTGACCAAGATCAACAGCCTTCGGCTGAAAGGCTAAAACGCCTGAGGCAGCTCAGGCGTTTTCGAAAAGACTAATGATAGCAGATATTCATGTGTTCTTCCGCTTTAATCCAATCGCTTGGCGTCGTGGCTGCCGCCGACCAGATGAGTGCGCAGAAACCGCGCGCCATCCTCAATGGCTTCGATGGCCAGGGCGGAAATCGACATGGCTTCGATAAAGCTGTGCGTGGCGCCACGAAACACCTTCTGCGTTACCTCCACGCCCTGCCTGACGAGTTCGCGACCGAACAACAGACTGCTCTCCGCGACAACGTCAATCTCGGCAATAATCAGGAAAACTGGTGGCAAGCCATGCAGGTCGGCATGCAGGGGGCAGGCATAGGGATCTTTGGCGTCACCCGGTCCATTCAAGTAGTTGGCCCAATAGGTAAGGGCTTCCGCGCGATTTATAATCGCATCGGGACCGCCGTACATCGCTTCGAATTCATCCGAAATATGGCTGGAAAATCCGCCATAGTTGGAAAGAACGCAGGTCACTATGTCGAGGCGCCCGATGTCTCTCAGGCGCAGGCATGTGGCGATGGAAAGATTACCGCCCGCCGAATCTCCCGCCAGAGCAATCCGCTCCCTGTCGATGCCAATTTCACGGCCATTATCTGCCAGCCACAGGGTGAAGGCGGTGATCAAATCGAGCGCAACGGGAAACTTTGCTTCTGGCGAGAGCGGATAGTCCAGGCCGATGACGATCAGACCTGCGCGCGCGGCGTATTCGCGCATCAACCGGTCATGGGTATCGAGGCTGAACAGGGTAAAACCGCCACCATGGAGGTAAACCAGGGCTGGAGCCTCGAGGCCGATGCCATGCGGCCGGTGAATACGGATACGAATAGGGCCGGCGGCCGTGCGGATATCCCGTTCGATTGTCTCGGCCATGTCCGGTCCGCCCTTAGACCAGCGGGCACGCACCTGTTCGACGGCGCTGCGAGCTTCGTTGAGCGGCAGGCTATCGAAATCGGGAAAGGCCTGCCAGTCCTGCTTCATGATAGCCAGAAAGCGGCGAATATCGGGATCCAAACGGGCCAGGTCGCCAGTCATGATCAGTCTCCATCTAATATAGTGATCCTTTCCTTGGCAGATGCAGGCAAGCAAGTGATAATGCGACCGGGCGAAATATATCGCGGGTCGGGCCATCGGGCGAAATTCCCCACGTATGGATTTGTAATCATGGAACAATTGACATGAAGCGTACAGCCGACCTGCCGCGGAAATCTCCACCTGTCGTCGGTTTCGAAGACCGTTACACGGCGGGCTTTGTCGATGAAGCGCATGCGCACGACCGAACCCAGCTGTCGATCGTCTTGTCCGGTTCTCTGACGGTCAATACGGACGAGGCGAGCTTCGTGCTGAATCCCGGCCAGGGCATGTGGATACCTGCGGGACTGGTCCATAGGGCGATCTGTCGAGCTGAAAGCGCGTTTCAGGTGCTTTACTTCGATCCCGAGTTTTCAGAAGTCGATATTCCCTGCCGCATGTTCGAGGTGTCGGCCTTGCTACGGGGCCTCATCGACGAGATCGTGGCGATGCGCTATGAATTCGTCATGGATGAGCGCATGCTCACGATCGCCAAGCTGCTGGTTGGCGAAATTGAGCGCGCACCGCGCGTGGCAAACCGGACTCCCTTTCCCTCGGACTATCGGTTGAGGCGCGTCTGCGAGGCGATTATCACAAGCCCGGGCGACAGCCGCGATATCGATCATTGGGCGCGGGAAGCGGGCATGTCACGGCGCACATTTACCCGCGTTTTCCAGACCGAGTTAGGGATGGGATTTGCCGCATGGCGCCGGCGCGTGCGGGTGATCGAAGGGACGGCACGCATCAATGCTGGCCAATCTATCGCCGAAGTCGCCTTCGATCTGGGATACGATAATCCTGGAAGTTTCAGCACCATGTTCCGCCGGGTTTTTGGCGTGCCACCTCATGCCCTGAGGTCCGGTCGGGCCGGCCCGTTATCACTCGATCCCTGACATATCCGTTTCGCGATCGCTCTGCCGCAGATGTGAATGGCGCACGCCGTAAAAAGCATAGATGGCGAACCCGCACAGCAGATAGAGGCCGAGGACAGCCGCCGGGATCCACTGACCCGCCTGTGCCTTTGTGACGATGTCGATCAAGACGGGGGTCGCCATCAGCAAACAGGAGAGAAGGGCCAGTATAGGGACGGTCCCAATCCAGACGCCTCGCACGCGCCATCCACCCAATGGCACCCGAAAGGGGCGTTCCAGTTCGGGCGCGCTGGTGCGCAAGGACATTACGGAAATGGCTACGACGGAGAAAATACAGATTGTGCCCAGGCTGACAAGGTCCGCCAGCACGCTGATCGGCAGCAGAGCCGCACCGAGTGCCGAGGCCAAGGCCACGGTGCAGGTGGCGAGGACGGGGGTTTTGAAACGTGCATGGAGGCGGACAAATACCTGTGGCAGCAGGCCGTCGCGGGCAATGGCGTGGAAGACGCGCGATTGGGCGTATGTGTTGACCAGCAGGACCGAGCCCAGCCCGGCCAGGGCGCCGATTTTTATCAGAACCGAGAAAAGCGGCATGCCGATTGCCGAGACAGCGACAGCAATGGGGTCCGGTACGCCCAACTGACGGAAAGGAACCAGGCCGGTCATGACCAGGGCGACGGCGGCATAGAGGATCGTGCTGGCTCCGAGAGAGCCTAGTATTCCGATCGGTACGTCCCTTTGGGGAGACTTCGCTTCGCTGGCGGCCGTCGCGACTGCCTCAAAACCTAGATAGGCAAAAAATAGAATTGAGGCGGCGCGCAGGATTCCAGGTGCACCGAAGTGGAAGCCCCCCTCGTTCGCCGGCACGAATGGAGTCCAGTTATGTGTATCGATATGGCCCGCGCCTGCGAGAATGAAGGCGACGAGGACCCCGGCCTTGATCAAAACAAGGAGCGCATTGATCGCAGCAGATTGCTTTATGCCGCGCACCAGCACGGCCACGGCGACCAGCAGCGCCGCGACCGCGACAAGATCATAATGCCCCGTCGTGATCAGATTTAGTCCGCTGCCGTTTTCGCTCTGGACGGCGACGAGGTGCGACCGTGAGATCGCCTCCGGAACAAAAACTCCAAAATCGCGCAATAGGCTGACGAGATAGCCGCTGAACCCGGAGGCGAGGGCCGAGCCGGCCAGGGTAAACTCAAACATGAGCATCCAGCCGGCGAGCCACGCTGCGCCTTCGCCCAGAACGGCATAGGCGTAGGTGTAGGAAGCACCTGAGGCGGGCAGCACCGAGGCGAGCTCGGCATAGCACAGGCAGACCATAGCGCAGGCGAAAGCCGCCACAAAAAATGAAAGGATGACGGCCGGCCCGGCATAATTAGCTGCCGCCGTTCCGACCATGACGTAGATACCCGCGCCAACGATGCAGCCGATACCGATAAGCGTCAGTTGGAACGCATTCAGTGTGCGATGGAGCCCGCTTGTCTGATGGTGTCGGCGAACCGCATCTATCGATTTTTTCATAAGGTAGGGCGGTGGAGTATCGCGCATATCGAGCCTGTCCTGAAGTGTGCGCCACCGCGGCAAATGGATGTAATTCAGTCGAATACAGGTGGCCGATGCTGAGATGATAGCAAACTTGCATGGGCGGGATGGGGCGCGCGGGCAAAAAAAGCTCAAAACCGGGCCAAACAGACAGGAAGGCCGACTGATCGGCCGGATTGAGTGAGGTCGCATGTCCATGTTGGGGCGCAAGGAAGATGCGCATGGCCCTGCGCTCAATGTACCGGTCAGCTCTTCTTCGAAATCCGATGCAGAAGATAGACGAGCACCACAGCCAGCCCGATCACCCAGTGGATCAATGAGGCCTTCTCGCGTATGCTCTCGTCTCCGGCATAATAGAGCAAATAACCACTGACAATCAGTGCTGCGAACACCAGCAAAAGAATCGTACCGGTCCAGCGTCTACGTTTCTGGCTCCAGGCCTTAAGCATGTGTGTACCCCACATCATGCCGCCAAACCACAAGGCAAGGAAGGCAAAGGCGCCATGTGCCTTGATGCTGAGCGCCTCGTACGGGCTGTGCTCAGGTCCGAATTCGCCTTGCACCAGCACAAAATAATGCAGGACTAGCCAGGTGATGCCAGAGGCTATGAGGCCCAGCCAGACCAGGTGGAGCGACCATTTTCGCCCCTCCCCAAGGCGTACGGAATTGGAATTGTACAGGCTTGGCTTATCCATTCTGTTCCCCATAAATCTGCCATCCGCCCACTGTGTCATAGCAGACAGCCTGAGCGCTGTATTTTGTCAAAAGACCGAGGTTTACAGGTACGCCTGCCAGGGCCATTTTCGTCAAAGCGTCAGCCGCCAGGCAGCTTGGCGCCAGGACGGATGCAAATCGATCGGGACTGATAGGTGCTCGATTACGCCCGTCAAAGTGCCGGGTTTTGACGCGGCCCGGTGCCCCGCCGGACGAAGCGATCGCCCCGTTTTCAAGTTCGATCGTCGGCGATACCGGTGCTCCGTCCGCACGCAGCAGGACAGTCTCTGGCGTCGTGCCGAAGACGGCGAGGTCACCGCCAATATTAACCGCGCCCTGGTCCGCGCCGCTGATTTTCAGTGCGGATACGGCCTGATCAACGGCAAATCCTTTGGCAATGCCTGCCAGATCCAGCCATAAGGGCCGGTTCAAACACAGGCCGTCGTCACGCAGGTCAATGTCGCGCCAGGTCGCGCCCTGTACGCTTTCCAGCGCGTAGCAGGGATAAAGCGGCTGCGGCGCGCTGCCATGAGCAAAGGCCTCGCCCCCCAAGGCAATATCGAATAAGCCGTCGCTTTCTGCCGCCAATTTCAGGCCAAAAGAGATCACCTGACGTGTCAGCGGCCGAATGGCCACGGAGGTACCGCACGGGGCGGCGTGCACGCGTGTCAGATCGCTGTCCACTTCGAAAGCGCTCATGGCATCCCCCACCGCACCAATAGCGACGAACGCAGCCTCAATGACGCGGGAGGGGGCATCTGCCCGCACACGCGCAATAGTGCCAAGCAGAGGGCGTGCGCGTTCGATCACTTGCCCGCCAAGGCGATGGCATAGGTCGAAAGCAGGCGTCGCACGCCATCGGTCACGTGCTTGGATGATAAGGTGGCGCCTGAAATATTGCGGATGTCCTTGCCCAGCTTTAGGCTATCACCATGGCGCTTGCCATTGAACTGCGAACGCCAGCCGGCTTCGCGCACCTGACCGCCAAAGGTCTCGCGATAATCCAGGATCTCGATGTCCTTGACCGCACCGGCATGATCGAGCGCTACCGCGTAAGTTATAAACTCATGCTTGCCTACGACCTGATCGAGGATGAACCACGAACCATCCGTCGCCTTCCACGCCTTAAGGTCGCGGCTCAGCGGCTTTTCCCCGCTATCCTTGACGATGGCGCCGATTTGCGCGTCCGTGAGGGTGATCGTTATGGGGGTCAGGTGCTGGCCGGGCAGCATCTGTCCTTGCGCCTGCTCCAGGGTCAGATAGACGGTGGCGTGAGCGACAGCCGGAGCTGTCGCCAGTAAAGCCAGAGTCGCGAAACGGATGGAACTTTTCATCGTCGTACTCTGCTTAGAAGTAGAAACCGGCTTTCAGGCGAAGGCGGTAGTTTTCAAAGTCATCAGCATTACTGATACCCTTGATCACTGCCGACTCTTCTGGGGTTTCAGCGGCATAATCCTTCGCGCCCTTGAGTTGTTTGAGGAAGGTAGCGGTCACGAAGAACTTCTCGCCGCCGTAGTGGATGGTCGGTCCGAAATAATAGGCGACATTGGTGCGCTGGCTGTTGTCGAATGGATCGAAACCGGCCCATTCTCGTTCATTGAGCCATTCGCCCCCGGCATACCAGTTGGCGGCAAAACGGTAGGTGGCTGCTAAGCCGAAATTGACATCGGTTTCCTTGTCCCAATGCGCCACGTAGTCTTCGCTGTCGGGATCAGCGGTGGTGTCACCGTGGAGGTAACGCTTTTCCTGACCAATGGTGATGTTGCCGGCAATGACCAGCTTGTCGTCTATGAAGTTCTTCTGGCCAATGATGCGCGTTTCCAGCTCATAGGTGCGCGGACCGATCGACGGTTCAATGTAAGCCGCGAGGCCGAAACCATCGGTATAAGGGCTGAGGAAGCGGTAAATACCTTCAACGGAAATACTCTCCAGACGCGTCGCCTTGAAACGGGCGTCCGGATCGGCATTATAGTCGGCGAACACTTCGGCCGGCAGAGTCGTGCCATCCGGAGCATTATGATAGACGTTTGTATCTGCGAGATTGAGATAGGTCGAAACCTGAAAACGATCGGTCACGCCGTAAGAGAACTCGGTCCGGGTCTGCAGGACATGGAAGTCACCGTTCGCCCGGCCTTCGCGGAAGGTTGCCCATTGCTCCAGTTCCTTCTTGCCTTTGGGCAAGAGATCGGTCGTGTAAACGTAGCCGAACAGAGGCTCGTCGGCGTGTGCGTTAAATGCACATAGTGACAAAAGGCCGGCAGAGGCGGCCAACAGGGTGCGGAGAGAGGGCATGATCAAACACCGTTATGATTGAAATTCATTCGCAGGTAGTCCGACCGCTCTCTTTCGTCAATGAGAATAGATTGCAAGGGGGTGCATCTTTGCTTTGTGTTGCAAAGTTGCATCAGGTTGTTGAATGTAAAAGGATTTTCAGGCGCAAAAAATCGAGCGTACGCACCGAAAGTGGCCGCCTTGATCGAATCCGAGAAAAATCGGGTCGCTATACATGACAGATGAAACTGAAGCCAAACTGAAGGGGAGGTGCAAAAGCGGCATCAAAGCGCTAGAAAGGAAATGCCCACTCAAAAAGACTACCGGCAAGGTCTCAGGCTTTTAACAGTCAGGGTTATGGTCTCGGTTGCGTTCCATCGTCTTTGAGACGTGGCTGCGGTGAGGTTCGGGCAGAGGGATGACCGTCCATTCGCTTGTGATGATGTTCTGGTCCATATCCGGACGACCAAACAATGCGGCCATGCATCATGGTCCATTCAGGCCGCAAATTTGCGATTTCGGCGGGCGTCAAGTCGCGTAAGTCATGCCTTAATAAGATGAGGTCTGCTTCCTTGCCCACCGCGATCGACCCAATCTGATCTTCCCGGCGCAAAGCGTGTGCGGCGTTCAAGGTATAGGCCTGAAGCATGGCTTCGAGGGGCATCCGCTGGTCGGAGCCCAGAACGCCATAGGGCCCTTCGCGCGTCATGGCCTGTGCGATCGCCGCCCACGGGCTGCCGGTGCTGACCGGCCAGTCGCTGCCTCCTGCCACTGTGCCACCGGCCTTGAAGACTGAGTAAGCGGCGTACTGTTCGTTCCAGACATCGGGAGAGAGATAAGGCTTGATGCCTTCGAATTCACTTTTGTCGACGGCGGCCCAGAAGAGTTGGAACGAGGCTATGGCGCCGAGTGACTGGAAGCGCGGCACGTCTTTCGGGGCGATCAGGTGGAGATGGGCAAGCGTATGAGGGATATGGCTGTTCGGGTCGGCGCTCCGCGCCGCGGCGATGCCGTCCAGCGCTTCTTCGACGGCGCGGTCACCGATCGCATGCACGTGGACCAGCATATCATGCTTATCGGCATCGACAAAAATACGGTCCATCTCGTCCGGTGCGATTTTCAGATCGCCGCGCAATCCGGAATTCAGGTACGGCTTCAGCGTGGCCGCCGTCTGCGCGGGGTAGTCGACTATGCCATCGGCGAACAGCTTGACGCCAACAATACGGAAGTCGGGAGTGTTCGAATACTTGGCACGCAGGCGATAGATTTCAGGAAGTTCCGCCGTCGAACGCGCTTCAAGCAAGGCTGATACGTGCAGGGTCAATTGCTTCGTTTTCGCCAGCCCGGAATAGAGTTTCAGAAGAGCTTCGCCATCTTCCGGAACATAACCCGCATTGGCATCGAGCACGGCGGTGACGCCAAAAGAGTTGTAATATCTGACGGCGATCCTGCCCCATTGAGGCAAATAGGCGCCATCGCGGCCGGGAAGCGCACGGAAGAGGCGTGACGCGCCCGTTTCGACCGCGAAACCGGTCGGATTACCGTCTGCATCGGTGCGATAGTAGTTTCGCTCCGTTTCCGGCATCGCGGTGAGCGCGGCCTTGTCGATCCCCAGGCGTCTGAGAAGCGTCTGACTGGCCCAGCCCGTGTGTGCGTCAGCGCCGGCGAACAAAATGGCCTTGCCGGCATAGGGCGGCGCATTGAAGACTGACAGGTCTTCCGACCAGATCATGGGGGGGACGCCGACAATAACGAACCTGTCGCCCTGCAAGGCCTTGCGGCTGAAAATGGCATGATCGACAAACGCTCTGAAATCGCGAAAGCTTATGGGCGCGCCGTCGAGATTGACCAGGGACATCTGACGCCCGCCGGCAATCGGATGCGCATGGCTGTCGATCAGGCCGGGCATAAGCATCGCCCCATGCAGATCCGTCAGCCGCGTGCCCGGACCAATCTGACCCGCTACAGCCTCACGCGCCCCAACGGCCGAGATGCGGCCATCGGTAATCGCGAGCGCGCTGGCCCAGGGTCTGGCGGTGTCAGCGGTGTATATCCGGGCGTTAACGAAGACCTGATCAGCCGGCGCCGCATCGGCCATGGTCGTGCAGAAGAAGGCGGCTAATAGGGGAACGGCAAGAAGACGGCGCATAGGTTTATGTCTCGAATAGGGGCGCCCGGCCATGGAGGAGCGGACCACCATGACCGGGCGTCACACTGTGCCTGCGAGGCTAGAAAGCCTTGCTCAGTGTGAGCTGGAATGTGCGCGGGTGACCCGGCAACACATAAAGGGTATTATAGGAACCTGTATAGTAGGTCTCATCCGTCAGGTTGCGTACGTTGAACTGGATCTTGTAGGAGCCGAATTTGTAGGCGACATTGGCGTTGATGAGGGTATAGGCGGGCAGGCTGAAGGTATCCGGAATGTCGCCCGCCTGATCGGAATAGTGACTGCCGCCGAGGCTGAGGGCCAGTCCGTTCAGGGCGCCGTCCGTGAAGCGGTAACGTATCCAGGTGCTCAGGCTGTCGGCGGGTACATTTTGCAGGCGGCTGCCTTTTGTCATCACATCGCCATCGACGATCTGATCCTTCGCATTTTCCGCTTTCACATGTGAATAGGCGAGGATGAGTTCCAGATTGTCGGTGACTTCAAGCTGACTGTCCAGTTCCAGGCCACGGGCGCGCTGGCTACCGGCATTGATGTAGGAACCGGAGGAATCCGGATCGTCGATGGCGACGTTTGATCGCTTGAGATCGTAGATCGAGACCGTGCTGTTTAAGCGGCCGTGCATCAGGGTGGACTTCAGGCCCAGCTCGGCCATCTTGCCGCGTTCCGGGGAGAGTTGTTCTCCGGTGGCCCCGTCATAGCCAACCTGAGGTGTGAAGGATTCCGAGTAGCTCGTATAGGCGTAAAGATTGGGGCGGAATTCCCACGTCAGGCCGAAACGCGGTGTGAAGGCGTTGTCCTTGCTGCTGACACCGTTCGATCGGCTGGAGCTGCTGTCCTGACGGCCGCCGACCGTGATCGTGAAGGTATCGTAGAGCTTGATCGCGTCCTGGAAATAGAGGCCGGCCGTGGTCACGCCCGAAGTCCGCGACCGTACGCGGGCATATTGAGGTGTAAAGTCGCTATATTGCGGATCGAAGAGATCGAGGTAGTAATAGCTTGAGGAGTCCGAATAGTTGATCTGCTGGCTTTGGGACTGGGAACCGTTCCAGCGATAATCCACACCGACCGTGATTGCCTGCTTGACCGGGCCGTTCTCGAAGTGGGCGTCGACCGCGGTATCGACAGCGATGTTGGATTCGCGGCTGCGCAAGGAATAGGGGTACATTTTCAGTGTGCGGTCATCGCTTTCAAGCGCGCTGGGATACAGAAGATCCTTCCACTTCTGCTGACCTTGAGTGGCACGGAAATTCTGCCGGATTTTGAAGGTTTCATTGAAGCGGTGGGTGAATTCATAACCCGCGTGCGCGCGCCACTGATCGATGGTGCCAGGGTCATTGGCGTTACCGGCATAGGTGGATTGGTCGATTTCACCGTTCGCGTTGTCGAGTACCGTTCCGGCGGCAGGTAGCGGCATGGCCAGTTCGGAGTGATCGTTCTGATACTTGAACAGCAAGGTCAGAGTCGTGTCCTTGTCGATCTTCCAGGTCGCGGACGGCGCGATATAGACACGGCGGTTGCCGTCGGCATAATCGACGTAAGATCCGGTATGGCGGTAGATGGTGTCGATGCGGCCGAGCCACTTGCCATCGGCGGTCAGGGGGTGATTGATGTCGAGTTCAGCGTCGTAGAAATCGTGGGTGCCGCCGGTGATTTCGAGATTGCCGAAGGGCTGGCTGGTCGGGCGCTTGCTGACCAGATTGACGATGCCGCCGAGCGATGCCTGGCCATAGAGCGAGGAGGGCGGCCCCTTGGCGACTTCGACGCGATCCAGGCCTGAAATCTCGGTGCTCTGGCTGATGCCGTTGAAGAACAGCAGGCCATCGAGATAGGTGGAGGTGGAGGAGTCAAAGCCGCGTATCCGGTAATAGTCGTAACCGTTGTAGTAGCCACCGGGCATGACGCCGGCGACATTGCGCAGGGCATCATCGAGAATGACCGCGCCCTGATCTTTGAGCAGCGCGCCAGAGAGTACCTGGATGTTCTGGGGAACTTCCTCGATGGGCACACCGGTCTTGCCCGAAATAATGTGGCGGCGCGCCGTCACGACAATGGTGTCATGCTCCGCATCGCTGCCTGACTGCGCCTTGTCGTCAGCCGGTGACGCAAATGACGCGCCGGCGACACTCATGAGCGCGATTGTGGAAATCGCCAGTTTTAAACCGAATTTGTATCCAGACATGTATATCCCCTTGATAGAATGAAAAGCCCCAGTCCAACCCATTCTTCCGCCTTGTCCTAATGCTGCGGACCTATGCGACACGTCTTGTGTTGAATGGCAGCGAAATCCGCCTGAGGCAGGTGACGATGTCGGCTTTCCCTCCCCGGAAACCCTGAAGCGGTGGCGGAAGATGGTGGTCCGTCCGCTGTTAAAATAACGGACGCTGCATGCGCTTTGCCTTCGGACTGTCTCTTTTCGGCAATGCAACAGTAATGTGACGGTGCCTCACGATTTTGACGAACACAATGCAATCCAACCTAAATGACGGATTAAGTTAGGCCTTACTTCCGGTATGCTGTTGAGGGCGGCATCCTATGTCCTGGCCGGTGGTCGTCGTACACTCGCCAAATCTAAAAATTATGATATTATTTAGGAAAAACAATGATTAAATCGGTTTTGACGTCGAATGCGCCGCCACCGGCCGGGCACTATACGCAAGCTCTGATCGGGGGAGGGCATATCTACATATCCGGTCAGCTGCCTGTCAGGATTGACGGCGTGCATCAGCCGAATGTGGCATTTGAAACACAGGCACGTCAGGCGCTGGGCAACCTGCTGGCCATACTCGAAGCCGCAGGCGGCACACCGGACGACCTTCTAAAGGTCACGGTATATATAGCCGGGATTGAGCACTGGCCGGAGTTCAATCGTATATACGCACAGATGCTCGGCGGCGCCAAACCGGCACGGTCGGTGGTGCCCGTGCCTGAGCTGCACTACGGCTATCTTGTCGAAATTGATGCGGTCGCGCTCAAGCGCTAATAAGAAACAGGCGGCACACCATGAGGGTGCGCCGCCTGCTTTTCAGGGCCGCAGAGGAGTGTCCGCGCCCTACCAGCCGGAAAAGCGTGGCCAGACTTCGGAAACAGCGGTGCCGCCCGTCCGTATGACAGCGTATTCTGCGTGCTGGCTGCCGGTTGCGCATGCGTGATTGGGTAATATGCGAACGCGGTCGCCAATCTTCAGAGGTGGCAGGGCCGCGTTTGCGTTTGTCCTGAGTTCCAGGACGCCATGCTCCTGGTTGGTCGCCTGAACAATGAGGTCGGGATAAGGTACCCCCTGAAGATCGCAGACAAGGCCATAGCCCTGATCGACCTTTTGGTCAGCCGTGCCTCGGTCGCGCGAAAGCGCGGTCCACCCGGAATCGACCGTAATCCGCCCCTTGCTGTCCTGCCGGCTGATCACAGTGGCCAGTACGCTGAGCGCGATATCGTCGACAGTACACACATTTATGCCGGCCATGACCAGATCGAAGAACATGAACACGCCAGCGCGGACTTCTGTTACGCCATCATAATTCTGTCCGAAAAGCGCGGTGGGCGTGGAACCGACGCTGACTACCGGGCAAGGCAAACCTGCCGCCCGAAGGGCTTCTGCGCCGTCTACAGCCCCTTTACGTTCGATTTCGGCGATGGCCTCGATTTCGGCCAAGCTGCCGCCGTTATAGGAGGAGCCGGCGTGAGTCATAACGCCTCTAAGCCGTGCGCCATCCTCAAGCACCCGACCGATGGCCACGAGTTCATCAAAGGCGCCGGCGGCGACACCGGCCCGATGACCGTCGCAATCGATCTCGATCAGGACGGGAATGGCGTCGCCACTCGCCCTGGAGGCCGAAGCGATCGCCTTGGCGGCTTCGAGGCCGTCGATAATGACTGTAAGATCAACGCCGGAGCGGCGCAAGGCCGTGACGCGTTCGATCTTTGCGGGCGTCAGGCCGACAGCGTAGAGAATGTCCCTCACGCCCCATTTGGCGAAGGCTTCGGCTTCAGCCAGGGTTGAGACGGTGGCGGGGCCTTGCGCTGAAGACATGACGCGGCGTGCGACATCTATGGATTTAACCGTCTTGAGATGTGGCCTGAGCACGACATTGAATGGCGCGAGATGGGCTTTCATGCGGGCGATATTTGCGTCAAGCTTGTCCCGGTCCAGGAGCAGGCAGGGCGTATTCAGATCGATTAATGAGGTGCCCGGAAGTGTTTGTACCAAGTGAAGACTCCGGCGACCGGGCATTGCGGCTTCGGTTCGCCTTTAAATGAAATGCTGCGAAGACGGCCCCCGCCGCGTGAGCCGAAACTTGACACGCTTGAGTAGCTGATGGCAATTAGGTGTTGCTTAGTTCAGCTTTAAGGTCAGGCTAAATGCTATCCGGGGAAGACCTGCGCTTTTTTGATACTCTGGCGAAGTCGGCATCGCTGGCGGCGGCGTCTCGTACATTGGATGTCACGGCATCGGCTGTCACCCAGCGCCTGCGCCAGATCGAAGCGCGCCTGGGTATCCGGCTGATAGATCGCTCAGGGCGCGGCCTGAAATTGACAGATGAAGGGGCCTTGCTGAGCCAGCGCAGTCGCGAAATTCTCGACGACATCAATGCGCTCGAAACCGAACTGACCACGCGAAGAGATATCGTTTCCGGTCAGTTGAGGGTTGTGGCACCACTCGGATTCGGGCGGAGTTATGTGGCGGATATCGCCGCCCGGTTCAGGATGGCCTTTCCCTCTGTAGCGCTGAACCTAACCCTGTCGGATAGACCAGGTCGGGATGAAAGCCAGCCATGGGATATTCTGATTAATATTGGGGAACTGCGTGATTCCTCTCTGGTGGCACAACGCCTGGCGCCGAACGACCGGATCGTCTGCGCGTCACCGGACTATATTGCCCGCAAAGGGATGGTTGAGGCACCGGATGATCTGCGTCATCACGATTGCATCGCCCTGCGGGAAAACGAGGAAGATGTCACTCTGTGGCGTTTCCAGCATGTGCGCGATGGCCGCAAGGTCAGCCAACGCATCGATGCGACCATCGCCAGCAATGACGGGGATGTGGTCAAGGCCTGGGGGCTGGCGGGACTGGGCATCATCAGCCGTTCCGAATGGCATGTGGCCGATGACATCAAGGCGGGCCGCCTCGTGCCGATCATGCCGGAATGGCAGGCGCCGCCCGCACCGGTCATGGCGCTGGTACGTGACCGGCATGGTCGTTCGGCACGGACGGCGCGCTTTATCGAGCATCTGCGGGAGGGCTTCAGGCCGGTGCCTTGGCGGTCATAAGCCTGCGTGCGCTCGCGCATTAAGTTCTGTCTTAATGACCCATTTATCGTGGGTTTATTGTGCGGCGCGATTTCTTGATGCAGTCTCGGTTCCCGGGATCTTCCGCCACCGGACATTTTTGCGGCGTGGCCGATCCAGAAGGGGATAGCATGAAAGCGCTTGTAAGGGCGGCCTTTGTCTTGCCATGGATCTTGTTCGCGGACTCCGCGGCGGCGGGTGTAACGGCCATTAAGGCAGGTCATCTGATCGATCCGGAAACCGGAATCGTGACGACGAATAAGATTATTCTGATCGATGGCAAAAAGATCGTTGATGTCGTCGATGCCTTGCCATCGACTCCTCCAGAGACGGTAATCGACCTGTCCGACCAATGGGTATTACCCGGTTTGATGGATCTGCATACGCATCTGACTTTCGACTACGAAGTTGGGCTTGCTGAAGCCTATGCGAAGGATGGGACCGGATATCGCGCCCTGGTTGGCGTCCATAATGGCGAAGACATGCTGCAAGCCGGATTTACCCTGGTGCGGGACGTCGGGAATGCCGGCAATTACGCCGACACCGATATGCGCAGGGCTTTTGAGGCCGGCCTTTTCAACGGGCCAACCGTTTATAACTCGGGCAAGATCATCGCCGCCTTTGGTGGCCAGGCCGATCAGGTCACGCCGGAAGCCGGTGAAATCTGGCACTTTGAATATATCGATGCCGATGGCCCTGAGGAGATGCGCAAGGCTGTTCGCGAAAACCTGTTTTATGGCGCGAAGCTGATCAAGATCGTCAATGACGTCCGCTTCGGCAATCACGCCATCTATACACAGGAAGAAATCCAGGTCGCGGCGGATGAAGCCCACAGGGCGGGCGTCACATTGGCCGTTCACGCAAAGGACGACGCCACCGCCATACCGGCGATTCTCGCAGGTGCCGACAGCATCGAGCACGGTTACGAGCTGAGTGACACGGCTCTCAAACTGATGAAGCAGAAGGGCACGTATCTGGTGGGGACAGACATGCCGCTCCTGGGGGCCGGGCCTTTTAGCGACAAGCAAAAGAAACGCGTCGATATGAAGCTGGACCGGCTAAAGCGTGCATGGAAAATCGGCGTGCCCATGGCGTTTGGAACCGATACTACCGCGAACCTGCCGGGCGAAACGCGGGGCCAGTCCGAATTTGACTATCTGGAAATGTGGACGCGGGCCGGTATTCCCAATGCCTACATCATCAAGGCCATGACCTTCAATGGCGCCAAATTGCTGCATATTGCCGACCAGCGCGGCCTTATCGCCAAGGATCATTTCGCCGATATTGTGGCGGTGCCCGCCGACCCGCTGGCAGACATCCAGGCGCTTCGCAAAATCGATTTCGTTATGAAAGAGGGGAAAGTCATTCCCTTGAAACCCTGATTGCCGGAATAGTCCATGTTCAAGAAAAATCTGCTGATGGCGGTTGCCGTCCTGGCGATCGCTGGATCACCGCTGTTCACGTCCTCCGTCGTTGCGGGCCCCCAAAAAACGGAGGCATCGGATATAAAGGCCTTCCTGTACGGATTGCGTCCGTCCGTCCAGTATGCCGGTGAAAAGCCGGTACGGTGGACACTCGAAGAGCGTATGAAATATTATGGTGTGCCGGGGGTGAGCATTGCGGTCATTCGCGATGGTAAGATCGCCTGGGCCCGCGGGTTCGGTGTCCGGGCCGCCGGGACCACCGACAAGGTGGATGCTGATACCGTATTTTCGGTGGGCTCGCTCAGCAAGGTGCCGAGCGCGGCTATCTCGCTCAGGCTCGTCAATGCGGGACGGCTTGATCTCGATACGGACATCTCCCCCTACCTGAAGCGCTGGAAGCTTCCGCAAAACCCTTATACCGGGATCGCGCCGGTGACACTGCGTGGCCTGCTGTCGCATTCGGCCGGTATGAACCTGAACAACTTTCCGGATTTCCTGCCCGGAGAACCGACGCCTACCATTGTCGATACGCTGAATGGCACGGGGCCCGTCAAGACGGGACCGCTGACGATCTCCTATGCCCCCGGACACACCTGGCGGTATTCGGGGGGCGGGGTCGAGGTCGAGCAATTGCTGATCGAAGACGTCACCGGCCTGAGCTTTCCACAGGCGGCCCAAACCTATGTGCTGGGACCACTGGGCATGACGCGCTCGACATTTGTAAACCCTCTGCCTGAAAACTACGGCGATATCGCCTATGCGCACGATGCATCTGGAAAGCGCGTAGCTCTGCCGCGCGGATACGAAACTTTCCCCGAAATGGCGGCGTCCGGCCTATGGACGACACCGACTGACTATGCGCGTTTTGTCATCGCTCTGATGGACGCCTATCACGCTAAGCCCGGCGCTTTCCTTAATCCGGAACTGGGCCGGGAGACCATGACCGAGACTGGCGTATCACCTGCCGGGCTTGGGCCATTTCTCAGCGGGGCAGGGATGGACCGGCGCTTTTTCCATACCGGCGCCAATGATCATTACCGGGCCTGGATGGAGGGCAATCTGGCGACCGGCAACGGCATGATGATTTTCACCAATGGGGCCAACGGGTCAAAACTCTATGCCGAAATCCGGCGAGCAATCGAAGATGCCGAAGGCTGGACCAAGACCGAGGAAATAACACTGCCCAGGATTCAGTTGGGGGAAGATGAACTCAAGGCGCTGGCCGGGGTATATGCCATCAAGCCCATGCCGGACGTCATCAACCAGCGCACAAACATGGCGACCGCGCCGGTGACATTCAACATCGCAGTCGCTGACGGAGGCCTGACTCTGACAGAGGATGATGAGGGCGAGCCCTCGATACTGATACCCGAGGATCACGTGCATTTCGTCTATGACGGTAACATCAGTTACGGCGTCGAATTCGTTTATGGCTATGACGGCAAACCTTCTGGGCTGATCTTCCGCCGCGGGCCCTATTCCTATGAAGCCACCCGCGTAAAATAATCCGGAGACTTGCGATGAAATGGTTCCTTTCTGCAGCGATGCTGCTCATGATCACGCCGGCTCTGGCCTATGGACAGACGACCGCGCCTGCAGCACCGATGGCTAAGAAAACAGTCGAGATTTACCGCATTGCGCCGGCCAAGCACGAGGCCTTCCTCGAATTCATCGCCAAGTGCGATAAGGTCAATGCCGCGGTCGGTCTGCCGCCACGCGAGCTATATGTGCATAGCGATGGCGCGGACTGGGATTTCCTGATCATTCAGGGAGAAGAAACGGATTTGCCGGCTGACAAGGCAGCGGCCTTCGATGCGGCGTGGGACCGCGAAGGCCTGCCCTCAGGCGCCAATTTCTTCTTTGCCATTCGGGAATATGTCGCGGAACATACGGATAGTTTCGTCAAAGGGCCGACGACGGCCGCCGATTATCTGGCGTCGCGGCCGCAATAGGTGGCGTTGCGATGAAGATTGCCCATTTTCCGTCTTGAATCTCGTTCGAGGTTGCCCCCTGGTATGAAGTCACCACTGGCCTTTTTCGTTCTCCTGGCCATGTGCCTTGGAATCACAGCCGGTTGGCTATGTCATGATTACCTGCCACCTACGCTGGCGGGGCAGGCCGTGGCAGGTTTCGATCTGCTGACGGCCATCTTCCTCCATCTGATTAAGATGATCGTGGCGCCGCTCGTTCTGACCACCCTGATCGTGGGCGTGGGACACATGGAGAGCGCGGCTGCGGTCGGCCGGGTCGGGGGCAAGACTCTGCTCTGGTTTCTGACTGCCTCTGTCGTCTCGCTCGGCCTTGGCCTCTTAATGGTGCAGTGGCTGCAGCCGGGCGCGCATTTTGCTGACATGTCGCCTGATGCCGCAGCGGGGGTAGCCCTGTCATCGAGAAACTTTACGCTTGAGGGCTTTATAGATCATCTCCTGCCGACCTCAATCGTTGCGGCGCTGGCCGAAAACAATATCCTTCAGATCGTCGTGTTTTCCGTATTCGTCGGCACGGCCGTGACCATGGTCGCGGACCGAGCGCCGCAGGTCATGCGCCTGATGGAACAGACAAGCGACATTATGCTCAAGGTCACCGGACTGGTCATGGCCTTTGCGCCTGTCGCCATTTTCGGTGCCCTGGCTTCGGCAGTCGCGAAGGAGGGCCTCGGCGTTCTCCTGACCTATATGCGTTTTGTCGGTGGATTTTATCTGTCCCTGGGCCTGTTGTGGGGGCTGTTGATCGCCGTGGCGGCTCTGATTCTCCGCGGCAGGCTGGCTGTCTGGTTCGCAGCGATCTGGGAAGCCATTCTTCTGACCTTTTCCACGGCCTCCAGCGAGGCCTCCTATCCCAAACTGCTCGACGCCCTGCCGCGTGCGGGAGTGCCGCGGCGCATCGCGGCCTTCGTGCTGCCGCTTGGCTATTCGTTCAATCTTGACGGCTCGATGATGTATTGCGTCTTCGCTATTCTGTTCATCGCGCAGGCGCACCATATCGCCTTCACCACACCCCAACTCGTCCTGGTTCTGTTCATGCTGCTCGTCACCTCCAAGGGCATCGCCGGCGTGCCGCGCGCTTCACTGGTTGTGGTGATGGCTACACTGACCTATCTGGGCCTGCCAGAGGCGTGGATTGGGCTTGTCCTCGCGGTCGATCACGTGCTGGATATGGGGCGCTCGGCGACCAATGTCATTGGCAATTCCGTGGCGGCCGCGATCATTGCCCGATGGGAAGGCGTATTGGCAAAGCCGGGTAAATGAGCCTGTGATACTCACCGAAGCGGGGGCGTAAAAACGAAAGGTCGCGGCGTAGGCGCCGCGACCCGTGCTTTCGGTTGCGACCGGTCAGGGGACGTTAGGCCGGTCACGATCCCTTATACTCCTCATCGCTGACGCAAGCCTGACAGATGGCGTGCCGGCGCTTTTTTTACAGGCGTGGCTGTGGGCGCCGGAAACGCCAGATCAGGGCCGGCAGCACGAACAGGCTCATCAGGGTGGAGGTAATCAGGCCGCCCAGGATGACGATGGCCATGGGGCCCTGAATCTCCCGGCCGGACTGACCTGTCGCCATGGCGAGCGGCAGGAGGCCGAGGGCGGTGACCAGCGCGGTCATCAGGATGGGCGTCACGCGCTCCTGGGTGGCGCGGGTGACCGTGGCGATCGACCATTCATGCCCTTCTTCGGCCAGTTGCTCTGTGTGTGCCAGGAGCAGGATCGCGTTGCGGGCGGCGACGCCGAGCAGGGTGACGAAGCCCACCAGCGAGCCAAGCGACAGGCTGGCGCCGGTCACGGCCACGGCGACAACGCCGCCAACCAGGGCGAACGGCGCCGATGCCACGATGAGCCCGACGGCGCGGGCATCGCCGAAAGCCAGCACCAGCAGGGCGACGATCCCCACAAGCGCCATGCCGGTATTGAGCAGCAGCTCATTACGGGCCTTGGCGGCTTCATCCGCCAGGCTGACATATTGCACATAGACGCCCTTTGGCAGCTTGACCTTTTGCGCGATCGCCATCTGAGCGGCCTTGGTGACCGTATTCACCCTTGCCGGCGCTGGGTTCGCAGTGACCGTTTCGACCAGGCGCCCGCCGATATGGGACACGATCGTGCGGCTGTCGGAAGGCTGGACGTGGGCAATATCGCCGAGCCGGGCCATCGATCCATCCGGAGCGCGTATCAACAACTCGCTCACGGCTTCGGGACTTTGGCGCAGCGCATTGGGCAGGGTCACTGCAACTTCATAGGACCTGTCATTACGATAGATTTGTGCGGCCGTAGCGCCTTGATAGGCGCTCTGAACGGCGCTCAGGATATCTGCCGGAGCGATACCGCGCTGGGCCGCAGCGGATCGATCGATGTCGACGCGCACGCTTGGGGTTTTGGGGGGCGTCTGGACCTGCACGTCACCCGCATCAGGTATGCCTTCAAGAACGGTTTTGACCTCCTGTGCGGAAGCTTCGAGCGTATCGGCATCCGCGCCGTAGAGGTTCACGGCAATGGCCGCTGTCTCACCGGTCAGGGACTCGCCAATGCGGTCGCCCAGAAAGGTCAGGACCTCGGTCTGCAGACCGGGATAGCTGTCCAGGACCTTGTGGATCTGTTCTTCGATATCATCCTGCCGGGCACCCGAGAGGTGCGGTTTCAGTTCGACGTGAAATTCACTTTGCTCGGTGCCGAACGCATCCTCGCCGCCTTCGGAACGGCCGATTTGCTGTTCAACGGTGGCAATACCCTCGATTTTGAGCAAATCCTGAGAAATGGATTGTCCGTAACGGCGCATGACAGCGATAGATGTGCCGGGTTGAGCCGAGACGCCGAGAACGAAGTGGCCTTCCTTGAAGGCGGGCAACAGTTCCGCGTTGAAGAAGAGCAGGGCGGCCACAGCCAGAAGGCTGATGGCGCTGGCGCCAATGAATATCGGTGCCGGACGGTTTGATACGGCTTCGAGAACGCGTTGGTGCCATTGCTTCAGGCCACGCAGAAAACCGGGTTCGGCGGTCGGCCGGCTATTGCGCAGCATCAGGAGGCTGAGGGCCGGGGTGACGATAATTGCCACGGCCAGCGAGATCAGGGTCGACAGGATGAAGGCGAGTGCCAGGGGCGCAAAGAAGGCGCCCTGCAGGCCGTTCATCATGAGAACCGGCACCAGGACCAAGGCGATGACCAGAGTGGCGTAGATAACTGGAGAGCGGACCTCCAGCGAGGCCTTCAGGATCACGTCGGCTGCGGAGACGCCCTCGGGACGCTCCCGCAGACGATGGACGATATTTTCGACGTCGATGACCGCGTCGTCGACCACCACACCCAGCGCAACGGCGAGGCCACCCAGTGTCATGGTGTTGATGCTCATGCCAAAGCGATCCATGACCATGATCGCCGCGAGCAGGGAGAGCGGAATGCTGACAAAAGAAATCAGCACCGTGCGGATGTCGCGCATGAACAGGAACAGGATGACGGCAATCAGAACGGCGCCAATCAGCAGGTCGTCGAAAATACCATGCAGGGCTGTTTCGATGAAGTTGGCCGGGCGGTGCAGGTTGGGCACGAAGTTGATACCCTGCGCCTGCATGGCGGGTTTCATTTCTTCAAGGGCGGCCTCGACATCCCGGGTGACTTTCAGGGTGTTCGCGCCGTACTGACTCGACAGGCTGATCAGAACGCCGGGTTGCCCCATGATGACGGCATCGCCGACTTCTGGGGTCTGTGCGTCGACCACCTCGGCGACGTCGCCTATATGGACGATGGCGCCAGAAGGTCCGGTGCCGCCGACAGAAGGAATGGGGGTGGCTGCGATATCACCTACGGTCGCAGCCTGTGCATTCGGCTCGACCAGAATACGTTGCTCCGCGGTATCGATGAAGCCGCCACCGCTCATGGCTGTCGAGGTTTGCGTCGCCTTCAGCACGTCGTCGAGGCTGAGGCCACGTGCCGCCAGAGCTTCGGGATTGACGCGCACCTCTATCCGGTGAATTTGTCCGCCATAGACTGTAGCGCGGGCCACGCCCGGCACCGACATCACGCGGGGACGGACGGTCCACTGGACGAAGTCGCGCAAGGCCTGGGGGGACAGCTTCTGACTGACGAAGCCCACCTTTAGCAGGTCCATCGTCGAGGAGGTGAGGGGGGCGACCTTGGGAGCCCCCACACCGGGTGGCAGGGCGCTGGCCGCCTCTGACAAGGCTTCGGCGACGATCTGACGTGCGCGATAAGGCTCGGATCCCTGCTTGAAGGTGACTGAAACCGTACTGAGGCCTTGCGTGGATTCTGAACGCACTTGTTCAACACCGGCGGCGCCGTTAACAGCCTGTTCCACAGGGCGTGTGACAAGCTGTTCGACCTGATCAGCCGCAAGCCCCGGGGCTTCCGTTTGCACCTCGGCCTGCGCCGGGACGAAATCCGGAAAAACATCGTAATTTGCACGCATGGCCGTCACGCCGCCGGCGATCAGCAACAAGGTGGCTGCAAGTGCGATCAGACGGGGGTGCTTGAGGCTGAGCTGTACGAGGGAGGCGAGCATGCTATTCCTCCGCCGCAACCGGGGTTTCGGCCGCCAGCAGGGCGGAAGCGCCTTGGATCACCACCTGCTCACCCGCCCGGAAATTCTGATTGACGATCAACCCATCTGCAGTGACCCGCCCATAGGTCACAGAGCGCTTATCGAAGGTCTGGACATTGGTCCTGACATAGGCATAGACGCGGCCCCCCTGCCGCAACAGGGCGCTGTTGGGGATTAGCAAGCCATTTGTGCCGCCCCCGCCATAGAGTTTGGCAGGCAGGGTAAGGCCGTTGCCGAGATAGGCAGCCTGACTACCGGAGGCCAGCGCGATAACACCCGCCGACTGCAACCTTTGGTCCGCCGTGCGGGCAATTCCCACCACCCGAACCTGAATGGCCCCGATGGTACCCATGTCGATTGTCGCGGCGGTCGCGCCCTTCAGCCCTTGTCCGGATGGAGTGTCGATACGAACGATCGACGCCTGCGCCATGGACACATCGCGTGCCAGCTGATGTAGGGCGTTATCTGACAGACCCGCAAAATAGGGCCCCCATTCGAAACCAAGTCTTTGTTTGAAAAGGGTAACCCTGGACTGATCGGCCTGAGCCTGAGCGCGCGCCGTCTCAGCCGCTTTGCTCGACATCGTGTTGTCTTTGGCCAGGCTGGCGGAACGTTCCGCTTCGGCCGCAGATGCCGCAAGCGCGGCTTTTGCGGCGTCATAATCGCTGATCAGCTGGAGAAGCGGTGTGGCATCCACGACTGTCGCGAAGCCGGACACGCTGTCACTGCTGTGGGCCGCTTCGATGGCGGCGGTGCGGATTTGCAGCCGTGTCTGTGTGCGCGCATCGAGCTTCAGCTGGGGGGATTCCGCCCGGGCCGGGGGCGACATGGTGGGAACGCTTAGGCCAAGCATGGCGGCACTGGCGGCAAGGAGGAATATGGGTTTCACTTTTTCACCTCTTGGGGCTGAACAGCGGCCCTCAAAATCTCGTTTTCTGCCGGGTCAAGGGATTGATGCAGGGTGTCTTCCAGGTTCAGGCGATCGTCCAGGGTCGCTTGCTCCGCAAGAAAGAGTGTCAGCCGGGTCTGCGCCGCGGCAATCTGCACGGCCAGGTTTTCGGTCTGGTCAGTTTCTCCAGCCTGAGTCAGCCGGGAACTGCGTGACGCCAAATCTTCCGCCAGGGGCATATCAGTTTTTCGAACCTTATCTGCGATGGCGCGATCCGACTCATAGGTCAGAGCGACCTGCTGAATGGCGGCAAGCGTGCTCTTGACCTGGTCTTCCAGGGCCTTCCCGGCGGCCGTGCGGGCCGCTTCAGCCTGGTGAATGTTGGCGCGGTTGCCATCGAGCGGAGGCAGGGTGAAACTAGCGGTAAGCGGCAATTTGACGGCGCCACGCTCCCAGGTGTAGCCAGGTCCGATATTGATGTCGGGATACTGGTTGGCGACCGCGTTGCGCAAATCGTTTTCTGCGACGTCATAGTCAACAACGGCATTCAGCACGTCGGCGCGCGTATAAAGGGCCTGGTTGGAAAGCCCCGTGAGGCGTGCCGCTGACAAGGGATCGACCGGCGGCGGGTTAAGGTCGATATCCAACTCCATATCGGTGACCGGCACATCCAGAGTGCGGGCCAGGCTGGCCTGGGCCTGAGCGTGTTTCGCGCGGGCCTGCAGCAAGCCATCGATCAGTCCTGAAGCATCGAGTTGAGCGAGCAGACCTTGACTATGCGCATCCTCTCCCGCCGCCAGGCGTTTGTTGATGAGCGCGGCCAGGTGGTTGCGCTGATCGAGCAGCCCTTGTATCGCATCGATCTGTTGCCGGGACGTATGCAGATCAGAAAGCGCCTGCATCACGGTCTGCCTAACCTTCCAGGCGGCTTCGCCCACATCGTAGCGGGCCCTGAGTACGGCCAGTTCCGCACTGGTGACGCGGGCGTCGCGACGGCCACCGAGATCAAGCGGAATGCCGATAGAACCGCCATACAGCCATGGGCGTTGCGCATCGGCATCCCTCGAATATTCAGCCGTCAGATTCAGACTGAGGGGAGGCAGATTTTTTGAAGATCGTACGGCGGCTTCGGCGGCAATCAGGCGGGCGCGTGCTGCTTGAAGCGCCGGATCATGCGCCAGGGCAGTCTCAAGCAATCCGTGGCTATCTGAAGGCAGCGCAATCGCCCTGTGGGCTGAGACCGACAACTGCCCGATATCGATGGGGGCAGGCTGATAGGCGACACAGCCCGACACACTTGCTGACAGCAAGGTCAGGCTCGCGACAAGCGAAAACCGGGGGAAGGCGACTTTCACGCAGGCTCCTCACGCTGGATACATAGCAAGTCTCTGATCGACTGTATCACCGTCAGGACAATTGACCCTACACAATGAAACTGATGTGAACCTGAAGGGGCGAGATGGCGCGGACATTTTGCGCCACATGTTTCGGCCCATATGGGCGCAGCTCTAAAGATACGCGCGCAACCACCTTGCCGCGTCGTCAAAAGCCTGGCCGGCCACTTGGGAGATCGATACGGCCTCGAGAAAGCTGTGCGACGCACCCGGATAGATAATGGCTTGCGTCGGCACACCAGTCGCGGCCAGGCGCTGTTCGAGCTGCAGGCTCTGTCCGGTGAGAACATCGCATTCAGGGATACACAGAAAGATCGGGGGCAAGTCGGTCAGATCGGCCCTGAGGGGCGTGGCCAGTGGATTGGCCCGATCTTCGGGGGTTCGCAGGTATTGCTGCCAGAAGTAATCCATTTCACTGGCCGTCAGCATAAAGTCCGGCCCACCATAGCGGCTTACGTCTTCTGGACGAAGGTCTGTTGAAAAGGCACCGTAGTTAAGGAGCAGGCCTTTGAGAATGCCACCCCGGCCCTGGTCGCGCAATGCGATGGCCGCAGCCAGGGACAGGTTGGCCCCCGCCGAATCTCCGCCCATGAACAGGTGATCGGGATCAAGGCCGAAATCGGCGGCGTTGTCGAACAGATGGGCTAAGACCGAGACGCTCTGTTCCAGCGCGACCGGGAACCGCGCCTCAGGCGCCAGGGCATAGTCGATGCCTATGACCGTGATCCCCGTGCGCCCCGCATATTCCCGCATGATGCGATCATGCGTGTCGAGGCTGAACATCACCCAGCCACCGCCGTGCAAGTAGACCAATCCAGGCTGACGTGCTTCGTCGGTGGGGCGATAGATGCGGATGCGTACGTTTCCGTGCGGCGTCGGCACCATCGATTCGACCGTGTTTGCCATAACCGGGCCACCGGCGACCCAGGGCGCACGTACCTTTTCGGCAACCTGGCGCGCCGTGGCAGGTGTCTTTTCAACGCCCTGGCCGTGCGAGGCATAGGCTTCGCCGGTAATGCGGATGAAGTCACGGATATCGGCGTCGAGGGCCGAAGCCGTGGCGGGAGAGTTTGTGTTCAGCACGAAACAGATCCTGTCAATTGGGCAGGCAATGTAACGCGCATTCTAATGCCGGCTAACGGTAGCGGATCGGAATGTGCCTTAAATGGGCCAAGGTCAATGTGTGACCGTGGCGAGATAATCCGCTGCGGTTGTGGGGCCCTTGGCCGACGTGTCCGTATGCTCGGCTATATATTTTCGGATTTCGAGAAAGAAGTTCGAGCCTGAGGGGAGGCCGAGCTTGTCCCACGCCGCATCAAGTGCCGCCGCCTTGTCAGGCGGGGTCTGTGCCGGTTGGATCAGCAGGAAATCCCAATCGGCGCCGTCACTATGGATATAGAGCTGACGCGGTGGCAAGCCAGCCAGCTTATTGGCTTCGTCGCATTTGGCGATGAATTCCAGGAACGCTTCATGCTGTCCAGGCGCGATGCGGTATATCTCGATCTGAGTCATCGGAACCGAAGCGGCCGGCGCAGGCGCGGGCGGAGCGATCGGCGCGGTGGCGACAGGCTTGGGAGGTGTCTTCGGTTTTGCCAAAGCCGGCGCGGCCACCGACAGCAAACTCGCGGCGAGAAGAATGGATTTCATCATTGGAGGGCTCCACTATTGGGGTATTCATTGGCGAACCAGGGTGACGTGGCTGGCGCGGGATCCGGCCAAACCTGGCTGAGATCCTTGGCCAGGTAGAGGCGGCCGTTTTTCATGACCTGGTTGATTTTCCAGGCATTGGTGATGTCGGTGCGCGGATCGGCATCAAGGATGATCAGGTCGGCGAACTTGCCGGGCGTCAGACTGCCGATTTCCCCGAGGCGGCCGATCGTCTCGGCCGAGCCGAGCGTACCGGCGTGCAAGGCCTCTTCCGGCGTCATGCCCCCCATGACGTGGGCTTCAAGTTCCCAGTGGAAACCGACGCCTGGCGTATTGCCGTGCGCGCCGATGCCAACCAGGCCGCCGGCGCGCTGGATATCGGCTGCACCCTTGGCCACGGTGGGGAAGGCGTATTCCGACAATGGCAGCCACTGATCGAGGCGCGCCGTCATCTGGGCCAGGGCGAAATGCGGCGTGAAATAGCGGTATTTTTCGCTCGATGACGGATTGTCGCGCGCAATGAAGTAATCCTGGCCGGTGGCGCCGCCATTGGTGATCTGCAAGGTCGTCGTATAGCTGGTCCGGCTCTGCGCCAGTAGCTGAATGACGTCCTTATAGATCGGCAGGGCGACGAGGGCGTGCTCGTTGCCGGAATAGCCGTCCATGATCTGGCTGAGGTCGAGTTTGAGCGATAAAGCGCCTTCGGTCGTCGGTTGCAGCTTTTCATTGAGCGCTGCCATCTGCACCCATTCGCGCACCTTGCGCGAGCCAACGCGGTAGGACTTGATATTGCTCAGGCCGTAATCGGCGTGGAAGCGGCTGAGGACCTTTTCGGTATCTTCCAGCGACGAGAACCGGTTGAAGCTGAACAGCGCCATGCCTGTGGAAGGCAGGCGCGGGCCGGTCATCAGGCCGGCGTCGAGCATGTCCTTGTAGGCGATCTCGTCGATGGTCAGGGTCGAGGGATCGAAACTTGTGGTGACGCCATAGGCCAGGCGCTCGCGCAAAGCCCAGTCCTCGTTGTCGAGAATCTCGCGGCGGACCGTGCCGATGTGGTCGTGCGTGTCGATGAAGCCCGGCATGATGGTCTTGCCGGTGACATCGCGGATCGTCGCATTGGTCGGGACATCGAAGCTGCCACGTGGGCCGATTTTGGCGATGCGGTTGCCATCGATCAGGATATCGGCATCGGCGATGGCGGGCGCATCCATGGGCAGGGCCGTGGCGCCGCGCAGGAGCAGCAGGCCCTTCGGTTCATCTCGAGGGACGACGACATCGGCATGGAAGCGATCCGGCTTGCCGGGATCGGGCGTCCAGTTCGGCTTGTCGTCGAAGCTGATGCTATCGAGCGAGCGCGTGTAGAAAGTCGAACCCAGGGCGTAGGTCAGGGTCTTGCCATCCGCCGACCATTCCATGAAATCGGCGCCCACGTCAGTGATGCGGCGATGCCTGATCTTTGGGTCGGACAGGTCGATGACTTTGACGTCGGCGGCGGGGCGCTCGACCACGTGCAGTTGCTGGCCGATTATGGCGGCGATCCACTTGCCGTCGGGTGACAGGCGCAGGGCATCGACCGCCACCGGGCCATCCTGGAAATACCAGCCCGGACCATTGACCGAGACGATGTCGCTGACGGCACCGTTCTTCAGGTCGACACGCGAAAGCCCGCCGCCGGTTTGCAGATAGGCCGTGTCAGGCTCGTTGGTGAAGGTTGGACGTTGGCCCATATAGGTCGTGGCGATATCGCGCGAAGCGCTGCCATTGACCGGCAGGCTGACCAGGGTGGCGTCACGGGTGGCGCCATATTCCATATAGAGGCGCAGGCGGTCGCGCTGGGCGGAGCGCTCGGTAAGCACTTGGGTGCCATCGGGCGTGAAGACCGGCCAGGTGTAGTAATCAGTGCGTGGGCTGATCTTCTTCGGCGCGGAACCATCGAGCGCCACCGTCCAGACATCGCCGGCATCGCGTGCCGACCAGGTAACGAAGGTCAGCGCCTTGCCGTCCGGCGACCATGACGGCTGCCAGCCATCAGCGATCAGACGGGGCTTGGCGTCGGCAGTCAGCGCCATGACATAGACCTTGCCGAGCGCCGAGAAGGCCAGTTGCGACCCATCCGGCGACATCTGCGGTGCCTGGATGATGTGGGCGTGGACCGGGCCTGTATTCTCGGTGATCTTTTGCCGGCTGAGGGCACCCAGAGCCAGTTGTACATGGGCGGTGAAGGGGATCGGCGTGGCCGTACCATCGAGCGCGATGCGCTGGAACTTGCCGCCGACCGTAATCAGGATCGACCGGCTGTCCGGCGCGAAACTATAGCGCGGCAACAGGTCCAGCCAGCTGTTAGCCTGTATCTGATCATGCGTCACCGGGAAGGCCAGCCACTTGTCCTCGCCGGTTTGCAGGTCGCGCAGGCGCAGGCCGGTCTGGTTGTCGAACCGCGTGGCGTAGGCGAGGTAGCGGCCGTCCGGCGAAATCGACGGACGGAAATAGGCGCCGGGATTGCGGCTGTGGCCGGAACCGGAAGGCTCAGCGATCAGCGTGGTTTCGACACCTGAAACGAGATCACGCTTGACGATGGTCCATTCGTCGCGCTGATCGGCATCACCAGAGCCAACGTGGCGCGCCATGTAGAGCGACTTGCCGTCGGGTGAGGGCGTGGCGCCCAGTGTGCTCAGCCAGGCGTCGCGGCCCTGGTCGGCGTTGGCCTTGGTGGGGACGACCAGGGTTTCGCTGCCATCCAGCCCGTATTGCCATAGTTCATAGGCATTGTAGCTCGGGCGATAGCGGCTGAGATAGACGGACTTGCCATCCGGCGTCCATTCGGGCGACACCAGCACGGTATCGTCATCGCCGAAACTGACCTGGCGGGCGCCGGTGCCATCGGCTTTCATGACCCAGAGATTGTCGGCGCCGGAGGCATCGCTGATAAAGGCGATTTGCCTGCCGTCCGGCGAAAACACCGGCTGGGACTCGAACGGCAGGCCGGTGCGCAAGGGCCTGGCCACGCCGCCCTTTGTATCCAGCGCGTAGATATCGCCCAGCATGTCGAAGACCATTGTCTTGCCATCGGGCGAGACACTCAACGACATCCAGGTGCCTTCGTCGGTATCGAACCGGATAGTCCGCGAAGGCTTTAGAGGCAGCACCTGATTGCTGGCCTGGCGAGGTCTGACATTATCGACCGCACCGGCGCCGTCCTTGATCCAGCCCACAGCATTGCCGAACGGCACGGGAAGGTCGTCATCGTGGGCATGGGCGGTCGAGGCGGCGAGGAGCGCCAGAAGGATGGCGAGGGGCAGATTTCTCATTTCTGGTAAACCGGAGGCAGGCCGGTGGGCCTGATATAGCGGTCGCGCAAGAGGGTTTGCCGAGTTTCCAGAGAGGCCTCTTGGCCTTGCACAAATACCTTCCATGGATAGGTCCCGGGTTCAAGCGGATCGCCGTCCCAAATGACGATGTCGGCATCCTGATCCTTAGCCAGAGTGCCATAGTGGTCACTCAGGCCGAAAATAGCTGCCGGGCCAATCGTCATGGCGGCTAGGCCATCCGCGTAAGGTAGGCCATTGGCGACTGCCATCCCGGCCACTTCGCGCATGGCTTCGCCGGCATCGTAGCTCAGATAGATGGTATTGCCGGACGCATAGAACGACATGGTCACACCGGCCTTGCCGAGAAGAGCAGCATTATCGAGACGCGCGCCAATCTGGTCAAAGCTGATCGGCAGATTATCCATCGGATCGAGAATGACTGGTATCTTCGCCGCCGCCAGAGCGTCGGCACACCGCCAGGCCTCGTCAGCCCCCATGACGGCCACACGCAGCCTGAAATCCTTGGCCAGAGCGATGGCCTGACGGATGTCGGACTCGCGCTGGGTCAATATGACCAGAAGCTGACCCTTGAGCACCTTCTGCAATGCTTCGGCATCAAGACGGCTGATGGGTTCATCTGGCAGGCCTGGCTTGTAGCGACCAGCTTCGGTCAAAGCATTACGCAGGAGCTGCCACTGAGCGCTGCGTGAACCGCCGGCGGCCGAAAGCGTGGCACTGCCGATCTGGACGTACAGTGCGGCTTGCGGCTTTTCCAGAATGTCGCCGGTCTCCGTCAGGTGAATGGTTGCTGCCTGTCCCATAAACGGGGCGATTCCAGCGGCGCCTGGGTAGGAAACCGCTCGCGTCAGGCCATCCGCGCGGGCAACGGGCAGGAGCACGCTATTGTTGTTCAGGGCGTATTGGATGTCAAAAGAGGCGCCCAACGTCGTATTGGTGCTCGTCTTGTCGTTGGTTTCTTGCGCCGCGCCGGTCTCGACAAGACCTAGCTGTGTCGCGCCATTCATCAGTCCGGGCGTCACCATACGCCCTGCGGCGTCAATGACCGTTGCGCCCTGGGGCACGGCACCGGCAGCCGTAACCGAAACAATCCGTCCATTGCGAACAATGACGGTAGCGTCCGAAATCTTGCCGCCGTCGGCGCCAGCCATCGTCCAGGCCTCGGCGTGGGTGATGGCCAGGTCTTGCGCGAGAGAAGTCAAAGGCAGGAAGGCCAGAAGGGCGGCAAGCGTAGTGGTAAACGCGGTCTTCCTCATTGAACACCTCCCGCCTTGCGGCCAAGTTGGAAGTCGCTGAGCGGCTGGTAGGTTGGATCGTTGCGATCATAGGCGATGGCCCCATCGATCATGACCGTATCCGCTTTGCTGTAGATACTGAACGGATCGCCGGACCAGATGACGATGTCCGCATTGTAGCCAGGGGCGAGGGTGCCGATCCGGTCTTCGAGACCGAGAACCTTTGCCGGATTACTGGTGATCCATTTGATGATGTGCTCGGGCGGTTCTGGCAGGCCCATATGCCGTCCGGCGGCAGCGGCTTTCGCCGCTTCAATGTTCAGTCTTTGGCCTATGACCGGAGAGTCCGAGTGGACCGTGACGCAGGCACCGGCAGCATCGAGTATGGCGGCGTTTTCGCGAATGCCGTCATTGGCCTCCATCTTGAAGCCCCACCAGTCCGGCCACACGATGGCGCAAGTGCCGGTTTTGGTGAAAAGGTCAGGATTTTTGTAGCCTTCAACGGTGTGATGGAACGCCACGATCTTGAAGTCGAATTCCGTCGCCAGTGCCTGCATTTCGGCCATGTCGTCGGCACGATAACAGTGAATATTGACGCGCAGATCGCCGTTGAGCACGGCGGCGAGGGTGTCCAGCTTCAAATCACGCGACGGGGGCGGGCCATGAGGATCCTGCTCATAATGGTTCCACTGATCCCGATAGCCGGCCGCCTGGCTGAAGATGTCGCGGAAGTTCGCCATTTCCCCTTGCCGGCTGGTCGGACGCATGCCTTTGCCACCAAAATAGCCCTTGGCGTTCTCTCCACAGGCCATTTTCAGACCTTGAGGCGCATTGGGGAATTTCATGGCGGCGACATTGGTCGCGGGAATCGGATGGAGTGTCACAGCCCGGCCACCGATCTGCGGCGTCGATCCTGGCAAGACCTGGAGAGTGGTCACACCGCCCTGCAGCGCGTAGATAAAACTCGCGTCCTGGGTATTGATCGCATGCTCGATCCAGGTGTCGGCGGCGATGGGCGAACTGATTTCCGAGACATCCGACGATTCATCGTCGATCGAGGTCAGCGGCATGGAATAGGTACCGTCATGACTGTGCGGATCGATCAGGCCGGGCGTTACCCACCGGCCGCTGGCGTCGATCACGCGGGCATTCCCCCCCTCCAGATGCGTGCCGATGGCGATGATCTTGCCGTCACGGCTGAGCACGTCCGCATCATCGAACCGATGTCCGGCGCCATCAAGGACGGTGGCATGTGTGATCAGCACATCCTGTCGCGGCAGGGGCTTATAGGTGCTGGGTACCGTGCCCAGCATGAACGGAATTGGGTGCTGTTGCGCTTTTTCGGCCTTGAAAGCCTCAGTGACCGGGGCGTTTGCGGTGGGCGGATGATGAGGCCCAGGGCGTTTCGGAGCGCTGGCGACCGTCGTGACGCACACCAGGGAGAGGATCAGGGGCGGAAGCAAGGCCGTAGACAGTAAACCCTTCATAGCAATCCCAACCCAGGCCTAGTGCAGTTAATTGAAATGTAGGAGAAAGGCCCGCTTCCGGCTAACGGAAACGGGCCTAAAATACGCTAGAATTTGCGCGTCAGCGTCGCGATCCAGTTCTGGCCGGCGCCGTAGGTACAGCCGACTGAACCGGAGCAACGTGCGACGTACTTGACGTCGGTGATGTTGCTGCCGTTCAGCGCGATGCGCCAGTCCGGCGTGTCATAGTGGATGGCGGCATCGAACAGGGTGGATTGATCGCTCCAGATGCCGGTCCCGTTAGAGCCCAGGCTCTTGGAGTTATAGCGTACGCCCAGACCGAAGCCGAGGCCGCCAAGGCTGCCGGATTTCAGCGTGTAGTCCGCGAAGAGTGACGCCTTGTCCTTTGGCGTGGTCGCCATCGGGCCACCGATTTCTGCAGAGACGTTGCTGGCGAGCACTTCGCTGTCCGTATAGGTGTAGGAGCCGTTGATCGAGAACTGCTCATTGATGCGGGCCACGAACTCGGTTTCGAAACCCTTGACCTCGACTTCACCGACCTGAGTGCTCTTGTATGCTGGCGAATAGGTCGTCGACACGACATTGGTCTGCTTGATGTCGTAGATGGCCGCCGTGGCAAAGATCTTGATGCCATTGTCCAGCTTGCGCCCGTCATATTTCACGCCCAGTTCCGACTGTTCGCCTTCAGAGGGCTTGAACGGCACACCGTCCGTACCGGTGCCCAGAACCGGCTCGAACGAGGTCGAGTAGCTGGCATAGGGGGCGACGCCATTGTCGAACAAGTAGTTGGCGCCAACGCGGTAGGTGAACTTGCTGTCCTTGGTGGTGGTCGCCGGCAGATAGGCCTTGCTGACAATCTTGTCCTCGTCGTAACGGCCGCCCAAGGTAATGAACAGCTTGTCGATACCGATCTGATCTTGGGCATAAAGGCCGGTCTGCTTCAGTTCCTGGTCTGTATAGGGGTTCCATGCCGGCGTGGAAATCGTCGAGGCATCGCTATACACCGGATCATACAGGTCAATGGACGAGGCTACCGAGAAGCCGTACTGGGCAAAGTTCTTGACGTCGCGATAGTCGACGCCGGCCAGAACCTTGTGCGTTACGCTGCCCGATGTGAAAGTGCCGTCGATACGGTTGTCGGTCGCGAAGCTTTCGACGTTTTCCATATAGGGGAAATTGTAGCGGTCGACCGTACGGTTATCGGACTCCAGGCTTGCCCCGTAGATGACCTTGCTGTTTTCCCGGTACTTGCTGTACTTGGTGTTCGATTCAAAGCTCAAGCTATCACTGAAGCGATGCTTGTAATCGTAGCCGACCGCCCACTGGTTGCGCTTGTAGGTGTTGTAGTCCGGTTCACCGAGATTTGTGGATTCGCTGACCTGGCCGTTCGGGTTGCTCAGCAGGGTGCCGACTTCCGGCAAGAAGCCGTTTGTGTCGCCATCGACCTCGTCATCCTGCAGATAGGCCAGGCCGGTCAGGGTATCGGCATCGGTAATTTTCCAGGTGAAGGTCGGCGCAATCAGGTCGCGCTTAGCGGTAACGCCATTGCGCTCCGCGCCGCGATCGAGATAGAGGCCGGTCAGACGTGCCGACAGATTGCTCGTCAGTGCCCCTGTGACGGTGCCGGCGAGCGACTTATAGTCATAGCTACCGAGCTTGGCCTGGATTTCGCCACCAAAGGCGCTGCTGGCACGGCGGCTGGTCTCGTTGTAGAGGCCGCCCGGAGGCGAATTGCCGTAAAGGGTTGCCGCCGGTCCCTTGATGATGCTGGCCGAGTCGAAGGCATAAAGATCGACGCCCGTGCTGTAGATGGTGGAGGTCACCGGGGCGGCGAGGCCGTCGATATATTGCTTTGGCGTGAAGCCGCGCATGGTCACGAAATCGTAGCGCAGGTCCGGGCCGTAATTTTCACCGAAGGCACCGGCCGTGTAACGGACAGCTTGCTGCAGGTCTGTGAAACCCAGCAGGTCGATCTGGTCGCGGTTGATGACCGACACCGATTGTGGCGTCTTGATCAGGGGAATATCCGTCTTGTTGGCGGACATCGCACCGGCCGGCACGAACCGCTTTGACTTAACGATAACAACGGTTGCCCCATTCACGTTTTCCTTGGTCGTCTTGACGGCATCCGTCTCTTCCTGTGCCATGGCCGCACCGGTCAGACAAATGCCCGCCGCTGTAGCCAAAAGCAGAGATCGCTTTAGTGTCTTCGATAGATGGTGGGTACGCATATTGATCCGCTCCTTTGTGTCCCCGATGCGAAAGGTTCGCATTAGATCGACAAAAACTCTAACGCCTGTTTCTCATCTTCAGATGCATTGCGAAGGACAGTTATTATTGAAATCAGGCCGCGCCCTGCGGATCGCTGATCGCATGTTGCCAAACTGTCGCACTATCTTCATAGAAACGTCGAAAATGCGGTCTTGACGCCGTACATTTTTGTGCAGCGCAAGGGTTCGCTTAAAGCTTGCGGAAGGGGCATTTAAACACTTACCGGGACAGGCGTCTGCGTTTCCACCATAAGGTGAGGCCCAGGCCAATCATGGCTAGAAGCCAAAGCCCGATGAGCAGTTGCACAATGCGGCCAAAAAAACCGCCAATTTGACCGGTATGCAGGGGATAGATTACGTCCAGCAAAAGCCGAGGCGCACTGTGCAGGCGGCGTGCATCGTAGACACTCAATATCCGGCCATCGGTCGCGCTCACGAAAACAGTCGTCATGCCCCAAATGCGCGGCATTTCGCCGGGTGCGTGCAGGCGAATCTTGTAGAACGGTTGGTCATCAGCCGCCATTGAAAAGCCGGAAAGCGTGGCGCCCGGATAGGCCGATAGCGCGGCATTCAAGGCTTGCGACGGCGCGATATGAGAGGACGTCTGGGCCGGAAGACCTTGGGGCGGTGCGATATCCACTTTGAAACCCGTTTCGATGGCATCATCGAACGCCAGGAGGACCCCGGCCGCAACGGTTATCAGGGCAGGCACCGACAGCCATAAACCCAGGGTTCTGTGCCAGCCATACAGAAATGGTACGCCAGCCTTGGTTTTCGGTTTGCGCAAAGCCTTCAACCACTGTCCGGCACGGGGCCAGGCCAGCTTTAGGCCCAGGCCGAGATTGGTAAGAAGGAGAAGGCCGCTGATCCCGATGAAGGTTCGCCCGATGTCGCCTAACATCAGTGCCATGTGCAGATCACTCAGGCGGTCGTAAATGTTACCGTTAGACAGGCCGGAGTTGTCACGATCACGTACAGCGTGGCCTGTGCCATCGACACGCAAGGTACGATCAACGCCGCCTTTGCTGTAATAGATGTCAAACCGGTCGCCACGACCCGTTGCGGCCCAGACGGATGAGACCTCCGTTCCGGCCTGAGCGACAAGGGTATCGAGATGTGCGCCAAAGGTCTGTGCCTCGAAACTCGCTCGAGGGCCGCGGGTTGTCGCGTCATCCAGGTCCCACCGGAAAACGATCAAACAGCCGGTTACAGCCTGAAACGCCCAGAGGGCTGCGAAGACAAGGCTGACATAGCGGTGTAGAAGTTTAATTTGCATAGAGCAGTGTGCGCATGAGATTGCGCCTTGGGCTGTCAAATTTGGGTCAACTGCTGCTTCTCGAAGGACAGATGGTCACGGGACACTTGCCTCGAAGTCCGTTTTGTGTCGCTCTAGGTTTGGCATATTAGAGCAAATTATGAGCTTATTGTCAAAAATGGGCCTAAGTCGTAATGAGAAGCACTCACAGCAAAGATTATCAGCAAGTCAACCGGCCGATCGGTGTATTGTTCGACGAATACGCACCGGGCTTTGTCGATCCATGGCATAGCCACGAACGCGCACAGCTTGTTTATGCAACGGCCGGCGTCATGTCGGTCATTACCGATCAGGTCAGCTTTACGGTCCCACCGCAACGTGGAATTTGGATCCCGGCCGGCGTCAGACATGAAGCCCTGTGCCGTGGCCGCGTCTCCTTGAAGACCCTATATGTTGAGCCGGGAACCGATGAACGGCTGCCTCGAAAATGCATGAGCCTCAAGGTTTCGCCCTTGCTTCGGGAGCTCATAATCGAAGCCGGCAAGCTGCCAGTGGAATACAGTCTTAACGGCCGCGAAGCCCGAATTATGGATTTGATCCTGGATGAGATCATCGACGCGGTGGAGCATCCAACGCACGCCCTGAACCTGCCCATGCCCACGGATGAGCGTATCCTGCGCATTTGTCGCGCTATTATGGATGATCCGGCGAGCGAAGATGATCTGGACCGGTGGGCCAATGTGGCCTGCATGGGGAGACGCACCTTCACCCGTGCTTTTCGTCGTGAAACAGGCGTGACCTTCTCTGAATGGCGCCAGCAGGTTCGATTGTCGCAGGCCGTTTCGATGCTGGCGTCTGGCAAATCCGTGACAACTGTCGCTTACGATGTCGGATATAATAGCCCCAGCGCCTTTGGCGCCGTCTTTCAAAAGGCTTTTGGCGCGACGCCCAGTCAGTATTTCAGTCACCTGCGTAAATCTGCGAGCGCCTAACCAAGGCGGCGGAGCCAGTGAGCAGAGGCCAGGTGAGAACTTCGCCTGACTGCACCTCTAAACGAAGGCGCCTGTGAGGATATAACCGACAACTAGTCCGGCGGGCGGCAGGTCGCCGCGACGCGCTTGGGATGATGTCGGTGATGACGGGCACAATAAGATGGCGAGCAGTAGGTACGGGCCGATCCACACGCCGGCAACGCGGAGTCCGCCCAGTGGCACCCTAAATGGACGTTGAAGCGCCTGGCGTTTTCCGAAGCCGGATCAGGCTCAAGCCGGCTGCGGAATAGGCGAAAGGGCGCGCAAAATCTCAAAATCAGGCCATCTGGCACCGATGGCAGCGACGACAGTTGAATTGGGTCAAGTTGCCGCTGACACGGGCCAAATTGGGGGAGGGTGGCCTTGTCTGTCAGCCCCGCGTCAGCAACTCTCTTCTACGCCGTACGCACTAGGTTCCGATCTCCGGAACGCTTATGATTTCAAAGGGAAATGCTTATGCGTATAGCGTCTATGTGCTTCATCTTCAGTGCGGGAGCAGGGTTCGCTGCCTCTGTTCAGGCAGAAGAGGCAAAACCTTATTTTACGGTCTCTGGTCAAGTGACTGTAGCCACAGATGGCATGAGTAAAAATACGTCGGAGACCGATAACAAGCCTCAGGCAACCGCCTATATTCAGGCCGCTCATGGCCCCATCTTCGTCGGTGTAAAGGTGAAAAATGTCAAAGGCTCGGACGGCAGCGATTCTCAGCAGGAATACGCGCTCGGCGTCAAAGGCTTCAAAGGGGGATTTCAACTAGGGCTTCAGGCTGCCTACAAGATCAAGGTCGGCGCCAAAAATAGTGACAGCCACTACGTGGAATGGAAAGGCGACGTGGCACGAACCTTTGGAAGAACCACAGCCAAACTTGAGGCGGAATATGCGGCCGATTCATCAGGCAGTACGGAAGAGGCCCTATTCGTCGAAGCCAGCGTGATACAGAAGCTCAGCACAAGATGGGCTGTATCCGGTGGCGTGGCCACGCGTCAGGTGGACCCGAAAAAAAATTACAATTCAGCCCATTTCGGTGTGATTTATAATCTGCTGCCGAAGACCAGTCTGGACCTGCGTTTCTACGACACCGACAAGCATGAATACGGCAATCGGTATCAGGAACACGTCGTCCTCAAACTAATCCAGAAGCTCTAAGGGAGATATCTATGAAATACTTTGCTATTGCCTCGATCAGTTGCCTGGCCCTAGCGACTGCCCTGTCAGCGTGTTCGCCGAAATCGCCCTCGACGCCGGCAACAGAAACGGGTGTGGCGCCTCAATGGAAAGTGGTCAACACGATTAAGGCCCAGGATGGGGGTTATGACTACGCGTCAATCGACGCGCCGGCGAGACAATTGTTTATCGGTCGCCAATACGGCGTCATGACTGTCGATCTTAAAACCAATGCTGTTGGCACACTGATCGAGCGGGATGACGTTGCGTCTGTCCTCCTGATCCCTGAGACAGACCTGATGCTGACGACAAACAATGGTGCCGATACCGCCACATTGCTCAATCGAAAATCCGGACAAGTGTTTGCGGATATCAAGACGGGAAAGGGGCCGGATGGAGCGATGTACGAGCCGGCCTCCGGGCTTGCCTTTGTGATGAACGGGGATAGCGAGGACATCACTTTGATCGATATCAAAGCTGCGAAGGTGGTTGGCCGGATCAAGGCGGACGGCGCGCCTGAAGCCGCAACGACAGACGGAAAAGGTTCGGTCTTTATAAATCTGGAGGACAAGAATCAGATCATGGTTGTCGATGTCGCCAGCCGAAAAGTAAAAGGCCATTACGATCTGCCAGGATGCAATGAACCCACAGGCATCACCTATGACTCTGTAACCGGTCTGTTGATACCGGTTTGTCACAACAATGTTGCCAAGCTGATCGATGCCGCGACCGGGGCGGACAAGGGGAGTATCCCAATTGGCGCTGGTGCTGACGGATCGCTTTTCGATCCGAAAACCCGGACAGGTTATGTCTCCTGCATCGACGGGACCTTGACCCTGTATCACTTGGATGAAAAAGGGCAGGCCAAGGTCCTGCAAACCGTGAAAACGTCCGATGGCGCCCGCACCGCCGCTTTTGATCCGGTCACACAACTGGTCTATTTGCCGGCGGCGACCGTCGAACGGGACGACAAAGGCGAGTATGTGCGTGCGGAGAAGAATTTTAGCGTTGTGGTGGTTGGAAAATAACTAGGCCTCTGGCGTCCACGTCAAGGTGACGCTGAGGCCACCTAAATCGGAATGACCGAAGGCGATATCGCCTTCGGTCGCTTCGATCAGATCGCGTACGATGGATAGGCCAAGCCCGTGACCCGTTCCGGCTTCGTCCAGACGCTGCCCTCGCTTTACCGCCCGTTCCATGCGCTCCAGTGCGACGCCCGGGCCATCGTCTTCTATACGCAAACCCAGGGGTTCGCTGACCAGGCGCACGCGCCTTCGGGCATGTCGGGCGGCATTTTCGGTTAAGGCACCTATCATCTCAGCCAGATCCTCCGCTGCCACGGGCAGAACGAGGTCTGGTGGAACATCTGTATCGAAGATAATGTTCTCTCCCCGGTCAGTTCGCTCAATGACCGAAATAACGCGTTCTACAACGGTCGCTGCGTTGGTCTGGGCAACTGACTCAATGGCGGCTCTGGCAGCAGCGCTCCGTGCACGCGTCAGTTCGGTCTCAAGCGCGGCTCCAACGACCGATATGGCTCTGTCTAATCCGTCCGCGGCGAGGACCGCGCCTGATGTCCTGGCTTTGCGACTTTGGGCGGACAAAACGGCGAGAGGGGTTTTCAGGCTATGTGCCAAATCGGCGGCCCGTCTCCTCGCCCGTGCCAGGTCGCCCTCGCGGGCCTCTGCCAGGGCATTAATCGCTGTGATCAATGGCAGGATTTCGACAGGGTAGCGCGTGGTCAAACGCGCCGCCGGACTTTTGCGCAATCGCTCCATCTCGCTCCGCAGCCGAACGAGGGGACGGAGTCCCAATGTCACCTGAACGTAGGCGGCGATGGCCAGAACCACCCAAAGCACAAAAAGTGAAATCGCGAGCTGTAATCCAAACTCTATATTCGACTGGGCGATATCGGTGTCGGGTTCAGCCAGTTGAATAATGAGGATCGGGCCGTCTGTACCGATCTGTACGCGACGTGAGATGACCAGAAGGCGATCGGAGAAGGGCCCTTTTATGATCCGATGTGTCCACCGCGTGGGGGCTGCGTCTGTCGGTGCCGGCAAGCTCTGGTCCCAAAGGGAAGGGGAGTGCAGGGTCGCCTTCGGCGCAGATATCTGCCAGTAGAGGCCGCCGGCGATTTCTGTGAAGCGCGGGTCAGCCTGGTCACTGTGAACCTGCGGCGTGCCTGAGGTGTCAATCGTGACATCGGCGACAAGCCGTTCGGCATGGCGCACGAGGACACGGACTTCTCGTTCGACCGCGTGGTTGCGAAACAGCACAATCAGGCCTGCCCAAGCGAGCGTCAACGCCAAAAAAATTGCGAGCATCGCACCCGCCAGAAGCCGCAATCTTAGAGACGCCGTCACCCGTGGGCTCCAATCAGCCTGTAACCCAGGCCGCGTCTCGTTTCGATTTTCTCGGCGCCGATCTTACGTCGAACACGGGCGATCAAGGCTTCGATGGTATTGGCATCGGTTCGATCTCCAGAGCCGTACAGGTGCTCGGCAATTTCGGTCGCTGAAACGACGCGGTCGACCTGATGCACGAGGTAGTCGAGGAGACGATATTCAAGTGAAGACAGACGGATGGCCTTGCCCTGTATCTTGACCGCCATCCGATTGGTATCCAGCGCCATGTGCCCGAGCGAGATAACAGGAGACGCAAGGCCAGCCGAGCGCCGGATCAGGGCGCGCATACGCGCGATCAGTTCGCCGAGTTGAAACGGCTTGGCGAGATAATCGTCAGCGCCAGCTTCGATACCCTCGACCTTTTCTGTCCAGTCGCTGCGGGCTGTGAGAATCAGTACCGGAAAAGCCCGGCCTTCCGAACGCCATCTTCTGAGGATCGACAAACCGTCAAGCTTTGGCAATCCGAGATCGAGAATGGCAATGTCATAATCCTCGACATCTCCATAATACCACGCCTGCTCACCGTCCGTCGCAAGATCGGCAATGAACCCGGCGGCCGCGAATTGGCATTTCAGATCATCGGCCAATTCCGGATCATCTTCGACAAGCAGGACGCGCATCAGTCGGTTCGTACATTCACGACGACGCCGGTCTTCGCATTGACATCGACCTTGCGCACGACACCAGATGGCGTGAGGATTTTAAGTTCGTAGTTCAGCCCCCAGCTTTCCTGCTCTAACTCGACTTCAAGGATGTCGCCTTCAACGGCCTTTTGTCCGATCTTGAGTATTTTAGGCAAGGAAATGACCTCGCCGCGCCGAACCGCTTCTCTGATGGCCTCCTGCTCGAAATCACGGGGCCTGTCGTGATCGTGAGGGGGGCGGCCATGGGGGCGGGGCTCCCAAGCGATCGCATAGGAACCGACCATGAAGCCGCAGCCAGCCACAAGGGCGGTCAGCGCAATGGCATTGATCAAGAAGATTCTTTTCATGCAAGAGCTATATATGAAGGCGGCTGACACGAAGCTGACGAACGCTGGTCAGGCCTTGACGCTTTCATATGGGCGATACCGCAGATCATCCGTTTACGGCCCCACGCGCCCAATTATCCTGCGACAGCGCATAAAAGATAACGATCAAGCCGATGAATATACAGCCCGTCAAGAGTGTCGCTTGAGGCAAACCAACCCAATGCGCCAGCGCGTCGCCGCCACCTGTGCCCGCCGTGCGAACGACGGCCAGGCAAAGCCAGTAATACAACGCATGCGTCCACAGTTTGTAGCCGGCGACGATCAGCCCGAGCGCAAGAAAGCCGAACAGCAGGGCGGTTCCAGGGGGCATAAGGTGCAGACCGAAGGATGCGAAATCACCGCCGATTGTGCCTAAGATACCAGCCAGAATCATGCACACCCAGTAAAGGGGAGAGACATTCAACGGACCGGACGCGTATGCTGTCCGATTGCGCTGGTAGGCGTAGAGGCCGACACAGGCAGCATAAATTGCTGCTGTGATCGGCAAGGAAAGGCTGAAGCCTATGTTGAAATCGCCGAATGCATCGCCAATGTTGGTCGCCGCAGTGCGGATGACGATTATAACCGCCCAAAAAAAGAGGGGGCTTCCCTTTGTCGATCGCTTTTCCACCAGGAAAATCAACAACAAGGCGCTCATCAACCACGGCAATCCGTCCAGATGCCCGAGCTTCAATTCTTCTGCGAAGTAGTCACCGGTATTCGTACCGAATACACTCGCGGCGATCAGACATATCCAATAGGCGGCATTGATTTTCGGTATTGTTTTCAACGTGGATCCCCTGATGCGGCTTGAGCATATAACCTGCCCGCCTCTTATCAGGTGAGGCTGACGTGAAACTGAACGGCAGTTATTCGAAGGAGAGACGAACCAGAAGACCTGGTCCTGTCTGCGGTGACAAGAGGGTCACGGCACAATTCAATTGTGCAGCGGCCATTCTAACGATTGCGAGCCCCAGACCGCTGCCGGAGGCCCGCGTGCCTTTAATCCGATAGAAGCGCGCGAACACCTTGACGCGCTCGTCCTCCGGTATGCCAGGCCCACGGTCCCGGATGTCAAGGTGGACAGTTTTGCCCTCAATGAAGGTCGTCAGGTCGATGTCAGCGTCCGCCGGGGAGTACTTGATCGCGTTATCGATCAGGTTCCGCAGAATGATCCCAAGCAGCTGCGGATTGGCGACTACGGACGCATCTTGGGTATTGTCGATATTGAAGCCGATACGTTTTCGTTCAGCTTCCGGATAGAGATCGAGCAGAGCTTCCGTTACCACCTCAGACAGGCGGATTGAGCTTGGAGACAGGTTTGCGTATCGCAATCTCGCAATGGTCAGCAGCTTATCCATCAGGTTGGCGGCGCGATCGACGCCCTTGGTTAGTTCAGCCAGGGCCAGTCTTCTTTCGCGGGCATTGCGGGCCCCCGATACAACTTCCGTCTGGGCGCGAACGGCGGCGAGAGGCGTCCGCAACTCATGTGCCGCGTTGTCCGTGAAAAGACGCTCCTGTTCGAGCGAATTCGAAATAGTTTCCAGTAAGCCATTGATCGAAAGGGATAAGGTTTGAAGCTCCTCAGGTGCGCTCACGGTGTCAATGGGCGTCAGTTTGTCTGCTGAGCGCTCGCGAACCGAATCCGCGAACCGCCGCAGATCTTTCAATCCCCAGACGATGCCACGCCAGACCGTGAATGTGATGATCGGTATAGCGAGCGTTAGCGGCAGGATCAGGCCCCAAAAAACCCGCGCGATCAATTCATTCCGCGCTTTGATGTTTTCTGCCGCCTCTATGACTTCCTTGCTCTCTGGCAGATAGAGAGTGAAGTAACGCCAGTGTCCCGCCTGGTCCCGGCTCTCCGAGTAACCGGCGGGATGCGGTGTCTGGTCAATCGGTGCGTTTCGACTGGCGAACACCAGATCACCATCACGCCAGATCCGAAAACGCCGCCAGCGCGTGTACTCCCTAAACCCCGCACGCGAGCTGTGATCAAGCGTCTCAATTTGCCGTTGGAAGTCAGGCGCCTCAGGCCCGCTGGGCTGAGCGCGATAATAGTGTAAAAAATTCACTGCAGTCGCCAATTGGGCGTCGTAAACTTCACCGATCTCAAATCGCGCCCCCATGTACCCCGCAAAGCCGACCAAGCACAGGATGGGCAGCAATGGCAGCAGTACGCCCAGCAACAGTTGACGCGTAATCGACGGCTTTTTCACCTGTGACCTTCTAACCCACTTGCATGACTGTGACGCGGCTAATCCGGGATGACATAGCCAACCCCCCGTACATTGCTGATCAGGTCTTTACCGAGTTTCTTGCGTATAGTGTAGACAGCCGCTTCGATGGTGTTGCTTTCGACATCACCATCCCAGCCATAGACATGGTCTTCGATTTCCCTCTTGCTGAGGATGCGTCCCACCCGTGTCATCAACAATTCGAGGATACGATATTCCCGGCCAGTCATCTTTATCCACTTGCCGCCTTTACGGACAGTGTGGGCTCCAATATCGAGCTCGATATCCTGATAGACGATGAGGGATTGTGCGTGCCCTTGCGTCCGTCGCACGACAGCACGAATACGCGCCAGAAGTTCGACCAGTTTGAACGGTTTGACGAGATAATCGTCAGCTCCCAGGTCAAGACCTTCGATGCGTTGTTCAAGGGCATCTCTTGCTGTCATGATGATAACCGGCATCTTGGATTTCTGTCTGAGGGTTTTCAATACCTCAATTCCCGAAATGCCCGGCAGGTTCAGATCAAGAGCTACGGCTGTGAAGGCAGTGCTCCGCACCGCGTCAAGGGCGGTTTCGCCATCTGTAACCCACTCGGGGCTATAGCCGGCCTGTTCGAGACCCGTATACAGGGCCCGCCCCAGTAGCTCGTCGTCTTCAACCAGCAAGATGCGCATAGCCGTTCACACCCAAAATCTACGACATCTGTCGCGTTAGCATTTGTTTATGAAGGGAAACTGAAGGGATGAATGACATCGCGGCAACACAGAAAATGGAACTCCGTTTCAACGACTATTTGCGTTGCGACCAGGGCTGGATGCTGGAACACGATTGCAGACATTCCTTCGATCGAGTCAATAGAAATGCCTCTCTGGCTTGGCAAAAGACTTTCAAGTTTCGACATGCGGGGCACCGCGCAAAGGGATGAACTCCAAAGCCTGGCTCATGTCGGCGAACCCAGAGCGCAGAGGTGGCTATGAGCCTGCGCATCGAACGTCTGTCGACACTACTCGTGTCCAAACATATCCGGCCAACTCTGCAGCGCCGGATCATTGCTATGGTTCTGCTTGATATCTCGACCGCTTCGAGCGTGGAGAGTATCCACGCACGCGCTAATAAAATCGATTCAACCCTGTCGCTGAGCACAAGCTATCGAACGCTAAAACTGTTCGAGCGTGCAGGCCTGGTGGCGAGGACAGAAGCCATGCGAGGCAATTGGTTTTATGAGCCGACGTTTCGGGATCTCATTGAGCACAATGGCGAGGATTTTGCCGTTACCGGCCATTCACAGCTGGAGCAACGCTGCCAGGACGCGGGGGTGCGGCTCAGCAGCCAAAGGCGTCTTCTTCTCAAACTCCTGTCCGAGGCCGAAGACCACCCCGACGCAGAGGAGTTATGCGGGCGTGCGTGCGTATTGGATCCGAACCTGTCCATTTCCACGGTGTACCGATCACTGAAGGCTTTTGAGGAAGCGCGTATCGTCCAACGTCACGATTTTGGAGATGGCCGCAACCGATACGAGGTCTTTGCCGATGAACATCACGACCATCTCGTTGATAGCGTGACCGGAGAGATTACGGAATTCCACGACGCGTCGCTTGAAGACCTGAAGCAAGCCTTGGCCCAGAAGTTAGGCTATCGCTTATGTTATAATCGGCTGGTACTTTATGGTCATCGGGTTACGTCAACGAAGGCGCAGCCTTGAAACGGGGAGCACGTCACAGGCTTAGTGAATTGAAATAATCATTTTAATTCATCCCAGGGGAGTGAGGCTGGGGTGCAGTGTCTGTTCTTAAGGCTGGATAATAAATACCGTATAATAAAGTCACACCGGGAAGATAATTACAACATTAACAAAAAGCCACTTGACGCCTTTAAATGGCGCATGAAACTCTTCCAGTTTCGCAGTGCGGTATGGCCTTGCCTGTCGTTCTGCGGCTCATATGTTCGCCTGGATGCGAACCTCAACCTGTGGAGAGACGCTTTGTACAGACGTAATTTCCTGGCCATGATGGGCCTCAGCGCGGGTGGGGTGCTGGTACCTTCCCTGTATGGACGGGCGATCGCTGCCGAAGCGCTTCTGACGGTTATGGATGTCGGGTTTAAAAAGACCCTCGCGGACGCCGCGCTCAATGCCGCCACGAGTGCCGGCGCCACCTATTGTGATGTCCGGGTCGGGCGCTATCTCAATCAGTTTGTCATCACGCGTGAAGCCAATGTCGAAAACGTCGTCAACACGGAATCGACCGGTTGCGGCATCCGCGTGATCGCCGGCGGCGCCTGGGGTTTTGCTGCCACCAACGAGCTGACGCCGGAAGGCGTGGCCAAGGCCGCAAAACAGGCGGTCGCCATTGCCAGGGCCAATTCGACAATCCAGACGGTGCCGGTCCAGCTGGCCCCGGTCAAGGGCGCGGGCACAGTCTCATGGAAGACGCCGATCAAGAAGAATGCCATGGAAGTACCGCTCAAGGAAAAGGCGGACATGTTGCTGGACGTCAATGCCGCGGCGCTGGCGGCGGGTGCCGATTACGTCAATTCCATCCTCTTCCTGGTCAATGAGCAGAAGTATTTCGCCTCGACAGATGGTTCCTATATCGACCAGGATGTACACCGCATCTGGGCGCCCCTGACCGTGACCGCCGTCGACAAGGCCAGTGGCAAGTTCCGCGAACGCGAAGGCCTGTCGGCGCCGATGGGACTCGGTTACGAGTATCTCGATGGCGATGCCAGCCAGAAGTTCGTTTCGCCCAACGGCGTCGTGAATTACGGTCTTAGCTACGACATGAAGGAAGACGCCATCGCCGCCGCCAAACAGGCGCGCGAAAAACTGAAGGCGCCTTCGGTAAAACCCGGCAAGTACGACCTGATCCTCGATCCGTCGCACACCTGGCTGACCATCCACGAATCCGTCGGCCACCCGCTCGAACTCGACCGGGTCCTGGGCTATGAAGCCAACTATGCCGGTACCTCCTTCGCCACGCTCGATAAGCGCGAGGCGCACTTCCAGTATGGCAGTGAAAACGTCAACATCGTCGCCGACAAGACCCAATACGGCAGTCTGGGCGCCGTGGGCTATGACGACGAGGGTGTCAAAACCAAGAAGTGGGACCTGATCAAGGACGGCAAGCTGGTCGATTACCAGGTCATTCGCGATCAGGCGCACATCATCGGCAAGACTGAATCCGATGGCTGCTGCTATGCCGACTCGTGGTCGAGCGTACAGTTTCAGCGCATGGCCAACGTGTCGCTGCAACCTGGCAAGACCAAGCTCGCCGTGGCCGACATGATCAGCAAGGTCGAAAACGGCATCTATATCATTGGTGACGGCTCCTTCTCCATCGACCAGCAGCGCTACAACGCCCAGTTCGGCGGCCAGCTGTTCTATGAGATCAAGGACGGCAAGATCACCCAGATGATCGAGGATGTGGCCTACCAGATCCGTACGCCGGAATTCTGGAACGCCTGCGTCGCCGTCTGCGACGATAGTGACTACCGCATGGGGGGCTCCTTCTTCGACGGCAAGGGCCAGCCCGGTCAGGTGTCGACGGTTTCGCACGGGTCTTCGACCGCGCGGTTCAACGGCATCAATGTCATCAACACCGCGAGATCCCTCGGTTAATCGGCGCCAGGCGAATTAGGAGAATATAAAATGAGCATCCTTACAGAAGCGCAAGCCAAGGCCATTCTCGACAAGGTCATCAAGCTGTCCACGGCCGATGAGTGCGATGTGCAACTGACCGGTTCGATCGACGGCAATATCCGCTTTGCCCTGAACAATGTTTCGACCAGCGGCATTGTCACCGACACCTCGCTGGCCGTGCAGGTCTCCTTCGGCAAGCGCGTGGGTACCGCCACGATCAACGCCTTCGACGACGCTTCCCTGGAACGCGTTGTCCGCCGCGCCGAAGATCTGGCGAAGCTGGCGCCCGAAAACCCGGAATTCGTGCCCCTCGTCGACAAGCAGATCTACAAGCCCACCGACACCTTCAGCCCGGCTACCGCCGCCATCACGCCGGAAGATCGGGCCAAAACGGCAGCGGCCTCGATCAAGCCATGCAAGGACGCGAAACTGATCGCCGCCGGTTTCCAGACCGATAGCCAGGGGTTCACCGCCATCGCCAATTCCAAGGGCAATTTCGGCTACCAGACCTATACCAGCCTCGACTACACCTGCACCGTCCGCACTGAAGATGGACGTGGTTCGGGCTGGGTTGGCCACAATGTCCAGGATTCGACCGAGTTCAATCCGTCCGACGATATCGAAATCGCCAAACAGAAGGCCCTGGCCTCCGTCGATGCCAAGGCGCTGGAACCGGGCAAGTATACCGTCATTCTGGAGCCGGTGGCGGCCTCGGGTCTGATCTCCTTCATGATGAACTTTTTTGGCGCGCGCTCGGCCGATGAGGGCCGCAGCTTCCTGTCCAAGAAGGGCGGCGGCAACAAGCTGGGCGAACTGGTCTACGACCCGCGTGTCACCATCATTGCCGACCCGTGGCATCCGGGTGCCGCCGTCCTGCCATGGGATGGCGACAGCCTGCCACGCGAGACTATGCCCCTGATCCAGGACGGCAAGATTGCCAATCTGGAATATAGCCGTTTCTGGGCGCAGAAGCAGGGCAAGGTCGCCAAGGGGCGCTCCGGTAACCTGATCATGTCCGGCGGCACCAAGTCGATATCGGAACTGGTCAAGGGGACGCAAAAGGGCATACTGGTGACCCGCACCTGGTATATCCGCATGGTCGATCCGCAGACCGTGCTGCTCACCGGCCTGACCCGCGACGGCACCTTCTATATCGAGAACGGCGAGATCAAGTATCCGGTGAAGAACTTCCGTTTCAACGAGTCGCCGGTTATCATGCTCAACAATATCGAGGAACTGGGCAAGCCGGTGCGCGTGGCGGGCGATGAGTCCAGCTACGTCATGATGATCCCGCCGATGAAGCTGCGTGACTTCACGTTCACCTCACTGTCGGATGCCGTCTGATCCATGAAGCGATGTGCGCGTACCGCCGGTCCGGTTCCTGAAAATCCCTCAAGGGACAAGGGACAGGCGATGCGCCGCAACGATTTCCTGCGCCTTCTGGTCTGTGGACTGGGGGGCGCATTATTGCCTGTCTCACCGGCCTCGGCAGATGCGGGACCTTATGACTTCTGGTTCACACGCCTGAAGTATGAGTCCGGCGACTGGGATGTCGACCAGCGCATGCCGGCCAACCTGATCACCTCGTTGATCGACTACACCACCCTGCGGGTCGATCCGAAGGAACATGTGCTGGACCTGGCCGATCCGAAGATGCTGACCGCGCCGTTCTGCTACATGGCCGGCCACAAGCTGGTGGAATTCAATCCAGCCGAACGGCGCAATTTCGAGCGCTATGTGCGCAACGGCGGCTTTGTCCTCGTCGATGATTGCAACCACGATATCGACGGCCTGTTCGCCAAGTCGTTCGAGGCGCAGATGGCGTCGATCTTTGGGCGCACGGCACTGAAGAAGCTGCCCAAGACCCATCCAGTCTATACAAGCTTCTTCACCTTCGACGGACCGCCCAATACGAGTTTCGAACTGAATGGCTGGGGCGACGACATCGTCCATGATTACCTTCAGGGAATCGAAATCGACGGCCGCCTGGGCCTGCTCTACAGCAACAAGGATTATGGCTGCGAGTGGGACTACGACTGGCGCAACAAGCGTTTCCTGGCCGAAGACAATACCAAGTTCGGCGTCAATATCGTCATTTATGCCCTTACGTCTTAACGGAGTTCACCGATGGCCATTTCCGAGACTGACATTCAGACATTGCTCGGCCGCCTGGGCCACCTGCGCAAGGCCATAGCCCAGGCCATTGTCGGCCAGGAAGATGTGGTCGAACAGTTGCTGATCGGCCTCCTGGCCGGCGGGCATTGCCTGCTGGAAGGCGTGCCGGGACTGGGCAAGACCCTGCTGGTCCGTTCGCTGGGCGAGGCGCTGGAACTGCAGTTTCGTCGCGTCCAGTTCACGCCCGACCTGATGCCCTCCGATATTCTCGGCACCGAACTGCTGGAAGAGGATCATGGCACCGGCAAGCGTCAGTTCCGTTTCCAGCCGGGCCCGGTTTTCACCAACCTCCTGCTGGCCGACGAACTGAACCGCACGCCGCCCAAGACCCAGGCCGCCCTGCTGGAAGCCATGCAGGAAAAGACGGTCTCCTATGCAGGGGTTACGCACAAGCTGCCTAAACCCTTTTTCGTTCTGGCCACGCAGAACCCCCTTGAGCAGGCAGGCACCTATCCCTTGCCCGAAGCCCAGCTCGATCGCTTCCTGCTGCACATCCGTGTCGGCTATCCGAGCGAAAGCGAGGAACAGGCCATACTGCTGCAGACCACCGGCAATGCCGGTAACAGCGTGCCGAAGGTGATGAATGGCGAAGACGCCCTGATCCTGCAGGGGCTGGTGCGCGATGTGCATCTGGGGCCGGACCTGCTGGCCTGGATCAACCGTCTGGTGCGCGCAAGCCGGCCGGGTGAGGGCGCGCCCGAAGCGGTCAATAAATATGTGCGTTTCGGTGCCGGGCCGCGCGCGGGTCAGTCCCTCGTTCTGGCCGCCAAGGCGCGTGCCTTGTTGCAAGGCAGGCTGGCAGCCACGCGCGATGACGTTACGGCGCTGGCGCAGCCGGTCATGCGCCATCGCCTGCTGCTGTCCTTCGCCGCGGAAGCCGAACAGAAAACCGCCGACGAAGTCATAGCCGCCATCCTGCGCGCCGTGCCGCTGAGCTAAGACCGCCCATGTCCTACGATCCCATCCCGCCGCAGGTGCGCAGCCGGTTGAAAAACCTCCGGCTGACATCGCGCCGTGCCGCGGGCGGGAATGGCATCGGCCTGCATAACAGCCACAGCCGGGGTGCGGGACTCGAATTCGCCCAGTACCGGCCCTATGAGCCCGGCGACGAACTTCGCCAGATCGACTGGAAGCTGTTCGCGCGGTCGGATCGCTTCTTCGTGCGTGAAGCCGAGCGTGAAAGTCCGCTGGCAGCGTGGATTCTGCTCGATGCCAGTGCCTCGATGTCGCAAACAGACGCGGCAAGGCCCGGCTGGTCGCGGTTGGATGCCGCCAAGGGGCTGGCCGTCTGCATCGCCGAACTGGCCCTGCGCCAGGGGGACCGCTTCGGCTGGATGGGGCTGGGCAGCGGGCTTGGCAATGGCGGCTTGCGCGTCCTGCCGCCGGCGGGCGGCGGGCGACAGCGCGACCGACTGTTGCTGGACCTCTATCCGCTGGCAGCTTCTGGCCAGTTCCCGGAAACCACGCAACTGGCGCCCTTATGGGCCCGGATCGGTAAACAGGATCTGGTGGTGGTGCTGAGCGATTGCTTCGATCCGGCCTGTCTTGACCTGATGCAGCGTCTGGCCATAGCCGGCCGCGAAGTGCTTGCAATTCAGATACTGACCGCCGAGGAACGTGATTTTCCGTTCCAGGGTGGCTATCGCTTCCAGGATCCGGAGACGGGTAAGGAACTGCTCGGCGATGGACCGGCTTTGCGGGCTGATTTCCTGCGCCGCTTCGGAGAGGCGCAGCGCGCCCTCAATGCGCAACTGGATGCCGTGGGCATTCGCCACACCGATTATGTGCTGGATCAGGCACTGGATGCGCCCCTGCGCCGTCTGTTCGGTGCGCATGACGCGACGGAGTACGCCTGATGCCGGGCCTGCTGTTTCCCATTGCTCTGGCCGCCCTGACCGCGCTCGTCGTGCCCCTGATCCTGCATCTGGCGCGGCGGGACGAGCAGCGGCCCACGGTCTTTGCCGCCCTGGCGTGGTTGCGGCAAAAGCCCAAGCCGCAACAGCGCCTGCGTTTCGATGAATGGCCGCTACTGGCAACTCGCCTGCTGCTGCTGGCTCTACTGGCGCTTTTCCTGGCGCGGCCCGTGCTGTTCAATGGTGCCGACACGACACCCTATATCGCCGTGGTGCCGGGGGCCGATCCGGCGCAGGTGACCGAGATGCGGGGACGCCGCCACTGGCTGGTGCCGGGCTTCCCGGAGATGGATACGCCAGCGGTGAAAGGACTGGTCCCCGTGGCCTCGCTGTTGCGCCAGCTCGACGCCGAACTGCCGGCGAAGGTCAGGCTGATCGTCTATGTGCCTGCGCAGCTTCAGGGGGGGGATGCCGAGCGGCCGAAACTGTCACGCGCGGTGGATTGGCGAATTGTATCTGGGGGCCTGCCGGCCACCGCTCGCGCCGTCACCCCCCCACCGGCCTTGGTTGTGCGCTATGCGCCGGACCAGAAGCCGGGCGTGCGTTACTTCCGCGCGACGGCTGCTGCCTGGCAGGGCCAGTTCAGCGAAGGGCCGGCATCCGAACCAGTGCCTGCCAATGCCAGATATCTGATCTGGCTGGCGCCGGGAGCGTTGCCCGAAGCGGTCAAGGCCTGGGTGGCGCGCGGTGGCACCGTACTGACCGCCGCCGAGACGACAGCAGAGGCCGCCAGTGAGGGCAACCGAACCGCTTACTGGCGCGATGACTCCGGCGCCGTGCTGATCGAAGGGCAGGGGCGAACCCTGCGTTTCACCCGGCCTCTGAAACCCGCCAGCCTGCCGCAACTCCTCGATGCCCGTTTCCCGCAGCACCTGCGTGAGGTGCTGACCGGGCCGGCACCATCGCCATCGCGCGTCGATGCGCGCGATTACGCGCCGCTGGCCGGGGCAGCCAGCTACGTTCCTCCTGCAATGAACCTGCAGCCGTGGCTCGCCCTCCTGATCGCACTGGTGTTCGTGGCCGAGCGCTGGCTCGCGACCTCGCGCCGCCGGGGTGTGGCGCCATGAATGCTGTCCTCGCCCGTTTGCTGACTCGCGTCCGGCAGGCCGTCGCCGCCCATGCTGCCCTGACCTGGCTGCCCGTGGCCCTGGCGCCTGCCCTTTGCCTGGTATTGTTGAATAAACCGGTGCTGGCGCTGGCCGCAGCTATTGTGGCTGTATTGCTGGCAGGCTTGGGCAGTCTGTGGCGGGCAAAGGGTTTCGATCGCACCTGGCTGGTGCGCGAGCTCAATGCTCGCCGGCCGGACATGGAGGACAGCGCCGACCTGCTCTATGCCGGCGAGGGCGGGCTCAATCCCATCCAGCAGATGCAACGTGCCCGCCTGCAGGACCGTCTGGGCAAGGCGGAGACCGACCTGCGCCCGGTCTGGACCTGGCGGCCGATCGTTCTCGGCTGGTGTGGTCTGGCGGCCGTGGCCGTGTTGTTTGCCGTAACGCCGCTGCTCTTCAACCGGCCGGCCAGCCTCAGAGCGATCAAGGCATCTGGCGGCGCATCCGGCGCGCCGCAACTGGTCAGCCAGACCTTGGTCCTGACCCCACCGGCCTATACCGGCATTGCTGCCCGCAATCAGGCGACACTGGACGCCCGCGTACCACAGGGCACGCGTATCGACTGGCGTGTGCAGATCGCGCCCCAGGTCGCGGCGGCGGATCTGGTCTTCCATGACGGCAAGCACATCGCCCTGACCCGCAGCGGCGATGTCTGGACCGCCAGTCTGGTGCTGAACCAGTCGACCCTTTACCGCATCGACGCCAAAGGCATTAAATCGGGTGCCTTGCATCGGCTGGATATCATCGCGGATACCCCACCGCAGATCAAGGTGATCACGCCGGACCGGTCATTGAGCCTGGTCACGCCCGGCCAGACGGTGTGGCCGCTGGTTTTCGAGGTCAGTGACGACTATGGCGTGGCCTCCGTTGCACAACTGCATGTCACCCTGGCGCAGGGGGAGGGCGAGAATATCAAGTTTGTCGATCGCGACCTGACAATTGCCGGCAGCGGCAGCGCGAAGCAAAAACGCTTCGCCACTCAGCTGGATCTGGGTAAGCTGGGCTTCGCCACAGGAAATGACCTGGTGGCGCAACTGACCGTGAGCGATAACCGCAATCCGGCGCCGCAGAGCGTGCGCAGTCCCAGCCTTATCTTGCGCTGGCCGTCCGATCTCGGCAATGAAAGCACCGGCATCGAAGGCCTGGCCAAGAAGACCCTGCCAGCCTATTTCCGCAGCGAGCGCCAGATCATTATCGATGCCGAGGCCTTGCTGAAGGATAAAAAGAAGATATCGGCGGCGGAATTCCTCAAGCGCTCGGATGCCATCGGCGTCGACCAGCGCATCCTGCGCCTGCGCTACGGCCAATTCCTCGGTGAAGAAGCCGAGGGCGAAAAGAATGCCGATGGCACGCCTGCCGAACACCATGACGAGGCGTCTGAAAAATCATCGGAGGGCAGTTTCGGCGTCGATAACGGGCTGGAGGCTCTGTACGGCCACGTCCACGACGAGGCGGAAGCGGCGACTCTTCTCGATCCGGAGACGCGCGCGACCCTGAAGAAGGCACTCGACGAGATGTGGCAATCCGAGCTTCACCTGCGTCAGGGGCACCCGGAGCTGGCCCTGCCGCATGCTTACAAGGCGCTGGCTTTCATCAAGGAGGTCCAGCAGGCGACGCGCATTTACCTGTCGCGTGTCGGTCCTGAACTGCCGCCGATCGACGACAGCCGCCGCATGACCGGCAAGCGCGATGGCCTTGTCGACCGGACGACGGCCCTCGCCGAGCGCCCGGACGCGGACGGTGCGGTCATTACGGTGTGGATGGCTCTGGCGGATCCGAAGGCCCATCCGGACCTTGGGGCGCTTGAGGGCTGGATGCGTCTGAACGAAAACCGCCTGTTTGACCCACTGGCCGTCTATGCCGCGCTGGACGCCGTGCGGCAGGACCCCGACTGCCAGACGTGCCGTATAGGCCTGCGTAATGTGCTGTGGGCCGTGCTGTCGCGGCCGCCGGCCGGCGCCAGCCGCCAGCCGCGCAGTGATCCGGCAGGTAATCGCTATCTCGATGCCCTGCAGGGAGGGGCTCAATGACGCCAGCGCTGATCGTAGCCGTCCTGCTGGTCCTTGCCGTGGTGACAGCCTCCGTGCGCCTCATCCTGCGGCAGCGTCGTGCCGAAACGCGGTCGCCGGTATGGCGGCTGGCCGTCCTGCTGATCCTGCAGCCGGTCTGCGCCGGTTTGCTCTATCTCACCCTGTTCCCGCCGGTGGCCACGACTGGCACCGGCACGCTGGTGGTGGCGACCGGCAAGGCCCGCATCGCCGATACGATGGGCGGTCATGTCATCGCCTTGCCGGAAGCTCCGGCCTCCGGCGCCGAACGCATGCCCGACCTGGCCACGGCACTGCGCAAATATCCCGATGCGATGAACCTGCATATTGTCGGTGAAGGGCTTGAAGCGCGGGATCGCGAGGCGACGATCGGACGGACGGTGAGTTTCGAGGCGGCGCCGTTGCCGCAGGGCGTGGTGCGCCTGGATGTGCCACCGGCCGTGGCGCCGGGCACGACCTTCCACATCACGGGTCGGGTCAACGGCCTCACCGGTACGGCTGAACTGGTCGATCCGGCCGGCCACCGGGTTGATACGGTTGCCCTGCCGGACAAGGGATCGGGCGAGTTTTCCCTGAGCGGTGCCGCCCGGATGGCCGGCCCGGCCATTTTCAAGCTGCAGGTGCGCGATGCCCAGCGCCGGTTGCTGCAGGAAAGCGACGTCCCGGTCTGGACCTCGCAGGATCTGGCGCCGCGTGTCCTGATAGTGGCCGGAGCGCCGGGACCGGACGTCAAATACCTGCGCCGCTGGGCTGAGGACGCCGGCATGGCTGTGCATGTGCAATTTACCCTGGGCGGCGGCATCGACATCAACGACGCGTCTCTGCCGATTTCGGCGGCGACCCTGCATAATCTCGACCTTGTTATTCTGGATGAACGCAGTTGGGCCGCTTTGAGCGACGGCGAACGCGGCGCCCTGATAGTCGCCATGCGCGACGGGCTGGGCGTGCTGCTGCGGGTGACCGGGCCGGTACCTGACGCCACCCGGCGCCAGTGGGCCGATCTGGGGCTTGCCGTATCGCCTGTGAGTACCGACCTGCAACTTCCACTACAAACGGTGGACGATGATGCCGTGACGGCTCGGCGTGGCCCAGGCAGTCCCGGTCAGCCGTCCGTACTCAATGCCGGTGCCGATACGCCTGATCTGACCGCCCTGGCCAAGGTGGAGGGGGGCGATGCCGTGCCGTTGGCGCAGGATAAATCCGGCAAGGCCCTGGGCGTCTGGCGTCTCGAAGGTCGCGGCCGTATTGCGGTCTGGACAGTAAGCGATGCCTATGGACTGGTCCTTTCAGGGCAGGGCGACCGTTATGGCGACCTGTGGAGCCAGGTAGTGACGACCCTGGCGCGGCCGCGCCAAGCCGACCTGCCACAGACCGAGGGCTGGGCCCGGCAATTTCAGCGCGTGACGATGTGCGGTCTGGTCGACGGCGCGACGGTCCTGACACCGGAGGGAAATACTCTTGCCCTGCGCCTCGATCCCGCCAGCGGTGATCGGGCCTGCGCCGCCTTCTGGCCGGCACAATCGGGATGGCATGTGGTGCGTACGCCGACCGGGGCGGCGTGCCCGGTCTATGTCCTGCCACAGGACGCACTGGACGGCGTGCAGGCGATGGAGTCGCGTGAGGCAACGCAGCGCCTGGTTTCCGGTGGGCGGGTTTCATCAGGCAGCGGACTGGGGGCGACGCCCGCCTGGACCGGGACAGCCTGGATCTGGTTCATGCTCTGGCTGGCGAGTGCCGCCGGGCTGTGGTGGCTGGAGCGGCGACGTCCGGCCAGGTTCCGCACGTAATCAGAGGCCTCAGGCCGTCAGGGCCAGCAGGGCAAATGATGCCAGCCAGTGCTCGCCCATATAGTCGCCCTCGACATGACCAAGGGCCGCTTCGAGGTGTTGTTTGGCCGCTTCAAGAGCGATGTCGCGTTCATCCGGTGCCAGATGGGCGGAAAGCTCTCGCCAGGCCCAGGCGCGCGACAGGTTCAGGCCGTCGAGATGGGCAATCTTGCCGTCGCTGCGGTCGCTAATGCGCGCCGGTATCAGAAGGGCGGAAGGCTCTTTTGCCGTGAGCCGGGGTAGGTAGGCGCGAAGCCAATGAGCGAAATCCGCCGACGGCAGTAACCGCATCATGGCCTGGGCCGCACTCAGAGTGGGGGACAGGAAATCCTCGCCGGAGGGCTCCCAGGCAGCCGCATTACGATCCTGTCCGTGCCAGGTCATTGCGCGTTCCTTTAGCTGATCGAGCAGGCGGGCATGTTGCGTCACATGGGCATAGTCCGCCACCAGGGTCAGGGCGAAGGCCGTGCTGTTATGGACCCCGCTGCGCACCGGATATGTTTGGAGCGGCAGGAAACTCAGGAAGCGCGCGACAAAGGCTTCGGTCAGCGGGCGCAGGGTTTCGCGCCAGATAGTGGCCTCAGATGAGGAATCGAGGTGCAGTTCGGCGGCGAGCTTCAGCAGCCAGGCCCAGCCGTAGGGCCGCTCGAAGCCCCGGCTCGATGGGCGCTGCAGATAGGCCACTTCGGCGCCGATTGCTTCCGGCGTGAACTGGCGCTCGATCAGATCGGCGATCGCACCGGCCTCGGCGATCTCGGGGAACAGGCGTCTGATCCGTGTGAGGAGCCAGTAGCCGTGGACGCAGGAATGCCAGTCGAAACTGCCGTAGAAGACGGGGTGAATGTCTTTTGGTCGGTAGGTATCATTGGGGCCGGTCATCACATGATCGGCCTTGTGAGGATATTCGCGGGTGACATGCCCCAGGGCGATCCGCGCGAACTGGCCGGCGAGGTTTGGCGTCAGGGCAAGGGTGGTCATTTCGGGAATCCAAACAGGGTCATGATAACGATATTGCCCGCCAGCAGGCACAGGACGGTGGGGATCTGCACCTTGATGACGGCGTACTGGTCCTTCAGCCCCAGCACGGCGGCGGGCACCAGGTTGAAATTGGCGGCCATGGGGGTCATCAGGGTGCCGCAGAAACCGGACAGCATGCCCAGTGCGCACATGATGTGCGGGTCGCCGCCGAAATGCTTGACGATCAGCGGCAGACCTATGCCTGCTGTCATGACCGGAAACGCCGCGAAGGCATTGCCCATGATCATGGTGAACAGCGCCATACCAATGGCATAGAGCATCACGGCTTCCCATGGAGCGGTGATATTGAAGCGGCTGACAATCAACTGGGAAATGACGTCACCGACGCCAGCAAGAGCGAATATGCCGCCCAGGGCCGCCAGCATCTGGGGCAGGATCATCGGCCAGCCGACCTGGTCTGCCAGTCGGCGGCCTTCGCCGAAGGCCGTGATGGGCGACGAACGCGTGACAAACAGCGCCAGTGCCAGGCCGATGAACGAACCGATGGCCAGGAAGGTGAGGGTGACCTGCTTGGGCGCGATCAGGCTGAGGCCATAAAGCTTACCATCCGGCATAAGCAGGGAGCCAGCCAGGGTGGTGACCGGCACGATGAGCGCCGGCCAGAACAGCGCGTTGCCAATCCTTTCCGACTGGCGCTGCCGTTCCTCGTCATCAGTGGTGGCCGACGGAGCGGGCTTGAGGCCGGCGGCAGCCAGGATCACCATGCCAATGACCAGCAGGCCATTGGCGAAATCCGGGATAATGGAGCCGAATATCAGGGTAGCGGCATAAAGTCCCCAGAAGAGGGCGCTGCGGAAATGCCGTTTGCGGGTATTGCCGAGGGCGAAGGCCGCGAACAGCCCGCCCAGCAGGACATATAAAAGCTCAAGATTGGCCATGGTCGGGCCTCTCCTTGAGCCGGATATCGAGACGCCACAGCCGCAATCCGTGGATGATGAGGGCGAGGAGGGCGGTCGGTATGGCCCAGACGGCGACGCTAAATGGAGTCAGGTTGTAGCCATAGGGCGCCATGAAACCAAGGATCAGCAGGATGGAGCCCACGGCGACGAAGACATCCTCGCCGAAGCAGACGGCGATATTGTCGACCGCCGCCGCATTGGCGCGCAGGGTTTCGCGCGTTTCCTCCGAAAGCGGGCCCTGACGTTCCGCCGCCGCTTCGGTCATAGGCGCGATCAGGGGCCTGACCATCTGGACGTGGCCGCCCAGCGAAATGAGGCCAAGCATGGCGGTGCCTTGTCGCACCAGAAAATAGGCAAACAGGATGCGTCCGGCTGTGGCGGCCTGGATCTTCGCGATCAGGTGACGCGCGCGTTCCTTCAGGCCGCCGCGTTCAAGGATGCCGATCACCGGCAGCATGAACCAGGCAATGGCCATCATGCGGTTGTCCTTGAAGGCCTTGCCCAGGGCTGTCACGCAATCGACCGGCGACAGTCCGGCGGCCAGGCCAGTGGCGATGGCGGCTATGGCGATGACCAGCAAGGGATTGGCCCGAAGCGTAAAACCGAGGACGATGATGGCGATCCCGCAGAGGACAAGCATGGCGCCCCCGCGACTAAAGGGTCGCGGCCGCGCGCGCGGCCTGATTATAGCGTCCTGACATCAGGCGCAGCTGGGCGGCAATGTCCGACAGGGCAGCCTCGCTGTGTTCACTGGACCGCGAGGCGCCGACCAGGAGCAGTTCGCGGATATCGCGATAGGCCTGACAAAAGCGCCGGCCCGCTTCGGTGATCTCGACTACCTTCTCCTTGCCTTCGCGCCGGGTGACGACCAGGCCGGCCTTTTGCAGCTTGGAAATGGCGTAGGTCGCGATATGCGCGTCCTCCAGATCGAGCACCAGAGTGATATCGGCCAGCTTTTTCGGACGGTCGCGATGGCGGACCGTATGGACGATCAGGACCTCGACTGGGGACAGGGGAATGCCGGCGGCGGTGGCGCAGCGTGACATCCAGCGCTGGAAGGCGGCGGCCGCGAGGGTGAGGCTGAATTCCAGTTCGGAAAGGGCGGGCGAGGCGCCTTCCGCCAGATGCGCGGAGGAAACGATTGGTTTGTTCGCAGACTGGGCAGGTTTACTCATGGGCTTCCCCCCTGAAATCCCGAAAAAGAAATCCCGAAAACTCCAAACAAGTTTCAATCGTGATTTCCAACCTTGTCAATGATATTTACGTAATTTACAAAGAAATTATCGATAATTTCTCATATTGGTGCACGGATGGAACGCTGGCAATTCTGGGTCGATCGCGGCGGAACCTTTACCGATATTGTGGCCCGGTCTCCCGAAGGCGTGCTGGCGACAAGGAAGCTCCTCAGCGAAAATCCCGGCCGGTATCGCGATGCGGCGATTGCCGGCATTCGCGCCTTCCTGGGGGTGTCGCCAGATGAGCGCCTGCCGGCGGATCGGATCGGGGCCGTCAAGATGGGCTCTACCGTCGCCACCAATGCGTTGCTTGAACGCAAGGGCGCCCGGACCCTGCTTGTTGTCGATGCGGGCTTGGAGGATCACTTGCTGATCGGCGACCAGACGCGACCGAAGCTGTTCGACCTCGATATCCGCCGCCCGGCGCCGCTCTATGAAGCCGTGATCGGTGTCGGTGGCCGGCTGTCGGTCGATGGCGACGAGATCGCGGCCTTCGATGAGGCGGCCGTGCTGGCTGTGCTTCAGGCGCACAAGACTGAAGGATTCGAGGCGGTCGCCATCGCCATGATCCATGCCTGGAAGCATCCGCAAACCGAGCAACGACTGGCGGATCTGGCCCGGCAGGCCGGGTTCGCACAGGTCACCTGCAGTCATGAGATCGGCGCGCGCCTCGGGCTCCGCGACCGCGCCTATACCGCTGTCGTCGATGCCTACCTGTCGCCCGTGCTGCGGCGTTATGTCGATCAGGTGACCGCCGAACTGGACGGGGCGTCGATCCACTTCATGCAGTCGAGCGGCGGCCTGACAGATGCGCACAGCTTTCAGGGCCGTAATGCCATCCTGTCCGGCCCGGCCGGCGGCGTGGTGGGGGCGGTCCGCACTGCGGAAACCGCGGGATTTGGCAGGATCATCGGCTTCGACATGGGCGGCACCTCCACCGACGTGATGCTCTATGCCGGCCGTTTCGAGCGCACCACAGAGTCGGTGGTGGCCGGTGTGCCGATCAGCAGCCCATCCATGGCCATCCATACCGTGGCGGCGGGCGGTGGCTCCGTCCTGCGCTTCGATTCCGGCCGTTTCCGTGTGGGGCCGGAAAGCGCCGGCGCCTTTCCGGGGCCGGTGGCTTACCGGAACGGTGGCCGGCTCAGCGTGACCGACGCCAATGTCATGACCGGCAAGATTCTGCCGCACCGTTTCCCCGCAGTTTTCGGGCCTGAGGGCAGCCTGCCTCTGGATGCGCAGGCGGTGACGGATGCCTTCATGGCCGTTGCCGAACAGATCCGGGCGGAGACCGGTTTGGATATGTCACCGCGCGCCATCGCCGAGGGGTTCCTGGAGGTGGCGGTGTCGCACATGGCTCAGGCGGTACGTCAGGTATCGCTGGAAAAAGGGCATGATGCCCGTGAGTTCGCCCTGCAGTGCTTCGGTGGCGCCGGTGGCCAGCACGCCTGCCGCGTGGCTGAGGCGCTTGGCATGACCACGATCCTGATCCCCCCTTATGCTGGCGTGCTGTCGGCCTTTGGCATGGGGCTGGCCGACCAGTCCGCGCTCCGGTCAAGGGGACTGGAAATCAATCTTGATGAAACGGGCGTGGCCGCGGCGGCAAAGGCCCTGCAGAGCCTGGCGGTGGAGGCTTTCCATGCCTTGCGCGCCTATGAGACATCGGCGGGGCTGTCTCTGCGCCGGACCGTTCATCTGCGCTATGAGGGCTCCGATACGGCCCTGGATGTCGATTTTGCGCCTCTGACCGATATGCGGTCGGCCTTCGGGGCGGCGCACCTGCGACGTTTTGGTTTCGCCCCGGCCGGACGCGCTATCGTGATCGAGGGCGTCGAGGTCGAGGCGACCTGTCCGGGTGCGCCGGTAGCCGCCGAAAACCTGCCGGTGGCGACAGAAGCAGCGGAGGCAGTGGAAACCGCGACGGTCTTTACGGCCGGTGCGGATCGCGAGGCTGGAGTATATGATAGGGAGAGCTTGCGGCCAGGTCACAGGATCGCAGGCCCGGCGCTGATCTTCGAGGCCATCGCCACCACGGTCGTCGAGCCCGGCTGGCTGGCCGAGGTCACCGATGCTGGCGTCCTGATCCTCACCCGGACCGACGTAGAACGGCCGGAGGCGGGCGACAGCAGCGTGGCCGATCCCGTTCAGCTGGAACTCTTCAATAACCGCTTCACGGCGATTGCCGAACAGATGGGCGTGGTTCTCTGCCACACCTCGAGCAGCGTCAATATCAAGGAACGCCTGGATTTTTCCTGCGCCTTGTTCGATGCCGAAGGCCAGCTGATCGCCAATGCGCCGCATGTGCCTGTCCATCTCGGCGCTATGGGAGAGAGTGTCCGCACGGTCATCCGCAGCCGGGGTGATAGCCTCAAGCCGGGAGATGTGATCGTCCTCAATAATCCGTTTAACGGTGGCACGCATCTACCTGATGTGACAGTGATTTCTCCTGTTTTTGATGAAGCGGGAAAGCATGTCCGCTTCTTCGTCGGCAACCGCGGTCACCATGCCGATATCGGCGGGCTGACGCCGGGTTCGACGCCGCCGGACTCCGCCACTCTTGATGAAGAGGGGGTGGTGATCGACGACTTCCTGATCCGCGATGGCGCGACCTTCCGTGAGGCAGCCTTCCGGGCCCTGTTGGCCGATGCGCCTTATCCAGCGCGCAATCCGGACGTCAATGTTGCCGATATCCTGGCCCAGATCGCCGCCAATGAAGCGGGTATCCGCGAACTGAAAAACCTGGTCGACAACTGCGGCTGGCAGATGGTGACCGACTATATGCGCCATGTCCGCGACAATGCCGAGGAAAGCGTGCGGCGGGTGATCGTGCGCCTGAAGGATGGCCATTTCGACTACCGGATGGACGATGGCTCTCACCTGAGGGCCGCGATCCATGTCGATCATGACGCACGTTCGGCAATCATTGATTTCACCGGCACCGATGCGGCACGCAGCGGCAATTTCAACGCGCCGCCATCGGTGACGCGGGCCAGTGTGCTGTTCGCTTTCCGTTGCCTGGTCGGTGACGACCTTCCCCTGAACGAAGGCTGCATGAAACCACTGAACCTCATCCTGCCGGAAGGGAGTTTCCTGTCGCCAGCACCCGGGCATGCGGTCGTGGCGGGCAATACCGAGGTGTCGCAAGCTGTTTGCAATGCCCTGTTTGGCGCTCTGGGCGTTGTCGCCGCGGCGCAGGGCACGATGAACAACTTCCTGTTTGGCAATGCACGCTACCAGTATTACGAAACCATTGGCGGCGGGGCTGGGGCTGGGGCGGGCTTCGCCGGTGCCTCCGGCGTTCATACCTATATGACCAATACCCGCATTACCGATCCGGAAGTGCTTGAACTGCGCTACCCCGTACGGCTGCGCCATTTCGGCCTGCGCCGCGGTTCGGGTGGGGTTGGCGCGCACCACGGCGGTGACGGCATTGTGCGTTCGGTCGAGGCGCTGGAACCGCTGACAGCGACCCTTGTCGCTTCCCGGCGTGAGGTTGCGCCGCATGGGCTTGAAGGCGGTGAACCTGGAGCGGTGGGGCGGCAATATGTCGTCAAGGCGGACGGTTCCCGTATTGAGCTGTCGGGCAGGGCGCAATGCGAACTGTCGGCTGGCGATATCGTCACCATTGAGACGCCCGGAGGCGGTGGATTTGGCAGCCTGCTTACACCTTGAAATAAGGCGTTAAACGTCTGTTAATATGTTGATAAAGCTGCGTTATTACTGCCGTTTAGCCATTTTGCCATTTTTTTGCCTTATTTCTCGCGGATCGTGTTATCCGGGTGCTAAAGGCGGGTGAGTGGGTGTAAAATACACTTGGCTTCTGAATTTGCAGGCTGCGCTGCCCCTTTCAATTGATAATTTGAGAGCTGCAGGCAAAGCGTGGTCACCTCCGTCTATTCCTCATATAGCGTAAGCCAGATCGCGGCACTGTCGACAACGACAGTGCAGTCGATGACGGCGACGGACATCGCCTCCCTCGCCACCACCCAGATCTCGGCCTTTACGGCCGAAGTCATCAAGGTCCTGAACACCACCCAGCTGGCGGCGATTTCGACGACCCAGATGAAGGCGCTGACGACGACTCAGATCGCCGCCTTCACCACCGACCAGATGACCTTTACCGGCAAGCAGTTGTCGGTCCTGCTTGAAGCGCAGATGGAGGCCTTCGGCGTCGAGGAAATCGCGGCGCTGACGACCCAGCAGATCCAGGGATTGTCGGCCACCGATATCGGTGAGCTGTCCACCCAGCAGTTTTCGGTCCTGTCGCCGTCGCAGCTGTCGGTACTGACCACCACCCAGATGAAGGGCATCGATACCGACCAACTGGGCGTGATGAGTACGACCCAGCTGGCTGTCTTTACCTCGACCCAGCTGTCGGCCCTCAATTCAACCCAGATGAAGAATCTGCCGGCGACGATTATCGACGCGATGACGACGACACAGTTGGCCGGCCTGACCTCGACCCAGATCAACTGGATGGGCTCGACCGGACTGAGTGCCCTGGATGCTACCGATTTCGCCACTCTGACCTCGACCCAGATCAAGGGCATGACGACTACCGAAGTGCAGTCGTTGACCTATACGCAGATTGCGGCCTTGACGGTCACCCAGATCGGTGGCTTCACCACCACCCAGATCAAGGCCATGACGGCCGACGAGCTGAGCAGCCTCAATGCCACCCAGATCGGCGCCCTGACCTCGACCCAGACGGCCTATCTGCAATCGACTCAGGTCGGGACACTCACCACCACCTTCTTGAATGCGCTCAGTCAGAACCAGTGGGTGGCGATCTCTTCCACCGCCGTCCACTCCCTGACCAACGAGCAAATTGAGAGCTTCAGCGTTACCCGTATCGGGCAGATCACCTCCACTCAGGTGAAGGGGCTCGTCGAAACCCAGCTGGATGCCCTGTCGGCCACCCAGGCCGCCGCGTTGAACGAAACCCAGATCGCGGCTTTCACGACCACTCAGGTTAAGGGACTGGATACCTCCGTGCTGATCGCGTTCAGCACCTCCCAGCTGAGCGCCCTGACGTCGACCCAGTTGAGTGCGCTGACCGAAATCCAGGTCTACAGCCTGACCGAAACCGAGCTGACCCTGCTGCGCACGGATCAGATCAAGGGGCTGAGCACAACCAGCCTCAAGGCCCTGAGCACGACCCAGTTCCTGGCGCTCGATTCCACCCAGCTCAACGCCCTGACAGTTACCCAGATCAAAGGATTGTCAGCGGATGATATGGCCGCGATCACGACGACGCAACTGAGTGGCATTACGTCCACCCAGGTCGCCGGCATGACCACGAAGCAGATCAGTTCGATGACCACGACGACGATCAGCAACCTGACGGTCACGCAATTGCGGGGGCTGACAGCGACAGGGCTGGGCGCCATGAGTTCCGAGCAGCTTCAGGCGCTTTCGACGGCCCAGCTCAGCAGCATGACCTCGACCCAGATCAAGGGCATAGGTCAGGACAATATCAGCACGATTTCCGATACCCAGCTGGCGGTCATGACCGGAACGCAGATCGCGGCCTTAAGTTCCAGCGCGGTGAAGGGGCTGACCAATACCCAGATCGCCAGCCTGAACAGTACTCAGCTGCGCGCCCTGACCGTTACCCAGATGGGCTATCTGAGCGAAGACCAGATTTCCAGCCTGAACCTGACGCAGATTTCGCTGCTGACTACGAGCCAGATCAAGGGGTTGACCTCGGCCGATGTCGCGGCCCTGGCCAATACGCAACTGAATGCTTTGACGACCACCCAGTTCAGTTACCTGACGACTTCGGCGATCAAGGGCTTGAGCGAAGCCCAGGTCACTGGCCTGGCCACTACACAGATGGCCGTCATGCCGACGACTCTGCTCGCGGCCATGACGACCACAGAAATTTCCCAGCTCAGCACCGACCAACTGGCGGCCCTGAGCACGAGCCACTGGAATGTGCTGAGCTCCAGCCAGATTAGTGCGCTGACCGATGGCCAGATTGACAGCCTGACGACCACCACGTTGCGTTCGCTTACCACGACGCAGTTGCGCGGTATGAATGCCACGGACCTGGACGAACTGAGCGATACGCAGCTGGCGTCGCTGACGGAAAACCAGATTGCCGGCCTGACCGCCACCCAGATATCCAACCTGTCTTCCGAAGATCTGACGGTCCTGACCACGTCTCAGTTGACCTCGCTGACCTCGACCCAGATCAAGGCGCTCAGTGCAGACCAGATAGCGGCCCTCGATCCGTCTGACCTGGGTCGTTTCAGCGCCACCCAGCTCAACAATCTGACCGCCGTCCAGATCAAGGCGCTGACGACCGATCAGGTGGCTGCCCTGACCACGACCCAGATATCCTCGCTGTCGACAACGGGTCTGAGCGGCCTGAAGGATACCCAGATCGCGGCCCTGACGGCCACCCAGCTGAACGTCATGTCGACCAAGCAGATTTCGGCCCTGGCGACTGGGGCGGCATCCAGTCTTTCGGCCGATCAGCTGTCCAGCCTGAATACCACGTTGCTGCGGGCGATGACCTCGACCCAGATCGCGGCTTTCACCAACGACCAGATTTCGTCCCTGACGACGTCACAGATCGCCGTGCTGGCCACCAACCAGATCAAGGGGATGTCAGCCACACAGGTGGGCGCGCTCGCGGATACGCAACTCGCTGCCCTGAACTCGACTCAGATGGCGGTGCTGACAGCGACACAGCTGTCCGGTCTGACCTCGGACAAGATATCCGGTCTCTCCAGCACCCAGTTGCAAGGGATCAGTTCCGCCGCCTTTGCCGGATTGAGCGAGGCCAATCTGTCGGGTCTGACCACGACCCAGATGGGGCAACTGACGAGTACCCAGATCAAGGCTATGACCGCCACCGGCCTGTCGGACCTGACGACCGAGCAGGTGACGGCCATGAGCACCACCCAGCTGAAATATATCACCGCCACGGCCATGAAGGGCATGACGGCGGAGCAGTTGGATGCGTTTGACACGACGACTCTGCAGAGCCTGTCGACGACGCAGATTCGCAGCCTGACGGCAACGCAGATATCGGACCTCAATCCGGACGACCTGGCCTCCCTGTCGATCACCCAGCTCAAGAACTTGACGGCGACCGAGGCTGCGGCGCTCAGTGATGACCAGGTGGCGATGCTGTCCACCACCCAGATCAGCAGCCTGACGACGACCCTGATATCGAACTTGACCTCGACGGCGATCGGTGGGCTGACGGATACCCAGATCGCCGCCCTCAACACCAGTCAGGTCGCGGCTCTCTCAAAAACGGGGATGAGCGGGCTGAGCGACACCCAGATTTCTAACCTGACCGCGACCCAACTGGCCGTCTTCACGACCAGCCAGATTGCGGCCATGACGAGCGATCAGATATCCGGCCTGTCGACGACCGCTCTGTCGGCGCTGAATGCCACTCAGCTGGGGGCGCTGACGGCGACCCAGCTGTCGGCCCTGACCGATGCCCAGATATCCAGCCTGACCACCACCCAGATCGCGGCGTTTTCCACGACCGGCATCAGTGGTCTGAGCGGCAATCAGGTTTCGGCCCTGACTTCGACCCAGCTGGCAGCCATGAGCACGAAGCAGGTGGCGTCCTTGAGCACGACCGGGATCGAAAACCTGACCACGACGCAGCTGAGTGGCCTGACGACCGCACAGTTCAAAGCGATGACCACGACCCAGATCGCCCAACTGAGTGAGGATCAGATATCGGCCCTGACCACGTCTGAAATATCTGTCCTGACCACGGCGCAGATGGCGGCCCTGACTTCTACCGAAGTAGGGGCCTTGCAGACGACTCAGCTTCAGACCCTGACGCAGACCCAGTTGGCCGCCCTGACCGTGACCGGATTTGGCGGTCTGACGGCGGATCAGATCGGGCAGCTCAACACCACCCAGCTGAACGGCCTGGCCACTGTACAGATGGCCGCCCTGACCGAGGACGAGGTTTCAGGCCTGACGACCACGGTGCTGGCGGGACTGACCACCACCCAGATCAAGGGCCTGACCTCAACCGGGCTGTCCGCCTTCAACGCCACCCAGATCGCGGTCTTTAGCGCCACCCAGATCCAGGCCCTGACCACGACCGCGCTGGCGGGATTGAATGATAATCTCGTCAATGCGCTGACCGATACGCAGCTGGCGGCCCTGACCTCGACTCAGCTCGGGGTTCTGACCTCGACCGCCATCAGCGGTCTGACCTCCGAGGATATCGGTAATCTGACGGCGACACAGCTCAAGGGCATGACTTCGACCGAACTTGGAGAACTGACGACCACCCAGTTAAAGGGGTTAAGTTCCACGCAGATTTCCGGTCTGACGACTACCCAGGTCAAGGGCTTTTCCGCGGATGAGGTAGGCAGCCTGACCACGACGCAACTGGCGGCGTTCGACAAGACCCAGATGGCCAACCTGTCGGCCACGGGCATCAGTGGTCTGACCTCGACCCAGATTTCCGGCCTGACGACCACCCAGGTGGGCAGCCTGACCTCGACCCAGATCGGCGCCCTGACCGAAACCCAGGTGTCCGGTCTGTCTACCACCTTGCTGTCGGGCCTGACCACGACGCAGATTTCCGGTCTGTCGGCGACTGGCATCAATGCGCTCGACGCGACCCAGATCGCCAGCCTGACCATCACCCAGGTGAGCAATCTCAGCACCACCGCCCTGGCCAGCCTGACCTCGACCCAGCTGGATGAACTGACCACAAGCCAGTTGCAGGCCCTGACCTCGACCCAGGTGTCGGGCCTTTCAGCCACTGGCATTACCGGCCTGTCGGTCACTGACCTGGCCGTGTTCAGCACGACCCAGCTTAAGGGGCTGACCACAGGGCTGATCTCCAGCCTGACCACCACCCAGGTGGCGGGGCTTTCCACTACGGATATTTCCAGCTTCTCGACGACCCAGATTAAGGGATTTACCTCGACCCAGCTGGAATCGCTGACGCTTGACCAGCTCGGCGTGATGACCTCGACCCAGGTGGCGGCTTTTGCGACCGGCAGCCTGGAGGGCCTGACCTCTACGGCGGTCGGTGCCCTGACGACGACTCAGCTGCGCGGTGTGACCTCTACCCAGATCGGTTATCTCAGCGAAGACAATATTAAGGGCCTGACCACAACCCAGCTGGCCAACCTGACGACGACCCAGATCAAGGGGCTGAATTCGACAGAGGTTCAGGCGCTGAGCGATACGCAGCTGGCGGCCTTTACGACCACACAACTGGCCGCCATTTCGACCGAAGGCGTGCAGGGGCTGAACGACGATCAGATTTCGTCCATGACCCTGACGCAGCTGGCATCGATGACATCGACTCAGCTGGGCTCCTTGACCACCAGTCAGATCGCAACGCTTAGCTCTACGCAGCTGGGTGCCCTGACGACGACCCAACTGCACGGACTTTCGGCGGCACAGGTCGGCGCTATAAACGCCGATAATATTGCGGGCCTGACGACTTCAGCCATCGCCAGTCTGTACACGACTCAGGTGGCCGGCCTGAACTATACCCAATTGGGCTCTCTGACGACCACCCAGCTCGGCGCCTTGGCGACGACACAGGTTGCCGCCATCAGTGCCGACGCTATTTCTGGTTTCAACGAAACCCAGATCGCCAGCCTGACCACGACCCAGGTGGGGGCGCTGACGACCACGCAAGTGTCTTCGATGGAGACTGAGGATGTGGCGGATCTGAGCACCACCCAGATCGCGGCGCTCTCGACCACACAGCTGAAAAGCTTCACCACCACCCAGATCGGCAACCTGACCACCACCCAGGTCCAGGGCCTGACTACGGCGCAGGTGAGCAATCTGACGACGACCCAGCTCAAGGGGCTGACTACGACCGAAATGGCCGTGCTGACCACTACCCAGTTGCAGGCTATGACGACCACGCAGCTCGGCGCTCTGTCGACCACGGCGGTCAGCGGCCTGACCACAGATCAGCTCCAGGCCTTGACTACCACTCAGGTCAAGGCCATGACCTCCAGTCAGCTCGGCGCCTTGCCAGCGACCGGCATGGCAGTTCTGACGACCACGCAACTGTCGGTACTGACCTCGACCCAGCTATCTGGTCTGCAGACCACGGAAACCGGCGCCCTGACGACGACCCAGCTGGCATCGCTGACTTCGACGCAATTGTCCGGGCTTTCGACCACAGGCATGGGGGGGCTGACGGCCGAGCTGGTGGCGACTCTGACGACCACCCAACTAAAGGGCTTTACCTCGACCCAGCTATCGGGGCTGGCGACCACCTATATCAGCGGCCTGACCGCTGCCCAGGTTTCGGCCCTGACGACGACCCAGCTCAAGGGGTTGAGCGCAACCCAACTGGGGGCGATGTCGACGACTGATATAGCCGCCTTCAGCACCAACCAGTTGTCGAGCCTGACGACGACCCAACTGTCAGGACTGACCTCGACCGAGACTAATGTCCTGACGACGACCCAACTGGCCTGCCTGGCATCGACCCAGATCGGCGCGCTGTCCACGACCGGAATGCTTGGCTTGACCTCGACCCAGACGGCCGCCCTGACGACGACGCAGATTTCCGGTCTGACGGCGACCCAGATGGGCGCACTGTCCACGACCGTCATCAACGCCCTGACCGATACCCAGATATCGCAGTTGACCATGGATCAGTTCGGTTCACTGTCGGGCACAGGGGTGGCGACTCTACTGGAAGCGCATATTGGCTCGATCACCACAACCCAGATCGCCTCTCTTTCCAATACTGGCATCAGCGGTATGACCTCGACTGAAATGGCGGCGATGTCGCTGGATCAGCTGGCAGCGTTTAGTTCCACCCAGATCGGCGCCCTGTCCACCGATGCCATCAGCGGTATGACCGAGACACAGATCGAGGCCCTGACGCTGACGCAGCTGGCCGGTCTGACCGCCACCCAGATCGGTTCGCTGTCGGCAACGGATATCACCGCGCTCAGCACCACGGAGATCGCCTCGCTGACGACTACCCAACTGGCTGGCTTGGTGCGCATGCAACTGCGCGCCATGACCACCGCCCAGATTGGCGCCCTGACCACCACTCAGGTCAGCAGCCTGTCGACGACACAGATATCCAGCTTCACGACCAGCGAGATCGCGGCTCTTACCGTCACCCAGTTCAAGGCGATTTCGTCTACGCAGTTCAGCGCTCTGACCGTGACGCAGCTCGATAATCTGTCACCGTCGGAAATGGCTGCCGTGACCGGTGTCCAGATCAGTGGCCTGACGACCACGACCATGGCCTCTCTGGGGACCACCTTCCTGTCCAGCCTGAATACGACCCAGATTGAATCCCTGACACCTCTGCAGATCAGCTACCTGACCTCGACCCAGATCAGCAGCCTGTCCGCCATTCAGCTGGCGGCGCTGGCAGCTGCTAAAGGGTAGTTCGTTATATTCAAACAACAAAAAAGCCGGCCTGACTGATCAGGCCGGCTTTTTTGTTTAATGTGAGTGCATCAGAACTGGAAGCGGGTGCGCAGCGAGATCGACGTATTGGTGTATTCCGGCAGTTGCTGATATTCGGCCTCAACCGAGAAATAGCTGTACGGGTTGTCGGTCGATACCCGGAAACCGACCACCGGGCCGCCACCTTCGATATTGCCCCCTGTAAGGGTGAAGGTATCGCCGCCGTTGAAATTGGCGATGGTGTCGGGCAGGGTGGCCGAGACATTCTGCTTGTAACCCAGCCACATTTCCGGTTTCAGGAATGAAGTCTTGTAGCTGAGGTTGAGCAGGGCTGTCGCGGTCAGCAAGTGCCCGTCGCGCTTGTCGATATTGAGGTCGAAATAATCGCCGCCACCCGTTTCGGAGTGGGCCGCTTCGCTCAATTGATAGTAATCGACCAGGGCCTGAGGCGTGACCGCCCACTTGCCAACCTTGTAATCATAGGAAGCGCCGGCGCCACCGCTGACCGAATAACCATCCCATTTGGCGATGGCTGTGTGGGTGACGTTCGAGGTCAGCAGGTTACGTGTGCTCTTGAACTGGTCATAACCAACGCCGCCATGCATCCATGCCTTTACGCCGCTCGTATTCAGCCGCCAGTAGGCGCCAATCGTAATGTCGGAGTTGGCCATACCTTCTGAGCCGATCGCGAACGTATCGCGCGGTGAAGAAGCGGTCAGAGACAGGTAGGTACCCACCATCTGGTTGCCGTACATCTGCTTTTCGCGTCCGCCGGCGAAGCTGAAACCGGTCGATTTGAAGCCGGCGGTATCGGCGTATGGACGGTTCATGCTGAAACCGTATTCCTGCAACCAGTATTGTCCGCCATTGTTGTCGGGGATCAGGGTCAGGTTGCTCAGCGAACGGTTCAGGGCGGCTGCGCCGGTAGCCAGGGTGATCAGGTTTTCACCGGAATAGTCGGGCAAATACTGGTTATAGACCTGGTCGAAGGCATCCTTGGTGGTCGTGCCCAGCAGGGAGGTTTCGGCCCCTGAATCCTCTGCCACTACAGTCAGAATCGGCAAGAGGGCCGCATACTGGTTATTGGAGTAACCGGCTTCGGCCTGCGTCTTCAGGCGGAAGCTGGCGGAAAGGGTGGTGTCCGCATCATCCGTTGCCAGCTCAACGTGATAAAGATAGGGGACATAACCTTCCATATTCGAGGTATTGATGCTGCCCAGCGTGATGCTGGAACCTGTCAGGACCGTGAAAGTGGTCGGCGTGGTCAGAATATGATTCAGCGTCAGGTAAAGCTCGGAACCGCTGTCGAAGGTCACCGCGCCCGAACCGGTCAGGACCGGCGTCGTCGGCGTGTCTACGGAGAGTGTCAGCCCCAGCTTGCTTTCGTCACCGACATGCAGGGTGCTGAACAGGACCGAGCTGCCTTCACTCAGGCTGGCCACGGCGCCGCTGTCGATATCCATCGCGATTTCACCGGTGGAGGTCAGCTTGCCGACAAACACCGCGTCATTCGTCAGGGTGAAGTTGCCTGTACCGGCACCGAAGTCAACATCACCATATATATAGCCACCGGAAGAGGACAGAGTGTCGTTACCGGAGCCGAACAGGATATCGCCATAGATATAAGGCGCGGCGATAGCTTCATCGTCGTCGCTGTCGGTAGCGTTATTGTCGACCTGGGTGATGGTCACGCCAGTGGTATTGGCGCTGACATCGATAGCGGTTGCCGTGCCGGTGATGTCGTCCGTTTCGCCATCACCGTCGTCGTCTGTGGCGGTGATGGTGGCGCTGATCGTACCGCTGTTGGTTATGGTCGTCAGTGTGCCTGACGCATCGTAAATGGCGGTGGCGCTGCCGGTTGAGCCGGATGACGAGGCATAGATGCCGGAGCTTGCGCCAACATTGATCGTGGACAAACTGGCGCCGGAAGCGATGCTGACCGCAACAGCGGTGCCGGCAACGGGGGCATTGTAGATAGTGTTGCCGTCATCGTCGGTGAGAGCGTCGCCGTCCTCATCTTCCTGGTAGGTCAGATAACGTGTGGTCGAGGCCGAAATGGTACCGCCGCCGGTGACGTCGAGCTGAGGCGTCGAAGCGCCGTCAAGCAGAGATACGGCGACGGAGTCACCACCATAGGATGAGGCTGAAATGGAACCTTCAACGCCAATGCCGTTTTCAATAGTGGTGGTGTAGCCGTTGTCACTGCCGATTTCGACGGCAGTGGCGTCCACGCCCGGATGCACACCAGAAGCCGAGATGCTGCCGCGGTTGAGAAGGCCGTAATTGACAGTTTCCGCGTAGTCATCGGTTACCGTCGAGGTATAGGTGAGACCCCCGATAGTGATGTCTTCCGTGGATGAACCGATCTTTAGAGCTGGCGCTGAACCATACTGGGTCAGGCTGGCTGTGCTTTGATCGTCATCGTCGATACCATTACCGTCTTCATCGTCATTGTCATCGTCTTCGCCATCGACTGTCGAGCTGAGAAGTATGCCATTGGCCACGTTGCTGGAAATGGTGACCAGCGTGCCATCCTGAAGGAGGTTGTCTTCCGGGATCAGATTCTCGTATACGGACTGTGACAGAGAGGATGTCGAACTGTAGCCCGTACCGCTGTAGCTGCCATCGATGATCAGGCTGCCGCCCAGATCGCCGCTGATCGAGATAGCTGACGCATTTTCACCTTTTGCGCTTATCGAACCCGACAGATAAACATCTCCGGTCACACCGTCTTCCAGCGAAATGCCGGTCGAATCGTCACCGATCAGTGTCATGCTGCCGTCGTAGGTGAAGGTGCCGTCGATATTATTCTCGAAACGGATACCATAGGACTCGTTGCCTTCGACATCGATGGCTGAGCCACTCTCGATATTGACATCGCCAACGAATGCGGACGTGCCCGTGGAATGGATGCCGTAACGCCCCGTGCCCTCGGCCCAGGGCGCGTCGGTATAACCGTCTTCGTCGCCATCCAGGCTGGTGGTGTCGTCAGCCGTGTAGTCGTCGGTTACGGTGATGTCGCCTGAGATCGTCAAGCCATCGGTAAGGCTGGTGTTTGTGATCAGAATGCCTGTCGAGTTCGAATCCGAACTCGACATTTCGATCGAACCCTCGAAGTCTAGCGCATTTTCGCTGTCGAGTGTGATGGCAGTGCCACTGGTCAGAGTGATGGAGCCGTCGGAAGTGACGGTAATATCGCCCGCACTGCTGCTGACAAGCGCGGTGGTCGTGTCTGACGACACGGACGTATCCGCCCAGACCGGAGCGGCCGTTATCAGGCCGCCGCCACCGAGAACCAATCCAAGGGCCGTGGCGGTCAGAAGGGAATTTTTGCGCATACGTGGGGCTTCCGAATGTTTCATTTTGCGGGCATGGCTATGCCAGTTTGCTGAGCCTGTGCCGATCGGCCGGAAAATGAAAAATCACAAGGGCTCTAATAAGTCCTAAATGTTGCGTCATTGAAATACAATGACGAAAATGAAATAAAAAGTGGCGTTTTGCCTTAATTATGGCGAGGCGGAGATAATGCCTGTTTTGTTCGTTGCAAAATGACGGTTAGCCACTTCAGGGCCATCTTATTTCAGGATGAATCCGGCTGCGAAGGTTAGACAGAGAGCAGAAAACTTGCAATCTGGGACATGACTTTGATTCTCTATGGCATACCGAACTGTGATACGGTGAAAAAGGCACGCGACTGGCTTGCGGGCAGGGGTGTTCCCTATGAATTCCACGATTATAAGAAGTTGGGTATAGAGGCGGATCGCTTGAGGGGCTGGATCGGCCAGATCGGCTGGGAAAAGGTGCTGAATCGTGCCGGGACCACCTTCAGGGCATTACCTCCAGAGTCGAAGCTGGATCTGGATGAAGGCAAGGCCATAGCTCTGATGGTTGCCCAGCCTTCAATGATTAAGCGGCCGATATTCGAGGCTGGTGGGCAAATTGTGGCCGGTTTCAAGCCCGACAGTGCAGAATTAACTGCCCTAATCGGTTAGTTGATCCGCGCCCAGCTTTCCGTACGACAAATGCGGTCACCCAGCATGCACTCGCGGCTTTCGAGGACAGCCCCCTTGAAGGTAAGCGTGACTGAGTAGGTCTTGCCCTCCTGAGGGCTGAATGACTTGCCTTTCCAGCCTTGTGGATCGGCTTTCAGGTCATAAAAGAGGCGATCGCCGATATGGGCTTTGGTTTTTACCGCTGGATCAAGCCAGACAATCTTGCCGCAAAAGCCGGGATTGCAGGGCGCAAAGGCAATGCGAATATTGCCTCTGGCGCGCTGCCAGGTACCGGAAAGTTCTGCAGCCTGTCCGGTTGCCGGCAGGGCCAGGCCGATAACGAATACCAGGCAGGATAAGGCGCGCATCACGGTTTCCCCAAGACCACATTCCGACTTTATATATAATGTCGGCCGCATTGGTTAAAAACCGGTTCTGCGGCCGTTGTCAGTCATTGATGGGTTCGTGCGCGCCGACATCGCCGCGGCGCCAGTAACCGGAAGCCTTGATCCATTTCGGATTGATGCCATGATCTTCGATCAGTTGTTGACGAATGAGCTTGGCCTGGCTGCTTTCGCAGGCCACCCATACATGGACATCGCCTTTCGGGGCATGAAGGGCTTTCAGGGCCTCGTTCAGGCAATTGGGATACGCTGTTTGGCGGTGAACCCAATGAATCTTGGCGTCCGCCCTGGTCTCGAATTGTACATGATCGTCCAAGCCGTCGACTTCCGCGATCACGCAAACCTTCGTGCCGGCAGGCAATTCTTCAAGCCGGCGCGCCATGGCGGGCAGGGCGGTGTCATCGCCGATCAGGACGTAACTATCGAATGCCAGCGGGATCAGGGTCGATCCGCGTGGCCCGCCGATATGCAGGATATCGCCGATCCGGGCATTGATGGCCCAGGCCGTCGCGGGACCGGCTTCATGCAGGGCAAACTCGATGTCCAGGGTCCGGCCATCGAACCGGCGGGGAGTATAGTCCCGCATCACCGGTTTGGGGCCGTCGCCAGGGGGCATTCCTAGGTTTGGCAGAGTCAGTATGCCGGTTTCAGGATCGGGGAAGAACAGCTTGACGTGGTCGTCGAAACCCAGGCTCTGGAAGCCGGTGAAATCACCGGTCAGGCTGATCCGGGTCAGGTGAGGGCTTACGGACCTGATAGCCGTCACTGTCAGTTCTCTCAGCCGCGTTTCGTAACGGACGCGGGTAAGCGAGCGTCCATCGGTTTCCGTATCCGGCATGATCAAAGCCTTTCGATTTTCTTGGCGGTTTCGTCGATCATGTCGACCACGGCTTCGATTTCCGCCTTGCCCAGAGGGCGCATGCCGCGGGCGCGCAGAGCGGCCTTCAGGTTCGACATGGCGCGGAACAGAGGGGCGTAATCGCCATGCTCTCCGCGCTGACTGTCCATCATTGAGAAAAGCTGGTCGATTTGTTCGGCCTTTTCGGCCAGGTGGGCGGTACCGCCTTCAGTAATGGTGGCGGACTTGCGGCCGTCTTCGCCGGCGGCGATTGTGATGAAGCCTTCGTCTTCCAGCCAGCTCAGGGTGGGATAGATCACACCCGGGGAGGGGCTGTAGGCGCCATTAAAGCGGTCTTCGATGGCCTTGATCAGTTCGTAGCCGTGGCTGGGCTTTTCGCTGATGAGTTTGAGCAGTACCAGGCGCAGACCGCCGTGCCCAAAGCCACGGCCGTCGCGACCGCCGCGCATCCGATCGAAAGCGCGCTCAAAGCCTTCGCGGCCGCGACCTCCAAAGCCGCCCCCGAAAGCCCCGCGGCCACCAAAGCCGTCACGATGGCTGTGCATCCGATCAGGGCCAGCGCCTTGTCCGCGATTGTGAAAAAACATGCCTCGCATATGAGGTCTCCTTTGTTATATATAGATTGTAACCAGATATATCGAAATTACAAGTGCAATTGACTGCGAAATGTATCGTTTCGATGCAATTTAGATATATCTAATAAATATCAATTTCAAGAGCCGTCTGAAAATAATTTGATTACGGAAACTTAATGTGACTCTTTGCATCCAAAGGACGGTGTCGACGCCTCCTGTTATCAAGACACCTCGCTGAATATCGGATTCAGCATTCGATTTTGGAGAAAACCATGGATCTGGAAATGATCGTGCCAATTGTAAGTATCGTATTTTTCTTCGGCAGTATCACGGCCGTAGTTGCGATCGTGTCATTCACCAAGTCCCGAGACCGGACGGAAATGCAGAAGACGGTCAGGGCGGCTATCGAAAAGGGCGAAACCTTGCCGCCCGAGTTTCTGGAAAGCCTGCAGAAAGCGCATCCCAAGGGCAAGAACCCGGCAAATGATATCCGTGCGGGCCTCATCCTGATGGCCATTGCACTGGGCCTGGTGGCACTCGATGCCTTTACACATGGCTATGTGATCGGTGGATTGTCGGGTGTGGCGGCTATACCGGGCTTTATCGGTGTGGCGCTGCTTATTCTCGGCATTGTCGGCAATCGCAAGCCTTAAGCTCATTTCGCGGCACCCGGAGAGAACCAGCCCATGGGCCTGACAGGCGACAAGCTTGATCTGACGCGGCAGTCCGATGTCGACCTCGTGCGCCTGTGCCTAGGCGGCGACAAGTCGGCCTTTGCCGAGCTGGTGCGCCGTCATGGCAGCGTGTTGCGGACCCATGTTCGCCGTATGGGCGCGCAGGGGGCAGACGCCGACGATATGGCGCAGGAGGCTTTTATGAGCGCCTATGAGCATCTGTCCGAGTTCCGTTTCGATGGTCCGTTTGTCGGTTGGCTGAAACGTATCGCCTCACGCCGCTATCTGCGCAAGGTCCGCAAGACCCAGAGGTACCTGCTGACGGACGACATGGCGCCTTACGAACCGGAGCCCTCAAATACAGAAGGCGAATTTCGCGCCCATAATATCGATGCGGCCTTAAATCGCCTTAAACCGGTGGAAAGACTGTGCGTGTCGCTGAATTTCAGCGGGGAATTGTCGCACCAGGAAATCGCCGACGAACTGAAACTGCCGCTGGGCACGGTCAAGAGCCACATCCGGCGCGCGCTCGATCGGTTGAAGACGCTGCTGAATACCCAACCCACTCCAGTAATGGAGACTGGAACATGAATGATCTGAAACGACCGGAACCGTCTCCAGAATTCTCTGATGACGATATCCGGGCCCTGTTTGCCGTCACGCCGGTCTATGACGATGCCCCGGCCTTTCAGGCGCGCGTGACGCGTGGCCTGCGCATGAAGCTGTGGCTGCGCCAGGGGGTGATTGCCCTGGCGGGTATCGTGGGCGGGCTCTATGCCCTGGCGCAATTCGTGCGCGTGCCTGGCCTGGGTTCGAGCCTGGGCTTTGGCGGCAAGGGTTTGGCCCCTGGAATGGCGCAGGTGGAAAGTGGTCACACCCTGCGTGCCGGTGTCGAATTTTTCGACGGTATGGGCAAGAACGCTGTCAGCCTGTTCGATTCGTCGGTGAAATATCTGGGGCTGATGCAGACCCCGCTCTTTTTCTGGCTCAGTTTTTCCCTATGTTTAGTGTGTCTGGCGCTGTATTACGCCTATTCCCAAGAGGAAACCATTTAGAGGGGCAGTGGCCGCTAAATGGTTTTCGCGCCTAAGCAGTGAGAGTGAAACGTGAGCAGCCAATCCGCCCCTAGCCGTGTCAGACGCCTGACCGTCCCTGACATCCAGAACCGCAAGGGGCAGACACCTTTAGTCGTCCTGACCGCCTATACCACACCCATGGCGCGGATCATGGACGCGCATTGCGATATCCTGCTGGTCGGTGACAGCCTCGGCATGGTGATTCACGGCCTGCCAAATACCATAGGTGTGACCATGGAGATGATGATCCTCCATGGTCAAGCGGTCATGCGCGGATCGGAAAAGGCCTTTGTCGTCGTCGACATGCCGTTCGGCGCCTATGAAGCTGGCGTGGAGCAAGCCTTCGCCAATGCTGTGCGCCTCCTGAAGGAAACCGGTGCCCAGGCCGTGAAGCTGGAAAGCGGGCCGACCGTGGCCGAGACCATCCGATATCTGACCGCGCGCGGCATCCCCGTGATGGGCCATGTCGGTCTGCGCCCGCAGGCGGTCAATGTAGACGGCGGTTTCAGGGCCAAGGGCCGCACCGATTCCGAACGCCAGAAGGTGATCAAGGAAGCGCTCGACAGCGAAGCCGCCGGCGCCTTTTCCATCGTCGTCGAAGGTGTGGCCGCCGATCTGGCCGCCGAAATCACCGCCATGGTGAAGATTCCAACCATCGGTATCGGCGCATCGGCCGATTGTGACGGGCAAGTGCTCGTGACCGATGACATGCTGGGCCTGTTCGACTGGACGCCGAAATTCGTCCGCCATTATGCCGATCTGCGCAACCAGATCGGCACCGCCATCGAGTCGTATGCGAAAGATGTCAGGACGCGAAGCTTCCCCGCCCCAGAAGAGACATATTTTGCTAAATAAGTAAGGGCCGTACGTTTTTGGGGGCAGGCCTTGGACCGCGCCGCTCTATCCGGTTGCGTAAACCCGTGCCAAAGGCTAGGTTCGCGCCGGATCGGGAGCGCCTGCGGGCTTTCCCTCATTGACTGACGCTTGATAAAAGGATTCGCTGTGAGCGACATTTTCGACGAAACCGAGGAAAACCTCCGCGCGGACAAATGGGTGGCCATTGCCAAGAAGGCCGCGCCGTGGGTTGCCGGTGTGCTCGTTCTGGCCCTGGTGATTGCCCTCGGTGTCTGGGGATATGACAGCTGGCAGTCCAGCATCGCCACCAAGGCGTCGGAAAACTATGGCCAGGCCATCGAATCGCTCGGCAAGGGCGACAAGACCGTGGCCAAGACCCAGTTTGAAGCCGTGGCCAAAGCCGGAAACCCGACCTATAAGGCGTTGGCGCTCCAGCAACTGGCCGCACTTTCGCTGGCGGACAACAAGACCGATGAGGCGATTGCCAGCCTCGACCAGGCCGCCAAGGCCTCGAACAGCCCGCTGATCAGTGATGCCGCAGCCCTGAAGGCCGCGCTCCTGGCCATGGACAAGGCCAGCCTGGCGGATACCCAGAAGCGCCTGGAGCCCTTGATGAAAGAAGGCCGCCCCTTCGCCGCCATGGCGAAGGAAACCCTGGCTATGGCCAAGCTGCAATCCGGTGATATCAAAGGCGCGCGTAGCGATCTGCAGGTTCTGTCCGTCACGCTCGGTGTGCCGGATGGTGTCAAGCAGCGCGCAGGCGCCATGGTGGCTGCCATAGATTCCGGCGCCATTGGCACGGCCCAGGCCATGATCAAGCTGCCCGAAGCCTCCGTGCCCGCCCTGAATCAAGCTGCGTCGCAACTGCAGGCCGCGCCCCAGGGGGCGGTGTCCGCTCAATAGATTGCTTAGCCAGGCCTGTGCCCGGCCGTTCAAATTCTTGCTATGGAAAACCCGCTTATGAACTTGTCGATGGTTGATTTCAAAGGTGCCAAACGCGTGGGAGCCAGTCTGCTGGCCCTGTCTGCCGCGGTGATGGTTCTGAGCGGCTGCGCGGCCGCCGGCAAGATGAACCCCTTTAAGAATCACAACAGTGACGAAGGCGCGGTGGTTTCGCAAGGCAAGCGCATTTCGATCGTCGCCTTCGAGCAGAAGCTGCAACCCTCCGCGAGCCTGAAGGGCATCGGTTACTACCTGCCGCCGGTCGCCAATGTGCCGAACTGGCCGGTATCAAGCGGCCCCGACACCCTGGTCCAGAACGCGGCCTCGGCCAAGGCATTCAAGGTGGCCTGGAGCCGGTCGATTGGCGAGCCCAGCAAGGGCGTCAGCGAAGTCCTGGCCCAGCCGGTATCGGATGGCAAGCTGATCTATACGATCGATGGCGAAGCGCGCGTTTCGGCCCACGATGTCGAGACTGGCAGCCAGGTGTGGAGCGTCGACCTAAATCCGCACAACAAGCGCGACAAGACGGCCTTCGGCGGCGGTCTGGCGCTTTCAGATGGCAAGCTGTTTGTCACCTCCGGCTTCCGCTTTGTGACCGCACTCGATGCCGCCACCGGCGCCGAAGTGTGGAAAAAGGCGGTCGATACCCAGCTTCATGCCGCGCCTTCGGTCAATGCCAGCTATATATTCGCGACCGATGTCGATAACCAGATTTTCGCCTTCGATCGTAATACCGGCGAAATGGTTTGGACCTATCAGGCCATCGCCGAACCGGCGCGTATCCTGAAGGCCTCTTCGCCCGTCGTTTCCGGTGACACAGTCTATGCGCCGTTCTCTTCCGGCGAGTTGGTGGCCCTGAGCGCCACCACCGGCGATCCCATTTGGCAGCAGGTTCTGGCGCAATCGAGCCGGACCAATGCCCTGTCGGAAATCCGCGACATTTCCGGCAAGCCCGTGCTCTATAACGGCACCATCTATGCCGCCAGCCATTCCGGCGTGTTCCAGGCCATGGACGCCAAGACCGGCAATCCGGCGTGGAAGCTGGATGCGGACAGCATCAATACACCATGGATCGCTGGCGACGTGATTTTCCTCGTTGACCTGCAGGGCGAACTGATCTGCGCCAGCCGTGAAAGCGGTCAGGTTTACTGGATCAAGGACCTGAACGAAGGTGTTCAAAAGACCAAGAAGGGCTTCTTCGGCCTGGGCCGTGAGAAGAAGGTCGGCAAGATTCCGCTGTGGGCCGGTCCGGTCATGGCGTCCGATCGTCTGATCATGGTCAACTCGCTGGGCGAGGCCGTGGCCTTCGATCCCAAGACCGGCGACCGTAAGGAAACAATAAAGCTGGGGGGCGCAGCCTTCATCGCGCCGATCGCCGTTGGTAACAAGCTCTATGTCGTGACCGACGACGCCAAGCTGGTGGCTATCCAGTAAGGCCATGCGGGCTCTCGGCGCCTTTTTCTTCAAAGGCTGGGAGCTTGATCTGGCGGTCAGATACCTGAAGACACGACGCAAGCATGGCGGCATCACCCTTGTCGCCATGCTTTCCTATATCGGTGTGGCGCTTGCGGTGACAGCTCTGATCACGGTCATGTCGGTCATGAATGGTCTGCAGGGGCAGATCATGGGGCGCTTCCTGACCTTCAAAAGCCATGCGGATATCACGGGAGAGGCGCTTGGCCACATGGCGACGCGTGAGGCGATGCTCTCGCGGCTGAAAGCCGTACCCGGCGTCACTGATGTCACGCCGGTGGTCGAAGCGTCTGCACTGGCGGAAAGTGCTGAGGCCAGTGCGCCGGTCCTTTTACGCGGCTTCAGCACGGCAAGTCTGGCACGGTCAGGCATCGGTGGAACCTTCGTGAACGGCACGCTGGAGGGCTATGCTACGGGCGATAAGGTACTGCTCGGCGAGGGGGTAGCGAACACGCTTGGCCTGAAGGCTGGTGATCAGATCATCCTGACCGTGCCAGGATATTCTGCTGAAGGCGGTATATCGGCTGTTCGCCGGCCTTTTGTCGTTGGCGGCGTCTTTAGTGCCCAGGATGCGAAGATAGATCAGACCTATGTCTATATGCCCCTGGCCGCGGCACAGGATTTCCTAGGTCTCGGCTCAAGATGGGACAAGGTAGAGGTCTGGACGAAAAACCCGTACCGGATCGGCAGGTTGATGCCGCAACTGCTGAAAAGCGCCGGTCCGGGAACGAAACTGGAAAGCTGGATGCAGCGTGACAGCGCCATCTGGCACGCCCTGAAATTCGAGGCGACGGCCATGCGGCTGATCCTGTCCTTTGTCACCATTATTGCCGCCACCAATATCGTGGCCGGCATCATCATGCTGGTGAAGAACAAGACGCGCGATATCGCCATTCTGCGCACGATCGGCGCCGGCAAGATGGGCGTGGCGCGTATCTTTTTCCTGTCCGGCGTCATGGTGGGCGGTGCAGGAACATTGACTGGCGCCTTACTGGGCATCGGAATTGCCGCCTTTATCTATCCCATCCAGAGAGCCTTTGAATGGCTGTTTCATTTCAGTTTCGCGCTTGGAGGCATGGCCTACTTGCCAGCCACATTGCGCGCTGAGGAGATCGTGTTTGTCGTGGTAACCGCTTTTTTTGCCACCAGCGTCTGCACTCTGATCCCGGCCCTGGCGGCCGCCCGGCTGGAGCCGATTGATGCCCTGAGATACGAATAACGGTTTTAAGTGGCTATTTGGGCGTTTTTGGCTATAAGGCGCCCATGCCTTTAAAAATTGCCATTGTCGGCCGGCCCAATGTCGGCAAATCGACCCTGTTCAACCGCCTCGCGGGCAAGAAGCTGGCCATTGTCGATGACCAGCCCGGCGTGACGCGCGACCGCCGCTACGCCACCGGCCGGATCGGCGATATCGACCTCGAACTGATCGATACCGCCGGATTCGAAGATCTCAGCGATCATTCGCTGGAAGCGCGTATGCGCCTGCAGACCGAGCGCGGCATCGAAGAAGCCGACGTTGCCTTTTTCGTGGTCGATGCCCGTGAAGGCGTGACTCCACTCGACCGTATCTTCGCCGATATCCTGCGCAAGAAGGACAAGCCGGTCGTCATGATCGCCAACAAGGCGGAGGGACATCAGGCCGCAGCCACCGCCGAGGAGGCCCGTGTGCTGGGCTTTGGTGAGCCGATCCATCTCTCCGCCGAACATGGCGAGGGCATGTCCGAACTTTATGAAGCCACTGAGAAATATCGCCAGATGTTTGAAGGCGACTTCATGGAAGGCGACGAGGAAGACGAGGACGAAGACACCAAGCCGATCCGGATCGCTATCATCGGCCGTCCCAATGCTGGCAAATCGACCCTGATCAACAAGCTGCTGGGCGAGGACCGTCTGCTGACCGGACCGGAAGCCGGCATTACGCGCGATTCCATTTCGGTGGACTGGCAGTATGAAGGCCGCACTATTCGCCTGGTCGATACAGCCGGCCTGCGCCGCAAGGCGCGCGTGCAGGAAAAGCTGGAAAAGTTATCTACCAGCGACACCATCCGCGCCATCACTTTCGCCGAGGTGGTGGTCCTGGTGATGGACGAGGCCAATGCCTTCGAGGTGCAGGACCTGCAGATCGCAGACCTGGTCGAACGCGAGGGCCGCGCGCTTGTTTATGCTGTTTCCAAGTGGGATCTGGTCGAGAGCCCGCAGTCGCGCCTGAACGAAATTCTGGAAGTCTCGGAGCGGATGTTGCCGCAACTACGCGGCACGCCGCTCGTGACGCTTTCCGGCGCCACCGGACGCGGGCTTGAGCGCCTGATGCCGGCGGTGCTGAAGACCTATCGCAACTGGTCGGCCAAGATCAAGACGCGCGACCTGAACGACTGGCTGGCCCTGGCCATTCAGCGCCATCCACCGCCCGCTGTCAGCGGCAAGCGCATCAAGCCGAAATACATGGCTCAGACCAAGGGGCGTCCGCCGACGTTCGTTCTGTTCGCGGCGCGCGCCTATGCCATGCCGGATCATTATACACGCTATCTTATCAATAGTTTGCGTGAATCTTTTGATATGCCGGGTGTGCCGATCCGTCTGACGGTGAAGGCCAATTCGACCACCAACCCTTACGATGAGGGCGGCTCGGCGGACACCTCCGGTCCGCCGCGCGTACGCTCGAAACCGAAGCCCAAGCCGGGTGAAAAACCGGCGCACCCTAACCGCGTGCGCCAGAAGCCGAAGGGTGCGGCGCCGGCTGCACCGAAGGTCAAGGTGGCTGTGAAGGCGCGTGAGGATGTCGCGAAGGCCAAGGCGATCAAATCGAGAGCCATGGGGCCCAGTACCAAGCCGGGCGCCGCAGGCCCCGGTGGCCGTGCCAAGCCCAAGCGGTAAAACAAAAAGCCCCGGCAAACGCCGGGGCTTTTTTAAGTAAGTGCTTCCCGAAAAGCGGAACGCACTTTTCGGGTAAGAGGCGCGTCTGATTAAACCAGCTTTTCCAAGACCCGCGCCAGTTTGACCAGCATGGCGTCGATATCGGTCAGGGTGACATCGAGCGGCGGGCGGAAGCGGATGCTGTCCGTGCCGGCGCCCAGCAGCAGCAGGTTTTCGGTTTCCAGCGCCAGGTCGACTAGCCGGCCCTTGTTGCGCTTGTCATTGACCGTGAACCCCTGATAGAGGCCAAGGCCACGCACATTGCTGATCAGGTCTGGGTAACGATCGACCAGTTGATTGAGGCGATCGAACAGATAGCTGCCCTTGGCCGCTACGGCATCGAGCAGGCCTTCATCCTCGACGATTTTCCATTCTTGGACGAAACGAACCATGTCGGCCAGGGTGCCGCCCCAGGTCGAATCGAGCACGCCAACATCTTCCATCGGATTGAGCATGTAGACCGCGCCATTGCCGAACTTCTTGGCCACCGCGATGGCCTGCGGCGGATAGGGCACGTCGAACAGGTCGATGGAAAAGATAGCGCCGGTCTGGCCGCCGGAGGTCTGCACCTCGTCGAGCCCCCAGCCGATATCGTACTGATGGCAGAGCTTCGACAGACCCTGGTAGAAACGCGGCAGGGCCAGGCGATGGCCGCCGGCGCCCTGCAGCGGTTCCAGAATGACGCCGGCGATTTCGTCCGGATGTTCGCGCATGAAGGCCTCGATGCGGGTCAGGCAGCGATCGACCTCCAGCTCGTTTTCGGCATTGGAGCGGCGGGCATCATATTCCGGGAAGGGCACCTGCAGGTTGCCATGAATGATGCCGCGGAAGTCCTTGGTGGCTACCGGATCATGCGAAAGTTCGGTCACATTGAGTGCAAAAACCGTACGTCCGTGAAAGGCTTGCTCGAAATAAATGAAGCGATGGTTGAGGACGGTTTTTCCCTTGGCCTGCTGCTTGTGATTATGCAGGTTGATGAGATACTTCATCATGTTCTCGACGGCCTCGGCGCCGGAATTGACGGCGTAAACCTCGACATGCTGGCCACGCATGCAGACCGGAGCCAAGCGATGCAGTAGTCGGTAATAGGCCAGGCACTGCGGCGTCAGGAAGTCCGGATTGGCCATCTTGTTATTGGCGGCCAGGACCAGCTCACGGGTATATTCGGGCTCGAACAGGCGGGGATGGTTGTAGCCCAGCAGCTTGGAGCCATAGAGGCCGCACCAGTCGGTGATCTGGTCGCCATCCACCGTCGCTAGAGTCATGCCCTGGCTGTTGGCCAGGTCGACCACGAAGGGATAGGGCTCGGCGATAACATATTTGCCGAGTTCTTCCAGCAGGCTGGCGCTGTGCGCCTTGGGATAGGCGGGGGACGTGTGCGTGTTCATGCCTTCAGTTTGATCTCATTTGAGTCAAATTGAAAGATTATTTTTGCAAAATGATTGCTGAATTGATCATTTTGACGCGCCTAAATTTAGGCACGCACCGCTGTTTTCAGCTTCCAGTCCGGAAAATGGATCGTTTCGACGGGAGGAAACTGGCCCGCATCAGCCAGTTCCAGGATCAGAGGCGCGATTTCGGCCGGCAGGGGCAAGGTCATCGGATCTTCACCCGGATAGGCCGCCGCACGCATACGGGTGCGCATGGCGCCTGGTGAGACGATGGCGGCCCGAATGGGTGTGATCTCGATTTCGTCCGCCCAGGCACGCACAAGGGTCTCCATGGCGGCCTTGGTGGCACCATAAGGGCCCCAGAAAGCGCGGCCTGTGGTTACGCTGGTCCCGGTCGTCAAAAAGATGGCGCGCCCGGCGGCGGACTGGCGCAGCAGCGGTTCCAATGCACGCAGCAGGCGCCAGGTGGCGCCCAGATTGACAGCAACGATCTTGTCGAAATCCTTCGGCTCGTGATGGGTGACGGGCGTCAGCGTACCGGAAATGGCGGCGGCATGGACCACGACATCAATGCGGCCAAAGCGCTCGAACAGGGCTGAACTCAGGCGATCGAACGCGTCATTATCGGTGATATCGAACGGAATGAGCGTGGCATGGCGCCCGGTGGCGGCCAGGATCCCCTCATCGAGTTCTTCAAGCGCCGCCTTGGAGCGTGCGCAGACAATGACTTGGGCACCGGCCGTGGCCAGGGCCAGGGCGCACGCTCGACCGATCCCCCTTGAAGCGCCGGTAACAAGAGCGATGCGGCCGTTTTGAGCGGTCATTGATCTGTTTCTCTTAGTGCGCGTTAGCGAGCAGGGACAGCTGGGCGCCGGCATTGCTGGCGTCGGCTTCAGCATCTTCACGATCGGTTAAGCGGGTCGGATATTCACCGGTGAAGTAATGGTCGGTGAACTGCGGATTGGCATTGTCCCGGCCATTGTGTCCCATCGCCTTGTACAGACCATCAACCGAGAGGAAGCCTAAGCTGTCGCATTCCAGCTTCTGACGCATTTCCTCAAGTGTGTGGTTGGCGGCCAGCAGCTTTTCACGATCCGGCATGTCGATGCCGTAGAAATCTGGCCACATGATCGGCGGAGAGGCCGAGCGCAGATGGACTTCCTTGGCGCCGGCGGCGCGGACCATGCGGACGATCTTGACCGAGGTGGTGCCGCGGACGATCGAGTCGTCGATGAGGATGACCTTCTTGCCTTCCAGCACGATGCGGTTCGGGGCGTGCTTCTTGCGCACGCCGAGATCGCGGATGCCCTGCGTCGGCTGAATGAAGGTACGGCCAACATAGTGGTTACGAATGATGCCCAGCTCAAAAGGCAAGCCGGATTGTTCGGAGAAGCCGAGTGCCGCCGGCACGCCGGAATCCGGCACGGGCACGACGAGATCGGCATCGGCCGGATGCTCGATAGCCAGCTGGCGACCCATGCGCTTGCGGACATCGTAGATTGACTTGCCGTTGACCACTGAATCCGGGCGAGCGAAGTAGATATACTCGAACAGGCAGGGGCGGGCCGACTTGACACCGAACGGCTTGTAGGAGGTCAGGCCGCTTTCATCGATCTGGACTACTTCGCCGTGCTCGACATCGCGCACGAAGGTGGCGCCAATCATGTCCAACGCACAGGTTTCCGAGGCGAAGACATAGGAGTCACCGAGCTTGCCTATGACCAGCGGGCGGATACCCAGCGGATCGCGGGCGCCGATCATCATCGAACGGGTCAGGGCCACCAGGGCGAAGCCGCCTTCGATATGGCGCAGGGCGTCCATGAATCGGTCGATGATCTTGATCGATCGCGACCGCGCGATCAGATGCAAAATGACCTCCGAATCGGAGGTCGACTGGAAGATGGAACCTTCGCTGACCAGTTTGGTGCGCAGGTGCATGAAATTGGTGAGGTTGCCGTTGTGGGCGAGGGCGATACCGCCGTCATCCAGGTCGGCGAACATCGGCTGAACGTTGCGTATGAAGGCGCCGCCGGCCGTCGAATAGCGGGTGTGGCCGATGGCGGAGCGGCCTTTCAGGCGGGCCACCACGTCGGGCTGGGTGAAGACGTCGCCGACCAGACCGTGTTCACGTTCGGTATAGAAGCGCTTGCCGTCGCACGAGGCGATGCCGCAGGCTTCTTCGCCGCGGTGCTGCAGGGCGTGCATGCCCAGCACCGTGATGGCGCTGGCATCGTCGATGCCGTAGACGCCGAACACGCCGCATTCGAGGCGGGGGCGGTCATCCTCGGAGTCGCGCTGATGGGCTTGGGGATCGGTGAGAGCAGACAGTTCAGGCTGAGACAACAGCATGGAATCTCTTTTCTAAAACGCTTCGACCACCCGCAAGGCGACAGGAAGGTCAGGTTACTGCCAGATTACTGGCTGTCCTCGACCACCTTGTTGGCCGCTCCCGTGCCAGCCGGGATGAAGGCCTGGATGATCTTGGCGCATTTGACGCTCAACGGATAAACCTTGGCGGCGCGGAACCAGTGAGGTTGCCGGTCAATAGGCGTGACCACGGAAAAAAACAAGTGGAATACGCCCAAAACCACCAGTGTACGGAAGATTCCGATACCCACGCCCAGAACACGGTCGAAGGTATTGAGCGCCTTTTGCTTTTGCATCTTGTCGGAAAGGGCATGCCCCAGATAGCGCACACCGAAATAGACGATGAGAAAGACGATGAAGGCGGCCACATAGCCGGTGATCGTATCGAGATGAAATGCCCTGGTTATATATCCCTTCGAAACGATGGCGATAAACAGCGCCAGGAAGAAGGAAATCAGGTTGACCAGCTCCTTCGTGCCGCCGCGTACGAAGCCCGCGAAACATGAGACGGCCAGGAGGGCCAGAAAAATGAAATCGTAGGCTTCCAACTTATCCCCCATATGTGACGGCGCGGCGCATTTTCCAGTCCTCGCATCGTTTTTATTGAAAACGACTTGGCGGCGATGCGCCCGGCCTTCATACCATTTGCGCAGATCCTTCACAACACGGGTTAACCATCGTGTCTGATCTATCCCTGTGGGAAAAGACTGACAACGGCGTCAACCAGTGTGGTGAAGCCCCTGACCTGAAGGGGCGGATTGTCGGTGGCGGCGGGTGCGGTTACGGCGCTGGAAAAGCCGAGCTTCAGGGCTTCCTTCAGGCGGCCTTCGGAGCGCGATACCGAGCGGATATCGCCGGACAGGCTGATCTCGCCAAAAACGACGCAATCACGCGGCAGAGGGGTATCGGTCAGGGCGGAGACCAGGGCCAGGGCCGCGCAGAGATCGGCAGCCGGCTCGGAAATGCGTAAGCCCCCGGCGACATTAAGATAGACATCCTTCTGGCCGAAGCCGACGCCGCAGCGGGCTTCAAGCACGGCCAGGATCATGGCAAGGCGGCCTGAGTCCCAGCCAACGACCGCACGGCGCGGCGTGCCATAGGCTGAGGGCGCGACCAGAGCCTGGACCTCGACCAGCACGGGGCGAGAGCCTTCGATACCGGCAAAGACGGCGGAGCCGGAAGCGCGTTCGTGGCCATCGCCGAGGAACAGGGCGGAGGGATTGGGTACTTCACGCAGGCCGGAATCGCCCATCTCGAATACGCCGATCTCATCGGTGGCGCCGAAGCGGTTCTTGGTGCCGCGCAGGATACGAAACGGATAGCCGCGCTCGCCCTCGAAGGACAGAACGGCATCGACCATATGCTCGACTACGCGTGGTCCGGCGATTTGGCCTTCCTTGGTGACGTGGCCGACCATGATGATCGAGGTCGACTGCTTCTTGGCCAGGCGTACGAGTTCGCCGGCGCAGGCCCGGACCTGCGACACGGAGCCTTGCGCCGCCTCGATGGCGTCCGACCACAGGGTCTGGATGGAATCGATGATCACCAGGTCGAATTTTTCGCGCTTCAGGGCCTCCAGAATGGTGCGCAAGGCGGTCTCGGCAGCCAGTTCGACCGGTGCCTTGGAAAGCCCCATGCGGGCCGCGCGGCCGCGTACCTGCTCGACGGCTTCTTCACCGGAGATATAGGCGACCTTCAGGTTTTTCAGGGCGGCATTGGCGGCGACCTGCAGCAACAGGGTCGATTTACCGACGCCCGGATCGCCGGCGATTAGTATGGCCGAGCCCGGCACCACGCCACCACCGCAGACGCGGTCGAATTCGTCAATGCCCGTCACCATGCGAACCGGAATCGCATCCTCGCTCTCAAGTGTTTCGAATTGCAGCTTGTTCAGGCGGGAAATTTTACCTGGCGCTTCCGGTTTCAAACCACCTGGCGGCGCGCTGTAGGTTTCCTGCACCAGAGTATTCCACTGACCGCAGCCGCCGCACTGACCGGCCCACTTATTATGGACGTTACCGCAGGACTGGCAGATATAGACGGCGGAATCGCGGGCCATGACTCACTCATATGAAGCTATTCGTTCTTCATATGTTCCGATTTTGTGGCTCTGTCAAGAACGCTCTATTCGTAGTTGCTTTCGTACAGATGGCTGTTGGCCAGATTGCCGACCGCGCTAAAGCAGCGCAGCGGTAGCGCCACTAAAACAGCTTCGGCAATCTTACTATTCGTAGTTGCTCTCGTACAGATGGCTATTTGCCAGATTGCCGAAACGCACCGTATTGGCATCGAACGACACGCGCACCGTGCCGATAGGACCGTGACGCTGCTTGCCGATAATGACTTCGGCCATGTTACGGGTCCGGTCCATGTCCTCCTGCCAGGTCAGGTGTTCGGGTGTGCCTTCACGCGGTTCGGCGCGGCCGAGGTAGTAGCTTTCACGATAAACGAACATCACGATATCGGCGTCCTGCTCGATCGAGCCGGATTCACGCAGGTCGGAAAGCTGCGGGCGTTTGTCGTCGCGGCTTTCGACGGTCCGTGACAGCTGGGAAAGCGCGATGACCGGGATGGCCAGCTCCTTGGCCAGGGTCTTCAGGCCCATGGTGATGGTCGAGACTTCCTGCACCCGGTTCATATTGGCGCCGGCATCGCCGATGGTGACGAGCTGGAGATAGTCGACCATCAGGACGTCGAGGCCGGAGGTGCGCTTTAGGCGGCGCGCGCGTGCGGTGAGCTTGGCCAGTGTAATACCGCCGGTATCATCGATGAACAGGGGGGCGGCGCTGATCTCCATGGCCGCCTCCTTGATCTGCATGAATTCACCCGGCGTGATTTCGCCCTTGCGGATCTTGTCGGATGGCACGCTGGAGGCATCGGAGAGCAGACGGCCGGCCAGCTGGTCGGCGGACATTTCCAGCGAATAGAAGGCGACGACGCCGCCGCGAACGGTCTTACGGGTGCCGTCCGGCTGGGGCTCGTAGGCGTAGTTCTTAGCGATATTCATGGCGATATTGGTCGCCAGGGCGGTTTTCCCCATCGAGGGGCGCCCGGCCAGGATGATCAGGTCGGACTTGTGCAGGCCGCCGATCTGTTTGTCGAGGTCGACCAGGCCTGTGGATACCCCGGCCAGACCGCCGTCGCGGTGGAAGGCTTCCTCGGCATGGTTGAGCGCGCCGGCCACGGCATCGGAAAAGCTGACGAAGCCGCCGGAGGAGCTGCCGGTCTCTGCCATGGCGAAGAGCTGGGCCTCGGCGGATTCGATCTGTTCGCGGGCATCCATCTCGGTGGCGGCGCCGCGGGCGATTTCGCCGCCCAGGCGGATCAGGTCGCGGCGCAGGGCCAGGTCATAGATGACGCGGGCATAGTCGGAAGCATTGGCGGCAGGCGGGGCGCGATCGACAAGATCGGCGAAATAGCGGATGCCGCCCAGATCTTGAAAGGCCTGATCGTTCTTAAATTTATCAAGAAGAACAATGGGTTCAGCCAGGTGGCCGATGCGGATCTGCTCCTCGATCACCGAAAACAGGCGCTGGTGGAACGGCTCGTAGAAGTGGCGAGGCTGCAGGCCGTCGAACAGGCGTTCATAGGCGCCGTTATCGAACAGCAGGCAACCGAGCAGAGCCTGTTCGGCTTCCAGATTGTGCGGAATGGTGGATGGCGTTTCGACGTTGGTCTGGGGAGCGAGGGTATCGGGCATGACGGTCATAAGCAGAGTTAAGACAGGAAAGGCAAGGGCTGTCCCGATAGATTCTCCGCTCAGTCACAGCTTTCCCCGTGAGGCCCATTCACAGCCTGTGAAGATTGGGGATAAGTCCGTATATTATGCCGGTTTGCGCCGCACGCAAGAGACATGAAAAACCCCTCGCTGGCGAACCAGCGAGGGGAAAGCGGTTGCTATAAGTCGCGACATATCCGCAGGCACCGTCACGCTTTTGAGTGAAGGGCCTGTGGCCCTTCTACCAGGATTGGCTGACCTTGGCGTACAGGTAGCGGCCATTGAAGCCGAACGGCGAGAAGCGGGTGAAGGCGAGGGCGCCCACACCATTGCCGCTGGTCGTGTTCAGCCTGGCCGGCGTCTTGTCCGGGTATACGTCGAACAGGTTGTCTGCGCCCAGCATAAGGGTCGTGCCGGTCGAGAAGCGATAGCTGCCGCTCAGGTCGAAAAGCGTCTTGTCGCCGGTATGGATGTCGTTGGCGGCGACCGAAGCGGCGTCGATGACGTCGCCGTAATATGTGGCGCGCGCCGTCACGCTCAGTTGCGACCGCGTCCAGTCGACGGCGAATGTACCCTTGTTCTCAGGCGATGAGTTGGTCAGGATGTACTGACGGATGCGGGCGAAGAGGGGCGGCGCCGGTGACAGGGATGACAGGACATTGGTCGACGGATAGTTGTTGATGACCGTATTGTTGTTGTTCCAGGCAAAGGACAGGTTGAAATTACCGTAGGTCTCCGTCGGGATGCGATAGTTGGCGACGATATCCACGCCGGTCGTGGTCGTGGTCACGCCATTGAGGAAGAAGCGCGCCGAGCTGACATTCTGCGACGCCAGCAAGGCCGCCAGATCGGCGGAATAGTAGCCGGAGGTTGCCGAGTTCGAGATGTTCTCAGACAGGACGATGCGGTTACCGATGCGGATGTTATAGCCGTCGACCGTCAGCTCGAAGCGACCCTTGTGCCAGACCGCGCCCAGGGATTCACTGGTCGAGGTCTCCGGCTCCAGCGCCTTGGCGCCGAGGGTCTGCGCCACCGCGCTGGTCGCCGGGAAGGTGCCCGTTTCAATAACCTGGCCATCGGTGACGACACTGGCGATCGAGGTGAAGTATTCCTGTTGCAGCGATGGTGCGCGGAAGCCGTTGTTGAGCGTGCCGCGGAGGGCGAAGGACGGCGTGAAGTCATAGCGCAGGGCCAGCTTGCCGGACGTGTTGCTGCCGAAATCCGAATAGTTTTCATAACGCAGGGCGGCGTCATAGCTCAGCTTTTCGGTGAAATTGCCCGCAGCATCAATATACAGGCCGATATTGTCACGGCTCTCGTCAACGACGTTGGTGGGGCTGAAGCCACTGAAACCCTGGGCACCGCTACCGGTATAGGAGGCTTCGTCACCCGCCTTGATCTGATAGGTTTCGTGGCGTCCTTCGAGACCGAAGGCCAGGGTGAGTGGCGAGGACAGGCCGACCTCAAAGGGGCGGCTGAAGTCGGCATTAAACGCGGTCTGGCCGTATTTCAGCTGGCCGTCATAGAAGGAGGTCTGGGAGTCCGTCAGGCTCGTATTGACGCTGTTGAGCGTATAGTAGTCGAGCGTGTTGCTGCCATAGGTCAGGCTGAAATCCGAGGCCCATTGGCCTATGGCGCCCTTGACGCCGAAGGTGGCGGCATAGTCCTTGGACTTGGCGTTGATGATCGGCAGGAAGCCATTCGGATACTGCGCGCTGACGCCGGCATGGCGGAAGAAGGCCGCCGATTCCGAGTCATTGCTGGTGTAGCCGGCATTGCCATACCATGACCAGATATCGTTCAACGGCTTGCCGGCATTGAGGAAGACCGAGGCAATGTCCTGTTCAGGATCGCCGTAGCGTGAAGTGACGGTGGCAGGTGTGACGGTGCTGTCGATATCACCGCGCGACGTCGGGTCGCGGTGCTTCAGATCCGCCGATACGGTCAGGAAACCGTCTGAGCCGAGCTTGAAGCCGGCCCAGCCGCTGATGTCGCTGGTCGCGCCATCATGTGCGTAGCGCTCGGAATTGGCCGCCTTGATGTCGGTATCGTACTGGCCATAGGAGACCGTGACGCCGCCGCCATGATCGGCCTGACGCAGACGCAGGTTCACGACACCGGCAATAGCATCGGAACCGTACTGCGCCGAGGCGCCGTCACGCAGCACTTCGGCGCGGTCGAGCGCGGCTTCCGGGATCGAATTGAGGTCGACAGCCGCGGAACCGCGTCCGGCCGAGCCGTTGATATTGACCAGGGCCGACGAATGCCAGCGCTTGCCATTGACCAGGACGAGGGTTTCATCGGGCGACAGGCCGCGCAGCTGGGCCGGACGGATATTGTCGGTGCCGTCGGTGGCGGATGGGCGCGGGAAGTTCAGCGAAGGGGCCACCCGGGAAAGCCCTTGCGCCAGTTCGCTGTTGCCCTGGGCGGCCAGGGATTGCGAGGTGACGATATCGACCGGTGCCAGCGTATCGAGGCGCGTGCGGCGGCTGGCGCGCTGGCCGGTGACGACGATTTCGGTGGGCTGCTCGCTGGCGGCGGGTGCGGTGTTTTGGGCGAAGGCGACGGGGGCAAGGCCTGCGGACAGGCTCAGGACCAGGGCGGTCGTAAGATATAGGCGGGAAGTAGACATGGTGGGCTCCATTATTTCGTTTCGGTCTCGTCTTAAGGCGAGTGTCCGACTCGTGCGGTTGTGCTGGGCCCTAATTGGTCGCATTCATGTCATATTTAAAGAGAACGCAGCGCCATAAATTGTGTCCTGATAGATTAGTAATGCTATCGATGTTGAGGGTTCTGGCTGTAAGAATTCAATAAAAATATTTTTAAATCAGTATATTATTTCAATTCTATATTTAGGCGAGTGTGCATAACTTAATCAAATTTGTTGCGTGACGAGCCGTTTCTGAAACCATTCGTGACAGGATTTGTCCACTGTCGCATTCGGCTCAAGGGGTATATATTAGGCAAAAATATGTTCCGGGAGGTCGTCATGAAGCGACTGGATGTGGTACGCCTGATCCTGGGCGGCCTGGTTTCGGCGATCATCATCTATCTGATCGAGACGGTTACCAATGCGGTCGTCCTTGGCCGGGACTGGCAAGACTGGAGCGCGATCGCCAGGACCGCCTTTGTCATGCCCTCTGGCACCGTTTCCATGATTCATTGGGGATTGCAGACGCTGATCGCCGGGATCGCGGGCACCTTTATCTATGCCGGTATCCGAACCTGGGTAGGCGCCAATCTGCGTGCGGCCTGGATATCCGGGGTAATCGTCTGGGCCATCGGCTGGTTGGGCATGAGCATGGACAAGATGGCTATGGGTATCGAGCCGCACAAGATGATCCACTATAACCTGCTGGCCGCGCTGATCGCCTGTTTGCTGGGGCAGGTTGTCGCCAGCTTCATCTACAAGGACCGGGCAGAATGAAAAACCCCCGGCAGTATAAACTGCCGGGGGTTTAATATCTCAAGCCTGGGCCTGAAAGATTATGCGGTTTGCAGATTGGCTGCCGAGGTCTTGCCCTTTTCAGTGACCAGCTCGTAGCTGATCTTCTGATTTTCGTTCAGGGTGCGCAGACCGGCGCGCTCAACAGCGGAGATGTGGACGAACACGTCCGCGCCGCCGTTGTCGGGCTGGATGAAACCAAAACCTTTAGTGGGGTTGAACCACTTAACCGTACCTGTAGCCATGATGGCCTCCGTATATTGTATCGCACCTTCGTGCAGTTGGTACCCATGGGATTATGCGTACCTGAATCCGAAAAGAGTGCGTCTTGGAAGCCTGATAGGCGGTCGTTCAAGTCAGACCTAAATCTCGAATGCGAGGACCATACGCGTTTCTCGCCAAATAGCAACCAAATAGCGGCGAGAGTGATGCTGCCCTTGAAGCATGTGGTGGAAAATATAAAACCCCTGAAAGCAAAAACTTTCAGGGGTTTCTCAGGATGCTTTCGCAGTTTAAGGCGAAGTTTTAGGCTTCGTAAGGTGCGTCCGCCAGGGCGGCACCGGCACCGCCTTCGAGCAGATCGGCCGCGGCGGCTTCATCCGCCAGGCGATCTTCCTCGAATTGCGAGGCGATGACGTTCTCGCCAGCGGCCTGACGTTCGGCTTCATCAGCCGAGCGGGCCACGTTGACCGTGATGGTCAGCGAGACTTCCGCATGCAGGCGCACGGTGATGACGTGCAGGCCGAGGGTCTTGATCGGCGTATTCAGGACAACCTGATTACGCTCGATCTTGGCGCCGGCTTCGGCAACGGCGTCCACCACGTCGCGGGCGTTGACCGAGCCATAGAGCTGGCCGCTATCACCCGCCTGGCGGATGATGACATAGCTCGTGCCGTCCAGTTCGGAAGCCGACTTTTCAGCGGCGGCCTTGTTGGAAGCGTTGCGGGCGACGATCTGTTCCTTCTGGGCCTCGAAGACCTTCAGATTGGCAGCCGTGGCGCGCAGAGCCTTGTGGCGCGGCAGGAGGTAGTTACGGGCGAAACCGTCCTTGACACCGACGACGTCGCCGATGGTGCCGAGGTTGTCGACGCGTTCAAGCAAAACAACTTTCATGTGCCTGTACTCCTTACTTCACAACATAAGGCAGCAGGGCGAGGAAGCGGGCGCGCTTGATGGCCTTGGCCAGTTCGCGTTGCTTCTTCTGGCTGACAGCCGTGATGCGCGAGGGGACGATCTTGCCGCGTTCCGAGATGTAACGCTGCAGGAGCTTGACGTCCTTGTAGTCGATCTTCGGGGCATTGGCGCCAGAGAACGGGCACACCTTGCGGCGGCGGAAGAAAGGACGACGGGCGGGACCGTTGCCGACGGGGGCGCCGGGAGCGGTGGAGGCGATGGTGTCTTCAGACATCTGAGGCTCCCTTATTCAGCGAAGTCAGCCGTGCGCTCGGCACGGTCAGGGCGTTCCGAACGCTCGCGGCGCGACAGCACCGGCGACAGTTCGAGATCGAGTTCTTCAACGCGGACGGTCATGTAACGGATGACGTCTTCGTTGATCGAGAGCTGGCGCTCCACTTCCTTCACGGCCGGAGCCGGGGCGTCGATGGCCAGCAGGGAGTAATGGCCCTTGCGGTTCTTCTTGACGCGATAGGTCAGGTTGCGCAGACCCCAGTATTCGATCTTGGCGATGTGACCGCCGCCTTCTTCGATGAGGTGCTTGATGGTGTCGTTCAGAGCTTCCGCCTGTTGTGGCGAAATATCTTGTCGTGCGATAACGACGTGTTCGTAGTAGGGCATAGGTATCCTCTTCCGTTGCTCCGGGTGGCAATTTCACCGGCGGAAGTCCGGCAAAACCGATGGATCGGAACAGGCACAATGCCAGCCGACCACCCGGAAGGGAGCGCTCTCTTAGATGAAGAGCGCCCAAAAGGCAAGCAGTATAAGGAAAGGGCCTTAATTTGCTGCGCCGACAGCCTTCAGCAGCGAACTGACATGCGTCGAGGCATCGCCATCGGCATGTACAAAGGCAATCTTGCCATCGGTCCCGACCACATAGGAAATACGGTTGGACATGTTCATGTCGCCCATCTTGGCGTCATAGGCGGTGGTCACGGCCGCCTTGGTATCGGCGCCGACCGGGAATTTGCCCTGACAGGTTTCCTTGGAGAATTTCTGGAGGGTGCCGATCTCATCGGTGGAAATGCCGACGACCGAGACGTGCTTGGCCTGGAATTCGGGAATGGCTTCCGAGAACTGGTGCGCTTCCAGTGAGCAGCCGCCGGTGAAAGCCTTGGGATAGAAGTAGACCACGACCGGGCCATCCTTCAGCGCGTCCTTTAGGGAAAAGGTGCCCACCACACCATTCGTGGCGGCGGGAATGGTGAAGGCCGGGGCCTTGTCGCCAACCTTTAGCGCGGCGAAGGCAGGGGAGGCGAGCAGGACAGAAGCGGTGAAGGCCGCCATACCGAGCACTATTTTCTTCATGAGCGTATCTCCTGTTTATTGTGACGCTATGCCTTATACGCCGAACTGGCAAGGCCGGTTACGGGGGGCATGACAATAACGTAAAATTGCGTCGCCACGCTTGCCCTCACGCGCGGATTGCCCTAACGCAATTCGCCATTTCAATCTTGCGAGGCCAGACCATCATGACTTTAGCTTTTGTATTTCCGGGACAGGGATCGCAAAGCGTCGGCATGGGCGCGGAACTGTTCGACACCTATGCCGTGGCGCGCGACGTCTTCAATGAGGTCGACGAAGCGCTCGGTCAGAAACTGTTCGCGCTGATGAAAGAAGGCCCGGAAGACCAGCTGACCCTGACCGAAAACGCCCAGCCGGCCATCATGGCTGTCTCCGTCGCCGTGGCACGCGTGCTGGAAAAGGAATTCGGCATCGCGTGCTCGGCCGCCAAATATGTCGCCGGCCATTCGCTCGGTGAATATTCCGCACATGCCGCCGCCGGCACTTTTTCGCTGGCCGATACGGCGCGCCTGCTCAAGCTGCGCGGCCAGGCCATGCAGCGCGCTACGCCGGTCGGTGTCGGCGCCATGGCGGCTCTGATTGGCAAGGCGGATCTTGAACTGGCGGAAAAGGCCTGTGAGGCCGGATCGGCGGCCGGTGTTGTCGTGATCGCCAATGATAATAATGCCGGGCAGATCGTCATTTCCGGCGTGAAGCCGGCCGTGGAACTGGCGGTCGAAAAGGCCAAGGAACTGGGCGCCAAGGGGATGCTGCTGAATGTCTCGGCGCCTTTCCACTCGCCGCTGATGGAACCGGCGGCCGAAGAAATGAAGGCGGCCCTGGCGGCCGTCACGATCAATGAGCCGGCGTCGATCCTGGTGGCCAATGTCACCGCCCAGCCGATCCGTGGCAAGGACGAGATCGCCGGCCTGCTGGTTCAGCAGGTGACCGGGCGCGTGCGCTGGCGCGAGTCGGTGCAATGGCTGGCGACCGATGGCGGTGTCACCACCTTCGCCGAACTGGGCGCGGGCAAGGTGCTGACCGGCATGGCCAAGCGCATCGCGCCGGAAGCCAACTCGCTGGCGCTTAACGGCACAGCCGATTTTGAAGCCTTCGCCGCCGCCCTCAAGGGCTGATTTGACTTGAAGGCGCGTGGGCTTTGACCTAAACGCGCCGCCTAAGGACACCTATCAAAGGAAACGACTATGTTCGATCTGACCGGAAAAACCGCTCTCGTGACCGGCGCAACCGGCGGCCTTGGCGCCGAAATCGCCCGTTCGCTGCATGCCCAGGGCGCCAAGGTGGTGCTGTCCGGTACACGTGAGAACGTCCTGGCCGACCTGGCCGCGCAGTTGCCGGGGGCTGTCATCGCTGCCGCCAATCTCGCGGATGCCGCTTCGGTCGATGGCTTGGTCGCGCGGGCGGAAGAAGCCGCGGGCGCCGGGCTTGATATCCTGGTCGCCAATGCCGGCATCACCCGCGACGGGCTGATCCTGCGCATGAAGGACGAGGACTGGGAGACGGTCATCAAGGTCAATCTCGAAGCCTATTTCCGTCTGGCGCGCGCCGCCACCAAGGGCATGATGAAGCGCCGTTTCGGCCGCATCATCGGCATTACCTCGATCGTCGGCGTCACCGGCAATCCAGGCCAGACCAATTATGCCGCCTCCAAGGCCGGCATGATCGGCTTCTCCAAGGCCCTGGCGCAGGAAGTCGGCTCGCGTGGCATCACGGTCAACTGCATCGCGCCGGGCTTCATCGCCTCGCCGATGACGGACGAACTGAATGACGCCCAACGCGCCGCGATCCTGGCAAAGATCCCCGCCGGTGACCTCGGCAAGGGCAGTGATATCGCCGCCGCTGCCGTGTACCTGGCCAGCAACGAAGCCGGTTATGTCACCGGCCAGACCCTGCATGTGAACGGCGGTATGGCGATGATCTGATCCGTATCGATTTTTAAGTCGATATGGCCCGATTTTACGGCGGGTTTCCCTGCGTTGTGGCGGGCTGGCGCTTTAAATCGCTTGAAACGCCGGTTTTATATGCCTACAAGACAAAACTGGATTCTATCCTCCCCTTGGGACCCTGCGGTCTCGGGTCCTGAGTTTCTACTTTCTGAAGGGACAATAAATGTCTGAAGTTCTTGAACGTGTTCGTAAGATCGTGATCGACCACCTGGATGCTGATCCGGACAAGGTCACGGAAAAGGCGAGCTTTATCGACGATCTGGAAGCGGACAGCCTCGACATCGTTGAGCTGGTCATGGCTTTCGAAGAAGAATTCGATATCGAAATCCCCGACGATTCGGCTGAGCACATCCTGACCGTGGGCGACGCTGTTGCCTATATCGATGGCAAGCTGAAGTCCTAAGTCTAAAGACTTGCTTGAGCGCGGCTTCAGACTCCTGTTAAGGGGTTTGGCCGCGCTTAGTTGTATCTGGGTCTGGCCACAAGTTCTAAAAGGCCAAATTGAAGGTTGATTGCCTATGGTTCGTCGCGTCGTCATTACCGGTCTCGGTCTGGTTTCTCCCCTAGGTAACGGAGTCGAGATTTCCTGGAAACGTCTGCTGGAAGGCAAGTCCGGCGCGGGGCAGATCACGGCATTCGATACGACCGATTACGCCTGCACCGTGGCCTGCGAAGTGCCCAGCGTCGATGGACGCGGCGGCGGCGGTCCGGATATCGAAGGCTCCTTCGATCCGTCGGCGGTACTGTCCAACAAAGAACGCCGCAAGGTCGACGACTTTATTCTCTATGCTATTGCCGCGGCGGACGAAGCCCTGAACGACGCCAACTGGCATCCGGAAACGCCGGAAGACCAGGAGCGCACCGGCACCCTGATCGGTTCCGGCATCGGCGGCCTCGGCATCATCGCCGATACCGCGCTGGAACTGCGCGATAAGGGGCCGAAGCGCATTTCGCCCTTCTTCATTCCGTCCTCGCTGATCAATCTGGCGTCCGGCCAGGTGTCTATCCGTCACGGTCTCAAGGGGCCGAACCACTCCGTCGTCACGGCCTGCGCTACCGGCGCCCACGCCATCGGCGATGCGGCCCGCCTGATCAAGTATGGCGATGCCGATGTCATGGTCGCGGGTGGCGCGGAATCAGCCATTGTGCCGATCGGCATTGCCGGCTTCATCGCCTGCCGCGCCCTGTGCACCGCCTTCAACGACACGCCGGAAAAGGCCTCGCGTCCTTATGACAAGGACCGCGACGGCTTTGTCATGGGCGAGGGCGCCGGCATCGTCGTTCTGGAAGAATACGAGCACGCCAAGGCGCGCGGCGCCAAGATTTATGCCGAGGTTCTGGGCTATGGCCTCTCCGGCGACGCCTACCACATCACCGCGCCGTCGGAAGATGGCGATGGTGGTTACCGCGCCATGGTGGCGGCCGCGAAGAACGGCAATGTCGATCCGACCTCGATCGATTATGTCAATTCGCACGGCACCTCGACCATGGCTGATGGCATCGAACTGAAAGCCATCGAGAAGTTTCTCGGTGACCGTGCCGCTACCGGCACCGTGTCCTCCACCAAGTCGGCCATCGGTCACCTGCTGGGTGGCGCGGGTGCGGTCGAGGCCATCTTCTGTACCCTGGCCATTCGCGACCAGATAGCGCCGCCGACCATTAATCTGGATAATCCCGATGTCGATACTGTCGTCGATCTGGTGCCGCACAAGGCCAAGCCGATGAAGATCAAGACGGTGATGTCCAACAGCTTCGGTTTCGGCGGCACCAATGCCGCGCTTATCCTGGGTGCCGTTGAGGAATGATGCGCATCACCGGCAAAGCGTCGTCGGAAAATGAGGGGCGGTCGATACTGGCACCTCTGGCGGGGCTTTTGGCCGGTATATTGCTGCTGGTTTTCTCCTGCGGACTGTTCTTCTACGCACAGCTTTACGGGCCAGGCCTCAAGACGGCCACGCGCGTGACACTGGATCATGGCATGAGCGTCATGGCCATGGGGCAGACGCTGGAAAAGGCTCATGTCGTCCATTCCGCCAGCCTGTTTCGACTGGCGGTCAAGTTCAGCAGTCATCACAGCCTGAAGGCCGGTACATACGAGTTTCCGGCGGGCAGCTCCTTAATGAGCGCGCTGAAACAGATTGAAGACGGCAAGGTCGTGCAGACCTTCATAACGATCCCTGAAGGCCGCACCTCGGCTCAAGCGGTACGTATTCTGATGGGAATCAAGGATCTGACGGGCGATGTGGAAGTGCCGCCGGAAGGCGCGATCCTGCCGGAAACCTATCTCTATCAGCCAGGTGAAACGCGCCAAGCCGTACTGGACCGGATGCTGGAAGCCGGGCGAGAGACGTTGGATGCGCTCTGGGCAAAGCGCGCGCCGGGGCTGCCTTTCGCCAACAAGGAAGACGCCTTGATTATGGCGTCTATTGTTGAGCGCGAGACAGGTTTGCCTGCGGAACGGCCGCGTGTGGCAGCGGTTTTCATCAATCGTCTGCGCAGTGGCATCCGCCTGGGTTCCGATCCAACGGTCATCTACGGCATCAGCCATGGCGAGCCGCTGGGCCGTGGCCTGACGCGCGAAGAACTGGACACGCTGACGCCGTGGAACACCTATCTGATCGACAAGCTGCCGGTGACGCCGATCGCCAATCCGGGCAAGGCATCCATCGCGGCTGTGTTGAATCCGGCCAAGACGCAGGATCTCTATTTCGTGGCCAATGGCACCGGCGGCCACGTCTTTGCGGCTACCTATGAGGAACACCTGCTCAATGTCGCCAAGTGGCGGGCCATGGAAGCACAGGTCAATGTCTATACATCTTCGGCCGTGGCGCCTGAACCGCCGGCAGCGCCTTCGGTGGCCAAGGTCGAGCCGGTGATCAAGCCTGTCCGTCTGAGCGCCAAACGCTGATCAGCGGCTTTCGGAGACCATATCATGACCCTGGCCAGCATGACCGGCTTTGCCCGTATCGAAGGGCGCTCCGACAGCCTGACCTGGACGCTGGAAATGCGCAGCGTCAACGGGCGTGGGCTCGATATCAAATACCGTTTTCCCGCCGGTTTCGAGGCCGTGGAACGGATAGGCCGTGACCTGGCCAAGAGCCGGTTCCAGCGCGGCCAGGTGAACCTGACTGTCTCGGTGGGTAGTGCGGCAGCGAAGGCCGGGGTAACGCTGAACAAGGACGTACTTGAATTCTATCTGGATGCCAGTCGGGCGCTGATAGATGCCGGGGAGGCGGTGACGCCTTCGGTGGACGGACTGCTCAGCCTGCGCGGGGTGATTGAGGCGACGGGTGACGAACGTGCAGAACTGGATACTGCCGCCGAAGCTGCCCTGACCGCTGACCTGACGCTTTTGTTCGATCGTCTGAAGGAGGCCCGTGAAGGCGAGGGGCGTGCGCTGGAAACCATTCTCAAGGGGCACCTGATCACCATGGCGGCCTGTGTCGAGCGCGCTAAATCACTTGCGGATCAGCAGGTCGAGGCCATCCGCGAGCGCTTTACCCGCCGGATCAACGAGTTGTTGCCCGATGCGCAGGATTTCGATGAGCGCGTTCTGCAGGAAGCCGCGCTTCTCGCCACCAAGGCCGATGTGCGTGAAGAACTGGACCGCCTGACCTCGCATCTCGATCAGGCGCATCAGTTGATCGATGGCGAGGCGGCGCCGGGCCGCAAGCTCGATTTTCTGGCGCAGGAATTCATGCGCGAAGCCAATACTCTGTGCTCAAAATCGGCCTTTATCGAATTGACCCAGACCGGCCTGGAGCTTAAAGCCGTGATCGATCAGTTCCGTGAACAAACGCAAAATGTGGAGTAGGCGATGCCGAAGACCCAAACCCCCGGCACGCAGCGCATCAAGCGCGGTCTCATGCTTATCGTGTCTTCACCCTCCGGTGCCGGCAAGACCTCGCTATGCCGCCGGCTGATGTCGGACCATGGCGACCTCGACCTCTCGATCTCGGTGACGACACGCAAACCGCGTCCGGGGGAACAGGATGGTCGTGAGTATCACTTCATCGACAATACGCACATGGATGAGCTGATCGCCGAGGATGCTCTCCTGGAGCATGCGGCAGTGCATGATCACCACTACGGTTCGTTGCGCGAGCCGGTGGAACGTGCGCTCAGCCAGGGTAAGAACGTGCTGTTCGATATCGACTGGCAGGGGGCGCAGCGTATCTCGGCCAAGGCGCCGTCGGATGTGGTGCGCATCTTTATTCTGCCGCCCTCAATGGAAGAGCTGAAGCGCCGGCTGATTGCCCGTGCGCAGGACGAGATATCGGTGATCGAGCGCCGCCTGGCGCGGGCCAAGGGCGAGATCTCGCACTGGGCGGAATATGATTATGTCATTTTGAATGACGACTTCGACCGCTCCTATGCGGAGCTGGTGCATATCTATCATGCCGAGGTCGCGCGCCGTTCGCGCGGGCTGTGGATTGCGCCGTTCGTCGATGATCTGATGTCGGAAAATGTCTAATGGGGCTTGGGGCCAAAGAACGTTTCTGGGGACCTCACAAACCTTGCCTTATTCAAAAGAAAACCCGGCCCTCAAGGCCGGGTTTTCTTTTGAAAGAGTGAAGACGTGGGGCCACAGGCCCCAAACCCCATTAGAGCAGTTCTGCCAGTCTGAGAAATTCGGCCGGGCTGACCTGCTCCGCCCGCTCGGTAGGCACGATCCCGGCTTTCTCGAGCAAGGCTTCGCCTCCGAGCGATTTGAGCGAGGCACGCAGCATCTTGCGGCGTTGGCCAAAGGCAGCGGCGGTGACCTTTTCCAGATTACGTATGACACGCGCCGCCGGACGCTCGGATTTCGGCTTCAGGTGCACCACGGCGCTGTCTACCTTCGGCGGCGGCGTAAAGGCGCGTGCTGGCAGGTCCATGATCTTCTCGCAGTGACACAGAACCTGGGAGATCACAGACAGCCGGCCATAGTCATCATCGCCCACCGGCGCCACGACACGCAGCGCCACTTCCAGCTGGAACATCAGGGTCATGGAAAGCGGCTGCCACGGGCCTGTCAGCCACTTTATCAGCAGGGGGGTGCCAACATTATAGGGCAGGTTGGAGACGATATGGGCTTGCGGCGGTAAGTTGCGGTCTGCAAGCGACTGCGCTTCGTTCACCTTCGTGGCGTCGCCCTCTATCACTTCGAAGCGGTCGCCATAGACGCCGTTCAACTCGCCGAGCAGATCGATGAAACGGTTGTCCATCTCGACCGCGATCACTTTACGGGCTTCAGTTTCCAGCAGGGCGCGGGTCAGGCCGCCGGGGCCTGGGCCGACCTCAATCACCACATCGCCATCGAACGGCCCACCGAGGCGGACAATCTTGCGTGTGATGTTGAGATCGAGCAGGAAGTGCTGGCCGAAGGATTTCTTGGCCATCAGGCCATGGGCTTCCAGGCTTTCGCGCAGTGTGGGCAAATCGGTCATGCGGCGGCCCGGTTGCGGCTGATGGCGTCAGCAGCGCGGATGGCGGCCACAAGACTGTCGACGCGCGCAATGCCCTTGCCGGCGATATTGAAACCCGTGCCGTGATCGGGCGAGGTGCGGACAATCGGCAGGGCGAGCGTGATATTGACGCCGCCCCAGAAATCAAGCGTTTTCAATGGGATCAAACCCTGATCGTGGTATAGGCACAACGCCGCGTCGTAACCGGCGCGCGCCTCGTCGTGAAAGAGCGTATCCGCCGGAAATGGCCCGCGAACATCAATGCTTTCGTTTTGCAACTGGTTGATGGCGGGGGCCAGAATGTCGATCTCCTCGCGGCCGATTGTACCCCCTTCGCCGGCATGCGGGTTCAGGCCGGCCATGACCAGACGCGGCCTGGAAATGCCAAAGTCCTTCGTCAGGGCCGCATGGGTGATGCGCGCCAGTTCGACAAGGCCATCAACCGACAGGGCGTCAGGCACGGCCTTGAGCGGTGTATGGATGGTCGCCAGTACGACGCGCAGATCCTTGGCGGTCAGCATCATCACTGGCGTAGGCACAGTGTCACCTTCGCGGCAAAGCTCGGCGAGATATTCCGTATGGCCGGGAAAAGCAAAGCCGGTGGCATACAGAACCGACTTGGCGATGGGGCAGGTGACCAAGGCCCGTGCCTGTCCGGTCTGGCAGAGAACTACGCCGGTTTTGATCCAATCGATGATATGAGGCGCATGCCGGTTGTCGGGCTTGCCGGCGAGCACGGGTGCGCTTACGGGGATGTCCAGCACCGGAAGGGCGCTGGAAAAATGCTCTGCCGTTTCCGATATCTCTCTGACGGGCGCCATGGGCACGCCCTGCGCGGCCATAAGGTTGGCGTCGCCGATCACGCAAAAGGCAAGACCAGCCTGATCTCTCAGGCTGGTCCAGGCTTTCGCCGCGAGTTCCGGACCGATCCCCGCGGGATCGCCCAGGCTCATAACCAAAGGCGGGCTAGTGGTTTTCAATCGTCGCCGTGCTTCTCAGTTCGCGCAGGTAACGCTTGCCCAGCATCGACAGACGCTGGTTGACCAGGTTGTTTTCCACCTGATCGCGTGACAGGGCGTTATCCCCGGCCAGCGCCCGATCGCAGACATAGAGAACGTTCATGTTCTGCGCATTCTGCAGCGGCGCGGTGCTGTCGTTTGTCTTCAGCGGACGCAGGGCATCCGAATAGTTGGCCAGCAGGGTGCTGAGCTGGGCATCGCCCAGATCGCTGAGCTGAATGCCGGCCGGCGCCTTGCTGCTGGCTTCATCAAAGGCCTCGCAGCTGGTAACCCGCGAGCGGAAGGCAGCCAGGGTGGCATTGGCGCTAGCGACCTCCTGCGGGCTGGCATTGGCGGGCAGGGAGACGGCCGCCTGGCGCAGACGGAAAATCATGTCGGCATTACCGTCGGTTTTCTGACGCAGCAGGTAGATATAGACGCCGTCCTTGGTGGGGATCGGCTCGCTCATTTCGCCGGTTTTCAGGCTGGTCAGGACGCTTTCCACGGACGGCTCGATATTGCCGGACACCAGCCAGCCGGCGTCGCCACCATTGGCAGCCGAGGGGGCGTTGGAAAACTGGCGCGCCACGGCCTGGAAGGGCGCGACCTTGTCGGCAATCTGCTCACGCAGCTGCTTGGCACCCTGCAGGGCGTTGGCCGGCGAACCGGCGGCGGCGTTGTCGATATAGATTTCAGCCACGAGATATTGCGGCTTCTGGCCATCAGCGATCACCTTGTCCATCAGCGAATCGACCTGGGCCGAACCGACATTGGCGTTGGCGTGATAACGGCCGCCGACCAGCTGGCTCCAGCCCGATTCGGCGGATATCTGGGCGCGCAGGGTGGCCGGTTCGACGCCGACCCGTTTCAGTTCACTCAGGAGCTGGTCGGATTTCAGATTGCTCTGTGCCGCCATTCGCGTGATTTCGTCGTCCACATCGGAATCGCTGACCTTGACCTTCCAGTGATCCATTTCCTGCTGCTGCAGGCGCTCGTCGATCAGGCTGTTCAGGGCCTGCTGCTGGAAAGCCGCATAGTTTTCCTGGGTGACCTGCACGCCGGAGGTCACGATCAGCAGCAGCATGCGCTGCTTCAGGTCGTAGGAGGTGATCATGTCGTTATTGACCGACACAATGATGCCCTCGCCTAGAGTAGGCAACTGCGGTGCCTGTGTATGGGAGGTCAGGGCCGGCTGGGACGCCAGGGCCGCCTCTCCGGTATCTGGCGTCTGCGGGAAGCCCTGCTGCGCGAAGGCGGCAGGCGCGCCGAGCGCCAATACCATGGATAGGGTCAGAAAGGACGAAACCTTGGACATATTGCGGCCGAAAGACAGAGGTGAGGACATGATCATGGGGGTTAATTAGCGAACATCGTTGACCTTGGAAAGTGATGTTCCCAATGTGGTTAAGTTAAGGCGGAAGAATATCGAGGATGACGGTTTGCCATTTGCGGTGGTCAGCGCGGTGTTGTTTTGCTGATAAACCAGCTCGAACCAACTGCAGTCGTCCTTGTAGATCAGGCTGAGTGTAGACTTCCGCCAGCTATCCGCCACAAGATCGCGATCGATCCGGGTAGAGACACCCCAGTGATCAGAAAAGAAGTGCTGCGCGTAAATCTGGAAATCACGGTAATTGTCTCCAAATCGGATCAACTTGCCGTCTGCGTCCAGCTCAGTCGGAGAGGTAAGGACATTATTGACGATGTAGCGCAATGTGCCCATCGTGTTCTTGCTCTTGGCGGTAAGGCCGTATTCCCCCTGGCTAAGGTGGCCGGTCTCGCTGTCGAAACGCAAGCGAGCGTAACCGTTGTAAGTTTTTTTCGTCTGGAAGCTACCGGTCATGATCCAGTCGGAATTCTGGCTGCCTAAGCCGGAAGGATCGTAAGTATAGGACTGCCCATTGATGGCAACCGTTTTAAGAAATTGCGATTCAGGCTTATCCCGCAGAACACGGCCGATCAGGCCATCTAATTGCAATCCTGAATTGAAGCGTAATTCGCCACGCAGACCCAGGTTCAGGCGTTTCCCGGCTTCATAAACGTCGAAACCGGGGGATTTGTTGAAACTGAAAAGTGTGGTTTCATCGAACTCAAAGGACTGACTGTCTTCGGTAGGGATATAGGGGCTGGTCTGGGCATCCGGAGATACGGCCAACTGGGCGACAGGCTCGATAATGGCCGTGAAGCTTTTGAACTTACGGTACAGCGGATAGCTGATATTCAGTCCCGCTGTAGACAGATCGCGCGATTCTTCCTCAGTGAGGCCGTTTCCATCCAGGTTGCTGACACGATAATAGTCATGGCGCAGATCGACGAACGGACCCCATTTGATACCGCTGCGGGTTGTCATGTCGCCTTCCCAGGTCAGGCCACCGCTTATACGATTGGTGTCGTAACCCGCTGTCTTGACCACGAGGCCGCTTGGGGCACCGATCTGAGAGGCTGTCAGCCCTGTACTCGTGCTGCTCGTCAGGCTTTTATGATACACACCGATGGCATTGGCGGAAAAGGTCAGTTGGCCGCCCAGGATACGCGACTTTGGAGACCAGTATGCCTCGATCTGCGGTGCGATCGTGGGGAAATAGTCTGAACTGATTGCGTAGGGCTGGAGTTTAGCGCTATCCAGATAGCCACCGACCTGCAGGCTCTGGAAACTCGCCATGGTAATGGCAAAGTAAGCGTTGGAAACCTGCCGGGTGACATTGACCTGATTGATGAGCTGGCGTGAATCCACGCTCAGATCGCCGACCTGATCGAAAGCGCCATCGATGCCGTAGCGCTCGAAGAAGTTGGCGTAGTCTCCCTTGGAATCTCCGCTCTCGTCCTTGACGTGCTGTGCCGTGAAGTTCCAGCGCCAGTTCTTGTTGATCTTGAAAGCGCCATCCGCCAGTAGGTATTCGCGTGTCGCCGAAGCACCATGACGATCACCGTCATTGTCGAAGAAGGCTTCGTTCGTAAAACCGCCCCTAATATGCAGAGTGCCAGAATAGAAACGACGCTTGTACTCCATGTTCAGCAGCGGATTGACGCTGGCATTGAGCTGCGGGCTGATAATCAGATATTGATAGGGCGAGATCGACCACAGATAGGGCTGTTCATACGAAAAACCGCGTTTCCGGCCAGTCGATATCTTGGGAAACAGGAAACCTGAGGCACGATCCAGGTCGGGATCGGGCGTCCAGAGATAGGGCGAATAGAGGACCGGGACGCCTTTGAGCTTCACCACGGCGTTATTGTAGAAGACCATCTTCTTGTCTTTACGCTGGGTGATCTGGCTGGCCTCGATCGACCAGGTCGGCGACTGGGTTTCACCATTTTTCACGCACAATGCACAGGGCGTGTAGATGACATTGGTCAGGCGATTGATGTCCGGATTGACCTGTTCCAGACGACGGGCGAAGACCTTGGAGTTGTTGCGGCCGATTGAGGCGAAATTCTCGCTGTAGCCCGACTGCATGTTGTCGTCATAGCGAATATGATCGGAAAACTGGATGCTACCGTCTTCGGCAATGGTCCGGGTATGCCCCTCGGCCTCGGTGACGCCGGTCGTCGAGTTGGTGGTGACCTTGTCCGCAATGATCGTGCGTCCATTCTGCCGCAATTGCACATTGCCGGTCGCAGTCGTTACACCATCTTCGCCGTTAAGGACATGGTCGGCTTCCAGGTAGGACTGATCAAGCACCAGACCGTCATTGCCAGGAACCGTGGCGGTTCTGACGACCTTGCGAACGGGTTTGGCATTGGCGTAGGGCGGGCGGTCTTCGGGATTTGCGGGGCTTGTGCTGTCCGCAGTGGCGGCCGTACCGTCCGTTACTGCGTCTGCACTATCCGTTACGGCATCCGCGCTATTCGTTATGGAGCTTGTGGTATCAGTTGTGGTCTGGGTCGGATCGGCCGTGCCGGCAGTTACCTGCGCCATCGCCAGTTCGAAGGCCAATTGACTGCCTGTGCGGAAGCCGGAAGTAGATGCGCTCTGCGATTGCGCCATGACGTGCCCACAGCCGCAACCCGCAGCGATTAGGGTGATTAACCCTGCACCGAGTCTGCTTCTGTCCCGTCCGTGTGTGTTGCGCTTAATCATTGCCGCCGCATCAGTCCTGTAATTCAAGTCCGTCAGACCGCCGGCTGAACGCCGATCCGTTTGTATAACACAGCCGGCCTGTATGCCGACCAAAAAGACATCGGGTTGTCGAGAATCACCCGTTAAAGACTTTAGCCTGTTTAGCCGTCTTCAGTGTAAACGAGCAGGGTCATGGCTGCCAGCATGGCCAGGATGGCGGGAGACCAGCCGGCCAGGGCGATGGGAATGACGCCGGCCTTACCCATGCTGGAAAACAACTGGTTGACGAAAAAGATGACGAAACCAAGGCTGATGCCAGAAATAACCAGTCCGGTCATGCCGCCCAGACGCATCAGGCGCAGGCTGAACACGGCGCCGAGCGCTGTCATGGCGGCGAACATCAGCGGCGTCGAAAGCAACTGGTGCAGTTTCAGCTCATAAAGCGCGGTTGAAAAGCCTGAGATGCGATTTTGAATAATCAGGCCCGGCAAACGCCAGAAAGGCACGCTCTGGGTAGACGCATACTTCTTGAACGCCTTTTGCGGGTCGAGATTGGAGGGGATCGTCAGCATGTCGTAAGGCGGGGTCGGCGGTCCGGTCACCGTGGCTTCCTGGGCGTTGCGCAATTGCCAGTAGCCAGGACGCAGGGTCGCTTCCGCCGCATCGATACGCTTGCGGAAGATAGGAATCTGTTTTGTGTCGATATCGTAAACCCAGAAGGTCACGCCTTTCAGATGGCCGGGCACCTGATCTTGGCTGGCGCCGCGGATGACGATCTGCTGATGACCGTCACCCTGACGCAGGTAAACGGCGCCGCCTTCTGGGGCGTTGGCGGGCACATCCTCGTCCACAGTGGCCATGGCCTTGTCGTACTGGTCGCTCAGCAGGGAAGCGACGGGGTTGAGCACACCGATAGTCAGTATGCCAAAGGCAAAGGCCGTAACAGCCGCCGGCGTGACGAAACGCCAGGCCGATACGCCGGCGGCGCGCATGGCAATCAGTTCGCTGCGGCGATTGAGATTGACGAAGGCAAACAGAGCTCCGAACAAAAAGGCGAAGGGCAAGAGCACGAGGATTGACGCGGGCGCTTTCTCCAGCATCAGCCCGATAACCGACAGGCCTGAGACATCGGCCTTGGCGCCCAGTGATTTCGAAATGCCGACATATTCGATAAGGAAAATCAGGGCGGCCACGATCATCAGGGATGACAGGAAAGCCGAGATGCAGGTCTGGAGAATATAGGTTTCCAGGCGGCTGTTGCGCCAGGGATTGAGGCGGCCCAGGCCGGAAAGGGAAGGCAGCTGATCGATCGGTTTCATCATGCCCTCCTACAATGGCCGCAATGTTTCGCGCGCAGCCTTCTTGCTGCTGCGGATAATGGTCAGCGAGCCATCAAACCTGCGGATCATGCGCAGACTGACGAAGACGGGAATGAGCGGCACGACATACTGAAGAATGTTCAGTATCCAGGCTGCACCACTGGCAGTTTCCATCACCACGCCCAATATGCGAGTGGCGCCAGCGGCGGCCGCGGCTATGGCGATGCGCTTGGCGTAACCATTTCGGCTGAAGGCGCCGCCGAGCACGCTGACAATGGCCAGCATGACGAAGGCCAGGTTATAGAGCGGATTGGCAAGCCGTGCGTTGGCTTCGGCATAATATTTTTGCCAGACCGTCTTTTCGTAGTCGTAGCGAATGGGGAAGACGAGTTCGTGCATGTAGCGATCGCCTTCCTTGAATTGGAGATAGTCGTCGCTGGTAAAGTAGGACGTGATGTCGAAGCTGTATTCATCCCAGGTCAGGTGGTCGAGCACCCCCTTGCCGGAAAGCCGTTGATTCGAGCCATTGCGCATGATCAGAATGGAGCTGCCATTGATCTTCTTGATGCGGCCTTCACGGGCGGCAAAAGTCTGGTCCTTGCCGTCCGGTTCATCGGTGCGGATGAATATCTGGCGGAGCAGGCCATTCTGCTCGATCTGCTGCACATAGATGGTAAGGCCATTATTCGACGTGGCGAAGTCACCTTCCCGAATCAGGCTGGAGATCAGGTCATTCTTTACGTCGAAAAGCTCCTGCCGCATTGCCCGGTTGGTGAGGGGCTGGATGAACAGGTTCACCGCCAGGCTGATCAGGGTGAAGTAGACGCCGATACGCAGGATGGGATAGGCCACGCGCATCAGCGACATGCCGCTGGCATAGGCCGCGGTGAACTCGTGCTCGCCCTGCATGCGCGTCAGGGCGACGAGCGTGCCGACAAACAGCGCAATCGGAAAGATCAGGCCGGCGAGTTGTGGCATGGAGAGCAAGGTGATCTTGACGAAGGTCCAGGCGTTCTGGCCGCGCTCCACCACCAGGTCGAACTGGGTCAGGGACTGGCTGAGCAAGGCGATGCCAGTCAATGCCGCCACCGCACCGCCAACTGGCAAGATCAACTGGCGGAATATATAGCGGTCGAGTGTTCGCATATTTGAGGATAACTCATCAAAGCCAGTAGAAGTCGCCGGGTAGAGACAGTCGGGTCCCCTTTTGACCGCTTAAAGAGTTAATTACAAGCGGTTGGATGCCGCCCCGCAAAAAAATTGAACACATATGTACAGTCGCCGCACGAAAGCCGTGGAAATATACCGGCGGCGGTAACAAAAAAGTTGCAAAAAAGGCTTCTGTCCGCAGGCAAAAAGGGGCATAGGGCTAAAGCCCATAATGTCCGAAACCGGACCTGCTACGGAGACCTTCCATGCCGCAACCGACCATCACCCTGTCCCAAACGGCTGCCGCGGGCAGTGCCCTGGCGGTCATTCTCGGTGAGGGCGATGCCGGAAGCCACGGGTTTGAGACGCTGACGCCGGGATCGGTTTCCGCCATCCGGTCTAGCCTGTCCGCCTTCGGTTACAAAGGGGCGAAGGGCAAGTCGCAGATTCTCGGCGCGCCCGCAGGTATGGATGTGGCCGCCCTGGTAGTGGTCGGTGGCGGTGAGCTGGCCAAGCTGGATGAAGCCGGTATGGAGACCGTTGCCGCCAGTCTCTACCATTCGGTCAAGGCATCGGGTTTCGAGAGCCTCAGCCTCGATGTAACCGGTTTTTCGCCGGCCCTGGCGGCGCGCGCGCTGCTGGCCTTTCATCTGGCCTCCTACCGTTTCGACAAGTATTTCGGTGCGGCCAAGCTGGAAAAGGCGCCGACCCTGAAGGCCATCACGGTCGTCTGCGACGATGTGGCAGCGACGGAAGCGGCCTTTGTGCCGCTGGCGGCCCTGCGTGACGGCATCCTGTTTGCTCGCGATCTCGTATCCGAGCCGGCTAATGTGCTTTATCCGCAATCCTATGCCGACCGCGTGAAAGCGCTCGAGACCATCGGCCTCAAGGTCGAGGTGCTGGGAGAGACCGAGATGGAAAAGCTCGGCATGCATTCGCTTCTGGGCGTGGGGCAGGGCAGCCGCAAGGAATCCAAGCTGGTGGTCATGCAATGGAACGGCGCGGGCGACGCCCAACCGGTGGCCTTTGTCGGCAAGGGCGTGACCTTCGATACCGGCGGTATCTCGATCAAGCCGGCCGAAGGCATGGAAGACATGAAGTGGGACATGGGTGGTTCGGCCGCCGTGGTCGGCACCATGATCGCGCTGGCCAGCCGCAAAGCGAAGGCTAATGCCGTCGGCATCATCGGCCTGGTCGAGAACATGCCGGACGGCAATGCCCAACGTCCGGGCGACGTGGTCAAGGCCATGTCCGGCACCACCATCGAGGTTATCAATACAGATGCCGAAGGCCGCCTCGTTCTGGCCGATGCCCTGTGGTACTGTCAGGATCGTTTCAAGCCGCAGTTCATGATCGACCTGGCCACCCTGACCGGCGCCATGATCATTGCGCTCGGCATGGATTATGCCGGTGTTTTCAGCAACAACGATGAGCTGGCTGAGAGAATCGGTGAGGCGTCGAAAGCTTCCAGCGAAAACACCTGGCGCATGCCGCTGCCACAGCAGTACGAAAAGCAGATCGATTCGAAAATCGCCGATATCCGCAATATCGGCGGCCGCCCGGCGGGCTCGATTACGGCGGCCCTGTTCCTCCAGCGCTTCGTCAACAATGTGCCGTGGGCCCACATGGATATCGCTCCGGTGGCCTGGACCAACGAGCAGCGTTTGCCGACCGTGCCGGAGGGGGCGACCGGCTTTGGCGTGCGCACCCTGAACCAGTTGGTCGAACGCTTCTACGAGTAACCGGGCTTTTGCACATGCCCGACATCTGGTTTTATCATCTGGAAAAGACACCTCTGGCACAGGTTCTGCCGGACCTGCTGGAAAAGGTGGTGCAAAAAGGCTGGCGGGCCTATGTGCATGGCCATGACGATGACACGATTGACGCCTTGAATGGCCAGTTGTGGAGTTACAGTGCCGCCTCTTTCCTGGCGCATGGTCGCGAAGGCGACGATCTGGCGCCGCGCCAACCGGTCTTGCTGGGCACGTCCGGCGAGATTGCCAACGGGGCTGAGGTCTATGTCTCTGTGGCGCCTGTCGATTTCCCGGATATCAGCGGCCTGCAGCGCTGTTTGCTGGTGTTCGAAGGTTCGGATGACGATCACCTGGCCTGGGCGCGCGGCCAATGGAAAAGATTGAAGGGTGAGGGCGCGGACCTGGCCTACTGGAAGCAAAACCCGCAGGGACGATGGGAGAAAATGCAGTGAAGACGAGTCTTGTCAGCGGATTTATCCTCGGTGTGATCGCCGTGGCTGTAGCGGCCTGTTCCAGCGCGCCGGAAGCGCCGGTCGCCCCACCACCCGTTTCGCGTCCCGCGCCACAGACACCGGCCTATCAGCCACCGGCGCGGCCTGCGCCACCGCCGCCGGCACCGGTCTACAAGCCCATGGCGGAAGACCAGTGCGGCGCTGCGGCCCTGCAATATCTGGTCGGCAAGCCGCGCACGGAAATTCCCGTACCGCTCGATCCCGGCCAGCGGCGCGTCGTGTGTTCTACGTGCATCGTTACGCAGGAATATCGCTCGGATCGCCAGACTATTGTTTTCAGCAGCGATACGGGCATCATACAGTCGGTTAAGTGCGGTTAACGCTGATTTAAGCGAAAGAGCATACTTTTCAGGTGGATGGCCGCCTGTCTTGATGCTACCCTGAGTTTTATTGAAAGCGAATCGACGGCAAATCCGGGGCGGGCCGTCAGGCGTATTAAGTTATTTATCGGGTCGAGCAGGCATGGATAAAAAACTCATAGCGGAAGGCCGACCGGCGGAGATCATGCTGGTTGACGATAATCGCGGCGATGCCCTGTTGGCATCCCATGCCTTTCGCGAGTCCTCTGTTCAAACCAACCTGACCGTGGCTTCTACCGGGGAGATGGCCCTGGCCATGCTGGCCGGTGAGGGGGAGTATCGCGGCCAACGCCTGCCAGATTTGATCATGCTCGATCTCGGCCTGCCCAAGATGGGCGGAGTTGAGGTGCTCGAGCGTATCAAGAGCGACATTCGTTTCCGGCACATTCCGGTGATCGTGATGTCGAACTCCGGCGCCGGCAGCAACATCCTGAAAAGCTACCAGCTTCACGCCAATGCTTATGTGATGAAACCGGCCGACTTGCAGAAATTCCGGGAAGCCATTTCCCTGATTGAACAATTCTTCTTCCTTCTGGCTTGTGTGCCTTCTCAGAATATAGACGCTTAAAGGAGGGCAACCATGCAGGAACCCCGACACATTACCATGACCGCTCCCGCCGACCCCGCCGAAGAATTCAAGGATTTCGCCTATATCGTCTCGCACGACCTTGCCGGGCCGGTGCGGTCGATGGTGGCCTTTTCCCAGCTGCTTAAGGAGAGCCTGCCGGTCGTTGAAAAGGCCGAGGACCAGCTGCATCTCGACCTGATCATCGAAAGCGGCCAGAAGCTGGGCGACATGATCCAGGGCTTGCTGTCCTTTTCACGCCTCAACACCGTGCCGCGCAACCGTACCCTGGTGGAGCTCGAAATCGTCGTCGCCCGCTGCTACATGCAGCTGCAGGCGCAACTCGACGCCACCAAGGGCCACTTCAACTATCCGCGCATGCCCGAAGTGATGGCCGATGCCCAGCAGATGCACACGGTCTTCTTCGCCCTGCTCGACAATGCCATCAAGTTCCGCAAGCCCGACCAGGCGCCGGACATCCGCATCCGCTGTGACAAGACGGCCGATTTCTGGGAGTTCAGCATCGCCGACAATGGCATCGGTATCGACCCGATGTTCTATGACGATGTCTTCCGTCCGCTACGTAAGCTGCATACCGATGAGGTCTATCCCGGTGTCGGCATGGGCCTGACTCTGGCGCGCAAGATTATCATGGCGCATGGCGGCGAGATCTGGCTGGAGCCGTCCGAAATGGGCGGGCTGAAGGTCAACTTCACCATCCCCAGATGAAAAAAGCCGCCATCGATAAGATGGCGGCTTTCGTTTCTGTTGGCCGTTCAGTTAACCGATTCTGGCTGTTTCTCCGGCGGCGGTGAACCGAGCGCCGTATCCAGCCCAGACTTATCGGCCACCAGCATGGCCATCAGGGCATTGAGCAGCGGATTGCCGCCGCTATCCTGCCCCGTACTGCCGCCGATAGCGATTTTCGGCACGATATCGACCCCCGATTTTTCCAGCGCCTCGGCGAACCGTTCGGCGATCTGACGCGTCAGCTGATACCTGGCGCCACCCGAGGCTTCCGCCTGTTTTGCGATGGCCTCGGCCTGGGCCAGCCCCACCTTGGTGACACGCTCGGCATCAGCGGCGGCCAGGGCGATGACGCGCTTGGCTTCCCCTTCACCCAGCAAGTGCGTGCGGTCGGCCTCGGCCTGCGCCAGCGTACGCGTCTGGTTGGCCTCCTGTTGCGAACGCGCCAGATTGGCCTTGCCTTGGTTTTCCTGCACCTGGATTGACAGGGCGGATTCGGTGATCGCCGTCTGCTGTTTGGCCTGGGCCTCGGCTTCGCGTAAGCCCCGTTCCTTCTGCGCCGCCAGCATCTGGCGGTCATAGGTACCAACCTTCTCATCGGCCAACTGACGCTGGCGCAACTGATTGAGGATCTGCTCGATCTGGTCATTGCCTTCGGCGGCGCGGGGCGTGCCGATCAGCACCTCCTGTAGCTCCAGGCTATAGGCCGAGAACTTGTCCTTCATCTGGACGGCGCTGGTCTGCTGGATATCGCTGCGATCCTGCAAAAGCTGAATAAGCGTACGGGTTTGTGCGACGTTCTTGAAGTAAGCCGAAACCATGGGGTCCAGGGTCTGCTCGACCAGTTTCTTGATATCGCCAAAGCGCTGCACCACCAGTGGCGCCTTGCGATAGTCGATATGGACGACGACCGACAGGGGCAGGATGGGCTCGAAGGCGTCCTTGGTGATCAGGGACACCTCTGAGAGGTTTTCATCCAGCTTGTGCGGTCCGACGCTGGTCTGGTCCCATTTCAGGATGAAGTTGGTGGTTGGCACCATCAGGATCTTGCCGGCGTACGGGTTGAAGGCGTACTTGCCGGGCAGGAGCGGCTCCGACCACACCCCGCGATTGCCGCGCGTCACCAGTTCGCCGTGGCGATATTCCTCGCCGGAGGTATCGGCGCCCAGTTCGCCGGTATAGGAGACGACGACGCCGACATGACCGACTTCGACCACCGTCTTGGCGACCTTCTCGACCGTCGCGAACAGGCGGTTGATGAAGTAGGAGCCTTCCACCAGCACCTGCAGCTGCCGGCCGCGCTTGCCACCAGCCGCGAGGAAGGCCTCGGGGTCCTGAAAGTTGTTGTGGAAGGTCTTAAGGTCCGCCTGGTCGTTGCCGACTGTCGGCGCGATGATCTGGTCGGCGGGCAGGGACGGGCCGTCGTGAACTGTGACCACGCCAATGGCGTCCTCGCCGTCCTTGATGACGACGGCGTTGAAGCCATCACGCGAGGCGATGATGCCGTTCATTTCATCGAACAGCGCCGAATCATTGCTCTCCATCTGGAGGCCATAGATGCGGTCGTGCGCGATAATGACGAACTGTGCCAGGTTGATGGCATATGTGCCTTCACGCAGGATCTTGCGCTGCGGCCCTTTCTGGCCACCGGCTTCCAGGAACTGACGGGTATCTTCGAACAGCGTGGCCTCGACATTGCGCGCCAGCGTCTGGGTAGAAGGCAGGGGCGCGCCGTCACGCGCGAAGACGTAGCCGACCTGGCCCTGTGGGATGGTCACCAGCGGCTGGATATGCAGACGAAACTGAAACGGGAAAAAGAAGTGGAAACCGCCGCGCAGGACGGTCGGCTGAAAACCGGCCTCACCCTTCAGGGCGATCAGTCCGCCCTTGATGGAACCAGAAGATGACCACAGCTTTTCGACAATGGCGACCCGGCTGTTGCCGACATAACGGACAGCGCCGGAGACAAGGAATATAGCGCACAGCACAAAAACGCCGGCGGCCAGGGCCACCCACGGTAAAATGTTTTCGACAGTCATGTTGAGCCCCCCTTGGGGCTTAAAGCGAAAGCGCACAATTGCGTGCGCGGTCATATTTTACGCCTGTGACTTATGGGCGCAAAGCGAAACCGGACAGCAATCGCGAAGATGTGACCGTTATCAGATGCCGGCTTCGACCTTGGCGGTTTCGTAGATTTCCGCCGCTTCCATCCATTCGCCTTCGAGTGCGACGAGTTTTTCTTCCAGCTTGGCCTTGTCTTTTCCGAGGCTTATGGCGAGCGGCTGGTTCTTCACATAAAGATCGGGATCGCCCAGTTTCAGGTCAAGCAGCTTAATCTGATTGCCGGTCGCTTCGATCTGACGTTCCAGGTCGTCAGCTTTCTTCTTCAGCGGCGCAAGGGCGTTGCGCGCGGCCGCGGCGGCCTTACGGGCTTCCTTGGTGTTGACATTGGCCGGCTTGTCCTTCGCCGCAGCTTGCGCTTCTTCGCGCGTCGCCGTCTTGGCGCGTTCGATGACCAGTTTGGCATAATCGTCCATGGTGCCGGTATAGGTCTTCACCGTGCCGTCATTGACCAGCCACAGCTTGTCCGCCACCAGTTCGACCAGTGAGCGGTCGTGGGTGATGATCAGGACGGCACCTTCATAGTCATTGAGCGCATCGAGCAGAGCGCGGCGGCTGTCGATATCCAGGTGGTTGGTCGGTTCGTCGAGGATCAGCAGGTGCGGGGCATCCATGGCCACTATGTTGAGCAGCAGGCGCGCGCGTTCGCCACCGCTGAGGTCCTTGACCTTGGTCTCGACCTTGGTGGCCGTCATGCCGAACGAGCCCAGGCGCGAACGACGCTTGGCTTCGGTCTCGTCCGGGCGGGCGCGGCGGATCATTTCCAGCGGTGTATCTTCCGGGTCCATCGCCTCGATCTGGTGCTGGTGGAACCAGGCCACGGTCATGCGGCGGTCGCGCCATTGCGTGCCGTGGCTCTCGGTAAGGGCGCCGGCCAGCAGCTTGGCGAAGGTCGATTTACCGGCACCGTTGACGCCCAAAACCCCAATGCGATCATCGGGATCGAGGCGGATGTTCATGTGGCGCAGGATGACGGTGTCGCCATAGCCGACGCTGGCGTCTTCCAGGCGCAGGATGGGTGGCGAAAGCTGCTTTTCCGGTGACGGCAGGATAAATGGCGCCACGCGATCCTCGATCGAGGCGGAAATGGGCGGCAGCTTTTCCAGCTTTTTCATGCGTGATTGCGCCTGGGAGGCCTTGGAGGCCTTGGCGCGGAAGCGATCGACGAAGGCCTGCAGGTGGGCGCGCTCGGCCTCCTGCTTGGCGGCATTGGCGGCGTTCAAGCGGGCCTTCTCAGCGCGCATGCGTTCATAAGTGTCGTAATTGCCGCTGTAATAATCGAGACGCTGGCCGACGACATGGACAATGGCATCGACCGATTCATTGAGCAGGTCGCGATCGTGCGAGATCATCAGGGCGGCATTGGGATAGCGCTTCAGGCGGGCTTCCAGCCACAGGGCGCCTTCAAGGTCGAGATAGTTGGTCGGTTCGTCGAGCAGCAGCAGGTCGGGCTCGGCCAGCAGGGCACCGGCAAGGGCTGCGCGCATCCGCCAGCCGCCGGAAAAATCGGAGATCGGACGGGTCAGATCGGCATTGGAAAAGCCCAGACCGGACAGGATTTCGGCCGCCTTGGCGGGCGCGCGATCAGCGCCGATGGCGTAGAGATCGTGATGGATTTCCGCCTGGTGCATCGGATCGGCGGTTTCCAGCGCACGCAGCAGATCGCGGCGGCGCACGTCGAGATCGAGCACCTCATCGATCAGGTGCTTGGGGGAGGCGGCGATTTCCTGGTCTACGCTGGCGATGCGCCATGATTTCGGTGTGGTAATTTCACCGCCGCCGGGCTGCGACTTGCCGAGAATAAGGCCGAACAGGGTCGATTTGCCGACGCCATTCAGACCTACCAGGCCCGCCTTGGTGCCGGGTGTCAGGGTCAGATTGGCGCCATCGAAAAAGCGGCGGCCATAGGCATCATAGACCAGGTTGGTAATCTGCAGCATGTGACTTAAAAACTTTAGAAAATACGGGTTGGCGAATGCGTCGGGTGTCGCTATAAGCCAGCGCAACTTTAAAGCCAAACAAAATTGGAACTTCCCATGTCCCGTACTTTCTCGATCATCAAGCCCGACGCCACACGCCGCAACCTGACCGGCGCGATCAACGCCGTCATCGAAGCCGCCGGCCTGCGCATCGTCGCCCAGCGCCGCGTGAAGCTGTCGCAGGCGCAAGCCGAGCAGTTCTATGGCGTCCACAAGGAGCGTCCTTTCTTCGGTGAGCTGGTCGGCCAGATGACCGCCGAGCCGGTCGTCGTTCAGGTTCTGGAAGCCGACAACGCCGTGCCGAAGTACCGTGAAGTCATGGGCGCCACCAACCCGGAACAGGCTGCCGAAGGCACGCTGCGCAAGCTGTTCGCCCTGTCGATCGGTGAGAACTCGGTCCACGGTTCGGATTCGGACGAGAACGCCGCGATTGAAATCGCGCAGTTCTTCACGGATGCCGATATCGTCGGCTAAAACGAATGGGGTTTGGGGCCTGTGGCCCCAAGTCTTATCTCTTTCAAAATAAAAACCCGGCCCCTAGAAGGGCCGGGTTTTTATTTTGAATCAGGCAAGGTTTGTGGGGTCACGGACCCCACGCCCCATTACGGTTTGAGTACGAGGCGCACCGCCTCCGCATACAGCCTGTGCTCCTCGGCCAGAACGCGCGTGGCCAGCATATCTGCCGTATCACCTTCCAGAACCGGCACCCGTGCTTGGGCAATGATCTCGCCCTCATCAACACCCGGCGTCACCCAGTGCACGGTCGCGCCATGCTCCAGCACACCGGCGTCAAGCGCACGCTCATGGGTATGCAGCCCTTTGAATTCCGGCAAAAGAGCCGGATGGATATTGATCATCTTGCCAGCCCATTGCTGCACCAGCCAGGGCGTCAATACGCGCATGTAACCGGCCAGGCAGATGAACTCGATGCCATTGCCGCGCAGCTCGGCATCGATTAGGCGTTCATGCGCCTCGCGATCCTTGCCGAATGGCTTGTGATCGAGGGCGAAGGTCTTCAGCCCATGCGCCGCTGCCCATTCCAGACCGCTGGCATTGGGGTCGTTGGAAACGGCCAGCACAAACTCGGCCGGAAAATCCGCCGCCTTTGCTGCCTCGACCAGCGCCATCATGTTGGAGCCACGGCCGGAGATAAAGATAGCCGCCTTGGTCTTCTTCATTATTTTGTTGCCAGTTGACCGACAACAAAGGCATCCTCGCCGGCATTGAGCAGGGCCGCCAGCACCGCATCGGCATCTTTCGGTGCGACATAGAGCACGAAACCGACGCCACAGTTGAAGGTGCGCAGCATCTCATGCTTCTCGATGCCACCGGTCTGCATCAGCCATTCGAACACCGGCGGGAACTCCCAGCTGTCGAAATCGAAGGTGGCGGTCAGGTGGTCCGGTACGGCGCGATCCGGGTTTTCGATCAGGCCGCCGCCGGTGATGTGGGCGCCGCCCTTGACCAGCCCTGATTTCATCAGCGGCAGGACCGTCTTGATATAGATCCGAGTCGGCTCCAGCAGGGCCTGGGCCAGGGAGAGGCCCTTGGCGAATGGCGCATCCGAGGCCCATGACAGGCCGGAGACTTCGACCACCTTGCGGATCAGAGAATAGCCGTTGGAGTGCGGGCCGGAAGAGGCCAGGCCGATGATGACATCGCCCTCGCGCATATCGTCCATCCGCGGCAGAACCTTGTTGCGATCGACGGCGCCGACCGAGAAACCGGCAAGATCATAATCGTCATTGCCATACATGCCGGGCATTTCGGCGGTTTCACCACCGACCAGCGCACAGCCGGCGCGCTTGCAGCCCTCGGCGATGCCGGCAACGACACGCTTGGCGGTATCGACGTCGAGCTTCGACGTGGCGTAATAGTCGAGGAACATCAGCGGTTCCGCGCCCTGGGCCAGCAGGTCGTTGACGCACATGGCGACGAGGTCGATGCCGACCGTGTCGTGGCGGTGAGTCTCGATGGCGATCTTGAGCTTGGTGCCGACCCCGTCGGTCGTGGTGACGATCAGCGGATCGTCATAACCGGCGGCGCGCAGGTCGAACAGGGCGCCGAAACCGCCGAGCGAGGCCTCGGCACCCGGGCGGCGGGTGGATTTGGCCAACGGCTTGATGGCATCGACCAGGGCTTCGCCGGCATCGATATCGACTCCGGAAGCCGCATAGGTTAAGCCATTTTTTGAGCCGGGTTCGGACATAAATAAATTCCTGTGATCACTTTGCCCTGTAGCGGGGCCATTCGGGTTTGCTATAACTACAAAATGACGCCAATTACAAATACCAATGACCTGATCGCCTTTTGTGAAGCGATAAAATCCGCCCCGTTCATCACGGTCGATACCGAATTCATGCGCGAGACGACCTACTGGCCGAAGCTCTGCCTGATCCAGGCGGCCAGCGAAGACCACGCCGCGATCATCGATCCGCTGGCCAAAGAACTGGATTTAAAGCCTTTTCTCGACATTCTAGCCGATGAAAGCATATTGAAGGTCTTTCATGCCTGCCGACAGGACATGGAAATCTTCGTCAATCTCGGCATCATGCCCACGCCTGTCTTCGATACCCAGGTCGCCGCCATGGCCGCTGGTTACGGCGATCAGGTGGCCTATGATTCGCTGGTGCGCCAGAAACTGAAGATCGATATCGACAAAGGCTCGCGCTTTACCGACTGGGCACGCCGGCCGCTTTCCGAGCAGCAGTTGCAATATGCTTTGGGTGACGTGACGCACCTGGCCAAGCTGTTCCCCAAGCTGCGCGACCGTCTGGAACGCCAGGGGCGCCTGGAATGGGTTTCCGAGGAAATGAAGGCGCTGACGGCGCCCGGCCTCTATTCCACCAATCCGGACGACGCCTGGCGCCGGCTGAAGCCGCGCAAGCATTCGGTCAAGTACATGGCCGTCTTCTCGCAGGTCGCGGCCTGGCGCGAACGCATGGCGCAGGAGCGCGATATGCCGCGCGGTCGCATCATGAAGGACGAAGGGGTCGACGAAATCGCCACCCAGCTGCCGACCGATCCGGCGGCCTTCGATCATCTGCGTTCGACCTCCAAGGGCTTTGGTGCCTCCAAGTTCGGACTCGATCTCGCGGAAATCATCCGCACAGTGCTGAAAAACCCGGAAGCCTTCGCGCCCAAGGTGGAAAAGAGCGCGCCGCCGGTTCAGGTACCGGCCTCGGTGGTCGAACTGCTGAAGGTCCTGCTGCGCATCCGCTGCGAGGAAGAAGGCGTGGCGCCGAAGCTGATCGCCACAGTGGCCGATCTGGAAAAGATCGCGCTCGATGACAAGGCGTCGGTGCCGGCGCTGCAAGGCTGGCGTCGGACGGTTTTCGGTGATGATGCCCTGCGTCTGAAGCGTGGCGAGCTGGCTTTGGTGCTGAACGGCACTAAAGTTGAGCTGGTCGAGCTGGATTAACAGCTACCGCCACTGTCTGCCTGTTTACGGTTCTGTACATAGGTCTTGCCGTTCCAGCGCATCACAGGGAAGCAGAAGCCTGGCCCGCCGATCATGACGTCCGGCCAGCCGCCGGGCGTCTTCACCTTCGTCGGCAGAAAGGTCGGTATGCCTTCGCTGGTATAGATGAGCTGCCACTTGCCCGAGGCCTTGCTCAGCAGGCTGAAGCCCTGGCCGGTCATTCCGTAACAGAAGGTGCCGCTGTCGGTGATCACCACATCGGCAATGCCGTCGCCATTAATGTCGCGATAATCCTCGGGCTGGATATCGGCCATGCCGTTGTCATCATCGGGACAGCCGGTCCAGTGACCGTCTTTCTGCACCATGCCGGCGGCCTTGTAGGCCAGGGCTATATCGGAAGGCAGCGGTGTGGCGCTGGCGGGAAGGGTAATAAGAGACGCGCAGACAACTGTAATGGCAACGGATTTCATAACCGGCTCCTGCGAATGGTTAACGCAGAAAACCCTCTACGCGCGAACTTGGCAAGCCTAATAAGATATAATGTTCAGATTGAGCTTGAGCGCCTGGGCGAGGGAACGCGCCCGGCGTCGGGTCTGCTCGCCGAGCAAGAGGTCTTCCCAGCCGGTCTTGGCGCTGAGGATGAGTTGCAGTTCGTGCTGGCGGATATGGGCGAGGCTCAACAGCTTGGCGGATTTGGCCGACAGGTCGCAGCCAAGGCGCAGCAGCAGGCCTAGTTGCGTCGCCTGTTTCAAGGCCTCCTCGCCGAGAATACGGCTGATCAGAACCGGCTCCTTGGTATAGGGATCGCCGCTGTAACGGGTATAGAGGGTGCAGGCAAGGAAGACGCGTTCCTGGTGGTTCTGCCCCGGAATGGGGGCACGCAGCACCTGGTCGCAGGCAAGATCGGCGCGATGATCGGGGTGGAGGCGCGCGCCGATATCGGAAAGCTTGGCGGCGGCGCGGATCAGCCGGGTGTCCGGCCGGTCGATCAGGGCCATATTGGCGCTGTCATAGAATTCCAGCGCCCAGTCGGCCAGGGCCGGACCGAGATCGTCATTGATGCCCAGGCGGTGGCCCAGCGAGGCGCAGCCGGCGATCAGCGGATCTTCCTGGCGCAGAGGCGCTTCCAGCGCCTCGAAGAGCAGGCCTTCGCGCAGACCAAAGGCCGAGAAGCACAGGGTTTCGAAATGCAGAACCTCGATCAGGCCTTGCAGCACCAGGGCGGCATAGCCGATATTTTCCAGCCGTCGCTTGGAAACACCCGGCAGTTTTTCCAGCGAGGAGGGTGACTGGCTGGCGATCAGCTTGGCGATCGACAGGGCTTCGCGCGCCGGCAGTTCGAACTGCTGGATGACCTGGAGCGGATAGTTCTGCTTCTGCATCCAGATCAGGGCGAGGTTACGCCAGGCGCCACCCACAGCATGGAACTGCTTGTTGTTGAAGCGCCCTTGCAACGGCTCGAGCCGGTCGCAGATCTGCCGGTAGGTCGCTTCAGGTTCAATAGGCTTGGGCGCGCCCAGCGCAAAGGGGCCAAGCGGCAGGGTGACCCCGCGCTGGGCGCTTTCGCTGCTGGTGTCGAGATTGACCAGTTCCAGGCTCGAGCCGCCGAGATCGCCGACCACGCCCTGGGCATCGAGATGGCCGCACTTCACACCCATGGCCGAATAGTGGGCTTCCTCCGCACCGCTCAGGACCCTGACCTGGAAACCGGTCGTTTCCAGTATGGTGGCGACGAAATCGGGACCGTCCACAGCATCGCGGATCGCCGCAGTGGCGACGACATGGATATCCTTCAGCTCAAAGGATTCCAGAATGGCCTTGAAACGGCGCAGGGCGATCAGGCTTTCCTTCATGCCGCCCTTGTGCAGGCTGCCGGTGACCTTCAGTTCGCGACCGAGCCCCGCCAGAACCTTTTCATTGAAGACGGGCCAGATCGAACGTCCTTCGACGCGATAGATCACCAGACGGACAGAATTGGAGCCAATATCGATGACAGCGGTATTGTAGTTCAAGATGTCGCTTTCCCGCAGAAACGCCCGAGACAAATCCTCGCTAACCCGTTTGGCGCGGTTTTACCAGTCGCATTATCCGGTTGCGACTGACTTCATTGTGAAGGCTTTGGGTGAAGGATCAGGGTTACGGATTTTATTTGCGCGCGCCGATATGGTCGAACGCCTGCGGTAGATCCTTGACGCCCCGGCCGCGGCCCGAAAGCGACGGATTGGTCATGAAATAATCATGCGCAGAGAAGGGCTTGTCGAGGTGACTGGCGTCCGTGCGGTTATAGCTACCGTCCGATTGCAGATACCAGCTTTGCGCCTCGTCGTTCAGGTTGGCGACCATGATCTGGTCGAGCACCTGACGATGGACGGTCGGATTTTCGATCGGGATCAGGGTTTCGACGCGGCGATCGAGATTACGGCTCATCCAGTCGGCGCTGGAAATGAAGACACGAGCCTGGTCCGAAGGCATGGCGTGGCCATTGGCGAAGCAGACGATGCGGGCGTGTTCGAGGAAGCGGCCGACGATGGATTTGACGCGGATGTTTTCCGAAACACCCGGCACGCCCGGACGCAGGCAGCAGATGCCGCGAATGACGAGATCGATCTGCACCCCGGCCTGGCTGGCCTCGTAAAGCTTCTTGATCACGGTCGAATCGACGAGCGCGTTCAGCTTGGCCCAGATCTGCGCTGGCTTGCCAGCCTTGGCATTGATAATTTCCTGATCGATCAGGTGTATAATGCCCGGTTTTAAGGTAACAGGCGAGAAGTAAAGCTTCTCCATCATCTCCGGTCTGGCATAGCCGGTGATGAAGTTGAAGACGCGCATGGCGTCACGGCCCAATTCCGGATTGGCGGTGAACAGCGACAGGTCTGTATAGATCTTGGCGGTGATCGGGTGGTAGTTGCCGGTGCCGAAGTGGCAGTAGGTACGCAAGGATTCGCCCTCGCGACGCACCACGACCGACAGCTTGGCGTGGGTTTTGTACTCGACGAAACCGTAGACGACGTGAACGCCGGCGCGTTCCATGGCGCGGGCCCAGCGCAGGTTGGCCTCTTCATCGAAGCGCGCCTTGATCTCGACCAGGGCAGTGACATTCTTGCCCTGTTCGGCGGCCTCGATCAGGGCCGCCACGATGGGACTGTCCTTCGAGGTGCGGTAAAGCGTCTGCTTGATGGCGATGACATTGGGATCGCGCGCCGCCTGACGCAGGAACTGCACCACGGCATCGAACGATTCGAACGGATGATGGACCAGGATGTCCTTTTCGCGGATGGCGCCAAAAACATCACCGCCATTGTCACGGATGCGTTCCGGGAAGCGCGGTTCGAACGGTTTGAACTTCAGGTCGTTGCGGTCGCGCGGGATCAGCTGCGATACCTCGGCCATGCCGAGGATGCCGGTCACATTGACGATATCTTCCGGCGCGGCGTGCAGATGGCCGATAATGAAACTGCGCAGGTCTTCCGGCATGGTCGAATCGATTTCGACGCGGACGACTGAACCCAGGCGGCGCTGCTTGATCAGGGCCTCGAACTCGCGCACCAGGTCTTCGGCTTCTTCTTCCATCTCGATATCGGAATCGCGCAGGATGCGGAACAGGCCGCGCGAGACGATGTCAAAGCCGGGGAAGAGCTGGTGCAAGAACAGGGAGACGAAATTTTCCAGCGAAATGAACTTACGGCGGATTGGCCCGGCCGTTGTGTCGCCCGGCTTGCGTACCGTTGATTCAACCTCCCAGAAACGCTTCACGCCGGTGGGGATCGGCACCAGGGCGTACATGGTCTTGTTGTCCTTGCGACGCAGCAGCTTGAGGACAATCGAGAAGCCGAGGTTCGGAATGAACGGGAAGGGGTGGGCCGGATCGATGGCCAGTGGGGTGAGCACCGGGAAAAGCTGGCTTTCATAGAGCTTTTCCAGCCAGGCCATGTCGGTCTTGTTGACGTCCTTGGGAGCCAGCAGGTTCAGGCCGTTATCCTGTAACTGGTTGCGGATGCTGGACCAGATGGTTTGCTGGCGGTTCATCAGTTCGCTGGCGGCGCTGTTGACCATCTCCAGCTGTTCTTGCGGCGTGTGGCCATCCACCGACAACACGCGCACGCCTTCGCGCACCTGGCCCTGCAGGCCGGCGACGCGCACCATGTAGAATTCATCGAGGTTATTGGCCGAGATCGACAGGAAGCGCAGGCGTTCCAGCAAGGGGTGGCGTGGGTTCTTGGCTTCCTCGATGACACGCTGGTTGAAGGCCAGCCAGCTCAGTTCGCGGTTGATGTAGAGCGAAGGATCGAGCGGCACATCCGGGCTGAAATCGAACCGGGCATGGGCGTTCGCCGGCACATCCAGACCGGACTCCGGCGCGGAAGGGGCGGAGGTCGTGTCCAGGGCCAGGTTCGAATCGGTCATATCGGTCGCTTCATCAAGGGAATCGGGGTGTTACGGCAGTCTAGCGCAAAAGCCTAAAAAATCTGCCGATCCCATCCAATTATCGCAAATTATCGAACGTTGTTACAGAGGCGTCACCGGACAAATCCGCTTCGTGATCGAAAAAGGACTTGGCCAGGGCGCGATTGAACGCACGTCCATTGGCATAATGCTCCAGTTCTGTGACAATTTTTTGCGCCGCGCTGACCGAGCGGTCCATCCGGCGGGCGATATAGTCGATAAAATCTGGCGAGGGCGAGATGGCGCGCTGGGCGAACAGCTTGTTCAGTATGGCGATCAGCAGGTCTTCGTCGGGCTCAGGCAGGGAGAGGATGCGCATGGCGTTCAGCCGGCTGGCCAGATCTGGCAGTTTGACATCCCAGGAAATGGGCTGATTTTCCGTCAGTAAAACAAGCTGTTGCCCGGACTTGTGAACGTGGTTGCAGAGGTGGAACAGGGTGTCTTCCGAAGCCTGTTCTGCATCGTCGACCACATAGGGCAAGGACTCAAGAGACGCCGGATCGAGCGTGAAGGTATCTTCGGCGGCCAGGAAACGGCCTTGCGTCTGGCTGGCGAAGATATGACCCAGATGGGTCTTGCCGCTGCCGGCCGGCCCCAGCAGGATCAGGTGCGGGCTCAGCCATTGCCCTGGATGCAACAGTACACCCAGTAGCGCCGCCAGTTCCGTGGTGGCGATGAACTGATCGCGGCTGTAGGGATCGCCGGTTTCCAGATCGAGAGGCAGTTGCAGGGACATACGTCTAATGTAGAAGCGCAGACCGTCGATGACAATGACCGTGAATGAGATAATCCGGGGACGAATTGTGAGTAAAATCAGTCTGGCGCATGATACAAAATGCGGCAAAAAGCTTGACTTTGCGGTCGCATCATGTGCCCTACGGCGCAACGAAATTCTTAGCTTATCGGCTTATACATGCACATCTATCGCTCCCATACCTGCGGCGCCCTGCGCGCCTCTGACGCCGGCACGCAAACCCGCCTGTCGGGCTGGATTCACCGCAAGCGCGACCACGGCGGCCTGCTGTTCATCGACCTGCGCGACCATTACGGCCTGACCCAGCTGGTCTTCGATCCCTCTTCGCCCGGCTTCGCCAAGGTCGAACGCCTGCGCGCCGAAAGCGTGATCCGTGTCGATGGCAAGGTTGTAGCGCGCGATGAAGCGACGAAGAATGCTAACCTGCCTACGGGTGAGGTTGAGGTTTATGTCGGTGAGGTCGAAGTCCTGTCGGAAGCCGCCGAACTGCCGCTGCCGGTCTTTGGCGAGCCGGAATATCCGGAAGAAATCCGCCTGAAGAACCGCTTCCTCGACCTGCGCCGCGAGACCCTGCACAAGAACATCGTCCTGCGTTCGAAGGTGATCCACTCGATCCGTCAGCGCATGGTCGACCAGGCCTTCCTCGAATACCAGACCCCCATCCTGACGGCTTCTTCGCCGGAAGGCGCGCGCGACTTTCTCGTGCCGTCGCGCCTTCATGCCGGCAAGTTCTACGCCCTGCCGCAGGCACCGCAGCAGTTCAAGCAACTGTTGATGGTGTCCGGTTTCGACCGTTATTTCCAGATCGCGCCGTGTTTCCGTGATGAAGACCTGCGCGCCGACCGTTCGCTGGAATTCTACCAGCTCGACGTCGAGATGAGCTTCGTGACCCAGGAAGACGTGTTCGCGGCCATCGAGCCCCTGATGCACGGCCTTTTCACCGAGTTCGGCGAAGGCAAGCGCGTCTCAAGCTATCCGTTCGTGCGTATTCCCTATCGCGAGTCGATCGCCAAGTACGGCTCGGACAAGCCAGACCTGCGCAACCCGATCGAGATGCAGGACGTCTCGGACAAGTTCCGTGGCGGTGGCTTCGGCCTGTTCGCCCGTATCCTCGAAAACCCGGCCAATGCCGTCTGGGGCATTCCGGCGCCGAAGGGCGGTTCGCGCGCTTTCTGCGACCGCATGAATTCCTGGGCGCAGGGCGAAGGTCAGCCGGGTCTGGGCTATATCTTCTGGTCCGAAGATCAGGGCGGCTGGGGCGGCCCGATCGCCAAGAACCTCGGCCAGGAAGGCACCGCCGCCGTCATGGGCCAGCTTGGCCTCGGCCAGGGCGATGCCGCCTTCTTCGTGGCCGGCGACCCCAAGGTCTTCTACAAGTTCGCAGGCAGCGCGCGCACCAAGGTCGGCACCGATCTGAACCTGGTCGATGAAGACCAGTTCAAGTTCTGCTGGATCGTCGATTTCCCGATGTTCGAGTACAACGAAGACGAAAAGAAGGTCGACTTCTCGCACAACCCGTTCTCGATGCCGCAGGGCGAGATGGATGCACTGGTCAGTAAGGATCCGCTCGATATCCTGGCCTATCAGTATGACATCGTCTGCAACGGTTACGAACTGTGTTCAGGCGCGATCCGGAACCACAAGCAGGACATCATGCTGAAGGCCTTCGAGATCGCCGGTTATGACGAGGCCTTCGTCGAAAGCCAGTTTGGCGGCATGCTGAACGCCTTCAAGTACGGCGCGCCGCCGCACGGTGGTCTGGCTCCGGGTATCGACCGCATCGTCATGCTGCTGGCCGGCCAGACGGCGATACGCGAGGTTATCGCCTTCCCGCTGAACCAGCAGGGCCAGGACGTGATGATGAGCGCGCCTTCGGACGTATTGGACAAGCAGCTGAAGGAACTGCACATCCGCACACAGCTGCCGATCAAGGTAAGCTAATGGGGTTTGGGGTCAAAGAGCATATCTTGGGACCCCGCAAACCTTCTGATATCTAAAGAAAAAGCCTGGCTCTAAAGCCAGGCTTTTTCTTTGATATTGAAAGACTTGGGGCTATAGGCCCCAAACCCCATAAATTTAGTGAACGACGCACACGGGGATACGTAAGCCGCGTGGCAGTTCTGTCGACCGGTCACCACAGGTCTGGTCCATCTGACGCTGGGTCAGGCCCGTGGCTGATCCCATTTCGGCACCGGAGAAGTTCACGCCGGTCAGGATAGCGCCGCGGAAATCGGCATGTTCCAGATAGGCGCCGACGAAATTGGCATTGGTCAGGTTGGCGCCGGCGAAATTGACCCGGCCGAACAGGGCGGCGGAGGCATTGATGTCACGCAGATCGGCACCTGAGAAGTTCGTGCCGTTGAATATGCCCAGGCCCATGTCGGATTGACGCAGACGCGCGCCGGCGAAGTTCTTGTTCTTCAGGGTACGGTTGTTGAAGTCGGCCTGGAACAGATTGCAGCGCGGGCAGCTGGCGCCATTTTGCGCGCTGGAAACCTGGGTGGCGTTCTGCGCCATGGCGGGCGCGCCGATAAAAGCGGTGGCCAATAGGGCCAGGACAAGACGTTTCATAAGAGGACACCTCAGCTGATTTTGCCGGAAAACCAGCAAGGGTGGGGCCACTATTTAGACCCCCTCAGCGCTTCTCTATATCGGAGGTCTCCAATATCGGGTTAACCGGTTCGGCTTTTCGGCGGCTGTTGAACGGCACTACGACGAGATTATCCGTGGCCGTGCCGCGCGCGAAGCCCTTAGAAATGAGCTGCGAGGCCGGCATGGCGTCGGTGGGCGCATCCTCATTTTCCGCTATCCGTTCACCGTGGAAATAGGCCTGGCCCAGGCCATCGGCATTCAATTCGTCCGGATCGGCATTGGACAGGTCGTTGCGGTCGAGATAGGAAATCGCCAGTTCGCGGAAGATATAGTCGAGGATCGAGGTCGCTGATTTCACGCGGTCATTGCCGGTGACCGGGCCGGCTGGTTCGAAGCGCGTGAAGACAAAGGCGTCGACGAATTCCTCCAGCGGCACGCCATATTGCAGGCCGATGGAGATGGCGATGGCGAAATTGTTCATTAGCGAGCGGAAGGCGGCGCCTTCCTTGTGCATGTCGATGAAGATTTCACCGATCGAGCCATCCTCGTACTCGCCAGTGTGGATATAGACTTTGTGACCGCCCACGCCCGCCTTCTGGATATAGCCCTTGCGGCGGTCCGGCAGCTTGGTGCGCGACCGTTCGCGCTCGACGATCTTCTCGATGACGCGCGGCGCCGGTTTTTCGGAGATCGGTTCCGGTTTCCTCGGCGCCTCTTCGACATCGGGAATATCGAGCGCGAATCCGAGCGGTGGTTCAGCGCGGCGCACGCCAACGGCCCGCAGGCCCGAACTGGCAGCCAGGGAGTAGAGCTTCAATACCTCCGGCACGCTCTGATCCCAGGCTAGTTCGAAAGGCGAGGTAATTGGCGCATCGATGAGGGATTCGATCGTCTGGCGCAGCCTGATCAGCGATTTCCGGCTGGTCGGCGCCAGCAGACCATAGGCGGCTTCAGACAGGCTCTTTAACGCTTCCGGATCGCGATTGCCGTAAATATGCCGGTCAGCCTCGGCGATTTCGGCTGCCGTAAAGCCCATGACCTGAAGAAGGCTGAATGCCGGATCGGAGGTGACCTGTTCGCTCAGACCCCAGATATCCTGGATAAAGGCGGCATCGATATAGGCCGGAGAAAAGGCCGCCGTGAGTGACGAGGTAGTGAGCAGGGCGGCTTCCAGCCGATGTATCTCCACCTCGCTCAGGCCTTTCGACTTCAGGGTGGCGACATTGATATGCGGCGCGTCGGCTAGGCTGCGGCTGCCCAGTACCAGCCGGCGAACCTCGCCCCAGTCCTGAGAAATGACCTGCAGACCATTGATGACACTGGCCTTTATGACCGGCACGTAGACGCCGTCTTCGGCCTCCATAACGGTGAGCAGATCGCCGGATGAAAGGCCCAGGGACGTGCCCAGGCGCAGCGCTAGTTCCGGATCGTCAAACAGCGCGGTCACCTGGCTGTTGCGCAGACCTGTGATCTTGCACAGCTTCAGCGCCTTCTGGATCAGGTCGAGCGCCGGCGATTTCAGATCCGGATAGCCTTTCAGCGCCGTGATGGCATAGAGCCGCTGGCTCAGGCGGTCGGTCTGCTCGGCCTTGTCGACGGCAAATGACGCATAGGTGCCCAGCTGGCTGGCGATCGAGGCCGAGGCATGGGCGGCGGCGGCTTCCAGCAGGGCAAACAGATGCACTGCCAGATCCTGCCCGGCCGGATCATTCAGGCTCAAGCCCCGGCCCGTGATCGCTTCGCTCAGGCCGGCCAGGGTGAGGGCCAGCGGTCGCGCGGTGCTGCGGCGCAGACTGGCTTCCTGTGTGGCGCTGTAGCCGGTGGCGGCGTCGATATCGAGCGCCAGAACCCACAGACTGATAAGATCGACAAAGGCCTCGGCGGCGAAATCGCCCTCTTCCGGGAAGAAGCGCTCTATATGGATTGCCGCGCGCGCCGCGAAGTTCTGGTTTTCCAGCGCCTCAGCGTCCTGGGGAGCGAAAACCACCTGCACGGTGCCGGTTTCCAGTGCCGCATCGGCCACCAGGCCACCGTGGGGATCGCCGGCGCTGAGCAGGTCGCGCTCCGCTACCACGGCCTTCAGGGTACGGGCATCCGTGGCGAGCGGCAGGCCAGTTCCTTCAAGGGCTGAGGCTGTGTGTCCCAGCTGTATCTGGCGGGCGATAAGCAGATCGGAGGCACCCAGGCGGCGGGCTTTTGCTGCCGCGCGCGCCAGCGCCGGATTGTGTTTCAGGCTGCCGCGCTGCTCGCCTTCGGAACGCCCGATGGCATGGGTGATGTCGTTCAGGGCCTCGGCCAGTTTTTGCTGTGCGCCGTTGGTCAGAGTTGCCGCGCGCGCATTGATCAATAGTTGATTTATGATGGCGCGGCCGGCGGGGTCGTTGAGGTAGAGAGGGGGGCTGTCAGCCACAGGCGGCAGGATATCGCCGGCGGTCGGATGAACGCGGTGACCGGATGACAGGGCGATGGCGGGGGCGGCCAGTCCGGAGCCCAGGACGGCAACCAGGGCGTCGGCGAAATCTCCGGCCAGATTGGCGTCCGGGAAGTAGCCCAGCCGCAGGCCCCATTGGGAAAGGCGATAGGCATAGTCGGTCAGGGCACCATCATAGGCTTCCTGCTCCGGTGCGGCGACATGGGGAATTGCGCCCGCCGGCAGGTCTTTCGGCAGCGAATCGGCCCAATCCATCCAGGCCTCGACCTGGACCGTGGTCAGGTCACGGGGGCACAGAACCTCGGCAAATCCGTTGGCGCGTTCGATTTCGCGCCATTCGAGGTCGGTTTCGGCAATCAGGGCACGCAGGGCAGGTGACAGAAACGACATGCCTTATCCTCGGCTAGCAGGGCATTAACCCTAGATGTAGCGTCAATTTTTCCACACATCAATAAATCTGGTGGAGCTTGCGCGTTTCATCCACAATATGTTGACGAAGCGTGAAGACGGCGCGGCGCGATATATTTTGCGGCACCTGCTTTACCTGCGCGGCGTGCCTCAGTATAAACAAATGAGTTTCGGAGCGGGTAAGGCTCCACGCAAGGACATCAAGATGCAATGGCTGCTTAACCTTCTCGCCCCTTCCTTTACCTGGTGGAACGGCGCCACGCTCGGCACGCTCTTCACCATTGGCAAACGTGGCCGCCTGGTCGGCACGGATGAGTTTGGCAACCGTTATTACGAGGACCGCACGGCGAAGAACACCTATGACACCGGCCGTAAGCGTCGCTGGGTGATCTACAAGGGCTATGCCGACGCCTCGAAGATCCCGCCCGATTGGCACGGCTGGATGCACTACATCTACGACACCCCGCCTTCGGATGAACCGCTGCGCCGCAAGGCCTGGGAAAAGCCGCACCTGCCGAACATGAGCGGCACCCCGTTCGCGAGTTTCCCCGCAGGCTCTCTGAATGCCGAGGCCGAACGCGCCCCCACGACCGGCGATTACGAAGCCTGGAAGCCCTAGGAATTTTGATGAAGCGCGTCTCCGTTTCGGGTTGGGCTTTACTGGCGGCGGTCGCGGCGTGCATGGTCATTCCGGCTTCCGCCCAGACGCCACCGCCTGACCGCAACAGCACCTCGGATGCGCCACACTATGTCGATAATGCGGATTACGATCCGCAGCCCTATTATGTCGATGGTGTGCAGTATAAGCCTTACGTACCCGAGAAAAAGAAGTCCAAGCCGGCGGATACGGCCCCGGTAGCGCCTGCGACCGACCAGGCGACGCCGGGTGAGCTGCACCCCTATGTGCCGGATAATTCCGCCAGCATGGCCGAAGCCGATGCGCCCGCCAAGGCGGCGGCCTCTTCATCTTCGAGCGAGAGTCCGGAAAGCTATGCACCGAAGAAACGTCCGCGTTACGGCGTGGCGATCATCGAGGCTCTGGACAAGGTCACGGCCGAAAGCGTGCGTTTCGAGGCCCCCCTGGGCAAGCCTATCCGCTACAAGGGCCTGATCTATACGGTTAAGGCCTGTGAAACGGCAGCCGATGACGAGGCGATGGGCGATGTCATGGCCTATATCCGCGTGCGCACCAATCCGGTGGCGGCCACCAATACCTCGCCGGCGACCAAGTCGAAGGAAATCTTCCGCGGCTGGACCTATGCCTCGACGCCGAGCCTGAACCCGATCCAGCATGCGGTCTACGACGCCTGGGTGATCGGCTGTCGCCAGCCGCTGCCCGTCAGTTCCTCACCAGCGACATAACCATCTGTCCGCTGACCATGCGCGGCAGGGTATAGAAATCGGCTTTCAGGTCGATGGCCGCTTCCAGCTTTTTCAGATAGTCGGCCTTGGGCAGTTCGACGACTCCGAACTGACTCAGGTGGTCGGTCTGGAACTGACAGTCGAGCAGGGTGAAGCCGCCCGCCTTCAGGCGCGCCACCAGATGGACCAGGGCGATCTTAGAGACATCGCGGGCGCGCGACACCATGCTTTCACCGAAAAAGGCGCCGCCGATCGAAACACCGTAAAGTCCGCCCAGCAGGGTATCCTGGTCCCAGACCTCTATGCTGTGCGCCAGGCCGCGCGCGAACAGGGCCTGATACAGAGCCTGGATTGAATGGCTGATCCAGGTCGAGGTGCGGTTCTGCGCTTCTTCGGCGCATAGTTCGATCATCTGGGTAAAGGCGGTATCGATACGGACGCTGTAGCCGTCCTGCCGGACGGTGCGCGCCAGGCGTGAAGAGACGTGAAAGCCGTCGAGCGGCAGGACGCCGCGTATCGGCGGATCGACCAGAAACAGATATTCGTCGTCGCGCGCGTCCGACATAGGAAATATGCCGGTGCGATAGCAGTTGATCAGGTCGTCGAGCGTGAAATCAGTCAAGGGCGGCGAATCCGGCGGAACGCCCTATCAATACCGGCTGCATATCAGAAAGCAATAAGGTTCAAGACCTTAGGCGGCCTTGCAGGCGAAGCTATCCATGATCTTGTTGGGTACGCGCACATCGCCGAAAGGCGTGGTAGCGCCATCGGTGAAGCTGGTATGGTAGGTGATGCTGCAGGTTTGACCGGGTCTTGGCAGTATCTGGTTCTTGTCGGTATAGATGGTGTGGACGTTATCACGGGCATACCCGGCCTTGCTGACCGGGATCACCACCCAATTGGTGATGTAGCCGAAAACGAACAGCGGGCGTTTGTAAGGCTCGATATGCACGTCCTGCAGTACATAGGAATCGAAGGGGCGCGACGGGAGGCTGTATTCTGTCGCCTGAGCGCCTGAAGTCGCTATCGGAAGCAGGAGCAGCAGCCCCAATGCCAATACCTGTCCTGTTCTCATGTCATCCCACATTCGAAGGCCATATCCTCGCAGGCCGCCAGTCTGACGAAAGTCTGTCCTGCCTCAAAGCCGTCGAGCAGGTGATTGTGATGCGTGACAATCTGGTCGAAACCAAGGCCATTCGCATCGGCTGTCGTGTGCCCGTCGCTTAGCAGGGTGACATTATATCCCATAGAGACGGCGCGACGAACAGTGGTATCGACGCAAAATTGCGTCATGCAGCCCCCGATGGCCAGGTGTTCGATACCGAGCCTGACGAGTTGCGCGTGCAGACGGGTCTCAAAGAAGCTGTCACTGAAACGCTTGTGAACGACAAGATCGCCGTCCTGCGGCGCGATTTCGGGCCGTAAATCCCAGCCGTCCGTACCGCGTTCCAGGCGATGGCCCATCTCCCCGTCGTGCTGGATCAGGATAACCGGGACACTGGCTTGCCGTGCCCTGGCCTGCACGGCTGCCAGACGCTGGACGGTGGCATCAAGTGCCCGGCGCGTAGAGGACTCGCGTTCCGGCGTGGACTTGCCGTCCAGTATGGCGTTCTGAACATCGATAATGAGCAGGGCAGTGGTCATGGTCTTGTCTTCTGGCTGGGCTTCTGGGCAATAAAAAAGCCCTGCGTGAGCAAGGCTTTTTACGGATCAATTGAGGCAGGGGCTCAGGCCGGAGTGGCGAGCGCTTCCTGTGCCTTGATCCAGTTTTCCAGCCAGTGGATGTTGTAGTCACCCGACTGGATGTCCTTTTCCTGCAGCAGGTCAAGGAACAGCGGGATTGTGGTGTCGATGCCGGTGACGACGGTTTCACCGAGCGCGCGCTTGAGGCGGGCCAGAGCTTCCGGGCGGTCGCGGCCATGGACGATCAGCTTACCGATCATCGAGTCGTAATAGGGAGGGATGCTGTAGCCGTTATAGACGGCCGAATCCATGCGCACGCCCAGGCCGCCAGGGGCATGGAAGTCCGTCACCGTGCCGGGAGACGGCACGAAGGTACGGGCGTTCTCGGCATTGATACGCACTTCGATCGAGTGGCCATGCAGGTCGATATCGGCCTGGGTGAAGCTGAGCGGATAGCCCTCGGCGATACGAATTTGTTCGCGAACCAGATCAATACCGGTGACATATTCGGTGACCGGGTGTTCGACCTGCAGGCGCGTGTTCATCTCGATGAAGAAGAATTCGCCGTCCTCGTAGAGGAACTCGATAGTGCCGACCCCGAGATAGCCAATGGCCTTGATGGCGTTGACGACGATCATGCCGATCTTGTCGCGGGCGGCCTTGTCGATGACGGGCGAAGGCGCTTCTTCCAGCACCTTCTGGTGGCGGCGCTGCAGCGAGCAGTCGCGTTCGCCCAGATGCACGACATTGCCATGGCTGTCGGCGATGACCTGGATTTCGATATGGCGCGGCTTCTGGAGATAGCGTTCCATATAGACAGTGCCGTCACCGAAAGCAGCGGCGGCTTCGGTCTGGGCGCTCATGACCTGTTCGGCCAGGGACTCACGATCCTTGGCGACCTTCATGCCACGACCACCGCCACCGGCGGCGGCCTTGATGATCAGCGGGAAGCCGATCTTTTCGGCGGCTTCCATGGCTTCCTCGACCGTGGCCACGCCACCGTCCGAGCCCGGAACGACCGGAATGCCGGAATCCTTGGCGGCCTGCTTGGCAGTGATCTTGTCGCCCATCATGCGGATGTGCTCGGGCTTAGGACCGATGAAGGTCATGCCGTGCGCCCCGACGATTTCGGCGAAACGGGCGTTTTCCGACAGGAAGCCGTAACCCGGATGGATGCCCTGCGCGCCGGTGATTTCAGCGGCGGCGATGATCGACGGGATGTTGAGATAGGACTTGCCTGCGGCCGGCGGCCCGATGCAGACGCTCTCATCGGCCAGATGGACGTGCATGGCGTTGCGGTCGGCTTCCGAATGGACGGCCACCGTGGCGATACCCATCTCCTTGGCGGCGCGAATGACGCGAAGGGCGATCTCGCCGCGATTGGCGATCAGGATCTTGTCAAATTTCTTGAGGGTCATTGTGACTTACTCGAAGACGACGAGCGGTTCGCCAAATTCAACGGGCTGCGCATCGCTGACCAGAATCTGCGCCACCACGCCTTCGCGCGGGCTGGGGATCGGGTTCATGGTCTTCATTGCCTCTATGATCAGCAGGGTCTGGCCCTGCTTGACGCGATCGCCGATCTTGATGAAGGCGGCCGCACCCGGTTGCGGCGACAGATAGGCGGTGCCGACCATCGGCGACTTTATGGCATCGGCGGCAACGGATGCCGGGGCGGCGGCAGGCGCGGCTTCAGCAGCGGAGACCGCCGCCACAGGGGCAGCCACCGGGGCGGCGACAGGGGCAGGTACATAGGATACGCTGGCGGCGGCGGTCAGCTGGCGCGCCACGCGAATCTTCAGGTCGCCTTGCTCGACCTCGATCTCGGTCAGCTCGGTCTCTTTCAGGATGTCGGCGAGCTTGCGAATCAGCTTGGGATCGATCGGATCGGAAGCGGGAGTTTTGGAAGTCGTCATGTGATAGCCTTGTACTAAAGTCTTGAAACAAAAGACTCTATTTATTTAACGAGGGTCAAAACGGCACGGATGGCCAGTTCATAACCAATGGAACCGAAACCTGCAACAATCCCTTTGGCGACCAGCGACACATATGAGTGATGGCGGAAAGCCTCGCGGGCATGGGGATTGGAGAGGTGGCATTCGATGATGGGGATGCTGAGCGCTTTCAGGGCGTCATACAGGGCCACCGAGGTATGGGTATAGGCCGCCGGATTGATGATGAGGGCACAGGCGTCCGTGCGGGCCTCCTGAATCCACTCCACCAACTGGCCTTCATGATTGCTCTGGCGGAAGACGAGATCGTGTTCTGTGCCTTCAAGCAGGCCTTTGCAACGCGCTTCGATATCAGCCAGGGTATCGTATCCATAAATTTCCGGTTCACGGACCCCAAGAAGGTTGAGGTTTGGGCCGTTGAGGACATATATGGGCTTGAGTGTCTTTTGGGACATGCAACCTGCCAGATAACGCGAAGCGGTTCTTGTAACGTGTCGTGAATAGGCTCACAAGCCGCAAACGCCGTATTGGGCGTGTTTCGGTAAAAAACGGCGTAGAAATGGTCAAAATTCTGTTGAATGGCGAAGAAAGGGAGGTTACGGCCTCCAACCTGACGGCCCTGATCGCCGATCTGGGGCTCGATGGGCGCAAGGTTGCGGTGGAAAAGAATCTCGAAATCGTGCCGCGGTCTACCTATCTGGCCACGCAGATCAATGACGGCGACCGGCTGGAAATTGTACACTTTGTTGGAGGCGGCAACTGAGCCATGGACGATCAATCTCTCATCAATGACACCTGGAGTGTCGCGGGCCGCACCTTTTCCTCGCGCCTGATCGTCGGCACCGGCAAGTACAAGGACTATGCCCAGAACGCCGCCGCTGCGCGTGCTTCGGGCGCCGAGATCGTCACGGTCGCTGTGCGCCGGGTCAATCTGACCGATCCGAACCAGCCGATGCTGATGGATTACGTCAAACAGGACGAGTTCACCTACCTGCCTAATACCGCCGGCTGCTTTACCGGCGAGGACGCCGTGCGCACCCTGCGTCTGGCGCGCGAGGCCGGGGGCTGGAACCTGGTCAAGCTGGAAGTCCTGTCCGATCCCAAGACACTGTACCCGGACATGGAAGAGACTCTGAGATCGCTGAAATTGCTGGTCAAGGACGGCTTCGACGTTATGGTCTATTGCTCGGATGATCCGGTCTATGCCCGCAAGCTGGAAGAGGCCGGCGCCGCCGCCATCATGCCGTTGGCCGCTCCCATCGGTTCCGGTCTGGGCATCCAGAACCCAGTCACCCTGCGTATCATCATCGAGAATGCGAAGGTGCCGGTGCTGGTCGATGCCGGGGTCGGCACGGCCTCCGAAGCGGCCGAGGCCATGGAACTGGGCTGCGATGCCGTGCTGATGAATACCGCCATCGCCGAAGCGAAGGATCCGATCCGCATGGCGCGTGCCATGAAGCACGCGGTCATTGCCGGGCGAGAGGCCTATCTGGCCGGGCGGATGCCGCGAAAACTCTATGCCGATCCATCCTCGCCATTGGCGGGCCTGATCTGACAACAAAAACCCCGCAAGTTGAACTTGCGGGGTTTTTGTTACTTGCCGCTGCGGGCAGCCTGAACCGCTTTTTCCAGGTCTTCCAGCTTGGCGCCATCAATTGACTGATCACCGATGATGAAGGTCGGTGTGCCGCTGACACCGAGATCGGCCCCCAGCTGCAGGACACGGTCGATATGGGCCTTGACCTCGGCCGAGGCGGCTGTGCTGCGAACGGCGGCGGCATCGAGGCCCATGCTGTTCAGCAGGGCGGTCATTTCAGCTTCGCTACCGATGTGTTCGGTCATCAGGGCATAGTGAACCGCCTCATACTTGCCGGCTTGTGCCGCGCCGAGGGCAAAGGCTGCCAGCGGTCGCGAGTTCTGGTTGATGACGGGATATTCCTTGACGATGATGGCGACGTCAGGGTTTTTGGCCAGGAAGTCCTTCAGCACAGGCGTGGCGGCGCGGCAGTAACCGCAGTTATAATCGAGAAACTCGACGATCTTGATCGGCGCGTTCGGATTGCCGAGGATCGGATCGCTTTTGTCGTTGAACAGCGAGTCATGCTTGCCCTTGATCGCCGCCGCCATCTCCTTCGCCTTTTCGGCATCGTTCTGGGCATTGAGCTTGGTGATTGCTGTCTGCAGCATGGCCGGACGATTGAGCAGGCCTTTTTCGACCAGGAAGCTCTGCACCGGTGGCACGACATAGGGCGCGCCGGCCAGGACGACGGCGAATACGGCCAGTGCCGTGGTAAGATTGGTTTGTGAGAAGATGTCCTTCCATGGATTGGAAGGCGGAGCAGGAGTATCGGACACTTATGGAGCCTTGTCAGTTGCGGCGGTACTTGGTTTCTTGTTCGACGGGCGCAATGCCCATTTCCGAGGAACTGGCCATGACGATATCGCGGGCGCGGCGATATTCCGGCGAGGCCGCGTCGAGGTATTTCTGCGACCACACGGCCGATGAGCGGGCGGCCATGTAGTCCCCGCCGTAGAACTGCGCCTCGGCGGTGGAGAGACGGGCGAGGCCGGGCTGGTTCAGGCCATCATAGGCCTGCGCCAGCTGTTCCCAGGCAAAGCTGTCGTCTTCCTCGTATTTGACCGATTCCAGCAGATGCGCCACGGCGGAATTCAGGCTGTCCTTGTCGCCGAGGGCGATCAGGGCCTGGCCCAGGTTCAGCTGAAGCAGTGCGGCCTTGGGCATCAGATCGACCGATTTCTGATGCGCTGGCACGGCCAGGGCGGCGCGGCCGGTTTCGAAATAGATCTGGCCCTTCAGTTCCCACAGATAGGGGTTGTCGGGTTGCTCAGAGATCAGCTTGTCGAGCTGATCGATGGCCTGGTCCCACTGGCCGCGCTTGTAGGTGGCGATTACGCGAGCATAGCGCGCCGGATAGGAGGTGTCGGTCTCGGGATAAAGCTGGTAGGTCTTGATCGGATCGTCCAGGAAGCCAGCCAGCTTGGCTTTGACGATCTCGAACTCCTTCACCGTTTCTGGGCTGTCCGGCGTGTTGTAATGCGGCTGGGCTTGCGCCAGGCGCGTGGTCGCCTGAATCCGTTCGCGCGACAGCGGGTGCGTGATGAAGAACTGGTAGCGCTCGGCATTGCTGAAGGTTTCGACATTGCGGAACTTGTAGAAGAAATCGACCAGTCCCTTTCCTGACATGCCGGCTTTTTCCATGGCCTTGACGCCGGCGACATCGGCGGCCGATTCCTCGGTCTGCATGTAGTGCAGGGCGTTCAGCGTGCCGAAGGTCGAGGAACTGGCTGCGATGCCGAGGCCGGCATCTGGCGCGCCGGCCAGGGCCGCGACAATGCCGAGGCCGAGCGAGATGGCCATGGGAGCCCGCGCGGCGCGTTCGATTTCGTCCGTCCGCATCATGTGACCGCCGCTCAGGTGGCCGGTTTCGTGGGCAATGACGCCGAACAGCTGGTTGGGATTGTCGGCTTCCATGATGGTGCCGGTATTGATGCCGATGCGCAGGCCGGTCGTGGCAAAGGCGTTAAGTTCATCGCTTGCGATCAGCAAGTAGTGAACGCGATCAGGGTCTAGCCCCGCGGCATCGAGCACGGGACGGGTATTGGTTTTCAGAAAGGCTTCGACTTCGGTGTCGCGGATAATGCTTTGCGCTTCCTGTGCCTGGGCCGCCAGGGGCAGGGCGGAGATACCGGCCATCAGCACCGCCACGGCGATCGTGCGTACGGCAAGAGACCTTAAATCTACAGATTTAAATCCATGAAAAGCCGACATTTTCCACGACCTGTTCAATTCCGCCCCTCGGAGTCAGTAGGCGGTAAGCATGACAAATCTAAGGCGGGTATCGATCCATATCAATACCCGCCTTGAAGAGGCTTCAGAAGATTATCGACGCCACCAGCCGCGCTTGGGCTTTTCCGGCGGCGCGCTGATCTCGTTCGGATCAACAACCGGGTCAGTTGCCACAGGTTCCGGCGCGGCGACCGCTACCGTTTCCGTTACGACCTCGGCCAAGACCGGTTCCGCTACGACCTCGGCCACCTTCTTGCGGCTGCGGCTCTTACGGGCCGGCTTGGGTGTTTCCGCCTCGATCACCGGCGCTTCCGTGGCGGCAAAAGCCGCTTCGCTATCGACATCGACATCGTGGGTCAGCGGCATGGGCGCCGTATTGTTGGCCGCGGCCACTTCATCGACCACCTGCGCCACAGCGTCTTCTACGGTTTCCGGCACGGCCTTGCGGCTGCGGCGCGGGCGCGGACGACGGCCGGACGGCGCTTCGACACCTTCGGGCACCAGCGAGGTCGGCTGCGTGGTTTCGGCACCGAGCGCCGAGGTGACGGCTTCGGCGATGGCTACTTCCGGCGCGGCGGCTTCCTTCAGGGGCTCACGCGATGGTTCGGTCGAGCGTGGTGACTGTTCGAAGCGCTTCTGCTGTTCCTCGAACGGATCGATCCAGACATAGGGCGCTTCCAGCGACGGCGTGCGGGCGCGCACCCAGCCATAGGTCTCGCGCGGACGGCTGTCGAAACCGGCGCGACGGCCACCGCGACGACCACGGCGGCGGCGACCACGGCGCGAATCCTCGCCACCGTTTTCGTCTTCGTCATCAGATTCTTCGCTGTCGGCAGCGGCAGCCTGGTCTTCACTTTCCGGCCGGTCACGGTCACGACCGCCACGACGGCGGCGACGGCGCTTGCCGTTACGACCGCCATCGCGATCTTCACGGTCGCGACGCTGTTCGACGCGAGCTTCGCCATCGTCATCGTCGCTGTCTTCGGCCTCGATGGCCTCTTCGTCCTCTTCCTCATCTTCTTCCGCGACATCCGGCGTGGTGTCGAAGGCGATGGGTTCCGGACGCACGGGCGGAGTGAAGTCGACCTCATCGGCATGGACGGTACGGACGATCTGCACTTCGGTATGGCCCAGATCCGTATCGATCTCGATATTGACCTTCAGGCCCCATTCCAGGCGCAGTTTGGAGAGATGGACCTGCTTTTCGTTGAGGATATAGAGCGCCACATCCATGGGTAGCTTAACCGTAATGGCGCCGGCGCCATTCTGCATGGCTTCCATGTCGATGGTGCGCATGGCCGAAAGCGCGGCGGAATCCACCGAGCGGATGCGGCCCTGGCCTTCGCAGTGCGGGCAGACGATGGTGGTGCCTTCCAGGAAGCCGGTGCGACGGCGCTGGCGGCTGATTTCCATCAGGCCGAAGCCGGAGATCTTGCCCATCTGGATGCGGGCGCGATCCTCGGCCAGCGCGTCCTTCAGCTTCTTTTCGACCGCGCGGTTGTTCTTCGATTCATCCATGTCGATGAAGTCGATGACTACGAGGCCGGCGAGATCACGCAGGCGCATCTGGCGGGCGGATTCCTCGGCCGCTTCCAGATTGGTCTTGAGCGCGGTCGCCTCAATATTACGTTCCTTGGTCGACTTGCCGGAGTTGACGTCGATGGCGACCAGGGCTTCGGTCTGGTTGATGACCAGATAGCCGCCGGACTTCAGCGGCACGACCGGCGAATAGATCTTCGAGATCAGGTCTTCGACACCATAGCGGGCGAAGAGCGGCGTATTGGCCTTGTAGAGTTGTATCTTCTTGGCCTGGGACGGCATGATCATGCGCATGAAGTCCTTGGCGGAGCGATAGCCATCCTCGCCCTCGACCAGCACGCCGTCGAAATCCTTGTCGAACAGGTCACGGATGGCGCGCTTGACCAGGTCTTCTTCCTCATAGATCAGTGCAGGCGCATTCGACTTGAAGGTCGTTTCACGAATGGTTTCCCAGACGCGCAGCAGATAGTCGTAGTCGCGCTTGATCTCCAGCTTGGTGCGCTTGGCGCCGGCCGTGCGCACGATCAGGCCCATGCCGTGCGGCACATCGAGGCTCTGCACCAGCGTCTTGAGGCGCTTGCGGTCGGATGAATTGGTGATCTTGCGCGAAATGCCGCCGCCACGCGCCGTATTGGGCATCAGCACGCAGTACCGGCCAGCCAGCGACATATAGGTGGTCAGGGCCGCGCCCTTGTTGCCGCGCTCTTCCTTAACGACCTGTACGAGCAGAATCTGGCGGCGCTTGATGACTTCCTGAATCTTGTAGCGGCGGATCAGGTGCTGGCGCAGGCGGCGCTCTTCATCCGGCAGGTCGTCGTCGTGCGCGTGGTCCTCGTCCTCGCCCAGGTCTTCGTCGTCATGACCGTTGCTGTTGGCCTGCGCCTGAGCGGCGAGCTCGGCCATCAGCTTCTCGCGGTCGGCAACCGGGATCTGGTAATAGTCGGGGTGAATTTCGTTGAAGGCCAGGAAGCCATGGCGATTGCCGCCATATTCGACAAAGGCGGCCTGGAGGCTGGGCTCCACGCGCGTGACCTTGGCGAGATAGATATTGCCGCGCAATTGCTTGCGAGCGTGGCTTTCAAAATCAAACTCTTCGACGCGGCTTCCGTTCATCACGACGACACGGGTTTCTTCCGTGTGCGTCGAGTCGATCAACATGGTCTTTGACATTAAAGGTATCTCCGGAGCGCTCGGACGCATCCATCCGCCGGACCTTGGGCCGGGCGGGGAAAAAGGCGTGGCGCTGATAGGGGGTAAGCAGGCGCGCGCAGGCGAAGACAGGTTTGCCAATGTGGCTTGGCAGGAAGTTTGTCTTCGGTAAGCGGTTGAGGCTCAAGGCGCAGCCCATAAGGTATTGTTCCAAAACGCGATGCCTACGCATCGGATGCGCAGGCGAATAAGGGTGTGATGCGGGTTCCGGGCGAAAGGTGCTTTCATTTCTCCGGCGTAGCCACCGGAACGGGCATGAAGGCGAAATAGGCGCGCGGTACTCTTACCACAAGGGTTCGTCATAATCAGTCGGCGAAAAGTCTGCGCTTTGGCCGGACTCATGACGGACGATACCCGTATGTCACATGTTCGCAAAATAGGCGAGCCGTCAATCTAATTCTTTAAATGCATCATTTGCGACACAATTTCCGCCAGCCCCGCGAGGCTCTTAACGGGATAGAAACCATATTGGGTAATGCAAAAGTAACCGTACCCTTTAATCGTATTTCTACAACCTTGTGGCAAGGTAAAGGGGAGTGCCGGAGAACCCTGGCTAAAAACACACATAATGTGGTGCGTGGAGTTTTGAATGTTGCGACGGTCTGACGTCTTTGCCAATCTCAGAAATCACCTGAAGGCCATGCTCGGCGCCGTGTTGGTCACGGGGCTGGCAGGTGCGGCGGCCCTTACGGCGATGCCGGCTCAGGCGGCCAAGGGCGGAGATGTTGTCAAGGTGCGTCTGGGGGGCGATGCGACCCAGACCCGTATCGTCCTGGAGCTGGATAAATCCGTCGCCGCCAAGCTGGTCTCGCGCGAAAACGAAACCAGCCGTCAGGTGATTGCCTTGCCGGATATCGATCTGGACAAGACCATGAGCGGGCAGGGCCAGGGGCTCGTCAGCGACTGGAAGATCGAGGACATGGCCGGCAGCGTCCGCCTGAAGCTCAATTTCACCTCCGGCGCCAAGATCTATCGCCGCTTCCTTTTGCCGCCTGCCGATGGCGTCAGCGTCTACCGTTACGTGATCGATATCGTGCCTCAGGGCACGGAAAAGACGCCGGATGCCGCCAGCCAGCTTCTGGCGACCGTGCCGGTCGTGGCTTCGGCGCCCGTTGTTTCTGAAATGCCGGTCAGCACCAAGGGCCGAAAGAAAGTTATCGTGATCGATGCCGGCCATGGCGGCAAGGACCCCGGCGCCCACGGCGGCGACACGCTGGAAAAAGACGTCAACCTGGCGGCTGCCAAGGCGCTGCGCGCGGCGCTGGAAAAGACCGGCCGTTACACCGTCATCATGACCCGTGACACCGACAGCTTCGTCGACCTGCCGGCGCGTGTCCGCATCGCCCGTTCCGCCAATGCCGACCTGTTCATCTCGCTGCACTCCGACTCGGGCGGCGACGGCAATACCCGAGGCGCTTCCATCTATACCCTGTCGGATTCCGGCACCGAACGCGCCGCCAAGAAGGCCTTGGTCAAGGGCGACTGGTCGCAGGGCACGCCGCCGTCCGACGCTATCGTTAGCCGCATACTGATCGACCTGACCCAGCGCGCCACCAAGAACCGTTCGGCCACCTTCGCCCAACTTGTCATGGACAATATTGGCGACTCGACCCCGCTGCTGAAGTCTAGCCTGCGCCAGGCCGGTTTCGTCGTCCTGCTGGCCCCGGATGTGCCGGCCGTGCTGCTGGAAATGGGCTTCGTCAACAATCCGCAGGATGAGGCCATGCTCACCGATTCGGGCCATCGCGCTGTCATGATGGGGCAGGTGGCCAAGGCGATCGACAAGTATTTCGAGAACAATGTCCAGTATGCCTCGTTCGCCGGCCTGAATTAAAAAAGCGATATAACGCCTTGATAAAATTGAAGCCCTGCTGTTTGCGGCAGGGCTTTTTTCTTGGCCGTTGTTCAAGGTGCGTTGGATTTGCGGCACATCGGCGGCATCTGGACGAATTTTCATCGAATGGCTTTGCGTCAGTGCCGGTCTTTGCTAAGTGTTAGCCATTGATGCGCTCACAGGCCGCGCAGAAGCTTCAGGACTTTAGCTCCAGAGCTTTGAAGTTGCTGCGCATGTGATCGATGGTTGGAGGTTTTTTGCAGAGGTCGACTGAGCGTTGGTTTGCCATGGCGGGCGTAGCCGTGATGACCGCTGTGGCCATAGCGGGCTTCGCGGTCGCCATCTATGCCGCATGGCTGTTCCATGACATGCCCGACGGCAGCGAACTGGCAGACTTCCATCCCGCGACGTCTGCCCGGGTCTTTGCCTGGGACGGCACGCTGATCGGTGAATACGGTCAGGAACGCCGCATCTACGTGCCCTATAACCGCATGCCGACGCGGGTCACCCAGGCTTTCCTGGCGGCCGAGGACCGCAACTTCTTCACGCACAACGGGGTCGATGTCAGCGGCGTATCGCGCGCCATGGCGAAGAACGTCTTCAACCTGCTGCGTGGCAAGCGCTTCGAAGGCGGCTCGACCATCACCCAGCAGGTCGCCAAAAACCTGCTGCTGAACAATGAGCGCACCGTCGGGCGCAAGCTCAAGGAAGTCATCCTGGCGCGGCGGCTGGAAAATTCGCTGCCGAAGGAACAGATTCTCGAACTCTATCTCAACGACATCTATCTCGGCTATCGCTCCTACGGTGTGGGGGCGGCGGCCTTCAACTATTTCGGCAAGTCGCTGGACCAGTTGTCGCTCAGCGAAATGGCCTTCCTGGCGGCCCTGCCCAAGGGGCCGGAAAATTATCGTCCGTCCACCCACAAGGCCGCGGCCATCGCCCGCCGTAACTGGGTGCTGGGGGAAATGGCCAAGGCCGGATGGGTGACGCGCGCCGAGGCGGCGGCGGCCATGCAGGACGACCTGGTGATCCAGGACAAGCCGCGCCGCGCCAAATACCAGGACGCCGATTATTTCGTCAGCGAAGTGGAACTGCGCTCGAAGAAGCTGTTCAATGACGCCATCTATACCGACGGCTATTATATAAAGACGACCCTCGACCCCAAGCTCCAGACCATGGCGCGCAAGTCGCTGATGGACGGGCTGGAGGTCTATGACCGCCGTCACGGCTGGCGCGGGGCCTGGGGCAATATCCCGGTAACCGATAACTGGCAGGCCGATGCGCTGCAGGCCGAGGGTAACCTGCCGGATTCGCGCCGAGCGCCTTCCGAGCGCCCGGACTGGCAGATCGGCCTGATTGAGAAGAACAACGGCGCCGTTCGCGCGCTCGATGGCGGCCACGGTGTCATCCGTTCCGACGATCTCGCCTGGGCGCAGGCTACGCGCGCCTTCAAGGCCGGTGATCTGGTCTATATCTCAAAGGATACGGAAAGCGTCTATCGCCTGCGCCAGGTGCCCAAGGTCAATGGTGCGCTGGTGGCGGTCGACCCGTATTCCGGCCGGATTGTCGCTATGGTCGGCGGTTACAGCTATTCCCTGTCCAAGTTCAACCGCGCTACCCAGGCCCTGCGCCAGCCGGGCTCGTCGATCAAGCCGTTCGTCTATGCGGTGGCGCTGTCCAAGGATTTCACGCCGGCCTCGATCATCGATGACGGCCCGATCTCGATGGTGGGCGGCGATGGCAAGATGTGGTCGCCGGAAAACTACGAGCACGACTATCTGGGCATGCAGCCCATCCGCCGCGGCCTCGAACTGTCGCGCAACCTGATGACCGTGCGCTTGGCGCAGAAGACCGGCATCAAGAACATCACCGCCGGCATCGTCAATTTTGGCGTGCTCGACAAGATGCCGACCGAAATGTCGATGGTGCTGGGGGCGGGCGAGGTCAATCCCTATCGCTTGGCCAATGCCTATTCGATTTTCGTCAATGGTGGCCGTAAGGTGAAGCCGCACCTGATCGACGAGGTGCAGGACCGTAATGGCAAGGTGATTTACAAGGCCGATGAACGCACCTGTCCGTCCGCCTGCACGGCCGATTTTGACGGGCTGGAAAGCCCGCGCCTGCCACCGCAGGGCGATGTGGTGCTCGATCCGATCACCGCCTATCAGGTCAATTCAATGCTGCAGGGCGTTGTCCAGCGCGGTACCGGCGCGGCGGCGCGCGTACTCGGCATCCCCATGGGCGGCAAGACCGGTACCACCAATGATTATCGCAGCGCCTGGTTCGTCGGTTTCACTGCCGATCTGGTGGTTGGCGTGTTCGTCGGCTTCGATGACAACAGCTCGCTCGGCGATCATGAAACCGGCGCCGTGGCCGCCTTGCCGATCTGGATGGACTTCATGAAGACCGCCAATGCCGGCAAGCCGATCCGCCAGTTCAACAAGCCGAAGGACGCTGTCTATATGTCGGTGCGCGGCATCGAGGAAGCCTTCAAGCCGGGCACGGAGCCGAAATATACGGCCGCCCCGACGGAGGAGGAGGGGCCCAAACCCTATCTCGATACCTGGACGGATGATGGCGATGCCAGCGGTCCGGTTAAGGTGGTTCCGGCCGAGGAACCGCCGCCCCCCGCCAAACAGAAGTCCGATCAGGGCACGCTTTATTGACAGATGAGGGTTGTCATTCGGGGCGGCGCTCTGTAAACCCGCCATTCGAATTTTGATCCTTTCAGGAATACCCTTCAATGCGTTTGGATATCGAAGCGTCGGCTTCCGAGATCGAGCAGTCCATCGGACTGCTCAGGAGGCGTCTTTGACTGGGATGTGGCTCTGCGACGTCTCGATGAATTGAATGCCCGGGTCGAGGACCCGACGCTTTGGGATCGGCCGGAAGAGGCCCAGAAGGTCTCGCGCGAACGCTCCAAGCTCTCCGCCTCGGTCGAGGCGGTGCAAAGTATCGAGAAGGAACTGAAGGACGCGCTCGAATTCGCCGAACTGGGCGATCTGGAAGGCGATGAAAGTCTGATCGAGGAAGCGCGCAGTCTGCTTAAAGACATCAAGACCCGCACGGCGCGCGCCGAGCTGGAGGCCCTGCTGTCCGGCGAGGCCGACGGCAATGACGCCTATCTCGAAATCAATTCCGGCGCCGGTGGCACGGAATCGAACGACTGGGCCGGCATCTTGCTGCGCATGTATTCGCGCTGGGCCAATGCCCATGGCATGTCGATCGATGTCGAGGAAGAAACGCCGGGTGAACAGGCGGGCATCAAGTCGGTAACTCTGAAGATCTCCGGTGAAAACGCCTATGGCTGGCTGAAGACCGAAGCGGGCGTTCACCGCCTGGTACGCATCTCGCCCTTCGATTCCAATGCCAAGCGCCATACCTCCTTCGCCTCGGTGTGGGTCTATCCGGTGGTCGATGACGCCATCGTCATCGATATCAATCCGGCCGATGTACGCACCGATACTTACCGCGCGTCCGGCGCCGGCGGTCAGCACATCAACAAGACGGACTCCGCCGTTCGCCTCACCCACATTCCGACCGGCATCGCGGTCGCCTGTCAGGCCGGTCGTTCCCAGCACGCCAACCGCGACGAAGCCTGGAAGATGCTGCGCGCCCGTCTGTACGAGATGGAACTGCAGAAGCGCGAAGCTGCCCAGCAGGCGCTGGAAGACCAGAAGACCGATATCGGCTGGGGGCACCAGATTCGCTCCTACGTCCTGCAACCCTACCAGATGGTCAAGGACCTGCGCACCAATGTGGAAACATCGGATACGCAGGGCGTTCTGGATGGCGACTTGGATGCGTTCATGGGCGCGTCCCTGGCCCAGCGGGTCGGCGTCACACGCGATGGGGCTGAGGTTTAAGCCCTTTTCGTAAAGTGCGCCAGAAATCAGAGCTCCGGTCGGGCCGCCTGCCGCGCTGATTTGGCGGTATTGACGACATTTACCTGCTCGGCCGCGACCTGGGCCTGGCCGTCCGTGGCATGCGCCGGCATCTTGCGGCGACCCTTCTTGATGACGATTTGTTCGCCCATATAGCGCGAATAGACCTGGGTGAATTCGGCGCCCAGAAAGAAGATCTGCGTCGAATAATAGATCCAGATCAGCACCACGATAAGCGAGCCCGCCGCGCCATAGGCCGAGCTGAAGGCGCTCTGGCCGAGATAGACCCCGATCAGGAACTTGCCGAACGTGAAGAGGATGGCGGTGATGGCGGCGCCGATCCAGACATCGCGCCATTTGATATGGACGTCCGGCAACACCTTGAAAATCATGGCGAACAGCACGGTGATGACCGAAAAGGAAATTACAAGGTTGACGGTGTGAAGGATGAGGGTGATCGGGATAAAGCCTTCGAAGAAGGCGCTGATGGCGGAGAGGGCCGCCGAGATGACCAGGGCGATCAGCAGCAGGAAGCCGACCCCCATGATCATGGCGAAGGACAGGAGCCGCTTCTGGATAAACCAGGTCCAGTGGCCGTTTTCGCGTTCCTCGACGTTCCAGATGGTGTTCAGTGCATCCTGTAGCTGAGCGAAGAAGCTGGTGGCCGAGACGATGAGGGTCACGAAGCCGATCAGGCTGGCGATATAGTTGGCTTTCGGATTGCTGGTGCTTGCCAGCATGGTCTGGATGGCGCTGGCGCCCTGGTCGCCGATCAGGCCACGGATTTCATCGAAAATATAGCCGCTGACAGCATCGCGGCCGAAAGCCAGCCCCGCCATGGCGATAACAATCAGAAGCAAGGGGCCGATGGAGAGCATGCTGTAAAAGGCCAGCGCCGCACCCAGCCGGGGGACTTTATCGTCATTCCACTCCCGGATGGTTTCCTTGAATATGAACCAGAAGGCCGGGAGAGTGAGGGGCGGGCGCTTGCGGGAGGTGTCCGTCATGAGGGGACCGATCGGGATTCGTAAAGCGCGATATCAGCACAAAGGAAATAAAGAAAAAAGCCGGAGAAGGTTGTTCTCCGGCTTTTGAAAGGCTGTGCGCGTTTTGTCCTATTTCAGATCGGACAGGGCGTTCAGGTCGTAGCTGTTCAGGCTCGGTGTGCCAAAATCAGACGGTGTGGCGGCCGGCGCGACCACGGCATCGGCCGGGGACTGGACGGGCGCCTGAACCGGTTCTGGACGGCGGCTCTGCAGGCAGCGGCCCTGAAAGAAGGCGCCGACATCGATGGCCAGCTGGTCGTGGGTGATGTCGCCCTCGACATAGGCGGTAGCCTGAAGCTTGATCTGCTTGCCGGTGATCGAACCGACAATGCGACCGCGGACCTCGACGGTTTCGGCCTCGACCTTGCCTTCGATATTGCCGGATTCACCGACGATCAGGTGCGCCACCTTGACATCGCCACGGACGGTACCATCGAGATGCAGGTCACCGTTGCCGGTAATATTGCCTTCGATCAGCAGCCCGGAGCCGAAGCTGGACAAGGGTTTGGCGCTGCCACTGACCGCCACCGGCTTGGTGCGGTTCATGTTGACGGCGGGCGTTTCAAGCGGCGGCGTGACGACAGGCGCGGGTGTCGGCTGCGGCTTGGCGGCGGGCGGGGTCGGTTTACTAGTTTTGTTGAACATAATCTCCAGCCTTTAAGAAACGTGCGGGGTTTTGAGCGCGACCATTTTGCCAGACCTCGTAGTGGAGGTGGTTGCCGGTCGATCGTCCGGTGCTGCCCATTGAGGCGATCCGCTGGTCGACGGCGACCCGTTGACCAATGTGGACGGCGGCGGAAGCCAGGTGGGCGTAGCGGGTCTTGAAGCCATTGCCATGATCGATCTCAACCACGTTGCCGTAGCCGGTGCGGACACCGACGAAGGAAACGACGCCGGGCGCGGTCGAATAGATCGGCGTCAGGTAGGGACCTGCAAAATCCTGGCCAGTGTGCATGTGGGGCGTATGGGTAAAGGGATCGAAGCGCACGCCGAAGCCGCTGCTTTCACGCGTGCCGACCGTCGGGCGGTCGAACGGCAGGCGCTGGGCGCTGTTCTGCAGGCCGCGCATGTCGCTGAGGTCGGTGGCGGCGTTGCGGATGCGCTCGGCGAAGTCTTCGTCAACCCCCAGGAAACTGGCGAGCGCCTTGTTGTCCTTGGCGCTGGTCAGCGGGCTGCCATCGCCACCGCCGGCAAAGGCCTGCGGGTTCAGACCGGCGATGCGGAAAGCCAGGCGCAGTTTTTCGGCGCGCGTCTTGGCGAACATCTCGGCCTGGCTGACCATGCGTTCCTGCTCGGCGCGCACCGAATAGATGCGCTCGATCGGTGGCAGGCTGTCATCAATGGGGGCAGGCGAAAGCGCGGCCACGGCACCGGGCACGCCTTTGAAATCCTTGAGCAGGGAGACTAAGCCCTGGTGGCGCTTCTCGACCGTATCGGCCAGTTGGTCGAGCGAACCCGAATTGGCCGTGGCCTGCTGGGTGGCGATATCGAGGCGCGCCTGACGGTCGGCGATCCAGCGCTCGGACTGCGCCTTCATCATGCGGATCTGGTTTTCGGAGCCGGCGCCATGATTTGCGGCAAAGAACAGGGTGAAGCCGGTGGAAATGGCCAGCCAGGTGATCAGGGCGGAGAAAAGGAGCATCAGCACGAGCTGCTTGCCTGGTGTCAGAACATAGCTATGAGTTTCCGCACCCGAGCGGATGTAAAGATGGCGTTCCGGAAATATAGATTCCATCCAGCCGCCAAGGGGTCCATAGCCTGCCTTACTCATTACCACCCGCACCCTCAACCGTTTATTAATTATGCCTTTGAGCTGCCTCTTTCGCAAGGTGTATATCATGCGTTCGATGGCATGCCTGAAAGCAAACCGTAAAAACTGTTACTTTACATAACTCTAGCAGGAAACGAAGCCAGACCTGTCCCGATCTGGCCATCTTGCACATGCACAATTCAAGATTAGTGCCGCGCCGCCTTCGCGCAAAAATCCCTTTGAACGCGAATTCCGTATGGTAAATCCTGGCCCCTACGCGACCTTTGCGGCGCACAGCATTTCAGGTGCCCGTTTTTGTTGCAAAACTGTATTAATTCGTCAGAAAATCTTTCACAGCGCTCAAAACATCAGTGACGTGGTTCTTAATTCTGACCTTACGCCACTCTTTACGCACCAAACCTTTGTCATCTATAATAAAGGTTGAGCGATCGGTACCCATATAGGCGCGGCCATAGAGGCTTTTTTCCACCCATGAACCAAAGGCGGCAATGGCTGTTGTCTCCGGATCGGACAGGAGCGGCATCTGGAGACCGTATTTCGTGATAAATTTTTCGTGATCCTTGAGGCTGTCCTTCGACAGACCCAGCAGACGGACGCCCAGTTTGCGGAATTCCGGCAGGGCGATGGAGAAGTCACAGGCCTCCTGGGTACAGGTCGGCGTATTGTCGGTCGGATAGAGAAACAGAACGGTCCATTGTCCCTTCAGGTCGTCCAGCGACACCTGACTGCCGGCGCTGGAGGCCAGGCTGAAGTCCGGCGCCGGCCAGGACGTGAAAGAAGTTTCGGTTTTCGGTGATTTTGCCATGACATGGCCTCGCTGTGTATCTAAAGAAAAACGGAAGGGTATTAACGCTCTTTTGCACCATTCCCCCTATAAGTCGTCTGCGCGGTTTCCTGACCGCCCCATAGTTAAGAACCTGCCGAGCTTAAGTGAAGAAGATTTTCGACACGATCAGGAAACGCCTCCGCCTTTTTGTGCTGGGATGGGTCGTGTTCATGGTTCTGATCCTGGGTTTTCGACTGTCCCAGGGGCCTATACGGGTCGATGGGCTGCGCTCGATCATTGAATCGCGCCTTGAAAAGCAATTACCCAAGACGGATGCCAGCATCAAGCACATGGACCTGGTGTGGTTCGGTGATGCACGCGCAGTCGGCTTCCGTTTCGAAGACCTGATCATCACCGACCGCCAGCATCGCATCATCGCCCGCGCCGGCAAGCTGGAAGCTGCGCTGGCCGCGGATAGCCTTCTGGTGGCTCATTTTGCGCCAGCCCGCCTGACGGCCGAGGATTTCTTCGTCGCGGCATCTGTCTCGAAGGAGGGGCGCTACGATCTCGGATACGATGCGCATGGCAAGCCGGGGGCCTCCACCGGCCTGGCGCGGTTCTTCTATGATCTGACCGGGCCGGAAAAACTGGGGCAGCCGGTCAGCTTCACCCGTCAGCTCAGCCTGAGAAACGGCCAGCTGCGCCTGATCCAGGAGGACGGGCCGCTCGACTGGACGGCCAATGTCTCGACCGTCGACTTTACCAAGCTGCATGGCCAGATGTCGGCTCATGCTACTCTGTCAATCGATGGGCTGGGGATCACGCCGGGCACGCCGGCCACCTTCAATGCTGTCGCTTCCGGCACTGTGGGGCTGAAGCGTGCGACGGTCTCGGCCAATATCCACAACCTGGTGCCCAGCCGGGTCTTTCCGTCCATAGGCCTCACGCGGATGCTGGCCGGTATCAATGCGCCGGTCGATGGCCTGGCGCGGGTGGATTACAGCCAGAAGAAGGGCTTCGAAGGCGCCCGGCTGGACCTGCATGCCGGGCAGGGGCGGATTGATATAGGCGATTTCCACCAGACCTTCGAGGAAGCGCGGATCAGATCCAACTACACCTCTGCCACCCATACCGCCGCCTTCGATACCTTCCGGGTACGGTCGCGCATGCTCGATACCGACTTGAAGGGCACGGTCACTATCCAGGCAGGCGATGTCAAGGCGAAGCGCGATCTGACTCTGGCGTTCAATTTCAACGGCCCGCGCGTCACGGCGCGCCTGGCTGACGATTTCGCCCTGCAGACGCTGAACAATGCCCACCTGAAGGGCAGCTATGTGCCGCGCCAGCGCCGGCTGCAGATCGACACCGTCACCGGCCTGATCAATGGCGCGCCGCTCTCCAGCAAGGGCGTGGTCTATACCGATGACAAGGGTGAACTGGGCGCCGATCTGACCGCGCAGATCAAGGGCCGGTTCACCAAGGAAGAGGTCTTTGCCTTCTGGCCGGAAGACCTGGCGCCCAATACGCGTGACAGCCTGATCGATCGCATCCGCAGTGGCGACTTCGCCAATGCGGACTTTGTACTGAAGGCCCAGCCCGGCGATTTCCATAACCTGTCCAATGAAAACCTGCGGCTGGATTTTGACTTCCAGAACCTGGAACTTTTTCTCGAAAAGCGGTTGAAAAACGCTCAGGAACTGAAGGGCCACGGCATCCTGCTCGGCAACAGCTTCGCCATGGATGTCACGGCCGGGCGTCTGGTCGATGTGCATCTGACCAAGGGCGGCTTGAGCGTGCCCGATTTCCGCGACCGCCGTGCCCACACGCGGATCTGGCTGGACGCCCAATCGGATGTGCCGGGGGTGATTGAGGCCATCGATCCGATTACCGACAACCATCTCAGCCAGAGCGGCCTGACTCGCGATCGCCTGAGCGGGGCGGCAACAGCCCATGTCGAGATCACCTTCCCGGTCTTCGGCGACATCACCAATGACAATTTCAGTGTGAAGTTCGACGGCCATATCAACAATGGCGCCTTCAAGCAGGCGGCCCTGGGCTGGGATATGAGCCAGGGGCAACTGACCGTGACCGGCGATCTGCTTGCGGATCGGCTGGTGGTGGCCGGCCCGGCGCACCTGGGGCCTTACTACGGCGATATCAGCTACAGAACGCAGATGAACGTCAGGTCGCAGGATATTGATTTCAACGGCCATTTCAATGCGGCGCAATTTGGTGGTTCTCCCAAGGTGCCGGTGGCCATTACCGGCAAGTTCCTGGTCACCGGCCGGGACGGCAAAGGGCAGATCGTCTCCGATATCTTCCGTGGCGATGTCAGCTGGAACGGCGATCCGCAAAGCCGTGACCAGCGCCCGACCGACATGCTGATCGAGGGCGTGACCCTGGCCGATGGCATGGAAAACCAGGGTTTGCCAATATTCGAGCATCTCAAGCGCGAACTGCCGACGCGTATTTCGCTCCTGCGCTCCGGCGATATCTGGAGCGGCGAGCTGGAAGCCGAGAGCCTCTCCGGCGATATCGCCTATATCGATGGCAAGCGCCCGCGCCTGGTCTATAAGTCCGTCATCACTCCGGAAGAGGCCGATGAGCTGGGCTACGGCGCTCTGCCGATGTTCAGCGAGCCACGGCACCTGACCGTCAATATCTCGCTCGATGGCCAGTCGCGCGAAGCCCTGCTGAAACTTGACCAGATGACCGCCGTGCTGGGCTGGAGCGAAATTCCCGGCAGCGACGAATTGCAGCGCCGCCTCGACATGAAGGTCATGCCGGATGACTGGTATGTGCTGGGCCTGCCGAAAGCTTTTTTCACGCCGCCGGCGCCGGTCAATGTCACGGCGCTCTGGCAGCAGGATGACACGACCCTGACCGGGCAGGTCAAGCTGCTCGATCAAACGATCGATTTCGACATGCCTTTGCGCGGACACGGTGCGCCCCCAGCGATTACCCTGCCCAATACCTCGGTGCCCTACACCCTGCAGGTGCGTGGCCAGACCAGCGACGCGGTGCTGGCGGCCTTAGGTTATTCGCAGGCGCCGGTGCGCGTTTCCGGCAATGTCGGTATGGTCTTCAGTCTTTACGATACGCCGGGCCAGCCGGCAGCCGTGCTCAATCTCGATGCCGGCCCGGCCGTTATCGGCATCAAGGCGACCGACTGGATAAAGCCCCTGGGGGAGGCGGCGCGTTTCGCTGTCTCCTTCGATGAGCAGAGTGACCAGGGCGGCACCAACCTGTCGCGGATCTATGGCGAGGGCGATCGTGTCGGTATCGACGGCCGGGCGTCTTTCTCGGAAGGTGGGGCGCTCGAGTTCGGAGACTTCTCGCGCGTGTACCTGAAGGATTTCATCGATGTTGCCTTCAAATACTACGCCTTGCCGGAACAGAAGACCAATATCATTTCGATCAGCGGCCAGCAGCTTGACCTGCGGCCGTGGCTCGATGCAAAGCGCGAACGGGTCATCAAGACGGTGGCGGACGCGGTCAAGCCCTCCGCGGATGCCGCCAGTGCTTCGCCGGACACTGTGCCGCAGGCCACCCATCTGGTGGTTGACCTGTCAAAGGTGCGGATGGTCGAGGATGGCGTGTTCAATGATGTGAACCTCGATCTGACCTGGGACGGTCACAACGGACTAAGCGGTTCGGGGCATGGCGAAAGCATGGACGGTAGTCCGTTCACCCTGTCCATGACCTCGCAGGGCAGCTACAGCCTGTTCACGGCGCGGACCGGCAATCTCGGCGATGTCATCAGGACGGCGACCGGCAACCGTAATGTCAGGGGTGGCGTTGCGGTCTTCGATGGCGTCTATTCCGGTGGTCAGCTCGATGCCTCCCTGCGCGGCCACGATGTGCGCGCCCAGCAGATTCCCCTGCTGGCGCAGCTGTTGACGGTGGCTTCGTTGCAGGGGCTCAACGACACCCTGGTGGGCGACGGCATCTTGTTCACTGACTTCGATTTCCCTATCCGCTACAAGGACGACCTCGTCTTTATCCGTGACGGTTATGCCAAGGGCCAGGCCCTGGGCATCAATGTCTGGGGGACCACCGATCTCGACAGCAAGGCGTTGTCCTTAAGCGGCACCCTGATCCCGGCCTATGGTGTGAACGGGATTTTCGGCGATCTGAGATCCAAGGGGCTGGGGCTGGTCGGGATCAAGTATCATGTCCACGGCACCCAGAAGACACCGGAGGTCATGGTCAATCCGCTGTCAGTCGTCCTGCCGGGCTTCATGAAGGTGTGGTTCGATTCCAGCCGGCGCGATCCGTTCCCCGCGCTCGACCTGCCGGACCTGAACAACAGGCTGGATGACCTGCGCGACAAGAACGACAAGCTGCTCAAAAAATAAGCCGGCTGGAATTGCAGCCGGCTTTGATTTTGTAAAGGGTGGGTCGATCAGATCGGCTTGATCAGGATGATCTTCTTCTTGCCCTGAGATACCTTGATCACGCCATCGGCGTTGAGATCGGCCTTTGTCAACAGCTGATTGCCGTCATTGATCGCCACATCATTGACGCGCAGGCCGCCACCCTGGGCCAGGCGGCGAGCCTCACCATTGGAGGCAGTCAGGCCGATACGGGTGGCCAGTGCCGCCAGCATGATGCCTTCCTCAAGCGCAGTGGCTTCGATCTCGGCGGTCGGCAAGTCGGCCGAAAGTACGCCCTGTTCGAAAGCCTTCTGGGCCGTATCGCGCGCCGTGGTGGCGGCTTCGGCGCCATGGACCATGCGCGTGGCGGCATCGGCCAGGATCTTCTTGGCCTCGTTGATCTCGGCGCCTTCCAGCTTTTCGAGACGCGCAATCTCATCCATCGGCAGATCGGTGAACAGGCGCAGGAACTTGCCCACATCGGCGTCCTCGGCATTACGCCAGTATTGCCAGTAATCATACGGGCTCAGGGCGTCGGCATTGAGCCATACAGCACCGCCGACCGTCTTGCCCATCTTGGCGCCTGATGCCGTGGTCAATAGCGGTGTGGTCAGGCCGAATGCCGCCTTGTTGTTGATGCGGCGGGTCAGTTCGACGCCATTGATGATGTTGCCCCACTGGTCGGAGCCGCCCATCTGCAGCACGCAGTCATACTTGCTGTTCAACTCGCGGAAATCGACCGCCTGCATCAGCATGTAGTTGAATTCCAGGAAGGTCATCGGCTGTTCGCGTTCCAGCCGCAGCTTGACGGAATCGAAGGTCAGCATGCGGTTGATGGTGAAGTGCGTGCCGAAATTGCGCAGGAATTCGATATAACCGAAACCCGACAGCCAGTCGTCATTATTGACCATGATGGCGTCGGTCTTGCCTTCGCCAAAGGTCAGGAAGTTGTTGAAGACCGACTTGATGCCGTTCATGTTCGACTGGATCTGCGCGTCGGTCAGCAGAGGGCGTTGGGTATCTTTAAAGGTCGGGTCGCCCACCTTGGTGGTGCCGCCGCCCATCAGCACGATCGGCTTGTTGCCGGTCTTTTGCAGCCAGTACAACATCATGATCTGGACCAGGTGGCCGGCGTGCAGCGACGAGGCCGTGGCGTCATAACCGATATAGGCCGTGATCGGGCCAGCCGCCGCCAGGGTATCGAGCGCCTCGGCGTCGGTGCACTGATGGATGAAGCCGCGCTCTTGCAGCGTACGCAGAAATTCGGATTTGAAGCTGTGATCGGTCATGATAGCAATAGGGCTTGAGATATGGGCCGCCTGTGTGGCCCGATATATGGCGCAACGTCAAGACATAAGAGGCCTCCCGTGATGAAAGTGCTGGGTTTTATGACCGGAACCTCGCTCGATGGCGTCGACATGGCGGTGCTCGATACCGATGGCGAGGCCGAGGTTGTTTTCGGACCGTGGGCGGAACTGCCGATGCCGAAGGCAACGCGCAGCCTTCTGGAAGAGACGATCCAGGTGGCGCTGAAATGGCCGCGCGGCGAGACCGAGCCGGCTATATTCGACATCGCGCGGCAAGCCATTGTCGAGTGTCACTTTCAATCGGCCAGTGAGTTTTTGGCGCGTCATGGCATGGGCTTTGCCGACCTCGATGTGCTTGGTGTCCATGGCCAAACCGTGCTGCACGAACGCCCGAAGAATGGTGTGAAGGGCCGTACGGTTCAGCTGTTCGATGGTCAGGCCTTTGCCGATTTGACGGGCGTGCCGGTGGTCTGCGATTTTCGCCAGGCGGATATAGAGGCAGGGGGGGAGGCCGCGCCCCTGATGCCGGTCTATCACGAGGCACTGGCGCGCAATGCCGGGCTGGAGCTGCCGCTGGTGGTGATTAATCTCGGTGGGGTCGCCAATATCACCGCCATTTCCAACAAGGGACTGGTAGCAATGGATACGGGGCCGGCCAATGGGCTGATGGACCAGTGGATGCGTCGCCATGGCCGTGGCGATTTCGACCATGAAGGCCGCATCGCTGCTTCCGGCCACGTGGATGGTGATATCGTCGCTGCCTACATGGCGCATGACTATTTCAAGGCGTCGGCGCCCAAGTCACTCGATCGCTATGATTTTACTTTGCAAGCGATTGAGGCGCTAAGCTTCGAGGATGGTCTGGCGACGCTCAGCGCCTTTACCCTGCAAAGCCTGCTGGCCGGCATTGAACTTACCGGTGTCATGCCGAAAACGGTCATCCTGGCCGGCGGCGGGCGGCATAATCGCCATCTGGTCAATCAGATCGCGCAGGCATTGGCGCCCGCACAGGTGCGCTTGGCCGAAGACCTGGGCTGGCGCGGCGGTGCGCTGGAAGCGGAGGGCTTTGCCTATATGGCGGCGCGTTCGCTGAAGGGCCTGCCGATTTCCTTTCCCGGCACGACCGGCGTCAAGGCGCCACTCACCGGCGGCCGGGTCAGTTACCCGAAGACACGCCGGCAGTCCCTGGCGGGATAATTATTCGCTCTCGCCGGCCATGCGGCGGTCGATATAGGCACCGACACGGCGCTCGACTTCGGGAAGCTGGTCGTTCCAGAAGTGATTGGCTTCGGGCACAACTTCCGAGGCGATGGTGATGCCCTTCTGGGTGCGCAGCTTGGCGACCACGCGATCGACTTCGGCGGTCGGCACGATCGTGTCATTGCCGCCGTGCAGGAACATGCCCGAGGCCGGGCAGGGCGCCAGAAAGCTGAAATCATAGGCATTGGTTGGCGGCGACACCGAGATGAAGCCATCGGTTTCCGGACGGCGCATCAGCAGTTGCATGCCAATATAGGCGCCGAAATCATAACCGGCGACCCAGAATTGCGAGGCGGTCGGGTTCTTGGCCTGCAGCCAGTCGAGCGCCGTGGCGGCATCGGCCAGTTCGCCCACGCCGGAATCGAATTCACCCTGGCTTTTCTGCACACCGCGGAAATTGAAGCGCAGGACCGAGAAGCCGCGCGCCATGAACAGGAGGAACAGTTGTGCCGTGACCGGATTATTCATATGGCCGCCCGCCTTAGGGTGCGGATGCAGAATCAACGCGATCGGCGCATTTTCCGTTTTGCCGGCACTATAGCGGGCTTCAATGCGTCCGGCGGCGCCGGCCAGAATGACTTCGGGCATTCAATCACCTTGTAGAATCATAAATTTGTCATGCGGATGCCCATAATAGTTGACTGTTCTAGTCGGAATTATTACATTCAGAACCAGACAGCCGCAGGCAGCCTTTGCGCCTCTTAGCACAAAGATTTCTCTTTGCGCAGGTTTTTGAAACAAATCCGTACAGGAACTCATTATGCGCCTATCCACCAAGGGACGTTACGCGGTCATGGCCATGACCGACCTGGCGCTCAATGCCCAGAGCGGCGACAAGGGCGCCAATGGCAGCAATCGCCCGATTTCCCTGTCCGAAATTTCCGAGCGCCAGCAGATTTCCCTGTCCTATCTGGAGCAGCTGTTCGCCCGCCTGCGCAAAGCCGGTCTGGTCAAGAGCGCGCGCGGTCCTGGTGGCGGCTATACCCTGGCGCGCGAAAGCAGCGCCCTGTTCGTTTCCGAGATCGTGCTGGCCGTGGATGAGCCTATCAAGGCCACACGTTGCTCCATGACCTCCAACAAGCTGGGCGCCAACAAGCGCCTGAGCAAGGATCAGGCTGTGCGCGAGATTGGCTGCATGCCGGGTGGCCAGCGCTGCCTGACGCACAATCTGTGGGAAGATCTGGGCGTGGCCATCCATGACTATCTGAGTCAGGTGTCGCTGGAAGACGTGGTGCGCAAGCGTACCCGCAAGACAGTGAAGATCTCCACGCCGGAAATCCATGCGCCTGTGATGATGGAGGCTTAAGCAGCGTGGCCGATATTCTTTATCTCGACCATGCCGCAACATCGCCGCTTCGCCCCGAAGCGCGCGAGGCCTTTCTGAATGCGTCCGAGATGGGGGGTAATGCCTCTTCGGTCCATAGCCTGGGACGTAAGGCCAAGCTGGTTTTGGAAGACGCCCGCAACGACATCCTGTCGGCGGTCAATGCGATTGGCATTGGTGGACTGGTCTTTACCTCCGGCGGTACGGAGGCCAATGCATTGGCCCTGCATCAGGCGGCAGTGTACGATTACACGTTGATTTCCGCAGGCGAACACGACAGCATTTATGGCGCGGTATCCGGCGCAGGCATCGTGCCCCTGCAGACAACGGGCGAGGTTGATCTGACGGCGCTGGAAAGCCTGCTGGATCACGAAGGCCGACCGTTTGTCTCGCTTATGCTGGCCAATAACGAAACCGGCGTAATCAACGATGTCGCCAGGGTGGCGGCATTGGTTCATGCCAAAGGCGGCTGGCTGCATGTCGATGCGGTGCAGGCGTTGGGCAAAATCGCCATCAATTTCGCCGACCTGGGTGCGGATTCACTATCCTTGAGCGCGCACAAGATCGGTGGCGGGCAGGGCGTCGGTGCCTTGATCTATAACCGTGATCATAGGCTCAAGGCGCTGATTACGGGCAGCGGCCAGGAGCTTGGGCTGCGCGCTGGCACCGAAAACATTGCCGGCATCGCGGCCTTCGCGGCGGCGCTTAAGGCTTGCCATGGCGCATCCGACGATCTATGCAGCGCACAAAATTCGGTCGAGGCCGCGCTAAAGGCGCTTGGCGTCACCATATTGGGTGAGGCGGCGGCGCGCGTGCCGGGCATCCTTTATATCGCGCAAGGTGACTGGGCGTCGAACCTGCAACTGATCCATATGGATATGGCTGGGATCTGCGTCAGTTCGGGCTCGGCCTGTTCCTCCGGCAAGGTGAAATCGAGCCGGGTGGTTACGAATATGGGGCGCCCGAACCTGGCGGATAAGGTGCTTCGCATCTCGTCCGGATGGACCACGAAAGCAGAAGATTGGCAGCGTTTTTATGACGTCTGGTCAAAGGGTTATGAAGTGTATTTGAAGCGTCATGCGAAAGAACTGGTATAATGGCTGCGGTTAAGGAAACCATCGAGACGGTCGCCGGGCTGGAAACCTATGAGCACGGCTTTGTCACCGATATCGAAATGGAGTTCGCCCCCAAGGGACTGAACGCCGATATCGTGCGCTTTATTTCCGCCAAGAAGAACGAGCCCGAATGGATGCTGGAGATGCGTCTGGCCGCCTATGAGCGCTGGCTGACCATGGAAGAGCCGGACTGGGCGAAGGTCAATTACCGGAAGGTCGACTACCAGGACCTCTACTATTACGCCGCGCCAAAGAAGAAGGACGGCCCGAAGTCGCTCGACGAGATCGATCCTGAACTGCTGAAAACCTATGCCAAGCTGGGCATCCCGCTGAAGGAGCAGGAAGTGCTGGCGGGCGTGGTGGGGGCGCCGAAATATGCGGTCGATGCCGTGTTCGACTCGGTGTCGGTCGTCACCACCTTTAAGGACGAGCTGAAAAAATCCGGCGTCATTTTCTGCGCAATTTCAGAGGCCTTGCGCGAATATCCTGACCTGGTACGTCAATATCTGGGCTCGGTTGTCCCGGTGTCGGATAACTATTTCGCCGCCCTGAATGCGGCTGTCTTTTCGGATGGCTCCTTCGTCTATGTGCCGCCGGGCGTACGCTGCCCGATGGAGCTGTCGACCTATTTCCGCATCAATGCTGAAAACACCGGCCAGTTCGAGCGCACCCTGATCATCGCTGACAAGGGCGCTTACGTTTCTTATCTGGAGGGCTGCACGGCGCCGCAACGCGATGAAAACCAGCTTCATGCCGCTGTGGTCGAACTGGTGGCGCTGGACGATGCCGAGATCAAGTACTCGACCGTGCAGAACTGGTATCCGGGCGATGCCGAAGGCAAGGGCGGCATCTACAACTTCGTCACCAAGCGAGCCGATTGCCGGGGCGCGCGCTCCAAGGTGTCGTGGACTCAGGTGGAAACCGGCTCAGCCGTGACCTGGAAATATCCGTCTTGCATCCTGCGCGGCGACGAGAGCGTCGGTGAGTTCTACTCGATCGCCGTTACTAATGGCGCGCAGCAGGCCGATACCGGCACCAAGATGATCCATCTGGGTAAGAACACCAAGTCGCGCATCATTTCCAAGGGGGTATCGGCGGGCAAGTCGTCCAACACCTACCGTGGTATCGTTTCGGCCCACGCCCGGGCCTCCGGCGCGCGGAACTTTACCCAATGCGACTCCTTGCTGATCGGCAAGACCTGCGCGGCCCACACCGTGCCCTATGTCGAGAGCGATACGGCCAAAGCGCAGTTCGAGCACGAAGCGACGACGACGCGTCTATCTGAGGATCAACTCTTCTACGCCATGCAGCGCGGCCTTAGCCAGGAAGAGGCGGTGGCGCTGCTGGTCAATGGCTTCGTCCGCGATGTGTTGCAGGAATTGCCGATGGAATTCGCCGTTGAGGCACAGAAACTGGTGGCGATCTCACTTGAGGGGAGTGTGGGGTGACGACCGTAAAGCAATCGATTTTGCCGCTTTGGGGCAGTTATGCGTTGGCGTTAGCCACGGCTTTGTTTCAGGCCAATGCTTGGGGCTTGGGTGGTTTTTATGTGCTCAGTGTTTCAACCCCGCTCGCTATAGTGTCGTTTGCAGCTTGGTTTTTCACTGTGCTCTACATCTTCCGAGCATCTCCTAAAGTTGGACTTTATGCGTTGATTGGTGTCGTGCCTGCGTTTGCTTCCCTCTGGATTATTGGACTGATTTATTACGCCTGCTCTCAGGGCAGTTGTGTGTAGGATTATCAATGCTTTCGATCAAAAACTTATCCGTCGCTGTTGACACCAAGCAGATCCTGAAAGGCCTGTCGCTGGACGTGCCCGCCGGTGAGGTGCATGCCATCATGGGGCCGAACGGCGCCGGCAAATCGACGCTTGGCTATGCGCTCGCCGGCCGTCCGAATTATGAAATCAAAGGTGGCAGCGTCGATTTCAACGGTGAAGACCTGCTCGATAAAGACGTACACGAACGCGCCGCGGCCGGGCTTTACCTGTCGTTCCAGTATCCGCTGGAAATCCCTGGCGTGCCGGCCCTGACCTTTCTGCGCACGGCGCTTAACGCCCAAAAGAAGCTGCGTGGCGAAACCGAGGTTTCCGCGCCGGAATTCCTCAAGCGCGTGCGAGAAGTCGCCAAGACGCTGAAAATCGACATGGATATGCTGAAGCGTCCGCTCAATGTCGGCTTCTCCGGTGGCGAAAAGAAGCGCATGGAAGTGCTGCAAATGGCGTTGCTGGAACCGAAATTCCTGATTCTCGATGAGACCGATTCCGGTCTCGATATCGATGCGCTGAAGGTCGTCTCGGATGGTGTGAACGCCTTGCGCGCGCCCGATCGCGGCATGCTGGTCATCACCCACTATCAACGGTTGCTCGATCACATTAAGCCGGACCGCGTGCATGTGCTGGTCGCCGGCAAGGTCGTCCGCTCCGGTGGTCCGGAACTGGCGCTGGAACTGGAAGCCCACGGCTATGACCAGTATCTGGGGGAAGCGGCGTAATGCTCCCCAAGCTGGACATTTTCGATCCGTCGTCATACCCGACGCGCCAAGACGAGGAATGGAAATATTCCGACCTCAGCCGCGTCCTGCGTGACGCTCCCAAGAAGGCGATGGTCGTCCGCACGCTCTCTGAACTGGAAGCGGAGCCGGATGGCTTTGTCTATTTCTCGGCCGATGAAGCCGGCTTTGAAGGTCTGCAAGCCGCAGCCGATTTCGCCATGCAGAAAGCGCACGGGCGTCTCTATATCGACGGTAATGACTTCGGTGATGAGGACGGTTATCTCGGTTACCAGGGACGCGGTGAAATCAGTCTGGCCGCCAATCAGGAACTGGTGGTCTTCGAGGACTATACCGGCGCCTTCGATTATGCCGTCCATAGCCACCTAAGTTTCACTCTGGCCGAGGGCGCGAAGCTGACGCGCGTGGTGATCCTGGATGAGCCCGAAAGCGCCGTCTCGGTGCGGCAGTCAACAGTTGAGACCGCGCCGAACAGCGTCTTCAAGCAGTATGTCTTTTCCTCAGGCGCAAAGTTCCAGCGGTTTGAGACGCATGTGAACCACGCCGGCCATGGCGCGGTCGTCGAGATGAACGGCGCCTACCTGCTGAAAGACAAGCGCCATTTTGATCTGACCACGCGGGTGACGCACAGTCAGATCAATGGCGAGACAGCGCAACTGATCAAGGGCCTGGTCAAGGATACCGCCACCGGCGTTTTCCAAGGCCGCATCCTAGTCGAAAAGGGTGCAGATGGCACCGACGCACGTATGCGCCATCAGGCCCTGATCCTGAACGACGGCGCCCATATCCGCGCAAAGCCGGAACTGGAAATCTATGCCGATGACGTGCAGTGCGCGCACGGCAATACGATCGGCGCGCTTGACGAGGAAGCCTTGTTCTTCTGTGAGAGCCGCGGCATTCCGGAAGAGACGGCCCGCGCCATGCTGACCCACGCCTTTGTTCTGCCGGTGGCCGATGCCATTGAGGATGAGGTGTTGCGAGAAACCGTATTGAATTTCCTTGAGAATGCGTCGGAGAGTTTTCATGCCCTTTGACGTTGAAAAGGCGCGCGCCGAGTTTCCGATCCTGTCGCGTGAGATCAAGGGCAAGCCGCTGGTCTATCTCGATAGCGGCGCCTCGGCGCAAAAGCCGAATGCCGTGATCGACGCCATGTCATACGCCATGCGCCACTCCTACGCCAATGTCCACCGTGGCCTGCATACCCTGGCCAATGAGACCACCGACGCCTATGAGGCCGGCCGCGAGACCGTGGCGCGCTTTATCGGTGCGCAAACGAACGAAATCGTCTTCACCAAGTCGGCGACGGAATCAATCAATCTGGTAGCCAACACCTGGGGCGAAAGCCTCACGGCCGGCGATGTGATCCTGACCACCGAGATGGAGCACCACGCCAATATCGTGCCATGGTACATGCTGGCTGAACGCAAGGGCGTGAAGCTGGTCTATGTGCCGATCCTCGATGACGGAACGCTCGACATGGCCGCTTTCGATCAATTATTGACCCCGCAGGTCAAACTGATCTGCGTCGCCCATATGTCGAACGTGCTGGGCACGATCAACCCCATTGCCGAGATCATCGCCAAGGCCCATGCGGTGGCTGCGAAAGTCATGGTCGATGGCTGCCAGGGCGTCGTTCACCTGCCGGTGGACGTGAAGGCGCTCGATGCCGATTTCTACGCCTTCTCGGCGCACAAGCTTTACGGCCCGACCGGCCTGGGCGTGCTCTATGCCAAGGCCGAATTGCTGGAAGCCATGCCGCCCTGGCAGGGGGGCGGCGAGATGATCGCCCATGTCACCAAGGAAAAGATCACCTGGAACGAGCCGCCGCATCGCTTCGAAGCGGGCACGCCGGCCATTCTCGAAGTGATTGGCCTCAAGGCAGCCATCGACTGGCTGTCGCAGTTCGACCGTAGCGAGGTCATAGCGCATGAGCACGCCTTGTATCAGCGTGCGCACGACGCCCTGACGCAGATCAATTCCCTGCGCGTGCATGGCGAGGCGCCGGGCAAGGGATCGATCCTGACCTTTTCGCTCGGCCAGGCTCATGCCCATGACGTGGCGCAGATCCTTGACCGCTACAATGTCGCCGTCCGTGCGGGCACGCACTGCGCCGAACCCCTGATGACCCGATTGGGCGTGACCTCTACCGTTCGCGCCTCCATCGCCCTATATAATACGGAAGCCGAGATCGATGTCCTGGCCGAGGCTGTCGCCAAAGCCCAATCCTTCTTCGCGTAAAGTGTGAGCCCCATGACTGAAGCTGCTGAATCACAAGAGTCCTTGTTTAGCCTGGAAGATATGGGCGCCAATCAGCCATCCGCCCTGGCGCAGGAAGAACTGACGCGCCTGACCGACGACCTGATCGCGGCCTTCAAGACCGTTTTCGACCCGGAAATCCCGGTCGATATCTATGAACTGGGCCTGATCTACCGAGTCGATGTGTCGGACGATCGCGATGTCGTGGTCGACATGACCCTGACCGCACCGGGCTGTCCGGTAGCCGGTGAAATGCCGGGCTGGGTCAAGGAAGCCGTGCTGACCGTCAAAGGGGTACGCGACTGCGATGTAAATCTGGTGTTCGATCCGCCCTGGGAGTCATCCAAGATGAGCGACGAAGCCAAGCTGCAACTGAATATGTTCTGATCATGAATATGGAAATTACACCTCGTCAGCGTCGTCCGCGTCCCGCCGTTGTCTCCCTGACAGATGCAGCCGCCGATCAGGTCAAGGCTATCATGGCGAAAGCCGACAAGCCCTATGTCGGCCTGCGCGTTGGCGTGAAGCAGGGCGGCTGTGCTGGTCAGGAATATGTGCTGTCGTACGCCGAAGAGATCGGGCCGATCGATGAAGTGGTCAACGACAAGGGCGTCACCATTCTGATCGAGCCGAAAGCCGTGCTCTATCTCGTCGGCACCGTGATCGATTACGAGACGACCAAGCTGGCTTCCAAATTCGTGTTCAATAATCCGAACGAGACAGACGCTTGCGGGTGCGGGGAAAGCGTGACGATCAAGCCTGCGCAGGCTGATTGACCGGCGTGGACATCAGCCAGCCCAAGGCATCATGCAGGTTCGAGAAGCCGCGAATATCCTGATTGGGAAACAGATGACTGTAAGTCGCAGGGCGAACACGGGTTAGCGCATCACCGGCGAGTATCGCGACGTAGTGATGGACATCCAGGCCACGCGTCAGTTCCGTCCAGTTGGCGCCCAGTCTTTCCAGGTCCGTGAAGCTTAGATTGGTTTCGCAGTAGCGGTAATCCATTAGCCGTCGGTAGGTCCACGGCTGATGGATTTCGTTGTAGGCCTTGATGATCCGGTCGGTATAATAGTGGCTGCTTTGCGCTCCTTTGAAGCGCATGGTGATCAGCTTCTGGGGCTCATCAACGGTCAGCCTGAAAAATGCATCCGTCATCGCGTCACCTCTTTTATTCATTAGGCCACGCGATAACTGCTTTTTCGTTAATGCCTAACCTGTTACCAGACGGGAAGGGGTAACGGGCTCACCGGTCGCTTCGCTGATCAGTTCCTGGGAACGTTGCTCGATGCGGTTGCGCAAGGTGTCCAGAAACACGTCCTTGTCCATGCCGGGAACTATTGGTTCGAGAAATTCCAGTACGGCTGTGCCGGATGTCTTCTTGTAATGATCTTCCTGCCAGAACAGGCCCAGATTTGTGGCCACTGGTACAACCGGCATGTTGAAATTGGTCATCATGTGCCAGACGCCGGAGCGATAGCGGCGATAAGTGCCGGGCGCATTAAGATGGCCTTCGGGGTAGATCAGGATATGGCGGCCGTCTCGGGCCGCGTCGGCGGAGCGGTTGGTCAGCGCATTTCTGGCTTCGATCCCACCGCAGTTATTGACCACGATGGCGCCGAGCTTGGACAACAGGGTGCTCATCAGCGGGAATTTTTCGAGATGATCGCCGGTAACGAAGGCTAGGTCGTCAAACTGTGAATAGATGCAGAAGCCATCGCCCCAGCTGTGATGCTTACAGGCAAAAATCAACGGCTGATCGGGGATATGCTCGCGGCCACGCACTTCCAGACGGATGCCGGCAAAGATCCGCATGGCCTGGACCATTCGGCGGGTATAGCGGCGGATAATCCACTGCACCGGCTTGCGGCCGGGAAACAGGGTCAGGACCAGCGCCATCAGGCTGTAGACGATAGACAGGCACCAGTAGGCGACGGCGAAGAGAAAACTGCGCATGGCGATCCCACAAAAAGACAACCAATTTGAACACTGTTCAAATTGGTTGTCAATGTGGATCGGTCAGTCAGATCAGGCGGCGGAAGAGGCCGATGTTGTGTCTTCGGCGATGGTGACGCGGTTGCGGCCAGCATTCTTGGACATGTAAAGCGCCTTGTCGGCCCGGTCGAGCAGGTCGAAAGCGTCTTCGCCATATTCACGCTGGGCCACACCGGCGGAGATGGTCACCGTACCTAGGTCTTCGTTGGTGGAACGGCGCTTGAGCACACGCGAGGCGATTTCCGTGCGTGCCTCGTTAAGCAGTCTTTCGACCGTATCGCTGGTTTCGCCGGGGAAGAGCAGGCCGAATTCCTCGCCGCCATAACGGGCGGCCAGGCGCGGCGGCCGGCCGATGCGGGCCAGAACAGAGGCTACATAACGCAGGACCTGGTCGCCGGTCTGGTGCCCCCAGGTATCGTTGAAGCGCTTGAAGTGGTCGATATCGATGACTGCCAGGGTCAGCGGGGCACCTGGATCGTCACCTTCGCAATGGCGATCGAGGGATTCGTCAAATGACTTGCGGTTGGCCAGATTGGTCAGCGCGTCGGTCATGGCCTCCATACGCACCTGATCCAGATGCTTACGCAGGCGATTGACTTCGCGGGAAGATTCGGTGAGGCGGCCTTCGAGCAGGGAATGATGATCGAGGACCGTGGTGGTGGCTTCGGTCAGGCTGTCAATCAGGCCCTTAAGGGCCAGTGCATCGACTTCGCTCATCGAGCGGCGGGCGCCTTCCAGGGTTTCGCCGTAGGTCTTCTGTGCTTGCTGGGCTTCGACAATCACTTCGGTGATGGAGGCCAGTTCGCGCGTTAGCTTGAGCCCGGCGTCGCGGACTTCGTCGTTCAGCTTCAGGCGGGCAATGAACTTGGTGGCCAGGCTTTCAGAAACGTCTTCGGTAATGGTTTCGCCGGCAGCGACCAGTCGCATGATTTCCTGCGCCAGAGGGGACTCCGGATCACCGGCGACGTAAAGCCAAAGCTCGTAATTCAGCGGGGTGGGCCATACGCCATGATCCTGCATCAGGCGCAAGGCTTCCGCAGCCAGCGCATAGGCGGCAGGACTTCTTACGCTGATCTCTATGTCGTTGTTCATTCGTTCACAGGCCCCCTTTCAGAGACCGTCCCTGGCGGTCAGACGCCAACTGATTCTCAATTGGCTTTTCGCACCTTAGACAAATTTCTCTGACAGGCGGTTAACGGCGTTCGTCAAAAAAACACAGTATTTTATGCCTTTGGTCCCGATGAGCGCATCAAAAAGGCCGGTACGTGGTCACCGAATGGTGTGTCGGACTCTGCTTTAGTTTTTGATTTTTCAGGCTTCTTTTCTTTTGATGCGGATGCATGCACTGACTTTTCAGTTGCAGCGGGTACCTTGGCCGGGGCTTCAATAATTTCTGCGCTTTCCGGCTTTTTTTTCACTCTTTTCGTCTCAACCGGTGTTTCAGGGATTACATCGGCGGTCTTAATCTTGTGATCACGTTCAGGACGGCCGCGACTACGGCCCGATTCGCGACGCGGCGGACGTGAGGAGGTACGGGGTGCCGAATCCAGGGCACTGTAATCGACCTCCAGATCGAGCGTCGCCGGCTCTTTCTTGATGAGCTTGACGACCTTGTCATAATTCTTTTCGTCATGCGGTGAGAGCAACAGGTAGGTCTCGCCGGTTCGCCCGGCGCGGCCGGTGCGGCCGATGCGGTGGACATAGTCATCGGCATGGATGGGCGCGTCGAAATTGAAGACATGACCGACTGCGGGGATATCCAGGCCACGCGCGGCGACGTCCGATGCCACCAGCAGAGTCAACTCACCTTTGCGGAAAGCGTCGAGCGTCTTCATGCGCAGGGCCTGATCGAGATCGCCATGTATCGGTGCGGCATTAAAGCCATGTACGTTCAGGGATTTGGCGACGATATCGACATCGGTCTTACGATTGCAGAAGACGATACCGTTCTTGATATCCAAAGTCTTGAGCAGGGCGCGCAGGGCAATGCGCTTGGCCTTGGCATCCTTGTGCGGCACGCGCACGACATACTGGGTGATGTTCTCGTTCGTGGTGGCGGGACGCGCCACCTCGATGCGAACCGGATTCTTCAGGAACTGCTCCGTCAGGCGCGTGATTTCCGGCGGCATAGTGGCCGAGAAGAAGAGGGTCTGGCGTGTTGGCGGGGTCAACTTGAAGATGCGCTCGATGTCGGGAATAAAGCCCATGTCGAGCATGCGGTCGGCTTCATCGACCACCATCAGGGTGGCGCCGTTGAGCATGACCTTGGAGCGTTCGAACAGGTCGAGCAGGCGGCCCGGCGTGGCGATCAGCACGTCCACGCCCTTGTCCAGCTTGGCCACCTGGTCGGCCATGGAGACGCCGCCGATCAGTAGCGCCCAGTTCAGCTTGTGGTATTTGGCGTATTTCTCGAAGGCCTCGGCCACCTGGTCGGCCAGTTCGCGCGTCGGTTCCAGCACGATGGCGCGCGGCATCCGGGCGCGGGAGCGGCCCGCCGCCAGCTTTTCAATCAGAGGCAGGGTGAAGGCGGCGGTTTTGCCTGTGCCGGTCTGGGCAATGCCCAGTACATCCAGGCCCGTCATGGCGACCGGAATGGCCTGTGCCTGGATGGGGGTAGGGGTATCGTAACCGGTTTCGGCAACGGCTTTGAGAATCTGTTCGCCAAGGCCCAGATCGGAAAATTTTGTCATGACACTCTGTTATTTGAATGCACATTCAATCCGGCAAGCGGTCTTGCGGGTATGAAAATGCGGCGCGCCGATCGTGGCGCAGAGAAGGGCGGCCGGTGTCCGCAAAAACGAACACGCATGAACCGGTTCGGGTTCATGCGTGTCTGATATCAGAATTTGCCGTAATTAACAGGTTTTTTTGTTTTACACGTCCAGCTCGTCCGCAACGAACTCGGCGTGGTCCTGAATATAGCGGAAGCGCAGTTCCGGCTTACGGCCCATCAGGGTTTCCACCAGATCCTCGATATCCTCTTCCTCATGCGGCAGGGTGACGCGTGCAAGGGTGCGCGTCTTCGGGTCCATGGTGGTTTCCTTGAGTTGGGCTGGCATCATTTCGCCCAGACCCTTGAAACGGCCGATTTCAGGTTTCTTGTTCTTGAAATATTTGGCGATCAAGTCGGCGCGATGCGCGTCATCGCGGGCATAGTGCACCTCTTTGCCGTGGCTTAGCTTGTATAGGGGGGGCATGGCCAGGAACAGGTTGCCGTTACGGATCATGCCCGGCATAGTACGGTAGAAGAAGGTGATCAGCAGCGATGCGATGTGTGCGCCGTCGACATCGGCATCGGTCATGATGATGATGCGTTCGTAACGCAGGTCGGCATCCTTGAATTTGGCACCCGGCTGCACGCCAAGGGCCAGGCCCAGGTCGGACAGTTCCGCATTGGCGCGCATCTTGTCTCCGGTTGCCGAGGCCACGTTCAGGATTTTTCCGCGCAGGGGCAGGATGGCCTGGGTGTTACGGTTACGGCCCTGCTTGGCGGAGCCGCCGGCGGAATCGCCTTCGACGATGAAGAGTTCCGTACCCACCGCGTCCTGACGGGCGCAATCCGCCAGCTTGCCAGGCAGGCGTAGCTTGCGCGTGGCTGAAGCGCGAGCCACTTCCTTGTCTTTGCGGCGTTTCAGGCGGTCTTCCGCGCGCTCAATGATGAACTGCAGGATGCGATCGGCCTGTTTCGGCGCCGAGGTCAGCCAGTGGTCGAAGGGGTCGGCCAGCGCCTTTTCGACCAGGCGCTGGGCGTCATTGGACGACAGGCGGTCCTTGGTCTGGCCTTGGAATTCCGGATTGCGGATGAAAACCGAGATCACAATGCCGGCCTGGGCGGCCACGTCTTCCGCCGTGATCAGGCCCCCGCGCTTGTCACCGGTCATTTCGGCATAGGCTTTGAGCGAGCGTGTGAGGGCGGCGCGCAGGCCGGCCTCATGTGTGCCGCCATCGGGCGTGGGGATGGTGTTACAATAGCTCTGACAGAAGCCATCGTGCTCACCAAAACCGGCGCCGGACCATACCACGGCCCATTCGACTGCGCCGGCTTCACCTTTACGCTCGACACGGCCGGAGAAGATATCTCCCAGGGTTTCGGTGTCCTTGACGCGCTCAGCCAGATAATCGGCGAGACCGTTCGGGAAGTAGAACTTGTCCTCGGCCGGCGTCTGGTCGTGGATCAGGTCTGGCGCGCACTTCCAGAAAATTTGCACGCCGCGGAACAGGTAGGCCTTGGCCTTGGCCATGCGGTAGAGTCGGGCAGGTTTGAAATGCGCACCCTGGCCAAAGATTTCCGGGTCCGGCAGGAAGCGTTCCAGTGTGCCCTTCTTTTTCGAAGGTCCTACCTGGATAACGTCTGTCAGCTTGTGGCCCTTGGAAAAGCTCTGTTGCCATTCAAAACCATCACGCCAGACGGTGACTTCCAGCTTTTCCGACAGGGCATTGACGACAGAAATGCCGACGCCATGCAGGCCACCTGAGGTTTCATAGGCCTTGCCGGAGAACTTGCCGCCGGAATGCAGCATGGTCATGACGACTTCGAGTGCTGACTTGTCCGGATATTTGGGGTGCGGATCGACCGGAATGCCGCGGCCATCGTCGCGAACGCTGAGATAGCCGTCCTTGTCCAGTTCGACCCAGATGGCCTTGGCGTGGCCGGCGACGGCCTCGTCCATGGCGTTATCGAGCACTTCGGCGAACAGGTGGTGCAGCGCCTTTTCGTCAGTGCCGCCGATATACATGCCGGGGCGTTTGCGCACGGGCTCAAGGCCTTCCAACACTTCGATGCTGGAGGCGCCATATCCGCTGTCGACGGTGACAGGCTGAATGGGTTTTACGGGTTTTGGCTGAGGCACCGGTTGGGACGGGGCGGCAGGCTTCGCGGCTTCCGGTGAAGCGGACGACGGCTTTTCGGGCTCATCCCCAAAAAGCGAGGATTGCGGAATATTGGAGGTCATGACTCTAGCATGCGGTGATTCGGCCGTACTTCATAAAGAGCCGGTGTCGAAGCGGCAATAAAAAAAGCCGCATACCCGAAGGTATGCGGCCAGACGTTTCTTTGCCCTTGGCCAGGCTTAGAATACAATCTTGAAATATTAGAACGACGCCTTGATCGTGGCGGCGAAGGTTGAGGGTTGCTTCGAGGCATCAGCCCAACGCAGGTCCAGACCCAGGGTCTTGTTGATGGCGTAGGTAACGCCGATGTTCTTGGTGGTGTAGCCGTACATTTCGTAGTTGCCCAGGGCGCCCGAAACGGACCACTTGTCGGTCAGCGGATACGACGCATTAACTTCATAGTACGGATCTTCGAGGGTATCGGTGTCGAGGTACATGACGGCGCCGATCGTGCCCTTGCCCATCGGGTGGCTGACGCCAGCCTTCAGCTCGCTGATCACGTCGCCGCCCGAACCCGGATAGGTGTAGGCAATGGCGCCGAAATCGAAGGCAAAGTCGCCAGCGGTAGGAGTCAGGCCCAGATACAGGTCGAGTTCGGTGTCGGCACCGTTATCACCATAGTCGAAATCGACGTTCGACATCCAGGCGCCGGCATAGAACAGGCCCTTCTTGTAATCGATACCGCCTTGCAGCGCAGCATTGTTGTTCGTTTGGGTCACACCGCGCCAGACATAGTTGCTGGTGACGGCGATGTTGTAGCTCAGGCTGCCGGCATCGTCTTGAGCCATTGCAGCCCCGCCGGCGAAGAGTGCGCTGATGGCGACAGCGGCGACAAGAAGAGTCTTTTTCATGATCATATCCCAATTTAGTTGTTGGTGCCGGTTGATTACGTTCGGCTCAGGAGGATTTGCGTTACGTTCGGTAAAACCATGATTAATGTAGCAAGTTTTTGGCATGAGCAAAGTCCCCTCATGTCATTTAGCAACGCTTTGATGTATATTTACCACGTTCGTTTCAATGATTTAATCGTCTCGAAAACGCCTTTGTATCACCTGAAACACCATATTTTATCTGGCGAAAAACGGGCTGTCATAATTCTGAAATCAAAAAGTCAATTAAATCATGAAATAGCCGCAGAAATTTTCGGCGCATGCTAAAAAAACGGAGGCCGCATCCGAAAACGCGGCCTCCGCATACCATTGACTAGAAGCTTGCCTTCAGGGTGACGGCCACGCGTGGTTTGTAAGGGCGATTGTACGGCGAATATACCTTTGCCTCGGGGACGTTGGTATCCGAAGCGCGAACATCCAGGGAAAGGGCCGGCGAAATGGCATAAGTCACGCCGAGATTTGCCGTCGAATATTTGGAGCCTAAGAGTGCCGATTCGCCAACAGCCCCAGACAGGCTGAGCTTGTCGGTCAGCGGGTAGGAGCCGTTGACTTCATAATAGCCCGACTCGGCCCAGGTGACATTGTCATAGAAGGCTGCGCCGATCGTGCCCTTGAAGAGCGGGTGGCTGACGGCAGCCTTCACTTCCGAGAAATCCAGTTCCTTGGTGCCATAGTTATAGGTGTAAAGGCCGAAGTCGAAGTTGAAGTCCTTATAGGTCGGCTTCACGCCGCCATAGACGTCAACTTCCAGGTCCTTGGTGCCCTTGGAGTAGTCCCACTTTACGTTGGACGCCCAAGCGCCGACGTAGAACAGGCCGTGGCTATAATCGACGCCGCCCTGGATAGCCGGCAGGTTCGATTCAGTCGACGATTGCGAAACGCCGCGGAAGACGTAGTCGCTGGTAACGCCGACATTGTAGCTGATGGTGCCGCCGGCGAAATCAGTGGCGGAGGCCGAACCGGCAAGAGCGGTGATGGCGAAGATGGCCGATGCGGCCAGGAGCATGTTTTTCATTTTTATGTCCTCAGAGTGAGTTTGTGTGCCAAACCCCATCCGAGACGTTTCCCGCGCCAATTATGGTTGGAAATATTATGGCGCGAAATCAGGTTACAGATTTGTGACAGTCCTTCCAAGCGGCTGTGACCATAAAACAATTAACAGTGATATTTCTGCACTTACCGCGCCTGGTAAGCCAAATTTGCTTATCCACAGGCGAATTCTTAAAAGAAAACGGAGCGCCTTACGACGCTCCGTCTCTTTTGTGCAACTGATTGAGATTAGGTACTTAGTGATCCATCACTTCGTCATGCAGCGAGGAGTCGAGACCGGCTTCTTCCTGCTCAGCCGTCACGCGGAGACCCGTCGTGAACTTGCAGATAACAAGGATGATGAAGGTGCCGACAGCGGACCAGGCGATAGTGATGCCCAGACCGATAAGCTGCTTCATGACAGAGTGGCCTTCGCCCAGCGAGTTGATCGTCGGATCGGCCAGCCAGCCAGTCAGGACAGCGCCGAGGAAGCCGCCGGCGCCGTGGATGCCGAAGGCGTCCAGGGAGTCGTCGTAACCGAGCAGCTTCTTGATCCAGACGGCCGAGAAGTAGCAGGCGGGACCAGCCAGCAGGCCGCAGATCATCGCACCGGTCGGATTGACGAAACCGCAGGCCGGAGTGATGACGACGAGGCCGGCAACCATACCCGAAAGGATACCGATCAGCGACGGCTTGCCGCGGAAGATCCATTCAACGACTTTCCAGGACACACCAGCCACGCAGGTCGCCAGCAGGGTGTTGAGCAGGGCGACGGAGGCCACGGCGTCACCTGTCCATTCGGAACCGGCGTTGAAGCCGATCCAGCCAACGAACAGCAGAGCGGCGCCGATCATGATGTAGATCGGGTTATTTGCCGGCATGGAGTCCGTGCCGTAGCCCTTACGGCGACCGAGGAAGATGGCGGCCACAAGACCGGCGACACCAGAGTTACAGTGAACGACCGCACCACCGGCGAAATCGAGCACGCCGATTTGCGACATGATACCACCGCCCCAGGCCATGTGACAGATCGGGGCATAGACCAGGATCGACCACAGGATCATGAACAGCAACAGGCCGGAGAACTTCACGCGCTCAGCAAACGCACCCGTGATCAGGGCGGGCGTAATGATGGCGAAGGTCATCTGGTAGGAAATCCAGGTGTATTCCGGAACCGCTGCCGTGGCGCCATAAGCCGTATCCGGGCGAACCGCCTTGAGCATGAAGTTGTCGAAACCGCCGAAGAACTTGTTCAGCGTTTCGGCGGGAATGCCGAACATGGCGGTGGAGACGGTGCCGAAGGCCATCGAGTAGGAGACAACCCACCAGACGATGGCGACCACGCAGGTCACCGCGACCGATTGGGTGACCGTGGCGATGATGTTCTTGCGACGGACCATACCGCCGTAGAACAGGGCCAGGCCGGGCAGGGTCATCATCAGCACCATAGCGGTACAGAAGATGAGGTAGGTTGTATCCGCCTGGCTAAGCGCAAGGGCTTTCTGGGAAGCCAGCAAAACCGGCGCCGGGGCGGCGGATTCGGTCGCTTCCGAGGCGGCGGTCGATTCCGCAGCGGAAGCCGCTTCGGAGGTTACGGCTTCAGCAGAGGCCGCAGCCGACTCCTGAGCCAGGGCATGGCTGGCGACGGGTGCCGTCAGCATGAGGGCAGCCGCCGCGGCGAGCGCTCTCGTTAATTTAATCCACGTTTTCAAAGTATCCCCCTTGGATAGCGGATATTGCACCTGCTCACAGTGCAGTGACTTCAAAGTATCGCAAAGAGGTTTGTGGGGTTAACGAAGCGTCAACGAGGCAGATGGTCGCGCTTGCGTCATTTATGTGTCGAAAATGGCGGGAATGATCGGAAATGGTTGGTTTTTAATATGGTTTCATGTGAAACTATTGTAATTTCAAATGAAACTAAAATATGTAATACAATTTTCGAAATAAATTCTTGTTCGCACGTGTAGCAGAAAGCAAACAGGCCACCCGGTATGGGTGGCCTGTAAGTCTTTAGTTTCAAGCCGTTACGGCTGAAACTTATCTTAGCACTTGTAGTACATCTCGAATTCGATCGGATGCGGACGCAGTTCCAAATTCATCACTTCTTCCATCTTCAGTTCGATGTAGGAGTCGATGAAATCGTCGTCCATCACGCCGCCTTTCTTGAGGAAAGCGCGGTCCTTGTCGAGGTTTTCCAGGGCTTCACGCAGGCTACCGCAGACTTCCGGAATGTTCTTTTGCTCTTGCGGCGGCAGATCATACAGGTTTTTGTCAGCGGGAGCGCCCGGATCGATGCGGTTCTCGATACCGTCGAGACCAGCCATCAGCAGGGCGGTGAAGGTCAGATAGGGGTTGCCCATCGGGTCCGGGAAGCGGGCTTCCAGGCGCTTGCCTTTCGGCGACGACACCCACGGAATACGGATCGAAGCGGAACGGTTGCGGGCCGAATAGGCCAGCTTGACCGGAGCTTCATAGCCCGGCACCAGGCGCTTGTAGGAGTTGGTCGTCGAGTTCGAGAAGGCGTTGATGGCCTTGGCGTGCTTGATGATGCCACCGATGTACCACAGGCAGAGATCCGACAGACCGGCGTACTTGTCGCCGGCAAACAGCGGCTTGCCGTTCTTCCAGATCGACTGGTGAACGTGCATGCCCGAACCGTTGTCACCGAACATCGGCTTGGCCATGAAGGTCACCGACTTGCCGTAGGCGTGGGCGACGTTCTGGACGACGTACTTGTAGAGCTGGGTACGGTCGGCCATGGTCAGCATGTCCGAGAACTTCAGGCCGAGTTCGTGCTGGGCCGGCGCCACTTCGTGGTGGTGCTTTTCCGGTTCCATGCCGAGTTCGCCCATGACGGCCAGCATTTCGCCGCGCAGGTCCTGCGCCGAGTCAACCGGGTTGACGGGGAAGTAGCCACCCTTCGGACCAGGGCGATGGCCCATATTGCCCTCCGGATAGACCTTGGCCGAGTTGTGCGGCAGTTCGGTCGAGTCGAAGGCGTAGCCGGTGTTGTCCGGCGAGATCGACCAGCGAACGTCGTCGAACATAAAGAATTCGGCTTCCGGGCCGAAATAGACGGTGTCGCCAACGCCGGCCGATTGCGTATAGGCCAGGGCCTTCTTGGCGATCGAGCGCGGGTCGCGGTTATAGGGCTCGTTGGTATCGGGGTTCACGACATCGCAGAACACGAACAGCGTGGTCTGTTGATAGAAGGGGTCGATATAGGCCGTCTTCAGGTCCGGACGCAGCTTCATGTCGGATTCGTTGATGGCCTTCCAGCCGGCGATCGACGAACCGTCGAACATGGTGCCGTCATTCAGGAAGTCGTCATCGACGAGATCGATGTCGAAGGTCACGTGTTGCATTTTGCCGCGCACGTCGGTGAAACGAACGTCGACATACTTGACGTCCTTTTCCTTGATGAGCTTGAGAATGTCTGCAGATGTCATATTTGACGCCCCATTAAGCCTGTAATTTTAAAGTGTGGGGAGGGTGGTGCCGCCGGCGGTGATTAAACCGCCTGCGGGCCGGATTCCCCGGTTCTGATGCGGACGACGTCGAGGACATCGCTCACAAAAATCTTGCCGTCACCAATCTTGCCCGTGCGGGCTGCCGTCTGGATGGCTTCCAGGGCGGCGGGCGCGAGGTCATCGGCAACAACCAGTTCGATCTTGATCTTCGGCAGAAAATCAACAACGTATTCGGCCCCGCGGTAGAGTTCCGAGTGGCCTTTCTGACGACCATATCCCTTGGCCTCCAGAACGGTCATGCCTTGTACGCCGATTTCCTGAAGGGCTTCCTTCACTTCGTCGAGCTTAAAGGGTTTGATGACGGCTTCTATCTTTTTCATGAGCAATCCATAAAACTGTAGACCGTTCAGTCCCGTAACTTGTTTGCATTGCGCAAGAATGCAAGCGCATTTCCGGCACACGAACTCACATGGCTGTAAAACTTGCTTACGATACGTGAACGGTGGGTGTCGCTGCCTTTACCGGCAGGTGTCGCGAAATTCAAAAGGAAAATGCGTTTTAACGCGATTTGACCACATATAAAGAGAAAATTTACCCGACTCGACAGGTGAAATCGCTCTTTGGTAGAGAAGTGGTTTCCATTGCAAGGAATTTGCAATCAAAAGCTCTTTATTTGCAACCAAAATGCTGCGCTGCAGTGTCGTATAATTTTGTATCGTTTTGATGACGGACTTGACGGCAGCGGTGCTTTCCGTCAGACAGCGCCTCCTCGGACCTGCGTCCTCAGGCGTTCGGGGTGGCAACGAACTGGCACATGCGGATGTGGCGGAACTGGTAGACGCACTGGGTTTAGGTTCTGATTGAACGCTTAAAAAATATCACAAAATCAGCTATTTGCAAGAATTTTGATTTTTTATGTGTCCAAAACTGTGCCCAAAACGGGATTGGACACGGGCTGAACGCCCCGCTTCTCAGTCACACCGATAGATATAGCTGGCGCCGTCAACGGTGGTTTGGGCGTAGTCCATGCTCAAATCGCGGGCAATGGCCTCATAATCAAGATAGTGGGCGATGGCGGCAGGGATTTCCCCGAACAGCCCGTCGTCTATAAACAGCACAGCCAGATCGCGCAGGCTGTCGCACTCATATAGATCAAGATCGATTCGGCTCGGATTGTCGCGGCCCAGGTCGAAACGATAGCCCACTTCACTGACAGCGATGATGACGCGGATTTTGTCATCGTCCGCCCATTCTTCCACGGCTTCAAAGAAAGCCTGCACGTCCCCTTGGTGGACGCCCAACGCGCCAAACAGATAGCAGTCGATCCCGTCACCATCGATGAATTGGATTTCAAATTCTTCGACCGGCTGGCCGAAGGCATTCACCGCCCTAGCGGCATGGTCAGCATATTCCTCCGAACTCTTAAAATAGAAGCCGGTGGCGCTGATATCATAGGGTTGAGCATGAAGGATGGTCATATCGTCCTCGTAGGAATGGGTTGCGTCATGCAACCCTGGCTCCCGCCGAGGGTGGGGGTAGCAACTGCAAGGGCGGCGCATGGCCGAGGGGGATCGCCCGGCCTGCATGAGCGCCAGCGAGGAAGGTTGGGGGTGTGGCCATACGCCGTTCATCGCAGACCCTTGCGGGCGCGTGGGGCAACGCCCCTAGTTGTGAATATTACGCGGGCCTAACGTCGCAAAAGCGCAATCATTGCGCGAGAAAGCGACTAGGTATAAGCAAGGCATTATGACACCCACTAGAAATAACCACTATGTACCGCAATGGTATCAACAGGGATTTTTTGAGCCAGGGCGCGATTCCTATAACTATCTTGACATAATGCCGCCCATGCGCCGCCTGCCGGATGGGCGCACCAAAAAAGTTAATGGTCTATTCAAGTCAACCACAACACGATGCTTTGTTCAGCGAGATTTGTATTCGACGTTCTTCGGAACGACCGTGAACGACGAAATCGAGCGGCGCCTTTTCGGGGACATTGATACCCGAGGAGCTCGCGCCGTTAGAGCATTTCAAGGAAGTGACGTAGCCGAATGGCATCGCCATTTCCAAACGCTATTCGAGTTTATGGATATTCAAAAGCTCCGAACACCAAAAGGGCTAGACTGGCTTAAAGGCGAATATCCTTCACTCGACCAGAATGACCTAATGGTCGAGATGCAAGGCATCCGAATGATGCACTGCTCGATTTGGGCCGGTGGCGTGCGTGAGATTGTTTCCGCTGAAGATGCGGCTGTTAAATTCATCGTCACGGACCATCCTGTGACTATTTACAATCATGGAATTTCCCCTGAAGCCAAAGAAAATAACTACCCTAATGACCCGTCAATTACCCAAAAAGGGTCGCAGACCATATTCCCTTTGAACCGAAATTTTTGCCTCATACTGACCAATCTTGAATATGCAAAAAACCCGGACTGCAATCCTCTCGAAAAACGTACATTTGCACGAAAGTATCACTCCGCGCTGACGAGGACGGACGCTTTTATTCGGACGCGCAAATTGACGGACGAAGAAGTTCGCCAAATCAACTATATCCTTAAAGCACGTGCCAGCCGTTATATCGCTGGTGAAAATAAGGATTGGCTTTACCCTGAGCAAAACACTGTACCATGGCCAGAACTTCGCAAGACCTTACTTCCGCCTGAGAGCGAACTGTGGAGATTTGGCGGTGAAATGTTCGTCAAATACGAAAGCGGTGAAGTTCATTATCAGGATGAATTTGGCAGGAGCGAAAAAGAGCGAGAGTTTCTTAAAAAGGAGGTTCCCCAGAAACCATTGCGCCCCCGCGATGAATGCGGTTGTGGGTCTGGGCGGGCATATGCCGACTGCTGCCAACAGAAGCCTGTTGCGTTGCGTCCAACTTGGTCGGCTCGCAGTATCCGCGAGCGGAACTTAATGTTTTTGAACGGCATCGGCAACGTGCTTGAACTTGACGCAAGCAAAGACTGGTTGACAGTACGCCGCGAATTAACTGATGAAAAAATCAGTCTAATTTACCACCTGTACGAGGGACTTTGGCCCCTAGAGACGGACTTGTTTCAACTCCTTCCAAAGCCAGATGGTAATTTCCGGGGCGTCTATACCGGCAACATGCATCCACAAGCGATGACGGACTTCGCATTTGGCGCTTGTTTGTATTTTGGCGAACTAATCATCCAACATCCGTTCATCCACGCCGGAGTGATGAATAAAAAATTCAGCCCAATTGAACATCCGTCGGCATATAGGCAAGAATTTCTCAAATCTCTCTTTTTGTTCATAAATATTATGCCGTTGGTTGAGGTAGGATTAGTCAACCTGATCCCTGACCCGATCGACTTTGACTATCACCTACGCGACCAAATGATGCATATGGCCAAAGACCGCAACGCATTGGAGCGTTCTAAGCCTGGGGAGGATCCTCGTGGTTTCGAGCTGGCAAAGCAAGATGCGGAGCGTAGTTGGTTGTCTATGCCGGAAAAGTTGCTTCGCTCTCAAATAAAGAAGACATCGCCTGAGATTGAAGGCAACGAACTGGATAACGTCATCAAAGCGCGAGCACGAATGCGAGAGAACGACCCGCTTTGCCCCTTGCAAGATTGGGAGCTTTCGAGTGGTGACGATGGCGGGCAAATGTCGATGATGAAGATGGTGCCGAATTTTGAGATCGCCATGTACTTGGCGCAGGCGACTGGTGCGTGCATTGTCACGGACAACATATTGCGCTGGAAAGAGATTGAGAGAGCCGTTGTCCGGCGACTGTTGATGGGGCCGCCAAACCTGCCCGCGCTTTCCAAAAGCGTCGCCGCTTCTACATTTGCCTTCCCCCACGATACAACACGCATGGAAGGTATCGCCGCCAATAGGTTGGTCGCAGCTTATCCCAAACTTTTTGGAGCCGCATGCAAATACCTAGGTTCCCTCGAAGAGCGCGGCCCAAAGCCAAATGTCGAAGCTAGCCTCAACGCGATGTTCAACCGCACCCATGCCGCCGCTCAAAAGTTCATCGAGCGGGAGGTAGGTAATGATAGCAGAGCCGAAATGGCGTGCATTTTTCCCGCTGGGGGCATCCAAGATAATACCGTCAACCGCCTTTTATTGATGTCGAATTCTGAGATTTATTTGCGAAGTGTTCCGGGAGCCTTTCACATCAGACGATAGTTGATACGTCAACTCGACCTTATTCTTCCGCGCTCTTAAAATAGAAGCCGATGGCACTGATATCACAGGGTTGAGCATGAAGGGGGGGATATCGTCCTCGTAGGAATGGGTAGCGTCATGCAACCCTGGCTCCCGCCGAGGGGCAAAGCTCCTAATGCAGCTCAACTTTAATCTGCGTATGGGGTATTCTCTCGGGCGATCTTGAACTACGAAAGAAACCTGCAATGGTTGGGGCATGAATCAAACTGACATTGAAGCGACGGACGCCAACATTATCGAGGCTTCTTTGGACATCCTTCTGCGCGCTCTTGTGGCCTTAAAGGCCACAGGTGCAGACGGCTTCGAGGGGCTCATCGCGGTTGTGCTGGGAACCATTTCGGGAGAGGAATTTCGTCTGGCGGCCTCCGGCTCGCAGCATGGTCTCGATGGTGGGGCGATTCATTCCAAGAGCGAAATAGCTTTCGAAGCTAAGCTTTACACAGGTACCATCAATAAGATTGATGTCATTTCCAAGGTGGGAGAGGTTGGTGCAAAAGGAAGTACTGACTTGTGGGTTTTGGGGGCAACAATTCCCATCAGCAAACAATTGGCGGATACCATCAGTAGTCTTGCCGAAAAACTGGGCCTGCCGATACTGATACTGGATTGGGAAGCGAACACTTTACCCCGGCTGGCCATTGCCTGTGTCGCCGCAAAGGATTCGACCCTGGCGTTCCTGCGCAAGAATCTTAAGGATAAGGTGCTGATTGCCGGTGCTGAAAATGCTCTAAAAGCGATTGCGCTACATTCTGAATTTTTCGCACGTTTCGAACACATCAAGGCCGAGTTGCGCGGTCCCACGGTTGGATTAAGCCTCGCTCTTAAATCGAACCGCCGATGGCTGGAGGGTGTGTTTTCGGATAAGCGGCGATCAAAGCAATTGTTAGGGCAGATGCTGACGCCCCTGGCCGATGTCGGCATGCCCGTGTTGCCGCGTGAGGAGGTCACAGGTGCCTTGATGGCGCAACTACAAGTCGCCGACGACTCTATTCTCGCCATCATAGGCGACGAAGGATGTGGCAAATCCTGGTCGCTTGCACAGAGCGTTATGGCGCTGCCAAAGCGGCCGCTTGTCATCATTATTCCCGCAAAGGAAATAAAGGATACTGGTTCGTATCAAAATCTGGAAAACCTGTTCATCGGCCGTCTTCTGGCGCAGACTGGCGACACGTCGGACGACAATTCTAGACGATGGAAACGCCGGCTCTCGGCTTGGAGGAAAGAAAGCAAGGCCAGTCCCAATCTCATTGTCTGGATCGACGGGCTAAATGAAAATACCAGTGTTGATTGGCATCGATGGCTTGATGGGGCAAGCAGCGAGCTTCACGAGATAAGAGGTAAACTGGTATTTACCAGCCGACGGAAATTCTACGCCGACCATTTGGAGCGCTGTATCGTCGCGCCGGTGAACGTGGTTGTCGTGCCCGAATGGTCAGACGGGGAGCTGGATGCCCTCCTGCTCGAAAGGGGTATTTCATCCACCCAGATATCCGGAGAGGTTCGCGCCTCGCTGCGTAACCCCAGAATCCTGGGCATAGCGTTTAATCTTTTTGCCACATCACAGATCATCGACTTTCAAGAGCTTTCAGTCAGCCGCCTACTTTTCGAGTACATCCACACCCGCAGCCTCGATGACCGATTGGGTGAGGCAAGCAATATCTTCGCCCGTCGCCTCGCCAAACATGCCGAGGCCACGCTGGAAAAGGCCAACCGGCAGGAAACAGAGGATCTCACTCTTTTTGACATTGCGAGCTTCGCCGGTACGACGAGCTACAGCCTTTCCACCGAACTCCTCTACGCGTCGGAAGGACAGTTTTACAAGCCACGCCCGGACGCGACTTCTTACGAGTTGTCGGATCACGGGCTAAATCTGGCTCTTGGTCTTGCTATGGTCAGGGAACTGGAAAATGCCGAGGCGAGCGGCCGCGACGTCAGTGACAAATTACAGGAAATTCTAGAGCCGGTAGAGGCGCTGGATCGCACGGCTGACGTCGTGTTTAACGCCATGATCGTGGCCTGTGTCGATCCCGGAAAGAGCGACGCAGTGCGTGTTCCGCTGATCGTGCAGTATCTAAGACTCCAGAATACCGATCAGACGCTTTATCCGGCATTTGCGGCAATTGGTCGGGTAGCGGCGTCAGCGTGTATGCAGGCTTTTTACCAGATGATGATTTCGGCGGAAAATCGCCGCGATACTGACTGGCTTCTTTCCGCGCTGCGCCGTCACCGTCAGTATGACAAGAACTGGGAGATCATCAGCCGCTACATCAAGGAATGGCTCCGTCAGCATTCGCTCGACCCACATTTGGGCACCTTCCCAACTATGGACCAATCTGAGAAGCAAGAAGCACAGGAAAAAGCGGCGGCGAAGCTCGCAGAAAAACTGACTGCTTTGACGCCAACAGAACAGGAGTATGTAAATCGCAATTTGGTGCGTAACGATGCTGTTGATACAGCCTTCTTGATCGAGAACGCGTTCCTGTTGCTTGCTGGAATGCCTTTGGCGGATTTTGCTGACTCGCTTGTTTCCTGGGTTTTAGGGAGAAATTTGAATTCCAGCATCCATGCGCGCGAAGACGGTTTCGACTATTTGATCGGATTCAATCGCGAAGACTGGATAGCCACACGAGACGCACTGCTAACCGCCGTTGCGCCTTTCGATAAGCCGGATGTTTCCCGTACCGGGCTATGGACGTTGGTGCATGTCTGGAGAGCAATCGACAGTGAAGACCTTGCCAGTAAGGCAGAGGCGTTGACCGAACCGCTCTTTCCGGAGGAACTAAAGCCTTACCGTAAAGGCTGGCGGTTGATCGAAAATTACTGTGAAATCGATCCTTGCGATCCGGCAGAGTCTGCGCCTAACAACATTTCCCGGGCAGTCGAGGAATTGATCAAGGCCGACTTCAGCCAACTTTATCGAGGGCTTTTCGTAACTCAGGAGAATCATTTGCTGGAGAACACGAGCACCGGGTTAGCTCGTTTTGCTCCGACCTTTGCTGTCGAGACTCAGCGACGTGTAATCGACATAATATTGGGATTGGACGCTCTCAGCTTCCGGTTGGCGGTCCACCACCTGGAGGCCGTATCTCCGATCCTGAATGCCGACGACATAGCGCGTTTGCTGGACAAGGCGAGCCAGTTTTCAGTTGCCGAGCATCAGACGGATGAACCGTCGCGTTATCACTGGATTGCATCGCAATTTGCGCTTCTCGGCGCTATGCCACATCTGTCGGGCGGCGAGCAACTTGCGGCGCTCATGGACTTGCCGCCGCATGGAGCGATCCTGTTGAATACGACAGCGCTGTTTGTCGCCGCGAGCGAGCAGGCGCTTGAGGCCGCGTTTGAAGCCGTGCGAACAAGCAGTCGCACGGACAACCAGATGACCATCCTCAGCTTCGCGCTTACGTCCGACACACCACTTTCACCGCGCTCTCAGGAAATCATTTCCGAATTTATGAGCCATTCCGACAACGCCGTGCGGTGTATCGCCTTCCAGGTCGCGGTCCATTTCAAAGATCCGACCTTGATCAAGGCTGCCGTTGACACTGGCTGGGCGGCTTCGATGAAGGAGCGTCAGGAACACAAGCTTGAAATATTCTACGGTTCTCAAGTCATGATCGAAGCGGCGCGGCTAGGCCTTCTTTCAGTTGCGAACGTTATCGAAAGGATTTCACCGGAACTTTATGGCTACGCGGCAAAAGCGTTGGGTGTTGAAGCAGTCCAACGGATTGCGCGAATATTAGATACGGCCATCCAGAAGGCACTTTGCGCCTCCATGCCCTTCAGTCCGCCGGTCGCCGAAGAAAATATCAACGCTAAGAAGCCCGATGGCTTCCGCTTCCTGTCGATCAGCGAGCCGGAGGAAAAGCTTAGCATCGAAGAGCAGTTCAAGCGGTTCAATGAAAGCGCTGAGGATTATTCCGCGCGGCAAAAACGTGCGCAGGAATCGTTCAACAGGTTCCTGACAGCGATGACGCAGCAACAAGCGGCACTGATTTGCACCTATTTAGGCAGGACGCCCATCCGTGCGGCGTATGAAGCTTCCCCGGCGACCGTACTGGCCTGGGCCGACGCCTTCAACGACTTGCCGGAACGCAAACGTTCTCAAATACGCAATATCGGTCTGGCCGTTGCAAATGCTATCTCAGGCGGCGCGCCGGAGAAAGCGTTGCGCCTCTTCGAACAACTGGGCCCCAGCTTAGAAATTCTTAAACTGACCTACGGTACGGCAAAAATTCCGGCGCAGACCGTATACGTCTGGAGTGCCGCCGACAATGCGGTGATGGATGGTCTGCGAACGAGCCGGTTGAGCCAAGCCGCAAGCAACCATGAAATTGCGGAAGAAATAGCTGCGGCGCTAATGGCCGGAAAGCTTGGCTTCCTTTTGGAATACATCAAAGAAGCGCTCACCAGCGACGTGCCTGTCGTCGTCGCTCGCGCCGTGACGGTATGTGGTTTCCTCGACAATAATATCTTCGCTGCCGAAACCATCGAGCGCTATGTTGCACAAAAAGGATTGGTCGGCGATGCTGCCCGTGCCGCCCAATATGCCTACGAGCGCAACATGTGGGCTCGGCACTGGTTCGATTTGATGTGCAAGGCCGATGAATCGCAGGATTATTGGCGTTACAGCACGCTCTTTCACAAGATCATCGATTTTCGATACGATTTATGGGAGGCCGAATTCCCACGAACCGGCAAAATCATTCGGCGGTTTGAACCACTGCTCACAGACGGCATCAAAAAACGTATCGAGAAATGGAACAAAAAACGGTCGGAAAAGCTTTTCGCCATGAATGTTCCGCATGGATTATATTTGTCCATTTGACCACTCGGTGGCTCACGAAGCGGGCGTCAAACGTAGAGCATTAAACAGCGAGCGGTGAACCGCGCATCCATAATTAGGTTCCTGCGGTGTGGCTGTTTCCGCCCCGAAAGAGTATCGATGGAGTATGTTCGATAGGTGTTTCGCTTGCATCGTTGTTTTTAATTACCCAACAGTCTTTAGCAGGGAATATCGTGTCGATTTGCGTTCACCCGTTCGGATCAACGCTTCCATTTCGACCAATGCTGTAAGGTCGCGGGTGGCGGTTGCGGATGGTGCCCCAGTGATGCTCATGTAGTTGGCGGCGCTGAGCCCCCCCTTGAAACCATCCGGCCCTTCCGCGAACATACGTAGCAGGGCTTTTTCCTGCCGGGTGTTGAGTTTGCCGCGCAGGCGCCCGAACATCTGGGATTTGGCCAGGATAAATTCGATCTGGGCGAGTGTGCGCTGTTGCGATTCTATGGTCTTGTCGGCAAACCAGATTAGCCAATCGGTGATATCGAGGGTTTTACTGGCGCGTTCTAACGCCGCATAATAGTCCTTGCGATGTTTCAGCAGGGTTCCGGCCATGCCAGTAATGACCGGAATGGATAGGCCCTGGGCCAGCGCTTTTTCAGCGATGGCGCGGCCGATCCGACCATTACCATCCTCGAACGGGTGGATGCTTTCAAACCACAAGTGAGCAATGCCGGCGCGAGTGACAGCGGGCAACGGTCGTTCGCCACCTGGAGCCGTCCGAGCGAACCAATCAAGGAAGCGTATCATTTCGGCGGGAACTTGCGCCGAGGGTGGGGCCTCATAATGCACCTTCGGGTCATAGATCGCGCCGGAGACAATCTGCATCGGTTCTGTGTCTGTGCGATAGCAGCCGATGTCGGTAAGATCGGCACGTCCGGTCATGAGTTGCCGGTGCCAGTTCAGCATCGTCTCTTCCGTGAGCGGTGCGGCAAGATGGCGGTAGAGATCGACCATCATTTCCGCAATACCGGCCTCGGCGGCTGTGGCGCGGCGTCGGTCGGCTGCAAGACCTAGCTGACGCTGGATGGAGGACTGGACACTCCCACGGTCAAGATGCTCGCCCTCGATAGCCGAAGTATCAACGGCCTCATGACTGAGAATTTCAATGCTAAGGTTCTGGCGGTCTGAATCGGCCAGGTGTTTGGACGCACCGATGGTAACGCCCGCGCCCTCGATAAAGGCAGCCTCGCTCATGGCGAGTTTACGCTCGTCCCAGTGAAAATTAGGCCAATCTTCCTGCTGCCAATTCCAAATCATGATCGATAAACATCCCATTTATAGATCAAAATATGCCATATTATGATCTATAAATCCACTCTTTATAGATCATCCTTTAGCCACTACGCCATGCGCGGGTTCAAAAAGGGTGCGTTGAGCGCCTTGGCCGGGCGCGGGAAAGCCCCCGCAGCTTTGTTGGGAGCTTGCCTACACGAAGCTCATGCACGAGGTAATTAATTCATGGCGCGTTCGGTATCTCGGCCGACGGAGGTCGGCGTCAGTTTCTACGCGCATGAAGATGCGCGTGGGAGGGCGAAGGCCCGGATACGGCGAAGGCCATCACCTTTGGCTTTCTTTGATGTTGTTGGGTTAATCAGGCAACCCCGGCACAAGACATCTATCGCTGCAGGTCGTCAATCTGGCGTGCGCTATTGCCCTGCTGACGGCGGGCTTTTAGGCGCTTCATGATCTGATCGGCAGCGACACCCTTAGACGGATCGGCCAGATATTCCTGGTGGCCGGGGGATCACTTCTTCACGCAGCCACTTATCGATCGCTGCGTCCCGCTCCATCAAGGCGCGGATTCCGTCACGCATGAATTCGCTGACAGAAGCATAAGCGCCGGAGCTGATTTTATCCGCGACGGCGGCAGCCATGTCATTCGGCAGCGTGATGCTGAATTGTTGTGTGCTGCGCATGATCGGGCCTCCATTGTTTAGACCAATGTCCCCGGCGCCGTTAGTTTCGTCAGCTCTGCTGCTGCAAAATACAGCCAATAGTGATTGATAACGATAAGATTTATCGATCAGGTTCAACTCAGGAATGTCATTAAATCGAGATCGCTGGGGGAAGGGACCGGCTTATCGAGTATCCGGAAAACGTCTTTTGGGCTATCGGATAGGGGATCAAGCTGTCGGAGATAACCCTGTACTGACAGTGTGAGTTGTTTAGCCTTAGCGGCCAATTTTTCATCGTTGCTTGCTGCTTTTGCAAGGGCCGACAAGAAGCTCCGGACCAGTTCCGCCTGGCGCCGGTCACTTGCCAGTTGATGCAAGCGCTCCCAACGCGCGTCATCGTAATGCTTTTGATAAACAGGATGGAGTTTCCTATCCAATTCTTTTTGAAATTGCGTCGATTGTTTTTCACGCTCGTTGCGGTTCCTCACTGTTTCGGCCGCGATGACCTCCATGGCAATAACAATGGCGCCAAGTTGAGATTCCAGCGATTGATTTTTGGTATCCTCCCATTTCTGCTCGCGTCTGTATCCGACATTGATGGCAAATCGTAAATTGCCAGAAGGTACGAGCACCTGCCGCCAATTCTTGCCATGGGCAACGTTCCATGGTTGGGCGAGTTCTTTGGCGGAGAGGAGGACGCGGCGTTGGAAGGATGGCTCGTAGATAGTGTAGGTGATGAGTTCGTCGCCGACGAGGAAGCTGCGTGAGAATGTTTCATTTTTGCTGAGTTGTAGTCGATGGCCCCGTTTTTCCATGCATTTAAGGAACGCATCTTCAATGCAGTGCGTTCGCATTTGGAGTTTGGATAAGGTTGCCTTCCCACCGGATTCTGCAAGTCGCGCGGCGATTTGTGGGTGGGGGTCCTCTAATGTCAGCGCCACAGAAAGATGGGGTAGGTGTGCCGCTGCCTCAGCGACGGCACGTTTGATCAGCACCCTTAAAGGCGGGCGCGGTTGCTGGTAAGGGGCAACCTTGACGGATTGAGGCGTTTTTGGTGTTGGCGCTGGAAGGGGCGTTCTGTCGGGTGCTTCTCCCTTTCTGATGCGAGACCAGTATCCGCTATCAGGGCGCGGTACATGCAATATATGATCGCAGATACGCCTAATTTCGCTGGCTTTGGTTCCGAGATCTTGCGCTACTTTTGTCAATGGCACAGACCAGACCAAATCATGAAGTTGGGTGCGGGTGACCGGCTTGCGTTTACTATCCATGCTTCCCTCCGAGGAACGAGAGGGAAAGCTGACAACAAAGCCTATATATGCCAACAAAAATCGTACTGACTTGTATGCTGACGGTGGCTAGTCAATTGGGTAGCCGATGGCACACCCAATCCGACTCAATTAGAGAGGTCATCGGTTGACGTAATGGTTCATTTTCGGCGATGAAGGCCGAAGTTTCTGACTTCTAAACCTCTTGGCGCGTCTGTATTGGAGAAGCATAGCCGCGCGTAGGAAGATGCGCGTGAGCCTAATCCGCTTCCAATATATCCCGACACAAGCCTGCGCGATGGGTTAGCTTTTCCGAGAAACCAGCCAAAATTGGATGGTCAAGGCCGGAGGCCTCGCCATGCGATACCACTTGCGCAATGGTGTTCGGCAATGCGCGCGCCAGTTCCCTTAGCCGCGCAATCAGCAGGCCTTCATCCACGCGCGCCTCCTGCGCAAACCTGCGCCATTGTTTCAGGCCGATATCGAGCAGGTAATATTCGCCGCCGATCTTCATCGACAGCTTGGCGCGGCGCAGGTCCACACGTTCATAGGGCAGGATGCTGCCGATATCGTACAAGGGAGCCAGCCGCACCTGCGGCCCATCGGCAATCAGGAGGGAATAGTTCTTGGCGTGGGCGTCCGTCCCGCCGATGAACCAGTTTAGGGCCAGCGCATCAAGAAAAGTTGCCACATCTTCTTCCGGTGCTGTGGATTGGGTGCGCAGCAGTTGGATGATCTTTGCTGCATCCGGCCCACCCTCATTCTGGTATTTATTGTGGGGCCGGATACCCAATGCCTGGCACATGTCCTCCTGATGCAGGCGGATGATATCGTTGCCCAGGGCAACGCGGTCATACCGCTCGACGACGATGGCCGGCTCATCCCCAAAGCGCCGGACTTCGGTGCCGGCGGTGGGGAGGCCCAGGTGCCGCGCAAGGGTGAGGCACAAATGCTCATTTTCGGCATGGCCATCGAAATCGGCGGTGGGCGGTTTCAGGATATGGGTGGTGGGAATGCGGCCGCTCGGTACGCCCCAGCGTCCCTCCGCATACAGCAGAGCCGTTTTGGGCTGCGCGCCAGCGAGACTGAACTGCCCATGATCGCGCGGCAGACGCCAGGCTGCATGATCTTCACGCAATGCGCGCAGCCGGGCGGCTAGTTCCTGTTCCGTGAGCCATTCCACGCCGTCCAACTCACCAGCGCGAACAGCCTCGACCCGTTCGGGAGTAATAAATTGTATCGCCCCTGCGCAATCCTCCCCGACATGCGAAATCAGAGCAAAGACATTGCGCGGCGATACCTGAAACCGTGTCGCCCAGCGTTGCAGGACATGTTCGTTGTCCGGCAGCAAACCCCACAGGAAGGCTTCCACGACCTCGCCATGATGCTCGGCAGCGGCAAGCGGCATGGAGAGCGACAGGGGAAACGCTCCCTCCGCCTCACGCCAGGCCGGTGCATAGGTAAACACCAGTTTGCCACCGGCGCGGCGGTAGAGGCGACCCATTTCATGGTCGTTGAGCAGGCAGACAAGTTCCTGTGTCATCGCGTCCCCTTATCTTCGGATGGCTCAAAGGAAGAAGCAATTTCCCGCGCACGCTTCAGCACGTCCGTCAGTGCGATGCGCGCGCGCGCGTTATCTGCGATGGCAGCCTCTAACGATGCGGTTTTGGGCGTCGCATCGAATGGGTGAACATCAAGGCGCAGATCGAGGGCGTTCAGGACGCTTAGGACCAACGCCAGTTCCGCCCGGTCATGGCCTTTTTCGACGGCGATGATCCATTGGCGGCTCACGCCGACGCGCCTGCCAAGTTCTTCCTGGCCTATCTTCAACCGTTTGCGCCGGTCTTTGATTGCCGCGCCAATGTCCGCCGGTGTGCGTAAAAACATACGCGCCTCCTGTTATCGTTCGATGACATTATATATAAGTCATCGTTCGCTGACAAACAGATAATGTCAGTGAATGCTGACATATATTAATCTGCGATATTCACGCGCTGGATGCCAAGGGGTGCGCTGAACGCCCTTGGCTGGGTACGGGAGAGTTCCCGTGACGATGATGGGAGGGAACCTGAAGCGGCGGCTTAGATGACTAGCATAACACACTGCTAATCTTAACTTTTGCCAACAACAATTCGCACACAGGTTGTTGATCTTCGTGTAATGATCAACCAATGATTGCGTTTAATAATGCACACGTCGCTTGCGATGTATAAGTGCACACATGTGATCTTTCTTAACTTTTTGAGGTGGGAAGGAGTAAAGTTTTTGGCCATCTACCACCTACGGCTCAAAGTCCATTCCCGTGACCTTGGGCGGGCTGCGCGGCCGGGCGGAGCTACATGCCGATCGGTCGTTGCCGCTGCGGCCTACCGGTCCGGGGAACGGCTTTATGATGCCCGCCAGGGCAAGTGGTTCGAGTTCGATAAGCCGGATGTCATCCATACGGAGATCATGAGTCCCGTCAACCAGGAAGTGGCGCCGTGGGTATTCGACAGGCAGGAACTGTGGAACCGGGTGGAGGCATCCGAAAAGCGGGTGGATGCCCAACTGGCCCGTGAGGTCGAGATTACCCTGCCGCGCGAACTGACCAAGGAACAGCAGGTGGAGCTGGTGGGGCGGTTTGTGCGGGACCAGTTCGTGAGCAAGGGGATGGTGGCGGATGTCGCCATACATCGGCCACTGGCTGCGGATGGGCTGGACCAGCCGCACGCGCATATCCTGCTGACGCTACGGCGGCTGGATGCCAGCTCACCGACCGGGTTTGCGGCGACGAAGGAGCGTGACTGGAATGAGCGGGAGGATATTGCCCGCGCTGTGGCGGAGGCGCGCAAGCGATTCAATGACACGGGGCTTCCGGCCGACCATGCGGCGCTGGAGGCGGCGGAGGCACGGCGCAATGTACATGTGTGGCGGCGGGAATGGGCTGCCTATGCCAACCAGGCGCTGGCCGATGCCGGATCGGAAGCGCGTATCGACCACCGGACATTGGAGAGGCAGGGCATATTCCGGGTGGCGGAAATCTCGCTCGGCATCGCGCGGCATATCGAGAAGGCTTACGACTACCTGAAAGAGCGGATCACCCAATGGGTGGCCATTAAGAAGCGGGCGGACCTTTATGAAGAGGTCGAGCACTACAAGCAGCGCGACCCCGTGAAACTGACCGATTTCGTGCTGCAACTGGCCGATATGGCCGAGGGCTTTGCCGCATCGTTCCGCAAGCCCTCGCAAGATATTCCGGAGGTTCCCCTTGACCGATGATTTTGATGCGATTTTCGGCGCCCGTCCGCGCCAGAGTTTCACGGAGCGGCTGGGAGCGCAGCCTGCCCAAACGCCATCGTCACCACCGCAGCAGCCTATTCAGCCGGATGCCGATGAAGAGAGCGGCATCTACCGCCCTTATGGGTTTATGCCCTCAAACACGGTAGGAGAAAATTGCGAGTTGCGGAGCTGGATGAATGGCACGGACCTGCCGCAGGGACTTGTGTTCCAGTACCGCTTCCTGATGGAAGTAGGCTATGTAGGCGACGAGATGTTGAAGCTGGTGTTTCCGGCTTCCATTGTAGTGATCGAGGGCAAACGCCTCACCGACCTGCGCCAGAAACTGGCGCGGCGCATGGTGACGTTCGTGCAGCAATATCACCCCAAGCGATGGGCGGTAACGCCAGCCAATGACACGATTGTGGAGCGTATCGAGGTGATGCGGCCAGATGGACGCTTAAAGTAGTAGGGAAATCCTGATCTTCTAGCGGAATCGGTCTTGGCCCTGGTAATCTTGCAAATTTTTTTCGTCTTGAAGTCGTCTCGAAAAATTTGATCTTGTAGCTGGAATATTTTGTGTGAGTTCATCACCTTCGGGCTTCTCTTTTGAGGCCAGCTTTTCATTTTCAGTCTCAGCACTTTTATATGCCAAAATGCTGGCCACAACTCCGGCGCCAATGGAAATGATTATATTGAGCGGGCTTTTAAGAGCGCTTTTAAATTCGTGCCATTTATTTTTACTCTTATCGTAGGCTCTTATTGGAATTCCGACGACATGTGACACTGCATTGTACGTCATTATGCCAGCGCTAAATAATGACCCGACAGTAATTCCTGCCAGTGCGGGAGACTTCGGTTCTTTGTTCGTATCAGATTGCATATGATTATTATTGCACATTCCCATGTCGGCGGATGTTACATTTGAATGACATTCATATTTGTAGCCGTTTTTCGTGTCCTGCATGCAACTTATGAAAATTATATCCCTCCGTAGGTTGAGCGCTAAATAAGCAAAAGATAGCTTCTCGTTTAAGGGCACGTGGGAGGGGATAAAATGGACCCGCTGAGTATTATTTCCGCTATATCACTGGTGGCCAACCTATTGATGGCGCTGGGAAAGAATGAAAAGCGGCTGGAATTCAATTCGCTGCGCGATAAATACGGAGAGGCCATCGCAACTTTAAATGCGCAGCATAAAAGCACCCTTGATGGATATGACGCCCTTGGGAAGGAGCGCATTGCTTGTTTACGCCGACTTTTAAAAAGAGTCCTGACGGTGGCGCGCCGTGTCAAGAAACACGAAGCTTTTGACGCCAGTTCTGGGTGGTTTAGAGGGAAAAAAGAAGACGAATTGGAAAAAATCTACGAAGCTGCAAAATCAATATATATGCCGCCAGAGATATTGGCGGATAGTCTGGTTACCGCTGGAAATATAATTGGCGGGCTTATTCAAGGGTTTCAGTTTTTAGATAAAATGCATTGGGTGAGCACTCCCATATTACACGAGAGTTTGCGGGACGCTATATCGCAAGCCCCTATTGATGGCGCTCCAGACATAGCCGGTCAGATGGGCATTCTCGGCGATATTAATGTCGGCGATTTCATCACGGACGCGTTTCTAATTATTGGCGCTTTAAGATTTTTCGATAATTTTTCAAAAATCGGCGAGATGAAAGAAAAGATAAACGATCTAGAAAAAGACTTAAGTAAGTTAAGAGATGTGACGGGTCGTCTTCAAGCTATTGAGCATAGATCAAATAACATTAGAACCAACATCCAAGAGACTGCCTATCAAGCATTTAAATGGTCATTTGTTTCAGAAGAAATTTTTAACAATCACCTATTCATGAGTGGGGCTGCCAAGAAAAATTATTTCCGCAATTTTGAGATGGCTGTTCGCGATTTTTGGACGATGCTCGAAGTGCCCATGTTCGATGAGGATGGGGCATTAAGCAAAGCCCCAATTGGCCCTCTCATTCTGCCTGCTGTACCGGCTTTATTCTAATCTAGAGGAAAAAAGATGGCGCAAGATAATAGCCAGCCGCAAGGCAAAACGCAGAAAGAAATCTCGAAGGAAATTCAGTCGAGACTGAAAGAAGCCTCTGACGCTGCTAGAGTTCTTAAATTAGAAAACCGGGAAATCCAGTCTGAAATAAAACACCTCCGCTCAGAAGCGCGGAAGCTGCTTTCAAGACGTTTAAAATCAAGGAAGTAAATATGAATTGGTGGGTGGCAATTTTACGCTCAAGACTAATAAAGAAACTCTCCAACCTCTCAGAATTAAACGGGGTAAATACCGATTTGAAAATGGAGAGGGAGCATTATAAGCGGCTACTGCAAGAGCTAAAAGAAGGTAGCTTTTTCTAAGGACGCGGCAGAAAAAGTTGAACGCAATGGTTTGGTAATGCACCGTATATTTGAGAAACTGATGCCGACTGCATCGGTACGCGTGGACACACTGCCACCACCATTTCCCGCTGCGGCATGGCACGTTTTGCTCTTTTGACTATACGCAACAGCAGCGATGCCCAGCCAAATAGACTGCCTATCCAAAACAACCCCACTGCCCAGCCGATGCCGCCGTCATGATTGGTGAGCGTCCATGCGGCGGCGCATAGCCATGCAGCTATGCCAATTGGCCAACGCAACCACCTGACCGACACGGAAGTGGGCTGCCTTGGCGGTTTACCGCTCATGGCTTCCCATTCCCGTTGCCATTTCCGGTAGGCAATGACCCGACGATTGCTGGCAGTGCTGTAGCCCATTATGCCGAGCATGAGCAGCGCAGGCAGGCCCCAGCCCTGGACGTTCAGTGCCATGATGCCGGTGATAACCGTGATGAAGCCGAGCATGAAGAACATGAACGGATTGCCGAACAAGCTGGCGAAGGCATTGGGCTGTTTCATTGCTGGAAACTCACATGCAGGTAATTACGGCGACTGCCGGCGAATGTTTTGCCCGCCTGGAACCACAGGCCGCCGACCTGGCGGTGATTGGCGGGACCGCCGGTGCGCAGATGGCGGGCGAAATGCGCTGGTTCGACCTCATAGTCCATCGTTTCGCTATAACCGTGGGATTGGGTTTCGCTGTAGCTGGTGCCGCGATTACGGGCCCAGCTATCTCCGGTTCCGGCGTTGCTGCCGGAACTGAAACTGGAGGAGGAGCCGCCCCGGCTGTCGGAAGAAAAGCCGGAGGAAGTATTGTAGCCCCGGTTTTCGCTCTCGCCGCTGTTCATGCCCTGGGAGCGGCCAAGGGACTCGCCTTCGTTGTAACTGCGGCGGCGCTGAAGGCTGCGGCCGATGGTGTCGGCGGCCCAGCGGTTGGTTTCGGGATCGGCATTGTTATGGAAGATCTTCGTCACGAAATTGGCCAGCAGCATGTCGGCCTTGGCCTTGGCATTATCGCCGCCCATTTTGGCGTAATAGGTCGGCAGGGATTGGGTGAGATAGACTGTGCAGGCGCGGGCCGAACGGCAGGTGGATTGATAATCGGTATCGAAGGCGTTGACGAAATACTGGCTTTCGTCGGCCCAGAGGAATACCGGGCGCTCGCGGTGTTTTTGTTCCAATCCATTGCGGGATAGCACGGCGCGCTGCCACATGAACTTGAATAGCTGCTGGGCGATGATGCCGTCCTCATTCCAGGTGAGCGCGGACATATCCATGATGATGATTGCGCCGTGGAAACTCATTTCCGGGACCAGGGTCGTTTCGGTGCAGAAGGCGTTGTAGAGGCGGCCACGGTTGAAGCGGTCGAGCGCAGTAGAAAGCGAGATAGCGATATTGGAGCGGGTTTTGTTGTCGAGCTGGCCGTATTCGTCGCGCCAGTAGCTCCCGGCCTTGTCGAACTCATCTTCGGGGATGGGATGGACGGGTTGTTTACGGGCGCGGGAGAGCGCCTGGAACATGAAGGAACTGTTCTGCCAGTCCTCGTCACGGATTTGCTGGTGGCTGACGGGCGCGGAAGCGACGAAGCGGATAATATCGGGAATGCGGATGGTGCCGGTGGCGGCGTAAAGGATCGGCAGGCAGTTGCGCAGCACCTGGCGGGTGGCGTCCTCCCAGAAGGCTTCGCCGCCGCGCCCGGCGTTGGGGTTGGTCAGCCGGGCGGCATCGAGAATACGCATCAGGCATTCGACCACGCTGCCGATGCCCTGCGGCCCTTGGCGGGCCAGTTCATAGGCGATGAAGTTGAAGCCGCCGCCACCGCGATCACCGAACAGGATGACGGAATTGGCGCGGCCATTCTGGCGGGCGTAGTTCAGCCAGAGTTCCACTTCATCGGGCTTGGCGGCCAGCACCAGGCCACCCATGCCGGCGCGCAGGTAGGCGCTGGCGAGCGCTTTGCCGGAGCCGGAGGTTTTGCCGGAGCCGATGCCGCCGAAGATATGCACGCCCTGGCAGGCATCGCGCAGGGTGAAATAATCGCCGGAGGACAGGCGCAGCAGGCGCGTGTCGAGGTTGGTGATGTGGTCCTTGAACATGGCACTTCCCTTGCTGATACACGGCATGGGCGTATCTATGCAAAAGACTCGCCTGAGTGTTTCGTTTCATTTCGGCACAAGGAGTGGCGATGTTGAGGGAAATGTTTGAAGCCTTCGAGGCGGCGATTGGCGATATCCGTCAAAAGCTGGTGGAGGAAGCCTGGTTCGGCCGGACGGTGACGGAGCGGCCAGCGGATGCGCCACCCGTTGTGACGGGATGGGACATGCCGCGCGCGGATTTTGAGGCGCAATGGGGTATGGATCGGCAGGGGGGGAATGACCCGGCGCCGGGTGAGCTTGAGGGGATGGATCATGGCCGATAGCAGCGGGATGATAAGCCGGGAGGATTTCGAGGCGCGGCAGGCCCGGCAAAGGGTAGACCAGAACCGGTTGCTGACCATGCTGACCTTCTCGACCGAGGATGAGGCATTAAAGGCCGCATGGCGCAAGGACGCCACCGGCAGCATCGGCCAGTTGTTGGAAACCGGCAACCGGTTGAACCGGGAAAGCTGGCAGGCAGCGATTGATATATTCAATGCAGCCAAGGCTGATATCGACCTGTCACGGCATGTATTGCACCGGCAGGCAGCCGAGGTGGAGCAGGCGCTGGCACCTTATGCCATCGATATGGATGGGATGGCGGTGGAGATCAGCGGCACGCTAGAAGGCGATATGGTGTACCGCCAGCTTCCGCCCAAGGACATCTGGCAGACGCTGGAATATAGCCGGGGTGCGGGCAATGCGCTGGCGCGGGCGGCGACGGGGAACGGCTCATGGCAAGTGGCGTTGGCCGTCGCTGTGTTCAGCGGCGTGATGATGCTGGCCAATCATCAGCGGGACTTACGGCATTTGAAGGAACTGGAAGGGCAAATCGCCGTGCAGGCGGAGGCCGTGCGCGGCGATATCAAATTCATCGACACGGAACTGTTTCAGCGGATGCGGCCGCAGTTCAACAGGCTGGTGGCGCTGATGGCCGACCTGCGCGACGGGCTGGCAGGGTTACGGCAGGTGGAAGCGGATGACGGCGATGGTCGCGAGGCCGCCTTATACCTGGCCAGGCATTACCGGGAAGCATCTTATCTGTTGCAGATGAAAGCGGGGAATTGATGAGGGGTGATGATGACGGCCATGCCACATTATTGAACGCTGCCCGCGCGCGAGGATCGCAGATGATGGGTGGCGTGCCGCTGCCGGGGTTGGACCATTTTACGGTCTATGCCGGATTGATCGGCAGCGCCCTGGAACTCGGCAAGCTGTTCGCCACGGCGGAGCGCGATATGGCGGTGATCCAGCGCCACCATGAAATCAGCGTGGCGCAGATCAGCGGTGCGTTTGCCGAGGTGGAACAGGCCATGACGGCGGATTTTCAGCGGGATGAAAGCCTGAAGGCCAAAACCTTCGACGCCATCACGCAATTGATCGCGGCGGGACAGTATGAGATTGCGGGGGAGTTTCATAAACGGCTGATCGACGGGTTCTCGCGCCCCTCGCTGGAAGCGATTTTGGAGCACCGCAATGTGGCGGCTGGGGCGAGCGGGAGCCGGTTGACGCTGCGCTGAGGCCACACCTAAAGCCGCAATCGGGCAGTCAGTTTTCACCAAGCTGACGCCACATGCGTTGCATCAGACGGCGCGCATCTTCGCCAGTAGCGTGCTGGTAAATGGCTGTGGTTGACGGGCTGGCATGGCCCAATAGCGATTGGGTGGTGACAAGCGGCACGTTTGCCTGCAAAGCACGCACGCCGAACTGGTGGCGCAGCCCGCGCGGCACTGCTTGCGGGCCGCTGATATCTGCGGCTGCCATTGCCTTCTTTACATGCCGCCATGCGGTTTGTCGGCACCAGGACCATAGAGGAGCATCCTCCGGCTGGTTCCGGCCGCACCGCTGTAGTTCGCTTATGAGCCATGCTGGCACCGGCACGGCGCGGAACACGCGCTTGCGCCGTTTCAGGGTGCGAAAAATGATCTGCCGCCCTTCCACATCCAAGCGGCGCGGGGTGACTTCCAGCGCTTCGCTGATACGGCAGCCGGTGAAATACAACAGGCAGCAAAACAGATGGGTGGATTTATCCATTTCTGCCGCAGCGCGCAGAAAACGTCTGCCTTCGCTTTTACATAGATATTTACGTCGTCCATCCTGATCGAACAGGGCGGCTTGTTCGCCATGATCATATACAATGCTCACTGTGCCTCCTTGCAGCGCCCGGTGGCAACAGAATGCTAATTTTGTTGCAACCCATCGGGCCAGAAATTCAGGCTGGAAGCCAGTTACAGAGTATTGCCGCATTTCGCGCGCATACTATGGCCTCCATGAAAACCTTCATGGATTCAAAGCAGTAGATAGCGCTTCGGCGCAACAAAATTAGCATAATGTTACGTTTTCGCTGTCGAGAGGCGGCGTGGGAGGGCTGTTTTCCTGTGGTTGCCGATTTCGGCCTCAGCAACAGGAACTTCAACATGCAAACGAACCAAATTGTTATGCGTCCGATGGAATGGGCACCGCTGCCGGATATTGAAGATGTGGAACCGCTCAACGACATGGATGCGGATTGCCTGAGTGAGATTCAGGCCGTTTTGAAAAGGCACGGGAAGCAGGATCGTTTCGGCGTTACCCTTATCCATAAACATTTCGACATGGCGGAAGATGAGGTGTTGCTGGAACACACTCACCTGGAAGATCGACGGCTAGTGCTGGCACCGGTTAAAACGGACGCGGCCGATGTCGTTCGCAGCGTACAGACGGCATGGATGTTCAGCGACAATGGGGGCGAATTAATGCGGGCCTGCTACCGCCGCTGTTTCCGCAACATCCAGGGCAACCACTCGGACGGCGGGCATTATTGGGCCTGATGATGAGACAGCGAGCTTTGCTCGGTCTGTCACTGGCGGCAGTCTATGGGGGCGTGCTATTTGCACCCGTATCTGCCGCCGCACAGACCGTATCGAGAGAGAAAACCGAGGCAGCTTATCAGTTGGCTCTGAAATGTTTTGTTGCCAATGGACGCGCATATTCGTATTGGAGTGATGCCCATGACGAGAAACGGGCCACCTATTTTGATATCCGGGCAAAACATAGTTGGGACGTGGCGCTCCGTCTAAGCAAACAACTCGGAATTTCCTCGGATCGTTTTGAAGCCGATGTTGACAAGACAACCGACCGAGAATTGCCACTGATGGTGAGAAACACAGAATATTTCACCCAGGTAGCCAACGAATGTAAAGCCTATGGTCTGATGTAGACTAGCAGCGGCCGAGCGCCGCTGCTAAAGATGCATCGATTGTGACGCCGTGCCCTGTCTGGGATTGATCGGCAACAACAACGCCTGCGTTTTTAAGGTTTGCTGCTGCTTCTGAATGATCTGCCTTTTTCGGCAATGCAGCCGACATCGCCGCGTCTACATTGCGATTTTGTTCATCTGACAGAGAGGCGCTAAGGTTCGTAGCGCTCTGGTGCAATCGGTCAAGCGAAGGACGATATTGCGGGCTGCGGTCAGCACCATGTGCACCCGCATCTTTCAATTGTTCTTCTGCCAGTTTCGTGGCGACTAGGTTGCCTTCCGTTGTGTTCTCCGCTTGGGCCTTCTCAATCGCCCGCTGACGTGCCGCTTCACGCTCCCGATATTCCTTCTCATCCTCCGGCGAAGCGAAATGCAGGTACGGATCGAAGATGCGCTTTTCATAGAAATCATGCATGAAATCTTGCGTCGTCTGCCGTGCGGCGGCACTGGCGGTGGCGAGTTCGGCCATGCGGTCGGCGGTGCCGTTCACCCCGGCCATCGTGACGAGGCTTTGGCTCTGGTTTGCAAGGTTGCCAGCGGCGGCCACTGAGGTGGCTACCTCGGCCTGCACCTGCCGCAAAGCCGATAGCGGCACGGAAGGCAGGAAGCGGCTGAGCGAACTGAGGATTTGAAGCTGCCCGCGCATCTCTTCCGCCAGGGCAGGATTGCTATCGAGCAGGCCCGCGCGCCGAAGCTCGGCCAACTGCGTTTCCAATGCGGCTTGGGCGCGCTCGATTTGCCGCTCTAAACTGGCCCGCAAGCTAGCTTGCGCTTCATCCGGCGAAGCCGGATGAAGCGATGTGTCAGCATCATCTGTCAAAAATGGCGTTATAGATTACCTGTGTCGGCATGTTGATGTTGGTAAAATTATACCAATTTAACGATTAAGAATTGGTTAATTGTTGGCGCTCAAATAGTTATGTCGCCATAATCGGAACTTACTAAAAATGACTCGTAATTGTCAGAATCATCTATAAATTCCACTGCATCAGAGCTGAATTCCAATACTAAAGATTTACTATCTTTTGCGTACGCCCTGCATACATCTTCACCAATTAAATTTAGGGCAGATGCAGAAATTTGCGAATATTTATCGCTTTTTATATTAACGCTCTTTAGATAAATTGAAGACCAGCAGCATACGCAAATTGAATTGCTAAATCGTAATTGAATATCGTTTTCCCCAAAACATATCTGCAGCAATTTCTCGCCCACAAATAATTGAAATGGGAAGTCATCTTTTATTCCGTACATTAAATCTCACATCCTTTATATTATTACAATTAGTAAGCCTCTGATGAATATAAGGCAACTGAGATAAATGCACTAATATATTTAGGAAACAAACCAAAGCTAGACATTTGAAAGTTGCTCTCGGAAGAAACCGTATGCTGAGGCTGTAGAGCGAATGAGGGTCTCTCATTCATTGGACACTGTCCTTCCGGGTAAGGAACATGCGTCCGTGCGCGGGCTTCTGCACGAGAAACATTTGATGGAGGTTTACCGGTAGATGGATCAACTGGCTGACCCCATTGATTGTATTGTTTCCAATATCCGTTCGGATACTGTTCTGTTGGAGGCATCGACCGATGATAATATCCATCTGGTAAAGAGGCTGGTGGAGTTTGAGGAGTATTCGTCGGCGGTAAAAAATTGGGGGATGGTAAAGGAGCGAAGCCACTTGGGTCGATTAGGTTTAAGGGAGTTGCCTTCGCATACACATAAAGATTCAACCCACCCAATTCCCCAATCGGATCACGGTTCAACCAGCGCGCATGTACCGCGTCATAGGCGCGATACACAGCCAAATCCAAGCTGCTGTCATTGTGATGGAAGAGTCCCGCAAAGCCATAATCGCTATCCAGCAGGCCACCGACTTTCGTCCGATTGCCATAGGGATCATATTCATATTGCGCCTGGATGACCGCCGAGCCGTCGACCAATTGACGAACGCTGCCGAGGCGATCCACGACGTAGTAAAGCGCTAACGTCCCTTGTATCTCGCCCTGGTCGAAATATTGCTTGCTGGCGGGCGCATTGGTTTTGCTATTGTCGCGCTCCAGGCAGCGGGTCATGCCGCACCAGGTGTAAGCATGGTCGGCGGTGACGATCCCGGCCACCTTATCCACGATCCGCACCAGGCGGCTCAGGCCATCGTAGGTGAAATCGCTTTCCTTCAAACCGTTCGTGTATTTGACGAGCCGGTTCGCACCATCCCATTCATAATTACCGGTATCCAATGCCAGCGGGCTGCCATTGGCATCGTAGGTGCCGGAGGTCAGCGCATTGGTGGCCGTATAGGACAAGGCTTTGGAGGCCCCGTTGACCGTCATGCCGGTGATATTGGAAGCGGCATCGTAGTCATAGACGTATTGAGGCGAACCCGGTGTTGAAATATCGGTGCCGACAAAGGCCGTCCGTAGGCGGCTGGCCTTGTCGTAATAGTAACTTGTGACCTGGGCGGTAGGCGTGCCACCGCCGGAACTGGAATTACTGGAACTGGAACTGCTGCTCGCGCTCGAACTGCTGGAACTGGCGCTACTACTGCTGGAACTGCTGCTCGATCCACCGCCGCCGCCGCTACCTCCACTAGTGCCTCCACCGCTGCTTCCACCGCCACCGCAGGCGCTGACGAAGGTCATAGCAAAAATGGCGGGAATGACGAAGGCAACCCGCCAGCGGCGGCTGAGGGTGAAGGCAAAGGAGGCGATAAGCGCAATGAGCGCCATGCCCATCGACAGGATGAGCGGCCAGCCTATCGCCTGAACGCGGGCCATCAGGGTCGGCCCTTGCATGGCGGCAAGCGCCCATTGGCTGCTACCGCCATTACCGGTCAAGCCGGATGCGCCGCCTGTGGAAGCTCCATCGAGCGCGGCCAGCCTTTGGCCCAGGTAGATTTGGGTAAAGCGTGTAACATCATCGTTTGCATTAAATTCATAGCCGAACTGCGAAATAACCGTGCCGCCGATGCTGTAGGTCATCCGCTGGAGCAATTCATCGCCAGCGGGGCCATAATAGGCCAGATCCAGGGCCGGGCCATGGGTGGAACGGATACTGCTGACGCGGGCGGTTGCGTCGGTATAACCGTAATTGAAGGTGTCGAGACCATTGGCGACGGCCTGGACGCGCCCCAGCGCGTCATAGGTGGTTGTTTCTACCGCCCCGCCGATATTGCGGCTGACAACCCGGTCGAGTTCGTCATAGCTGTAGGTAATGCTGTCGAATGATGTGGTGCCTGCAACCGGCGTGGTCACGGTTTTCAGGCGATTGGCGCCCAGGCTGCCTACAGGATAGTAAATGTAGGTCGATGTGCCCGTGCCATCGGTCATGCTGGTGGGACGGGTGTATTGAGCATCATAAGTGAAGCTGACCTTGGGCGCATTCGTGTAGGTGACCGAGGAAAGCGAATTGTCGATATTATAGGCATAGGCTGTGACTTGTCCCAAGGCATCGGTGGCGCTGGCAAGACGACTGGTGGAGGGTTCATAGGCAAGGGATTGCGTGGTGCCATCGGCATAGGTTTTCTGCGTGACGCGATCTTCGTTATCGTAAAGCCACCCAGTGTCATGGCCGTTGGGATCGCGGATAACGGAAAGGAAGCCGCTCGGCGTGTAGGCGTATTGGGTGATCTGGTTGAGCGGATCGATTACCTTGATGAGTTGGCGGTTGGCGTCGTGGGTCAGTTGGGTCTGCTGTCCCAGCCTGTCGGTAATGGTGGCAAGGTCGAGCAGGTTGTAGGTGAACCTGCTGGAGGTGCCATCGGGGAAGCTGACTTTGGTAGGACGATCTGCGTCGTCATAGGCGTAGCTGATGGTGCCGCCAACTGGATCGGTGGCGCTGGAAATACGGCCCACGATATCGTGCGTAAAGGTGTAGGTTGCGGCGGCGAGCGGACCTTGCACCGAGGCAAGGTAATGGTTGGCGTCATAGCTGTAGGTAGTGCTCTGGCCGAAGGCATCGGTAAATTTAGTCAGTTGGCCGACTACGTTATATTCGTAGGCAATGGTTTGGCCGTTGGCGAGTTTGATTTTTACCGGGAGGTGCTGACTGTTGTAGGTGATGGTGGCGAGGGTTTTGCCTGCGCTTGTGTTCACGATAGAAGTCAGGTCAACGTCATTGCTGGCGTAGTTATAGGTGATGATGCGCCCTTGCGGATCGGTCAATTGCGTGACTTTGCCGTAATCGTTGTATTTAAAGGTCTTTAGCTGGGTGGCTCCGTCATCCAGAACCCGGCCGATATGTAGCGGCGTATTGGCGCTGCCGGAAAAATTCGCCTCTGTCTGATCGGGATAGTCGAACCAGACACGCCGTTCCAATGGGTTCTTGATGCTTTCGATGTTGCGAGAGGTCGAGTTGCCATCGGGTGTGTGCGCCCAATGGATAATCCGCGCCATCGTTGCATTGAGGCTACCAGACGGATTTCTTGCCGCCCTGGTCTGGGCTGGGTTCCAAATGTAAGTATTTCGGTATTGAAGGTAGAGATTTTCCGTGTTCATGCCGTTTGGGGCTACGGAATCGCTGCTATAAGCCGCTTCATATTGATTAAATTCAACCGCGCTTTCTTCACCAAAGGGGTCGGTGATATAAATCCAGCGAGCGTCGCCCAAGGACGCATTATTGGTGGAATCGGCGAAATTGAACCGGGTGGTGCCGTAGGGCGTGGTAAGGCTGTCCACGAAATCGCCCGCACCGTAGGTGAAACTGGAAGTGATGCCAATGGTGTCAGTGATGCTGATAAGCTGGCCGGCGCTGTTATAGCCGAAACGAGCGGAGCGGCCAAAAGGGTCCGTCACTTTGGTGATTTTAAGTGGATCGGTGTTCTCGTAGGAAAGTGTCGTCACCTGACCGATAGCATCGGTGATGGCCGCAATACGCATCTGGGAGTCGTAGGTGATCGTCACCTTGTTGCCTTGCGGGTCAGCAAACTCGGTCATGAAGAATTTATTGCCGTAGGCCACGCCGAAGGTTTGTGAGGAGCCGTCTTTCAATAAGCGCTTGAACCCAGTGGAATAGCCCTGGGAGTCCGTTGTTCGAGTTAGAACGGCTTGGCTGTAAGGCCCGGCTTTGGAGGTTTTTGCCGACATGCTCGGCATCGTGTAAGGCTCGACGCCGCCGCCACGCTGGTAGAGTTGAGCGGTAAAATTTGTACCTATGGTATCTGTAACGTAGCTAAGCCAAGTAAACGTCCATTTGGGGCCGATATTGACGTAATTAAAAATACCGGGCTGTTCCACATCGCGGTGGGAATAATAGACATTCAGATCGATGGCGGGGCCGATGGGGGGCTTATAGCCAAGAGGCCTGTCGTGGAGTGACAGGCTGACTGTCATCGGCTCTACATTCCAGGTGGTGCAGCCACAGTCATTATTTTTGTCAGCGCTATCCGAGACTCCATTGGGATTGCCAGCGTCGTCGCCCGTTCCGCTTGAAGGAAATGCTGCTGGCGTGCTGTCCGGTCCGCTGGCCTGCGCGTCACGATTCCCGCCCGTGTCGCCGCGGCCCCAGATTTTGTTTCCCTCCGCAACGCTTACGGAACGCCAACCTTGCGGTAGCGGGCCAGCAGGGACAAGAAAGTAACCGCTCGCTTCGGTGTCGAGAGTTTGGGTGGAGAGGCGCAGGTCGCTGCCGAATGTGGAATCCTGAATCAGATAGCGCCCGTTTTCTTCGCCGACGATGGCAGCGTAATGGCCCATTTTCCAATGCGCGACGGCGGGCATGATGATCTTCGCGCCGGGTGTGCGATAGGCCATCTGGTAATTCATACCGGCGGTAACCGACATGCGCTGCACCATCGGCAGCGACAGGCCATTCGGCGTTGAATGGGCGTTATAGAGGGCTTTGACCGCTCTCGGGTCGGGTTGCGCGGTCTGATGCAGTAAAATCCTTAGTAGGGCCAGCGGCCCGCAACGGAAGGAGAGTTGGGGCCACTGCTGCATATGAGCGTAGCCGCGCGAAGAAAAGCTGACCAACTCGGCCGAAGTTCCACGAATGTTGCGGGTTTTGATCTCGGCTAAAAGAGGCCCCAACTCCTCCTTGCGTCCGAGATAGGCCTGGTATTGGGAAAGTTGTGCAACGGCCATATCACCGATGGCCCGGCCATTCGGATCGGTAAAATCCTTGCTGAGTGCCCAAGCGGATTTGAAGGTTTCCATCGCCAAGGAGAAGTGGCCGGTTTCCCGGTAAATGATGCCGAGGTTTATCAGCAATCCAGGTCGCCAAGGCGACTCTGGGTATTTCTTCAAGAAAGAGAGAATGGGCTGAACGTTATCGCGCTCACCTGTGAACTGCATAATATTTTCGTAAGCGGTCAGAGCCTTTGCTAGAGCTTCGTTTTCAGTCCGAGTTGTCCTGCCAACAGGCACCAGCGGCTCCTGTAGCAGAGCCGCGTGTAAAAACTCGCTGTCCGTTGGATGCGAGGAAAAGTGAAGGCCGGGCAATGGTGCGGTTACATCAGGGGCGCGACGATTCACTCCACCTTGAAACGCAAGATCAATAGAGTTGATGAGGCCGCTGCCTGGCCCCGTGATCCAAAGGGCGAACACGACAAAGAGCGTGGCCCCGCCCAAAGCGATGACGATAAACTCTGATTGAACGCGATGGAAAAAATACTGTACTCGCCCCATTACTATGCCCCTCATAAAAGCCTGTCGCCTGACTGGCGATGGCGTTTCACATTCAGAACTGGAGCGCGAAGCTTACTGATACCCCGCAGCTACAGCAGGCGGTCCCTAATCAGCATTGCTTCTTGGGGAAGATCTTGAAGACACCAGTTTATCGGTAACATGGAACTATTGTACGGATAAGTGGTGTCGCATCTAACGGATGCTATCGCAAAAATTTGTGGCTGCGCGGTCACATCTATTAAACTGATGCTCTCTGCAAAAGCGGGCATTTCAGCGCCGGAAACCCTCAATTTTGATGTTCTGTTAGAACAGCGATAGCTGCCGTCTGTGGTCTTGCGCTTCTCTCCATTCTGGCGCGTTAGCGGTGGCGTCAAGCCAAGCCAGGACGTAGGCCACGGGGCCGTCCAGTTCCACTACAGCACTGGGATGGATGAAATGCGAGCGGTAGCCCGTTTCCGTGATCGGCAACGGCATTCGTCTGGGTGTGATACTTTCAATTTGCAAGTGTGCATATCCCGGCCTCTTACAGTTCATCCAATTGGCCTCGTAGGTAACTGACAGGGTGATGCCCTGCCAGTCGATGATGAAGGTTTCAATGGTGCGTTCGGTTGTCATTACAGGCCTCCCGTGGTGGCTGCGCGCTCGGTGATGCGGCGTATGACGATGCGGCCCTGAAGCGGCACGGCATCGCAGGCGATACTGAAGCCGTTGCCGTCCTGATGCAGCCAGGCGGCACCAATGGGCGTCCAACTGGAATGCTCGCCGTCGCCGGTGACACGGTAGAGGCGATGGGTTGGTTTTTTGCCGGTCTGTTTGGTGGGGTGGGATTTAGCCATGTCGATCTCCTTGCATTTTCGCCGCGAACCATTCGCGGCTTCATGGGGAGCCAAAGGCGCAGGCTATGAAGGCGGCAGTCATACCCCGTGTAGCGCCCGTAAGGGGGCGGAGTTGCACAAGCCCACAGGGTGCGGAAACGAGCCGGGTTGAATGCTGCCGGGCCTGGGCCATCACGCTCACATCGAAGTCCGCTATGGTTCCGTGCATGTCAGGGAACGCAGCATGGTATCCTCAGCCTGCCAGCAGGCATGATCCATCGTTTCAGCCGTTTCAGTATTCTCGGTGTTTAAGCGCGAAGATTGCAGCCTTGGCTTGGTATAGCGCCTCGGTCGGCTTGGGGCGGCAAGCGCTGGCGCGCTCCTTCTCTGACGTTGCGGTCGTACCGATGCCGCCGCCGCCCATCGGCGCAGGTTCCCGCGCATGGCCGCGATAGTCGCGGCTTACACAAAGGAGGAACACCATGAAACCACTGACAACCATCGACATGGATAGCTGCACGCTGATTGAACTGGCGGTGCTGTTCGGCTTGATCGCGGCGGAACGCTGGGCGGATAAGGTTGCGCATGATGAGCGCCCGGCCAGTTTCGCAGGCCGGGAAAAAGCCCGCCGTGCGGGCGGGCTCGGTGTCGCACGCTTTCTTGTGAACGGGCACTAGGAGAGGACGGCATGAACTATACTGACATCAGTCTGCTAATTACGGCCATCGCCAGTCTGATCGCGGCACTGGCGCAACTGGTAACAGCGCTGTGGCGCTCACCCTGAAATCAGCAAAGGCAAAAAAAATTTACCAATACAATTATAGCGTTAGTACAAATTGCGCAAAAACACTTTCGGCTAGCGTTTACAAGGCTGGTTTTTCGTGCCTAGCGTGTATTGCGGCATGTCTCCATGCCGCCTCATAATAAGGGAACAAACATGATCAAGACATTAGCGAGTCTTATTGCGTTGGCTAGCGTGCTGTCTGGTTGCTCTGGTGTTTACCAAACCGAGATTCTGGATGGAACAAAGCTAGCCGTGGGGACTAAACTCGACGGCATTATCGTTCCGATGAATAAACTTTACAAAGAAACGACGGTCTTAATGGAGGATAAAGATGGCGGTACGGATTGTGAACACGTCACCTCTGTAAAGTTAGTCACGTACCCGAATTGGCAAACACCACTACTTATCAGTTATAAACCGGGCCTCCTGGAAAAATATAGCTTGCAAGTTGCTCTCACAGATAACGGTGCACTGAAATCGCTCAATATCGACTCAACTCCTGACAATGGCGCTACGATTAAGAACTTGGCGGAAGCTACTAAGGCGAAAGCACTGGTCGGTACGAAACCATGCACAGACGGAGCGGAAACGAGCGTTGTGCCGTATCAATAGTTTGGGAGTCAAAAATGAACGACATAAAAGAATTGGAGGATTATATTTCGAGCTTAGGTGGGTATGATCTGCAAGAAATTGATCTGGGGAAGGTTGAAGTGGTGGGATGGGAAGGATTTCCAACCCACAAATGGGGGTATCGCAAACCGAATGCAACAAAGCCTGAATCACCTCACTACGCTGAGGTGATCATGCTTAACCCAACTGCCAATCAAGTTGCACGTTGGATTGTGACCGCGATCACTGATACTTTTGGCGCGTTTGATATGGCCAAAGCCAAAAAGATTGCTGATCACTGCTTGGACCAATCTGGATTCCAATTTCCTGTTCGGGGAGTGCATCTCGAACAGGAACCATATCTAGCATACGCATTTTTTGATGGTGTAACTGTATGGGTTGATGGTTGGGATGAGGCATGGCCTCACGCTCCAATTGACAAACGACATCTCGATCTGGCTTTGAGTGCGACGTATTCCGACATTAAGGAGGCCTACAAATGGGCGCGGATTCAAGGCACGGGACGTGCTGATTATACTCATGCTGGAGGCAGAGCGAATACGGATGGAAAGAACTGGCTTAAAGTCGTTCGCGATTGCTATCAGCAGGCGTGGGGTAAGGATGCCAATTTTCTAATGTTGGCGGAAGTAAAATCTTATTTTGGTGCCTAGTTTAATTTGCGTGGTCCGCGCATAGATTGCTTATGGTTAGCTCAAATTACTTGCAACAAGACTTTTCGTTGGCGATGTCCGCGCCACGTTCGTTGCGCTTAAGGCCACCGGCTGTCCCGTTCGGGCAGCCTTCGCGGGAAAGTGGCAGGGCGGTTCCGCCTTTTGCCCAAAAAAATAATGGCCCGGCGTGTCCACGCTGGGCCAAAATTTTAAGTGGTGCGGCTGGAGGGACTCGAACCCCCACGCTTTTGGCGCTTGGACCTAAACCAAGTGCGTCTACCAATTCCGCCACAGCCGCAACGTGACAGGCTTCATATAGAGTTGAAGCGCAGTTGAAAAGCCTAACCTTATTTATAGTTGGGTATGATTGTCCGTACCGGTCGTTTTTTTCTGTTTTGCCGCGTCCCGCTGGCGTTTAGGCCGCATCACGTTGATGGCGGCGGCGTCGAGACGGTCTTTGATGTGAGAGGCATAGTGTTCTTCGATCATTTGGACGCTAGTGCGGCAGTTATTGGCGATCATGTGGATGCTCGCACCTTCCATCAGCCGGGTAGAGATATAGGTATGGCGCAGACTGTAAGCGGTACGGCGCTTGCCATCCCGGTCGAATTTTAGGTTCTGCTCTTCCAGAATTTTGTTGAAGGCGTCCCGATTAAAGGTGGGGAACACACGAAGGAACGGAAGTTTCTTGAGGATTTCAGCCTCATCTACCGAATCGATTTGTTCTTGGAATCGCTTTTCAATTTCGGCTTTGTTGAGATGCGGGTAGGTCTTTTGCAGTTTCTCGAAGCCAATGGCTTCAAGGCGCAATTCATGAAGCCGTCGCTGTTTCAAGCGGGTGAATGGATGCACTGCCCGGTGGGTGCTCTTGCAATACCCCACACCGGTTTTCCCGCGCACGTCGATCACAAGGATGGTTTCGCGCGTGGCGTAATCATCTTCGATTTTCACGTCACGCATTTCGAGGCGAAGCGCCTCGTCAGGACGAAGGCCAGTGTTGGCCATGAAAAGCACGAAGTCATGTAAGTCCTCGTAATGGGACTTCCAGCCTGGGCGCGTTCCGTCTTTGGCGCGTTCGCTTGTGGCCGTGTAGAGCTTCTTATATTCTTCCTCTGAGAACCATGCCCGGCGTCCCTTCTTGCCCTGGGTCATATAGGGCGTGGAAAGGCTGGGAACGAACGGTATCCAGCCTTTGCCTTCGGCAAATTTGAGAACTTGCCGAATATGGACGATTTCATGAAGCATGGTGCTGCGGGCAGGAGGTCTGCCCGCAATCTCCGGCTGGGCCGGTTCATCATCCGTAGCTGGCTTGGCAGGAACGAAAGTTTTGGCAATCGTGTCCTCCGCGCGTTTCACGCGGTAGGACTGCACAACGCCGCGATTGATGGAAGTCAGCGGCATTTTGCCAAAATAGGGAAGGATGTGGGCGTTAAGTCGTATCTCAAGGCCTTCCACATATTTCGGGCTGCGCGTGCTGATCGCCAGCACCTTGATTTCACGCAGATACTCTTTTGCCGCATCGGCAAAAGTCCGCTCCTTTAGCTTTGGCTCAATGATGCCTGCGGCCAGTTGGCCGCGCAGACCTAAATACCATTCTTCGGCGGCTATCTTGGCGCTGCTGAAATTCTCCTCGCCGGTGGAACTGCGATAGCGCTTGCCGCCCACGCGGGCGGCGCACTGCCATACGCGGCTGTTAGCCCGCTGATAAACCTGAAGTTTTCCATCGAACATACTGTGGGTTGTCATTCTGCCAGCCCTCCCATCTGCTGTGTCCGGCACTGTGACCAGAGTGTGTCCAGACATGATAATGGAGGATTGGTAAAAAAGTGTTTGATTTTATATAGTATTTTATCCATTTTGGCCTCGCGGTACTGGATTTAGGTTCCAGCGCTGCAAGGCGTGGAGGTTCGAGTCCTCTCATCCGCACCAGAGTTCGATCGCACCAGTCTATCACGCATTTTGGTTGAGATTGAAACAGGGCTGGCGCATCACTGACGCCTCGGCTAGTGTCGCGATCAGATACCGCTCAGGGGCCGTGCATGAAGTCGAAATTCGCGTTGTTTATTCTTTTCGCCATGATCGCCGGCATAGGCGCCGGCTGGGCCAGCCACGAATATCTGGCGGCGGAAAACTTGACGACCGCGACCATGATTTTCGGCCTGCTGACCAAGATTTTCATCACCCTGATCAAGATGATCATCGCGCCTCTGGTGCTGTTCACCCTGATCGCCGGGATCGGACATATGGAGGACGCCGCCTCGGTTGGCCGCGTCGGGCTTAAGGCCCTGGGCTGGTTCCTGGTGATGTCGGTCGTGTCGCTGGTCATCGGAATCCTGATGGTCGAATGGCTGAAACCGGGGGTCGGCATGAGCCTGCAGATGGCGGGCGAGGCGATCAAGGCACCTTCCACCGAAGGCTTCACGCTTGAAAAGTTCATCGAACACCTGATCCCGTCCTCGATCATCAAGGCCATGGCCGATAACGAGATACTGCAAATTGTCGTGTTTGCCGTTTTTGTCGGCACCGCCATCTCGATGCTGGAAAAGAAGTCGCCGCGTGTCATGGAACTGGCGGAAGAGGCCTCGGCCATCATGCTGAAGGTGACCGAGATCGTCATGAAATTCGCACCCTTCGCCATTTTCGGCGCCCTTGCCAAGACAGTCAGCGAGCAGGGACTGCCGATCCTGGTGACATATGCCAAGTTCATGGCCGGATTCTATGGCGCCATGGGTGTGCTGTGGATCTTGCTGATCGTGGTCGGGTTCCTGTTCCTGGGCGCCCGGATGCTGCGAGTTCTGGGGGTTATCCGCGAACCGACCCTGCTGGCCTTCTCGACCGCCAGTTCCGAGGCGGCCTATCCGAAACTGCTGGCCGGCCTGCCGACCGTCGGGATTTCGCGCAAGATCGTGTCGTTCGTCCTGCCGCTGGGCTATTCGTTCAATCTCGATGGCTCGATGATCTACTGCACCTTCGCCACTCTCTTCATTGCACAGGCCTATGGCGTTCATTTTACCAACGGCCAGATCATCATGATGCTGTTCCTGCTGCTGATCACCTCCAAGGGGATCGCCGGTGTGCCCCGTGCCTCGCTGGTAGTTATTATGGCGACCCTGGCCTATTTCGGCCTGCCGGCGGAATGGATAGCGCTGGTACTGGGCGTGGATCACCTGCTGGATATGGGGCGCTCAGCCACCAATGTCTTGGGCAACAGCGTCGCCTCGGCCGTGATCGCCAAGTGGGAAAAGCAACTGGATGTCGAAGAACCGATAAAGGTCTAGGTTGCCTTGTCGAAATGCGGCTCGGGCGGCGGCGCGGCCGTGAAACGGTAGAGGGGCAGGTTCAGGGGCTTGGGTTGTAGCGTATCGCGATCTACCCATTGCGTTGCCTGCATCTGCCACTTGCCGGCGGTGTCCCTATATATATCGGTCTTGAAGTAGCGGGCGAAGCTGTCATAGGGGCTGGCGATATCCGGCCCGTCATTATGCCAGCAGGTGGCGGTAAAATGCGTGGCGTCCTGCCAGATCATCCCCTTGCAGTGCGCCGGAAAGACCACGACATCGCGAATCTGAGGCCAGTTGGCCAGGGTCAGTGAGCCCTGTGTCTTGTCGGCGCGATCGAAACCCGAAGCGAGAATACGCCCGTCCGGCGAGACCGAGGCTTCTTCGCGCACGAGATATTTGTCGCTGTTGGGCAGGACCAGATAGGTATTTTCCGAACTGGCGAAATGACAGGTGACGTCGGCCACGGGAAAGAGATTGTCATCCTCGCCGCGCAGTTTCACCACGCCGGTCAGGAAATAGCGCTGACAGCCCTGCGGATCATCGCGATAGGTGGTGACCTCCTGACCGTCATGAAAGAGTGTGAGGGCCTTGTCCTTGCGAACGGCCAGGCCGGGATTGGCGGCAATCAGCGCGGCCTCTACCGCCAGGGTGCGCTTTTCATCGTCGGAGCCCTCAAAGGTCGGGTCCAGGCCTTCGGCGCGTTGCGGCGGCGGAGATGGCTTGCAGGCCGCCAGCAAAGTGGTGGTGGTGAAAATCAGGCAAAGGAACGGGGCAGGGCGCAAGCGGACCTCCATCAGGGTGCCGATACCTTATGCTGGCCGCATGCAAAAAATCAGGCAGGAAATCGCTGCGCCCGCGGGATTGATTGCCGTTGACGATGAAAATGGCGCACGCGGGTATATTTCCCGACTTAAAAGTTGACCTCGCCCGCAATCATGCCATAAGGGCACATCTTTTGGCGTCCCAGCCTTGGCCGGGGCGCTTTGTCGCTATTATTAACCGCCCGTGCGGGCCTGACGAGAGGTCAGGGGCCAAACCGGCATAAGGTAACTGATCGATGCAAGTCGTTGAAAAACTGAATGAAGGCCTGAGCCGCGTCCTCGAAGTCACCATCGCCAAGGGCGATCTGACCCAGAAGCTGGACGCCAAGATCGCCGAGATCGCCCCCAAGATGAACATCAAGGGCTTCCGTCCGGGCAAGGTGCCGCAGGCCCATGTCCGCAAGATGTACGGCAAGGAACTGATGGGCGAAATCATTCAGGAAACCCTGAACGAGACGACTGAAAAGGCCATGAAGGACGCCAATATCCGTCCGGCCAGCCAGCCCGAACTGAAGCCGATTGGCGATATCGAAGGCGTGATCGACGGCAAGTCGGACCTGGCCTATGAAATCGCTGTCGAAATGATGCCGATCTTCACGCCGGTCGAGCCCGCCTCGATCGAGCTGACCCGTCCGGTCTATGAGCCGACCGAAGCCGATATCGACGAAGCGCTGAAGACGGTGGTTGCCGGCTCGAAGCAGTTCGAAGCCAAGACCGGCAAGTCGGTCAAGGCCGCTGATGGCGACAAGCTGATCATCGATTTCGTCGGCAAGCTGGGCGATGAAGTGTTCGAAGGCGGTTCGGCCGAAGGCGCCGAGCTGATCATCGGTTCGGGCCAGTTCATTCCGGGCTTCGAAGAGCAGCTGATCGGCGCCAAGAAGGGCGAAGTGAAGACGCTTAATGTCACCTTCCCGGAAAACTATGGCGCCGCCAACCTGGCTGGCAAGGCCGCGACCTTCGAGACCACCGTCCAGGACATCCTGGCGCCGAAGGAAGGCGAAGCCGATGACGAACTGGCCAAGAGCCTCGGTCTGGAAAGCCTGCAGGCCCTGAAGGACATCCTGAAGACTCAGCTGCAGCAGCAATATAATGCCGCTTCGCGTTTCAAGATGAAGCGTGCCCTGCTGGACATCCTGGATGAAAAGCACAGCTTCGAACTGCCGAAGCGCATGCTCGACGCCGAGTTCCAGGGCATCTGGCAACAGGTCGAGCAGGACAAGGCCAATGGCCAGCTGGCCGAGGAAGACGCCAACAAGTCCGAAGCCGAGCTGAAGGACGAGTACATGAAGATCGCCGAGCGCCGCGTGCGCCTGGGTCTGGTGCTCGCCGAAATCGGCACCCGCCAGAACGTCCAGGTCACTGACCAGGAAGTCAATCAAGCGATCATGCAGGAAGCCCGCAACTATCCGGGCCAGGAGCGCCAGGTCTTCGAATTCTACACGAAGAACCCGGGTGCCGCCGCCCAGATCCGCGCGCCGATCTACGAGGAAAAGGTCTGCGACCTGATCTTCTCGCTGGCCAAGGTCACCGACACGCCGATCAGCAAGGAAGACCTGCTGAAGGAAGAGGAAGAAGCTTAAGCTTTTCTTCTAAAAGCGATTTTAAAGAGGCTCCGTAAGGAGCCTCTTTTTTGTTGCCGTCAGGCCAGCGGGCAATTGAGCTGAGTTTGCCAGTCGCCGGGAATGTCCGAGTCGGACGGGCCAACGGAATAGACTTCCCAGAAATCGCCGGCCATTGTCAGGGCCTCGCTTCTGATACAGGCCAGGAAGTCGCCCCAGCCATGCGGCAGGCCATCATAGTTCCCACGATAGACGGTGCGAGCCAGGCGTGTGGCGCGCAATTCACCGGGCATGACCCGTCCTTGTGGCTTCACCTCTTTCGCCACCGGCAGGCATGTTGCGAAATCAAAGGTTTGGTTCGGAATCCTGAAGTGGTGCGTGAACCAGGCGCCCGTTGGCTGAATGCCTTGCTCTGCCAGAACTTGACGCAGTTCGGCCAGGCCGGCGGTTATATGGCTGCGGACTTCGCTGGCAGGAATGACAAGGCGTATAGAAGCGATTTTCTGCGCCGGCACGTTCAGGATTTCTGGGGCATCGATCATGTTTCTCTCCCTGTGATCGGTCGGCATAGGAGCACAGTGCGGTCGTAGATACAATTTCGCCTTCGATCCGATTGTATCATATGTCCGGATCTGAGTGCTTAATCGCCACTTGAAATCCGCGGGGTAAATTGCCAAGTTGAGGCTTGGCTGGATCGCATCCACTTACGGTTAAGACATTGACCTTATAGCTGCGGACAGCTTCAAATTTATTCCAGATAAGGATTCGTGATGCGCGACCCTGTAGACCACCTGACCAGCTACCTCATTCCCACGGTCATTGAGCAATCCAGCCGTGGTGAACGCGCCTACGACATTTATTCGCGCATGCTGAAGGAGCGGATCATCTTCCTGACCGGCCCGTTCGAAGATGGCATGGCGACTTCAATTTGTGCGCAGCTCCTGTTCCTCGAATCGGAAAATCCGAAGAAGGAAATTTCGCTCTATATCAATTCACCGGGCGGGCAGGTGACCTCGGCCCTGGCGATCTATGATACGATGCAATACATCAAGTCGCCTATCTCGACGGTTTGCATGGGCATGGCCGCTTCCGCCGGGTCGCTGATCCTGCAGGCTGGCGAGGCCGGTCAGCGCATCTCGCTTCCGAACTCGAAGATCATGGTTCACCAGCCTTCTGGCGGTGCACGCGGCATGGCCTCGGATATCGAAATCCAGGCCGAGGACATGCGTAAAACCAAGAAACTGCTCAACGAAATCTACGTCAAACACACTGGCCAGACCTATGACACGATTGAGAAAACTCTCGATCGCGACCGTTACATGACGGCTGACGAAGCCAAGGAATTCGGCCTGATCGATCATGTGTACGAGAAGCGCGCCGAGGCCGAGAAAGAAGCCTCGTAAAACTGGTTTCTTGCGGTATGCAATTGAAGGTGCCCGGAGTGATCCGGGCGCCTTTTCTTATGGCTTCTGTGTGAAGACGCGATAGTGACCGTGGCGTGCAGCGGCCAGCATTTCCGTATCACCGGCGGTGTCGCCATAGGCTGCCTCCAGGTCCAGACCGTCCCCGAAGGCTTCATGCAGGCGGCACATCTTTTCCTCGCCACGGCAGTTCAGGCCGGTTAGTTCGGGCAGCAGTGTTCCGGCTTCGGAAAATTTCAGCCGGGTGCCGATGATCCGGTCGGCGCCGATCAGCCGTCCGAAAGGTGCCACCAGCAGTTCCGGCGAGGCGGTGACGATGACGCGCAAACGATCGGGCTGATCATGTTCGGCCCAGGTCTTCAGGGCATCCGGTCGGAACAGACTCTTGCCGGTCCGGGTGACGAAGGCCTTGATGAGGATTTCCAGGTCTGCCTGCGAAATGTCGCCCAGCAGCCCGTGCAGCAGGCGTGCCTTCAATGCGCCGCGATCGCGTGTCCGGGCATAATCGAGCAGCATCTGCGGCTGGAAGGTGAGCGCGCTTGCGATTTGCAAGTTTCCTTTTGCGGCCTGCAAAAAAGCCAGGAAACTGTCCTTGCTGGTCAGGGTGCCGTCAAAATCGAAGGCGACAATTTTCTTTGCCGTCTCGTTTTTCGCCGCCAGCGTGGCCTTTGCGCCGCGCTTTACGGAACCTGCGGATTTTTTTGCGATTTTAGTCAGCATGAACGGTAAAAACTTTCAAAGACGAACGGCATGGCTTTTATTCGCTCGTTCTTATCCCATATAAAGATAGTTAAGCGACGCATAGATGGCCATGGCCGGTTGAGGCATGGTCTAAACTGTGCATAAATACGTATCGATACGTTGGATGTAAGGGGTATCTGTGCCAAAATCAGCCTTTGTTAAGGCCTGCGGCGGTAGGATATTCTATAATTCGGGCCGGCGACTCATGTTACGCGAGTCGTTCTCCAAGCCGGCCACTTGAGGTGAAGAAGCATATGACCAAAGCCGCGACGGGCGACAGCAAAAGCACTCTCTATTGTTCTTTCTGCGGAAAGAGCCAGCACGAAGTGCGTAAACTTATCGCCGGACCGACCGTGTTTATCTGTGATGAATGCGTCGAGTTGTGCATGGACATCATTCGCGAAGAGCACAAGATAGCCTTCGTGAAGTCCAAGGACGGAGTGCCTACGCCGAAGGAGATCCGCGAAGTGCTCGATGACTATGTCATCGGCCAATCCCAGGCCAAGAAGGTTCTGTCGGTCGCGGTTCACAACCACTACAAGCGCCTGAATCACGCCCAAAAAGGCAATGATGTCGAACTGGCCAAGTCCAACATCATGCTGATCGGGCCGACCGGTTCCGGTAAGACCCTGCTGGCCCAGACCCTGGCCCGCATTATCGACGTGCCGTTCACCATGGCCGACGCCACGACGCTGACCGAAGCCGGTTATGTGGGTGAGGACGTGGAGAACATCATCCTGAAGCTGCTCCAGGCGGCTGATTATAATGTCGAACGTGCCCAGCGCGGCATCGTCTATATCGACGAAGTCGACAAGATCTCGCGCAAGTCGGACAACCCGTCCATCACCCGCGACGTGTCGGGTGAGGGCGTGCAGCAGGCCCTTCTCAAGATCATGGAAGGCACGGTCGCCTCCGTGCCGCCGCAGGGGGGGCGCAAGCATCCGCAGCAGGAGTTTCTGCAAGTGGATACGACCAACATCCTGTTCATCTGTGGCGGCGCCTTCGCCGGATTGGAAAAGATCATTTCCGGCCGCGGCAAGGGCACGAGCATCGGTTTCGGCGCCACGGTGAAGGATCCGGAAGATCGCCGCACCGGTGAAATCTTGCGCAATGTCGAGCCGGACGATCTGATGAAATTCGGCCTGATCCCGGAATTCATCGGCCGTCTGCCGGTCCTGGCGACGTTGGAAGACCTTGACGAGCACACCTTGGTCAAGATCCTGACCGAACCGAAGAACGCCCTGATCAAGCAGTATCAGCGCCTGTTCGAAATGGAAAACGTCACCCTGAATTTCACCGACGAAGCCCTGCTGGGCGTTGCCCGCCGCGCAATCCAGCGCAAGACCGGCGCGCGCGGCCTGCGCTCGATCCTCGAAGGCATCCTGCTGGAGACTATGTACGAATTGCCGACCATGCAGGGCGTCGAGGAGGTGGTCATCAATGGTGAGGTCATCGAAGAACGCGCTCAGCCGCTGCTGATCTACGCCGAAAAGCGTTCCGGCGGCGCGGCTTAAGGCTTGCTTTTAAACTGCAATTAAAGGCGCGGCTCCGGAAACGGAGCCGCGTTTTTTATGACGTTACTCCAAACTAACGCGTGCAGGAGCCATGATCCTGCACGCGTCTTGAAACTGCGGCAATCTATCCCACATTCATTTCAAGGCGCCCGAAGAGACTAAGCGGACTTATCCCCCCTTAATTCCCCTGGACGGCGCGATTTGTTTTAAGACTCTGTTGAGCATGAGAGCCTAGGGTTTACACTGGAGCATCCGGCGGCTGAGTCTGTGAAGGAGTACCTATGCTAGACGTATTGACCATCCCCGTTCTGCCGCTGCGCGATATCGTGGTGTTTCCGCATATGGTCGTGCCGCTGTTTGTCGGCCGCGAAAAGTCCGTGCAGGCCTTGGATGAGGTGATGAAGGGCGACAAGCAAATCCTGCTGGCGACCCAGAAGAATTCCTCCGATGACGATCCCGCCGTCGATGCCATCTATGAAATAGGTGTGCTTGCCAATGTGCTGCAACTGCTGAAGCTGCCCGACGGTACCGTCAAGGTGCTGGTCGAGGGCAAGAGCCGGGCGCGCATCAAGCGCTTCGTCTCGACCGAGGCCTATTACGAGGCCGAGGCCTATCCGCTGGATGTGCAACTGGATGAAGGTCCGGATGCCGAGGCCCTGCAACGCGCCGTGGGTGAGCAGTTCGAGAACTATATCAAGCTGAATAAGAAGATTCCGCCGGAATCGCTTAACGCCATCGCTGAAATCACCGATGCCGACGTGCTGGCCGATTCCATCGCCGCGCACCTGGTGGTGAAGATTCAAGACAAGCAGGATCTGCTGGAACAGCTTTCGGTCAGCAAGCGACTGGAAAAGATCTATGCCTTGATGGAAGGGGAAATCTCCGTCCTGCAGGTCGAGAAGAAGATCCGCTCACGCGTCAAGCGCCAGATGGAGAAGACCCAGCGCGAATATTACCTGAATGAGCAGATGAAGGCCATTCAGCGCGAACTCGGTGAACAGGACGAGGGCAAGGACGAACTGGCCGATCTTGAAAAGAAGATCAAGGGCACCAAGCTTTCCAAGGAAGCCCGCACCAAGGCCATGGCCGAACTGAACAAGCTGCGCCATATGTCGCCGATGTCAGCCGAAAGCACGGTCGTGCGCAACTATCTCGATTGGCTGCTGTCCATCCCCTGGGGCGCCGCCAAGCCGAAGGCCATCGACCTGCAGAAGGCCGAGGATATCCTCGAAGCCGATCACTACGGTCTGGAAAAGGTCAAGGAACGCATCCTTGAGCACTTGGCCGTTCAGGCGCGCATGGGGACGCTGAAAGGTCCGATCCTGTGCCTTGTCGGTCCTCCGGGCGTCGGCAAAACCTCGCTGGGCAAGTCGATTGCCAAGGCGACGGGCCGTGAATTCGTGCGCATTTCGCTCGGTGGCGTACGCGATGAATCGGAAATCCGCGGTCACCGCCGCACCTATATCGGCTCCATGCCTGGCAAGATCATCCAGAACATGAAGAAGGTGAAATCTACCAATGCCTTCTTCCTGCTCGACGAAATCGACAAGATGGGCTCGGACTGGCGCGGCGATCCGGCGTCTGCCCTGCTCGAAGTGCTCGATCCGGCGCAGAACTCGACCTTTGCCGACCATTATCTCGAAGTCGATTACGACCTGTCGAAGATCATGTTCGTCACCACGGCCAACAGCCTGAACATGCCGCAGCCGCTACTCGACCGGATGGAGATCATTCGCATTCCCGGCTATACCGAGGATGAAAAGGTCGAGATCGCCAAGCGCCACGTCCTGCCGGTCCTGATGAAGGAACACGGCCTGACAGCGGAAGAGTTCGTGGTGCCGGAAGCGGCGATCCGCGACATCATCCGCTATTACACCCGCGAAGCCGGGGTGCGGTCGCTGGAACGTGAACTGGGCAATCTGGCGCGCAAGACGATCCGTGACCTGGCCAAGGAGAAGGTCAAGTCGATCACCATTGATGATGAGCGTCTGGCCAAATATGCCGGCGTCAAGAAGTTCCACTATGGTGCCACGGATGAGGTCGATCAGGTTGGCATCGTCACGGGGCTCGCCTGGACCGAATTCGGCGGTGACATTCTCACCATCGAAGCCATCAAGATGCCCGGCAAGGGCAATATGAAGGTCACCGGTAACCTGAAGGAAGTCATGAAGGAGTCCGTTTCTGCGGCCAATTCCTACGTCAAGGCTTTGGCGCCGAAGTTCGGCATCTTGCCACCGGTGTTCGACAAGACCGATGTCCACGTCCACGTGCCGGAAGGCGCTACGCCGAAAGACGGCCCTTCGGCCGGCGTCGCGATGGTCACTGCCATGGTCTCGGTTCTGACCGGCATTCCGGTGCGCAAGGATATCGCCATGACGGGTGAAATCACCCTGCGCGGTCGTGTCCTGCCGATCGGCGGCCTGAAGGAAAAGTTGCTGGCCGCCCTGCGCTCCGGCATCAAGACTGTCCTGATCCCGAAGGAAAACGAGAAGGACCTCGTTGACCTGCCGGCCAACGTCAAGTCGGGCCTTGAAATCATCCCGGTCAGTCTGGCGGAAGAGGTCCTGCGCCACGCCCTGGTGAAGCCCCTGACGCCAGTGGAATGGATCGAGCCGGTTATTGCGGCGGCGTCTGCTCCGGTTGTGGACGATGGCGACGCGGCGACGGCGCACTGAGGCCCCGACCTGGTAAAATGATATGCCCCGGCGAATGCGCTTTCGCCGGGGCATTTTTTTATTGTTGCGACAAACGGATGAGAGAATCAGTTCCTTTATCCACAAGGCTTTGCGCGGAAAAGTCTGTGCCATAACCGTACAGTCGGGTTCAATTCAGAGCTTCAAAGCGTCTCCATGGCTTCAAAAGGATGTGAAAACGCGCAAACCCTTAAAAAAACACGGTTTGCAGTGCAATAAACGGCATTTATTGCTTTGACGGGCGCGCGTTTTTGTAGTCTCTATCGGCCTCACCCGTTAACGACTCACGGCAAGGGCCGCAGCGTTAGGGGTAAGCTTAGCAACTGATCCCATAACGGGTAGGGAGAGAGATTTATGACGAAAGCTGAACTCGTGGCCGCCATCGCCGATCAGGCCGGTCTGACGAAAGATCAAGCCAAGAAGGCGCTCGACGCTTTCACCGACAGCGTGGTGGGCGCCCTGAAAAAGGGTGACGACGTCCGCCTCGTTGGCTTCGGCACCTTCCTCGCCGTCAAGCGCGAAGCCGGCACCGCCCGCAATCCGCGCACCGGCGAAACCGTGAAGCGTCCGGCTTCGGTCACCGCTCGCTTCCGCGTCGGTGAAGGCCTGAAGGGCGCCCTGAACGGCTAATGGCCTCTGATCCAGTTGGATCAGATGACAGACGCAATGAGGCGTTTCCGTATCTGGGGATTTAAACCCTCGGATATGGAAACGCCTCTTGACTTATGGAGGCAGGCTTGGCAAAGGCTTCCTTCCCTTGGAAAGGGGCGATTAGCTCAGCTGGCAGAGCGGCTCGTTTACACCGAGTAGGTCGGCGGTTCGATCCCGTCATCGCCCACCAAATACTTGAATTAAATCAAGCGCTTACCGAAAATCGATAGAATGGGCCACCGGGTTGCCCCGATGTGTATCACCACACAATCCCGGAACAACCTTTTTATCCTGTAGAATCAGACACTAAGGCATCAGAGAGTGTTGCCCCGTTTTGTAGCACCAGAGTGCCAAGCAGGGGGCGTTCGACTGTTTGGTCATCGTCGGCCGACATCATCTCCAAAAACGGCTGTCAAACCATCGGTTCACGGTTCGTCGAAACCGTCCAGGATGGTGGATGCACATCGGCCGGAATATGACCGGTGCGCATCATCAGCACAGAAGCATGGGATGTTCGTCCTGGGACGATCCTTCTGTGTTCGTTGGAAAGTTCCTTCACGCCTTTAACCCATTATTGTGAAAACGCACTTCGTCAGATCGTTGAGGACCGGACGATGGGCTGATGCTGTCCGGATGATCAGGGTAACCGTATCTGCTTTCCCGCAGCTAACATTATAAGAGTCTTATCAGAATTGAATCGAAACGACGACTGCTGCCACTCGTGATAGGGGGGAGGGTTTGCGTAACCGTGTTTTTTTTAACACATTTGGTCGAAGATAGCCAAATGGTTAACGCAAACCTCTTTGCCATCGTCTACAGCTGAATTACATTGATGGGTGGCATTTCAATCTGGGGGGAGTAATGGTTGCGCAATTCGAAGTGAGGCGTCGTCAGGCTTTGGGGCTTATTGGTTTGGGGGGACTTGCAGCTTTGCCAGCCCGTGCAGCCACAGCAGATAGTGGGGGAGGGAGCGGGGTCTTTGCGAACAGCGCACTTCTCACCTACGAGCCGATCACACAGACGAGAGCCGAAAATGTAAGTTTTTCGAGAAAAGATGCGACGGGTGTCAAGAAATTTGGCTCCTACGCTTGGGACGATTTGTCGGTAGAAGAGACGAAAAGCCTACTAAGCAATCATAGTCAGTGGGTGTCAATTGTATCTAAGGATGCTTTTGCTAAAGGAAACGCCGCTACCATCGTTAAAGGCGAATTGTCGGTTGGTGATCACACCGTTATCGTAGATTTCCTTAGATACATGACTGAATCCGTGCGGGGAGAAAAGGGCGAACTACTTGGACGGTATGTTGTCGGTGTGGGGCTTCGGACTCTCTGCGATGTGAACGTCCAAAAAGGTAAGGTAGAAGCATCATTGGTGGCTCTCGCTGCGCAAGCGGAAGCGAACAACGCACATGGGCGGATCAGATTCGATTCAATCGGCATAAACTCTGACGAGGTTACCGGATTGATGCCGACCACGGTAGCATTAGACGAATCTGCAATAGTGCAGGCTGCGTCTGCCACGGCTGCCATCAAGGCACTAATGAAGGACAACAAAACTGGATTAGTGCCTCATATAATGGCCATACAGTATGAAAGCACCGCAACTGATGGTGATCGAGCTAAGTTGCTACAAGCGATAAATCGAACGAACCAGCCATATTGCTTAGCCACCTGATCATCCGGACAGCATCAGCCCATCGTCCGGTCCTCAACGATCTGACGAAGTGCGTTTTCCCAATAATGGGTTGAAGGCGTGAAGGAACTTTTCCGGTAAAGCGTGATTTTCAGGAGAAAAGAGCAGGGAAAATGCGGTGCCACCCGTTGCTTAATCAAAGCAGGGGTGGCGCGAGTGACGGGGCTCGAACCCGCGACCTTCGGCGTGACAGGCCGACACTCTAACCAACTGAGCTACACCCGCATTCCCTTGTCTCGTCGTTCGGCACTGGTCCGTTGCGTCGAGAAGGTGCGCTTAGTAATTCGGCCCGGGCGGGGTGTCAACTCATAAAAAACGGTAATTCACAGGCAAGGCAAAAACCCGGACAAGCTTATGGCCCCGGTAAAACGCATATCTGTTATTTGAAAGAAATCAGAGGGAAAATGCGGTGCCACCCGTTGCTTAATCAAAGCAGGGGTGGCGCGAGTGACGGGGCTCGAACCCGCGACCTTCGGCGTGACAGGCCGACACTCTAACCAACTGAGCTACACCCGCATTCCCTTTTGTCCTCGTCGTCAGGCTTAAGTGAGCCGCCGTCGAGGAGGTCCGCTTAGTAGTTCGGCGAGGGCAGGGGTGTCAACCGCTAAAAGTACAAAAAGAGACGACAGGAGGGCGAAGCCTTGGATAACTTTGTCCTTTAAGCGTCAGTATTTGCGAGTGATTTGCATTAGCTTTGCTTGTGGCGAAAAAATGTAAGAAAGTTGTAAAAAGCGATGTTTTTCGCACTGCAATGGTTTGAAGCTTTGAACAGAGTGGTCTAATAGCTGACTAACTGAGTCCGGGGCCGTCGTTAATGCGGCTGCCGGGATGCTATAGTAGCTCACGACTCAGATGTGTTTTGACCCGAGTTATCACGAGGGGTTGAGGTGACCTGATGAACGAATTTCTGCTCCATTATCTGCCGGTCATCGTTTTCATAGTCATAGCCGCCGTTTTGGGGCTGGGCTTCATGATCGGCGCTCTGGTGGTCGCCCCGAAGGCGCCGGATACCGAAAAGCTGTCGGCTTATGAATGCGGCTTCAATGCCTTCGATTCGGCCCGCCAGAAGTTCGACGTTCGCTTTTACCTGGTGTCGATCCTCTTCATCATCTTCGATCTGGAAGCTTCCTTCCTGTTCCCGTGGGCCGTGTCGCTGTTCGACATGCCGAACGGCGGCATGCACGTCGCCTTCTGGTCGATGGTGACCTTCCTGGTCGAACTCGGTCTCGGCTATATATATGTGTGGAAAAAAGGAGCCCTGGAATGGGAGTAATCATTCCTGCCGGATCTGCTGGCCGGTCTTCGGTTGAAGGCTACGATCCCGCGGTCCATGACAAGTTCTTCGAGCAGGTCTCGGCTGAACTCGATCAGAAGGGCTTCCTGGTGGCTTCGGCCGACGACGTCATCACCTGGGCCCGTACCGGCTCGCTGATGTGGATGACCTTCGGTTTGGCCTGCTGCGCCGTCGAAATGATGCAGGCCTCGATGCCGCGCTACGACATGGAACGCTTTGGCATGGCCCCGCGCGCCTCACCGCGCCAGTCTGACCTGATGATCGTCGCCGGCACCCTGACCAACAAGATGGCCCCGGCGCTGCGCAAGGTCTACGACCAGATGCCAGATCCGCGCTATGTGCTCTCTATGGGCTCATGCGCCAATGGCGGCGGCTATTATCACTATAGCTACAGCGTCGTGCGCGGCTGTGACCGTGTCGTGCCGGTGGATGTCTATGTGCCGGGCTGCCCGCCGTCCGCCGAGGCGCTCCTGTACGGCCTTCTGCAACTGCAGAAGAAGATTCGCCGTACCGGCAGCATCCGTCGCTAAGGGGAGGGGCATATGTCTTTAGAGAAACTGCAGGCCCTCGCTGAACAGGCCCAGGCCGACTTCAAGGAAGCGATCGTCGAATCCGTCCTGGCTTTCGGCGAATTGACCCTGACGGTCGATCGCGAGCGCATTGTCGAGATCATGGCGAAGCTGAAGCAGGCGCCCTACCGCTTCCACCAGCTGATCGATGTTTGCGGCGCCGACTATCCTAAGCGCGCCCAGCGCTTTGACGTCATCTATCACCTGCTGTCGCTGACGCAGAATATTCGCCTGCGGGTCAAGGTCCGGACCGATGAAGTCCTGCCGGTGCCGTCGATCCGTTCGGTCTATCCGAATGCCGACTGGTACGAGCGCGAAGCCTTCGACATGTACGGTATGCTGTTCTCCAATCACCCGGACCTGCGCCGTCTGCTGACGGATTACGGCTTCCAGGGACATCCCCTGCGCAAGGACTTCCCGATGACGGGCCATGTCGAGGTGCGTTACGATGAAGAACAGAAACGCGTGATCTACGAGCCGGTAAAGCTCACTCAGGAATATCGCAAGTTCGACTTCCTGTCGCCGTGGGAAGGCGCACAATACGTGCTGCCGGGCGACGAGAAGGCAAAGACCTAGGCTTTCGCCTGGGATTAAGAGTTACGGATAAGGGTTTGATTTCATGGCAGACGGTGTAGAGCCTTTTGTGAACAAGAGCGATGACGATCGCAAGTTCACGATCAATTTCGGCCCGCAGCATCCGGCGGCGCACGGTGTGCTGCGCCTCGTACTGGATCTTGACGGTGAAATGGTCGAGCGCGTCGATCCGCATATCGGCCTGCTGCACCGCGGCACCGAGAAGCTGATGGAATCGCGCACCTATCTGCAGAACGTGCCCTATTTCGACCGCCTCGACTACGTGGCGCCGATGAACCAGGAACACGCCTTCGTTCTGGCCATCGAAAAGCTGCTCGGTCTGGAAGTGCCCAAGCGCGGCCAGCTGATCCGCGTCCTGTTCTCGGAAATCGGCCGCATCCTGTCGCACATCATGAACACGACGACTCAGGCCATGGACGTCGGCGCCCTGACGCCGCCAATCTGGGGTTTCGAGCATCGTGAAAAGTTGATGGTGTTCTATGAACGCGCCTGCGGTGCCCGCCTGCACGCCAACTATTTCCGTCCGGGCGGCGTCCACCAGGATCTGCCGCCGGAATTGATCGAAGATATCGCCAACTGGTGCCGCAACGAATACCTGCCGGCGCTCGACGATATCGAAACCTTGATCACCGAAAACCGCATCTTCAAGCAGCGCAATGTCGATATCGGCGTGGTCTCCAAGGAGCAGGCGTTCGACTGGGGTTTCACCGGCGTCATGCTGCGTGGCTCGGGCGTGCCGTGGGACCTGCGCAAGTCGCAGCCCTATGAATGCTATGACGAGCTAGAGTTCGACATCCCGCTCGGAAAGAACGGTGACTGCTGGGACCGCTATCTCTGCCGCGTCGAAGAGATGCGCCAATCTGTCAAGATCATGCTGCAATGCATTGACAAACTTAAGGTAACGCCGGGCCCGGTCCTCTCGACCGACCACAAGGTCACGCCGCCGCGCCGCGCCGAGATGAAGAATTCGATGGAAGCCCTGATCCATCACTTCAAGCTCTATACCGAAGGCTTCAAGACGCCGGAGGGCGAGGTCTATGCCTGCGTCGAGGCGCCGAAGGGCGAATTCGGCGTCTATCTGGTCTCTGATGGCACCAACAAGCCCTATCGCTGTAAGATCCGCGCGCCGGGCTTCCCGCATCTGCAGGCCATGGACTGGCTGAACCGCGGCCACTTACTGGCCGACGTTTCTGCTATCCTCGGTTCGCTGGATATCGTTTTCGGGGAAATCGACCGATGAACCCCAGCCTACTGATTGCCGCAGGTCTGCTGGTCGCGCTTATGGCGTTCAGCGTCTACATGTCCCGCCCTAGCTGGCCCTACCATACCGGTGGCGCCAAAGGCTTTATCGCGGACATGCTGACCTATCTGCTCCTGCCGGTGGTCCCGATGCTGGTCTGCGTTCTGGGCTTCGGTCTGCTCGTCCAGGCCCGCCCGGAGATGGAAAGCGATACCGCGCGTTTCGTTCTGGTCGGCATTGCGCTGGTGGGTCTGCTCGGGGCGCGCCGTCTGCCGTTCGTGGCCGCCGCGCAGAACCGTGTCCGTCTGGCGCGTAATGCCCGTTACGAGGCGATGCAGAAATGACCCAGGCTGTGATTTCTGTGAAGCTCCGTATTTTTAAACTGTCTTTCATCGGCTACGGGTGTAAAGCCCGCGCTGAACTGTATCTGTAGAGGGTCCTGATGGCTGTACGTCGTCTTGCCAAGGAGCAACCGGCCAGTTTCACCTTTTCGGCGGAAACGCTGGAAAAGGCCAACTGGTGGATTGCCAAATATCCCGAAAGCCGTCGCCAGAGCGCGGTGATCCCGATTCTGTGGCTGGTGCAGAAGCAGGAAGGCTGGGTCTCCGAGCCGGCTATTACCGCTATCGCCAAGCTGCTGGCCATGCCGCAGATTCGCGTCTTCGAAGTGGCAACCTTCTATACGATGTTCATGCTGGAGCCGGTCGGTTCGGCTGCCCTGATCCAGGTCTGCGGCACCACGCCCTGCATGCTGCGCGGCTCCGATGCCCTGATGCATGTCTGCAAGTCAAAGATCGGCCCGAAGGACAAGCTGTCGGCCGATGGCAAATTCACCTGGCAGGAAGTCGAATGCCTGGGCGCCTGCACCAATGCGCCGATGGCCCAGATCAATGACTATTACTACGAAGACCTGACGCCGGAAAACCTGGCCCAGATCATCGATGATTTCGCTGCCGGCAAATCACCGAAGCCCGGTCCTTACAATGGCCGTCATACATCGGAACCGCTGGGCGGCGTGACCTCGCTGACCGATCCGAAGCTTTATGACGGTTCGGCCGCCAAGCCGGTCAAGATTCCGAACTTCCCCGCTCCTGAGGTAAAAGCGTAATGACCCAGACCGTCACAGGCATTCTGCAGGACAAGGACCGCATCTTCACCAACCTCTACGGTTTCCAGGACTGGGGCCTTGAGGGCGCGAAGCAGCGCGGCGCGTGGAATTCGACCAAGGATATCCTGTCGTGCGGACGCGACTGGATCATCACCAACATGAAGAATTCGGGCATGCGCGGCCGTGGCGGCGCCGGTTTCAATACCGGCCTGAAATGGTCCTTCATGCCGAAGGAAGTCAAGGATCGCCCGCACTATCTCGTGGTCAATGCCGACGAATCCGAGCCCGGTACCTGCAAAGACCGCGAAATCATGCGCCACGATCCGCAGCTGCTGATCGAAGGCTGCCTGATCGCCTCGTTCGCCATGCAGGCCCATGCGGCCTATATCTACCTGCGCGGCGAATACGTGCTGGAGCGCGAGCGCATGGAAGCCGCCGTCAAGCAGGCCTATGAGGCCAAGCTGATCGGCAAGAACAATGTCCATGGCTGGGACTTCGACGTCTATATCCATCACGGTGCCGGCGCCTACATCTGCGGCGAGGAAACCGCCCTGCTGGAATCGCTGGAAGGCAAGAAGGGCCAGCCGCGCCTGAAGCCGCCGTTCCCGGCCGGCGCCGGCCTCTATGGCTGCCCGACCACGGTCAACAACGTCGAATCCATCGCTGCCGTCGGTGCCATCCTGCGTCGTGGCGCGGACTGGTTCGCCTCGTTCGGTGCGCCGAACAATGCCGGCACCAAGCTGTTCTGCATTTCGGGCCATGTAGAGCGCCCGTGCAATGTCGAAGAAGCTATGTCGATCCCGTTTCGCCAGCTGATCGAAGCCCACTGTGGCGGCATCCGCGGCGGCTGGGGCAATCTCAAGGCGGTCATCCCCGGCGGTTCGTCGGTGCCGATGATCACGGCCGAGCAGTGCGAAGACCTGCCGATGGATTTCGACTCCCTGCGTAATCTGAAGTCGGGCCTCGGCACGGCGGCGGTTATCGTCATGGATAAGTCGACCGACCTGATCCGCGCCATTTCGCGTCTCAGCTATTTCTACAAGCACGAATCCTGCGGCCAGTGTACGCCGTGCCGCGAAGGCACCGGCTGGATGTGGCGCGTGATGGAGCGAATGGTGAAGGGTGACGCCGATCCGGCGGAAATCGACACCCTGCTGGAAGTGACCACCCAGGTCGAAGGCCATACCATCTGCGCGCTCGGCGACGCGGCGGCCTGGCCGATCCAGGGCCTGATCCGTCACTTCCGCCACGAGATCGAGGACCGGATCACGCTGTACAGGTCGAGCAAGAGTAATTTTGCCGGCCATTCAGTGGCGGCGGAGTAGGGGAGCCATGCGGGGCAAGGTGCTTTCATTCAACGGATCGACAGGCCTCATCAGCGGTGATGACGGCCGGCGCTATACTTTCAGCGTTAGCGATCTGATGGGTGAGACGGTCTATGTCCCGGCGGGGTCCACGGTGGATTTCGAGACGTCGGGTGACAGTGCGGTAAGCATCTATGTCATTGCGACGGCGGTGGGAGAGAAGAACAGGTATGTCGCGGCGATTCTCGCCTGCCCGTTTTTGTTGGGCATGCTGGGTTTGCACAAGTTTTACCTGGGGCGCGTATGGGCTGGCGTGGTTATGCTGGTCGGTACATGCCTGATCATCACCAGTCCGCTGGTGGGGCTTATCGCCTTTATCGAGATGCTGATTTATCTGATCAAGTCTGATCAGAGTTTTTATGAAGACTATGTTGCGGGGAACAAGTCATGGTTCTAGGGCGTGAAACGCTTGTGGAAAACATGATGAAATTCCGTAATTTATTTGCAAATGTTGAGGTGTAACAGGCATGGCTAAGGCAAAAGTCAATGGTGTGGAGGTCGAGTTCGACCCCGGCATGACCGTGCTGCAAGTGGCGGAACTGGCGGGCGAGGAAATTCCCCGTTTCTGCTATCACGAGCGCCTGTCGATCGCCGGCAACTGCCGCATGTGTCTGGTCGAGGTAAAGCCCGGACCGCCGAAGCCGCAGGCGTCGTGTGCGCTGCCGGCCGCCGAGGGCCAGGAAATCTTCACCAACACGCCGATGGTCAAGAAGGCCCGCGAAGGCGTGATGGAATTCCTGCTGATCAATCACCCGCTCGATTGCCCGATCTGTGATCAGGGCGGTGAATGCGACCTGCAGGACCAGTCGGTGGCCTACGGCAAGGGCGACTCTCGCTACGACGAGAACAAGCGCGCCGTCGAGGAAAAGAACCTCGGGCCGACAATCAAGACTTTCATGACCCGCTGCATCCAGTGCACGCGCTGCGTCCGTTTCACCACGGAAGTGGCCGGCGTCACCGAAATGGGCATGATCTCGCGCGGCGAAAATGCCGAAATCACCTCCTATCTGGAACGCTCGGTGTCATCGGAACTGTCCGGCAATGTCAACGACCTGTGCCCGGTCGGCGCCCTGACCCACAAGCCGTGGTCGTTCAACTACCGTCCGTGGGAACTGACCAAGACCGAGACCATCGACGTGCATGACGCCCTGGGGGCGCATATCCGCGTCGATAACCGTGGTCCGGCCGTGCTGCGCGCTCTGCCGCGCCTCAAGGAAGAGATCAACGAGGAATGGCTGACCGACAAGAGCCGCTATGCGGTCGACGGTCTGTCACGCCAGCGCCTTGATAAGCCCTATGTCCGCAAGGACGGCAAGCTGGTGCCCGTGTCGTGGGATGAGGCCCTGACGACGGTCGCTGGCAAAATAAAAGCGACCGATGCCTCGAAGGTCGGTGTCATTGCCGGCGACCTGATCGACGCCGAAGCCATGAAGGCCACCAAGGACCTGTTCTACGGTCTGGGTGTCACCAATCTCGACTGCCGCCAGGAAGGCGCCAAGGTCGGTCCGGTGACACAAGCGACGCCACGTGAGGCCTGGTTGTTCAATTCCGGCATCGCCGGTATCGAGGAGGCCGACGCCATCCTGCTGATCGGCACGGACCTGCGTCACGAAGCCTCGCTGATCAATGCCCGCATCCGCAAGACATGGCTGAAGAGCCAGGTGCAGGTGGCGGTGATCGGCGAGCCGGTCGACCTGACCTATGACTATGCGCATATCGGCGCCGGTCCAAAGGCCCTGAAGGACCTCAAGAAGCACGCTTTCCGCGATGTGCTGAAGAACGCGAAGAAGCCTGCCATCCTGGTTGGCAGCAATGCCATTTCCGGCGCGGACGGCGCGGCCGTCCTGAAGGAAATCGCCATCATCGCCGATGACTACGATGTCGTCCGCGAAGACTGGAACGGTTTCAACATCGTCCATACGGCCGCCTCGCGCGTCGCCGGTCTCGATCTCGGCTTCGTGCCGGTCGGCGAGGCCAAGGACGCGGCGGCCATGCTCAATGGCGGCGTGGACCTGCTGGTCCTGCTCGGTGCCGATGAAATCAATACGTCTGGCCTCGGCAAAACCTTCGTGGTCTATATCGGTTCGCACGGCGATGCCGGTGCTGCCGCCGCCGATGTGGTGCTGCCGGGGGCCGCCTATACCGAGAAGTCGGGCATCTACACCAATCTGGAAGGCCGTGTTCAGATCGCCGAACGCTGCGTCTTCCCGAAGGGCGAGGCCAAGGAAGACTGGGCCATCATCCGCGCCCTGTCCGGCTATGTCGGCCACACCCTGCCTTACGATAACCTGGCGGCCCTGCGCGACAAGCTGATCACCGATCATCCGGTCTTCGGGCGCATCGATGTCCGTCCGGCACCGAAGGCTTTCGATGTGAAAGCGATCGGCGCCAAGGGCGAGATCGCCGACCGCGTCTTCGCTTCACACATTACCGATTTTTATCTGACCAACCCCATCGCCCGCGCCTCCGTGGCCATGGCGGAGTGCTCGGCGGCCCGTAAACCGGCCGTGAGCCTGGCGGCTGAGTAAGGACATACTGACGATGGAAACATTCTGGTCATCGCCTCTGGGCTGGACGATCATCACGGTGGGGGAAACCCTGGCGGTCATCATGGGCGTCATGGTGTCGCTGGCCTTCCTGCTGTGGGGCGACCGCAAGGTGTGGGCGGGCGTGCAGCTGCGCAAGGGCCCCAACGTGGTCGGGCCGTTCGGCCTGATGCAATCCTTCGCCGACTTCTTCAAGTTCCTGTTCAAGGAAGTGGTCATTCCGGCCGGCGCCGACAAGGCGATCTTCCTGCTGGCGCCGCTCCTGACCTTCATCATCGCCTTCCTGGCCTGGGCGGTCATTCCGTTCGCACCGGGCTGGGTGGTGTCGAACATCAATGTCGGCATCCTGTACCTGCTCGGCGTGTCCTCTCTCGGTGTCTACGGCATCATCATGGGCGGCTGGGCCTCGAACTCGAAATATCCCTTCCTCGGCGGCCTGCGTTCGGCGGCCCAGATGGTATCGTATGAAGTCTCGATCGGCTTTATCATCGTCACCGTGATCCTGTTGGCCGGTTCGATGAACCTGTCGGATATCGTCACCGCCCAGGGCGGCGGCATCCTGAACTGGAACTTCCTGGGTGGTGGCAATCAGCTGGGCCTCGGCATTATCAAACTGCCGGTCATGTTCGGCATGATGGTCATGTTCTACATCTCGGCCCTGGCCGAAACCAACCGCCCGCCGTTCGACCTGCCGGACGCGGAATCGGAACTGGTGGCCGGCTATCAGGTCGAATATTCCTCGACCCCGTACCTGCTGTTCATGATCGGCGAATACGCCAACATCGTTCTGATGTGCGCCCTGATCTCGATCCTGTTCTTCGGTGGCTGGGAATTCCCGGTGCCGCTGCCGCTGGCGCATGACAGCCTGCCTTACATCCTGATCAGCCTGCTGACCTTCATCGTCAAGGTGGTGTTCTGGTTCCTGATGTTCGCCATGGCCAAGGCGATTGTGCCGCGCTATCGCTACGATCAGCTGATGCGCCTGGGCTGGAAGGTCTTCTTGCCGCTCTCGCTGGTCGCCGTTCTTGTTATTGCTGGTTACCGCGTCTATGGAGGCGCTCTATGATATCGCGTATTTCCTCCGGCGTTAAAGCCATGTTCTTGCTTGATTTCTGGGGCGCTACTGTCCTGGCCGTCAAGTATATGTTCAAGCCCAAGGCCACGATCAACTATCCCTTCGAAAAGGGGCCGATCAGCCCGCGTTTCCGCGGTGAGCACGCTTTGCGTCGTTATGAAAACGGCGAAGAACGCTGCATCGCCTGCAAGCTGTGCGAAGCCATCTGCCCGGCTCAGGCCATCACCATCGAAGCCGAGCCGCGCGCCGACGGCAGCCGCCGCACCACGCGCTACGACATCGACATGGTAAAGTGCATCTATTGCGGCCTGTGTCAGGAAGCCTGCCCGGTCGACGCCATCGTCGAAGGCCCGAACTTCGAATTCTCGACCGATACCCGCGAAGAACTTCTCTATGACAAGCAACGTCTTCTGGCCAATGGCGATCGCTGGGAACGCGAAATCGCCCGCGCGCTCGAACTCGACGCGCCATACCGTTAAGAGGCACTGAGAGAGACATGACTGTAATCGCAATCGCCTTTTATCTTCTGGCTCTGGTGACCCTGGCTTCGGCCCTGATGGTCATCACTGCCAAGAACCCGGTACACAGCGTGCTGTACCTGATCCTGGCCTTCTTCTCATCGGCGGGCCTGTTCATTCTGATCGGCGCGGAATTCCTCGCCATGTTGCTGGTCGTCGTCTATGTCGGCGCTGTGGCGGTCCTCTTCCTGTTCGTCGTTATGATGCTGGATGTGGATTTCATCAAGCTACGCCAGGGCTTCGCCAACTATCTGCCGATCGGTCTCGTGATCGGTCTCGTGCTGATGGCCGAACTGATTTCGGTCAGTATCGCCATCGCCGGCCACGGCGCCGCCGCCGGCAGCCAGCCTTTGATTGCCACTGCCGCTGAACCGAACATCAAGATGATCGGTCACGCCCTCTATTCGACCTATATCTACCTGTTCGAAGCCGCCGGCTTCGTGCTGCTGGTCGCCATGATCGGCGCCATCGTGCTGACGCTGCGCACCCGCCCGAACGTCAAGCGCCAGGATATTTTCAAGCAGGTCACGCGCCGCCGCAAGGATGCGGTCGAGATCGTGCCCGTCAAGACCGGAGAAGGTATTTCGGAATGACTATAGATCTCGTCCATTATCTCACGGTTTCCGCCATCCTGTTCACTATCGGGGTGCTGGGTATCTTCCTCAACCGCCGCAACGTCATCATCATCCTGATGTCGCTCGAACTGATCCTCCTGTCGACCAACATCAATTTTGTGGCGTTCTCGGCATGCCTGCATAATGTCCAGGGCCAGATCATGGCCATGTTCGTTCTGACCGTCGCCGCGGCCGAAGCCGCCGTCGGTCTCGCCATCCTCGTGACCTTCTTCCGTAATCGCGGCGATATCGCCGTCGATGACGCCAGCATGATGAAAGGATAAGCATCGTGCTCACCGTTCACGCCGCCGCCGAAGCCACCCAAAGCCTGGCTACCTTAAGCCCTGGGTCTTCCGGCATGGCCACTCTTGTTACCCTTTGCGTGTTCGCACCGATCGTCGGTGCGGCCATTGCCGGCTTCTTCGGCCGCCGCATCGGCAATATCCCGTCGCAGCTGGTGACCACCGGCCTGCTGTTCGTCGCCTGCGCCTGTGGCTGGTATACCTTCATCCAGCACACCTGGGGCGGCATGGCCGATTTCACGGTCCAAGTCCTGCCGTTCATCAATATCGGTGATTTCCATTCGGCCTGGTCGATCCGCATCGACGCCCTGTCGTCGACCATGCTGATCGTCGTGACCTCGGTCTCCTCGCTGGTTCACCTCTATAGCTGGGGCTATATGAGCGAGGACCCGTCGCGTCCGCGCTTCTTCAGCTATCTGTCGCTGTTCACCTTCGCCATGCTGATGCTGGTGACCGCCGCCGATTTCATGCAGCTGTTCTTCGGCTGGGAAGGGGTGGGCCTGGCCTCGTACCTGCTGATCGGCTTCTGGTTCAACAAGGAAAGCGCCTCATCGGCCGCCATCAAGGCCTTTGTCGTCAACCGCGTCGGTGACTTCGGCTTCGCGCTTGGTATTATGACAGTCTTCTGGCAGTTCGGCACAATCAACTTCCACGAACTGTTCCCGATGATCGCCGCCCACCAGGGCCAGACCTGGGAATTCCTCGGCCAGTCCTTTTCGGCCCTCGATCTAGCCGCCTTCCTGCTGTTCATCGGCGCCATGGGCAAGTCGGCGCAGTTCTTCCTGCACACCTGGCTGCCGGACGCCATGGAAGGCCCGACGCCGGTTTCGGCTCTGATTCACGCCGCCACCATGGTCACCGCCGGTGTCTATATGGTGTGCTTGCTGTCGCCGCTGTTCGAATATGCCCCGGTCGCAAAGACCATCGTCGCCTACATTGGTGCCATCACGGCCATCTTCGCCGCTTCGATCGGCTTCACGCAGAACGACATCAAGCGCGTCATCGCCTATTCGACCTGTTCGCAGCTCGGCTACATGTTCTTTGCCGCAGGGGTAGGGGCCTATCAGGCCGCCATGTTCCACCTGTTCACGCACGCCTTCTTCAAGGCCCTGCTGTTCCTGGGCGCCGGTTCGGTGATCCACGGCATGCACCACGAGCAGGACATGCGCAAGATGGGCGGCCTGTGGAAGTATCTGCCGATCACCTACGGCGTCATGACCATTGGCACCATCGCCATTACCGGCCTTGGTATTCCGGAAACCCAGTTCGGTTTCGCCGGCTTCTTCTCGAAGGACGCGATCATCGAATCCGCCTGGGCCGCGCATAACACCCCGCAGGGCATGTTCGCCTTCTGCATGGGTATCGCTGCCGCGCTCCTGACCTCCTTCTATTCGTGGCGCCTGATTGCCATGACCTTCCACGGCAAGAAGCACTGGGAACACGCGCATGATGACCACCATCATGAAGTCATCGATGGGCACGATGCCTCCGAACCGGCACATAATGACCATGCTCATGCCCATGATGACCATGCGCACGACGATCATCATGGTCATGGCCACGACCATACGCCGCATGAAAGCCCCTGGGTTATGCTGGTGCCGATCTGCCTGCTGGCCTTCGGCGCCGTCTTCGCCGGTGTGATCTTCGCGCCTTACTTCATCGGTGCGCACGCCCATGAGTTCTGGGGGCACGCCATCTTCACGGCGCCGACCAACCACATCATGCACGAAGCGCACGAAATCGAGGAAATGTGGGTCAAGCTCGCACCTCTGGCCGTGACCCTGATCGGCATGGCGCTGGCCTGGTACTTCTATATCGTCAATCCGAAGCTGCCGAAAAAGATGGCCGCCAATGATGGCCCGGTCTACAACTTCCTGTACCACAAGTGGTATTTCGATGAGATCTATCAGGCGACCTTCGTCAAGCTGACCAAGGTTCTGGGCGATGTCTTCTGGAAGGTGCTCGATATCAAGATCATCGATAACCTCGGCCCGAACGGTGCCGCCTGGACCGCGCTGAAGTCGGCCAAAAACCTGGTGAAGACCCAGACCGGTTATGTTTATCACTACGCATTCGCTATGTTCCTCGGCGTTGTGGGATTGTTGTCCTACGTCCTGTTCTGGGCTCACTAAGGGGAGATGGATTTTAAAATGATACCCGCTATCCCCAATCTTCTGAGCATCATCACCTTTGCGCCCCTGTTCGGCGCGGCGGTGATCGGCATCTTGCGCGCCATGGCCCGCAAGGATGACGAGGCTGTCATGGCCCGGAACGCCAAATGGATCAGCCTGTGGACCACGCTGATCACCCTGGTCCTGTCCGTCGTCATGCTGGCCGGTTTCGACCACAGCAAGGCCGGTTACCAGTTTGAAGAACATTATCAATGGTTTGGACCGATCTCCTACCACATGGGCGTTGACGGCATCTCGATCCTGTTCGTCCTTCTGACGGCCTTCCTGATGCCCCTGTGTATCCTGGCCTCGTGGGAATCGATCAAGGAACGCATCACCGAATACATGATCGCCTTCCTGCTGCTGGAAACCCTGGTCATCGGTGTTTTCACCTCGCTCGACCTGTTCCTGTTCTACATCTTCTTCGAAGGCGGCCTGGTCCCGATGTTCCTGATCATCGGTATCTGGGGCGGCAAAGACCGTATCTACGCGTCCTACAAGTTCTTCCTTTATACGCTTCTGGGCTCGGTCCTGATGCTGGCGGCCATGCTGTATATGGTCAGCGTTGCCGGCACCGCCGATATTCCGGCCCTGTCGCAGTTCGCCTTCGCCCGTGAAGTCCAGCCCTTCCTGTGGTTCGCCTTCTTCGCCTCGTTTGCGGTCAAGATGCCGATGTGGCCGGTCCACACCTGGCTGCCGGACGCTCACGTTCAGGCGCCGACCGCCGGTTCGGTCATGCTGGCCGGTATCCTGCTGAAGCTCGGCGGCTACGGTTTCATCCGTTTCAACCTGCCGATGTTCCCTTATGCGTCGCAGATGTTCGCGCCCCTGGTCATGATCCTATCGGTCATCGCCATTGTCGTGACCTCGCTGATCGCCTTCCGCCAGACCGACATCAAGAAGCTGATCGCCTATTCATCGGTCGCCCACATGGGCTTCGTCACCATGGGTATCTTCGCCGGCAACGCCCTGGGCGTGCAGGGCGCCGTCTTCCAGATGATCAGCCACGGCCTCATCTCCGGCGCGCTCTTCCTCTGCGTCGGCGTCGTCTACGATCGCTGGCACACCCGCGAGATCGCCTTCTACGGCGGCCTGACCAAGCTGATGCCGCATTACGCCTTCGTCTTCCTGCTGTTCACCATGGCCAATGTCGGCCTGCCGGGCACGTCTGGCTTCATCGGTGAAATCACCACCATGACCGGCGCTTACAAGTGGGGCACCTGGGTAGCCTTCGTGGCGACCACCGGCGTCATCTTCTCGGCCGTCTATGCGCTCACCCTCTACAAGCGTGTGATGTTCGGCGAGGTGCATAACCCGGAACTGAAGAAATATCCCGACCTGTCGGCGCGCGAGATCATCCTTTTCGTGCCGCTGATCGCGGGTACGATTGCGCTGGGCGTCTATCCGGCCTTCGTATTTGACATTACCACTGCCAGCGTTGATACGGTCGTCGCGACCTATCAGTCGATCATCGGCGGATAAAGGACGAGACACATTATGGACTTTCATCTCGCTCTAAACCTGGCCCTGCCCGAAGCGATCCTGGCGATCTCTTCGCTGCTGATCCTCGTCTTCGGCGCGTTCCGCGGTGACAAGGGCATGATCTCGGTCAGCGCCCTCTGCGGGGTGGCCCTGATCGCTGCGGCCTTCGCCGCCGCCTTCGGACATCAGGGCTCGGCCTTCGCCGGCGCCTTTGTTGTCGATGGCGTGGCCCTGTTCGCCAAGGTCGTCATCTATATCGCCGCTGTCTTCATCATCGTTCTGGGGCAGGGCTATTTCGACCGCGTCGGCGGCGCCCGCTTCGAATTCCCGATCCTGATCACCCTGGCCGCGCTCGGCATGAGCATGATGGTCTCTGCCGGTGATCTGATCTCGCTGTATGTCGGCCTGGAAATGCAGTCCCTGGCGCTCTATGTGCTCGCTGCCTTCCGCCGCGACGACGCCAAGTCGTCCGAAGCCGGCCTGAAGTACTTTGTTCTAGGCGCCCTGTCGTCCGGTCTGCTGCTCTACGGCGCCTCGCTGGTCTACGGTTTCGCCGGTTCGATGAACTTCCACGACATCGCCCAATCGGCCACCACCAATGCCAATGTCGGCCTGATCTTCGGCCTGGTCTTTGTCATTGCCGCCTTTGCCTTCAAGGTCTCTGCCGCACCGTTCCATATGTGGACCCCGGACGTCTATGAAGGCGCGCCCACCCCGGTCGTCGCTTTCGCTGCCGGCGCCCCCAAGTTCGCCGCCATGGTTCTGCTGGCCCGCGTGCTGCAGACCGGCTTTGGCCATGAAACCTGGCAGTGGCAGCAGGTCCTGCTGGTCGTCTCGGTTCTGTCCTTCGTTGTTGGCGCCCTTGGCGGCCTGATGCAAAAGGACATCAAGCGCCTGCTGGCCTATTCGTCGATCGCCAATATGGGCTATGCTTTGCTGGCCATTGCCGCCGGCAATGTCGGTGTCGCGCCCCTGCTGATGTTCTTCGTACTCTACATGGTCGATACGCTGGGTCTGTTCACCGTTCAGATGGCCCTCAGCCGTAAAGGCGAGCCGGTCACCAAGATCGATCAACTGGCCGGCCTGGCCAAGGTCAACATGCCGATGACCATTGTCATCACCATCCTGGCCCTGTCGGTGCTCGGCATGCCGCCGTTCGGAGGCTTCTGGGCGAAGTACTTCGTTTTCGGCGCCGCCATCACCGCGCACCTGTGGTGGTTTGCCGCCGCCGGTCTGGTCGCCTCGGTCGTGGCCGCCTTCTACTACCTGCGTATCCTTAAGCTTATGTGGTTCGATGCGCCGGTCGGTGAGATGGACAAGACCCCGTTGGAAGCCCGCTGGATCGCCTATGCCGCCGCCGCCTTCTCGTTCCCGGTCGTGATCGCCTTCCTGATCTACGCCTGGCCGGTGGCGCAATCGGCCGCGCAGGGCTTCGGCCAGTAAAAGACATTGCGTGACCCCGGGCGTGACCCGGCCGGGTTGCGCGACTGTTCTCCTGATGCGCCTTTGATTCCAGAGGCGCATCTTTGCTTTTGGGATAGTGCTTGTGGCCGATTTCGAAATCTTCGACTCTCTTTCGTCAACTCAGGATCTGAGCCTGGCCCGGCTGCGTGCTGGGCGGGAAGGGGCCGGCTGGATACTGGCGAAGGAGCAGACCAAGGGTGTTGGCCGTCACGGCAAGTCTTGGGTCGGCACCAAGGGCAATTTCATGGCTTCGCGCTGGGAGACCATGGAACTGGATGTCCGTCGCGCCCCGCAGCTGTCCTTCGTTACGGCCCTGGCCGTCTATGAGATGCTGCGTCCGCTGGTGCCGGATACCGACCAATCCATGCGCATCAAGTGGCCGAACGATATCCTGCATCGTGGCCGCAAGCTGTGCGGCATACTGGTCCAGACCGAGGCGACCGAAACACCGGGCCATCTCGGTGTCGTTATCGGCATCGGCATGAACCTGCGTGTGGCGCCGATTCTGGAAGGCTACCTGACCGTGGCGCTGAAGGAGATCAGCCCGGAAGCCAAAAATCTCGATCCGGTGGCTCTGTTGCACAAGCTGAATGGCCACCTCGATGGCGTGCTTGATCTGTGGCGCCGTTCGGATTTCAATGATATCGCCAAGGCGTGGCTTAAGCGCGCCTATGGAGTTGATCGTCTGGTCAACGTCACGCACGAAGGCGCCACCCTGACCGGCCGTATAGACGGCCTTGATGAGTTCGGCGGGTTGAAGATCAGGGCGGCGGACGGTCAGGTCTATACCGTCACCGGCGGCGATATCACATATGGAGATCTGGTCCATGCTTCTGGCGATTGAACAAGGTAATACCAATACGCTGTTCGCCATCCATGACGGCTTGGCCCGTGACGGCAGCGGCTGGATCGCTCAGTGGCGTGTGGCCACCGAAAGCACGCGCACGGCCGATGAATACGCCGCCTGGCTCCACCAGCTGATGCAGATGCAGGGGCTGGATTTCAAAGCAATTGACGATTGCATCATCTCTTCGGTCGTGCCGCAGTCGCTGTTCAACCTGCGCAAGCTGGCCCAGCGCTATCTGGTCGGCAACCGCCAGCCCTATATTGTCGGCGAAAATACCCACCTCGGCATCGAGGTCCGCATCGATAAGCCGCGCGAAGCCGGCGCCGACCGCCTGGTCAATGCCGTCGGCGGCCATATGAGCTATTCGGGCCCGCTGATCATCATCGATTCCGGCACGGCCACCACTTTCGATGTCGTCGGCGCCGATGGTGGCTATGAAGGCGGGGCGATTGCCCCCGGCATCAACCTGTCCCTGCAGGCCCTGCACCAGGCAGCGGCCAAGCTGCCGCGCATTGCCATCGAAAAACCGGCCCGCCGGATCGGCAAGGATACGGTCAGCGCCATGCAGTCCGGCATCTTCTGGGGCTATATCGGCCTGATCGAGTACATGATTGCCTCCATCCAGGCCGAATATGGGCAAAAGATGACGGTTATCGCCACAGGCGGGGTTGCGTCCCTGTTTGAAGGGGCTACAGACAGGATCGATCATTTCGACCACGACCTGACCCTGCGTGGCCTGCTCGAAATCTACAAGCGGACGCTCGCTGAAGCCGCCGCAACCCGAACGGCATAAAGAACAAGATGAAAAAGCACAAAGACGAACTGGTGTTCCTGCCTCTGGGCGGATCGAACGAAATCGGCATGAACCTGAACCTCTACGGGTTCGGCCCGGCGGATAACCGGCAATGGATCATTGTCGATGTCGGTGTCACCTTCGGTGACCTGACGACGCCGGGGATCGAGGTGATCGTGCCCGATCCCGAATTCCTGATCGGCGAAAACATTCTCGGCATCGTGTTGACCCATGCCCACGAGGACCATATCGGCGCCATAGGGTGGCTGTGGGAAAAGATCAAGGCGCCGGTCTTCGCCACGCCCTTCACCGCCTATCTGGTGCGCGAGAAGCTACGCGAGGCCGGCGTTGAGGATTTTGATCTCACCGAGGTGCCGCTCAATGGCAAGGTGGCGCTCGGGCCGTTCGATATCGACTATATTACGCTCACGCACTCGATCGCCGAGCCGAACGGCCTGGCCATCCGTACCGAACTGGGCACGGTTTTCCATACCGGCGACTGGAAATTCGACGAGGCGCCGATCACCGGCAGCCCGACCGATATTCCCGCCATTCGCAAGCTGGGCGACGAAGGCCTGCTGGCCATGGTCTGCGATTCGACCAATGTCTTTGTTGAGGGCCGCGCCGGTTCCGAAGATGATGTCCGCATCGAACTGACAAAGGTCATCAAAGGCCTTAAAAAACGCGTCGCCGTTGCCTGCTTTGCCTCGAATGTGGCGCGGGTCGATTCCGTCATGCGCGCCGCCATGGAAGCCGGCCGCAAGGTCTGCCTGGTCGGCCGTTCGATGCACCGCATCACCGCTGCGGCCCGTCATGTCGGGCTGCTGGCTGGTGTCCCGGAGCCGGTGACCGAAGGCGAAGCCCAGCACCTGAAGGCCAATGAGGTGCTCTATCTCTGCACAGGTTCACAGGGTGAGCCGCGCGCCGCTTTGTCGCGCATCGCCGATGGCAATCATCCGCTCGTCAAACTTAAGGAAGGCGATGCCTGCGTCTTCTCCTCGCGCGTCATTCCCGGCAATGAAATCTCGATCCGTTCCCTGCAGAACCGCCTGTCGGACCTGGGCGTCGAGATCCATACCGAGCGCGACCATCCCGGCATCCACGTTTCCGGCCATCCGTGCCGCGATGAGCTCAAGGAAATGTATGCCCTGGCGCGTCCGCGCGTCGCCGTGCCGACCCATGGCGAACGCCGCCACCTGCTGAAGCACGCGGCCCTGGCCGAGGAATGCGGTGTGGAGGAGCATATCACGCCGCACAATGGCGAGATGGTGCGTCTGGCGCCGGGTCTGGCCGAGATTGTTGATGAGGTGCCGTCGGGCCGCCTGTTCGTCGATGGCGGCCATTTGGTGCCGGAGGCTTCCGATGCCCTGCGCGAACGCCGCCATGCCGCCCATAACGGCATGATGTTCGTCGCCTTCGCGCTCGATGGCAAGAACCGCCTGTCCTCCATCGTTGAGGTGCGTGGGCTGGGCCTGGCCTATGAGGACGACGACATCATCTCCGACCAGCTGGAAGCCATTTGCAACAGCGTCGAGAAGGCGATCAAGGCTATGCCGACCGAAACGCGGGAAGATGACGAAGCCGTCGAAACCCTGGTGGCGCGGATCGTCAAGAAGGCGGCCCAGGCGATCTGGGGACGCCGCCCGATCGTCGAAACCATCATTCTGCGCACCTGAAACGGTTTCGTGCGGCAAGGGATTTTTGCGGTTCGCCTCACCGGTGAGCCGCTTTTACCATTGAGATCAGTGCATTAACATTAGTCAATGTTGATTATTTTGATTCTGGAGTTTGGCTCTATCCGGTAAAAATCGGCTATATTCGGTTAGTGCGTTGAATTATTAAAGAATAATTTCTGGAAGTGATAAAATCAATGTTGATTTTATCACTTCGTAAAGCCTGAGAAAATGGCCAGTTAGTGCGTTGAAATTTCTTAACTAATTTCCGTTCTCAGATTAACGCACCAGGCGAAAAATCATGACTTGACCATGACGTAAGAGCCAGGCGCGTCCATCAAGGGTTTGAGCTTGCCATTGGCCGGGTCGCGTGCCGGCACCATTTTGCCGGCGCGTTCATTGAGCCAGCCGGCCCAGTGGGGCCACCAGGAACCGGGGTGCTCCACGGCGGTGTCGATCCATTCCTTCAGTGTATCGGGATGGGCTTCATTGAGCCAGTGCATGTACTTCTTCGCGTCCGGCGGATTGACGACGCCGGCAATATGGCCGGAACCCGCCAGCATGAAGGTCACCGGACCGCCGAACAGCTTCGAGCCCTTATAGACCGAGCCGGGCGGGGCGATATGATCCTCGCGTCCTGCCTGTTCATAGATCGGGATCGTCACCTTCTTCAGGTCGATATCGACTCCGGCCAAGGTGAGTTTGTGATTGGTCAGCGCGTTTTCGCCATAGAACTTGCGCAGGTAGAACATGTGCAGCGCCTTGGGCATCCGCGTCTGATCGGCGTTCCAGCACAAGAGGTCGAAAGGCGTCAGCTCCTTGCCCAGCAGGTAGTTATTGACGAAGAAGGACCAGACCAGATCATTGGCGCGCAAGGAATTGAAGGTATCGGCCATGGCCGAGCCGGGCAGGACACCACCGGCGGCATCCATCTGGCGCTCCAGCTCCTTCAGCCAGGTTTCGCTTGTGAACAGCAAGAGATCGCCGGCTTCGGAAAAATCGTGCTGCGCGGTGAAGAAGGTAGCCGATGAAATCGTCCGGTCGCCCTTGGCCGCCATGTGGGCGAGGGCGCAGCCGAGCAGGGTGCCACCGATGCAGTAGCCCACGGCATTGACCGACTTCGCGCCGGTCTGCTCGATCACCTTCTGCACAGCCTCATAGACCCCGCCGAACAGGTAATCCTCGAAGGTCGTGTCCTTCATCGAGGCATCGGGATTGACCCAGGCGACGAGGAAGACGGAAAAGCCCTGGTCGACCAGCCACTTGATCAGCGAATTCTTGCTCTGCAGGTCGAGAATATAGAACTTGTTGATCCACGGCGGGAAGATCAGCAGTGGAATGTCGCGCACCTGTTCCGTGGTCGGGCTGTATTGCAGCAGCTCGAAATAAGGCCCGCGATAGATGACCTTGCCGGGCGTGGTGGCGACATTACGTCCAACAACGAAACTGTCGGTATCGGCCTGGCTGATCTTCAGCTTTCCATCGCCGCGCGCCATGTCATCGGCGAAACGTTCCATGCCCTTGACCAGGCTTTCCCCGCTGGTCTCCACCAGGGCTTTGAGCGCGGCCGGATTGGAGAACAGGAAGTTGGACGGTGACATGGCATCGGTCAGCAGCTTGGTGAAAAACTCCGCCCGGCGCTTGACCATCGGGTCGATGCCCTCGGCGCTGCTGATCAGCTTGTTGATCCAGTTCGATGACAGCAGGTAGGATTGCCGCATCATGTCAAACATGATGTTTTCCTGCCAATGCGGATCGGCAAAGCGCTTATCTGCCGATTTGCCGCCCGGCGCCGCTTCTGTGCCAAGAGTTCGGCGGGTCATCTTGCCCCACAGTTCCATATAGCCCGTCAGGAGCTCGCTTTGTGCCTCGACCAGCTTGTCCGGCTTCTGAGCCAGGGAATTCATGACTTCTGTCATGGCCGGCCCGACCTGGAAGGGATCGCCGGGCAGGGCGCTACTGTCACCTTGCGCGAAAACCGTCTTTGCCAAGGCGCTCTGGGCGGTCATTGCCGCCTTGGCGATATTGACCGACAGGGCTTCCATCTTGCGCAGGGTATCGTTGTCGAAGGCGGGCGGCTCGGGCGTCTCGATCGGAGGCGGGACAAATGGCTTTTCAGGCGCTACCGGCTTCGTTGCCGCCTTTTTGACAGGTGCTGCCTTCAGCGCGGGCGCTTTTCTGCTTGCCTTTTCAGGAGTCCTCTCTGCCGCCGTCGCTTTTGGCTTTGCGGCGACCTTGGTCACCGGGGTGGCGGTACTCGGAGCGGCTTTGCGCGGTGTTTTGGTCATGAGCGATTCCCGGCTATTCTGGTGCCCGTGTCTACACTGGCCGCCCTTGGGTTCGGAGGTCAAGCCGTCTAAAATTATATTTCACTGCACCGGATTTTGCTTGTCTTGGTCATATCCCTGCCGGTATTTTATGTTACCCATGAGGACAAGTCAGGATTGTGAACGCTGATTTCCTCCCTCGAACCGTCGCCCTATGGAGCGCATTGCGTTGAAAAAAAGCTATCTGCTGCGTTTGCCGGCGTCTGTTCTCGTGTTGGCCCTGGCCTCGGGCGCGACTCACCTGTGGGCGCAGACTACGGATGCAGCGCCTCAAGCGACTTCCGAGACCGCTCCCCAGGCAACGCCCGAAACTCTACCCCCAACGTCTCCCGAGCCCGCAGCCCAGACAACCGCTCAGGCAAATCTGGATACCATGCCCAAATGGTCCGAATTTCCGGTTCCGCCCACGGATGTGCCGACGGCCCGGGAAATCAAGGCCCAGGTTCATGCCACCAAGACCAAGGGCAAGCAGTTGAAGGCGGAAGTCGCTGCTCTTGTCTGGGACGATACGGTTGCCGAGACATTCGCGGCGGATGCAAAAAGCCGCATTGATCCGGCACAGGCTGGGCCGATCGATACCGATCTTACCCCGGCCCAGATCGATGCCATGGCGGCTGACTTGCGCAAACGTGGCGCCGCGCCCCCGCCTATAAAATAATCCGGCGGTTGGATATCCACACTCGGCAACAGGGACCGGGTGACGCCAGCCAAGCCACCCTCAAAAAAAGAAGAAGAAAATGCCAGAAACAGCGGATTTCACCAAGGACGCCCGGCCCAGGGCCGCACGCGATTTCGACCTGAGCCTCGATATCGTTCGGGTGGCGGAAGAAGCCGCCATCGCCTGCCATGCTCATGTCGGTGGCGGCGATGAACGCGCGGCCGATCAGGCAGCGGTCGATGCCATGCGCAATGCGCTCAACGCCATAGAAATGGACGGCCGCATCGTCATCGGCGAGGGGGATCGGGATGAAACGCCCATGCTCTACATCGGTGAATCGGTCGGCACCGGCAAGGGACCGGCCATCGATATTGCGCTCGATCCGCTCGAGGGTACAACCCTGGCCGCCAAGGCCATGGCCAATGCCCTGGCGGTGATCGCCTTTGCGCCGCGTGGCGGTATGCTGCATGCGCCCGATACCTATATGGAAAAGCTGGCCATCGGGCCCGGTTATCCGGAAGGCGTGGTGGATCTCGACTGGACGCCGGAAGAAAATGTCCGCTCCCTGGCGAAAGCCAAGGGTGTGGCGCCTTCGGAAATCGTGGCCTGCGTGCTCGACCGACCGCGTCACGATGCCATCATCACCGGCCTGCGTAAGGCCGGGGCACGCGTCCACCTTATCACCGATGGCGATGTGGCCGGTGTAATCCATACCGCCCAGCCGGAAACCGGCATCGACATATATATGGGGCAGGGCGGCGCGCCGGAAGGTGTGCTGGCCTGTGCTGCGCTGAAATGCGTCGGCGGTCAGTTCCAGGGACGCCTGGTGTTCCGCAATGCCGACGAGCGCAGCCGTGCCGCCCGTTTGGGCGTGACCGATTTCGACCGCAAATACACGCTCAACGACCTGGTTAGTTCCGATGCCGTTTTCATCGCCACCGGTATAACCCACGGCACGCTGTTGCGTGGCGTTCAAAAGGAAACCAATGTGCGCGGCGACGGCTTCGTCACCACCGAAAGCCTTGTCATGATTTCCAAAACTCATACGGTGCGCCGTCTTTCCATGCGCCGCCCGCTGGTGAAGGCCTGACATGGATACAGGCGCGCCCCTGAAACCCGCAGTCGACGTGCCGCCCTATCTCGGCGTCACGGCCTCTCTGAGCGGCCGGATGTGGCGCGAGCGCGTGGCCGCCAATGGTGTTTCTGCGGAAAGCCTGCGCGAGATTACCCACCGCCTGGCTCTGATGAATGTCGCCGAGAGCGATTTCGTCGAACCGTTGGCTCGTTTTGCCGCCGGGCGCGGAATAACGTCGGACACCTTGCAGGACTTCATTTTCCCGACATTGAAGGCGCTTTTTCCTGAACCGTCAGCCTTCATGGACATGGATAAGGCGGTGACCGCCATGCTCGATGCTCTGAAGCGCAAGGCGAAGATCAGCATTTTCGCCGACTACGATGTCGACGGCGCCACCAGTGCGGCGCAGCTGGTGCGTTGGTTCCGTCACATGGGCCACGAGCTGGATGTCTATGTCCCCGATCGCCTGACGGAAGGCTATGGCCCCTCCAATGCGGCCTTCGATACCCTCAAACGTCAGGGGACCGACCTCGTCATCACGGTTGATTGCGGCGCGATGGCGCACAAGGCGCTCGATCATGCCGCGGATATAGGCCTCGATGTCGTTGTGATCGACCACCACCTGATGCGCGAGGAGCCGCCGCGTGCGCTGGCTGTTGTCAACCCGAACCGGCCCGGTTGCGGCTCGGCACAGGGTAATCTGGCAGCCGCGGGCGTGGTGTTTGTCGTACTCGCGGGATTGAACCGCGAAGCGGAAAAGCGTGGCCTGTTTACGGATCGGGCAAAGCCGGACCTTCGCCAGTGGCTGGATCTATCGGCGCTCGGCGCCATCTGTGACGTCACGGCCCTGACCGGCTTCAACCGCGCCCTGGCGGCGCAGGGGCTGAAGATCATGTCGCAGCGCAAGAATGCCGGCATCAACGCCCTGATGACCGTGGCAGGTGACAAGTCGTCCGCCGTGAGCCTGATGAGCACCTTCCATTCCGGTTTCGTCATCGGCCCGCGCATCAACGCCGGCGGGCGGGTCGGGCGTTCCGATCTCGGCGTTCGCCTGCTGTCGACCGATGATGCCGACGAGGCTGCCGGGTTGGCTCAGGAACTCGACGCGCTCAACCATACCCGGCGCGATATCGAGGCTCAGGTGCTGGAAGAGGCGGTGCAGGTAGCGGAAACGCAAGGGCTCTGGCCCAGCGAGGACCCGGTCATCGTCGTGGCGCGCGAGGACTGGCATCCGGGCGTGATTGGCATTGTGGCGGGGCGTCTGCGCGAACGCTGGCACAAGCCGGTGGTCATAATCGGTATCGATCCGGTCAGCGGCATGGGCAAGGGATCGGGCCGGTCGCAAGCCGGAATTAATCTGGGGGAGGCGGTGGGCGCCGCTTTCGAGGCGGGGATTTTGCTCTCTGGTGGCGGTCATGCCATGGCGGCGGGCTTAAGCGTTGAGCGCGAGCGAATCGGCGAGCTGCGCCGGTTTATCAATGACTATGTTTCCAGCCATGTTGCGGAAGCCGATCTGATCGAGACCGTCGATGTCGACGCCATCCTGAGCGTGCGCGCGGCCACACGGGCCCTCTATGATTGCTTCGATCTGCTGGCGCCTTATGGGCAGGGTAATCCGGAACCCCTTCTGGCCTTCAGCTCGGTACGAGTCGGATTCGCGCAAGTAATGAAGGGCGGACATGTCCGCTTCGAGTTGAATGACGATACCGGCGCGAAGCTGAAGGGAATCATGTGGCGGGCAGAGGGTACAGCCATAGGTGACGCCTTGCTGCGTCCTGCGGGTCTGATTCACGTCTTGGGGCGCCTGAAAGCCGATGACTATATGGGGCGGCGAGGGGTTCAACTGGAAATTGAGGATGTGGCCCTGGCCTGACAGGTCACGAAGATCGTTAAAGAAATAAAATAAAAATAGCGCTTGCATAGATAAGGGAGAACGGTTACCAAGCGCACCTCCTGAACGCGGTCCCTTCGTCTATCGGTTAGGACGTCAGGTTTTCAACCTGAAAAGAGGGGTTCGACTCCCCTAGGGACTGCCACAGGGCTTGCTTTTTTCAGCCTAAATTTATCGTTCGCGGGCCTGTTTGGATGTGCCCTGCTGACTTATCCACAGAAAATTACCGTTTGGTAACGTTCTCACGTGGTCGCGTGATCACAAAAGTACTCGCCTAAAACGATTTTCTAGCGTATTTTCTCAATCCATACGAATATTTTCTCTTTTTTGCCTCCCAAATTGAGATATCCGTGTTATTATAAATGGTGTCACTTGCTAGTACATGGCGACATGGGTGAGGATATATGAGTTTGTTTGATTACAATAAGAGCGAAGTCGACGAGTTAGTATCGATCTCAGGGCACGTAAAATGGTTTGACGCTGCCAAGGGTTATGGCTTCATCGTACCGCAGGACCCGACATTGACCGGTATGCGGGATGTTCTGCTTCACATTTCCAGCCTTCGCGATCAGGGACGTGACAGCGCCCATGAAGGAGCGAAGATCAGCTGCAAGATTGCCAAGCGTGCCAAGGGCTGGCAGGTTATCGAAATAGACGACCTGGATGCCGCGGCCGATGTCGGTCATGCGATTGCACGATCGGATTCACCCGGCCTGCGCGCGTCGCGTTCGGTGCCGGAAGGGGTTCGGGTCGGTGATCTGGAAGCCGCCACGATCAAGTGGTTCAACCGCACCAAGGGCTATGGCTTCGTTGTTCGCGGCAATGACCCGACGGATATCTTCATCCATATCGAGACACTGCGTCGATATGGCCTGGAAGATGTCCAGCAGGGCGATACCATCATGGTACGCTTTGGCGAAGGTCCCAAGGGGCTTGTCGTCACCGAGGTCCATCCCCGGGCCCTGGTATAAAAACTTAAAGCCAGATCAGGTTTTCATGAAAAGCGCCGACGGGTAACCGCCGGCGTTTTTCGCATGTCACACGTGCTCTGGGTTATCCACGTTTTTATGGTGATGGGGCGCGGTGAAAGCGATAAAACTCAGCGGCTTGGCGTTTTTTCCTGTTTTGAGGGCTTGCGGACGCGAAGCGAAAGTGGCATGAAGCGCGCCTCTCAGCCAGTGCTCATCTGATCCTGGCCGGGCGACGGGGTGTAGCGCAGCCTGGTAGCGCAGCTGTTTTGGGTGCAGCAGGTCGGAGGTTCGAATCCTCTCGCCCCGACCAGCACATCGGCGTGAAAGCCTGTGGTGGGAAATTTATAGTGTCGGGGCGTAGCGCAGCCTGGTAGCGCGCCTGCTTCGGGAGCAGGAGGCCGGAGGTTCGAATCCTCTCGCCCCGACCATTAAAAAAGCCGGTCCCATAAGGACCGGCTTTTTTAATGCTTTGAGCCGGGAGACGCGAACTGCCTTGTTACCGCTTAGCACAGTGAAGACAGTTTTCTTGCCCCGACAAAAAATGTACCACGCAGGGCGAGTGGCTGTATTGTCTTTCTTATAGGTTTGGTAGTAACAGACAAGGAGCGTACGGGCCAACGAATCCGTACGGCCTGCTTTCCGCGCGCTTTTAATCCGAAAAGTGCGTTACACTTTTCGGAAGCGCTTCAGGAGACGACGATGTTTGCGCGTATTTTCAAGCCCGCCAAGACCGCCATGCAATCCGGCCGCGGCAAGACTCACGACTGGATTCTGGAGTTCGAACCCAAGTCGGCGCGCACCCCGGACCCGCTAATGGGCTGGACATCCTCCGCCGATACCGATGCGCAGGTCCGCCTGACTTTCGAGACCAAGGACCAGGCCATGGCCTTCGCCGAGCACCACGGTATTCCGTACCGCCTCGTTGAGCCCGAATTGCCGCCGAAGATCATCAAGGCCTATGCCGACAATTTCGCCTACGGCCGCAGACAAAGCTGGACGCACTAGCCCTTTCGGGTTTCAGGCTCCGTAGCTCAACTGGATAGAGCATCCGCCTTCTAAGCGGACGGTTACAGGTTCGAGCCCTGTCGGAGTCGCCACCTGCGCGCCATCAGGCCGTCTCAACCTCGGTGTCCAGGCTTGCCTGACCCCATTCTGCCCAGGAGCCGTCATAAAGCCGCGTATCCTTGTGGCCGGTTTCATAAAGCGCCAGGCTGATAATGGCGGCCGTCACGCCCGAACCGCAGGTCGTGACGATGTCAGCCCCATCTACCACGCCATGATCGCGCAAAATATCTTCAAGTTCGGCCCTCGGCTTCAATGTCCCGCCGCTGATCAGCTCACCGAACGGCAGGCTTCGGCCGCCGGGCATATGACCTGACCGCAGTCCGGCGCGTGGTTCTGGCACAGTGCCGGCAAAGCGGCCTGCCGGGCGGGCATCCAGAACAACAGATTCCCCCTTTTTCAGCACGGTTCGCAGTTCTTCCAGACCCATGGCCATTTCAGGTGTCGGATGAGGGGGGTAGGTCACGTGCGACGGCGTCTCCACAGTGTCCGTGACAGGCAATCCCTCTGCCTGCCAGGCGGGCAGGCCGCCGCGCAGCACCTGCACCTTGTCATGGCCCATCAGTTTGAAGGTCCACCACACCCGTGCCGCTGAAAACAAGCCCTGGCGATCATAGATGACGACATGGTCCGTCGCCGAAACGCCCATCTGCCCCACGGCATCGGCGAATTGGGCCGGTGAGGGCGCCATGTGTGGTAGGGGACTGCTTCGATCGCTGATCGCTTCCAGATCGAAGAAAACGGCGCCGGGAATATGGGACTGGCCGTAAAGCGCCTTCATGTCGGTGCCGTCCAGCGCCCAGCTACCATCGATAATCCTGACGGCCTGCCGGTCGCTCAGCGCCTTCAGGCAGCCGGGTTCTATCTGCGCGCTCATTCCTCGTCTCCGTGCCGATACATGTCATCGCTGCGCCGCTTATAGGTTGCAAGTGCCCGCTCGCGGGCAAGGGCGTGATCGACGATCGGTTGTGTATAGTCAGGGATATGATGTGATTTGTCTACCTTTTCAGCTGGATCACGCGACTTCTTCATGTGGGCAAGTCGCATATCATCCTGTGCATAACCTGGTATATATCTGGCGCGATATTGCCCCTTGGGGTCAAATTTCTCGGCCTGGGTGATCGGGTTGAAGATGCGGAAATAGGGGGCGGCATCTGCCCCGCAACCCGCCACCCATTGCCAGCTCGCCGGATTATTGGCCGGATCGGCATCGAGCAGGCAATCCCAGAACCATTGCTCGCCGCGGCGCCAGTCGATCAGCAGGTGCTTGACCAGAAAGGAGGCGGCGACCATGCGTACGCGGTTGTGCATATAGCCGGTCTGCCAGAGCTCGCGCATCCCGGCATCGACCATCGGATAGCCGGTTTCGCCCCGGCACCAGGCGCCAAAGCCGGCGTCGTCGTCGCGCCATTCGAAGCTATCGAAATCGCGCTTGAAATTGACCCGATCGAGTCGCGGTTGTTGCGCCAGCAGGCCATAGGAAAACTCGCGCCACGCCAGTTCGGCTCGGAACTTGTCAGCACCCACCGTCAGTTCTTGGTCGGCTTCAACCGCCTTTGCCGTCTCGAACAGAATGCGCTGCGGGCTGATTTCGCCAAAACGCAGATGCGGCGACAAATGGGAGGTAAGGTCAAGATCTGGCCGGTCCCGATCCTCGGCATAGGTCTTGAGATGATTTTTCAGGAATGACCGTAAGCGGCCGCGCGCGCCAGCTTCTCCCGGTTTGAAACCATCGAACCCCGCGGCCCAGTCCTTGCCGGAGGGGGTAGGCTTTGGTTCCAGACCGAGCGCCTCCAGCGCCAGTCCTTGGGGCCATCGGTCGGGCGTGGACCATTCGCCGGTTACAGGTGCGGAATTCAGCCGCACATCGCAAATTCCAGACGCCTGCAGGGCCTTGTAGAAGGGCGTAAAGACACGAAACGGCTGGCCCGCCTGCGTGGTCAGGCTGTTCGGCAGGGTGAGCAGGGTGGTGTTGTGCCTGTGCAGTTCCGCGCCGATATCCGCCAGCGCTTCGCTCAGATGCCGGTCATGAACCTCAGTTTCTGGATCAAAAGTGTGGGAGCAAATAATTGTTCTAGCTTTGAATTCTTGCGCCAGTCCGGCCAGAATGATCTGAGCATTGCCGCGCTCTATGATCAGCCGCGACCCGCGTCCGCGCAGGTCCGAGCCCAGCGCTGCGAGTGACCGGTGCAACCACCATTTCGACGCCGCACCCAGCGGCCTTGTGGCGGTGTTTTCATCCCAGATATAGACGGGCAGGACAGGCTGGCCGCTGGCTAGGGCTGCCGCCACGCCGGCATGGTCATGCAGGCGCAGGTCAGAACGGAACCAGAGAATGACAGGTGGTTTTGCGTCGTGTTTTTCCATCATATACTCAAAAGGACGCTTGCCTGTTCAGGTGCTCTTGGGCACAAGGGGTAGCATGGAAATGCCACGACACGTACCCTTAAGCTGCTGTATTATCGCCCGAAACGAAGGCGATCGGATTGGTGAGTGCATTCGCGCCGTCCAGGGACTGGTGGATGAGGTGGTGGTGATCGACAGCGGTTCCACGGACGATACCGTCTCCGTCGCCGAAGGCCTGGGCGCCCGAGTCATTCATCATGACTGGCCGGGCTATGGTCCGCAGAAGCGCTACAGCGAGGATTGTGCATCATACGACTGGATTCTCAATCTGGATGCCGATGAAGTGGTTACCCCGGCGCTTTTTGCCGAGATCAAAGCGCTGATGGCGACGCAACCGAAGCTGAGCGCCTATCGCTTTCGTATCAAGAATGTCTATCCGGGCAAGGCGAAGCCGCGTCTATGGGCCGATTATCACAACTATGTCCGCCTCTATGACCGCCGCATCGTGCGCTTCCGCGAAAGCCTGGTGCACGATACGGTCGATACCAAAAACGAGACCGTTGGCCAGCTCAATGGTGCGGTGATGCACTTTTCGGCGCGCTCCTACGAGCATATTCGCGCCAAGCTCGATTCCTACACCAACCTTCAGGCCAAGGTGCTTAAGAAACCGGCCTGGGCCATTCGCCTGCGCCTGCCGTTCGAATATCCCTTCGTCTTCCTGCGCTATTACCTGTTCCGCGCCCATTTTACCGGCGGCTGGGATGGCCTTTACAGCAGTCACCTGGCGGCCGAAGCGCGATGGAATCGCCTGCGCAAGATCCTGTCGGCGCAAAAAGCCCAAAAGGCGGTTCACTGATGTCCGGCAAGCCCACCTTCTGGCAGGACGTCGCCTGGCGCCTCGAAGCCCTGCTGTACGATCTCTTCGCCGGCTTTACGCGCCTTCTGCCGATCGATACGGCCTCGGATTTCGGTGGCTGGCTGTTCAGGACCCTGGGGCCGCTGACCCCGGTGCAAAAAACGGTCAGGCGTAATCTCGAACTGGCCTTTCCGGAGATGGATGACGCCGCGCGCGAAACCCTGATCCGCAAGCAATGGGAAAATACCGGCCGCACCATGGCCGGTGAATTCGCCGTCATGGACCGGATTGTGAAGGATACGTCACGTGTTGAGACCGAGGGATTCGAGCGGCTGGAGGCCATTGCCGCCAGCGGCAAGCCGGTGATCTTCATTTCCGGCCACTTATCGAACTGGGAGGTCATGAACATCCCTATTCTGGCGGCGAAAATTCCCTATATCGTCACATATCGTGCCGCGAATAACCCCTATGTCGACGCACGGATTCGTGCCGGGCGCGCCGCCTATGGCGTCAGCCTGTTTGCGCCAAAGGGCGGCGATGGCGCCAAGGAACTGCTGGCCGGGTTGCAGAAAGGCGAATCCGTCGGGCTGATGAACGACCAGAAGTTCAACCGCGGCGTACCGACACCGTTCTTTGGCCATATCGCCGAAACGGCGCCGGGGCCCACCAAGCTGGCTCAGCGTTTCGGCACGGTGTTACAACCCCTGACCATTCGCCGGCTTCATAAGGCGCGTTTCCGGGTCACCGTCCATGAGCCGATAGAGATTGAAAGCACCGGTCACAAGTCTCAGGATATAGACGCAACGGTCTGTAAGATAAGTGCTTTTATCGAAAAGGCGGTGCGCGACAATCCGGAAGAATGGTTCTGGGTTCACAAGCGCTGGCCGAACAGCCTCTACAAGGCACCTGAGCAATGAGCTCTTTGCCTGTTATCTTGGGTCACAAAAAGTGAAGCCCTAATGGGCCATCGGGCTTTGTTTCGCTGGCAGGACATCATAAGCTTCCAGGCGAATGTGGAAGCAGGTTTTACAAAAGCGCAAACTCAGCCTCCTGGCCGGAATCGCCATCATTGGCTTTCTGACGCTGGCCTTCCTTTATTTGCAGAACGACATTCACCGCAATTATCTCGATCCCAAGATTCCCTTCCAGATTTATCATCCGCCGCCCGCGCCGGATTACCGCAAGCCCGAAGACTGGTATCTTAATCCCGGCCTGGCGCATTATTATGCCGATCCGCGCAAGGTCGATGTCTTTTTCGTCCACGGCACGACCTATAATGGCGGCGAACAGTGGCTGGGCTCGATCACGAGCAACGCTGCCCGGGAAGGCGTCGAGCGGGTGCAACTGCCAAACTATGCCGGTCCCTTCGCCATCATGGGCAATATCTATGCGCCGAAATACCGCCAGGGCAGCCTGTTCACCCAGCTGACCCTCAAGGAAGATTCTCGCGAAGCCCGGCAATTTGCCTATACGGACGTCGAGGCCGCCTTTACCGCTTTTCTCAAGCAGCGGCATGGTGGCAGGGGCTTTGTGATTGTCGGGGTTGAGCAGGGCGGCTTGTTGGCCTCAAGGTTGGTGCGCGATGTGGTGGCGAAGAGCCCGGAACTGAAATCGCAGCTCGTGGCGGCCTATCTGCTGGAAACCCTGGTGCCGGAGAGCCAGTTTGGCGTGCAGAGCCCCACACCAGTCTGCCTGTCGCGCCAGCAGACAGGCTGCATCATCAGCTATGCCAGCATCGATTCCGGCCGCCCGGATATCGCTCTGCAGGTTCTGCAAAAGGCAGCTTTCTGGGAAGGCGACCACCTGCTGCCCATGGGGTCGCAGAAAGGCGTCTGCGTCAATCCGCTGAATGGGGTGGCTTCGGGTGAGGAGATCGATGCCCGCCGTTCACTGGGCGCCACCAATGCCACAGGCCTGGAATGGGGCACCGAGCCTCCCCTGACCGCGCGCAAGGTCTCCGCCCATTGCCTCGGCGGGCTGTTATTCGTCAACAAGCCCAATTCCGCAGGCTTCGACGATGATGGTACATGGGAAGACCAGAGAAAGGTAAATCCTTACAATCTGTTCTACGGCGATCTTCAGGCGGATGTTCAGGCGCGCTGGCAACAGTATGAGGCGGTTCCGGCGGCTTAGTCCTGCTTGTCGGCGAGATCGGATCGCCAGTCGAACAGTTGTCGCAACACCTCAATGGCCTTGCGACGCGGTTCCGGCAGGGCGTCGCCATGCTCCAGAATATAGACCGCCTCACGCGCCGCCATGGCGATCAGGTGTGTATGGGCCACCGGATCGACAAAGCGATAATCGGGAAAGCCGGATTGCTTGGCGCCCAGAATGTCGCCTTCACCGCGCAGTTTCCAATCCATTTCGGCGATCTTGAAGCCATCTTCCGTATCGCGCAGCAGTTCCAGCCGCGCTTGGGCCGTCTTCGACAGGGGCGTATCGTAGAGCAGGATACAGGCGCTCTTGTCGCGCCCGCGCCCGACCCGCCCGCGCAACTGATGCAGTTGCGCCAAACCGAAGCGTTCCGCCTGTTCGATGATGATGATCGAGGCCGTCGGGACATCGATGCCGACCTCGACCACGGTCGTGGCGCACAGGATTTTCAGTTCACCCGAGGCAAATTGGCTGATGACGGCGTCCTTGTCTTCGGAGGCCATGCGGCCATGCACCAGCCCGATCTCGATTCCGAGGTCTTCCTGCAGCTCACGATGGCGCCGTTCAACAGCGATCAGGTCGGATTCGGCAGTGTCCTCGACCAGCGGACAGATCCAGTAGGCCTGCGACCCGTCCGCCACAGCGGTGCGTAGGCGGTTGACGACATCCGGCAGCCTCTGGCGCGGCAGGACGGCGGTCTGGATCGGCTGCCGGCCGGCCGGCTTTTCGTCAAGGATGCTGAGATCGGCCTCACCATACTGGGTCAGGGCCAGGGTGCGCGGAATGGGGGTGGCGGACATTGACAGGTAATGAACTGCTTCGCCTTTGGAAAACAGCTTCTGCCGTTGCCCGACACCGAAGCGGTGCTGCTCATCGATCACCGCCAGCTGCAGGCTGTGGAAATCGACACCTTCCTGAAAGACCGCATGGGTGCCGAAAACAAGGGTGGCGTCGCCGGCAGCCACAAGAGCCCGCTTCTGCTCACGGAGCCTGCCCTTATCACGGCCGGTCATTATTACTGAACTGACGCCGATAGCCTCCAGAATTGGCAGACTTTTTTCGTAATGCTGCCGCGCCAGGATCTCGGTCGGCGCCATCATCACGCTCTGGAACCCGCCCTCGGCAAGATCGATCATCGCCAGCAGGGCTACCAGGGTTTTCCCGGCCCCGACATCGCCCTGGATTAGGCGGTTCATGCGGTGGCCGGAGCGCAGGTCGCGGCGGATATCTTCCAACGCACGCACCTGCGCCCCCGTCAGGCCGAAGGGCAGGCTGGCCAGGGCGCGATCGGATAGATCATGAAAGTCGATGACGCGCGCCGGCGTGCTCTGCCGGTGCTGCTTACGGCTTTTCAGCGCCAGCTGGTGTGCCAGAGCCTCATCATAGGCCAGACGCAGGCGATGACGCGAGTCGATCGACATATCCAGTTCGCCAGACGGATGATGAATATGGGCCAGAGCTGCGTTGAAGGCTGGCCAGGCATGCTTGTCGAGCAGGGGCCTGTCCTGCCATTCCGGCAGATCGGGCAGGCTGGCCAGCGCCGTCTGGACAAATTTGCGGATCATCCGGGACGACAGGTCGAGGGTCGCCGGGTAGACCGGTTCGCAGGCGGGAATCTCTTCCGCGCGCACCTCATCGACGATATAGTCTGGGTGCGGCATCTGCAAATACTGGCCGTACTTCTCGATCTTGCCGCTGATTATCCGCTCGGCGCCGACCGGATGCTGGGTTTCGAAGCCACGGATGCGATGAAAATAGGTCAGTTGCAGGCGGCCGGTATCGTCAAACACATCGACGCGCTGTGGCGCCTTGGGAGCGGAGGGCGGGTAGCCGCCGATTCGCACCCGCACCGTCTGGACCTCGCCGATACGTGCCTCGGCCAGCTTTACCAATGGCCTTTTTATCAGCCCCGATGGCAGGAAGAAGGCCAGGTCGCGTATATGTATCCCGACATGCGCGCTCAGTGCAGGCGCCAGCTTCGGCCCGACGCCTTTCAGGCTGGTGACCGGCGCATAGTAGGGAAACAAAATTTCTGGTCGCATGGGCTTATCAAGCACCAAAAATGCTTTATGAGAAGGCCTCGTGATCGTTTGGGAGTGTAAAGCTGTGCCTAAAGAAGCTGAAACAGAAACCGGGCTGCGGGAGGCCCGCCTGAGAAAGCTGTCCTTCCGCGCCTGGCGTCGCGGCTTCAAGGAGGCGGATATCATTCTCGGCAACTTTGCAGACGATATGCTGCCCGGAATGACCGATGAGGAACTGGATATCTTTGAAGTCCTGCTCGAAGTGCCGGACCAGGATCTCTATGGCTGGATCATCGAACGCGATCCTACGCCACCGGCGCATCAATCTATAATTATGAATAAACTCAACGATTATTATAAAATAGCTTACACAAAGATCTAAATTTAAAATGCCCGATTTGTCACGGATAACAGGCTCGACGGGCGAATTTGTCCTGAGTGGTGCGCCAGAAGGCTATGACAGCCTGATCACTGCCGATCTGGCGCGCACTGAAAAGCTCAGCGTGTTCGTAGCGCGTGATTTCGCTCGCATGAATGGCGTTGCGGAGGCGCTGAAATTCTTTGCGCCCGATCTGACGATTCTGAACTTTCCGGCCTGGGACTGTCTGCCTTATGACCGCATGAGCCCGACGCCGGGTATCGTGGCCCAGCGCATGTATGCCCTCTCGCAACTGGCGGCGTTCCGCATCCAGGCGCCCGCCAGCCCGGTCCTGTTGCTGACCACGGCTGCGGCCCTGATGCAGAAGGTGCCGCCGCTCAGCGTCATCAATGAAGGCCGCCTCTCGCTGAAGCCCGGCCAGTCGCTCGATATCCGCGACCTGGAAACCTATTTCCTGACGCACGGCTATACGCGCGTCTCGACCGTGGCGGAAAAGGGCGAATTCGCCGTCCGTGGCGGCCTGCTCGATGTGTTTTCACCAGGCCATGATGAGCCGGTCCGGCTCGATTTCTTTGGCGATACGCTCGAATCTATCCGCAGCTTCGATACCGAAAGCCAGCGCTCGCTGAAGCAGATCACCTATCTGGATTTCACCGCCGTGGCGGAAATCCGCATGGATGAGGCCAGTGTCAGCCGCTTCCGTCAGCACTATCTCGAAACCTTCGGGGCACCGGGCGATGACCCGATCTATACCGCCCTGTCATCCGGTATCCGCCGGCAGGGCGTCGAGCATCTGCTGCCGCTGTTCTACGATAAACTCGATACCGTCTTCGACTACCTGCCCGCTAAAACCCTTGTCATGATCGATGCGCTGGCGGAAAACGCCTTTGCAGAACGCGCCGCCAGCGTTCAGGACGCCTATGAACTGCGCGCCGACGCGATGAAGGAAAAGGGCGGGGCGGCCTATCGCGCCTTAGCCCCGGTGAAGCTTTATCTCGATGAAGCGCACTGGAATGCCGCGCTGAGCGGCCAGCGCATCCGTCGTTTCGAACCTTTCCAGCGCGAAGGCGCGCAGGTGATCGACCTCGGCGGTCGGCCGGGCCGTAATTTCGGCCAGGAACGTTTGCTCGATTCGACCAACCTGTTCACCGCCGTTACCGATCACGCCAAGGCCCTGGCCAAACAGGGCAAGCGAGTGCTATTCGCCTCGTGGACCGACGGGTCTTCCGATCGCCTGGGCGTCATGTTGGCCGATCACGGCCTGACCGGCCTGCGGCTGGCGGCGGATTGGGCGGATGCCGTCAGCTTCGGTGTCGCCGGCACCAAGGTGAAGCCGATCCAGCGCGCGGTCCTGCCGCTCGATCACGGCTTCGAGACGGAAAGCCTGGCTGTCATTTCCGAAACCGACATTTTAGGCGATAGATTAGCCCGTCCGCGTAAACGTCGGCGTGCCCAAAACTTTCTGGCCGAAGCATCGGCCTTGTCGCCCGGCGATCTGGTGGTCCATATCGAACACGGCATTGGCCGTTATGACGGCCTGAAGACGCTCGATGTCGCCGGCGCGCCGCACGATTGTCTTGACCTGCAATATGCCAACGACGCCAAACTGTATCTGCCGGTCGAGAATATCGACCTGCTGACGCGCTACGGCGCCGACAGCGACAGCGCCCAACTCGACCGCCTTGGCTCGGCCAGCTGGCAGGCGCGCAAGGCAAAAGCGAAAGAACGTCTGCGCGAAATGGCCGATGGCCTGATCCAGCTGGCAGCTGCACGCGCCATGAAGCAGGGCCAGACCATTGATCCGCCATCGGGTCTCTATGACGAGTTCTGCGCCCAGTTCCCCTATGAGGAAACCGACGACCAGCTCAATGCCATCGCCGATGTTCTGGAAGACCTGGGCAAAGGCCAGCCGATGGACCGCCTGATTTGCGGCGATGTCGGTTTCGGCAAGACCGAGGTGGCCCTGCGCGCCGCCTTCGTAGTCGCCATGTCCGGCCAGCAGGTGGCTATAGTTTGCCCAACTACCCTGCTGGCGCGCCAGCATTTCAAGACCTTCAGCCAGCGCTTCCAGGGCTGGCCGATCCGCGTACGCCAGTTATCGCGTCTGGTGGGCCGCAAGGAAGCCGACGAGACCCGCGAAGGCTTGAAGAAGGGTGAGATCGAGGTGGTCATCGGCACCCATGCCCTGCTCTCTGATCAGGTGAGCTTTAAGGATTTAGGCATTGTTATTGTTGATGAAGAGCAGCATTTCGGTGTCAAGCACAAGGAGAAGCTAAAGACCTTCCGCGCCGATGTCCACATGCTGGCGCTTTCCGCCACGCCGATCCCGCGCACCCTGCAAATGGCGCTTTCCGGCATCCGTGACATGTCGATCATCGCCACCCCGCCGGTCGATCGCATCGCCGTGCGCACCTATGTCATGCCCTATGATCCGGTGGCCCTGCGCGAGGCCCTGCTGCGCGAAAAGTATCGTGGCGGGCAGGCCTATTATGTCGTGCCGCGCTTGAGCGATCTGCCCGATGTCGCCGACTTCCTGCGCGCCCATGTGCCGGAAGTGAAGTTTGTTATCGGTCACGGCCAGCTGTCGCCTACGGCACTGGAAGACGTCATGACCGCCTTCTATGAGGGCGAATACGATGTGCTGCTCTCCACCACCATTGTCGAATCCGGTCTCGATGTGCCGACCGCCAATACGCTGATCGTCCATCGCGCCGATATGTTCGGCCTGGCGCAGCTGTACCAGATCCGTGGCCGTGTGGGGCGCTCCAAGACCCGCGCCTTCGCCTACCTGACCACGCCACAGCACAAGACCTTGAGCATTGCGTCAGAAAAGCGGCTCAAGGTTCTGCAATCCCTGGATAATCTAGGCGCCGGATTCCAGCTGGCCAGCCACGACCTCGATATTCGTGGCGGTGGCAATTTGCTCGGCCATGAACAATCCGGCCATATCCGTGAAATTGGTGTCGAGCTGTACCAGCAGATGCTGGAGGACGCGGTGGCCGAACTGCGCGAGCAGAACGATACCCAGGCCGATGCCCGCAGTTGGTCGCCGCAAATTAATGCCGGTGCCGCCGTCATGATTCCCGAAAGCTATATCCCTGACCTCAATATCCGTCTGGCGCTCTATCGCCGCGTATCAGAGGCCGAGAAACTGGCGGACCGCGAAGCCCTGGCCTCCGAACTGATCGATCGCTTCGGCCCGATCCCTCAAGAAGCCGAGCAGCTGCTGAAAGTCGTCGGAATCAAGGGTTTGTGCCGGGAATCTAATGTCGCGAAGCTGGATGTCGGCCCCAAGGGTGCCGTCATCACCTTCCGCAATGACAGTTTCAATAACCCGATGGGGCTGATCAGGCTAATCCAGGCGCGACCGAATGACTGGAAGCTGCGACCTGATCAGAAGCTGTTGGTGAAAGGCGAATGGCCCGAAGCCGCCGAACGTCTGGCGGCCGCCGAGCGTATTATGAAGGATCTGGCGAAGCTGGCGGCGGAGGCTTGAACGGAGCTTAAACCGCCTCGCGATCCGGATTGCCGACCTCGGCCGCTGCGCGTGTCAAAGCCGCGGCGGCAGGCTCTCCGGCCTGTATCTCCGCCGCGCCGACGACGAATTCCACGACATAGGGCGGCTTGCCCTGACCGGAATCGAAAGCCGTGCAGCTGACCACGGCCGAGATGCGCTCCCCGACATTGCGCGCCGCGTCCACTGAAGTAGCGGGCAGGGCGATGGCGAAGACATCATTGGAGAGCCGTCCGGCGGAATCCTCGGCGCGCACCAGACGCGCCACCATCGATCCGATCTGCGGCACCGCCTTGTTGTACATGCCCTGGGTGCGGGCGCGCACAACTTCCGGCGTATCGGCGATCTTGAGCACGCAGATGCTCAAAGACCGGTTGCGCTCCGTGGCGGCTTTCGACAGACGAGCCAGATGGGCTGCGAACAGATCGCGGCCGAAAAGGCCCGTGCCCTTGTCCATCTGCGCGCCATGCCGCATCGATTCCAGCGTCCGGCGGATGGTCATCTGGCGGCGATGAGTACGGGCCAGCTTCAACAGGCGGCTGGCGATTTCAGCGATTCCCGCCTTGGGATTGGCGATATCGTTGACACCGCGCATATAGGCATCGCCGATATCGATTTCGACCAGACGGTTCAGCCGCAGCAGGACCGGCGTGTGATAGAGGCGCGTATTGCGGCGCATGCCGGCGGCGATGGACAGCGATTCTGTCGGTTGGTCACCGCCCCACAGCACCACGGCATCGAAGGTCTTGTCGTGCAGGTAATCGAAGGCGCTGTATGAGGAAAGGGCGGCCGTCACCTCGGCGCCGGACAGGGTGAGGGTATGCGTCAGGGCCAGGTATTCGGGATCGGGGCGGCCGATTGACAGAATCGCCAGGGGGGGCTGGTTGTCCAGCAGGATATCCAGGTCCTGCAGGTCGGCATTGAAGGTCTCACGACGCGTATCGTATTCTTCTTCGGCAATGCAGGCGCGCACCAGGTGTTCGAGGCTGACCACCATCTGCTGCGGATGGGCGCTGCGGGTGAAGACCATGTCCCAGCCTTCCGGCACGTCATAGCGGTCGTCATTGCGCATAAGGGCGATGGCGATGCGGCGGGGCCAGCAGGCCTTGCGCAGTTGCGCCACCACCTCAGGCCACTGGCTTTCATCGGCGCGATTGACGATAACGGCTTCGATAGGCAGGTCGTGGAGCGCCACGCAGCCCGCTTCCGGCAGTCTGGCGCTGATGGTGCGCAGCCCTAAGCGGTCCAGTTCATCCGACATGCCGTCAAGCCAGGCCCCGTCATGACTCAGTAACAGCAAACGCGCCTGAGAAATCAAGATACAAGCTCCTGTCGAGCGGCGGCAAAAACGGGGGTGAGGGACATTTGGGTACGCGATTCTTAAAAGGCAACAGTAAACATTATTGTAACATATCCGGCCTTCATGGAATGGGCGAGACCGTAAAAATCCAGCCTTCATCCACCGCTTCTGTCGATATCAGCAGATAGTTGTTTTGATTGCAGAAATGCGGCACATCGATCTGCGCCATCGGATCGTTGGCCAGCAGAATGACGCCGGCGCTCCTTTGGCGTTCCAGTTGACGGCGCAGTTTCAGCGTCGGCACCGGACAGCGGTGGCCGCGCGCGTCGATCACGACAAAGCCCTCTTTCGCGAAAGCCGTCACCGGATCGTTTCCTGGCTGAACCGGTTATGAAATTTCTGCGTCAGGAAATCCACCAGACTACGCACCCGCCGGGGCACATTGCGCCCCTGGGGCAGGATCAGGCTGATCTCGTTGACGCCCCAGTCGTAATCGGCCAGCACCACCTTGACCTCGCCGGACTGGATCGCATTCGAGGCCACATAGATCGGCATGACCATGACGCCGATACCGGCCCTGACGGCGGACATCAGCATGCTGGCGCTGTTGGAACGCATATTCGGTCGAACCTTCAGGGAAAAGGATTTTCCCTTATGCCGGTATTGCCAGAGATCCTGGGTGTGGGTGCCATTGTAATGCAGCAGCACATGGGTCTGCAGGTCTTCGGGCGTACGGATCGGCGGCATGCGTTTCAGATAGTCGTGACTGGCCACGACCACGCGTCCGGACTGGCAAAGACGCCGCACCGTCAGGCTGGAATCGTTCAGTTTCCCGACCCGCACGGCGATATCAAACCCTTCGCCGGTAAGGTCCAGTTTCTCGTCACTGAAATAGACGTCGAGTTCAATGCCGGGATAGAGCCCGACAAACTCCGCCAGCACGGGTTCGAGATAATCGCGGCCGAAGACGATCGGGCCGGTAAAACGGATGGGACCGGAGAGATCAGCCGTCGACTCGATCAGGTTCTCGGCGGCGACCTCCAGCTGAGAGACCGCCTGGCGCGCCTGCTCATAATAGAGGGTGCCGGCTTCGGTCAGATAGGTGCCGCGCGCCGTCCGGTGAAGCAGGCGGGTGAAAAGGCTGGCTTCCAGCCTGGCGACGCGCCGGGAAATAATCGATTTCGAGGTTTCCTGGCGCTCGGCGGCGCGCGCGAAGCTGCCGGTCTCGGCCACAATGAAAAAGGCATGGAGATCGTCCAGGTCGAAACGAGTCTGTTCCATAATATGCAACGCTGCGATGATTAAAGTGCGACTTCCGGCAACACCAGTAGATAAGTATAGACTGCCGGGCAAGGCCTATTCGCAGGTGCGCGTTCGTGCTGCCGCCGGTTTGGCGCCTTAAGGGTTTACAGATTATCAGAACGGCCTCTTCTGATAAACCTTGGCCGCGCCGCATTCCCTATGTGCGACGCGGCCTTTTTCTTATCCAGCTTTGATTTTCTTCAGGTTTGCGGCGTGTGCCCTGATCAACGCCTGGGTCGAAGTGTCGGTATTGAAGACACTGTACCAGCCCTGCGGTTCATGCGGCGGATCGCCGACAAACGCGGTTTCGCCACGCAGCATGTGGTGATCGGCATGAAGCGCGCGGCCGGCGCCGCCCCAGGCCCAGAAGTTCGAGCCCGCCACCGGCGTATTGTGAGCGATGGCGTCTTCCACCGCCTTGTAGATCAGGCCGTAGAAGCGATCCTTATAGGTAGTCGGCGTGCCGGCGTCATAGTTGATATTGTCACGCGGGAAGCCGAATTCCTCGAAGACGAGGGGTTTGTTGAGCTTCTGGGCGATGGCGATATGGGCGTCGATATAGGCCTGGACCTTTTGCGCGCCGGCATCGAAACTGCCGCCGAGATCGTCCTTGTCGACCCAGCTCCAGTTCTGCGGCCAGATATGTGCGGTCAGGTAATCGATATGCTCGTGCGCCTTGATGACGATCTCTTCGCTGTTATTGGCGCCCATCAAGCCTTCATGACCCAGGGAAACGAGATGGTTCGGCGCCAGGGAACGGATAAGGGCGGCGCTGTCCTTGATCCAGCCGTAATAGTCCTCAACATGGGCCTTGATATTGGCGTCGCTGCCGCCGGGACGCGGCTCGTTGGACAGCTGCCAGGCCATGACCGTGGCATCGTCCTTGTAGGCCTTGCCGGTGACCGAGTTGGTGCGGCCGAGCAGCATGCGGATATAGTTGTAATAGGCTTCCTTGGCGGCGCCGCTGGCATAGAATTGCGCGGAAAAATCGGCAAAGGCCGGCCAGGGGTGGGCCGGGTCGTTCATGTTGATATAGTTGCCGCCATTGGTCCAGTACTGGTAGGTCACCATGCCGCCCGACCATTCCCAGAAATTGGTCAGGTAAAGCACGGCCTTCATGTCGCGCTTGCCCATCTCGGCCAGCAGGAAATCGAGACCGGTCAGCAGGTCGGCATTATAGTCGCCGGGCTTGTTGGAAAAGGCCGGATCGAGCGAATTGATCAGGGGCGAGAGTTCCGATGAGCCGAGTACACGCAGGTTGGAAACGCCGAGCGCTTTCAGATCGTCCAGTTCCTTCACCAGGCGGGCGCGATCGCCAAAACTGGCCGTCGAGCCCAGATAGGCGCCATACCAGATATTGGCGCCGACATAGCGATAGGTCTCGTCCTTGAGCTTGAAGTGTATGCCGTCGACACGAACAAAATCATTCGAGCCCGTGGCTGAAGGCGGGCGTTTGGCGAGCGCGCAGCCGGCAAAAGCCAGACCCATGGTGCCCATGCCGGCGCCCATGAGCGCACGACGCGATATCTGTGACATATGACGGTTCTCCCATATTTTGTTGGCCGCTTTTGACGTCGGGCGGCGAATAGAACCGATTTAGCCCAGTTTAATGAAATTTGAAATAAATAATCGGCGATCTCCGGGGATAAAAGAATGGGATGCCAGGGTAGGGCTTTATGCCGCCCCTCAGGTATGGCTGATAAGAGGATGGGGTTAAGCGGGGGAGGTGTGGTAATTACGGCCGTATAAACGGTTCGAAAATCGCATGATGGAAGAATTGAAAAGAATGGTCTATTTTGATTTAAATATGAAATAATTCATAATTCTATTTAATTATGTTAAGGCTCTACAGGTCTGGCATCTGACCCCTTTTTCATCACCGCATAGCCATTCATCCGGCGATAGGGCCGCATCCGCTCTTCCTTCGCGAAGCGCATGAGAAAGCGCATCAGCCAGTTGGCTGGCAGGTCGCGACCCAGTTTCCGGCCTTCCTCGCCTATGAACGTCATGTCCTGGATAATCCAGCCTCTGGCGGCGAAGTAATCGGACCAGTCATTTGGCGTGGGGCCAGGATTGAAGCGGAAGGGTGCATTCTCCTGAAGTCGTTTCATAACGACGCCGCGCGCCGCCAGATTCAGGAAGAAAGGGGAAAAATAGTCCAGTATCCAGTACCTTATATGATCCTGTTCATGCAGGTTTTGCGCTAGGGAGTCAGTGGACTCATTAGTCAAATAGGGAATGACGCCTTCGGTCAGGACCAGTATGCGGGCACCCTTGCTATGCAATCCAGCCAACAGCGCCTGGCGTGCATCGTCCTGGCTCAGGTCGCAGGCCATGCGCTCCAACCGGCAGACTGGCACTTCGTCGCGCAGGGTCTCAGTCTTGAAATCGATCATATGAGGGAAATCGACCTCGATCCATTGAAACCCGGGCGGGAGATCAAGGCGGTATGGCCGCGTATCCAGTCCGGCGCCCAGGTTGACGACACAATCGACGCCGTCCGCGACAGCGGCCAGGATATAACGGTCGATAATGTGCGTCCGTAGCGCCATGGACCAGGCCATGGCGCGCTCGATGCCCATGTGACGCGCCAGTACGTGACCACGGGCGCCGGCCAGCTTACCGGCCAGTGGATCCTTGAAGAGGGCGTCCTTGCGCTGGGTTTCCAGCCAGCGATACCAGGCCACCCAAAAGGCCGTATCGGAAACGTGCGCGATCTGTTCGGTCATTTATGCCGCCTTTCCCTGAGTATAGTGTCAGGAAAAACCAGCAAAAAGAAGACACATCCTTTGAGGCGCTATTGCCACCGCGCCTGCCGCACATGGCGGGCGATCTCGTTAAGATGGGAATCCCAGGTGCCGCAGCATCCGCCCCAGATATCGATATGCGGATAACGCCGTGCCAGCACGCCCATGCGTTCGCCAAGATCGGCCGGATCGCCGTCCTCCAGATGGCCGATCTCACAGAGATCCATCTTGTCTTTCGAACTGGCATTGGGCCGCAGACTGCGCAGCCGCAGAATCCAGTCGCCCGCTTCAAGCGAAGGCTCGAATTCAAGCGGATGCGAACAGTTGAGCCCGTAAAAATCCGGCCTGTCTTCGCCGGCTTCGGCATCGACCGTTTCTATGGCTTCTTTCAGGCTGGGGCCGGATTTCAGGCGATGATTGCTGTCCAGAGTGAACGAAATATAGAGCGGTACCTCCAGCCGCGCCGACGCGCGTGACACGCCGATCGCTTCGGCAACATTATTGAAGGTGACCGCGCTCATGAAATCGATACCCGCACCTTTGAGTGTTTCGATCTGGAAGCTATGATAATCTTCGGCCTCATCAGCGGTAATGGTGCGATTGAGCGAATAGGCATCGCCACGGGGCCCGGCCATGCCGCCAATCAGAATTTCCGGAACCTGGCTTTCATAGGGGCGCGATATGTCGCGCAGGAACCCGACCGATTGCACCAGGGCGTCGGCAAGGCCAGAGCGCGAATAGCCGAGTTTTTCGCCCCAATCCGGACTGGCGCGATAATCGAGTCCGGTGAGCATGACCGCAAAGCCGTGTTTGGCCGCGGCATCGAGCACGCGCGAATACATGCCTTTCAGATCGGCCATCGCCCGTGGATTATCGAGAAGGGGATACATGGCAAACTCAGGCAATTCGTGCCCGAATTTGTACATGATCTCGGTTTCCTGACCGCCTTCGGTCAGATAGATAATATCGTCACGCTGTACTGGAAAGCTCGTTTTCATCGAAACCTCCTTTCGTAACGGCGTTACCGTAACAACAAAATCTCTTTTGTACAAGGCGCTGCCAAATGATAGATTTGTGTCAGGCCCCTCCGGTTTGAGAGACCTTCAAGCCCTTATGCGCATTCTGCCAGCCACCGCTGAACTGGTGCCCGCCTTTTCAAACCTGGCGGCGGCGACCTTTGCCGAAACCTTCGGCTATCTGTTTTCGACGGAAGATCTGGATGCCTTTATCGCGCAATCCTATGCACCGGGCGTTCTGCTGGAAGCGACTGCGGCGCCCGATGGCTTCTGGCGCGTCGCTCTCCAAGCCATTATTAAAAAAGCCGACCCAAGGGCCGGCTTTTTTAATAATGGCGGACAAGGTGGGATTCGAACCCACGGTAGGCTTCCACCTACGGCGGTTTTCAAGACCGCTGCCTTAAACCACTCGGCCACCTGTCCGCACGAGGGAAGGGCGCTTGTAACGGGCTTCCACAGACGTGCCAAGTCCCGATCATGTATTTTGCCGAAAAATTTGACCGGAAGCCATTCTGTCAGGCAACCGCTAAAAGAATTTCACACTCCCGGTTCATGCCTAACCGGTTTTAACCAAGATTTCGCAATTCGGGCGCAGGATGCTATGTGTAGATTGCACTTTTCAGGGCCTGATGCCTGCCATGACCGAGCCAGAATGCTCACCTATATGTTTAGCTTCAAGGGTCTTACCCCTTGTTTCCATGCTGTTTCTGGCTGCGTGCGCCACTACCCATACCGACAGCGGCCTGACTGGGCCGAAAGTGGCGCAGAACCCGCAGTATAATCCCGGCAATTTCCGCCCCTATACGGTGCGCGGCAAGACCTATTATCCGCGCGTGCCCGAACCTGGCCACACCGAAACCGGCACGGCCTCCTGGTACGCCGGGGAATCGCCCAACACCACCACGGCCGATGGAGAATATTTCGTGGCCGATGGCATTTCGGCTGCCCACAAGACCTTTCCCCTGCCCAGCATCGCCGAGGTCACCAATCTCGATAACGGCCGCACCATCCGTGTGCGCGTCAATGATCGCGGGCCGTTTGTCGAAGGCCGGGTAATGGATCTGTCGCGCGGCGCCGCCAAGGCGCTGGGAGTCTACGCCACAGGTACGGCACGGGTGAAGATCACCTGGCTCGGCCCCGCCGACCGGATGCAGACGGCGCCGATCTATGCCGCACCAGCTTCGCGGCCGGACGACGACCAGCGCTATATCGTGCAACTCGGGGCCTATTCCCAGAAAGACAATGCCGAGCGCGCACAGGATCGGTTGGCCGATGCCCGGATCAACAGCCGCGACAATCTCTATATCGTCTACACCGGTCCCTATACCGGCGCGGCCGCCGCGGAAACCCATCGCCAGGCCGCTATCGATGCCGGTTTTGCCGGAGCGATACTGGTTCACAGCGATTAAGGCCATCAGCGTTTTTTGGACTTGAGAAATCCGTCAAAAGACGGTCTATCTCCAGCGTGAGCCATTTACCCGAACATTCCCCTCTGAACGGCGGGCGTTTCATCGTCTTTGAAGGCGGTGAGGGCGCCGGCAAGTCCACACAGGCAAAAGCGCTGGTGGCGAAGCTGCGCGCTATGGGGCTTGAGGTGGTGCAGACGCGCGAACCCGGCGGATCGCCCGGCGCGGAAGCCCTGCGCGACCTGCTGGTCAATGGCGAGGCGACGCGCTGGTCGGCCACAAGCGAGCTTCTGATGATGTATGCCGCGCGCGCTGACCACCTAGAAAAGGTCATCCGGCCGGCCCTGCAGCGCGGCGCCTGGGTGGTCTGCGACCGCTTTACCGATTCGTCCCGCGCCTATCAGGGCGCAGGCGGAGGCGTGGCACAGGGCTTTATTGAACAGGTCGATACCGCTGTGGTCGGCGATACTCAGCCGGACCTGGTGCTGGTGATGGACATGCCGGTCGAGGCGGGTCTGCGCCGGGCGAAGGCCCGCGGCGATGGCGAGAACCGTTTTGAATCGAAGGGGCAGGTCTTTCATGAGCGTCTGCGCGCCGGCTTTCTGGCGCGCGCCGGGCAATTTCCGGCACGCTACCGCGTCATCGATGCCGACCAGGGCATAGAACCGATCACGACTGAGATCTGGGCGCAGGTTCAGGCCGCTTTCCCTGATGTGCGAGGCGCGTCGTGAGCGAAGTCCTGACATCGCCGCGCGAGAGCTTTGCCTTTGAAAACGGCGAGACGGCCGATCAGGCCTTTGCTTCGGCCTATGAGAAGAACCGCCTGCACCACGCCTGGTTGCTGTGCGGACCGCAAGGCCTCGGTAAGGCCAGCTTTGCCTTCCGTTGTGCGCGTTTCCTGATGGGGCGCGACCGTGACAGCCGGCAAGGTGTGCTCGGTATGTCGCCGGATGACGCTGATGTGCGCCTGATCACGGCCAGTTCGCACCCGGACCTGTTGGTGCTCGAACGCGAAATGGGCGATGGCAAGCTGAAGAAGAATATCAGCGTCGATGCTGTCCGCGAGATCGGCGAATTCTTTTCCAAGGCGCCCTCGCGTTCGCCCTATCGCGTGTGCATCATCGATGCCGTGGACGACCTGAATATCAATTCAGCCAATGCCTTGTTGAAAATTCTTGAGGAGCCGCCTGAAAAGGGAATTATCTTCCTTATCTCGCACTCACCGGGGCGTCTGCTGGCAACCATTCGCTCGCGTTGCCGTCGGCTGACCTTCACGCCCTGGAGCGATGCGGCGGTCGAGGCCTTCCTGCGCAAAAGGGTTGAGAGCGACGAGGAAACCATCGGGCGGCTGGTCCATCTGGCGCATGGCGCGCCGGGGAGGGGCCTGACTCTGCTGGAGGAAGGAACTCTGGAAATGGATGCTTTCGCCGGCCGGCTGCTGGAAAAGCCCCTGCCGCCACGCGCCGAGCTGATGCAGGCGGCGGCCAGTTTCAAATCGTCCTCGGCCAAGAATGACGGCGCGCGCAAGTTCGCCAGTTTCATCAACTGTCTGACCGATCGCATTCACGAGCGTACGCTCAGCGCCGCGACGCCGCAAATCGGGCAATCCTACGCCCAGCTGTGGTCGCGCCTGAATAATGCCGTGCCGGAAACCGAGGCTGTGAACCTCGATCGCGGCGACTATTTCTGGTCCATATACAATGAGCTGGCGACCCTTTCCTGAAGTAATAGATGACGCAATTTCGCTACATAGATTCGCACGTTAACCTACACGCTCCGCAATTCGCCGAGGACCAGGCAGAGGTGATTGATCGCGCGCGGGCCGCCGGCGTGGATCTGATGGTCAATATCTGTGACCGGGTTTCGAATTTCGACGCCGTCTACAAGTTCGCCGAAGACCATGCGGATATCTGGGCGACCGTCGGCACTCATCCGCACGAATCGCGTGAAAACCCGGACCTGACGACGGCGGACCTGCTGGCCCTGGCCGAGCGGCCGAAGGTGGTCGGCATTGGCGAATGCGGGCTCGATTTCCACTATGATTACAGCCCACGCGAGGTACAGGCACAGGTTTTCAAGGCGCATATCGACGCGGCGCGGCAATCCGGCCTGCCACTGGTGGTCCATACGCGCGAAGCCGATGACTGGATGGCGCAGATACTGAGCGAAGCGCATCAGGCGGGACCGTTCAAACTGCTGCTGCACTGCTATACCAGCGGCGCCGAACTGGCGAAGACCTGTGCGGAAATGGGCGCCTGGTTCTCGGTGTCCGGCATCGCCACCTTCAAGGCGGCCGAGGATGTGCGTGCCGTGATCCGCGACATGCCGGCCGACCGGATCATTATCGAGACCGATTGCCCGTATCTGGCGCCCATTCCCATGCGCGGACGGCGCAATGAGCCGGCCTTTGTGCCCCATGTCTATGACAAGCTGGGAGAAATCCGCGGCTGGACACTGGATGAGGTGAGGGCGCGCACTCATGAAGCCTTTTTCAAGCTGTTCGATCGGATTGCCATCTGATGTCCCAAACCCTGACAGTCCGGATATTGGGATCGGGATGCTCGACCGGCGTGCCGCGCATTGACGGTTACTGGGGCGCCTGCGATCCGGAAAACCCGAAGAACCGGCGTACGCGTTGCTCAGCCTGGTTTGGATTGTCGGATGGGAATGGTCTGACCTCGGTGGTTGTCGATACCTCACCGGAATTTCGCGAGCAGATGATTCGCGCCGGCGTGCCGCATATCGACGCGATCCTGTGGACTCATGACCATGCCGACCAGACCCACGGCCTCGATGACATGCGCGCCTACACCTTTGCCCGCGAAAAGCCGATCGACGGCTATATGGACGCTGCGACCTACGACAGCCTGACCAGCCGTTTCGGCTATGTGTTTACGGGCAATCTCGGCTATCCGCCGGTCTGCTATCCGCATCATATGCCGCCGCACGGCGCGCCCTGGTCCATTTCCGGTCCGGGGGGCGACCTGCCTGTGATCACTTTCGATCAGGCGCACGGACCGATCCGTTCCGTCGGTTATCGGCTGGGCGATGTGGCCTATTCCAGCGATATATCGGATTTGCCGGAGAGCAGTTTCGAAGCTCTGGAAGGCCTGAAGGTATGGATCGTGGATTGCCTGCGCTACAAGCCGCATCCGACGCATTCGCATCTCGAAAAGACGCTTGGCTGGATAGAACGGCTCGGGCCTGAGCGCGCCATCCTGACCAATCTGCATCAGGATATGGACTACGAGGCGCTTACGGCGATCCTGCCGCCGGGCGTCGAGCCAGCCTACGATCAGATGGAAATAGTCATTTAATCCAAAAGATTAATGCGTCTATTTCCCATAATGCATCAGTCGTAATCTAGCGCTACGCCACCATAGTAGGTCGTCGGATTATGCGCATGCTCGAAAACGGCGCTGTCGATCATGCCAATAACAAACAGGGCCACGATCAGGGTTGCCACAAAGGCCAGCACCATGAGCAGATTGATGTTGGATGCGTGACGATGCGCGTGAAGTGTCAGTTGACCAAAGGTGTCGGTGGTCGGTTCGAAATGAACGGCAGACATGGTGGCCATGGCGGAACTCCTTACAGACCTGATTATGGCGGCGTCCTGAAAACGCTATTGGCTTTGCCGTAAAAACGATGTGCGTGAATTCGACAGGCTGCGTAAGGAAGGCATAAAAGAGATCATTTCCTGCGACAGATATCCATTATTTCCCATAATATTTATTATGCGATAAAACGATGTAGATCACCGATAGAAAGGACACGCCTCTCACGGATAGAAATGACACAGTCC